>MKWI01000007.1 GCA_001899715.1 Sphingobium sp. 66-54
CATCACCGCTCCTCACAAAGAGCGGCTATCAGCACCCCGCAGCAGCTCCCCGCAAGGCGGCCTTCAGGACACGGTTACTAGTTCTCATAATTCGCGCTAAGGCAGCGACATACATCGAGATAAACCCGATGCGCTTGGTGCTAATCGCGCTAGCCGTTGGCATCTATGCGTTAGCTGGCTTGTCAGCTGCGATAGGCTTCGCAATTACCATTTTCGCAAAAATTGCCCTCGCAATCATCATTGCGTTGGGTCCGATCTTCATAGCCCTCTCATTGTTTGAGCCGACGCGTCGCTTCTTCCATGGTTGGTTGGGACAGGCGTTCAACTACATCGTCCTTATGGGCGTTATCATCGCGATCACGACGCTCATCTCGGATCTGGGCACCATCGCAATCGCTGCTGCTGAATCAAAGGCCGATGTGACGATCGGTGCAGTTCTGTTCGCAGTTTACCTCTTTCTAGGAACTATCTTTTTCTTCCAGGCGCCCGCCATCGCGACGGGAATAGCGGGGGGAGCCGCTGCCGGCGTGGGTGCCTTCGCCGGAACGGCCTGGGGCACAATGGCATCTCCCTTCCGACAGCGTCGCGTCATGCGCAACAGTCGCAACTTGGAGCGCGCCGCTCGTCGCGGCGGCACCATCGAAGCGGCGTAGTGAGGCATCATCATGACTTTCCTTTTTCCGCGAATTTCCGCCTCGAGCTTCCGCCGCAGCGTCGCTTACCTAGTTGGTGGCCTAGTTGTGCTCGGCGCCGCGGGCTGTGCTTCCGGACCCAAGAAGCTCGCGGTTTGCAATGGCCGTCACCTGCGAGACGTGAACATCTACGGAAGCGTCCTGCCTGGCTCGCCAGTGCCTGCCACCACGGAACCGAGAGTTGCACCGCCTATACCGCCCCTGTCCCATCCACGAGATGGCGATCCACCCCCGCCGCCCGCCGTGCCGTCGCCGTCTCCCTCGGACGACAAGGTCTCGCTCGCACCAAGGGGACCGCACTATGCGAGCTGCTGATGATCGCTCGGAAGCGGTGCCGGCGTTGGGGCTGCAGCGCTATTTCCGGGACGCACGAAGCTGGGATCAGGACAGGATCCGGAACGCGCTGCGCTCGACCCGCATCGCTTGGAGCATCGCGGCCATCGCCTCACTCCTGGCCGCAGCATCGATCTTCGCAGTTGCGGCTCTGACGCCTCTCAAGACTGTCGTGCCCTATGTTATTCGCGTCAACCAGACCACCGGCGCGGTAGATGTCCAGACCGCGCTCACCCAGCGGCCGATGCGCTACGATGAGGCGGTCACCAAATACTTCCTCGCCCAGTATGTGAGAACCCGCGAAAGCTGGATCCCGGCAGCGGCCGAAGAAAATTTTCGGTTTGTGACGATCCTCTCGCAGCCGACCGAACAGCAGCGCTGGGCGCGCTTCTACAGCAGCAACAATGGTGCAAGTCCCCAAAATGTCTGGGGCAAGAATGCGGTCGTGCAAGCGCGCGTGCGCAACATCGCCTTCATCAACGATCGCGTCGCCAATGTGCGGTTCACACGGACAGTCCAGACCGAGACCGACGCTCAGAACAGCGATTGGATCGCCACGATCACGTTCGCCTACGCCAACGCGCCCATGGCGGAAGGCGATCGCTACCGGAACCCGCTGGGATTCCAGGTCGAAAACTATCGTGCCGATCCGGAGGTGATCCGATGAGGGTGCTCTCCGCCGCCATCATTTGCGCGCTGGTGCCTGTAACGGCGGCGCACGCGGTCGAAGTTCCGCGAGGTGGTCCGTCCGACCCGCGCGTCAAGTTCGTCGAATATGAAGAGACCGAGGTCTATCGGATCGTCGGCACGTTCCGGACCGCAACACAGATTGTCCTGAGCGACGATGAGACGATCCAGCACGTCGCGCTGGGCGACACCGTATCTTGGGAGGTCGCAGTCGCCGGGCACATCCTGTTCCTCAAGCCGCGTGAGCGCGCCGGACCGACCAATCTCATCGTCACCACGTCGCGCGGAGGCGAATTGCGCAGCTATGCGTTCGAGCTGACCGCTCGCAGCGGTCCGATCACGGGCCGCAACGGCCAAGCCTATTTTCAGGTAAGGTTCCGGTATCCCAGGGACGACGCCGACCGCGCCGCGCGTCTCAGGGCTGCACAGATTGCCATGCAGGCAGCGGTGCTGGAGGGCCGGGCCGTTCGCGGCGCCCTCGATCATGGGGTCGTCGAAGGGCCTCGCAACATGAACTACAAGGTGCAGGGCTCCAGCGAGCTTCAGCCGTCGGAGGTCTCCGATAACGGGCAGTTCACGGTGTTGCGTTTCCCCGCGAACCGCGAGGTGCCGGCTATATATCTGGTGCGACCGGACGGGTCTGAGACGCTAGGCCGTAAACTCATAAACTGACTTGCGCGGCGCGGGCGCGGTTGATTCAAGGCTTCGGGAAGGAGC
>MKWI01000008.1 GCA_001899715.1 Sphingobium sp. 66-54
AAGCAGGCATCCTACATCGGCGTCCCCGTCGAAGGACCCTTCAAGCCCGACCACTATCGCTATTGAGGGAACGGGGAAGCTCACACCCTTCATCCACGCGAACAGGAAACGGCGGCCCGAAAAGGCCGCCGTTTTCCTTTGGACGGGTGGCGCTTGCACAAATGGGATGCCGTGCTCCTGCGAAGGCAGGAGCCCATGGCGATAAGGAACTGCGGCTGGGCTCTGGGCTCCTGCCTTCGCAGGAGCACTGTAAGCTTTGTTGCGGGAGTATATCCCACGTTCCGGGGGCCTTCCACCGCCATCCCACGCCCCCGATAGCACTGATACAAGGTCGGCCCCAAGATCGGTCCCAAGATCGGCCGTTGTCTCCGGCGGGATAGCCACGTAATCCAGCGCGGTGACATCGCTCTCCCCCCTTGTGCTTGGCGCGCTCGGCGCCGGGCTGGCCCTCTGGCTGGCGCTGTGCGCGTGGGCGCTCGCCTCCGGCCTCGCGCTGCGGCGCGCCTCGCGGCAGGCGCGCGGGCAGGCGGATCGGCTGGCCGACCTGCTCCAGTCCGCCCCCGCCATTCCTTTGCTGGTGCGGACGGACGGGCGGATCGAAGCACCCGACCGGCTCGCCAACTGGCTGGGCCGCACCACCGTGCCGGTCTTCCTCTCCGAGCTGGTTTCCGAGGAGGGCGGGCTGGAGCCGGACCATGCCCGCGCGCTGGCGGCCGAGATCAAGGCGGCGCAGCGCGGCAGCCGCGCCTTCGTGCTGCCGGTGCGCGCGCAAGGCTCCAGCCGCACGCTGCTGGTGCGCGGCGGCCCCGCCGGGCCGGACCTCGCCAGCCCCGGCACCATCGTGCTGTGGCTGTTCGATGCGACCGAGAGCCAATCCCAGATCGAGGACCTGCGCACCCAGTCGGTGCGCTATCGGGAGGCGCTGGAGGCGCTCTCCGGCGTGATCGAGGCGGCGCCGATGCCGGTGTGGCACCGCACGCCCGACCAGCGGCTCAGCCTCGTCAACAGCGCCTATGTGCGCGCGGTGGATGCCGAGTCCGCGCAGCAGGTGGTCGAGCAGGGCATCGAGCTGATCGAAGCGGTGGACGGCCTCTCGCCCGGCGATTCGGCCGCCCGCGCCGCCGACGCGCAGACCCCGACCGCGCGGATGCTCCCCGTCACCATCGACGGCGAGCGGCGGCTGATGCGCATCGTCGACGTGCCGCTGGGCGAGGTCGGCGTGGCCGGCTACGCCATCGACATGCAGGAGCTGGAGGAGGCGCGCGCCGAGCTGCGCCGGCTCGTTCAGGCCAATCGCGACATGCTGGACCGGCTTTCGGCGGGCGTCGTCCAGTTCGGCGCGGACCAGCGGCTCAAATTCTGCAACCAGCCGTTCCTCAGCATCTTCGGGCTGCGGCCGGACGTGGCGGCGGCCGAGACCGATTTCGACCGTGTGCTCGATGCCATGCGCGATGCCGGGCTGGTCCCCGAGACGCCCGATTTCCCTGCCTGGCGCAAGGAGCGGCGGCAGTGGTTCCAGTCGCCCGAGGGGCGCGAGGAGAGCTGGCGCCTGCGCGATGGCGTGCATCTGCGCGTCTATGCCCAGCCGCTGCCCGATGGCGGGCTGCTGCTGATCTTCGAGGACCGCACCGAGCATATGCAGCTCTCCAGCGCACGCGATACGCTGCTGCGCGTGCGCACGGCGACGCTCGACAATCTGTTCGAGGCGATTGCGGTCTTTTCCTCGGACGGGCGGCTGCACCTGTGGAACAGCCGCTTCCGCCAGATCTGGGACGTGCCGGAGACGCGGCTGGCCAGCCATCCGCGCGTTGACGAGCTGATGGCGGGGCTGGCCGACCGGCTCGCTAAACCGCAGCAGGCGAGCCTCGTCCACCAGCTCATCCGCGCCGCGACGGTGGAGCGGCGGCAGCGCGGCGGGCGCATCGCCTTTGCCGACGGGCGCCATTTCGAGTTTGCGGCGATCCCCCTGCCGGACGGCAACGCGCTGTTCGTCATGCTCGACACGTCCGATAGCCGCCGTATCGAGCAGGCGTTGCGCGACCGCAACGAGGCGCTGGAGGATGCCGACCGGGTCAAGACCGCCTTCGTCTCCAACATGAGTTACGAGCTGCGCACGCCGCTCACCTCCATCGCCGGCTTCGCCGAGATGATGCAGGCGGGCTATGCCGGCGAGCTTTCGCGGGAGGCGCGTGAGTATGTGGAGGCGATCGTCGCCAGCACGACGCGGCTCTCGCGGCTGATCGACAATGTGCTGGACCTGACGCAGGGGGCGGCGGGTGGCCTGCCCATCGAGCGCAAGCCGGTGGCGGTGGATGCGCTGCTGCGCGGGATCGCCGGCGAGGTCGCGGCGCAGGCGGCGGCGCGCGGCGTGACGCTGGCGCTGGAGATACCGCCCGACATTGGCGATGTGAGCGGCGACGAGCGGCGCTTGCGTCAGGCTGTCGAGAATATCGTCGATAATGCCGTGCGCTATGTCGATGCCGGCGGGCGCGTGCTCATCCATGCCGAGGGGAGCCACAAGGCGGTGCGGATCGTCGTGTCCGACGATGGGCCGGGGATCGACGCCAAGACGCAGGTGCGGCTGTTCGACGCGTTCGCGCGGTTCGGCCGCAATGCGGAGGGGCAGGCATCCGGTGTCGGCCTGCCGCTGGCCCGCCAGCTCGTCGAGGCGCATGGCGGCAGCGTCGCGCTCGACTCCGAGCCGGGGCAGGGCACGATCGTCACCGTCGATCTGCCGCGCGGCGACTGAGCGGTGGCGACAGCGACCCTGCACGCGGCCGATGCGCCAGCGCTGGAGGCCATTGGCCGCGCCATCGCCGCGCACCTGCGCGCGGGCGACGTGGTGACGCTGGAAGGCGGGCTGGGCGCGGGCAAGACCACGCTGGCGCGCGGCCTGCTGCGCGGCCTCGGTTTCGCCGGCGAGGCGCCGAGCCCCACCTTCGCCATCGTGCAGGGTTACGAGCCGCCGGAGACGCGGCTGCCCATCGCCCATGTCGATCTCTACCGGCTGGAGGATGCCGGCGAGGTAGCCGAGCTTGGTCTCGACGATTGGCTGGAGGGCGGCGCGCTGGTCGTCGAATGGCCGGACCGGCTCGGCGGGCTTTATGCCGATAGTGCGCTCGTCATCCACATTGCGGTGGTGGCGGATGGGGGCCGCATCTTGACAGTCGCGGTGCCGGGGGCTTGGGAGGGCAGATGGCCACAGAGATGATTCCGCCCGCCGGCGCGCCCGCTTTCCTTGCCGCGGCCGGATGGGGCGGCGCGCGCATTTTGCCGCTAGCCGGCGATGCCTCGTTCCGTCGCTATTTCCGCGTGATCGGGGAGGGGCGCCGCGCCGTGCTGATGGACGCGCCGCCGCCGCATGAGGACCCCCGCCCGTTCATCGCGGTGGGCGAGTGGCTCTGCGGCCATGGCTTCGCCGCGCCGGAAATCCTCGCGCGCGATCTGGCTCAGGGCCTCGTGCTGCTGGAGGATTTCGGCGACGAACGTGTGCGCGAGCGGCTCGACGATGCACCGGAGGAGGAGCTGGACATTTACGGCCGCGCCGTCTCGCTGCTTGCCGATCTGCACTGCCTGCCGGCGGCCGACTGCCTGCCGCCCTATGACCGCGCCGTCTATCAGCGCGAGGCGGCGCTGCTCACCGAATGGTTCTGCCCGGCGGCGGGGCTGGCCGTGGACGAGGCCGGCTATGCCGCCGCGTGGGATGCGGTGCTGCCCATCGCCGAGCAGGATGCCGTGCCGGTCGTCACCGTGCTGCGCGACTATCATGCCGAGAATATCATGCTGCTGCCGGACCTGCGCCGCTCGCGCGGGCTGGGGCTGCTCGATTTCCAGGACGCGCTGGCCGGCCACCCGGCCTATGATCTCGTCTCGCTATTGCAGGATGCGCGGCGCGACGTGCCGCCCGCCATCGAGGCGGCGATGCTCGCCCATTATGAGGCGATCGCGCCTACCTCGCGCGATTTCCGTGCCGCATATGCGGTGCTGGGGGCGCAGCGCAACGCCAAGATTATCGGCATCTTCACGCGGCTGTGCCGGCGCGACGGCAAGCCGCGCTATCTGGATTTTCTGCCGCGCATGTGGGGCCTGCTGGAGCGCGACCTCGCCCACCCGGCGCTGGAGCCGGTAGCAGCGTGGTTCGCCGCCAACGTACCGGGCGCGGCGCGGGGGGCCTTGCGCATCGGCGCGGGCGCGGCATGACCCTCAAGCTGGAGACGGCGATGCTGATGGCCGCCGGCCTCGGCAAGCGGATGCGGCCGCTGACGGCGACCCGGCCCAAGCCGCTGATCCGGGTGGGCGGGCAGCCGCTCATCGACCATGCGCTCGACCGGATCGAGGAGGCGGGCATCCGCCGCACCGTGGTCAATGTGCATTATCTGGCGGATTCCATCGTCGCGCATCTGCGCGCGCGGGCGCGGCAGACCGGCGCGGAGTATCTGATTTCCGACGAGCGCGACAGGTTGCTGGAGACCGGTGGCGGGCTGGTCAAGGCGCTGCCGCTGCTCGGCGACGAGCCGTTCCTCTGTGCGGCGAGCGACAATCTCTGGCTCAACGGGCCGTATGACGCGATTCATCAGCTTGCCGCCCGCTGGGACGATGCGCTGATGGACGTGCTGCTGCTGATGGTGCCGCACGCCTGCGCGACCGGCCATGCCGGGCCGGGCGATTTCCACATGGACGGCGCGGGGCGGGTCACGCGGCGCAAGCCGGGGCGGCTGGCGCCGTTCGTGTTCACCGCCGTGCAGATCATCTCGCCCCGGCTCATCGTCGATCCGCCGTCCGATCATTTCTCGACCAACATCTTCTGGGACCGCGCCATTGCGGCTGGGCGCGCCTATGGCTTCGTGCACACGGGCCTGTGGTTCGATGTCGGCACGCCGGCCGCACTGCCGCTGGTCGAGGCTGCGCTGCGCGGTGGCTGAGCGCCGCGCGCCCGCCCTCTACACCATCCCCGCGCACCGGGCGTTCGCCGATGCGCTCGCCGCCGGGCTGCTCGCCCGGCACGGCCGCGCCGATGGCGGGCTGGCGCTGGCGCGCGGCATCGTGCTGCTCCCCAACAATCGCGCGATCCGGGCGGTACGCGATGCTTTCGTGCGCGCCTCGGGCACCGGGCTGCTGCTGCCCCGGCTGGTGCCGATTGGCGATGTCGACCTTGGCGAGACGCTGGGCAGCGCGCTGGCGCCGATGGGGAGCGATGCCGGCATCCCGCCTGCCATCGCGCCGGCCGAGCGGCTGATGATCCTCACCCGCCTCGTCGCCGGGCAGCGCGCGCGGCGGGGCGAGCGGCTGGAGATAGGCGAGGCGTATCGGCTGGCGAGCGCGCTGGCGGCAACGCTCGACCAGCTTCTCGTCGAGCGCAAGGGACCGGCGGACCTCAAGGCGCTGGAGCCGGAGGATCTCTCTGGCCACTGGCAGACCGCGTTCGGCGAGTTCGAGGCGCTGATGGATGCCTGGCAGCGCGAACTGGCGGCGCGCGGCTGCATCGACATGGCGGAGCGGCGCAACCGGCTGCTGGCGCACGTCTCCGCGCGCTGGCGGGAAGCGCCGCCGGACCGCTTCGTGGTCGCGGCGGGCATCGTCACCAGCGCGCCCGCCGTCGCGGGGCTGCTCAAGACCGTGGCGGGGCTGCCGCAGGGCATGGTGGTGCTGCCCGATCTCGACCTTAACCTGACCGCCGAACAATGGGACGCCATCGGCCCGGTGACGCCGCCCGAGCCGGGGCACGACCTGCCGCCGCCCGCACTCGAATCGCACCCGCAATTCGCCCTCAAGCTGCTGCTGGAGCGGATGGACGCGCATCGCGACGAGGTGGCGCTGTGGCGAAGGGGCAGCGAGCATGATGCGCGGGCGGCGCGCGGGCGGGCGATCAGCAACGCCATGCTGCCGCCCTTGCTCACCGGCGGCTGGCCGGAGGTGCCGGCGGCCGAGCGCTCGCTCAGGGATGTGCGCGCCATTGAGGCAACCAATCCGGCCGAGGAGGCGCAGGCCATCGCCATCGCGCTGCGCGAAGCGGTGGAGACGCCGGAGCGCACGGCGGCGCTGGTGACGCCGGATCGCGACCTCGCCACCCGCGTCTCGGCGCATCTCTCGCGCTGGGGCATCGCGGCGGACGACAGCGCCGGCCGTCCGCTGGCGCAGCTTCCGCCGGGCACGCTGCTGCTCGCACTGGCGCAGGCGGGGGCGGACGATTTCGCCCCGGTGGCGCTGCTCGCCCTGCTCAAGCATCCGCTGGTGATGGCGGGCGAGGCGCGGTTGCCATGGCTGGAGGCGGTGCGCGGGCTCGACCTGCTGCTGCGCGGCCCCCGGCCGGGCGCTGGGCTGGCGGGCATCACCGCGCTGCTTGCCGAGAGGGGCGGGCGGCAACAGACGCTGCGTGCCGCCGCGCGGGCATGGTGGCCGGATGTGGCGGCGCTGCTCGCGCCCATCGAGGAGGCGTTCGCGCAGGCCCGCCCACTACCGGCCCTGTTCGCGGCGGTGCGCGAGGTGGCCTCCGCGCTGACCGGCGAGCGCGTCTGGGCCGGGCATCAGGGCCATGCCGCCGCGCGCTGCCTTGCCGATGCAGAGGCCGCTGCCGTCCATGGTCCGCCGCTGGCCGACCCCGCCGGCTTCGTCGGCATGCTCGCGCAGATCCTCGCCGGGCAGGCGGTGCGGCCGCCGCAGGGCGGGCATCCGCGCGTACAGATATTGGGCCTGCTCGAAGCGCGGCTCCAGCAGGCGGACCTGATGATCCTCGCCGGGCTGAACGAGGGCGTGTGGCCCGGCTTGCCGTCGCCCGACCCGTGGCTGGCGCCGCGCCTGCGCCGTGCGCTCGGCCTGCCGGGGCTGGATTATCGGATCGGCCTTGCCGCGCATGATTTCGCCAACGGGCTGGGCGCGCCGCAGGTGCTGCTCTCCCGCGCGCGGCGCGATGCGTCCGCGCCCACCGTTGCCTCGCGCTTCTGGCTGCGCCTCAAGGC
The DNA here is from genome assembly GCA_001899715.1 of Sphingobium sp. 66-54. Taxonomy (GTDB): domain Bacteria; phylum Pseudomonadota; class Alphaproteobacteria; order Sphingomonadales; family Sphingomonadaceae; genus Sphingobium. The sequence continues at coordinate 6,957 of MKWI01000008.1, forward strand.
CATGGCCGGTGAGCGCTGGGTGGAGGACCGGCGCCTGATCGCGCTGGCCCGCGCCATCGACCGGCCCTCCGCCCCGGCGCCCGCTTATGCCCAGCCGGCGCCCCGCCCGCCGCGCGCGGCCCGGCCGACCGCCATCGCCGTCACCGATGTCGACCGGCTGCGCGCTGATCCCTACGCTTTCTATGCCGCGAAAATCCTGCGCCTCGCCTCGCTGGAGCCGGTCGATGCCGATCCGGGACCGGCGTGGCGCGGCACCCGCGCGCATGATGTGCTCCAGCGCTGGATGGAGGAGGGTAGCGCCGATCCCGCGCGGCTGGCGGCGCTGGCGCGGGAGATGATCGCGGATGCCGCCGCCCATCCGCTGCTCAAGGCGCTGTGGCAGCCCCGCCTGCTCGCCGCGCTGGACTGGGTGGCGGCGGAAGTGGCCGCACAGGCCGAGGCCGGGCGCTCCATCCTGTTCGGCGAGCAATGGGGCAAGATCGAGCACGGCGGCGTCACCCTGCGCGGCAAGCCGGACCGGGTCGACCGGCTGGCGGACGGATCGGTCGGCATCGTCGATTACAAGAGCGGCGCGGTCGCCACGGTCAATCAGGTGCGGGCGGGCTATTCGCTCCAGCTTGGGCTTCTCGGGCTGATCGCGCAGGCGGGCGGCTTCCCGGCGGTGCCGGCGGGCGTGCCGGTGGGCGCGTTCGAATATTGGCGGCTCAACAAGAGCGCGAGCGGCCAGTTCGGCAACCGCAAGGCGGTGACGGACGCCAAGGGCAGCCGGGGACGGATCGCCACAGAGGACTTTCTGCCGCTGGTCGCGCGCTTCTTCGATGACGCCGTGGCGCGCTGGCTGACCGGCGACGAGCCGTTCCCCGCGCGCCCCCATTCGGACGCGCCGGTGTTCACCGATTACGACCAGCTCATGCGGCTCGATGAGTGGTTCGGCCGGGGCGGCCGGCCGGGAGGCGGCGATGGCTGACGCGTGGTCCGATATTGGCGCCCTCAAGCCACTCAAGGCCGAGCAGGCGGAGGCCTCGCATCCGCGCCAGCACGTCTGGCTCAGCGCCTCGGCCGGCACCGGCAAGACGCATGTGCTCTCCGCGCGCGTGCTACGCCTGCTGCTCGCCGGCGTCGCGCCCGAGCGCATCCTGTGTCTCACCTTCACCAAGGCCGGCGCGGCGGAGATGGCCGAGCGCGTCCACAGCCGCCTCGCCCGCTGGGTGCAGGGCAAGAGCACGGAGGTGGCGGCCGATCTGATCGCGCTGGGCGAGGACCCCGGCCCGGAGTCGGTCGCCCGCGCCCGGCTGCTGTTCGCCCGCGTGCTCGATGCGACCGGCGGCGGCCTGCGCATCCAGACCATCCACAGCTTCTGCCAGGGGCTGCTCGCGGCCTTTCCGCTGGAGGCGGGGCTGGTGCCCGGCTTCGAGCCGCTCGACGACCGCGGGCAAGCGGAGCTGTCCCGCCGCGCGCTGATCGCGATGATCGAGACAGCGGAGCGGGAGGACGAGGGGGGCGTGCTCACCGCGCTGGAGATGCTGGCGCTGCGCATGGGCGAGGGCGGCACGCTCGCTTACCTCGCCCGATGCGTGCCGGCGGCGGACCTGCTGGCGCTGCTGCCCGCCGATATCGAGAGCTTCCTGCTCGCCTTCCTCAAGCTACCGGAGGGCGACATCGAGGAGGCGCTGGCCGGCTGGTGCGCGGATGACCTCTTCCCCCTCCACGCCCTGCAAGCGGTCGCGGCGGCCAATCGGGCATGGGGTGCCGCCTCGGGTGTGGCGTGTGCCGAGTTGGTCGCCGGCTGGCTGGCGGCCGATGCCCCGGCGCGCGTGGCGATGCTGGAGGATCTGCGGTCCGCGCTGCTCACCAAAGATGGCGAGGTCAAGAACCGCAATCGCGACAAGCTGCTCGCCGCCGAGCCGGACTATGTCGCGCTGGCGGCCGAGGCGGGGGAGGCAGCCGCCGCGCTGCTCGCCCTGCGCCGGCAGGTGGCCTATGTGCGCTGCGCCGCGCAGGGCCTGGTCGCCGGTCGCGCCTATGCCCGCGCCTATGCGCAGGCCAAGCGGCAGGCCGGCGCGGTCGATTTCGACGATCTCATCGGCCGGGCCAGCGCGCTGCTGACTCAGGCCGGCATGGCCGAGTGGATCCGCTACAAGCTCGATCAGCGGGTCGATCACATCCTCGTCGACGAGGCGCAGGACACCAACGACGCGCAGTGGGACATCGTCTGGTCGATCGTCGCCGAGTTTCTGGAGGTGGAGGAGGAGGCCGCCCGCACGCTGCGCACGCTCTTTGTCGTCGGCGATACCAAGCAGGCGATCTTCGGCTTCCAGGGCACCAGTCCCGAGGCGTTCCTCAAGGCGCTGCGCTTCTTCCGCGAGGCGACGGCGCGGGTCGATCATCCCTTCGCCGAGCTGCCGCTGTCGCTCAGCTTTCGCTCCATGCCGGCGGTGCTGGACGTGGTCGACGCCGTGCTGGCGGAGGTGGGCCATGCCGCGCTCGGGCTGGAGGCGCCCTCCGCCCCGCACCACAGCGCCCGCCCGCACCCCGGCAAGGTGCTGCTGCTCCCGCCGACGTCGTTGATCCCGCCCGAGGGCGACGAGGATGCCGAGGGGGAGGAAAGCCCGACCGAGGGCGATGAGGACTGGCTGGCCGACCACCAGCGCCGCCATGCCGAGAAGATCGCCGCGCTTATCAAGGGCTGGCTGGAGGAGCCGCTGTGGCTCGCCTCGCAGGGGCGGGCGGCGCGGCCGGGCGATATCCTCATCCTGCTGCGCAGCCGGGGCGCGCTCTCGCGGCTGATCGTCGCGCGGCTCTACGAGGCGGGCGTGCCGGTGGCGGGCGTCGACCGCCTGCGCCTGCAAGCGCCGCTGGCGGTGCGGGACTTGCTGGCGGCGATCCGCTTCGCCGTGCAGCCCGAGGACGATCTCAACCTCGCCAACCTGCTAGTCTCGCCGCTGCTCGGCTGGAGCCAGGACGATCTCATGGCGCGCGCGTTGCGGCCGGAGGGGCGCTCGCTCTGGGCGCACCTGCGCGAGACGCTGCCTCCCGCGGCGCAGGCGCCGCTGCGCGCCCTGCTCGCCGCCGCCGATTTCACCACGCCCTATCGCTATCTGGAGGCGATCCTCTCCGGTCCGATGGCGGGGCGACGCACACTCATCGCCCGGCTCGGCGAGGAAGCGCGCGATGCGATCGACGAGCTGGTCAACGCCGCGCTCTCCTTTGAGGCGGACGATCACCCTTCCTTGCAGCGCTTCATCGACTGGTTCGACCGGGGTGATGCCGACATCAAGCGCGAACTGACCGACTCCGGCGACATGGTCCGTGTGATGACCGTCCATGGCGCCAAGGGGCTGGAGGCGCCCATCGTCATCCTCGCCGATGCCGCGTTCGATCCCGCCATGCGCCCGCGCGCCGACGCGGTGGCGCTGCCGGTGCGCGGCGAGGCGGTGCTGCCGCTGATCCGTCCCGGCAAGGGCGAGGCGGCCGCGCCGATCGAGCAGGCGATGGTGGCGGCGGACGCGGCCGAGGCGGAGGAGCATTGGCGGCTGCTCTATGTGGCGCTCACCCGCGCGCAGGAGCAGCTTGTCGTCACCGGCGCGCTCGGCAGTCGCGCCAGGGGCATGCCGCCCGAGGCGAGCTGGTATCAGGCGACGCACAACGCGCTGCGCCGTCTCGGGGCCGATCCGGTCGCGGTGACGGCGTGGGGCGAGGGGCTGCAATGGCTGGGCCCGCCGGATCTCAAGCCGGCGAAGGTGGCCGGCGGCGCGGCGCAAGCGGCCGCCGAGCCCGAGCCGCTGCCAGTGTGGCTGCATGCGCCGGCGCCGGTGGAAGCACGCCCCCCCCGTCCGCTCGCACCTTCGGCGGCGGTCGAGGACGATGTTCCCGATCCGCCGCCCGATGCCGCGATGCGTGCCGCCGCCGAGCGCGGGCGACTGCTCCATGCGCTGTTCGAGCGCCTGCCCGATCTGCCGCCGGCCGACCGCGCCGAGGCTGCCGGGCGCTGGCTGGCCGGTGTCGGCGGGCTGGCCGATGAAGCCGCGCGCAAGACGCTGATCGCTCATGTCCTCGCGGTGCTGGACGACCCGACTCACGCTGCCCTGTTCGGCCCGGATGCGCTCGCCGAGGCGCCGATCGCGGCGGTGGTGGAGGGGCAGGTGATCGCGGGCACGGTCGACCGGCTGCTGGTGACGGACGATCTCGTCCATGTCGTCGACTTCAAGACCGGCCGCTACGTGCCTGCGGATGCCGCCGCGGTGCCGCCCGCGCACATCGCGCAGATGGCCGCCTATGCCGCCGCATTGGCTGAGATTTTCCCCGGCCGCCCGCAGCGCGTCAGCCTGCTCTACACCGCCGGGCCACGCCTCATTGACCTGCCCGCCGATCTGCTGGCGGCGCACAAGCCGCGCTTTGGGGTGCCCGAGCAGAAGTTGGCTGCCGGCGACCTTGAGGCGGACGCGCCATCGCCCTAAATGAAGGCAACCAGAAGGAGTGAGCGATATGGCCACCAAAGCGATTTCCGACGCCAGTTTCCAGACCGACGTGCTTTCCGCCGACAAGCCCGTGCTTGTCGACTTCTGGGCGGAATGGTGCGGCCCCTGCAAGATGATCGGCCCGGCGCTGGAGGAGATCAGCGAGGAGCTGGCGGACAAGGTCACGATCGCCAAGATCAACATCGACGATCACCCCGATGCCCCCTCGCGCTACGGTGTGCGCGGCATCCCGACCATGATCCTGTTCAAGAACGGCGCGCCTGCCGCCACCAAGGTCGGCGCCGCCCCCAAGAGCGCGCTCAAGGGCTGGCTCGAAAGCGAGCTGGGCGCGGACGCCGGGAGCAACGTGGCCTGATCGCATAGGGCCGGATGGGCGGCACTTGGGTCTTGTAGCCCGAGGTCGCCCGCCCGGTTTGATCGGCTGAAAGCCCGGCAATTGCTGGCGCGTGCGCTACAATTTGCCCTGCCTCCACGATCCGATGAGTATGGCCGGTCCGGGCGGCTGCAAGGCAGAGGTGCACGCCTCTCCAACCCGTGCTTATGCCTTGTTGAGCATCAATGGGTAGTTCCAACGCTGCTCATACGAAACCGCCGTGCTCCTGCGAAGGCAGGAGCCCAGGGCCCAGCCGCAGTTCCTTACCGCTCTGGACTCCGTCTGCGCAGGAGCACAGGCAGAGCAATATGCCCGACCCGAACGGCTCGGACGTCGGCACGAAGCGGCAGCATGTAACCGGCCGTGCTCCGAGGGCCCCACACCCGCCGCCGCAACCAAATCCCCATACAAGAAGGGGCGGCCCGTCGCCGGACCGCCCCTCCATAGTCCAACCAAACTCAAATCAGCGCGAGTAGAACTCGACCACCAGGTTCGGCTCCATCTTCACCGGATAGGGCACCTCGTCCAGCGTCGGCACGCGCGTGTAAGTGACCTTGGCGGCGCCGTCGGGCGCGATATAATCGGGAATGTCGCGCTCGGGCAGGCTCTGCGCTTCCATGACCAGCGCCATTTCCTGCGCCTTCTTGCCCAGCGTGACCTCGTCGCCCGGCTTCACCAGACGGCTGGCGATGTTGCACTTCACGCCGTTCACATAGACGTGGCCGTGGCTGACGAGCTGGCGGGCGGAAAAGACCGTCGGCGCGAACTTGGCGCGATAGACCACCGCGTCCAGCCGGCGCTCCAGCAGGCCGATCAGGTTCTGGCCGGTGTCGCCCTTCATGCGCGAGGCGAGGGAGTAGTTCTTCTTGAACTGCTTCTCGGTCACGTCACCATAATAGCCCTTCAGCTTCTGCTTGGCGCGGAGCTGGATGCCGTAGTCGGACATCTTGCCCTTGCGGCGCTGGCCGTGCTGGCCGGGGCCATATTCCCGCTTGTTGACCGGGCTCTTGGGGCGGCCCCAGATGTTCTCGCCCATGCGGCGATCGAGCTTGTACTTGGCGCTGGTGCGCTTCGTCATGAATATTTCCTTCAACTGCGAACAACGTCTGCCGCGCTCTGCAAGAGCACGGCGGCTGACCCGGTCATCGCCTGCGATCCATGTTTCAGGGGCAGGGCCACCGCTTCACCGGGGTGCGGGGCCAATTGCGAAGGCGCGCCTATGGCGGGCGCGGGCGCCAGAGTCAAGGCTTTGCCCCGTTTCTAGGCGTTTTCGCGGCAGAGGGCGACGCGCGCCCAGCGGCGGCGGTGCGGCCGGCGGCGCGCGGGTGCCGTCGAACAGGAACAGGAGCAGCGGCGAGCGCCGGACGAGGCACCAGATGCCGTAGGAGAGCGCCAGCGTCAGCGCCATCACCAGCCCGGCCTTGAGACCGAGCGGCAGGGCCAGCCCTTTCCCGGCCAGCACCAGCCCGGCGATGATCGGCAGGTGGAAGAGGTAGATGACGAACGAGGCGCGCACCATCTCCTGCACCGCCGGGCTGGGCCGGTCGCCGATCCGCTTGATCGTGGCGATGAGCAGTTGCGTCAGGCCGATCGCCGCGAGCGTATCGAGAAAGCGGCCGTACGGGGGCCAGAGCGCGTCACGCAAGGCAAGGTCGAGCGCCAGCGCCGCCACCGCAAACAGCGCGACGGCGGGCGAGAAGCGATAGAGCGCATCCTTGAGGGCCGGCGCGCGGGCGATGACGCAGCCGATCAGAAAATAGGGCAGGAACTCGATGGTCTGGTCGATCCGCAGGATCTGCTGGATGAGGTTGGTGTTCAGCCCCTTGATATAGAACCATTCGATGGCGGCGCCTTCCCACAGGCCGACGAGCAGCGCGGTGCCCATAATCGTCCAGATGAGCTTGCGCGCCAGCAAGCCGTCGATCCGCGCCGGCAATGTGGCGGCGCTCAGGCGGGGCAGGACGCGGCAGAACAGCGCCGCCGCCGCGGAGAAGTAGACCAGCACGATCAGGAACCACAGATGGCGCACCCAATAGCCGCCCGAGGTCGAGCTTTCATGGTCCCAGGAGCGCAGTGCGGCCATCCATGAGAAATTGGACAGCTCGCACAGCAGGTTGAGCAGCGGATTGAGCGTCAGGATCGTCGCGGCGAACGGCACGCCGAGCCGGACGAGGCGCCCCTTGAGCCATGGGCCCGGCGTGCGCCGGCCGAGCAGCAGCGCCGCGAAATAGCCGGCGATGATGAAGAAGGCGGGCATGCGGAAGGCATGGATCGCCTGCGCCAGCCACGTGAAGACCGCCGCGCCCTCGCCGCTGTTCATGATCCACGTCTGCCCGGCGCGATACGCCATGGCGACGTGATAGGGGATGCCGAGCAGCATCAGGAGCGCTCTGATGGCATCCCAATGATGCTCGCGTCCGCTCTGGGCGCGGTGGATGGCGGCGTGCGTTGTCATGAAGGCTTATGTGCGTTGCGGAAGCAACCGGCGGGGGCAAGCGAGCGTTCCCCCGAATGCGGTCGGCGGGGAGACGAAGGGGATGAGCCGTTCACTGGCTTGTGAAGGGGTCGGAGCCAGCGCTATTGGGGGAGTAGTTCAGGATCGACATATAGTCATGCCGGTCGGTACATTGGCGTTTGCTATGCTCCGGCTCCGCCTGACCCGTGTGTCCGCCACCCCCGAGGGCAAGCATGTCTGCCATGGTCCCGCAGTTCATGCGGTTGATCGGGCGAAAGGCGTGTTCGCGCCGTTCGGGATCGACCGCGCATTGATCGAGCGTCAGCGCTGCCGGGGATTGGCCAGCGCGGAGAGCACGCCGCGCAGGGTGCGGACTTCCAGATGGTTCCAGCCCGGCTTGCTGAGCAGGGTGCGCAGCGTCCGCCTGGTCGCGGGCACGCGGCTGGGCGGATAGAAATAGCCGGCCTCGTCCAGCATCGTCTCAAGCTGTGCGATCATCCCATCCAGTTCGCCCTGCGGGGCGGGCGGCAGCAGTTCGGTGCGCGGCGGCTGGGCGAGCCCTTGCTGCTTCGACCATTCATAGGCGACGACCATCACCGCCTGCGCGAGGTTGAGCGAGCCGAACTCCGGGTTGATCGGCACGGTCAGGATCGTGCGGGCGAGGGCGACCTCGTCCGTCTCCAGCCCCGAGCGCTCGGGGCCGAAGACCAGCGCGGAGAGCCCGGCCTCGGCATGGACGACCTGTGCCGCCTCGTCCGGCGCCATCACCGGCTTGGTGACGCCGCGCTTGCGCACTGTCGTTGCGAACACATGGGTGCAATCGGCGACGGCATCGGCCAGCGTATCGAACAGCTCCGCTTCGGCGAGAATGGCGTCGGCGCCGGCAGCGGACGGGCCGGCGTCCGGGTTGGGCCAGCCGTCACGCGGCGCGACCAGCCGCATCCGCGTCAGCCCGAAGTTGAGCATCGCCCGCGCCGCCTTGCCGATATTCTGGCCAAGCTGCGGACGGACGAGAACGATGACGGGCTGTGGCGCGACCGCGCTGTGCATAGGGTTGGAGATCCTGCTCGTGAGTATGGGAGGTCGCTGGCCCTCTCTGGCGTGCGCGTCAAGACCGGAGCAGGAAACGGGGCGTATCTCTATCGCGCGTTGTTGAACAACGCGCGCGCGCTATGTGCCTTGACCATGCTTGAAACGAACGAAGCAGGATTGGTGAGACGGACGCTAACCGTTTGGTCGCAATGAGATGCTCATGTCCGCGAGGGAACACGCTCCGCCACTGGTGCTGTTCTATCACCCGACACGCAATGCACCCCCGTCTTCACCGGAGCGGGGGTAATCCCGACTGTGTTTCTGGGAGGCCGTCCAACATGTGCCCTGTCACCGGGCACGATAGCCGCCCTCACTCGCCGCCCACCTCGCGGACCGATCCGGCGAATTCCTCGAAGTCCCGCGCTTCGGTGAAGTCCCTGTAAACGCTGGCGAAGCGGATATAGGCGACGCTGTCCAGCCCCTTGAGGCCCTCCATCGCCAACTCGCCGATGCGGTTGGTCGCCACCTCGGTCTCGCCGCTGGTTTCGAGCTGGCGCTGGATGCCGGAGACCAGCCGCTCGATCCGTACCTGGTCGATGGCGCGCTTGCGGCAGGCGATCTCGATCGAGCGGGCCAGCTTGTCGCGGTCGAACGGTTCGCTCGCCCCGCCCGATTTCACCACGGTGATCTCGCGAAGCTGGATGCGCTCGAAGGTGGTGAAGCGCGCCCCGCAGCCCTCGCATTGGCGGCGGCGGCGGATGGCGGCGCCGTCCTCGGTGGGCCGGCTGTCCTTGACCTGGCTGTCCTCATGTCCGCAATAGGGGCAACGCATATCAGCGGCGGATCCTGTTCCAGAAGGCGATGCCCGCGCCGGCCACCAGCCCGATCGGCAGCGAGACCACCGGCAGCAGCACGCCCGCCACCGCGCCGATCGCGGCGCCGGTCAGCACCGGCTTGGTGGAGGGATGGGCCAGCCCTTCCTTGGCCATACCGCTGATTTCGGCCTTGGCCTTCTCGACAAGATCGTTGGGCTCGCTCATCGCTTCGTCCCCCTCAGTAGATCGGGAAGCGCGCGGTCAGCGCGCGCACCTTCTCGCGCACATGCGCCTCCACCTGTCCGTCGCCTTCGTCGCCATTGCGGCGCAGGCCCTCGACCACCTCGGCGATCCAGTGGCCGATCTGGGTGAACTCCGCCTCCCGCAAGCCGCGCGTCGTGCCTGCCGGCGTGCCCAGCCGGATGCCGGAGGTGACGAACGGGCTGGCGGTATCGAACGGCACCGCATTCTTGTTGCAGGTGATGGAGGCGCGGTCGAGCGCCTTTTCCGCCGCCTTGCCGGTGGCGTTCTTGGGCCGCAGGTCGACCAGCATCAGGTGATTGTCCGTGCCGCCCGAGACGATGGCGAGGCCCGCATCGGCCACCGATGCCGCCAGCGCCTTGGCATTGGCGACGATCTGGTGCGCATAGGCCTTGAATTCCGGCTGGAGCGCCTCGGCGAAGGCGACCGCCTTGGCGGCGATGATGTGGACCAGCGGTCCGCCCTGCATGCCAGGGAACACCGCCATGTTCACCTTCCTGGCGATCGTCTCGTCATTGGTGAGGATGATGCCCGAGCGCGGCCCGCGCAGCGATTTGTGCGTGGTGGTGGTGACGACATGCGCGTGCGGGAAGGGCGAGGGGTGCGCGCCGCCCGCCACCAGCCCGGAGAAATGCGACATATCGACCAGCAGCCAGGCGCCGACCTCGTCCGCGATCCGCCGGAACGCCGCGAAGTCCCAGAAGCGCGAATAAGCCGTGCCGCCCGCGATGATGAGCTTGGGCTTGTTGGCGCGCGCGATCTGCGCGATCGCCTCCATGTCGAGCTGCTGGTCCTCGGGCCGCACGCCATAGGGAATGGGCTTGAACCACTTGCCGGACATGTTGACCGGCGATCCGTGCGTGAGGTGCCCGCCCGCTGAAAGGTCGAGGCCCATGAAGGCATCGCCCGGCTCCAGCAGCGCCAGGAACACCGCCTGGTTCATCTGGCTGCCCGAATTGGGCTGCACATTGGCGAAAGCGCAGCCGAACAGTTGCTTGGCGCGCTCGATGGCCAGCGTCTCGACCACGTCGGCCCATTCGCAGCCGCCATAATAGCGCTTGCCGGGATAGCCCTCGGCATATTTGTTGGTCATCACCGATCCGGCGGCTTCCAGCACCGCGCGGCTGACGATGTTCTCGGAGGCGATCAGCTCGATATTGTCGCGCTGCCGGCCCAACTCGCCCTGAACGGCCCGGAAGATCTCGGGATCGGCCTCGGCCAGTCCGGCACCGAAAAAGCCCGGCGAGCGGACGGCGGGCTCGGTCGCGGTGTCGGTAACGGCGGCGGACGCGCTGGTCATGGCGAGGGCGGATCCTTTCATGGTCAATCGGCCTTGGCGGCGATGGCGTCGTCGAAAGCCGGCGGGTTGCTCAGCTTGCCGACGCGGCGGGCATGGCGGTCGCCGCCGAACGGCGTGGCGAGGAAGGCGGCGATGCACGCCTTGGCCATGTCGATGCCGGTCAGGCGCGCCCCCATGGCGATGACATTGGCGTCGTTATGCTCGCGCGCCAGCGTGGCGGAGAGCGGCTCGGAGACGAGCGCGCAGCGGCAGGCCGGGTTGCGGTTCACCGCGATGGAGATGCCGATGCCGGAGCCGCACAGCGCCACGCCGTAATCGGCCTGCCCGGCGGCGACGGCCTCGGCCAGCCGGTAGCCGTAATCGGGGTAGTCGACGCTGGCGCTGCCGTCCGTGCCGAGGTCGGTCACGCTATGGCCCTGCTCGCCCAGCCAGTCGGCAAGTGCTGTCTTGAGCGCCACGGCGGCGTGGTCTGATGCGATTGCGATGCGCATGGGCTTGTCCCGCACTGTCCCGGTTGCGGCGATGTGGTCCCTCACGAGTCGCCGTTGCCGCGCTATGTAGTGGCGTGGGTCGCAGAATGCCACAGCCGATTGCGCCGGCCAGCCGATCGCGCTACCGCATGTCACATGCTTTCCACGGTGCTCTCCCTGCTCATGCTGGCCGCCATCGCGCTCGGTGCCGGCGGCCTCTACTTCATCCTCCGCCGCAAGGACTATAAGCGCGGCTGGCTGATGATCGCCGCCGCGGTGGTGATGCTGACCAACGTCGCGATCATGACCGCGCCGATGGAGTGAGGGGCGGGATCGGACGGCGTAAAGGCAAGGCGGTTTCTTACATCTTATAGCGTCGACCGGATAACGATCACCTGAGCCTCAGCAGTGCTCCTGCCCTTCGCAGGAGCACTGCCGGTTTTTGGAGAAGAGGGTGCGTGGTCCGCCCCGCCAAAACCCCACGCCGTTACCCCGGACTTGATCCGGGGTCCCGCTTCCCGCTCCCTCATAACCCCCGGATCAGCCGCACCGGCAGGCCGATCCACGGCGGGTCGCTCACCACTTGCTGGCGCGAGCGGATGCCGAGCGGAAGCAGGTGCAGCATCGCGCCGTCGCGGCCGATCATGCGGCCGAACAGGAAGCGGCCGGCGGGGCGGGGGACGAGCACGTCGCGGTTCAACCCTTCCGTGAAGCGCTCGGGTGGCAGCGGTTCGCACCATAGCTCATCCCCGGCGCGATAGTCGCCGAGCGAGGCGGTCATGCGGATGCCGAGCGCGCCCTTGGGCACGGGCGGCGGCACCAGCGTCAGCGCGCGGCTCGGCGCGCCGGCGCCGTCCGGGCCGACCAGCGCGGCGACCGGCACGGCGGCGCTCTCCGGCAGGTCGACCAGATCGCTGGCGTGAACATCCAGAGCGGTGGCGATGCGGTTGAGCCATTTGACCGATACGGTTCGCGTGCCCGTCTCCAGCCGGCCGATGGTCTGCGCGGTGGTCGGCGGCTCGCAGCGGGCCGCCACTTCTTCCAGCGTCAAGCCGCGCGCCTTGCGCACCTCCCGGATCCGCGTCATCATGTTCGCCTGCTCCCATATAACCGTATCGGTTATCTCTGTCCTACAATTCTCGCCGCATGGCAATGGCTTTTCTGGGCTATGCGCAAGGGAGACATTGATGGCGGCACGGGCGGGGAAGAGCGGCACGAAGGCAACGCAGCGGTTGATCGCGCAGCAGATCGAGGGGCCGGACGGAGAGCGCTGCACGGTCATGGTCAATCCCGGCGAGTCGCCGGCAAGCTGGCTTTATACCCACAAGCTGCTCAGCCGCCGCCAGTTCGACGCCTCGGAGACGATCCGCCGCGATTGGGAGCGGGCCGCGATGGGCGCGCGGGTGACGATGAACTGGGATAGCGCCGCCGCGCCCTCCGGCGGCCGGCGGGTCGGACCGGGCGCGCCGGATCGCTCGCTGCGCCAGATCGCGGCGCGTGATCGGCTGCACGGCGCGCTCGCCGCTGCCGGGCCGGGTCTCTCGGATATTCTGTGGCGGGTCGCCTGCGCCTGCGAGGGGCTGGGCGCGGCCGAGCGGGCGCTCGGCTGGCCGGCGCGGGCGGGCAAGCTGGTGCTGGGTTTCGCGCTGGACCGCGTCGCCGATTACTACCGGATTCGATGAGAGGGACGCGCGCAGGAGCCAGTCGAGGGCGGCCCGGTCCGGTGGCGCAAAAATTTTCGCGTCCACCCCGCGACTTTCGTGACCTTCGCAACAATATTACGCGATGCGGGATGACGCAATGCGGGCGGCCGGTCCGCGCTCGCCCCTTGCGGCTTGGGCGCGGCGGGGCTAGGGCCTGCGGCATCCGTCCCCCGCGCAGTTTGAAAGAGGACTCGGCCCCCATGAAAGCCCGCATATTCGTCACCTTGAAGCCCGGCGTGCTCGATCCGCAGGGCAAGGCGATCCAGCATGCGCTGGCCGGGCTGGGCTTCGGCGGCGTCAATGACGTGCGCGCCGGCCGCCTGATCGAGCTGGAGCTGGCCGATGGCACCGGCGAGGCCGAGGTCGACGCCATGTGCCGCCAGTTGCTCGCCAATACCGTAATCGAGAATTACCGGGTCGAGCTTCTCGGCTGACCGGAACAGGAGTGCCCACGATGAAAAGCGCCGTCATCGTTTTCCCCGGATCGAACTGCGACCGCGACCTTGCCGTCGCGCTGGAGGCCGTGGGCGGCAGCAAGCCGGAGATGGTCTGGCACCGTGAGACCGAGCTGCCCGAGGGGTTGGACCTGATCGGCGTGCCCGGCGGTTTCTCTTACGGCGATTATCTGCGCTCGGGCGCCATGGCGGCGCGCTCGCCGGTGATGCAGGCGGTGGCGCAGGCGGCGGCGCGGGGCACCTTCGTGCTCGGTGTGTGCAACGGCTTTCAGGTGCTGACCGAGGCGGGGCTGCTGCCCGGCGCGCTGATGCGCAACGCCGGCACCCATTTCGTTTGCCGCGATGTCGCGCTCACCGTCGAGAACAGCCAGAGCGCCTTCACCAGCCGCTATGCCGCGGGCGAGCGCATCACCGTGCCCGTCGCCCATCATGACGGCAATTATGTCGCGGATCCGGCCACGCTCGACCGGCTGGAAGGCGAGGGGCGCGTCGCCTTCCGTTATGGCGAGGCGGTCAACGGCTCGGCGCGCGACATTGCGGGCATCCTCAACGATACCGGCAATGTGCTCGGCATGATGCCCCACCCCGAGCGCGCCATCGACAAGGGCCACGGCGGCACCGACGGCCGCCGGCTGTTCGAGGGCCTGGCCGAGAGCCTGATGACCCACGCCTGAGCGCGGCGCTGCCCGGCCGACGGCTTGCGCGGCGGCGCATCGCCAGCTCGCGAACAGGCGCAGGGAGCGGGACCAGCCGGCCAGTCGGTCCGGAGACCGGCTCGCATGGCGCGTGTGCCGATTGGACGGCAAATGGCCGGGCAAATGCGCGCAAGCCGCGATGCGGAGGCTCTGCCGTCCCGATTTCAGCGCCGGGCACGGTCTCCACGAAGGGCTGGCGGCCTGTTGGCGAAGCTGTTGCATAGGGTCGGCTCGCCACGGTCGATCGCATTCGTGAGGTTGCCGGGGATCGAGCGATTACATTCCGGTATCACAAAGCGCAGCGCGTCGAGCGAAGGCAAGATTTTCGGGAGCAAGGCGGATAACCGTGCCGGCAAGCTTGCGATTGACCGTTCCTCTGGAGAGGCTGCCAATCGGATAGCCGACCTTCATGCCATGGCCTTTCCGTGTCGAGGGGGCTGCGGCAGGCAGGGCCAACGCCACAGTCCCCTTCCCGACCATCAGCCTTCGCCCATGCCCTCGGCGGGCTGGGACGCTGCGCCGGCGCGAACCTTGTCCTCGATGCGCCGGCCGACGTTGGCGTCGATGCTCTTCCAGTAATCGAACGCGCGGCTCAGCACCGGCTCGCGCACACCGCCGAGCAGGCTGCCGGCGACCTGATCCACCAGCTTGGCGCGCTGATCATCATTGAACACCTCGCGCACGAGGATGCCCGGCTGGGTGAAGTCATCGTCCTCGGGGCGGAGCGTATAGGCGCTGCGGACCATTTCCCCGTCCGCTTCCCAGCCATCGGCAACCGGGCCTTCCTCGTCCGCCCAGGGCCGCCCGCCGCTATTGGGCACATAGACCGGCTGGTTGCCGCTATGGTCATAGGCCATCTGACCGTCCATCATATAGGTGTTGACCGGCACCTTGGGCTTGTTGACCGGCAACTGGTGGAAGTTGGTGCCGATGCGGTTGCGCTGCGCGTCATTGTAGGCGAACGCGCGGCCGAGCAGCATCTTGTCGGGCGACAGGCCGATACCGGGCACAGTGTTGCCGGGGGAGAAGGCCGCCTGCTCGATCTGGGCGAAGAAATTCTCCGGGTTGCGGTTCAAGGTCATCGTGCCGACCGGGATCAGCGGATAGTCCTTGTGCGACCAGGTCTTGGTGAGGTCGAACGGATTGATCCGATAAGCCTTCGCCTCGGCATAGGGCATCACCTGCACCGACAGCCGCCAGCTCGGATGCTCGCCGCGCGCGATCGCCTCGAACAGGTCGCGGCGGTGGAAATCGGCGTCGGCCCCGGCCATCGCGGCCGCTTCGGCATTGGAGAAGAACGCCATGCCCTGCCGGGTATGGAAGTGATATTTCACCCAGAACTTCTCGCCCTCGGCATTCACCCACATATAGGTATGTGAGCCATAGCCGTTCATGTGCCGCCAGGTGCGCGGCAAGCCCCGAACGCCCATCAGATAAGTGACCTGGTGCGCGGTTTCCGGATTGTTGGTCCAGAAATCCCACTGCATGTGATTGTCGCGCAGGCCGGAATCGGGCAACCGCTTCTGGCTGCGGATAAAATGCGGGAACTTCATGGGATCGCGCACGAAGAACACCGGCGTGTTGTTGCCGACGAGATCGTAATTGCCCTCGCTGGTGTAGAATTTGAGGGAGAAGCCGCGCACGTCGCGCCAGGTATCCGGGCTGCCCATCTCGCCGGCGACCGTGGAAAAGCGCGCCAGCATCTCGGTGGAAGTGCCCTTCTGGAACAGCGCCGCCTTGGTGTAGCGCGAAACATCCTCGGTGACTTCGAGCACGCCGAACGCACCCGAACCCTTGGCATGCGGCTGGCGCTCAGGCACCTTCTCGCGGTTGAAGTGCGCCATCTGCTCCAGGAAATGGACATCGTGCAGCAGGATCGGGCCATCGGGGCCGATCGTCAGCGAATTGCGATCACTGGCAGCAGGCGCGCCCGTGCTCATCGTCGAGCCGGTCTGGGTCTTGGTCATGGCATCCTCCTTATCGGCCGGTCTTCGGCGCATCCTTAAAAGCGCCACGTTACGGTCTTTGGACTGCAAAGCGATTTTCAAGGGTCTTTCCCGGTCGGTGCGCATGGGATGGCCTCGCCAATCCTGCGCGTCGAGCGGCGCTTGGGCCCCGATCACCCATCCAGATGTGAAGTGCTGAGGCTCTCCTTTGCTGGAGTGGCTGGATTCTATCGCTACGTCCCGCATCTTACCGGACGTGGCAATCAATAGCTATTGATGCTTGCCGTTCCTGGTGAACGGTCCTGCGGAATTGACGGCTGCGCAGCAGATTGCGGTGCGGAAGCGCATCGCCCCGTCGCAACTCCATGGCGAAAAAGAGCGGAGCCGGCAAACGACTGGTCTTTCCTGGCCGCCTCGCAAACGCCCTCACATCTCCAGCCGTGATTGCTGATCGTCCTCCATGATCGAGAGCCCGTCGATAACGGATTTCAACCGTTCAAGATCGACGCCGTGGCAGCGCCGACTAGAGGCGAATAGGAAAATGGTGCCCAGAAGAAGTCATTGCAAAGTAACGTCTTCCGGCGATGGCGTTGAAATCAATGTATTTTCTTTTACAATCCATGACGCAAACTTACATGTTTTGACCAGCTATTGTGCCAAGTGTGACACGATACTTAGGTTGGTCCCGTCATTGATTGGAGCAAGGAGGATACAAACAATGGCTACGATCCAGAAGCGGAAAAAGGCTTGGCGAGTTCAGGTTCGCCGCATGGGCAAGACAGTCTCGGCAACCTTTGATACCAAGGCGGAGGCCGAAGCTTGGGCCATCACTACCGAAAGCAAAATCATTGAAGACGTAGAGCCGGAGGCGATCATCAACGACCCCAGCCTGTCCGAAGGCGCAACAGTTGCTGACGCGTTCGATCGCTATGCTGACGAAATCTCGCCAGGCAAAGGCGGTGCCCGATGGGAACAACTCAGGCTCAATATGTTGAAACGGCGCTATCCTGTTTTCAAGCGCCAAATCCTTTCAATCACCGGACCCGATATCGCGGACTGGCGAGATAAACGGTTGACGCAGGTGTCGGCTTCAACGGTCAATCGGGAGCTAGGGCGTAGACTCATTAGCGGCGATCCATAGGCGTGTGCAGAAGAGCTTGATGGCAGCGAGGAAGTTA
>MKWI01000009.1:0-150175 GCA_001899715.1 Sphingobium sp. 66-54
ACTTCCTCGCTGCCATCAAGCTCTTCTGCACACGCCTATGGATCGCCGCTAATGAGTCTACGCCCTAAGTCCCCCGCGAGGCGCGGAAGCGGCGGGCAAGCAGCGGCCGGGCAAGCAGCAGGCCGGCGATAAAGCCGCCGATATGCGCGCCGATGGCGACCCCACCGAAGAAGCTGTCGAACCCGCCGGCCAGCGCAATCATCAGTTGCAGCACGGTCCATCCCGCCGCCAACCACAGGATGCGCACGACATGCGCCGGGATCGGACCGATCGCTTTGACTCCACGCTGGCTGTAAATGAGCGCATAGGTGCCGAGCAGCGCCGAGATGGCCCCGCTGGCGCCAATCATCGGGATCAATCCCTCATGCACATCGGTGGAGAAGGCGCCCATCGCCCATTGGCCGAACGCCGCCGCATAGGCGCCGACAATGTAGATGATCACGACGCGCCCCTGCCCCAGCAACTGCTCGACATAGCGGCCGCAGAAGATCAGCATGATGAGATTGAAGCCGATGTGCATCCAACCGGCATGGACCAGCGTCGCGCTGAGCGGAGTCAGCCATAGCGGCAGCCACGGCACACCGAGCGACACGCCCTGCGCGGCAAGTGCATGGACGCGCTCGGGAATAAACCCGGCGAACAGCGCCGCCTGGTCGGTAAGCCCAAGCAGTTGCACGGGCAGGAAGGCCAGCAGGGTGATCGCGGCCAGCGCATTGGTGGCCGGCCCCCGAGGCAGCGTGACAGCCATGGAAACCCTTCCCGCGCTCGTCCTCAGACGAACTCGATCTTCTCGATCAGGTAGAACTTGTCGCCGGAAGGCACTGTCACCTCCACCTCATCGCCGACCTGACGGCCGATGAGGGCCCGACCAAGCGGGCTGGAATAGCTGATCCGGCCAGCCTTGGCGTCCGCCTCGGCCTGACCGACGATCTGGTAGCGCACCGGCTGGTCATCCTCGTCAAGGAGCGAGACGGTGGCGCCGAACACGACCTTGTCGCCAGAGAGGGTCGTGGGGTCGATTACCTGCGCACGCGAGAGCTTGTCCTCGATGTCGGCAATGGATGCCTCCACCTGACCCTGACGCTCCTTGGCCGCATGATATTCCGCATTTTCCGAAAGATCGCCATGCGCCCGCGCTTCCTCGATCGCGTCTACGATCGTCGGACGCTCGGCTTTAAGCGCGCGGAGCTGATCGGTCAGCATGTCATAGCCAACAGCCAGCATCGGCATCTTCTCAACGGTCGCCATCTCGACTCCCCAATTCCTCGTCTAGCTGCGCCTGAAGCGCATACTCCCTTTGCCCACCGGAGCCTCCGGCCGGCCCGTAACTGATTTGTTTATCGGATAATCAGTCTTGCGACGCCTTATAATAGGATTGGAGCGATTTCACTTCAAGGGGACGTGCACGCAGAGCCTCGATCGCGTCCACCGTCGCGAGGCTCGCCGCCGCCGTGGTGAAGATCGGCACCTTGAAGCGCAGGGCACTCAAGCGGATCGCCTTGCTATCCTTGAGCGACTGCCAGCCTTCCGTGGTATTGAAGATCAGGTCCACGCCGCCGTCGGTGATGCGGTCGACGATGTGCGGGCGCCCCTGCGCCACCTTGTTCACCGTCTCCACGTCCAGTCCATTGTCGGCAAGGAACCGCGCTGTGCCGCCGGTTGCGATGATACGGAAGCCGAGCTGCGCGATCTTGCGTACGCCGGGCAGGATGACGCTCTTGTCGCTGTCCTTGACGGAGACGAACACCGTCCCTTCAAGCGGCAGCGCCATACCGGCGCCGAGCTGCGACTTAGCAAAGGCGGTCGCGAAATCGCTATCGATTCCCATGACTTCGCCGGTGGACTTCATCTCCGGCGAGAGCACGGGATCGACGCCGAGGAAGCGATTGAATGGGAACACCGCCTCCTTCACAGCAATATGGCGGATGGCGTTGCGGTCGATCTTCGGCAGCGCGGCCAGCTTCTCGCCCGCCATCACGCGTGAGGCGATCTTGGCGATGGGCGTGCCGATGGCCTTTGCGACGAACGGCACCGTGCGCGAGGCGCGCGGATTGACCTCGATGAGGTAGACCCGCCCATCCTTCACCGCGAACTGGATATTCATGAGGCCGCGCACGGAGAGCGCCCGTGCCAGCACGTCTGCTTGCCGCTCGATTTCGGTGACGATGCTCTCGGGCAGGCTGTAGGGCGGCAGCGAGCAGGCGCTGTCGCCCGAGTGGACGCCGGCCTCCTCGATATGCTGGAGCACGCCGGCCACCACCACGTCCTCGCCATCGCACAGCGCATCCACGTCCACCTCGACGGCGTCGCGCAGATACTGGTCGATCAGCACCGGGGAGTCGCCGGAGACCTGCACGGCCGTGGCGATATATTCCTCAAGCTGCGCCTGCCCGTCGACGATCTCCATCGCCCGGCCGCCAAGCACATAGCTGGGGCGCATCAACACCGGGTAGCCGATGCGGTTGGCCACTGCGATCGCTTCCTCACGCGAGCGAGCGATACCGTTGGCCGGCTGGAGCAGGCCCAGCTTCTCGATCAGCGCGGCGAACCGCTCGCGGTCCTCGGCGAGGTCAATGGCATCCGGCGAGGTGCCGAGGATGGGAATGCCCGCATCCTCCAGCGCCTGCGCAAGCTTGAGCGGCGTCTGCCCACCAAACTGGACGATAACGCCGACTAGCTGCCCCCTGCTCTGCTCGACATGCAGGATCTCCAGCACGTCCTCGGCGGTCAACGGCTCAAAATAGAGCCGGTCGGACGTGTCATAGTCGGTGCTCACCGTCTCCGGATTGCAGTTGATCATGATCGTCTCATAGCCCGCGTCCGCCAGCGCGAAGCAGGCATGGCAGCAGCAATAGTCGAACTCGATACCCTGCCCGATGCGGTTGGGGCCGCCGCCGAGGATGACGATCTTCTTGCGGTCGGAGGGGAATGCCTCGTTCTCCGGCTCGCCGAAGCTCGGGGCCTCGTAGGTCGAATACATATAAGGCGTTCTAGCCTCGAACTCGGCCGCGCAGGTGTCGATACGCTTGAACACCGGGCGCACGCCGAGTTTGTGGCGCAGCGCACGCACCTCATCCTCGGTCACACCGCCGGTCATGGCGACAACCGCGTCCCGCACCAGCCCGGAACCGCGGCGGATGGCGCTCTCCATGGTGGGCTTGAGATTGGCCGATTGCAGCGCGAGCCAGGCGAGCCGCTTGTCGGAGAAGCCCATCGCCTTGAGGTGCCGCATCTCCTCGGCCTCGCGCGGCAGGCCGTTCTCCATCACGCCGCGCTCGGCCGCGACGATCTCCGCCAGCCTGTCGAGGAACCACGGGTCGAATTTGGACACGGCGTGGATTTCCTCCACGCTCAGCCCTTCGCGCAGCGCCTGCGCGGCGACCAGCAGCCGGTCCGGCGTCGGCTGACCGAGCGCGGCGAGAATCTCGTCCTTGCTCGCGCCGACCAGACGATCGACCTGGTTGAAGCCTGAAAGCCCCGTCTCCAGCCCGCGCAGTGCCTTCTGCATGGATTCGTGGATGTTGCGGCCGATGGCCATCACCTCACCGACAGACTTCATCGCCGTGCCAAGCAGCGCCTGCGCGCCCTTGAACTTCTCGAAGGCGAAGCGCGGGATCTTGGTGACGACATAGTCGATGGTCGGCTCGAAGCTCGCGGGCGTTACGCCAGTGATGTCGTTGGTGATCTCGTCGAGCGTATAGCCCACCGCCAGCTTGGCGGCGACCTTGGCGATGGGGAACCCCGTCGCCTTGGAAGCCAGCGCCGAAGAGCGCGAGACACGAGGGTTCATCTCGATGACGATCAGGCGGCCATCCTTAGGATTGACCGCAAACTGCACGTTGGAACCGCCTGTTTCCACGCCGATTTCACGCAGCACCGCGATGCTGGCGTTGCGCATGACCTGATATTCCTTGTCGGTCAGCGTCAGTGCCGGCGCGACGGTGATCGAGTCGCCAGTGTGGACACCCATCGGGTCCACATTCTCGATGGAACAGATGATGATGCAGTTGTCCGCGCGGTCGCGGATCACCTCCATCTCATATTCCTTCCAACCGAGCAGCGATTCCTCGATCAGCACCTCGGTGGTCGGCGAGGCATCGAGACCGGCGGTGACGATCTGGACGAACTCCTCGCGATTATAGGCGACGCCGCCGCCGGTGCCGCCGAGCGTGAAGCTGGGGCGGATGATCGCGGGCAGGCCGGTGAACTCCAGCGCGGCAATGGCATCCTCAAGGCTGTGCGCGATCCGCGAGCGCGCGCTCTCCAGCCCGATCCTGTCCATCGCGTCGCGGAACTTCAGCCGGTCCTCGGCCTTGTCGATAGCCTCGGCATCGGCGCCGATCATCTGGACGCCATATTTCGCCAGCGTGCCGTCGTTGAACAGCGCCAGTGCGGTGTTGAGCGCGGTTTGGCCGCCCATCGTCGGCAGGATCGCGTCCGGCCGCTCCTTCTCGATGATCTTGGCCACAATCTCGGGCGTGATCGGCTCGACATAGGTCGCGTCCGCCAGCTCGGGATCGGTCATGATCGTCGCCGGGTTGGAGTTGACCAGAATGATCCGGTAGCCCTCCTCCTTCAGCGCCTTGCAGGCCTGCGTGCCCGAATAATCGAACTCGCACGCCTGGCCGATGATGATCGGCCCCGCGCCGACGATAAGGATGGAAGAGATGTCAGTTCTTTTGGGCATTATTTTTTCCGAGTCTCGTTCCCGGTAAAACCGAGTTGCAAATCAGAGCGCTCCCGCACTTTTCCCAGCGCGCATTGGAGAGCAGCATTTTCACTGACGGTCGGCAGCGCCTCTGGCCGGACCATCCGCATTTCCACCTCGCGCGTGCCGTGTGCGATCAGATGCACCACCCGCTCAGCCCGGCAGGACGCGACCATGAAATCGAGCTGTCGCTGCAACTGCCCGGCATCGATCGGTAAGCTCGCCCCCAGAAGAGCCGTGGCAATCATTTAAGCCCCTCCACGAACCGCTTGAACAGATAGAAGCTGTCTTGCGGTCCCGGCGAGGCCTCAGGGTGATATTGCACGGCGAACACCGGCTTATCGGTAAAGGCGATACCGCAGTTGGAGCCGTCGAACAGGCTCACATGCGTCTCGACCACATTGGCTGGCAGCGTATCCTTATCGACCGCGAAGCCGTGGTTCATGCTGGTGATCTCCACCACGCCGTCCTCCAGCCGCTTGACCGGATGGTTGGCACCGCGATGGCCCTGCCGCATCTTGATGGTCCGCGCACCGGCCGCGAGGCCGAGCAACTGGTGACCCAGACAAATGCCGAAGATCGGCATGTTCGCCTCCAGCAGCTTGCGGATCATCGGCACCGCATAGACCGCCGTCGCCGCCGGATCGCCGGGGCCGTTGGAGAGGAACACGCCGGCGGGCTTGAGCGCCACGATCTCCTCATAGCTGGCGGTGGCGGGCAGCACCGTCACGTGCGCGCCGGCCTTCACCAGATTGCGAAAGATATTGTCCTTGGCGCCATAGTCGATCGCCACGACATGCGGCTTCTCGCCATCTCCGGCCGCCGCATAGCCCGTGCCGAGCGTCCACGGCCCGCCGGTCCAGTCACGCTGTGCACCGGTGACTTCAATGGCGAGGTCCATGCCCTCCAGTCCCGGCCAGTTTTTCGCCTTCTCGTGCAATGCCTTCAGGTCGAACTTGCCCTCGGGATCGTGCGCGATCACCGCGTTGGGCGCGCCGGCCGTGCGCATGCGGCGGGTCAGCGCGCGGGTATCCACGCCGGCCAGACCGATACGGCCGTTGTCCCGCAGCCACTGGTCGAAAGGCTTGGCATTGCGGAAGTTGCTGGGCGCGGTCACGTCCTCTCGCACCACGCAACCGAGCGCATGCGCGGCGCTCGCCTCGACATCCTCGGCATTGGTGCCGACATTGCCGATATGCGGGAAGGTGAAGGTGATGATCTGCCCGGCGAAGCTCGGGTCGGTCATGATTTCCTGATAGCCGGTCATGGCGGTGTGGAAGCACAATTCGCCTACCGCCTCACCCACCGCGCCGAAGCCGCGGCCGAAGATCACCGTGCCGTCCGCGAGAACCAACACCCCCGTCGCTGCTTTGGGCACGGTGGGGTATTTGGCGTTCGCCATGGCTTCTGATCCTTCGATTTTTCACGATTTGGCCCGCGCCGTTGTGCAGGCTAAACGGCCGGGTCACTAGGTCTTCGTACCTGCACGGTCAATCTATTAAAAAATTGCGAAACACGCTATCCGTGGTCCTTTCCTGCCGGACAACATGGAGGCTGCGCGGTGATTCGCGACACACTCAAGGCTGCTCAGATCGAGTCGATGAAGGGTGGCAACAAGCCGCGCCTGGCGGCCGTCCGCCTGATCCTCGCCAAGCTCAAGGACCGCGATATCGAGCTGCGCACCGCGACCAGTGTACCGGATGACGACACCATCGTCGTCGACGTTCTCCAGAAGATGGCCAAGCAACGCCGCGAGTCGATTGCCGTATTCGAGCAGGCCGGCCGCACCGAGCTGGCCGACCAGGAGAAAGGCGAGCTGGCGGTGATCGAAAGCTTCCTTCCCGCTCAGATGAGCGAGGCGGAGACCACCGCCGCGATCGCGGCGATCAAGGCCGAGGTCGGCGCTACCTCGGTCAAGGACATGGGCAAGGTTATGGCCCTGCTCAAGGAGCGTCACGGCACCACGCTGGATATGAGCAAGGCCAGCGGCCTCGTGAAGGCGGCTTTGGGATGAGGCAGGAAGCCCCTCCCTTCCAAGGGAGGGGTTGGGGTGGGTGAATGGCGCAGCGCATCGACGCAAGACTGGGCGAAAAAGCACGGTCCATGCGGAATGACGCACCCGAACCGGAACGCCGCCTGTGGTCGAGGCTGCGCGCTTCCCAGCTTGGCTTCAAATTTCGCCGACAAGCCGTGGTCCTGCCATATATCGTCGACTTTCTCTGCCCATGGAACGGCCTTGTGGTGGAAGTCGACGGTGATACCCATGTGCATGAGCAAGATCGTGCGCGCGATGCCGCTCTGAACCGTCTGGGATATACCGTGCTGCGCTTCAGTAATGCAGATGTGATGAGTCAGATCGACGGAATCGTCGAGATCATCCACGCGCGCGCCGTTGCGTTGCCCGAGCGCAGCTGGAACACCCACCCCACCCCCTCCTTTGGAAGGGAGGGGCTTTCCCAATGAGCCTCACCCCGCAATTCCTCGACGAGCTGCGCGCGCGCACCACGCTTTCGACGCTGATCGGCAAGACCATCAAGGTCCAGAAGGCCGGGCGCGAATATAAAGCGTGCTGCCCGTTCCACCACGAGAAGACGCCCAGCTTCACAATCAACGACGAGAAGGGCTTCTACCACTGCTTCGGCTGCGGGGCGCATGGCGATGCGATCCGCTGGATGACCGACCAGCGCGGCCTGCCGTTCATGGAAGCGGTGAAGGAACTGGCAGAGGCCGCCGGGCTGGAACTGCCCGCGCCCGATCCACGCGCGGCAAAACGCGCCGAAACCGCTCGCTCGCTGCACGATGTGACCACAGCCGCGCAGAACTGGTTCGTCGAGCAACTGGATGGACTGGAGGGGGCGGAAGCGCGCGCCTATCTGCAAAAGCGCGGCCTCACCGACGCGACCCGCCGCGCCTTCGGCCTCGGTTTCGCGCCGGACAGCCGGGGCAAACTCAAGGCCGCACTCAAGACGTTTCCGGAGGCGATGCTGGTCGAATCCGGCATGCTGGTCCAGCCCGAGGAGGCTAACCGCGAGAGCTACGACCGCTTCCGGGGCCGGCTGATGATCCCGATCCGCGACCAGCGCGGGCGGGTCATCGCATTCGGGGGACGCATATTGGGCGCGGGCGAGCCCAAATATCTGAACTCGCCGGAAACCCCGCTGTTCGACAAGGGCCGCACGCTCTACAATCTCGACAAGGCCGCCCCCGCCGCGCGCAAGGCGAACCGCGTGATCGTGGTCGAGGGCTATATGGACGCCATCGCCATCGCGCAGGCCGGCATCGCCGAGGCGGTCGCTCCACTGGGCACAGCGCTGACCGAACACCAGATCGAGAAGCTGTGGACGATGGTGGAAACGCCGGTCCTCTGCTTCGATGGCGACAGTGCCGGCCAGCGCGCCGCCCTGCGCGCCGCCCACCGCGCGCTGCCGCTGCTCAAGCCCGGCCACAGCCTCGCCTTCGCCGCGCTACCGGCAGGGCAGGACCCGGACGATCTGATCCGCGCCACCGGGGTGCAGGCGTTCGAGACCGTGCTCGCCGCCGCTATCCCGCTCGCCGACCTGCTCTGGCAAAGCGAGTTGGAGGCCGCGCCGCTCGCCACGCCGGAGGCACGCGCCGGCCTCAAGCAGCGCCTCGCCGCGCTCACCGCCACTATCGCGGACGGTGATATCCGCGCGCTCTATGCCCGGCTGTTCCGGGAGCGGTTCGACGCGCTGTTCTTCGCGCCTCGTGCTCCGCAGGAGCGCCGGCCCGCCTCCCAGCCCCGGCGCGGCGCCGGTGCGAAGGGTGGTCGCTGGGCGCCCCCTCCCCCACTCGCCGGACCGGAGGCCCATGCAATCCGTGAAGGCGGCGGCGATACGCTGCTGCTGCGCGCAGTGCTGGCAGGGCTGCTGCGCTTTCCGGGGGAGATTCTGGTCCACCGCGAGGCGCTGGCGAGCCTCCGTCCGGCCGACTCGCATCTCGCCCGATTGCTCGACGCGCTGCTCGCCACCTGCGACCGCGAAGAAACGGTTGAAACAGAGGCCCTCCTTACCATATTGGGCGAGCGTGATCTGTATAATATGGCGAAGGGGTTGCTCCGGGCCGATGCCTTGCACTTCACCTTCACCAGGGCCGAGGCCGATCGGCGGCGCGCACAGCGCGATCTGGCCGAGGCAATCGCGGTGATCGTGGCGATCCCTCGGATCGAGGCCGAACTGGCCGCGGTGACGAGGGCAATGGCGGAGACTCTGGACGAAGCCGGTTACGCCCGGCAGCAGTCGTTGCGGAAGTTGAAGGCGGATCTGGCGTCGCGGGTCGCGGAATTGGCCCAACCCCAGGATTGAACGGAACAATTGGCCGGGCTGCTTGGCAGTTCCGGCGCGGAGTAAGGCGACTCATGGCGAGCAAGGGCAATCAGGGCGAGACACATACGGACGAAAGCGGCGATGCGCCGCTGCTCGACCTCAACGAGGCGTCGGTCAAGAAGCTGATCGCCCGCGCCAAGAAGCGCGGCTACATCACCTATGACGAGCTGAACAGCGCCCTGCCGCAGGACCAGATGTCCTCCGAGCAGATCGAGGATGTGATGGCCGCGCTCAACGACATGGGCGTCAACATCGTCGAAAACGAGGAGCATGGCGAGGACGGCGAGGAGAAGGACGACGCCGAGGTCGAGGCGATCGACAGCCATGCCGACGAGGATGACGGCAATGTCGCCGAGAAGAAGCGCGAGACGGTCGATCGCACGGACGATCCGGTGCGCATGTATCTGCGCGAGATGGGCGCGGTGGAGTTGCTCAGCCGCGAAGGCGAGATCGCCATCGCCAAGCGCATTGAGGCCGGCCGCGACACCATGATCCTCGGCCTGTGCGAGAGCCCGACCACCTTCAACGCGATCATCGAATGGTCGAGCGCGCTCAACAATGGCGAGATGCAGCTTCGCGAGATTCTCGACCTCGACGCCATGCTCTCCAAGGATCCTGCACCCGAGAGCCTCTCCGAGGATGGCGAGGATGACGACGGCGAAATCTCCGAGAAGACGGCCGGCCCCTCGTTCAAGGACGAGGACGACGTCAAGGACGAGCCGGACGCCGATGGTGACGACGAGGACTCGATGGTGGAGCGCCGCACGCCCCGTCAGGAAGAGGACGACGACGAGGACAACACGCTTTCGCTCGCCGCGATGGAGGAATTGCTCAAGCCGGACGCGCTGCTCAAATTCGCCCGCATCACCGAGCTTTACGGCAAGTTCGGCAAGCTCCAGCAGGCCCGGCTGGTCGCGCTCGGCAATGGTGAGGAACTGCCCGCCAAGGACGAAGCGAGCTATCAGAAGCTGCGCGAGGAGCTGACCGCCGAAGTGGAGAGCGTGCAGTTCCACCAGCAGAAGATCGAATATCTCGTCGACCAGCTTTACGCCTTCAACCGCCGGCTCACCACGCTGGGTGGCCAGATGCTGCGCCTCGCCGAGCGCCATAAGGTGCCGCGCAAGGACTTTCTGGACCATTATGTCGGGCAGGAGCTGGATGACGGCTGGCTGGATCGCGTCGCCAAGATCGACAAGAAATGGGCCGCTTTCGCCGCCGCCGAGGCCGAGCCTGTCGAGCGCATCCGTAGCGAGGTGGGCGAGATCGCCCAGGCCACCGGCACCTCGCTCCCCGAGTTTCGCCGCATCGTTAACATGGTGCAGAAAGGCGAGCGCGAGGCCCGTATCGCCAAGAAGGAGATGGTGGAAGCGAACCTGCGCCTCGTCATCTCCATCGCCAAGAAATACACCAACCGCGGCCTGCAATTCCTGGATCTCATCCAGGAGGGCAATATCGGCCTCATGAAGGCGGTCGATAAATTCGAGTACCGCCGCGGCTACAAGTTCAGCACCTACGCGACATGGTGGATCCGGCAGGCGATCACCCGCTCGATCGCGGATCAGGCGCGGACCATCCGCATCCCGGTCCACATGATCGAGACGATCAACAAGCTTGTGCGCACCAGTCGCCAGTTCCTCCACGAGCAGGGCCGCGAGCCGACGCCCGAGGAGATGGCCGAGCGCCTCTCCATGCCGCTGGAGAAGGTGCGCAAGGTGATGAAGATCGCCAAGGAGCCGATCAGCCTCGAAACGCCGATCGGCGACGAGGAGGATTCGCATCTGGGCGATTTCATCGAGGACAAGAATGCGATCATCCCGGTGGATGCCGCCATTCAGGCCAACCTCAAGGAAACGGTGACGCGGGTGCTCGCCAGCCTCACTCCACGCGAGGAGCGCGTGCTGCGCATGCGCTTCGGCATCGGCATGAACACCGATCACACGCTGGAGGAAGTCGGCCAGCAGTTCAGCGTAACCCGCGAGCGCATCCGCCAGATCGAGGCGAAGGCGCTGCGCAAGCTCAAACATCCCAGCCGCTCGCGCAAGATGCGCAGCTTCCTGGACCAGTAAGCTCTACGACTCGCGCCCGCGCTCCGCTCGCCTTGAGCGGGGCCGTGTGGGCTATACCCATTCGCGAGTCGCCCGCCGCTGGCCTAACTCAAGCCTTTCCCCCTCAAGGCAGGGATTAGGTACGGTTAGCGGCCAAACATACTACCCCTCTTTAAGCCCCGTTCCGCCGCGTAACCCACCCCGTCCTGCCCTTCTGCTCCACATCTGAGACACAAGAGCACGCCCAGCCGTGCCTCGGGCGGGACAAGCCGCGCAATCGGTGAAATTCCCAAGAAAAAGCCTGAAATTGTGCCATTTTTGGTCACTCTTGGCATTAAAAAAGCCGCCCTTTGGAGACCGAGCGTCAAGGAGTCCTTAACCGCATACCCCCTAAATGTTGTGGCGGGGGCGACAGTGATCCCATGGGGATCGTAAGAGGCACAAACATGAAACATCAGCCCTACATGTCGACCGACTCGAGCCTGAGCGCGCTCATCGCGACCATCGTCGATCTGGATGGCTCGGCCGCGCATGGCTATTGCGCTCATGTTCTCCATGGCGACCGGCATTCATTCGTCCGCGATCTGGTGGACTTCGCCGATTTCGTGCATCTCGTCGCCTTGCTGCATGGCCAGGCGCCCGGCCTGGTCGATCAGGCCGCGGCACGCACCGTCGAGGTAGCAGCGCGCCAGTGGTTACTCGACGCGATCGACGCCTTCGCCATCGAGCGACAATATCTCAATCGGCTGTCGGTCGCGGCTGGGCCACTGCCCAGCACCGCCGGCCACAGCCAGTCCATGTCGATCATGGCGCAGCAGCGCCACGCCATCGAGACGCTGGCCCAGTCCGAGCGGCGCGGTACCGCGCTCGGCGCCGCGATCATGCTGGTGCTGGAGTGGCACACGATCCGCGCGATCCTGGACGCCGGCGCCATCCGCCTCGGCATCGAGCCACCGCCCAACACCGTGCCGAGCCGCGCGGAAACGTTCGATCTGCTCGACAAGCTGCCCGATCCCGAACGACTGACCCGCGCCATTCAATTCGGCGCGATCCAGTTGCTCGACCAGCATCGCGGCATGTGGGATCTCCTCAAGACCCGCGCCACAACGCGTCAGGCGAGCCGCGGTCCGAACGTGAAGGCGCTCATCCACCATTGAGTGGTCAATGGGTTCATTGACCGACGGATGACTCTCAATAGAGTAGATGCGCCGCCCGCTCCTGCGCCCACGCCGCTTCATCCGGCCGGGTCAGCGCATCGAGATCGGCCGGAAACGCGGCGGGATCATCCACCCATTCGCGCAGTAGTGGCGAGCCGTTGATAACGTCGATCGGCAGCCTGCCGAACGCATATTCATACGGGAAATCGCGCCATAAGGGGTACTCGGGCGCGAGTCGGCGGATCGCCTTGAAGGCCAGCGCCTGCACTCGCCACGGCTTGAACGCGGCATGGTCGTAGCCCGGCCCTTCGGCATGAATGTGAACGCCCGCGCAGAGCGTATGGACATGCTTGTGGAAGGTCGGCTCGAACCAGCAGTCGCGCAGGATGCATCCATCCAGCCACTGCGGCGCCCGCGCGTGCATCTCGGCGATCACCGCCCGCGCGTCGATATCCGGCGCGCCGAATAGTTCGAGCGGCCGCGTCGTCCCACGCCCTTCCGAGAGCGTCGTCCCCTCCAGCATCACCGTGCC
The DNA here is from genome assembly GCA_001899715.1 of Sphingobium sp. 66-54. Taxonomy (GTDB): domain Bacteria; phylum Pseudomonadota; class Alphaproteobacteria; order Sphingomonadales; family Sphingomonadaceae; genus Sphingobium. Next base: position 12,786 of record MKWI01000009.1, read on the forward strand.
GGCGTAGCAGCGCGCCATGTTGAGATTGGCCGCATTGGGGCTGGGGTTGACCCAGATGCGCTCCATCGGCCAGCCGAAGCCGGGCGCGGCGTCCGGCGCATAGTCCTCCATGGCGATCACGCGATAATCGAGATTGAGCCCGCAATGCGCGCGGAACCATTGGCCCAGTTCGCCCATGGTGAGGCCGTGGCGCATCGGCATCGGTCCGGCGCCAACGAAGCTCTCCCAGCCATCCCGCAGTGTCAGCCCCTCGATCGGGCGGCCGGCGGGATTGGGCCGGTCGAGCACCCACACCGCCTTATCGGCCTGCGCAGCCGCTTCAATGAGGTAGAGCAGGGTCGTGACGAAGGTATAGATACGGCAGCCAAGGTCTTGCAGATCGACGAGGAACACGTCCGCCGCGTCCATCATCCGCTCGGTGGGCCGCCGCACCTCGCCGTAGAGGCTGAATATGGGAATGCCGTGGACCGGATCGTCATAATCCGGTGACTCCATCATATTGTCCTGCTTGTCGCCGCGCAGACCGTGCTGCGGCCCCATGGCGGCGGTCAAGTTGAGGTCGCCGCACGCCGCCAGCGCATCGAGCGCATGCGTCAGCTCCGCCGTTACCGAGGCCGGATGGGCGAGCAGGCAGACACGCTTGCCGGCGAGCGGCGCGCGCAACGTGGGGTCGGCGAGCAGCCGGTCGAGGCCCGTGCGGAAGGTCATGCCGCGCTCAGTGGCGGAAGCGTGAGCGCGAAGCAATCACGATGATGGAAGTCCGGCTTGCCGGGCGGATGGGCCAGCGCCCAGTAGCTGATGCCGCCCGCTACCTCCGCGATCACCGCCGCAATGCCGACGCGTCCCGTTCCGTCCCACGGCAGGCAATCCTCAGCGAGCCGCGCGGTCAGCTTCAGCCGCTCGCTGCCGACCTCCAGCGCGATCTCCGGCACGGGCAGCGGGATGGATCGCATGCCGGTGCGGTAATGGTCGAAGCGATAGGCCGCGAAGGCGCCGGAGGGCGAGAGATTGATCTCCGCATAGGCATCTTCCCCGCAGGCGAGGAACAATTCGAAGCAGGTAGTGCGCCACAACTCGTCCGTATGCACGCGCGGCGCGGCGACCGGCAGCACGACCTCACGAGGGTTGCCGACGGCGGTAAACGTCACCTCCCAGCCGAAAGCGTCGGTCTGTGCGATCCGCGCCCCCACCGCAACGAGCGCCGCGCAAGGCGTCTGCGGGTGGCACACCAGCGCGCGGCTAGCCAAAACCCTACTCATCGCCGGCCTCCCGTGCTAAGCGCGCCCCGTTTTCCCCTAGAGACGATCATGGCACGCTACAAATCCGACCTGCTGAACCTGCTCGATGAGCGGGGCTATATCCACCAGATCACCGACGCAAGCGGGCTCGACGCGCTGGCGACACAGCAGATCGTGCCCGGTTATATCGGTTTTGACCCCACCGCTCCCTCGCTGCATGTCGGCTCAATGGTGCAGATCATGCTGCTGCGCCGGCTCCAGCAGGCTGGCCACAAGCCCATCGTGCTGATGGGCGGCGGCACCGGCAAGGTCGGCGACCCCAGCTTCAAGGACGAGGCCCGCAAGCTGATGGCGGTGGAAACCATCAACAGCAACATCGCCTCGATCAAGACGGTGTTCGAGCGCTTCCTGACCTTCGGCGACGGCCCGACCGACGCGATCATGCTCGACAATGCCGAGTGGTTGGATGCGCTCCAATATCTCCCCTTCCTGCGCGATTACGGCCAGCATTTCTCGGTCAACCGCATGCTGAGCTTCGACTCGGTCAAGCTGCGGCTGGAGCGCGAGCAATCGCTAAGCTTCCTCGAATTCAACTATATGATCCTTCAGGCCTATGATTTCCTGGAGTTGTCCCGCCGCGCCGGCTGCCGGTTGCAGATGGGCGGATCGGACCAGTGGGGCAATATCGTCAACGGCATCGAACTGTCGCGCCGCGTCGACGGGACGGAGGTCTACGGCGTCACCACCCCGCTCATTACCACGGCGGACGGCGGCAAGATGGGCAAGACCATGTCCGGCGCGGTATGGCTGAACGAGGATCAGCTCTCCCACTTCGATTACTGGCAGTTCTGGCGCAATACCGACGATCGCGATGTCGGCCGCTTCATGCGCCTGTTCACCGACCTGCCGCTGGACGAGATCGCCCGGCTGGAGGCACTCGAAGGCGCGGAGATCAACGAGGCCAAGAAGGTTCTTGCCACCGAGGCAACAGCGCTGTGCCGAGGCCGCGCAGCAGCCGAGGCCGCCGCCGAGACTGCGCGGCTGACCTTCGAGCAGAGCGCCGCCGCCGCGGCTGACCTGCCCACGCTTGCCGTGGAGGGGGGCACCATCGGCATCGTCGATGCGCTGGTGCGCACGGGGCTGGCTGCCTCCAAGAGTGAGGCGCGCCGCAAGATCGCGGAAGGCGCGGTGCGGCTCGACGACCAGCCGGTGCACGAGCCCACCCATGAGGTCGCGATCGGCGCCACGCCGGTCAAGCTCAGCCTCGGCCGCAAGCGCCACGCCCTGCTCCAGCGCGGCTGAGTCCCTGTTCGTCATGGAGGAGCCTGACGGTTCCGGCGATGGACGGCGCGGCCCTGTCGGGAAGTGTCGGCGTGCGCTTCCAAATCATAATGACGGGCGCGCGACGGGACGTCCCTTGTGGTGCGGCTCATTCCCATCCCCGATGCGCAACGGCGATACGCTGCGCCTCCCTATCCCATGCGATATGCCGCGGGGATTGGGCGGCCGATTTCGGCGGCTGGATCAGCGATCGTTGCTGAAACGGCGGATTGGTGCCAGGCATTGCCATCCTGGCATCATCGGCTACGAAGGATGATTATGGAGGACAAGGCGCATCCGGGGAAAATCGCTTCCGGAATTGCCGATATGTCCCCGGCCTATTTCTCATTGGTCATGGCCACCGGTATCGTTTCGCTGGCCGCCTTCCTCATGAACCAGCGCCCTCTCGCGCTGATCCTGCTTTATCTCAACGTCGCGCAATATGTCGCTCTTTGCGTGCTCTATGCTGTGCGAGCCGCGCGCCATCCACGGCGCTTCTTCGGCGACATGATCGCTCATTCGACGGGACCGGGTTATTTCACGGCAGTAGCAGGCACTGGCGTCCTCGCCAGCCAGTTCATGGTGATGCGTGAGAATGTCGCCATAGGCACGGCTTTGTGGTTGCTGACCTGCCTGCTGTGGCTGTGTCTGACTTACACGATCCTCACCGCCCTCACCGTCCGGAGCGAGAAGCCTGCGCTCGACAAGGGGATCAACGGGGGCTGGCTGCTGGCAGTGGTCGCCACCCAGGCCGTCTCGGTATCCAGTGCACTGCTGGCCGCGCGCATCGGCCAGCCGCACCGGCTCGCGCTCAACCTGCTCGCTCTGTCGATGTGGCTGTGGGGCGGCATGCTCTACATCTGGCTGATGGCGATGATCTTCTATCGCTACACCTTCCTCCCCCTCTCTCCCCGCGATCTCATGCCTTCCTACTGGATCAACATGGGGGCCATGGCCATCTCCACGCTTGCCAGCTCACTGCTCCTCCTGAACGCCCCGCAAGTGCCCTATCTGGCGTCGCTCCTTCCCTTTCTGGAAGGGTTCACGCTTCTGTTCTGGTCCGTAGGAACCTGGTGGATTCCCATGCTGCTGATACTCGGCGTTTGGCGCTACGGTTACAGGCGTTTCCCCCTGCGTTACGATCCGATTTACTGGAGCGTCGTGTTTCCGCTCGGCATGTATGCGGCATGCACCTGGCAGATGGACCGCGCTATGGGCTTCCATCTGCTCGATCCGGTATCGCTCGCATCGCTTTACATTGCCTTGGGTGCGTGGGCGATCACCTTTCTCGGCATGCTGCACGCCCTGATTAGAGGTATGACGCACGGAAAGGGTTGAGCTGCTGGATGGCTAACCTTGCAGCCTAAATATTCCCTCGCTCCAGAGGTCTGGAACCATCGGGAAATGCCGAGAGATGGAGGCCCGAGCCGGAATCGAACCGGCGTATACGGATTTGCAGTCCGCTGCGTCACCACTCCGCCATCGGGCCTCGGCGCAGATTTGCGTGGTCGCTGGGCCATAGCGATGGATTTTCCGCAGGACCAGCCCCTATTTTCCACTCGCTCGCGTGGGAGGGTCGCCCTCGCTCCATCGGTTCGCCAATCGTCACACCCGAGCTTTGCAACTTCCGCTCCATTGCCTCGTTCTGCCATGAGAGCAGGAGGATGCGATGAACGGCACACTTTGGACGATCGTGACGATAGGCGGCCCGATCTTGCTCGGGCTGGCGTTGCTCTATGCCATCCTCTCCAACCGGTTCAGACGCAACAAGGCGCCGAGAGAGGTGACGGAAAGAGCCGCGAAGGAGTTACACGAGGAATTGAATGAGGAGGATAAGGCGCGGGATGCCTAGCGGTCAGCCCGGCGCACAAGAGCATAGACGGTGTAACGCAGTCGCTGGCCTGTAGGATATCGCAGGCTATGCCTTCTCCTCTCGCTCCCACCGCCGCGCCATTGTTTCAGGATTGAAAAAGCTTTCACTGTGCATCGCAAAACGACTAGAGAGGTCGGCATCCGCTATTAGTGTATTGCCATAGCAATACAGTTGTGCCATCAGGGACCCCATGAGCGAACAGAATTTCAAGGCGATGCGCCGCGCGATGGTCGAGAGCCAGTTGCGCACCAACGATGTGAACGATCCGGCGATCATCGAGGCGATTTTGGCCGAGCCGCGCGAAGCCTATCTGCCCGAGGAGCGGCGCAGCGCCGCTTATATCGACCGGGCGGTGCCGCTGGGTGGTGGCCGCGCGCTCAACCCGCCGCTCGCCACCGCGCGCCTGATCGTCGAGGCGGCGCCCCAGCCCGGCGAGCGCGTGCTGCTGATCGGCGCAGCGACTGGCTATGCGGCGGCCCTGCTCGCCCGGCTGGGCTGCGATGTCATCGCAGTCGAGGAGGATGCGGCGCTCGCGGCACGGGCCCGCACGCTGCTCGGCGAGTATACCAACGTGCGCATCGAGACCGGCCCGCTCGCCAAGGGCCACGCAAAAGGGGCGCCCTATGACCTGCTGTTCATCGACGGTGCCGCCGAGGTACTGGACGACGCGCTGATCGGCCAGCTCCGCATCGACGGGCGCGCTGTGTTCGCACGGGTCGACGCAGGCGTCACGCGGCTGTGCATCGGCACGCGCACGGCGGGCGGCTTCGGCGCGCGCGCTTTTGCGGACGTGGAAGCCGTGCCGCTGCCCGGCTTCGCGCGGCCCAAGGCCTTCACATTCTGATCCTTCAGGCCGGAGACCCCATGCCCCGACGTCCGCTCCCGCGCCTTGCGATCCTCGCGGCCCTACTGGGTTCCGCCGCCCTCCCTGCGCAAGCCGAGACGTTGCAGGAAGCGCTCGCCGCCGCTTATCGCAATAACCCGACGCTGACCGCCACCCGCGCCGGCCAACGCGTGACGGACGAGACCTACAATCTCCAGAAGGCCAACGGCCTGCCCAATCTGGGCCTGACCTCGACCTACACCGAGTCCGCCCATTCGCGCCCCCTCAATCCGCTGGTGCCGCCACGCGATCTCAGCTCCAGCCTCACCCTCAACGTGCCGGTCTATTCCGGCGGACGGGTGCGCAACGGCGTCGCTGGGGCAAAAAGCCGGGTCGAGGCCGGCCAGTTCGACGTGCAGGCGACCGAGCTGTCCGTGTTCAGCCAGGTGGTCGCGGCCTATATGGACGTGATCCGCGCACAATCCGTGGTCGCGCTCAGTCGTAACAATGTCGATGTGCTGGAGGTCAACCTCAAGGCGACCAACAACCGCTTCCAGGTCGGCGACCTCACGCGCACCGATGTCGCCCAATCCGAATCGCGCCTGTCGATCGCGCGCGGCGACCTCAAGACGGCGGAAGCATCGCTGATCGACGCACGCGAGCGTTATATCCAGCTTGTCGGCCATGCGCCGGTCGATCTCCAGCCACCACCGCCGCTGCCCGGCTTGCCCACGTCGCCGGACGAGGCAGTAGAATCCGCCCTTGCCAACAACCCGGACCTCGCCGCCGCCCACAAGGTGCGCGAGGCGAGCCGCTATGACGTGCGTGTGGCGAAGGGCCAGCGCCTGCCGACGCTCTCCGGCTTCGTCACCGGCGCCTACGGCACCGATCTCGGCTCGACCCGCGGCGTGCCCGGCGCTGTCGACAACGATGCCGTCCAACTCGGCGCGCGGCTCACTCTGCCACTCTACCAGGGCGGCGGACCGGCTGCGCAGGTGCGCCAGAGCCAGGCGCGCGAACAGCAGGCGATGGAGCAGGAAACCGCGGTGGAGCGTGACGTGATCGCGCAGACCCGCTCGCTGTTCGCAAGCTGGCAGGCAAGCAATCAGGTGATCGAATCGAGCCGTGTCGCGGTCGATGCCGCCGCGCTTTCCCTCCAGGGCGTGCGCGCGGAGAATACAGTGGGCACGCGCACCATCCTCGACATCCTCAATGCCGAGCAGGAAGCGTTCATCTCGCGCGTGCAACTCGTTACTGCGCAACGCAACGCCTATGTCGCCGCCTTCTCGCTGCTCGCGGCGATGAATCGGATCGATTATGCCGCATTCGGCATCCCGGCCGGCGATCGTTACGATCCGGCAGCCAATTTCGACCGCGTGAAGGGCAAGTGGTTCGACTGGGACGACGATCCCGCACCGCAACCGATTTCACCGCGCACGGTTGACTCACCCGCACAAAACGCGACAGTAGAAGACACGAGCGCTCCCTGACCGCCGCGAGGATACGGATGAAGGCCATGCCGAACGAGCCGTCCATGGAGGAGATCTTGTCCTCCATCAAGCGCATCATCGCCGAGGAAGATGTGCCCGCACAGGGTGCACGGGCGCCGAGGCGCACTACCGCACAGGCACGAACGACAGCGGACGAGGCGGAGCAATTCGCCGACGATGACCAGATCCTTGAACTGACCGAGGCGCTGACGGGCGAGGCTGACTCCGATGCGGCGCTGGAGGAGGAGGCCGTCATGGCCATGGCAGCCCGCCCCAGCGCAACCGCCAAGGCCGAGAGCAAGCCCGGCAAGGCAAGCCGTGCCCGCCCGGCACCGGCTACGGCATCCACGCCCCTCACGGCCGCCGCCACGGCCGTCATGTCCGATACCAGTGCCGACGCCGCCCGCGAATCTCTGGTCAACCTCTCCAAGCTGCTGGTCCGCTCTGATGACGGCCCGTCCAACACGCTGGAAGGGCTGGTGCGCGAGATGCTGCGCCCGATGCTCAAGGAATGGCTCGACGCCAACCTGCCCGAGCTGGTCGAGGCCATGGTCAAGCGCGAGATCGACCGCATCACCGGCCGAGTGTGACGGCCGGGCCGCGCGCGGTCCGGCAGTTCTGATTCCCGGCCCGGCGGGGCGCCCTGCCCCGCGCCGAATGTGTCGGCCTTTCCCCATCTTTCCCGTAAGACGGGCCGTGCCTGCGCCGGGCTGGCGCGCGCGGCCAAGAGCCATTAAGGCGCTGCCATGACCGAGCTTGCCAAGACATTCGACCCCGCCGCCATCGAAGCCAGATGGTATCAGCATTGGGAGACGAGCGGCGCGTTCCGCCCGGCACGGCCCGACGCGCAGCCATTCACTATTGTGAACCCGCCGCCCAACGTCACCGGCTCGCTGCATATCGGCCACGCGCTCGACAACACCTTGCAGGATATCGTGATCCGCTACGAGCGGCTGCGCGGCAAGGATGCGCTGTGGGTGGTCGGCACCGACCATGCCGGCATCGCCACGCAGATGGTGGTCGAGCGGCAGATGAACGCGCGCGGCGAGAAGCGCACCGATTACACGCGCGACCAGTTCATCGAGAAGGTGTGGGAGTGGAAAGCAGAGAGCGGCGGCACCATCACCGGCCAGCTCCGCCGCCTCGGTTGCTCGATGGACTGGAGCCGCGAACAGTTCACCATGGACCCGCACTTCACCCGCGCGGTCGTCAAGGTGTTCGTCGATCTCTACAACGAGGGCCTGCTCTACCGCGACAAAAGGCTGGTCAACTGGGACCCCGGCCTGCGCACCGCGATCAGCGACCTAGAGGTCGAAACGCGCGAGGTGAAGGGCGGCTTCTGGCACTTCAAATATCCGCTGGCCGATGGCGTGCGGCTGGTCGACGGGCGCGACTATATCGAGGTGGCGACCACCCGGCCCGAGACGATGCTGGCCGACATGGCCGTGGCCGTGAACCCGGCGGACGCGCGCTATCAGAGCGTCATCGGCAAGGACATCCTCCAGCCGATCACGGGCCGGCGCTTCAAGGTCGTCGCGGACGAGCACGCCGATCCCGAGCTGGGCTCGGGCGCGGTCAAGATCACGCCGGGGCATGATTTCAACGACTTCGAAGTCGGCAAGCGGGCCGGCATCAAGCCCGCCGACATGCTCAACATGCTCGATGCCGATGCCAGGGTGGTGCAGACGGCGGACGGGCTGGTGCCGGACGAATATCTCGGCCTCGACCGCTTCGAGGCGCGCGCGCTGGTCGTCCAGCGGATGAAGGAGCAGGGCTTCCTCATCCCGCATGTGACGACGGACAAGGATGGCAACACGACCGAGCATGATGCCGAGCCGCGCACCATCCAGACCCCCTATGGCGACCGCTCTGGCGTGGTCATCGAGCCGTGGCTGACCGACCAATGGTATGTCGACGCCGCCACGCTCGCGCAGCCAGCGATGGAGGCGGTGCACTCCGGCGCCATCGAGATCGTGCCCAGGACGTGGGAAAAGACCTATTTCAACTGGATGGAGAACATCCAGCCCTGGTGCGTCTCCCGCCAGCTCTGGTGGGGGCACCGGATTCCGGCATGGTACGACGAAGACGGTACCGTCTTCGTCGCCGAGACGGAGGAAGCGGCGCAGGCACAGGCCGGCAACCGCAAGCTGCGACGCGACAATGACGTGCTCGACACCTGGTTCTCCTCCGCGCTGTGGCCCTTCGCGACGTTGGGCTGGCCGGAAGCAGACGCGCCGCTGCTCGCCAAGCATTATCCCAACGATCTACTCGTCTCCGGTTTCGACATCCTGTTCTTCTGGGACGCGCGCATGGCGATGCAGGGCATTCATTTCATGAAAGAAGTGCCGTGGCGGCGGCTCTACCTGCACGGGCTGGTGCGCGCCGCTGATGGGCAGAAAATGTCCAAGTCCAAGGGCAATGTCGTCGATCCGCTCGGACTGATCGACAAATATGGCGCGGATGCGCTGCGCTTCTTCATGGCCGCCATGGAAAGCCAGGGCCGCGACGTTAAGATGGATGAGAAGCGCGTCGAAGGATATCGCAACTTCGCGACCAAGCTGTGGAACGCAGTGCGCTTCGCGCAGGCGAACGGCATCGGTGCGAGCGGCAGCATCGCCGCGCCGGCCGCGACCCATGCGGTCAACCTATGGATCATCGGCGAGGTCGCCGCGACGCTAGCCGAGCTGGACAAAGCGATGGCCGAGCTGCGCTTCGACGCCGCCGCCAACGCCATCTACCATTTCGTCTGGGATCGGTTCTGCGACTGGTATCTGGAACTCATCAAGGGCGCGGTGGACGAGGAGACCAGGGCCGTCGCCGGCTGGGTGATCGACCAGATCCTCGTCATGCTCCACCCCTTCATGCCGTTCATCACCGAGGAGCTGTGGCATGCCCTCGCCAGCCCCGCCCACCCACGGCCCTACGACCTGATCCTCGCCCAATGGCCCCAGCCCAATGCGCAGGTCGACGCGCAGGCGAGCGCAGAGATCGACTGGCTGATCCGGTTGGTGAGCGAGGTGCGCGCCGCCCGCGCCGAACTGGGCGTGCCGCCGGGCGTCAAAGTGCCGATGATTTTGTGGCATGAAGCCACCAATGCACTTCAAGATCGGCTACGCCGCAATGAAGGAGCGATCCTCAGACTCGCCAGAGTTGAGGCTATTCAATATCAAATTCCTGAGGTGAAACCCGGAGCGGTGATCCAAGTATCTGTTGACGGCATGACTTATGCCCTGCCGCTCGAAGGCGTGATCGACATCGCCGCCGAACACGCTCGGTTGACAAAGTCCATGGAGGCCGCCCAGAAGGAGGCCGGGTCGCTCGAAGGACGCCTCGCCAACCCCGCTTTCGTCGAAAAGGCGAAGCCGGAAGCGGTCGAGAAGGCACGCGCCGACCATGCGGAGAAGATGGCGGAAGCGCAGCGCCTCGCGGCGGCGCTCTCCCGATTGGGATGAGAGAATAACCGAGGATGAGCGAAGAGCTGACCCCCGAGCGCGATGACGGCATGCCAGGCGCGGGGGCAGCAACGGACGCATCCGTCCGTCGTCCGCCGATGCGCGGCGCCCGCGATCTGACGGCAGGCCCAATCCTGCCGACGCTGGTGTTGTTCACGCTGCCGACGCTACTCGCCAATGTCCTCCAGTCGATGAACGGTTCGATCAACTCGATCTGGGTGGCGCATTTCCTGGGGGAAGCGGCACTGGCTGCCACCGCCAACGCAAACATCATAATGTTCCTGATGTTCTCGCTAGTTTTCGGCTTCGGCATGGCAGCCAACGTCGTCGTCGGCCAGTCGTTTGGCCGGGGCGATATCACCACCGCGCGCCACGCCTTCGGCTCCGCCCTCGGCTTCTGTCTGGCCCTGACGCTGCTGATCGCGGTAGCCGGCTATCTCTGGTCCGATCATATCCTCGCCGTGCTCTCCACGCCTCCGGATGTGTTCAAGCTCGCCAAGGCCTATCTACATTATACCTTCTTCGGCCTGCCGGCGATCAGTCTGTTCGTCATGATGATGATGGGCCTGCGCGGAGCTGGCGACGCCATGACGCCGCTGTGGTTCATGATTTTGTCCGTCACCATGGACGTGCTGCTTAACCCGGTGTTCATCCTGGGCCTCGGCCCCGCACCACGCATGGGCATCGCCGGCTCGGCATTCGCCAGTGCCGTCTCCGCCTATCTCAGCCTCACCGCGATGATCGCCTATATCTACTGGCGCGACCTGCCACTGCGCCTGCGCGGGCATGAATGGAGCTTCCTCAAGCCGCATTGGGGGCTGCTCAAGGTGGTCGCCGGGCGTGGTGTACCGATGGGCCTGCAGATGGTCATCATGTCGCTCTCCACACTGGTCATCATCGGCTTCGTCAACCGCGAGGGCACGGCAACGGTCGCCGCCTTCGCCGCCGCGCAGCAGCTCTGGAACTATATCCAGATGCCCGCCATGGCGGTGGGCGGCGCGGTGAGCGCCATGGCCGCGCAGAATATCGGCGCCGGCCGCTGGGACCGGGTGGAGAAGACCACCGGCATCGCCACGCTCATCAACATCGCCATCACCGGCGCGCTGATCCTGCTCATCGCGCTGTTCGACGAGCCGATCCTGGCGTTGTTCCTGGAAGGCGGCGGCGAGGCAATCGCCACCGGCCAGCACATGATGCACCTCATCAACTGGAGCTTCGTACTGTTCGGCATCGCCATGGTGATGTTCGGCACCATGCGCGCCAACGGCATCGTACTGGCCCCGCTCGTCATCCTCACCCTCTCGCTGTTCTTCGTGCGGATCGGCTTCTACTTCGCCTCCTACCCGCTGATGGGCGTGGACGGGCTGTGGCTGAGCTTCCCGGCCAGCACTACGGTGACGATGCTGCTCGGCTGGGCCTATTATCGTTGGGGCCGCTGGCGCCAGGTGACGCTCAACGTGGGCCTAAGTCCGGCCTCCAAGGCGACGGGCTGAGGGGAAAGCGGCCCGCCCCGCTTGAATGGCCTCTCTGTAGAGCGGCGTCTCGCGCCTGCGCAGCCGAGCGTAAGGAGCCGCGGCTGGGCACAGCTCCCGTTTTCACAGGAGCACATGACGGTTTCAAACGATCCGACCACCCTCTAAGGCCGATCCCGACAACGGATTAGGCAAGGAAGCGGGATCGCATGAAGCGCATATTGGTAACGGGTGGCGGCGCCGGTATCGGACTGGCGATCGCACGGCGATTCGTGGCCGATGGCGCTCAGGTGCTGACCTGTGACGTCGACCAGGCCGCACTCGACCGGGCATGTCGTGAAACGCCGGGCCTGATCGGCGTGCCCTGCGATGTCGCCGATCCGGCACAGATCGACGCGCTGTTCGCCACGCTGGCCGAGGCGCTCGGCGGGCTGGACGTGCTGGTCAACAATGTCGGCATCGGCGGCCCCACCCTACCGGCCGACAAACTGCCCAGCGCCGAGTGGCAGCGCGTGCTCGATATCAATCTGACCGCCACGTTCGAAGTCACGCGCCGCGCCATCCCGCTGCTCAAGGCGACGGCAGGAACGATCATCGTCATGTCGTCCGCTGCCGGCCGGTTCGGCTACCCCAACCGTCTGCCCTACGCTGTCACCAAATGGGGCCTGGTGGGCCTCACCAAGACGCTCGCCATGGAATTGGGCGCGCACGATATAAGTGTCAACGCCATCCTGCCTGGCGCAGTGGGCGGTGAGCGCTTCGATCGGGTGATCGCCGGCCGCGCGCAGCTCAGCGGCCGAAGCGTCGAAGAAGAAGTACGCGAGGGGCTGGCTGCACAGTCCTTAAAACGGATCGTCCCGCCAGAGCATATCGCGGACCTCGCGCTGTTCCTGACGACACCTGCCGGACGCTCCATCTCCGGGCAGATTCTGCCGATAGACGGCGACCAGCAGCACGGGTGAAGGCGATAAAGTCGCGGGCAAGACTCCATCTCTCAACCGAATATCTTTCCTCGACCATACCCCCGTAAAGATGGAACGCTGACCCTACAATAACTGCGGGCGCGGTTCCCTACCGCCCCTGATTCCGCCAACGGTTGATGGTGCGTTCGAGGATCTCGTCCTCACCCCCGCTGGTGCGCCACAGGTCGGAGAAGACCGGGTCGGCCGAGGCCGGGCGCCGCTCAGGCTCCAGATTATCGAAGGCGACACGGACCGGCACCGTCACGCCCTCGCCGCAAACGATGCACTCGCGGTTGCGCAGCGCGGGAATGGCATCGAGAAAACCGCGCGAGCCCTCCGGCATGGCTGCCTTGACGAAATTCTGGTCGCGGTCGTTGTTGAGGCGCATCGAGATGATCGTGCCACACTGCGAAAGCACGCCTTCGGCCAGATCGGATGGGCGCTGGGTGATGAGCCCAAGCGACACACCATATTTGCGGCCCTCCTTGGCGATGCGCTCCAGAATCTTACGGACCGACTGCCCCTCACCGATGGTGCTGGAGGGAATGTAGCGGTGCGCCTCCTCGCAGACGAATAGCACTGGCTTCTGCTCCTCGTCGCGCGCCCATATGGCGAAATCGAAGATCAGCCGCGCCAGCACCGAGACGACGACATGGGTGATCTCTGACGGCATGGCCGAGGTATCGACGATGGAGATCGGCTTGCCGTGCGCTGGCAGGCGGAAAATCTTGGCGAGAAATGCCTGCATTGAATCCGCCACCAGCATGCCCGAGAACATGAAGCTGAAGCGCGGATCGGAGCGGATTTCGTCCAGCCGGGTGCGCAGGCGCAGATATGGGAGCGTGTTGGTGCCCTTGTCCAGCTTGCCCATCTCGTTCTGAAGAATGGTAGCGAGGTCCGAGAGCAGATAGGGCACGGGCGAATCTACCGTCAGCCGCCCGATCCCCTCCGCCAGCCGGTTGCGGCTGCGCGCGGCGAGCAAGCATTTGGCGAGAATGTCACAATCCTGCGCGCGCTCTGGCCCCTTGGAGGTGACGAGCATCTCGCAATGCTCCTCGAAGTTGAGGAGCCAATAGGGCAATTCGAGATTGCCCGCGTTATAAACCTGCCCATTGCCGGCAAAGGCAGCGCCATATTCGCCGTGCGGGTCGATCATCACGATGTGCCCCTCCGGCGAGAGGTCGCAGATGCGGTGCAGGATGAGCGCAGCCGCGGTCGACTTGCCGGTGCCGGTCGAGCCGAGCAGCGCGAAGTGCTTGCCGAGCAAGCTATCGACCAGCAACGCCGCGCGAGTAGCGGTTGTGGGATAGACCGTGCCGATCTCGACGCACGTCTCTTCATGCGCGGCGTAGATCTCCGCCATGTCGGCACTGGAAACGGGCTGCACTTCTATGCCCGGCACCGGGAAACGCGTAACGCCCCGGCGGAAGCGGAAGATGCGCCCGGTGAGCTGTTCCTGTTCGCCCTCGCCGAGGAAATCGACATCGGCCAGGACGTGACTGTCCGAGCGGACGTCCAGCGCCAGCGTGCGTACCGTGGCCACCAGCCAGCGCTGGCCGACACGCATCTTGATCTGGCTGCCAACCTGCCCACCCATGGCGATGCTGGTATCGCTCTGGCCGCTCAGCTTCTCCATGGCAGCAATGTCGAGCATGATCTGCGCCGACCCGCGCGAGATGGCCGAGACGAGCCCGATCACCAGATCGGACTGGCGGCGAAGCGGCATGGACCCGGCCTGCGCGCCAGTCACGGGCGGCCCGGCTATGCTCTCCGACCCAATCCCCCCCGTCATGAAATTCATGCTGCCTCGCTCCCGCGCTCACGTGATGCGCGCGACGCTAGCAGCCGGCAGTAAACAAAATCCTGCGGGATAGGGCAGGTTAGCAGCGGATTCAGAGAGCCGGGAACGGCAGCGATCAGGTCGAGACGCCCCTTCCCGTTCAGACGAAGGCTCCTGAACAGGCTCTAGAAGCGCGCTTGACTATGAGGGCTGCCGGCCCAGCGCTACCCCAGCACCGCCGATACGCGCCCGGCCACCAGGCCCGCGAACAGCCCCATGGAAACCGCGATGACGATGGCAACGAGCCCATAGATCGCGCCATGCTCCTGCGCAAACACACCGATCAGCCGCTCGAAGCCGGACTTATGCACCTCGATCTCGCGTACGGCGGCGGCGAGCACGCGGCCGTTCTGCACCAGGAACGTTTCCGCCGTGTAGGTGCCGGTGACGACCCGCGCGGAGAGCGGCAGGCGCGCGCGGTAGAGCACACCGTCGGTAATCTCCACCGAGCCGGGTTCCTCCACATAAAGCCCGGCGCGCTTGTTGAGATCATTGAGGCCCGCCGCGAACCGGTCGATCTCCTGCGTATTGCTGAGCGAGGCGGGCGAAAGCTGGAGCTTGTTGAGGCCAAGCTCATAGATCGCCGCCGTCCGCTCATCGACCAGCTTGTCGATCGGCCGGGACGAGGCGACCGCATAGAAAGTCGGCGCCGAGCGGAAGTTGATGCTGTCTGCGTTCACCCAGATGCCGGCGATCTTCTGCTTCTCACGCAGAGTGATCGACTGGCTAGGTCCCTTAAGCACGACGATGATGTCCGCCGGTTCCTCCGGCAGACGGCCATTGGGGTAGAGGATCGCGCCGAACAGCAGCAGCTCGGCGCCGGTGAAGCTGAACTTGATCTCAACGCTGCGCTGCGAGACGTCCGGCACCAGTTGCGGCGCAGCGCTCTGGGCGAGCGCACCCTGGCTACCGAGCAGCAGCAGCGCCATGGCGATCCAGGCGATCAACGCCCTCATTGAAGCGCCACCGTATAGATCTCGTCCGGCCGCCAGCCGAGGCCCAATGCCATGCGGATCGCCACCACCAACACGATAAGGGCGAGCAGCACGCGCAGATATTCCGGCCGCACGGACATAGAGATGCGCCCACCGATCTGCGCACCGGTGACGCTGCCGATCAGCAGCAGGAAGGCCAGCACAAGATCGACCGCATGGGTGGTGAGCGAGTGCGCCATGGTCGTCACCATCGTCACGAACAGGATCTGGAACAGCGAGGTGCCGATCACGGGCTGGGTCGCCATGCCGAGAATATAGATCATCGCCGGCACCAGCACGAAACCGCCGCCTACGCCCATCAGCATGGTGAGGATGCCGGAAAAGATGCCGAGTAGTAGCGGCGCCAGCGGCGATATGTAGAGGCCGGAGGGATAGAAGCGCCAGCGCAGCGGCAGCGCAGCGACCAGCGGGTGATGCCGCCGCTTGCGGGCCGGTGGGCGAACGCCACGCCGCGCCATGATGAGCGCGCGGATCGCTTCATGGGCCATCAACAGGCCGATCGAGCCGAGCATCGCGACGTAGAGCAGCGCGATCGCCGTATCAATCTGGCCGAGCCGGGTGAGCAGGCGGAAGATGATCGTGCCGATCCCCGCACCGATCATGCCCCCCACCACCATCACCGCGCCCATCCGCACGTCCACCGTCTTGCGGGCGAGATGACTCACCACGCTGGAGACGCTGGCACCCATCACCTGCGTCGCGGAGGAAGCGGCCGCCACCGTGGGCGGAATGCCGTAAAAGATCAGCAGCGGCGTGGTGAGAAACCCGCCACCGACGCCGAACATACCCGAGAGCAAGCCGACCACCCCGCCGAGCCCGATGATGACGAGCGCGTTCACCGAGAGATTGGCAATCGGCAGGTAGATATCCATGCGCCCTTCGGTAGCCGTAAAGTGCTCGCGTCAAAAGGGGCAAGCGTTGGCGACGCATATGGAACCAACACTCCGTCGGCGAATTAGTCTCAGGAACCCGATGGAGCACGAAGATGACGGAGGAACCTCAAAATTCCAGCAACGCCAGCCCGGATCTGACCAAAATCGTTCTCAACACCTTGTATCTATGCCTGGGGCGCGCCGTTGAACATATTGCGAGAGTGGATGGCTCGGAGGCGGCTTGGCAGTTCAAGAGCGACCTCTTGGAGGAGCTTAAGAGCGGCAGTATCGATATGGCATTGTTGGAAGACGCAGCGACATATGATTTCGTAGTAGAGAAAATAGAAAATATCCCGATAGAGTCTTCTGTCTCAGAATGAATGACTTACATCGGATGAGCCTATGATTATCGCGCGCCGCTATGCTAGCAGTGCCGTTCTCAGGTAGGCAAAATCACTGACAGCAAATTTCGGGGCGGAAGCGGCGGCCAGTCACAATGTCCGACCGCCGATACGGTCTCTTATCTGCTTTCCAACGGACCACTCATACGTTGAAGGAAAAGAAAGCGGAGGCAATTCCCTACCTGCCTGTTCCCACCGATGGCGGTTATAGCTAAGATCGACGGCGCAACCGCTTTCCGACAAAATGGATATTTCAGCTTATCGTACTGACGGCCATCCCGGAGTGCCTCATTGCCTACAAGGGGCATTTGGAGGCGCGCTGACGCCTGCGGAATAAGAACATGGTCCGACAAGTGATGCATGGGCCAATCGCGCGTCGCACATCGCGATACCGTTAGAGCTGAGCACCTTGGTTTGCACGTTCCTCGCGGTTCAGAAATTCTTCGAACCAGCATGGGGATCGACCCTAATCTGCAAAGCCGGGGTCAAGGCGGTATGCCTTTCGGAGCAAGGCAGGCCAGGCAAAGCCGTTGGCGATCGCCTTCACGCCTGCCCTGCCCTGTTCGCTCGTGATTTCCGGCACGCCCTGTTTCGGCTTATTGATGTTCCCAGCCCCGGCTGTCAGCGCCAGAACCTGGGCCTCGCACGCCCGCTCGAAGAAATAGAGCCTCAGAAACGCTTCCCCGACTGTTTCACCCACAGCCAAAGTGCCGTGATTGCGCAGCAGCATTGAGTGCTTGTCGCCCATGTCCGCGACCAGCCGCTCGCGTTCATCAAGGTTGACGGCGATCCCTTCAAAGTCGTGAAAGGCAATGTCGTCGCGGATCGCCATCGCCGTTTGGGTGAGCGGCAATAACCCATCGACATGAGCCGAAACTGCCTGACCGTAAGACGTGTGTAGATGCATGACCGCATGCGCATCCGGCCGGTTCATGTGCAAAGCGGAGTGAATAACGAACCCGGCGGGGTTTGTAGCGTAAGGCGTCGGCATCACGGGCTTGCCCTCAATGTCGACCTTGACCAGACTCGAGGCGGTAATCTCGTCGAACATCAGGTTCAGCGGGTTGAGAAGGAAATGGTGATCCGGCCCAGGCACGCGGGCGGAGAGATGCGTGAATATGAGATCGTCCCACCCGAAATGGGCCACCAATCGATAGGCGGCGGCCAGATCGACGCGGATCGCCCATTCCTCGTCACTGACCTGATCCCGGACCGGTCGCGTAACGGCTGATGCCTCGGCGCTCATTTGCGCCAGCCCCTCAAAAGCGTTCGTGCGTGCCATCGGTCGGTCCTTCGCGTCGCTGTCTTTGCTCAATGCCGCACGCCCAGGGCGACGAAGATCTTCCTCGTCCCGTGGAAAGGCGATCGGCCGTGGGATCGCAGGATATTGTCGAGGATGAGAAGATCCCCTTCCCGCAATGCTATCCGAAACGTCTGTTCTTCCAGCCGTTTGTGAATGAACAGCGCATCCTCGTCGTCCAGCGGCGAGCCGTCATCGAGGACGGCCGTATCAAGGGTCTCGGGCGCTTCAACCATGGCGGCCTGCATTCTGTTCCAGTCGTCGAGGCGCCCGTCCATCTTGGCCAGGTAGGACTGGATCACCGGGAGATAAGCGAAGGCCTGCGTGCACCAGATCTCGCCATGGACGGGGTGCTGACGGAAAAACGGAAACGGCTCCTGAAGAACCTCCAGGAAATCATCTTCGGTCCAGCGCAGCTCCCAATTGCGCTCAGCCGCAATAGCGCGCGCCTCATCCCGATCCGACGTGCCGATCATGTCATTCCAGCAGCGCCGCAACCGGAACATGCCATGGTCGATCCCCCGTGGCGGCATGAACCGGCGCAACCGCGCTGTCCGGTCCCGATATTTTTCGAAGACCCAATCCGGCAAGGTTTGCGTGAACTTGGCCATGTCGCCGACCAGATTGGTCTTCTGATCCTGGGATGCGGCCGAACTGCAAAACAGGGAAATATAGTCGGGTATCACCGCCACATAGGCCATTTCCTGATGGAGCGGGATCGTGACATCGGGCGGCAGATCGGTGGACTTGAAGACATTGTCCGCTACCGGTGCGGATCGGATCGCCGTCCCCCCCACATACGAAGAAAACGGCTTGTGGCCGATCGACGAGAGGAAAGCCGACAAATCTGCCGCCTCACGCATATCCGACCTTATCAGGAGCGCGCCCTCCTGATCCACGACACTGAAAATCGCATGCCCGAGTTCCGCATCGGTGGGCGCTCCGTCGCGGCGTGGCTCACGGAGATCGAGGGTCGGAATATATGTATCGAGCGGAAGGTCGATACTGCCAAAATCGAGTGCATGAAACGCCCATGTCGCGGCCATACCGCTCCGCTCCCTCGTATCGTTTGAATAAGCTTACAGCGCGGCGGCGACCATCGTCCAATGATAGTTGTGCATCAGTCTAGCCAGACGGGTATTGCGATACCCCAGCTTGAGCGCCGCACGTTGCACCGGCTTGGGGACCTGGGGTGCCCGCTTTGCATGCCGGCACCATGGCGCGCGTAAAATACGTTCCCTGCCCGACGCCTTGGGTTAAGGATGAGGGAATGGACGAAGTCGGCGCGATCATTGTGGGGGCAGGCGTAGTTGGGCTGGCAGTCGCGCGCGCGTTGGCGCTCGCGGGCCACGACGTGCTGATCCTCGAGCGCGAACACCAGTTCGGCACAATTACTTCCGCACGCAACAGCGGCGTGATCCATGCCGGGCTCTATTATCCCGATGGATCGCTGAAGGCGCAGCTCTGCGTTGAAGGACGCCAACTTCTCTACGATTTCTGCGAAAGGCGAGGCATTGCCTATCGGCGCTGCGGCAAGCTGATTATCGCTGCGAGCGAGGAGGAATTTCCCGCGCTGGACGCGGTGATGGCGCGCGGCGCCGAGGCCGGCGTCAACGATCTCGTGCGACTTGATTCCACCGAGGTCCGCGCACTCGAGCCGGCTCTGGTCTGCGCAGGTGCCGTCCACTCTCCCTCAAGCGGCATCATCGACCAACACGGTCTGATGCTGGCACTACTCGGCGAGGCCGAAGCCCATGGGGCGGTGCTGGTGTGCGACGCGCCGGTTGATGACATCACGAGGCTCCAGTCTCACTGGGTGGTACAGGTGGGGGAAACGCGCCTGAGAGCGCCGGTCGTCGTCAATGCCGCCGGGCTTGGCGCACAGGCGCTGGCGCGAACAATCGAGACGCTCGACCCGAAGCTGGTGCCGCCCCTGTTCCTCGCAAAGGGCTGTTATTTTTCCTACGCAGGTCGCGTGCCGTTTTCACGGCTGATCTATCCGGTGCCCGGGCCTGCAAGCCTCGGCACACATTTCACCCTGGATCTTGGTGGGCAGGCACGCTTCGGGCCGGACATCCATTGGATCGACACGATCGACTATACGGTCGACCCGGACCTGAAACCGGAGTTCCTTGCCGCGGCGCGCCGGATCTGGCCGGATGCCGAGGAGGACCGGCTCCAGCCCGCTTATGCCGGCATCCGCCCAAAGCTGTCCGGTCCGGGCATGGCCTCCGCGGATTTCGTCCTGCAGGACGAGACGGTCCATGGCCTCCCTGGCCTCGTCAATCTGTTCGGGATCGAGTCGCCGGGACTCACCGCGTCGCTGGCAATTGCCGCTCGGGTAACGGCGGTGGTGGGCGCACCTGCTAATCGCTGACAAAGCCGTGTCACTATGGTTGACCGGCTCTCGCCATCAAGCGGCGGGTGCCATCGCCGTAATGCCTGGAGACATACCTCGATCGACGCTCTGAACATCTGCGGCAGGGATGCACCGATCTGATCGCTTGCCGATACTGTGCGCGAAAGACCGTCGGATGGAGAGCAGCCTTCCGCGCAATGTTACAGTGTTTGTCAGAATTTGAGGTTCAGGGTCAGGATAGCGGTCCTGCCCAGAGCCTGGCTGGCATAGTGAGCGGTATAGGCCTTGTCGTAATAGAGCTTGTTGAAGACGTTCTGGACATTGGCCTGAAGCTGAATGGCATCGTTCAGCTTGAATGAGGCATTGGCGTCGAAGCGCCAGTAGCCCGGCACCATGCGCCCGAACGAGGGCGGGATGACGAGTTGTCCGTTGGATAGTGTCCGCGCTCCCTTGTCCTGGAACCCGCCATAGACTTTGCTCGTGTACATCGCGCCGCCACCGATGGTGAACTGCGGAGTCACGGCATAGTTGGTGAAAGCCGTGAAGCTATGCTTGGGCGTGTTGGGGAACGGCTTGCCGGTGTTCACCGAGGGACCATAATAGGCAACGCCGCCGATTGTCGTGGTGGTGATACCGCCATCGACGATGACCGCGTCCATATAGGTATAGCCGCCGAAGACGCTCCACTCCGGTGTGATGTTGCCGTTGAAGCCAAGCTCGACGCCGCGGATGCGCCGCTCGCCGATGTACGCGACCACGCCATTCTCAGCCGTTGCACGGGCATTCTTGGTCTCGGTCTGGAATAGCGCCAGGGTGAGGTTCAGGTTGCCGCCGAACAGATCCCACTTGGTCCCCGCTTCATAGGAACGGGTCCGTTCGACCTTGAGCGCGTCGGTCAGGCTTTGAGAGCCGGTGTTGAGGCCATTACCCTCCGAGCCTTGTGCCAGGAAGGAACCCGGAGGCGTCGCCGAGCTGGACGAGGAGACATAGATGCTGCTGTTGGGGGTCGGCTTGAAGATCAGGCCCACCTGATAGTTCCACAGATTATCCTTGCGCGAAATCCACGTCCGGCTGGTGGTCGCTGTGGCTGCAAGGCCGGGGCTCACGTTGGTCTCATAATGATCGTAGCGGCCGCCGATGTTGAGCAGCAGCGCATCGGTGATGGTGATGGTATCGAAGAAGGACACGCCGATGCTCCGCGCTTCCGACTGCGTCCAGGTCTTGGGATCGCTACGCTGGATCGCCGCGAGCACGGTCGACGCGTCGCTTGCATAGCTCACCCATGGATCGTTCGGATTGGGATTGGCGAGCGTCGTGCAATTGAAGCGGGCGATCATGGCCGCCGAGCAGCGGGGCGATGCGCTGGAGCCGGCCGCGATGCCCGTGCCGATCGCCGGGTTCGAGACGTAGCTGCCGTTAGCGGCGCGCTCATCCGCGAATTCGAGGCTGGCCGAGAAGCTGTTGCGCAGGCCGCCCAGGCTCACCTCGCCGAACAGGTCTGTCTGGTTGATCCAGCCTTCCGAATAGCTGTAGCGCGTATTGGTCCGCCGCCAGACGAGGCCGCCCGCCGTCGCCGGATCAGCCGGGTTTGTGCCATAGACATTGCCCTGTTGATCGTCGGGCTGCGTCCAGACATAGCCCTGGTCGCTGCGGCCGTAACGTGTCGTGTTGCGCAGCGTGATGCCGCCATCGAATACATGCTGAACGCGGAGTGTCAGATTGTCGACCGTCGTATCGCGGAAGTCGCGGCTCACGAGGCCGTAATATGCGCCACGCGGGCGGTTGACACTGGCGCCGCCGATGGTGGTGAAGGTCTTGGCCGGTGCGGTTTCGAACACGCCGGACGGCGCGTTGCCGGCGGTGTAGAGATAAGGGATGCCGGAGTCCGGCAGCTCTTCCGTCTTCAGGTGATAATAGCCGATCGTCAGGCTGGTCAGCCCGTTGAGCCCGAGGGTGAGCGACGGAGCGACACCCCAGCGTTTCGACCAGATGGCGTCCCGCCCGGCGATATCCTGATCGTGCCACATGCCGGCGATCCGCACGCCGATGAAATCGTTGAGCGGCCGGTTGATGTCGAGCGTGATGCGCTTGTAGTCGTCCGTCCCGATGCTGCCGGTCGCGGCGATGAACGGATCGGCCCTGGGCGTCTTGGAAACGAGGTTCAGCGAGCCGCCGGCGCTGCCGCGGCCGCCCATGCTGCTGTCCGATCCCTTGACGACCTCGATCTGCTCGACGGCGAACACCTCGCGGCTCTGTGCGCCGATATCTCGCACGCCATCCAGATAGGTGCTGGCCTGGCTGTCGAAGCCGCGAATGAAGGGGCGGTCGCCAAGCGGATTGCCGCCTTCACCCGCGCCGAACGTGATGCCGGGGACCGTGCGCAGAACCTCGGTGAGCGATGCGGACCCCGTATCCTGGATGAGCTGCTGCGGAATGACGGTGACGCTGCGCGGCGTATCGAGCAGCGGTGCGGTGAACTTGGGCGAGTCCGCCTGGTCGGTCTTGTATGAGCCTTCCTCGACGTCGGTATAAGTCACCGTCTCGCTGCCGAGTTGGGTCTGCTCGCCGGATTGATTGGCGTTGGTCTGGGCGATGGCCGATGTCGTGGTCGCGAGAAGGCTAACGCAGCTCAACGCGAGATAGCGTATAACGGGCGCGGCGGTGTCTTTCACGGATGAGTGACGCAAGATAGTTCCCCTTTTGAGATGATCTGGTTTTTTCGATGCGCGGCTATCGGCCGGCGCTGACGTCCCGAGACGGTTGAGCCCTACGGGATGCCATGCCGACGTCCATGGCGCGGTTCAGCACTTGTTTGGCGGCGCCTCGTAAAAGCCGTGACCGACACGGACGAGGGCACCCTTGAGGCATAACTGGCTCAAATATTGGCGCGATATACCGAGCGAGCGCAGCACGCCCGTGGAAACCCGGCCATGTGCGCGCGTGTGGGCGATGGCACGGGCGCGGACCGTTGCCTGCCCAACCTGCTCTAAGCGTGAAAGCGGTGGCGCCGGGTGCTGCCTTGCGATGCTCTGCACGTCCGACGGACTATCGCGATCGGCCCAGAGTAGCACCTGATAAGGCAGGCGATGATCGGATGTGGCGAGGGCGCCGGCGGCTTGTCTCAGCAGCGCGATCAGGTCGCTGTCCACCAGAATCTGCTCGCGCTCCTCGCGCTGGAAGTAGGCGAGCCAGCCGAGCAACGTCGCTTCGCTCGCGCTGAGATAGGCGGCGTCGACGGGCATGATATCGTAGCCGACGGCGCATGCCTGACGGGCCAGGGCATGAAGCGCGGATACCGCCGGGCCGGGTAGCACTGCGCCCCCGGACACGCCGTGGATGCCGCCACGAAGGACCTGGATGACGTGCCGCTCCATGCGGCCTGTGCGGGCAAGCCGAATTCGGGTCACGGACATGGTTCCTCCGGCGGGCAATGTAGATGGTTGTGAACAACGATTATCGGTTTTCATCACTTGCTACTGATAACCATTCGCACTTATGACGCTCATAGACGCTGGACGGAGGCGGTCCATCGGAAAGCTGAACGTTGGGAAATTGTATAGATTTGGAAATCTCGGCGTCATCTCGAGGTGATGGCCGGGCGAACCGGGGCGGGGGCCATGAACATCTTCTTGCTGGAGGACGACACGGAAACGGCGTCCTATCTCATTAACGGCCTGACCGAACTCGGCCATCGGGTCGACGCCAGCGGCGACGGCAACACAGCCATCGCTGCAATCATGGCCAGGCCGCACGATGTGCTCGTGCTCGATCGCATGGTGCCGCAGCGCGACGGGCTGTCCGTGCTCAAGGCTGTCCGCGCGGGCGGCTGCAACGCGCCCGCACTCATCCTGACGGCGCGCTCGCGGATCGAGGACCGCGTCGATGGTTTCGAGGCCGGCGCCGACGACTATCTCGTCAAGCCCTTCGCCTTCGCGGAGCTTGTCGCACGGCTGAACGCGCTGGCCCGCCGCCCGCCGCCGGTCGAAACGGTGACGAGCCTGCGCGCGGGCGAGATCGAGATGGACCTGCTGCGCCGCACGGTGCATCGCACCGGCCGCGAGATCGACCTTCAGCCGCGCGAGTTCAGCCTGCTCGAATATCTGCTGCGCAACGCGGGCAAGGTGGTGACGCGCACGATGCTGCTCGACCGGGTCTGGAACCTGGGGTTCGACCCGCGCACCAACATCGTCGAGACGCATGTCAGCCGGCTGCGGGCGAAACTGGACGACGGGTTCGGAACCGGAGCGATCCGCACGGTGCGCGGCGCGGGCTATATGATCGTCGACCATGAAGGCTAGGCCGATGCCGCGAACGGTGCGCGGCCTTGCCTTCGCGGTCGCGCTGATCTGCGGCGTGGTGACGACGCTGCTTGCGATCGGAGCGACGGTGCTTGTCCACCGCGAGCTGGAGCGGCAGCTCGATGCCCGTATCGAGGCCGAGACCAAGGGATTGCTCGGCTATTATGAGGACCATGGCTTCGAGCCTCTGGCGCGGCTGATCGCCATGCGCGAGCAACGGATCGGGCTGGGAGGCGTCGGCTACCTCACCGGCGTCGACGCGGCCGGCCGCTCGACCGCCTATCTGCTGATCGACGCGCAGGGCCGCCGCCACGCCGGCGATCTTGCGGCAGCCACACCGAAACCGGGATGGAGCGAGTTCGTCCGGTTTCGCCGGCCGGACGGCAGCACCGGTGTCGCCCAGGCGATGAATTCGACGCTGCCGGACGGCGGCCAGCTCATCGTCGCCGCCGACCGGGCCGTCATCCAGACGATGCACTGGACGATGCTCAAGCTGTTCGGCGTCGGCTGGGCTGTCACGTTGCTGCTGACGACGACGGCCATCATCGGCTTCGGCCGCGTTGTCCGCTATCGCCTCAACGGCATAGAGACCTCCGCCGCAGCGATCATGGCTGGCGATTTCTCGCGCCGCATGCCGCTCGACGGATCGCATGGGGAGTTCGATCGCCTGTCGCTGATCCTGAACCGGATGCTGGACCGGATCAGCGCGCTGCTCGACAATCTGCGGCAGGTGTCGGGCGATATCGCCCACGATCTGCGGACGCCGCTCCAGCGCGTGCGCAACAGGCTGGATGCCATGACGAACGCGGCAACCGGCGCGGCGCACGAGGACCAACTCCACGCGGCGATCCAGGACATGGATGACCTGCTGGGCCTGTTCTCATCGCTGCTGGCGATTTCCGAGATCGAGGGCCAATCAATCCGCGCCGGCTTCAAGCCCGTGCCTCTGGATGAAGCGGTCGGGGAGATTGCCGACATCTACCGGCCGGCGATGGAGGACGAGAGGCGCGCGTTCACGGTGCAGACCGTGCCCGTCATCGTGCGGGGAGACCGGCGCCTGCTACAGAATGTCGTCGCAAACCTGCTCGACAACGCCCTCCTCCACACGCCGTCCGGCACGCCGGTCTGCATCGGGCTGCAACACGGGGCGGAGGGGGCCGTGCTGACGGTCCGCGATGAGGGACCGGGCATCCCCCCGGCCGGGCATGAGCGCGCGTTCCGGCGCTTGACGCGGCTGGATGCCAGCCGCTCCACACCCGGCCATGGTCTGGGGCTGAGCCTGGTTGCCGCGATTGTCGAAGCCCATGGCGGCACGGTGGAGATCGTCCCGTCCGACACGGGCCTGACGATCGGAATGGTCTTGCCGGCTGAGTAGCGATTGACGGGCGAACACCCCGTCTGGACTCGGTTCCCTAGAGCACACATACCACGCCGCCACCACCTGGGACGGATCGCCATTCAGTTCTGGCGGCCTGCAAATGCCCTGCGGTCGTCACCGACTCCGGCTCACCATCTCCTGAATGGCGATCCGTCCCAGGCCGGCGCACGGCGCCCCCGATCCGGGGCGGCGTGCGTCAACCCAGGCGCAAACTCTAACCGGCCGTGAAAACACCGCACGCGATGCGATCGCCGCTGTCGCCCGACGGGTCGGTCTTCTGGTCGTCCTTCTTCGCATGCACGACGAACGCAGCGCCGTCCGCGTCGAGCAACCCGGCGAGCGTGCCGCCCTTCAGCGAATAAGTGAGCGAGCCCCGGCCATCGGGACCGATGGTCAGGTTCGGCATATCGCCGGCGTGCTGGCCCTGCGGATTATCGAGGCCGTGCTTCATGCCGGCCGGGTTCCAATGGCCACCCGCGCTCTCGAATTTGGGGCCATCGCATTTGCCGGTCATGTGGATATGCACGCCATGATCGCCCGGCGGCAGGCCCTCGGCATCGAGCGTGACGGTCAGCGCACCCGCCGTTTCACTCACCCGCGCAGTGCCGGCCGAGGCGCCCTGAGCGGTCTTGAGCGCGGCGGTAGCGCCCACGCTCACAGCAGCAACCGCATTGTCCGTGGCGGCGTTGACGCCGTTGTCCAGCGCATCGGCGGGCAGATTGCCGGGCGCCACGGCATTGTTGGCGGTCGCATCCTGCCGATCGCCGCAGGCGGCGAGGCCAAGTATCGTCAAGGCCAGCAGGGCCAGCTTCGTTTCGCGCATCGCATTCGCTCCTTCGCTCATGAGCCGTCGGAAACATCGCATCGTTTCCGAAAAGCCCCGCCGGAGCGGGGCAGTCATGGCAGCGTGAAGGGGGCTGGAATCCGCACTGCCAGCGTTGAAATGCGCCAGACGCATGATGGTTGCAGGCAGCTCCCATCGAAAGGGGCAGGCGCAGATCGCGGTGACTCTGTTTATCCCATATGCGCGCCGGTGATGGAATATTCAGTCGTCGGGTCCGAAATGGTCGGCCAGTTCCTGCGGCGTGAAGGTATAGCTCGGCGCATTGGGATCGTTCAGCATACCCGCGTTCCACTCGGCGAAGGCTTGCTTCAGGGCGGCGAAGGTCTCCGGCTGGCGGTCCTTGAGATTGGCCCGCTCCAGCGGATCGTCGACCACATCGAACAGGAATTCGTTGCCGCCGATCGAGAGATATTTCATCCGGCCGCGCCGCACCGCTTTCTGGTCATGGTTCTTGAAGCGCCAGTAGAGCGTGCGGTCGGGCAGGCCATGACCCTGCAAGGCCGCGCGGATATCCAGCCCATCGGTCGGATATCCGGGGTCTGGCGCTCCCCCTGCTGCGGCCAGGAAGGTCGGCAGCCAATCCATCGTCATGGTCGGCACGTCGCTGGTCGTACCCGCCCTCGTCACCCCCGGCCACCGCACGATGGCGGGCACGCGAATGCCGCCTTCGAGCAGCTCCGTCTTCTTGCCGGTGAACGGCCAGGTATCCGAGAAGCGCTCGCCGCCATTGTCGCTGGTGAAAACGACGATGGTGTCCTCCTCCAGACCCAGCTCGGCCAGCCGGGCGAGCACACGGCCGATATTGGCATCGAGCGAGCGCATCATCGCGGCGTAGGTCGCCATCTTGCCACCATCGAAATGGAAATAGGCAGCGGGGTTGGCGGAGGCGGCGATCCGCGCAGATTCCGCCTTGCCTTCCTCGTCCGGCCCTTCCCAGGGCCAGTGCGGCGCGGTGAAGTGCAGGCTGATGAAGAACGGCCGCCCATCCCGCTTGCGCTTGTCCAGCGTCTGGATCGTCCGGTCGGCGAGCAGGTCGGTCATGTAACCGGCCTCCTCGACCCTGGTGTCGCCGTCCCACAGGTCGGGATGGCCGTTATAGGCATGGGTGTAATAATCGACGCCGCCGCCGCGCAGGCCCCAGAATTCATCGTAGCCGCTCTTGAGCGGATCGTATTTCGGGAAGGAGCCGAGGTGCCATTTGCCGACAAGCGAGGTCGCATAACCCTGCTTGCGCAGCAGCGACGCCACGGTCGGCACCTCCGGCGGGAGGCCGACATCCTGAATGCCGAGCGGTTCCTGCAAGCCGATCGGCAGGCGATACTGGTAGCGGCCCGTAATCAGCGCTACGCGCGACGCGGTGCAGACGGCGCTGTTCGCATAAGCATGGGTGAAGCGGATCCCCTGCTGTGCCAGCCGGTCGAGCACCTCCGTGCGATACTCCTGGCGTCCATAGCAGGAGAGGTCCGCATAGCCCATGTCATCGGCCATGATGTAGAGGATGTTCGGCTTCCTCGCCGGGGTGCGGCCGACCGCCCGCCCCGCCGCCGCCAGCGCGGCGGTGCCGAGCACGCTCCCGATCGCGCCACGACGCGTCAACGCGGGCGACCACAGATCCTTCGTCATTTCTTCTTCCTTTCAGCGCAACCCGAGGGCTTCGACCAGCCTCTTACATGTTGAATTTGACGCCGACGGTAAAGCGGCGGCCAATCAGATCGAACAGCACGCTGTTGGTCTGGATGGGATGGGCGCCGAACGTGCTGTAATAAGGCGTAAGCGGCGGATCCTGATCTGTCAGGTTGGTGACGGCGCCGAAGATTTCGATCTCGCTATGGCTGCCGAACGCCACCTTCTGGGTGAGTCTCAGGTCGAGATAGAAAGCGGAGTCGACCGAATTGACCGGCACGTTGCCCAGCGTGTTCTCCTGCGTGCCGGAGCCGATATAGCGGCCCTGCAGGAAGGCGGAGAAGCCGCCGTTCGCATAGGTCATGTTGCCGGTCAGCTTGAACTTGGGCAGGCCGTAAGGCGCACCATCGGACTGCTGGAGGCCGGTCTGGCCGGCGCGATCGACGACGACACCGCTGCCCAGCGTCTGCGAATTCTCGAACAGCCAGCTCGCGAAGAGACGAGTGCCGAGACTCTCGTTCCCGCCGCCGAAGAGCTTGATGGCCGTGCTGTAATTCGCCTCGACATCGAGGCCACGGACACGGTTCTGGTTCACGTTGATGAAGATGTCACCCACCAGCGTGGGGGTGCCATCGCTTGCCAGCGTCACCAGATCGCAGAGCTGCGCGACATTATCGAGCAGGCACCCGTTCAGCACCGCCTGCGGGCCGAGCTGGCCGATGGCGCCCTTGATCTTGATGTCGTAATAGTCGGCCGACAGCGAGAAACCGCGCAAGGCGCTGGGGCGCAGCACCGCCCCGACCGTCCACGTATCGGCCTTTTCGGGCTTCACATTGGGATTGCCGCCGGAGAAGCGCGTGACGTTGAGCGCCTCGACCACACCGGGCGTGCGTGGATCATCGAGCACCGCGACGCCGCCGGTTTTGTCGAACCGCTCGGAGAGGTTGGCGGCGCGCACGTCGCGCGAATAAGTGCCGCGCAGGCGCAGGAAGTCGGCAATATCAATGTCCAGCCCGGCCTTGTAGGCCCAGATGGCGCCGGACCCGGAATAGTCCGCCCAGCGCGCCGCCAGATGGAGATTCGCCGCGCGGATGGGGCCGGCATCGTCAAGCAGCGGCACCATCGTCTCGGCAAAGGCTTCCTTGACCGTGATGGCGCCGAGAATATTCGAGACCTTCGAATATTGCAGACCAACCGTGTTGACGCAGTCCGCCGCGGAGACCCCGCGCAACCCCGGCAGCTCCCCGCTGCACGCAACCGGCCGCCCATCGACATGGTCCGATGAGGGGTTGGTGGCATCCTGCACGATCTGCCGGATCGCTTCCCTGCGCCATGAAGCGCCGAAGGCGAGGCTGATCGGCCCGGCCCAGCCATTCACCAGATCGCCGTTCATCGCGAATTCCGCGACGTGCTGGCGCAGGCGTGTCGTATTCACCTTGGCCTCCTGCGTAGTGAAGGTCATGGTGTCGCCACGCTCGAACCCGGTATCCGCATAATAGATCGGCGTCGTGATGGTCTGGCCGGGCTCGTAGCCGGTCACATAATCAATAGCGCCAGCCGAGGCATTGCCACGGCCGAACATGTTGAGCGGCTGGCAGCCGGGGAATGCGTCGCCGAACAGCGACACGCGGCACACGATATTGCCGTTGGGCGTACCGGTCGTGTATTCGCCCTCGTCCACCGCATCGAGCGCCGCGAACACGCGGTCGACCCGCAGGCCCTTCTGGTAGGATTTGCGCGTGTTGGTGCCATATTGATAATAAAGATCGGCCTGCCAGCCAGCGAACAGGCCATCGCTCCGGATGTCCCAGGTCAGGCCGCCGGCGAAGGAATTCATCACGTTATTGTCGCGCAGCCAGACTTCCCGGGCGATGTCCTGGGTGCTGCCCATGCGCCGCAGCGTGAAGGAGGGAATATCGTTCGCGATCATGATATCGCGCACGCTGTCGGGCAGGAAGGCGTTATCCTGAAAGATGGTCGCCGCGGTGGGCGTGCCGTTGAGCGAGCCGGTCGGATCGTTGTAGCGGAAGGTCTTGTTCTGGCCGCGCATATATTGGGCGAACACCGTCACGCCGTCAGCCACTTCATAATCCGCATAGGCGTAGATGCTGTTGCGCTGGTTATCGGGGAACAGCGTGAAGATATCCCTGGTGATATAGTCGCCGCTGCCGCCATTGGTGATCGACTGGACGGCAGGCGGCGTGCCGGTGGTGCCGGACGAGACGGAACTGCGCACGAACGGCACGATGCCGCTGCCGTCCGCCAGAAACTCCATGCCCTGCAACGGCGTGCCGGGCGCGAGGATCACGCCATTGTAGGATGAGTTGGCCGAAACGACATTCGGATAGACCTGCCCGTTGACCACGCCCGTGGCGTTGTACCAATCGCGCCCCTCGAAGCTGTGGATGCCATCCTGCTTGGCATATTCGCCGGAGATGAGCAGATGGCCGCGGCTGCCCAGCTTGGCGCCGTAGCTGATCGACCCCTGGAAGCCGAAATTGTCGCCCCGCGAGGAGATGCTGTTTTGCGCTTCCGCGCGCAGACCGGTGAACTTGCGATCCAGAATGAAGTTGACCACGCCCGCCACCGCGTCGCTGCCATAAGCGGCGGACGCGCCACCCGTCACGGTCTCGACGCTGCGGATCATCGCATCCGGGAACACATTGACGTCGACGCCGCCGAACGGACCGGACGAGATGACGCGATGCCCGTTGAGCAGCGTCAGGGTCCGGTTGATGCCCAGACCGCGCAGGTCGAGATTGCCGTAACCGCCGCGCGTGAACCAACCCGTGCCGCCCTCGCCCGATTTCTGGACGGCCGCCACCGATTGGTTGCCGAAGAACTGCGGGAGCTGGCTGACACCTTCGACCAGACCGCTCGGCCCCATGGCGCTCAGTTCATCCGCACTGACGACCGTGACCGGGGTAGGCGATTTGGTGCCGTCGACGCGAAGCCGCGATCCGGTAACGACGATCTCGGAGGACGCGTCATCCGCCTGCGCCGTCGTATCCGCCGCATCCTGCGCCAGGGCGGGCATGGCCGCCAGCCCCATCGCCATTGCGCTGACGCCGCCTGCAAGACCGCGCGATAATCCTGAATGCCACACCATAGTCTCTCCCCTCCCTTTCCCCACCGTGTCGCGGGTTGGCCCAAAAAACCCCGGAAGGGCGGGGGAAAGCAACGCATCCCCAAGCAATGACAGGTGATAGGTTTTGAGTTATGTTTCTTGTCAGGAGACTTAATGCCGAATCTACCATTCACCATCCGTCAGCTTGAGGTCTTCTCCGATCTCTGCGCGACCCGCAGCTTCCGCCGTACCGCGGAAAATCTCGGCGTGTCCCAGGCGTCCATAAGCAGCCAGATCAAGGCGCTGGAGACGCAGCTCGGCCTCACCCTGCTGACCCGCAGCCCCGGAAGGCGGCCCAGCCTGACCATAGAAGGCAGGGCGTTCCTGGACGATCTGCGTGTCTTTCAGTCTGCGGGCGACGCCCTTGCGGCACATCGGCGGAGGGCGCCCGCCCCGTCCGAACCGATCCAGTTCAAGCTGCTGGTCGGGCAAGGGCTGTGGGACGATTTCATCCGCCCGAGGCTCGACCAGTTCCTGATCGACCACCCCCATATCAGCCTCGACTTCGACAGCCAGCCGCCGGATCAGCGCGTGCCGCGCCTGCTGGAGGAAGGCAGGCACGATTTCGGCCTGCTGCATGTCCGCGCTCACCTGCCCGTGACACCGCATATGCGCTCGCTCGCGCTGCTACGCGGCGGGGTCTATGGTCATCACGATCTGGTGCGCGGGCAGCCGATCCCACTGGACCCGCAAACCATCTCCCAGCTTCCTTTCATCCTGCCGCGCGCCGGCAGTTCACGCGAGCGGGAAACTCTGGCGATGCTGGAGAAACACGACATTCGTCCCCGCAACGTCGTCTGCCATTCCCAATATTATGACGTGATCGCGACCATGCTGGATCGCGGGATCGCGGCCGCCAGCTTCACGGAAGCGCTGATCCCGCCCGCCATGCGCGCCCACATCACTCTCCTGTATCCGCTCGACGACTGGCGGCTGGTGTGGTTTCGCAAGGATCATGACAATGATCCACGCCGCAACGAAGTAGAGGCATTTCTCCTGAGGAGCGTGTTGCTGGACCCGAACTATCCCGCGATCGAGATCCACCAACCGGACTATGTCCGGCCGGCGCCCTGGCTTCGGGGCGGTGTCTGAATGGACGCTATCACCGTGATGGCCTCTGTTGCCGGGGGCTTGTTAGCCGACTGCGCGGCGTAGCGCCGGCGAGCGAGCAACATTCACAAGATCGGCTTGGGAGCCGGCGCGTGATCCGTCACCACGTCAGACGCTTGCAATCATTTGCGCACGGCCCATCGCTATCTTCAGACCTGGGGCCGGACCGATGCAGGACGGATTTTGTGACTGTGACGTTCGCCATCAAAACGCCCGTTGCCTGCTGCTCGCTTGCGGCCATGCCATTGACGATCAACGCGTAACCGCCGGGTTCCGTGGGCGGCCAGAACAAAGATATATGCGGCTCACGCGCAATGTTCCTGGCGGCCGACGGCCCCAGGGCGCAGCCAATGCGGCGCTCTCGAAGCTCGATCGCCACCTGGCTGGTGTGCGGGCCGTCTTGCGCGACCGTGAGCAGATAAGCATCACGGCCATAATGCGAAATCGCCTCGACGAGCGTGCGGATCGGCATGTTACGGTCCCTCGATTGCGGCCCTCGACGATGCAGGTGGCCAAGACCTGTCCGTTAGCACAGTTTATGTGCAGCGAGACGTAACTCTACAACCTCGCCGCCTGGTTATGAAGCGGACCGCTCGCTTTCGCCATCCACTGGACAGGACCAAAGCTCCGCCTCCACATCGGAGACATCGGCGATTTCCTTTGCGTGACCAGCGGTGCGCCACGGCAGCGGCCGTTGGGCTAGTCGGCCTGCCGCTCCCGGATCGCGGCCATGCAAACGCAGCCGATTGCGGGGCCCAATGCGAGCACGGCGAAGGCGGCCATGAAGGAATGAGTCACCTGGAAGCAGGCGCCCACGACGATCGGCACGATGACCGCGCCGGTCTGCCAGAAGGCATTCATCAGGCCGGCGGCGGTGCCGACGGCGCGTTGGCCGATCATCTCGGTCAGGATCGCGCTCATGATGGGGCTGTAGACAAAGGCCGTCACGCCCAGAAAAGGCGCGGCGACATACAGCCAGCGCGTATCGAGCAAGCCGAAGACCATGAGCATGATGGCAAACGTCACGTAGCTGGCGACCACCATATATTTGCGCGGGACCGGCAGCAGATCCGAGGCGAAGCCGTAAAGCGGCTTGGCGATCAGTGCGCCGACGCCGAAAATGGCCGTGATGCGGCCGGCCTCGACAACCGAGAGACCATGGCCGTCCACCATCAGGGCATTGGCCCAGAAAGCGAAGCCCCATGTTCCCCACGCGCCGCCGAAGCCACCGATGGCCAGCAACAGGAAATTGCGATCCTTCAGCATCTCCCGCATGGCCTGCACGGCGGGCGGCCGCTTGACCACCACTGGTTTTGCGGCCGGCCCATCGCGCAGAACGAGGAAGCAGAGCAACGCCACGACCGCCACATAGCCCCCCAGGATCCGGTAGAGCGTCTGCCACGACCATGCCTCGATGATGAGCGGGTAGATGGAATTGGCGAAAATGACGGCGAGCGAGGAGGGCATGGAAATGATGCCGAAGGCGCGGCCGCGCTCCGAAACGGGAAACCATGCGCCGACCAGCTTGGTGGTGGCCGAAAAATAGACCCCGGCGGACAGTCCCATCGCAACCTGGACCGTCAGGCCGCTGAACGCGCCGTCGACCGCCCCGAACAGGAAGGTGAACATCGCGAGGGCCGCCATGGGGAAGGCGATGGCGCGGCTCGCGCCGATCCGGTCGGCAACGACGCCGCCCACGGCATTGGCAATGACATAGCCGATATAGAAAGCCGTCACGAACGCACCGACCGCCGTGGCCGACAAAGCAAGATCGTCCCGCAACAACGGCGTGACGTTGGACAGTGCGAGGCGGATCGAGAAGCTGGTCAGCAATACCAGGAAGGCGATGGCGAGGATCGCCCATCTGTAGGGCAGGCGGGTGCTTCCCTCACCGATCATGCGACATTCCTTCCGAAGTGGCCGAGCAATGCATCGCTGGGCAACAGGGCGCCGGACACATCGTCCTGATCCAGCGCGAAAGCGAGACGATAGCAGGTCCAGTCGAGCAACCGCTGATGGCCGGACCGCGCGATGAGAAGATCGACGCTATCGAGCGAGGCAGCGAACGACGCCTCGTCAAACCCCTCGATCAGGAGGATGGCATCGGCCGCCGGCAGGTCATCGGACGGCGGCTGCTCGAACGGCAATGGCGCGATATCCCTCACCTGCCCCAGATGTAGCGCGCTGATCGGCGGCATATCCGCGATGGTGGCGAACGCCGCGACATTCTCCGCCCCGTCGCGCCGGCGAAGCAGGGTTGCCGCCAGATGGCCCGCCACACCGGCTCCAAGGCTGAGCTGCGTGGAACATCCGCGCCGATACATGCGCGAGAGCGCGGGTCGCATGCTGCGCGACCACGGAGTCGGCTGGCCGACGACCGCCGCATAAGCCGGGCTGGAAAGAACCTCCAGATCGGCCAGCGCATAGATGGTGAAATAAGCGGGCAGCGGCCCATCGCCGTCCACAAAGCGCCTGCCGGCCAGAATGCCGGGAATGCCGAGCCGCTCGGGGATATGCTCCCTGCTGTGCCACGCCTCATAATCGGCGCGATCCTCGGCACGATCGTTCCACAACGCAAGAAAAGCAGTGCCAGACAGTGCCATGAGACCCTTGGAGCTGAGATGGATCGCCGGTGCGATCAGGATGCGTGTTAATTCCTGTATGAGAACTTATTTGTCAATATGAACATACTATGATTGCATATGCGAACAGCGATGCATAAGACTGGCTGCGCGAAGTCCAAGGAGTCAGCGTGACCGATAGCCCCCCCCTGGCCGTTAAATCGGCCGATCGCGTGCTCGATCTTTTCGAGCTGCTGAACCAGAGCGCCTTCGGCCTGTCGCACAGCGAGATCGCGGATCATCTCGGCATCCCCAAGAGCAGCCTCAGCCAGCTTCTCAAGACACTCGTCGCGCGCGGCTATGTCGGCTATGCGCCGGCCGACAAGCTCTATCAGCTCGGCGATCGGCTGGAAGAGCTGGTGCGACGCAAGTCGCGCATGCGCGACCTTGGCGCGCTGGCGCAACCGACATTGGAACGCCTCGCCAAGGAGACTCGCGAGTCCGCCTTCCTCAACGTGCGCAGCGGCGACAACGCCAAGCTGGTCGCCCGCGAGATCGGGCCGCAGGCGCTCGTCACCATCCTGCATGTGGGTGAGGTGGTGCCGCTGCATCGCACGGCGGCGGGCCGCGCGATCCTCGCCTTCCTGTCCCGGCGGACGCAGGAAGAATATCTCGCACGCGCCAGTTTCGAGAATGCCGAGGGCAAGGCCGTCAGCACAGCCCAGGAATTGCGCAAGCGGCTGGACGAAGTCGCGCGCGAAGGGCTGTGCGTCGCGCAGGATGAGTTCATCCTGGGCGTCACCGGCATATCCGCGCCGGTGCTGGCCGAAAACGGCGAAGCCCTGGCCTCGCTGACCATCTCGATGCCCAGCGTGCGGTTCGACGCGGACACGCGCCGGGAGATCGCCGCCGTGCTGACGCGCGAATGCCGGCTGCTCGCCTTGCAGTTCGGCGGCACCCAACTCGCCGACGGGTAACGGCCCATCCTCCGCAGGAGACCGAAATGACCGAGACAATGGGAGCAAGGCTGGTCGCACGGCAAGGTGATGCCCGGCGTGCGGCGCGCGTTGCGCTGGTGACGGGCGCAACCGGCGCCATGGGGCGGGCCATCGCGGAACGGCTGGCCCGTGCCGGCAGCGGACTGGCGATCGCCGACCGGGACGACGAAGTGCTGGAAGCGCTGGCCGCCGACCTCGCCGGCAACCACGGCGTGCCGGTTGTGGCAATCGCCGCCGATCTTGCGGACGTGGCGGCAACACAGGCCATTGTGCCGCTGGTGGAGGCGGAAGCAGGCCGGCTCGATCATCTGGTCAACAACGCCGGCTTTAATCGCCCGCATGCGCTGGAGGCGATGGCCGTCGAGGACTGGGATGCCGTGTTCGCAATCAACCTGCGAGCCCCTGCGCTGCTCGCCAAGGCGGCGATCCCGCTCTGGCGGCGGCAGGGCGGTGGCGCCATCGTCAATATCGGATCGCGGGTCTGGAAGAGCGGCGCGGTGCCGGCCTACACCGCATCGAAGGCGGGGCTTGTCGGGCTGACGCGCTCGCTGGCCGTCGAGTTGGGCCCGCTCGGCGTGACCGCCAATGTCGTCGCCCCCAGCTTCGTCGACACGCCGTTCACGAGGCAAAACCGCACGGACGAGGAGATTGCCGCAATGCACGCGCGCGTGCTGGAGATTTCGCCCATAACGAGGCTCGGCCGCGCCGACGACATTGCCGGGGCGGTCGCCTTCCTGCTCTCGCCGGAGGCATCCTACATCACCGGCGAGGTGCTGCACGTCTGCGGCGGCGCGCAGCTTGCCGCACGCTCGACCTCCCCGATCAAGGCGGCCGCCCAATGAGGCGCCGTGCCTATGGACACCGCACGGCACTGGCTCTGGCCTGCCTTCTGCTGGCACCAGCCGCCAGTGCGGCGGACGGACAAGACCAGCGCTATCTGGGCGACACAGCACCCGATCTGGTCGCCGTTCTGCCGCGGGCGCCGCTCGCCGGAACGCCGCGCTACGAGACGGATCGCAAGGTCTTTCGCCAGACGCGCAAGCTCGCTGGCACGCCGCGCTGGCAAGCCGCCACAGAGGACGTGAAGGTGGACGTGCCCGCCATGCTCCGTAACTTCAGTTGCGCGGCGGGTGTCGCAATGACCGAGGAGAACGCCCCTCGCACGGCGGCTCTGCTGGCGCGACTGCGCAAGGACGTCAGCCACGCCGTCTCCGCTCCCAAGCGGCATTACCAGCGCAAGCGGCCGTTCCTGATCGATTCCGGCCCGGTTTGCCAGCCGCGCGCCGAGCTTGAGACGAGTTTCGACTACCCATCCGGCCACACGAGCTGGGGGTGGGCGGTCGCGCTGACGCTCGCCGAGGCTGATCCATCCCATGCCGGCGCGATATTGGCGCGCGGGCGGGCTTATGGAGAAAGCCGCGTCGTGTGCGGCGCCCACAATGCCAGCGCGGTCGAAGCCGGGCGGACGGCAGCGGCAAGCGTGGTTGCCGCGCTGCATGGCGTTCCCGAGTTTCGCGATGACGTCGCCGCTGCCCGCACCGAGATCCGCGCGCTGCGCGACCAGCAGCAGATGACCGATGCGGCAAGCTGTCAGGCCGAAATTTCGCTGCTCGGCCCTTCTCCTTATTAGTTCATATTGACAAACTAGTTCTTGTATAGGAATTAGACCTCCAGCCGGACGTGAGGTCCGGGAGGAGGAAAACCATGCGCGCGAAGTTTGTCTTGTTCGGAACCGCATCCATTGTCGCATCCGCCCTGGCATGCGCGACGGCAGCGCAGGCTCAGGATCAGTCCGGGGCGGATCAGGGGGAAGACCGGAGCGATATCGTCGTCACCGGCTCGCGCCTCGCATCGACCAACCTCTCCTCCCCGCAGCCCGTTGTCGGCATCGGCGCCGAGGAAATCGCCCGTTCCGGCGCGGTGACGGCGGCGGACGTGGTGAACGAGATGCCGCAGCTCGGCAACGCGTTCGGCGCTTCGAACCAGGATATCAGCGTCGCGAATCGTGGCTTCAACGTCGGCACGGAACTGATTAACCTGCGCGGGCTCGGCGCCCAGCGCACGCTCGTGCTGGTGAACGGCCGCCGCCACATCGCATCCGATCCCGGCACCACCGCGGTCGACCTCAACGCGATCCCGTCCGCGCTCATCGACCGGATCGAGATCGTCACTGGCGCCAATTCGGCCGTTTATGGCGCGGACGCGGTCTCCGGCGTGGTCAACATCATCCTCAAGGACCGCTATGACGGGATCAAGGCCACGCTGCGCTCCGGCATTTCCGGCGAGGGTGACGGCTTCGAGCGTGGGGGCAGCCTTCTCCATGGCGGCAGCCTGGGGTCGCTGCGCTACGTCGTCTCGGCCGAATATTTCAAGCGCGACCCCATCTTCGGCCATGATCGGGACTGGATCATCGGCGACGGCAGCTCCTCCGCCTACACCATGGGCGCGGGCAGCTCGGCGATCGGCGGCGGACGCTTCTTCACCACCGGCCCGACCGGCACCTGGACCTACCCGACCGCTGGCGGCGCGCCTGTCGCCTTCGATTCCAGCACACCGCTCTACCAGCGCGTGCTCGATCGCAACCTGCAAGTGCCGCTGGAGCGCGGCCTTCTCTCCGGCCGGCTCAGCTACGATACCAGTGGCGGCACCGAGCTGTTCCTGGAAGCGAGCTATGCCCGCACCAGCGCCGACCTGACGCTGGAGCCATCCTTCTTCCAGTTTGCCGCGAAGCAGGGCGTCAACGCCTATGATCTGGGCCCCATCCCGGCCAACGCCCCCGGCCTTGCAGCCTTCCTCGCCGCGACCGGCGCAAGCGGCATCAACAATGCGCAGACGCAGAGCCGGCGCCTGAACGAATATGGCGTGCGCACCTCGGAGATCGACCGCGATCTCTACCGTGCCGCCGTGGGCGCGCAGGGCGATCTCGGCCGTTTCCGCTGGCAGGCTTATTATCAGTATGGCCGTGTCGACGCCGCCCAGGAGGACGGCAACTCGATCGACCGCAATAAATTCTACGCGGGACTGAACAACTGCCAGGGTGCCTATGCACTCTCGGGCTGCGTGCCGATCAACATCTTCGGTCACGACACCATCACCCAGCAGGTGATCGACTGGACGCTGATCCCGGACGTGA
Source organism: Sphingobium sp. 66-54 (assembly GCA_001899715.1). GTDB lineage: Bacteria > Pseudomonadota > Alphaproteobacteria > Sphingomonadales > Sphingomonadaceae > Sphingobium. The sequence goes on from MKWI01000009.1 coordinate 52,255, forward strand.
TTACGCGCATCCGCAGCCAGCAGCATGTCGCCTCGGCCTTCATTTCGGGCGATCTGCTGACGGTTGCCGGCTCTCCGCTCGGTGCGGTTTTCGGTGTTGAGTATCGCCGGGAGTCGACGCGGGCGAAGGTCCACCCGTCCCTTACGGACGGCTCGAACGCGACCCGCCAGATCGCGGCGGCAAGCGGCAGCACCAATGTGAAGGAAGCGTTCGGCGAACTGCGTTTGCCGCTTTTTCAGGACACGCTGGAACTGAACGGCGCCGCGCGTGTGAGCGACTACAGCTCGGTCGGCACGGAAGTGACATGGAACACCAGCGCCACGTTCCGCCCGGCCCCGTTCGTGTCGTTCCGCGCCTCCTACGGCAAGGCCACGCGCGCGCCCAATGTGGGTGAGCTGTTCAGCTCCATCAACACGGCCACCTCCGTGGTCAACGATCCGTGCGCCAACGATGTCTCTCCGCAGGACGGCGTGATCGACGCCGGTGCCGCACCGCCAGCAAGCTGCGTGACCCAGCTCGGCGCGGGCTATATCGTCAGCCAGGCGCCCGGCGGCTCGCCCACCGGCAATCGCACCGGCGGCAATCCCAACCTGCGCTCGGAAACCGGCCGCACCTTCAGCGCGGGGGCCGTGTTCCGCGTGCCGTCGCTGCTGCGCTTCACCGGCTCGATCGACTATTACGATATCAAGCTGGACGACGTGATCGGCTCGCTCTCCCCGGTCGAGGTGGTGCGCCAGTGCTATGTGGACCAGTCCGGCCTGCCGGATGCGTTCTGTAGCCTCATCAACCGCAACGCGACGGGCAACCGGAATATCACCACCATCAGCACCCAGCTCTTCAACATTGCCGACGAGCGCGTGCGCGGTCTGGATGCGCAGGCGCGCTTCTCCTGGCCGCTGGCCATGGGGCGGATGTCGCTGGGCGTCACCTATGCGCATCTGTTCGAGCGGTCGCGGCGCGAATTCCAGGGCGGGCCGAACAACGACTTCACCGGCCGGTTCGACGCGATCCGCGATCAGGCGAACGCGCAGCTCGAGTTCAGCACGGACAGCGTCACGCTCTCCTATGGCGCCCGCATTCTCGGTGCCGCGCTCAAGGGAACCAGCGCGGCGAATCTGGCAGCCGTGAGCGACAACCCCGCGCTTCCCGGCAACAATTCCAACCGGATCCCCGCTTATGTCTATCACGACCTGCAAGCGACGTTCCGGGCCGGGAAGGACTATAGCTTTACGCTGGGCGTCAAGAACCTGACCGACAAGCAGCCGCCGCTCATCACCTCTTTCTCGAACTCGGGTCTCTCGGGCAGTGCGAGCGTGACGGCGGGCGGCATCTACGATACGCGCGGTCGCTTCTTCTATGCGCAGGTGGGCCTGGAGTTCTAGGTCCCAAGCGATGGCGCCCGCGCCCGCTGAGGGCTGGCAACGAACTGGAGCGCCGGGCACTTGTGTTCCCGGCGTTTTCCAGAGGATCGCGGGTGTTGATGATGGCTTGGGTGCACCACGAAATGGTCTTCGGACACCGGAGACCTTTCCGGTAACGTCCTGTAACGTCCAGCAAGCGGGCTGAAGCCAGCCGTTCCTATGAGATGCGATTGGCGAGATGCGCCGCCCGGCGGCGCCGCTTCTTCTCCAGCAGGGCGCGGCTCGCTTCGTCCAGCACGACGCTGTCCGCCATCGCCGCGCCGCGCTGGCCGATCGGCCGGTCCGGGCCGACGGTCGAATCCACCATGGTCTGCCGTTCGATCTCGCTGTTCACTTCCGCGCCGAGCAGCACGGCATTGGCCGAGAGAAACAACCACATGAGGAAGATCACCACCGCCGCCAGCGAGCCATAGGTTGCGTTGTAATTCGTGAAGTTGGCGACGTAGAAACCGAACCCGAAGGTGATGAGTACCCACAGCAGGGTCGAGAGCACCGAGCCCACCGAGAGCCACCGCCACTTGGCCGCCCGCCGATCCGGCGCGAAGCGGAAGAAGATGGCGAAGGTGAGGCTGATGAGCGCACCGGCGAAGACCCAGGTGGCGAGCTGCACCAGCAGCGCCGCGCCGTCGCCGACATAGGGCTTGAGAAAACGGCTCGCATAGGTGAACAGCGAGATGGAGAAGATGCCGATCACCGCGACCAGCACCATGCCGAGCGTGATCGCCGCTGCCACGAAGGTCTTGCGGAAGATATTCCGCGTCTCATGTTCCTCATAGATGATGTTGAGCGCCGCGATCATCGCGGTGGCGGCACGCATGGCGCCATAGAGCGAGACGAGGATGGCGATGCCGAGGCCGATGCCCTGCGCCGACTTGCTGCTGGTGACGATGGCGAGGAGCTGCTCCTCCAGGATCTTCAGCACCTCGGGCGGCGCGAGGCCGCGCAACAGATCAATGCTGCCCGCCACGGTCTGCGGATCGCCGATCAGCCCATAAAGCAGCACCACCGAGGCGATGAGCGGCACGAAGGCGAGGAAGGCGAAGAAGGCGACCCCGGCGGCAAGCAGGCTGAGGTTGTGGAAGCCGATCATCACATAGACGCGCCTGGCGATCTGCCACCAGGCGGCGCGCGGCATGGCGAGAGGCGACGCACCCATGGCGCCGGGCACGGTCTGCGCGGCCTGCTCGATCGCCGCGGGCTCCACCCCGCCCGCGCCGGGAAGGGGATCGGCCGGTTCGCTCATTGCCGGGACACCGGATCGTGCGGTGGCGCGTCGACCGCGTTGGAGACGGCCATGCGGTTGCGCAGCTCGTTCTCGATGTTCACCGCCTGCCCTTCCAGCAAGTCCGACTGGGCATTGTAGCGATCATCGAAGCTCGGCTCACCTTTGCAGCCGGCGAGAAGCGCGAGGCATGCCAGGGGAAGCAGCGCGCGCATCAATAATCCTTCTTGTAGCGGAGATTGACGCTCGATCCCCCGAAGCTGCCGGCCTGGCTCAGCACCGACAGCGCCTTGGACAAGGCCACTTCGAGCTGGGTCGCGGTGAAGCCGCGCGCATCGGTGACGATCTCCACATAGACATCGTTGGTGATATATTGACCGACCGACACCGCCGCGCCCCGGCCGGTCTCGTCGTCTGGGCCGAGCAGCCGCAGCCGGTCGATCCCGCCCGCCGATTGCAGCACGCCGAGCGGATTGAGCCCACCGCCGCCACCGCGCAGGCTGTTCAGCGACGCGGCGAGTTGCACGGCCTGGATGGTGCTCAGCTCGCCCACCGGCCCACCGAACAGGATGCGTGCCATCAGCTCGTCCTCCGGCAGTGCCGGCGTGGAGGTGAAGGCGATCTGCGGATTGGTGGCCGAGCCGCTGATGTTGATGGTGATCGTCACATCCTCGATATCGCCCTCGGCAGTGATCGCCACGTCCGGATCGGTCATCGCGCCGCCGTTGAAGGCAATGCGGCCGGACTTCAGCTCGAAGCTGTGGCCGGCAAAGCCGAGCGTGCCGCGCACGAGCGTCACCGTGCCGGTGATACGCGGCGCACCGCTGGTGCCGCCGACGTTGAGGTTGGCCGCCCATTCGGATTCGAGGCCCATGCCGCTCACATAGATGCGGTTGTCCGCCTGCACCGCCACGTTGAGGCGCCAGTCGGAGGGGACGCTCTGCATCGGCTCGGGCGCGCCGCTGATACGCTCGCGACCGAGCGCGGGTTTGCGCCGCACGCCGGTCAGCGTCGCGACCTGCGTGGCGCCCTGGTAAACGATGCGATAGCGCGTCTCGGGCAGGTCGATCCGGCCGCTGATGGTCGGCGGCTGGCCGGCTCCGTTGACGATGCGGAGCTGCCCGGTGGCGCGCGCCGCCAGATCCTGCCCGGTGGCGAGCTGGGCATTGTTCATGTCGATGCCGAGCTGCATGGGGAAGCTCTCGGCGGCGCTCAGCGAGACGAAGCCGCTGGCGCTCACCGTGCCGCTGCCCGCACGGGCGGTCAGCGTATCGACCTGGAGCCGGTCGTTGGTGAAGCGGCCGTCGATCTTCATGTTGGTCAGCCGCGTGCCATATTGGGCATTCTCGTAAGTGAGGTTGGTCGCGCGCACGACACCGGTCAGGCGCGGCGCGTCGAGCCGGCCGGAGAAGTCGGCGGCGAGGCCGATCGGCCCCTTGAGGCTCTGATCGGCCAGCGCCGCGAGCGAGAAAAGCACGTCCGCCGGGCCATTGTAGCGCACGCCGCCGGAGAGCGGCGCGGCCATCAGGCGCGTGGACCAGTCCCCCGCTTCCGAGCCGAGCGGCTCCAGATTGACCTGTAGCCGGCCGATCGCCGCGCCGCGCCGGCGGATGAGCGCGCGGGCATTGCCGCCCGCGGGCGAGAGACGGCCGATCATGCTCATGTCGACCGGCTCGGACACGGCGGCGAGGCTGGTGCGGGTAAAGCCGTTAACCTGCAACCGCGCCTGCGCGCTCGGCATGGCCGCATCCGTCGCCTGGGTGAAGTCCAGCGTGCCGTTGGCCATGCCCCCGAGGCCGAGACCCGGCGCGAACGGATTGAGCAGCGCCAGATTGATGTCGTTGAGCCGCGCCTGCACCGCCATGCCCGGACCGTAGCGACCGGCGAGATCCAGCGTGCCGGTGCCGACGGTCAGCGTGGCGGGGCGCAGCGTGTAGCCGCCCTCGCCCGGCACGATCTGCATGGCGCGCTTCGTCGCCACATCGATGCCGTTGAGCCGGCCATTGAGCGCGACACGCCACAGCGACGGGTCAAGCGCTGCATTGGCGGCGAGGCGGAAGGGATAGCGGGTGCGCCCTTCAACCAGCGCCTTCGCCTGGCCTGTGCCGTTGCGGTAATTCACATTGGCGCGGGCGCCGGCGATGGTGAGTTCGCCCATCCGCGCGCCGGCAAGCTGCACGTCGGCGACGACCTGCGGCTGATCGTAGAGAATGATATCGGCATCGACGATTGCGCGGTCGGTGGTGAAACCCACCCGGCCGGGCAGGTTCACATTGCGGCCCGTCGCCCGCACGAGCGCGCGCTGCGTACCCGACACGGCGGAGAGATCGACGCGGCCGTTGATCCCCGATCCGCTGGCGAGCAGCGTGCCGGCGAAGGGGCCGGCGTTCGTCTGCGCGATCCGGCCGGTAAGGCCCACGCCCGAGAAACGCGTGCCCTGACGCACGTCTATGGTGAGCGGCCCGCGATCGGCGATGACGGCGACATCCGCCGCGAACGGCCCGTAATCGGTGCCGCCCGTCGCCGCGACGAGATAGGTGCCGCCTTGCCCCCGGATGGTCGCCTCCACCTCCGCCATGCCGACGCCCAGCCCCGGCCGCGCCGCCGCGACGCGGAGCAGCGGCCGGTCCAGCGTGCCGGTCAGGTCGACGCCGAGCGGCCCATATTGCCGGGACTGACCGCGCGCGGTGAAGCGCACCGATCCATCCGCTCCGTAGCGCCCCTGCCCGCCCGTCAGGCGGAAGGCGGGCGCGGCGACGTCCAGCCGGTCGAGCGTGGCGATGCCGTTGCTGTCATAGCCCACATCCGCGACGATGAGCGCATTGCCGCCCAGAAAGCCTTGCAACCCGTCATTGAGCAACCGGGTCGAGCGGGCCGTCACCCGGCCGCCCAGCTTGAAAGAACCATTGTCGCCGGACTTGAGGTCCATGTTGGTCTGGATGTTGAAGATGCCGACGCTCTCGACCTGGTAGCCGTTCACGCGCCCGTTGAGACCGCCCGTATAAAGCGCCCTGTTGAGATCGGCGACCACGATGGCGGTGGCGTCGATCCGGTCCGAGCGCAGGTGGATATTGTCGGAGAGCAGCCGGCCATTGGCATAAGCGAGATCGCCGTCGAGCCGGACATTGGCCAGCAGCGGCGCGATGCTGGCATTAACGCCGGTGATCCGCCGGGCGCTGCCATGGACGGGAATACGCCATTGGTCCTTGTCGAGAGCGGCGCTGCCCGAGACCGAAAGGCCCTCAAGCTGCGTGGCGGCAAAAGCGATCCGCCGCGCATCGAGACCATAGGTGAGCGAAGGCGCGACGAAGCTGCCGTTAAGCACGGCTTGTGCCGTGATGTCGTCGCCGGCCAGATTTTCGGCAATCACACCGGGCTTGAGCAGGCGGAAGCCGAGCTTGAGATCGCGCATGCGGCTGGCGCCCAGATCGACCAGCCCATCGGCATCGAAGGTGAAATTGTCGCTGACGAGACCGCCCTTGAGCTGCACACGGCGCTCGGTCGCGCGGGCGGTCATGTCGATCTGGACCATCGGCTCCAGCATGGCGCGGGCGGGGCCAGCGAGGAACAGGCCCGGCCGGACCGGCCCGCGCAGGGTGAAGATGCCGTCGCGCGCGGTCAGCGTGACATCGGCGAGGCGCTCGTTACCCAGCGAGCCGGACAACCGGCCGTTCCACACCCGCCAGTCGCCATTGCCGGTCAGCGCGAGCCGGGCAGGCTGCGCCACGCCGCTCATGCCGGCGAGCAGACCGTTCGCGGGCGCGTCCACCGTGAGATCAATGTCGAGCCGGTTGCGGTCCGGCACGGCATCCAGCACCAGCGCCAGCCGGTCGCCCCCCGCCAGACCCGGCGCCGATATCGCCCGGCCCTGCGCGCGCAGCTGCGCCCGCGCGTCGGCGATATGAACCGTGCCCGAGAGGCCGACCAGATGCCGCTGGCCGGTGAGCGCAGGATCAATCTGCAGGCGGCCGATCTCCAGCCGGCCCACGTCAATATCGAGATCCGGCAGCAGCGGCTCGTCGCTGGGCGGCGTCTCCTTGAACTGCGGCGCGCGATAGACACGTGCCGAGGGGATCACCAGCGAACGGATATCCACATGGCTGCGCAAATAGGCGAAGGGTCGCCAGTCCATCCGCACGTCCGGCGCGGCGAGGAACACGCCCTTGGGATCGCGGATGGTGATGTCGCGCACGCGCATCGCGCCGAAGAGAGAGCCATCAATGCGGCCGACGCCGATCTTCATGCCGTTCTCGAAGCTCAGCGCCTCGATCTGCCGCGCGACAAAGGCCCGGCCGCTGTTCGTGCCGAGCCAGAGATAGACGCCCGCGACCGCAACGAGCAGCAGAACCACCAGCCCGAGCAGCCCGAGCAGGATGCGCCGGCCCCAATGCGGGGACCGCGTCTCCATCCCCTCCGGCGGGGCGGTATCGTCCGGCGGCGCCATCAGAAAGCCTGCCCGATCGAGATATAGACGGAGATGCGCGATTCCCCCGGCTTGCGGCCAAGCGGTGTGGCGACATCGAGCCGCATCGGCCCGAAATTGGTGTAGAAGCGCGCGCCGATGCCCGCGCCGAAACGCCAATTGTCGAAACGCGGCACCGCGCTCGTATAAACCTGCCCGGCGTCGACGAAGGCAACGAGGCCGTAATTGCCGAAGCGGTAGCGGACCTCCGCCGCTGCCTCGACAAGGCTGCGGCCGCCGATCGGATTGTGGTCGGGGTCCTTGGGACCCAGCTCCTGATAGCCGAAGCCGCGCACCGATCCGCCACCGCCGGCATAGAAACGCCGTGAGGGCGCGATCTGCGCGCGCGCGGCCCCGCCGATCATGCCGACGCGCGCCCGGCCGGCGAGCACGATGCCGTCACTGACCGGATAATAGCCCGTGCCCTCGAAGATGCTGCGCGCATAGACCTGCGCGCCGCTGCCCAGCGAGGTCTCGGGCGAGATCATCGCGGAGAGGCGGAAGCCCTTGGTGGGATCGAGCAGCGAATCCGATGTATCGAACTTCACCTGCCCCGGCAGCGCGAGGATATAATAAGTGCGCCGCCGACGCTCGCTCGTTTCGAAATCATAATCCTGCTCGTTGGTGCCGAGCAGCTCGAAGCCGTAGCTGTAGGTGAAGCGCTTCTGCCAGATGGGCGTGCTGTCATAGGAGATGCGCCCAGCAATCCGGCCCGTATAGGCCTCGAACGCGTCGAAATTGCTGTGATTGACGTCCGCGCTCAGCTCGACGGTGCGGTCGCGCCGCCCGGCATTGGACCGGCGGAAGGCGACGCCGAGCCCCTGCTCCTGCGTGCCCAGGACGCCGTGTGCAACGAGAGCGCCCTCGGGCGGGAACATGTTGCGGTGCGTCCAGCTCCCTTCCAGCTTGATCCCCTGCCCCGTTGCATAGCCGGCCTGCCCGGCGAGCGTGCGCGGCGGGCCAGCCTGCTGGTCGACGACCAGTCCCGCATAGTCGGTTCCGTCGCCGGCGGGTTCGCCGCTCGGCTGCGGATTGACCGACACGACCGAGAAGAGGCCGGTCGCGACCAGCGCTTTGCGCAGATCGTCGACCATGCGGCTGTCATAGAGATCACCCTTCTGGAAGCGGGCGATGCGGGCGATATGCGCGGGCTCGAACACCGGATCGTCGCCCGACACCACGAAATCGCCGAAGCTGCTGCGCGGGCCGGGCATGACCGGCAGCGTATAGTCGCCGGTGCGCGTCTGCGCATCGAGCAGGATATCGCGCTGGCCCACCGACACGAAGGGATAGCCATTCTCGGGCAGCGCGACGGCGATATTGGCTTCCGCGCCCAGGATGCGGTCGGCAACGATCGGCTCGCCCGGCCTGGGCACGAAAGAGCGTTCGATGAGATCCGGCGGCGTGACCGGCGGCGCGTCGAAGCGGACCGAACCCAAAGTGTAGCGCGGGCCCGGCGTCACATCGAGAAGGACGGTGATCGGGCCGTTGCTGCCCTGCTCGGGCAGTTGCAGGCTGCCGCGCACCTGCGAATCGAAATAGCCCTGGCCCGAGAGGATGTCGGCCAGCAACGTCTGGTCCTGCTCCAGCCGCGCGTTGATCATCGCGCCGTTGGCTGCGCGTCCGTCGCCCTCCTCCAGGGCGGACAGCTCGTTGAACCGGGCGCGGATGGTATCGGCGTCCACCGGGACCACGCGGCTGGCATCGACCAGCCCATCCAGCCCCTCGATGCGGTAGCTGTAGCGCATCTCGGCTGCCTTGGCCTCGTCCTGCTGAGCATAGCTGTTGTCATCGAACGGCTGGACGTCAAAGGATTCGAGTGGGGTCAGCGGCTGTTCGAGTTCCGCATCGTCGACGCCGGTCGCGGGCGCCTGACCCCGTGCGGCGCGTTGGGCCTGCTCCGCTTGCCAGTCGGCCGCCGTGCCCATCGGCGCATCGAGATCGGCGTCGATGGGCGGAATGCTCTCATCGAATTCCTCATCGGGTATGATAGGCGCGTCGTCGCCGGCTTGCCGTTCGGCCGGCGTCTGTTGGGGAGGTCTCGCCTGCTCCGTCTGCGGCGCGCCCGGTCGCTGCGCGGTGGCCGGGGATCCGAACCCAATCCAGGCCTGCAATCCGATAAGGGCCATGAGACCCCTGTTTCGGCGAAGACCTCTGATCGACAATCGATACCCCTCGGTAAGCGCACCGCGTCTCAACCAAATGTTTCAACGGCGTGTTGGTTGCGACCCGCACGCGACATTGTATGGAACAAAGGAGAAGAATGCCGAAGCCGTCAATAGCCTGGCGACAAACGATCATCCATCCGCTGCCAGTGTCAGTCTCCATCGAAGGCCGTGGCAGCACGCGCACAAGCCGTTTCTTGCCGCCTTGGCTCGCGCCTGGCGCATTTCGCGGAAGGCCGATCATGAAAACGCTATGCTTATGGATGGATCACTGCCCTCTTCTTCCTCATATCCATCGCCGGCCATTGGGTGTTCGTCTGGTACGCCTGCCCTGACGAAGCGCAGGTGCGGATCCGGCTTCCGAAGCTCTGCCGTGCCGATCGGAGTGGAGTTAGCCGGCTGCGAGGCATTGGATGCCACGCTCCAGCTTCGTAACATAAGGCCGCACCCGTCCATCGCCCCAACGGGCGGAAGATGCGCCCCGCCGGAATATCCGCGCAGGTCGAACGAGATGCCTCTCAGCTCAGCGCAGTCAGAAATTCAAGGCAAGTTACTCAACAAGGCAATAAGATCGGCGATGCGACGCGTACTCGTTTTTTCCAGTAGATGCCGGATATGGGTCCGTATGGTAGCCACGCTCGCACCGCGATCTTCCGCTATGTCCTCGGCCGTTTTTCCCGCAAGAAGGCCCTGAGCGACGATAATCTCGGCTTTGGTAAAGGAGAAGCACTCCCGCATCCATTTGGCAGCGGGATGGTCTTCCCGGGGATGTTCCGCCTCGCCATCGAGGACAGGCACGTGCCAGTCCTCGCCGACAGTCTGGGCAGTCCGCTTTTGTCGCGTCGATCCGTTAAACCGCCATTCGTTTATATCAGCGCCCCTTGGCTTCTCAGAGCTTATAGGAACGGCGCTTTTTCTCTGACGGCGGGTCGCTTTCCCAAGTGGATTGGTGTACGCTTACTGTCTCATCGTTATCGACTGGGATGACAGGACAAGTGCCGAGGGCGCTGCGCCTCGCATCGGCCCGCCTATCGGTGTTTCACCCAGCGCGTCGTGACGGCGGGCTCTCCAAAGGGATGCCGATGCTCCATGACACCAGTCTCATCACCACAATCGTCATGGGGCTGGTGCTCGCGTTTGTCGGGGGCTTTGTAGCGAGCCGGCTGAAGCTGCCCCCGCTGGTCGGCTACCTGGTGGCCGGTGTCGCGGTCGGGCCCTTTACACCCGGCTTTGTCAGCGACGCGGGAATGGCCGAACAGCTTGCCGAGATCGGCGTGATCCTCCTGATGTTCGGAGTCGGGTTACATTTCTCTGTCAAGGATCTGCTCTCCGTAAAACGGATCGCCATTCCAGGTGCCATCGTTCAGATCACTGTGGCGACGCTGCTCGGGGCGGGACTGGCGCATATGTGGGGATGGACGCCCGGCGCGGGCATCGTCTTCGGCCTCGCGCTCTCGGTGGCCTCGACGGTCGTGCTGTTGCGCGCGCTCGAACATCGCAATACGCTGGATTCGATCAATGGCCACATTGCCGTGGGATGGTTGATCGTCGAGGACCTCGCCATGGTTCTGGCGCTGGTCCTGCTTCCGGCGCTTGCGGGCATACTCGGCGGCAACGCCAGCGAAGGCAGTGAGGCCACCGGCGGCACCATCGTGCTGGCCCTCTTGCTTACGCTTGGGAAGGTCGCGCTCTTCCTGGTGCTGGTTCTCGTGGTGGGTACGCGCGCGGTGCCCTGGGTGCTGGAGCGCGTCGCACGGACGGGATCGCGCGAACTGTTCACGCTGTCGGTGCTCGCGACGGCGCTGGGCATTGCTTATGGATCGGCTGCACTGTTCGGCGTGTCCTTCGCCCTCGGAGCCTTCTTTGCAGGTGTGGTGCTGAGCGAAAGCGACTTCAGCCATCAGGCGGCAGCGGATTCGCTGCCACTGCAAGACGCTTTCGCCGTCCTGTTCTTCGTCTCGGTCGGCATGCTGTTCGATCCGGCCGTGCTCGTCCGCGAGCCGCTGGCGGCGGTCGGGGTTCTCGCGATCATCCTGATCGGCAAGTCCGTTGCCGCCTTCGCTATCGTGCTGGCTTTTGGCTATCCGGCACGAACGGCACTGACGGTATCGGCAAGCCTCGCCCAGATAGGCGAGTTCTCCTTCATCCTGATCGGCCTCGGCGTGACGCTTGGCCTGGTTCCGGTGGAAGGCAGGGATCTAATACTGGCCGGTGCGCTTCTCTCGATCACGCTCAACCCCCTCGTCTTCAAGGCCTTCGACGGTATCGAGCGATGGCTGGGCCGGCGACCGCGCATACTTTCCATTCTGGAGCGCGGGGGCGGACAAGCCCTCTCCACTCTTCCGGAACCATTTGAAAAGGGAGTGCGTAATCACGCGATCATCGTCGGCTACGGTCGGGTGGGCGGCGTGGTCGGCAAGACGCTCAGCGACCAGGAGCTTCCTGTCATCATCGTTGACAAGGACCGGCGGCGTGTCGAAGCGCTGCGCGCGAAAGGTATACCGGTGATCTATGGCGACGCGTCGACCCCCGGGATTCTCGATGACGCAGGCATCGCCGATGCGCGCCTTCTGGTGATCGCAACGCCAGAAGGGTTTCAGACACGGCGGATCATCGAACTCGCCCGTGAACTCAATGCAGACATTGACGTTGCCGTGCGGACGCAGAACGATGCCGAGGTAGCCCATCTCGAAAGCCAGGGCGTCGGCCTTGCGATCACCGGCACGCGCGAGTTGTCGTTCGGTCTGGCGGACTATGCGTTGCGCAGCTTGGGAGTATCAAGGAAGCGAGCTGCGGCAATCATTCAGGAAGAGCGGATTTCAGGCGAAGGCGGCGCATTCGAGCGGCGGCCGGACCTTCCTGACCGCGAAGCCCCGGAACTGCGTCTCCGCCGCAAGGACGATGAAGAAGCCGCGTAAGAGGTAGGCCTAAACAGCCTGTGCCGAGATGAACATCGCTTCAAAGCGTTTCCCGGGCCAATTCAGGCGTTTTTGACCCCCCGGTCCGGATTTTCGCTCAGCAGCTTGTCGTCTTCGCTGGGTGCCTGCTCATTCTGAAGAGCCGCCATGTCGGCAATGACGCGTGTTCGCTCGCGGCGAGCTTCGCGCCGTTCGGCAAAGAGCGCCTCAATGCCCCATGCGTTGGCCGCCCGGCCAGCGACAACCCGGATATTTTCCAGTATCGCATTGGCCGCGCGATCGCGCTGGACGGTCTCCTGCATCCGGCAGAAAGTCGATGAGAGTTCCATTGTACGTCCTTTCAAAACTATGATGCCCGGGTGGCCAGAATCAGGAGGAGCGCTCGTCGCGCTTGGCCTGGGCAATCGCGTCGCTGAGCTTTGAGTACCGATAGTCCTTGTAATGATACTGATCGGCCGGGACGCGAATGATCCCATAAAGAGCCATCTGCTCAGCTACGGTCGCTTCGTCGCGTTTACGGGGGTCGCTCACGATTATCGCTCCTGTGCCTGAAATCTGGCGCGCAGGGCATCGAGCTTCGCCTTTTGCTGGCGAAGAACGCGCGAGCGATACGCATAAGTGTTGTAGCGCATCCCGATCCGACCATCGCCAAAGTCGCTGGCCAAGGTACTTTCCATAAAATGGACCTGTGCCTCGAGCCCCTCGACATCACTGGCTGAAATAACGGGGGATACGATCGCGATCCTCGCGCCAGCCAAGAGACCGCCCTCATTCTCCCAATTGTCCTCGCGAAGGGATCGCGCGGCATCACGCCGTGCAGCGCTGGAAACCCGGATCATTGGAAGATCGGGCGGAAGAACCGCTTTGCCTGTGCTTGTAACGCTACGGGATAGAATGACATCGTTCGTCTCCAACCATGAGCGGGAGCGCGAACTATCTCTCAGCCACACTCGTGCCCGAGGCATGGGGAGTGCGGTAGATTTTATGTGGGGTGTGAAAGGGCGTTTTACTATGGGCGCCGCATCTTTCATCAGCGGCGTCGTGAACACGCGCTCTTTGGCCAATTGGTCGCCCAAGTCATCCGGCCGTGCACTGAAACTCGCAGCAAAAAGCAACGTCGCGCCCTATGACGTTCAGTGCCTGTTCGCGATCCGCCCGGAAGGCGGCACTCGCGTGGCGTGGTTACACGTTAGCGCTTCATGTTTTCGAGCCCCGGCACCACGCCGCGCTTCTCGGATGGCTTGGACACATTCGTTTTCGGCTTTTCGGCCTTGGGCTTACGGATTTCGCGATTGGATCTCTTCTGAGACTTGGCCATGATCTGTTCCTTTCGGGAATGATGTGATGGGAGGTGCCGCAACGTTACCGTTCAGGCGAAGACCACATCCGCTTTTGTGGGATATGACGGCAGCATCGCCGCAGGAGCCTGCCGGGAGTAGTTGTTCGCTGCCGGAGATGACAGATAGCGTTCGAGCAACGCGAGAATTCTTGACCCGTTCCCGGCATCAAACTTCCGGGCAAAGAGGTCGGGGTAACGATGGACGAGAAGGAAATAGGCGATCATCGGGCAGATCTCTCCAGATCGCCCCATCCGGCTGTCGAGGCCCGGACGCGGCGATTGCGTTTCCTGCCTCAGGAAAGCCAATCAAACGAATTTTGATTGTAAAGAGACAACGCCGGACAGAACTCGCTCGAATAAGCAAAGCGGCGTTTTTTATATATGGATATCGCTCTCTGAAATTCAACCAACGGCGTGTTGAGCCCCTAATACGGTTGACAGCCCCTCCCAATCTCAATCGCTCTTGCTATCCGAAAGACCTATGTACGCCATTAGCCGGCGCTCTCGTGCCTGATACATGCTGCCTTCGGTGTCGCTCCAGTGTTGGGCGTCTGAGCAGGAGCAGGCGGCGCGCCGGTCGATCAAATTTGCTGATGCTAAGGCTGCCTCATCCCCGGTTCAACGAATTGAAGCGACAGAACTATGCTCCTGTGCCATAGGGCCGGCATTGCCGCGAACCCGCTCCGCAAGCTTTCGCCGTGACTGAGAGACCACCCGCGCTCCCGCTTGCTGATCGGGACAGGTCTGATGGGCGATTTCAATAAACTTTTACATGACCAGCAACGCGCGCTCTTATGGGCTCAATTTTCCGATTTTGGTCAGGGTCGACGGATATTGCGCGAGGCTGCCTGTGCCCTTGGCGAGCGCATCGCCGCGCATCCTTATGGGCTGGTCGGCATCTTCAGGGCGGGCCATGTGCGTTTGGGATCCACCGTTTCGGGCGTATCCTTCGCATGAGCCGCGCGATCGCCATCAATGCATCGGTCGAGCAGGTGACTGACTATTGCACGAAGCAGGGCTTCGGCATTTCCGTGATTGAGCCGCTGCTATCCGGTGGCACGCGCGTGGTGCTCAACAATATGGAAGATGCGGAGGCCGTTCGACGGGGCATGAAGACACGCCTCATAAACACACCGGTCGTTCGCTCTCCATTATACGCCGCCAGAACCACGATACCCTATCGATAATAGCGCGTATCATGGTGAGGACAGGGGCGGTCAGGGAATGGCCCCTGTTTCCGCCGTCTGATGGCAGGTGACGATCTGAACCATCATTGCTTTCGGTTACAAGGGCTGACCAGAATGAATAACGTGCTCAACAGCCGGACGGATGACTCTGACCAGCCCATCGAATTGATTGGCACAGCCGATATCCCTGGTGGCGGCGAGTTGCTTCTGCGGCAGCGCGGCGATGACTATGCAATCGAATATGGGGAGATCCAGCTGATGGTGAGCTGGGCCCACAGATCCGAACGCGCACTGGCGTCGCTTGCCTGTCAGCGTATCACCTCCGCTCAGCCGCATATTCTGATTGGCGGCCTGGGCATGGGGTTCACGCTTGTCGCAGCGCTGGCCGAACTGCCGGCTGCTGCGAAGGTGGTCGTTGCCGAGCTTGTCCCGACCGTCGTGGAATGGGCGGAGGGGCCGCTGGCCCATCTATTCGATGGTGCGCTCAGCGATCCCCGCGTCACCGTCCGCGTCGGCGATGTGTTCGACCGGATTGCCGAAGCTCATGAGATATTCGATGCGATCCTGCTGGATGTCGACAACGGCCCGGATGGCCTCATCAGTGCGTCCAATGATCGGCTCTATTCGATGGAGGGGTTGTATACCTCCTGTGCGGCGCTGCGGCCTGGAGGGGTGCTGGCGATCTGGTCGAGCTATCCGGATAGCTGCTTTGGCGATGATCTGGAGGAAGCGGGGTTCATCGTCGATGAGGTTCGAATGCGGTCAGGTGAAAATGGCCGGGGTGATAAGCATATCGTCTGGCTGGCCACCCGCCCGCATAGAGAGGCACCTCTCTGATCTCCGGGCGGGCGGTCCCAGTTCTGGGGTCGGTGAAATAGCGTTCCAGGTCGCCGGCGACTTCTTCCTCGATGCCGGCGTCGGGTGCCTGCGCCCAGACGGTAGCGGGCATGACGAGTGGCAGACAGAGCGCATAGGCTGCGCGGTATTTCTTGATGGACATGGTTCCCCCAACTCCGGAAGCGATATCGCCCCGTTCTCCCGGGGGCGCATTAGAAGCGGCAGCGCACAGGCCAAGTTCATTACGGTTCTGTAACGGAGCGAGGGATGTTACATTTTTAATTTTACTATTATTTTTCATAAAGTTATGAATAATTTTGAAGATCCTGACTCACCTTTGCCCTGTCATTCGGCAACTTGACCCCCTCCTATCTCTCGCGCAGTCTTTCGGACTGTGCCTTACCGTTTACAGAGATAATGGCAGTCCATATCCCGACGCGGCACCGCCGCGGCATCCATGCGCCTGAAGGCACGACACTGAGGGATAAACAGGTTTGAAAACGGCGTTGCCTACACTACTACTGGTCTTGCTGTTGGCGGGCTGTGCGCCTTCGACAACCCGCAATACGCCACAGATGCGCGCATATGAACTCAGTCTGGCCACCGGTGAGGCCGGGCAATATGCGGCATGGCATGGCGGTCCGAATGATGGCTCATCCATCTATATCCAGCGGGTGGACGGCGATGGCCGGTTGAGCGGCAAGCCTTTCCGCGTCAGCGACGGCAAGCGACTGGCCTATGAGCCGGACCTGATCTTCGGGGAGAACCAGCTCATCACCGCATGGTATGAGAAAACGCCTGACACAGGCCGATTGTCCGCGCGCATGGCGGGGTTCGACCTGCACGGTCGACTGCTGTGGACGACGCCCCTGACCGACGAAACCTTGCAGACGAGGAACCCGGTCGTGCGGCGGATCGGAAAGGACGTGCATGTCGCCTGGATCCAGCAATCGGCAACCAACAGGAAGAGCGAGGCAACCGTGTGGTATCGGCGCTTTTCGCAAGCAGGAGTGCCGGAAACGCTACCCCGCAGGATCGGCCGCGCCAGTTGGGATACATGGAATCTCAACGCGATGGTCTACGGCAAACGCTTCATCGTTACCTATGACGCAGCGGAGACTACAGC
Source organism: Sphingobium sp. 66-54 (assembly GCA_001899715.1). Lineage (GTDB taxonomy): Bacteria > Pseudomonadota > Alphaproteobacteria > Sphingomonadales > Sphingomonadaceae > Sphingobium. The sequence goes on from MKWI01000009.1 coordinate 68,932, forward strand.
CGCTCATGAATTGCACATGATCGACATCACCCCGGATGATGTACGGCATCGTCTGCTCAGCTTGGACGATGGGCATCCTTCCCTTTATCCCGACCTTCAGGTCAACGAGGCGGGCCAGGCCGCACTTACCTGGTTCGATCAGAGGGACGGTAATGAAGAAATCTATCTGATCGTCGCCCCTTTTGAATTACTTGGCACAGACAACATGCCCGCCGCCAGGAGGATAACGAACGATAGAAGCGCTTCCATCGGCGCCTATGTTGCCTGGAACGGGGCGATCCTCGGTCTGGCCTGGAGCGACAGCCCTTATGGATCGCGTGAAATCTTCATCGAAACATTTGACAGGGTGGGGCACTCACTTGGTCCCATGCGGGCCATCAGCGCCAGCAAAGGGCAAGCTTCCGTTCCTTCCATTCGACCAAGCGCTGCGGGCTTCCTCGTGGCGTGGAACGACTATACCGCTCAGAAGGGAGACGCGCACGGAACCGGCGCCTCGTCCGTAGCTCAGTTCAAATGGGTGCCGGCCTCTCATGAGGATCCCGGTTCCCGTCCCGGCGCGCGAGCGGCCCCATCCCGTTCGGGCAGCCCGGTTCCATGAAGAAGCGGTGGAGACCGGCGAGATGATGGACATGGGCGCACCCTCGTTTCGAGGGGCAACGAGCGCACCCTGCGGGCGATCCGGCATTGATCGGCGCCGCGCCGCGGCCATTGCGTGGTCCCGTGGTCCTTGGCGCAAAGAAGATCCATTCGTCATCGCTCTGAGCGATCAGCCCCAAGGTCCAAGCGCAATGGTATGCGGGAACGAGTTCTTCACGCGAGGACTCGGGATGGTCCATACGCCGTCAATGACCTCTTCGCTTCGCGCACGGACGACTTCCGAAATCCGCACTGCGGTGAGCAACCAAAGCAGCATGCCGCGCTGGACCCAGCGTGGCTCGTGGATCAGCGCTTTCAAGAACCATTCAATTTCCTGCAGGCTCAGCTTTCGTGATTGCGCCGTCTCGGGATAGCGGAGATCGCCGAGGCGCCGCGACGGATCGCTTTCCAGCCCGACCTCCAGCCCCCGCAAGGAGGCGGTCCAGCCGAAGAATGCCTTCAGCTCGGCCGCCAGGCGGTCGGCGCGCACCTTCGCAATCTTACTCTTCGCCTCGACGCGTTTGATCAGATCAGTTTCAGTCACATCGTAAATGCTGCGTTTGGCCAGCTTCGGCGCGATATCGCGCTTATAGATGGCGAGCTTGTCCTTGATCGTGCGTGGCTTGTTCGGCCTTTTGGCCCGCAACGAGCGTCACTCTCGGACTGCAATCATGTAAAGATCATGCGCCTTGGCGACCGTCATGCTGGCGCCTATCTCCTCGGCTCGCTTCGCCTCACGGGAATCAACGCCGGCCTCGACCTGATCGTTCAGCTTTGTAGCCCAGGCGCGCGCATCCGCCATGGTGTAGGCAGGAAACTGACCCAACGTCAGCCGTATAAGCGCGCCACTGCCCGCCAGCCGCCGTTCGTATTTCCAGACCTTCTTGCCGCTCGGCAGAAGCTCGCTCATTAGTCCCGGCGTACGGGCATCGCGAAGCTTGCCATTGCCAGCACGTCGATCGACGCGGGGGTAAAGGAGGCACTCCTGACCATTGCCGACTCCCTGGTCGGCTCCCGGGAGGCATAAAATCATGAGACAAATCGTGAGACAATTGCTGTCCAAGCCGGTCCAACTGGGACTAACCCGGTCTACCTGCACCATACCAGCGATCTCAAAACTTCTCCCCGGATTTCAGCTTCCTGGAGCCGAAGCACAAGGGTCTGCTGGCTGGGGCGGGAGGATTCGAACCTCCGCATGGCGGTACCAAAAACCGCCATGGGCTGGCCTCAAAGGCCGGTTTCGTTGCGGAACGGCACAGTTATCCACAAGCAGAAATCAATAGCTTACGAGGATTTTGCGGAACGGCATCGCCCCCAGTCCAGCCATGAAAATGCCCCCGATCCGGCAGCAACCGGAGCGAGGGCTAAGGATTGGTCCGCTTCTAAACTGACCGTGTCGGGGCTTAGCACAGGCGGCCACATTCGCAAACCGATCCTATCGTTGCGGTTTTCGCCGGAAGGTGCCGCATGAGCCGCCGCAAGAATAAGCCCCTGCGCAACGGCCGTAACCCGACGACACGCTTTGTCCGTCTCGACCATAGCGTTCTCAAGAGTCCCGCTTATCGCTCGCTCAGCCTTGCCGCGCGGGCGCTGCTGGTCGAGCTGACCATGATGGAGAATGGCGAGAATAACGGCTCGCTCTATCTGTCTGTTGACGACGCATCGGCTCGGCTGGGCACGTCCGATCCGCGTGTTGCCATGGGGGCCTTTGATGAGTTGGAGGCGCGTGGCTTCATTGCCATGACCAAGGACGCCTTGTTCGCCGTGAAGGCGTCCCACAAGAGCCGCGCACGCTGCTGGCGGCTCACATGGCAGGCGACCGATGGCAAGGCCCCGACGAATGACTGGCGAGACGATTGGGAAGCCCGTCAGCCGGTGGCAGGAACCAAGGAACGCAAGCGCATGGAACGGGGCCTCAAGGCGCTGAAGAACTATCGTCGCGCCCTGGACGAAAACAGAATGCCGGTTGAGGATTCCACAACGCTGGAACCCCTCCGTGTGGATAGTGGGGGAGTAGCGGTTGAGAAAACCACAACCGGTTTAACGGAAAACTGCGCTTCTCCGGCATCTGCGAGCGTTGTGGAATCCTCATACTATACAGCTGTTACCATGGGTACAGGGGCCGACACTGGCATTTCCTCATGGGCAAACGCTGGTGCGCCGGCAGCCGCTGGCCCTCCCAACAGCGCAGCGGATGACGGCGCAGGGCACGGCGCTGTCGGCATGCATCGGGCATGCGAGGATTGCGGTTCGGCCTTCACCATCGACCGACCTGATCGAGCATATCCGCGCCGGTTCTGTTCGGAAACCTGTCGCAAACGGGCCAAACTGCGGGCACGATCGACGTCCACCGTTGGTGGGCATGCGAGCCCGCCGGAACCGGAAGGCACACCTGATGACTTCTTCAGCCAGCGGCTTGGCACGTTCTGGCGATCATCGGATCGAACAGCAAAAGCGGCTCTGGCGTCCCACACAGGCATGACGGAGGCCGAACTGTCCGCAGCGGCAGAAAGGCGCGGCTTCATCCCTCCTATCAAGCGGGCGGTTATCCTCTGTGAGCTGAGGGAAGTGGCCGCATGATGACCGCGCAACGATCAGACCGAAACCATTCAGCGGAGAACAAGCATGGATGACGATGACAAGTTTTGGCGGGCGCCTCCCGGCCACGATTGGAGCGAGGCGAGCAAGATGCTTCGAGCGCTCAGGCCTGAACGCCCATCGCGTAAGCCCATTGGCTGCAAGCGGGCCTGGCGAGCCTACAGGCCGCGTCATGGCTGATTGGCCCTACAACACGGCGGCATGGCAGCGGCTGCGCCGTGCGCATCTGGATCAGTTCCCGATGTGCGAGGACTGTGGGGCGATCGGGCGTATGGTGCTGGCGAACACGGTGGACCATCGCGTGCCAATCAGCGCGGGCGGCGATCCCTTCCCCGGTCATGACGGGTTGGCGAGCTACTGCCCTGCCTGCCACGGTGCCAAGACGGCGCGAGGCGTGGAGGCGGGAGCGGTGCGCACACGCAAGCCCCGCCGTGGCTGCGATGCCAGTGGCCAGCCTCTCGACCCCGCCCACCAATGGCACGGAAAATCTCTCAGGGCTGAGCGCACCATATCGTCCTCGAAGTCGAGTTTAGAGTTAGTTGGGCTTGAGGAAGGGCGATATTTCAATGGGTAAGCGTGGGCCGGGCGCAGGACGGATGATGCGGGTTGCCGAGCAGGGGCAGCGGCCCGTTGCCGACCTGTTCAACCTCAATCCGCTCTCGTCCGAGCCTCACCCGTGGACGCGGCCGGACATGTCACGGGCGGAACGCGTCATCGCCTTCGTGGAGAGCCTGCCGATCACGAAGGGCTATGGTGCCGGCGAGCCGGTTGCCCTGCTGCCTTTCCAGCGGGAATGGCTGGAAGCGGTCTATGCAACCGATGCCGAGGGCAATCGCCGCGTGCGCACCGGCCTGCTCAGCGTGGCGCGTGGTCAGGGAAAGACCGTGCTGGCGGCGATGCTCTGCCTGGCGCACCTGGTCGGCCCGGAGTGCGAGCAGCGTGGCGAATGCTATTCGGCCGCCGCGACCCGTGACCAGTCGGCGCTTATCTTCGCGGAGATGGAGGCGATCATTGCCGAGACGCCGTGGATCGCCGCCCGCGTCAATGTCCAGCGGTTCCACAAGGTGATTGAGGACAGCATCACCGGCTCGAAATATCGGGCGCTGGCCAGCGACGGCGCCAGTGTCCACGGCCTCGCCTCCAGCTTCGTGATCTGCGACGAGTTGGCCCAGTGGAAGGGCCGCGAGCTGTTCGACGTGCTGCGCACCTCCATGGGCAAGCGCCGCGAGCCGCTGATGCTCACCATCGGCACGCAATCACCCTATGCCGAGAACATCATGAGCGAGCTGGTGGACTATGCCGGCCGCATCGAGAGCGGCGAGATCGAAGATCCGTCATTCCACGGCGCGATCTACGCGGCGGATGAGGATGCTGCCCTGGACGATCCCGCCGCCTGGGCGGCCGCTAATCCGGCGCTGGGCGTGTTCGTCAATGAGCAGACCATTGGCGAGGAAGCGCAACGCGCGATCCGCATGCCGACGTTTGAGCCGGCCTTTCGCAACCTGCACCTCAACCAGCGTGTGGATGCCGAGCCGAAAGCGATCAATCCGGCCGAGTGGAATGCCTGCGGTGAGTCTGTCGACCCGGCGGCCCTGCGCGGCCGGCCCTGCTATGCCGGTCTTGACCTTTCCAGCGTGCGCGACCTCTCGGCGCTGGTGCTCTACTTCCCCGAGGATGACGGCGCCGTGCTGCCCTATTTCTGGTGCCCTAAGGCCGGGCTGGCGCTCAAGGAGGAGCAGGACCGCGTCCCCTATCGCACCTGGGCGTCTCAGGGGTATATCGAGCCGACGCCGGGCGCGGCGATCGACAAGGCGTATATCGCCAGTCGGCTCGCCATGGTCTGTCAGTTATTCGATGTGCGGGCGATTGCCTATGACCGTTGGGGCATGGCTGAGTTGCGCGCCATCCTCGATCGCGAAGGCATAAGCGAGCTGCCGCTGAAAGACTGGGGACAGGGATTCGCCAGCATGGGGCCGGCGGTCAATGCGTTTGAGACGGCGCTGATCGAGCGCCGATTGCGCCACGGTATGCACCCGGTGCTGCGCTGGAATGCCAGCAACCTGATCTTCGACACCGATCCGGCCGGCGGCCGCAAGCCGAGCAAGTCCCGCTCGATCGACCGGATCGACGGCATGGCAGCGCTCATCATGGCGTGCGGACTGGCGGCGAAAGATGAGGGGCCGGAAGTCTATCGGGGCGAAGGGCTGATGTGGCTATAGGAGATCTGGAAGGTCGTATATTTTTGGATATTTACCTGCAAACATATCAACGATGCTTCTAACATGAATGAAATCTGGCAAAGTTGTATCAGATATATTAATCTTATTTCCAACAGATGGATATAACTGAAATATACCTATCTTAGATAAGTTAATTAATCTCTTAAACGATAAATTTGGTTGGTATATTGATACCGTAAAAATTCTACCAATTAAGAAAACAATTATGCATCCGTTCAAAATATTATTATTGTCATATAAATAATCTCTCCGCCACCCTCGATCAATTACGGAATTAGTTCTTCCTAAATATATCTTCCAATCGCTACCAATATTTTGACTTTCAGAATATTCTTTTCTGACATGGGCTGGAATAAACGATTTCCAATCAGGGATTGCGTCGATGCACATTGATGTCATTACCGCCCACTGAGAGATTGCCGAAGCTTTTTCATCGGTGATGATGATCCGATCGCCAACGATAAGAGGTTCTAGAAAAGGTTTTGCTTTAGACTGGAGTTGCGACATCCATATCGAATTGCAGGGTTTACAGACTTCCTTGAGGGTTTCCGTGCCGACCGCACCTCTCATTTTTTTCCCTGTTGCCACGCCACGCTCTATAATAATTCCTCGCGTGTCGGTTCTAATAGGGATTAATCGACGAGACCACTTAGGATGGAAATGTTCGGGGTAGGACTTTCTATGTTGACCACAAAAGGCGCACCGAATCATTACCATAAAAGCCCCCAATACCTCGCCTAAAACTAAGCAAAACTTCGCTGAATGATTATCCGAATAGCTTCAGGTCGCGAAGGGCGCGGATCGGGCTGTTTAGCTATCCAGGCATCCAGTGCGTCAAGTTGGTTGGGCTGGAGGCGGACGCCGACAACGATGCCGGATTGTCCGGGTCGTTTTGGGCTTCTGTTAACAGAACTTGCGGCACTCATTTCGTTCTGTTAACAAAATAGCGAGCCGAGGGGAAGTTGGAGCTTCCCACCCGGCTCTAACCTCAACCGATCTCGGAAGGATCAGGTCATGGCTACTCACGCCCCTATCACGGGCACGCCTGTGCGCGCATCCATTATCCCACCAATGCCGGCAGTTGCCGCTATCCTTGCCCGCTATGATCGGGCGAGCCTTGAAGCGTTCCTGTCCGTCGCGATCGACCTGCTCGACGCGATGGACGGCGATCCCGACGTGGAGGATGATGACCCGTCAGGCGACACACTCGATATCTCTGGCGAGGCTCCCACCGATAACGGCGCGGAAATGTACGCGATCCGGCCCGTCTATAGTGTCGATCAATCACGAGGGCCGATCAATGAGGCGGAGGCGCATCGGGAACACATGCGGGAGCTGTTGCGACATTGAGGGGGAGGGCAATCACCCTCACCCAAAGTCCTCTTGATATTTTCAAGAAGTTGGAATACCTCTTGGCAAACGCAAGAGGAAAAGACAATGCCAACACCTAAACTTACCACCAAAGCGGCCTGCCGCATTGCTCGTATCGACCGCGATCGCTTCAACGAGCATGTTGCGGCCGGCCACTTCGGCTGCGCGCCCGATACTACACCTGGTCGCGCTCGTCTGTTCGACCCGGATGATATGATCGCGCTCTATCTGTTCCGCGAGTTGATGGATGATGGCCTCAATGCGCGGAGGGCTGGCAGCATCGCTTGTGCTGTTGCGCTGGCCGCGCGCCTCAATCCGGAGGCCAAGACTATCACCTATGTGCAGGACTATTTCGGCCCTGATAGTGGCAAGGCATTTCCGACGAGCGCCGTGCCGGCTCCTGACACATGGGACACCACCTATCTGAGCGGCACGGACATCCGCAAATCTACGACCTTCAATATCCTCAAAATGCGCGCGTTGATCGCGCATTACACCGAGGAAGAGGCCTCCATCATCGGTGAGGACGACTGATTTGAACTCGCCTCTCCCCAAGGCGCCCGCCGCCGCGTTCGGCATTGTGGCGGAAGGGGTGCACCCCATGGGGACGTTTTGCCCACGCTGTGAAGCGTCGGTTTTCACCGCGCCGGGGGCTTTAGCTCCCGGCCAGATTGAGGATGAAGCATGAAAACGAGTGATCTGATCGAACAGCGGGCGGCGATCGTCGCTCGCATGAGCGCCGCCCATGAGGCGGACGACAACGGCGCATTCGAGGCGGCCGAGACCGAGCTGCGCGCGCTCGACGCCAGGCTGGAGCGCCAGCGCAAGATCGACGCGGCCGACCGCGCCGAGCTGGGCACGCCGATCAACGGCGATCACAAGCTGACCAGCGAGATCCGTAGCAAGTTCCATATCGGCCGCGCCATTGCCGGAGCCGCCGGCCTTTCCGTCGATTGGGGCTTTGAGCGCGAGATGCAGGCCGAATTGGCGAAGCGCGCCGGCCGCGCTGCCGAGGGCGTGTTCATCCCGACCGAGTGCTTCGAGACGCGGGCGCTCACTACCACGACCGGCGCCGAGCTGGTCCCGACCGAGCATCGCCCCGACCAGTATATCAATGCGCTGGTGGCATCGGCCAAGGTGCGGACGCTGGGCGCGACAGTACTGTCGGGCCTGACCGGCAACCTGTCGATCCCCCGCGAGACGGATAGCCCGGCCATTGGCTGGGTTGCCGAGAACACGGCCCTGACCGCCGACGACGCCGATTTTGACAGCATCACGCTCTCGCCCAAGCATGCGGGCGCGCTCTCGGAATGGTCCCGCAACATGCTGCTCCAGGCATCGCCGGACGTGGAGGCACTGCTGCGCCGGATGCTGGCGCGCAATCTGGCGCTGGCGATCGACAAGGCGGCGATCAATGGCAGCGGCGTTGGCGCCGAGCCGCGCGGTATCCTCAATTTCGCGGGCATTGGCAATGTCGCCGTGGGCATCAATGGCGGGCCGCTGACCGGCGATCTGGCCCGCGACCTGATCGCCGCCGTCGATATTCTCGACGCGCCCACGAACAGCCGCGCCTTCCTCTCGACCCCTGCCGTGAAAGCGGCTGCGACAAAGCTCAAGGATGGGCAAGGCAACTACATGGGTCTGCCCACCGTGTTCGCCGGGGAGCGCGCGGAGTTCTCCAACTCCGTGCCGAGCGGTCTGACCAAGGGCACCGGCACCGGCCTTTCCGCCGTGCTCTATGGCGACTGGTCCGAATTGCTGATCGGCATCTGGTCCGAGATCGACATTCTCGTGAACCCATTCGAATCGATCGCCTACAGCAAGGGCAATGTCTCCATCCGCGCGATGGCGACCGTGGACACCGCCCTCCGTCACGTCGCCAGCTTCGCGGCGATCAAGGACGCCAAATGAGCGGCGGGGGCGATATGGAGCGGCGGGCCTTCACCGAGGTCCGCACCGCCGGGCGGCGTATCGAGGGATATGCTGCCATCTTCGGCAGCGAGGCGGCCATGGGCGGCTTCCGCGAGCGTATCGCCCCCGGTGCCTTCCGGGGCGCGCTGGCGGGCGACGTGCTGGCGCTGCTCGACCATGATCCCGGCAAGGTGCTGGGCCGCACCCGTTCGGGCACGCTGCGGCTCACCGAGGATCGCCGGGGCCTCGCCTTCTCGCTCGACCTGCCCGACACGGCGGCCGGGCGAGACGTGCTGGCGCTGGCGCAGCGCGATGACCTGGGCGGCATGTCGTTCGGCTTCACTGTCCCCAAGGGCGGCGAAAGCTGGAGCGGCGAAACCCGCACGCTCAACACGATCGACCTGAAAGAGATCAGCGTCGTGTCATCCTGGCCTGCCTATCCCGATACCGAGATCGCGCTGCGCAGCCGCTGCCATGAAGGCACTATCCTGCGCCGGCACCGGTCCCTCATTCTCGCGGAGGTGGCCCGTGCGATTGGCTGACCGCTTCCTGTCCCGCCTTGGCTATGAACGCCGTGCGGCGGATGATCCGAGCTGGGCCGCGCTCGCGCCCGGCATCGGCTATTATGCGGGCGTTTCGGCTCGCTATGCCGAGAATATGAGCGCGGTGCTGGCCTGCGTGAACGTGATCGCGGACAGCCTCGCGAGCATCCCGGCGCTGGTCTATCGCCGCGAGGGCGATAACCGCATCGAGGCGCTGGGCCATCCGCTGCGCCGGTTGACCGTCCATGGCGTGCATGAGGGCATGACCTGGCCCGAGTTCATCGGCCATCTGGTCGCCTCTACCCTGCTGACCGGCAATGGCCTTGCCGAGATCATCCGCGCGGGCAATGGGCAGCTCGCCGGCCTCGCCTATATCCCCTGGGGCATGGTGACGGTCGCCGAACTGTCGAGTGGGCGGCTGGCCTATGACGTGGCGGACGGGCGCGGCCATGTGCGCCGCCTGCTGGCCGGGGAAGTCATCCACCTGCGCGACCGCACCGATGATGGCAGGATTGGCGTCTCGCGCCTCTCACGCGCGTCCAGCGCGGTTGAGGCGGTAGACCTTGCCAATCGCCACGCACGGGCCTTCCTCGCCAACGGAGCGGCCCCGAGCGGCGTGATCGAGGTTCCGGGCGCCATGAAGCCGGATCAGCGCACGTCACTGCGCGAAAGCTTCCAGAATCGCCATGGCGGCGCGGGCAATGCCGGCTCGACACTGGTGCTGGACGGCGGCATGACCTGGAAAGGCGTCTCGCTCTCCCCCGAGGATAGCGAGCTGCTGGAAACCCGGAAGTTCGGCACGGAAGAAATGTGCCGCATCTATCAGGTGCCGCCGCCGCTGGTGCAGGACTATTCGCACAACACGTTCACCAACAGCGAGACGGCCGGGCGCTGGTTTGCCATGTTCACGCTGGCGCCCTGGGCGCGCAAGATCGAGGCCGAGTTCGCCCGGTCCGTGTTCCCCAACAACGGCCCCTATGAGTTGGAACTGGATCTGTCCGGCTTCCTGCGGGGCGACCCACAAACCCGCTGGGCGGCCCATAAAATCGCGATTGAGACGGGCGTGCTCGATCCCGACGAGGTGCGCCAGATTGAGGGCTGGAATCCTCGGGAGGTCGCGCAATGACGATCGAGGAAATGCGCGCCGCCACCGGCCTGCCACCCGAGGCAACTGACGCCGAGGTGGTCGCAGCCTATGCCGCGCTGATGGAGGGGGCCGCTGCCACTGCTGGCGAACCTCTGCCCGCCTTGGTGACTTTGGACGAGGCCAAGGCTCATCTGCATCTCGACGACGACTTTGAAGATCCGCTTCTCCAGTTGATGATAGTCGCGGCCTCTGATGCTGTGCGCGACGTGGCAACCGCTTACAATGGTGCTGGCGATGAGGCAGCCAGTTTTGGCGATACCGGCGAAGTCCCGGCACGCCTCAAACTTGCAGTTCTGACGCGCGTGGCGATCATGTTCGGCAATCGGAGCAGTCAGGAAGCCGGCGCTGGCGAACTGTCCATGCTCACGCCGCTGCGGGTGCTGGAAGTGTGATGGCGGGCGCCGCCTCCTTTTTCCTCCCGATAGCCCGACTCCAGACGAAGGATGGCATCTGCGCTTATCTCGGTGACATTAGCCATGCGACCTATGATAGCTGGCAGGCAAAGGGGATAGTTCCCGGCCCTATTCCGGGGACGACCCGCTATGATCTTCGCGCCCATGATTGCGCGATAGATCGCGTGGGCGGTCTGGCAAATGCAGAAAGGCGGTCACGCTCTGCACTGGATGATTGGGAGGCAAGCCATGCGGCTAAGGCTCAAGGGCGTCTACAGCAACAAAAAACGCCTCTCTGACGGCAGCTATAAAACCTACTACACCCTCCGGGGCGTTGGCGCTCTTAATCCCCTTCCTGATGACGAGGGAGAAATCTTCGCGCCCGGCACACCCGCATTCATGCGGGCATATCATGCCGCGATTGATGCCCCGCGCAAAGCCCGCGCCGCTGGCACCCTCCAGTCCATCATAGACGGCTATCAGCGCAGCCATGCTTTCACCTCGCTCGCGCCGCGAACGAAGTCGGATTATCTCAAGGCAATCATCAAGATCGAAACGGTGAAGCTGACGGAGAATACCCCGGCCTTCGCGACCTACCCCATAGAAGTCGTGGACGATCCAAAGATCAGGCTCCGCTTGTTGGACTGGCGCGACAGTATGGCCAAATCATCGCCCCGGCAGGCTGACGCGACGCTGGGCGTTCTGCGTATCATCCTTGAATGGGGGCGCGACCGTGGGCTGCTGTCTCATAACCACGCTACTCGACCGAAAAAGGTCTACCGCGCCGACCGCTCCGATAAGCTTTGGCTGCCCAACGACCTGGCTGCCTTCCGTTCATCCGCGTCCGACGAAATGCTACTGGCGCTGGAACTCGCGCTTTGGACAGGACAACGCCAAGCCGACCTACTGAAATTGGGCTGGTCCAGTTACGACGGCGCGCGCCTCTCATTCCGGCAGGGCAAGCGGAAACGCAAAGTCGATATGCCGGTGCCGGTAGCTTTGCGGTCCGTATTGGATGCCGCACCTCGCCGTGCCACGACCATCCTCACGACGCCAACAGGCAAGCCATGGGGACAGGTTCATTTTCAGCATCATTGGCGCAAGGCGACTCTCGCGGCGGAACTGGATGGCCTCCATTTTCACGACATTCGCGGCACTACCTGCACGATGCTGGCGCAGAAGGGCGCGACCCCTTCGGAGATCGCTGCCGTGCTCGGCTGGACCGTCACTACAGTCAATCAGATGCTCGACACCTATCAAGCGATGACGGCGCAACTGTCGAATAATGCGGTCGCAAAACTGGAGGCAAAAGCGTGAAAAGTGCGGAACGAAGTGCGGAATGCCCTGTGGATAAGTCCGCTAAGTGCTGGCTGGGGCGGGAGGATTCGAACCTCCGCATGGCGGTACCAAAAACCGCTGCCTTACCACTTGGCTACGCCCCAGCATCGCGGCGCGCGGCGCCGCGAGGCGCGTCATATAGCGCCCTCGCCGCAAAAGCCAAGCGGATGGCTGCTGGCCAATGGAATGGCTGCACCGCCGATGTCGTCGCCATCGAGGTGCCGCCACCGCTCCCGGACGGTTCCGCCGCACCTGGAAATGCTCTAGGAGGAACGCCATGGCCAGTTCTCCGCAATCGCCCGCCGCGTCGCCGCTCTTTCTGCGTGAAGAAGAGATTCGGCGCGGTATCGAATTGCTGCATTTCGGCCATGCGGCGCTGGCGCGGGCGGCCGATGCGGTGCTGGCGCAACATGACCTCGGCCGCGCCCACCAGCGCGCGCTCTATTTCATCGGACGCCAGCCCGACATGAGCGTTTCCGCGCTGCTGCAACTTCTGGCCGTCACCAAGCAGTCTCTCGGGCGCGTTCTCGACGACCTCACCGCGCGCGGACTGGTTCAGACAAGTCCTGGCACGCGTGACCGTCGGCAGCGGCTGCTGCGACTGACAGCCGCTGGCGAGGCGATCGAAGCCGCCTTGTTCGTTGCGATGCGCGAGCGCATGGCCGCCGGCTATTCGGCTGCGGGCCAAGGCTCCGTGACCGGCTTCTGGCGCGTGCTGGAAAATCTGCTGGACGCCGAAGACCAGCGCATGGTCGCTGCGCTCCAGATCTCACAACGGCGGTGAGGCGAGGCGCCTCCAGGCACTGTGCATTCAGATGATGAGGTGACGGAGACGCAGACGACCGCAGGGCAAAATGCTGGATTTGCGCAACCCGGAGCGCAGTAGACTTTCGGTCCGTAAGCACCCGAAACGCGCAGAGCCGCCATTTGCAGGCTGTCAGGGATGAAGGCAGAGCGGATTGTGGCCCAATGGACCCGTTCGCCCTGAGCTCTTCAGAGAGGGGCATCTTCGGTCCGCAAGATACGCAGAGCACCCTTCGACAAGCACCGGGCGAAGAGGTCCGGGCGCTCACCATCCACTGCTCTTGCCTGCATGGCGGGACACTGATCGCGCCGGGCATGGTGCCCATATTTCCAGCCGTCAGCCCTTGGACGCCAGCGCCGCCAGCTCGGCGCCACGATCCCGCGCGGCACGCAGCGTCTCGGCGAGCAGTGCGGCGAGGCCATCGGGCCGGTCGAGCACGTCCAACCCCTGCCGGGTCATGCCGCCCTTGCTCGCCACCGCATCCGCCATGGCCGCCGGGCTCGCCTCGCCAGCCGCGGCGCTGACCGCCGCGCCCTCAACGGTCGCCAACGCCATCCGTGCGGCCTGTGCCGGGTCGAGGCCAAGGTCCGCGCCTGCCACGCCCAGCGCATCGACGAAGCGATAGAGGAACGCCGGGCCGCAGCCCGCCAGCGCCGTCGCGGCATCGAACAGCCCTTCGTCGTCGAGCCATTCGGCCAGCCCCAGCGGTGTGCCCAGAGCGGTTGCCTGTTCCCGAACGGCGTCCGGCGCATCCGCCCCGGCATGAAGAATGACGACGCCCCGGCCGATCCGCACCGGCAGATTGGGCATGCAGCGCACGATCGCCCTGGCCTGTCCGAACGCCGCGCGCAATCGCGCCACCGGCACACCCGCGAGGATCGAGAGCAGCGTCACGTCGCCGCCGAGGAGTCCAGCCAGCTCGCGCGAAACCTCCGGGAGTTGCTGCGGCTTGCAACCCAGTAGCACCATCGTGCCCGCCGCGACCGGCTCGGACAGGCTGGTCCGCACCGTCACACCCTCCGCCACCGGCTTGCCGCTCGGGCGAACGACGGTCACGCGCGTCGGCGGCAGACCGCAATCGAGCCAGCGCGCCAGCATCGCGCCGGCCATGTTGCCGCAGCCGATCAGCAGAAGATGCGCCGGCCAGCTTACCGCCGCGTCAGGCTTCGCCATGGGTCTCGATCAGGCTCGCCGCCATCGCCTCGGCCGGGGTCTTGCCACCCCACAGCACGAACTGGAACACGGGGTAGAAGCGCTCGCACTCGTCGATAGCGCTTTCCACCAGCAGTTGCGCCTGATCGAGAGTGAGCGACCCGCTCGGCCCAAGCAACGCGCCGTGGCGGAACAGCAACGTGCTGCTCGCCGACCACAGCTCGAAATGACCGAGCCAGAGCTGCTCGTTGATGAGCGCGATGGTCTCACAGATCGGCAGGCGCTTGTCCTCGGCGGCGCGGATATCCGGCATGACGAGGAGCTGGAGCACCATATCCTCGTCCCGCCAGATGGCGCGCACCTCATATTCGGTCCAACTGCCCCGATGGCGCGCGACGATCTCGTCCTCGCCGACATGCTCGAACGGCCATTCATGCGCCTCGAAATAGGCGGCCAGCATGTCGATCGGTTCGGCCTCCTGGTCGCCAATCGTATATCCGTCGCGGTCCATCATATCCTGAAAATCGTCTGTCCATCCTCACGGCGCGGCACGATCCGCCCGGCTTGCGGGACGGTTCGTTTTACCATGGCGGCGCGACGCCGCAAAGCCGGACTGCCCCGCCTATCCCGATTTGGGCCGTCAAAGTGGGTAGAATCGTGAATAAGCTGTGGATAAGCGGTGGATAACTTACCGTCATCCCTTCTTGGGCGCGGCCTTCGGCTTCGCACGGGACGCGGCCGCCGCCGGCTTGCCTTCCAGCGCCGCCAGACGCGCCTCAAGCGCGGCGACCTGCTCGCGCGCCTGCGCGGCCATGGCTTTCACCGCCTCGAACTCCTCGCGGCTGACGAAATCCAGCCCGCCGATCCATTCACGCGCACGCTCGCGGGCATTGCTCTCGAACTCGCGGCTCACGCCGGCGATGGTCCCCGCCGCGCCGTTGATGAGGCGGGAAATATCGTCGAAAATGCGGTTCTCGCTCTGCATGGTCATTCGTTCCTTCACCCGCCGGATGCGGCGGCACGGGGTCAGATTTGGGTACGCACGGCCGGCGCGACAAGGGTTTCGGCATCCGGGTTGCGCTGGTCGATAGCGAAAGCGAGCGTGCTCGCAAAGGCCAGCCACAACAGATAGGGCAGCATCAGCCACGCCGCCACCGCGCGGATGCGGGCAAACAGCACCGTCGTGACCACCGCCAGGGCAAGGATCACGAGGATGAGATAGAATGCCAGCGTCGCCTCATGCGCACCGAAAAACAGCGGCGACCATGCGAAATTGCACAGAAGCTGGACGAGAAACAGGGTGATTGCCAGCCCTCGTCCCCGCGCCCCGCGTGCATGGAGGATGATGGCCAGCGCCAGCGCGATCAGCAGGTAGAGGATTGGCCAGACGATCGCGAATACCGCGCCCGGCGGCGTGATCGCCGGCTTGTCCAGCATCGCGAACCAGCGGTTCCCGTAGCCGCTGTTGGCGAGGTAGCCCGATGCCAGGCCGAGAAACTCGATGGCCGGCACGGTGACGAGCGCCCAGCGCAGAAGGGACGCACGAAGCTGTCCCGCAGAGGCAATTTCGTTCACCCCACCTCCCACATATTCGGCTTCATCGCGAATCCCCCACGATAGACAGTCCGTTTACCGTCATGGCTTTGCGGGGAGAATAGGCCGCCCGCAAGGTCAAATGCGATGCTGTCCCGCAATGAGAAACTCGATATTGCCTTCCGGCCCGGTAATGGGACTGGGCGTGATGCCGATCACGCCCCAACCCGGCCGCGCGGCCAACCACCCGCGCACTTCCTCGCAGACCCGCTCATGCACCGTCGGATCGCGCACCACGCCGCCCTTGCCGACATCGGCGCGCCCGGCTTCGAACTGCGGCTTGATGAGGGCTACCAGCAGCGCACCCGGCGCGGCGAAGGTCAGTGGCCGTTCCAGCACCTTGGCAAGACCGATGAAGCTGGCATCGCATACGATGATGTCGATCGGCTCGGGGATATGCGCATCGGTCAGGATGCGCGCGCTGGTCTGTTCGTGGACGATGACCCGTTCGTCCTGCCGCAGCTTCCAGGCAAGCTGGTTGGTGCCGCTGTCGACCGCATAGACCCGCGCCGCGCCGCTGGCGAGCAGCACATCGGTGAAACCGCCGGTCGAGCTGCCGACATCCATCGCGACGCGCCCGGTCACATCGAGCGCGAAATGCTCAAGCGCATGCGCCAGCTTGAGACCGCCGCGCGAGACCCACGGGTGATCCTTGCCCTTGAGGGTGATCGCCGCATCCTCGGCCACCTGCTGTCCCGCCTTGTCGACCGGTCTGTCGCCGACCAGCACATTGCCGGCCATGATGAGCGCCTGCGCGCGGGTGCGGCTCTCGGCAAGGCCGCGCTCCACGAGAAGCTGATCGAGTCGTTTCTTGGGCATCAGGCGCGCTTCCCCGCCGTCCTTACCGCCGCTGCGCCACTCACGCCTTGGCGAGCGCCGTCAGCGTCGCTGGCGTCAGCACCTGCGGCAGCACCCGCGGCGCCGCGGCGCCCGGCGCATAATAAAGGTAAAGCGGCACGCCTGATCGGCCATTCGCCTCCAGGAAGCGGCTGATCGCCGGGTCGGCGTTGGTCCAGTCGCCCACCATGGTGGCGACACCGCCCTTCTCGAAGGCGTCGCGCACCGCATCGGTGTCGATGGCGTTCGCCTCGTTGACCTTGCAGGTGAGGCACCAGTCGGCGGTGAAGTAGAGGAACACCGGCTTGTTGGCGCCCCGCAGCGCCGCCAGCTTCGCCTCGCTGAACGGCTCGCCGGCCAGCCCCTCGCCCGCCGCCACCTTGTCCGCGCGCACCAGCGGCGGCGCGGCGATGGCGGTGGTGCCGAGCAGCAGCAGCGCGATGCCGCCGACCGCCCAATTCATCCCCTGCCCGTCCCGTTGCCGCCGGCCGAGTTGAGCCAGCGCCGCGCCCGTCACCAGTGCCAGCACGATGCCGAGCAGGATGCCGTTGGTTCCGAGCTGGCGCGAGAGCAGCCAGACCAGCCCCAACGCGGTCAGCCCCATCGGCACCGCCATGATCCGGCGGAAGGTCGTCATCCAGCCGCCCGGTCGCGGCAGCATCCGCCGCAGCGCCGGGATCCACGAGATAGCGATGAACGGCGAGGCGAGGCCGAGGCCGAGGCCGGCGAACACGGTGAGCGCCAGCGGCCAGGGCAGCACCAGCGCCGCGCCCATCGCTGCGCCCATGAACGGCCCGGTGCAGGGCGTCGCTACGAAGGCCGCGAGCACGCCGGTCCAGAAAGCGCCGTCACGGCCGCCTTGGGCCACCTTGCCCTGCCCCACGCTGATCGTGCCGATCTCGAACAGGCCGAGCAAGTTGAGCGTAATGGCGACCATCAGGATCACCAGCAGTGCGATCACGCGCGGGTCCTGCAACTGGAACGCCCAGCCGATCTGCGTGCCGCCGGCGCGGATCGCCAGCATCAGCGCGCCCAGCGCCAGACAGGTGAGCAGGATGCCGCCAGTATAGGCCAGCGCCTCGCCGCGCGCCTGCCGCTCGTCGCCGCCCGCCTTGGCGAGGCTGATCGCCTTGAGGCTGAGAATCGGAAAGACGCACGGCATGATATTGAGGATCAGACCGCCGAGGAACGCACCGCCCAGCACCAGCAGCAGCCCGGCGAGACCCATCGCCGCCGGCTGCACGCCCTGTGCCTCGCCGCTGATCGACGTGCCGCCAGCCGGCACCGTGCCCGGCACTGCCTCGATCCGTAGTGCGATCTCCGGAGAGACGGCGAGCACGCCCGCAATTACCCCATCCGTCGCCGCTCCGTCCGGCACGGCGGTCTCGACGACCAGCATATCGCCGGTGCGGCGTACCGTCTGCGGCTCGGCATAGCGCACCCGCTGCTTGCTGAGTGCGAAGAACCACGGCTGGCCGACCGGCGCCGCCGCCGGATAGGGCACGGCGATGGCGATGCGGTCACCGCTCTGCGCATAGCGCGCCTGCTGGTCGAGCGGGCGCGGCAGATGCGCGCGATAGCCGTCGAACCGGGCGCGGTCGGCAGGCTGGATCGTGCCGTCCCCAATGGTCAGCGTAGTCGCGATCTCGCCCTGTTCGGGCACGCAGATGCTGTCCGTGCAGGCCAGCCATTGCGCCTGCCCCCGGATCGGAACTGTCGCCCCTTGTGCCAGACCCGTCGGAATGGTCACATCGAAAAGAACCGCATAATCATGCTCGTAAACATGGTTCATGAGGCCGGAGATCATCAGCCGCTCGGGCACCGGATACCGTAACGCACCGGCTGTCACGCCCGGCGGCAGGGCCCATTCGATCCGCATGCCAGTGCCGGCGTCACCGGGATTTTCCCAATAGCCGTGCCAGCCCTTTTCCGGACGCATCAGGATTGCCAGCGTCACCGTCTCACCCGGCCGGGGCGTTGGCGTCTCCGCGACCAGCGCCGCGCGGATATGCGGCTCGCCCGCCGGCAGGAACGCGCCGCCGCTCTGTGCATTGAGCGGCCGAGCCAGTGCCACGACGAGCAGACACAGCATAGTCATCGCCAGCAGGCCGGAGGACCGACGAAAGGAAGCAAGCAGAGCAAGGATCATGGCCGGCCCTTCTAGGCCCAGCGCACGCGGGCGGCAAGGCAATCGCGGGCTGGGCAGATGCCCGCCGGCAGCGAGCGGTTGCCCAGCCGTCCACCCCCGTGTAGCCATCGGCAATCGTCACAAGACAATCGTCACAAGACAGGGGATGAGGAACGCCATGAGCGAACAGGGCAAGATCGTGATTACCGGCGCGTCCGGGCAATATGGCCGGCAAGCGACCGATATGCTCATCGCCAAGGGCCTTGCCGACAAGCTCATCCTCATCACCCGCACACCGGCCAAGCTCGCCGACCGCGCCGCGCAGGGCTGCGACGTGCGCTATGGCGATTACGACAAACCGGAGACGCTGGCCGCCGCCGTCGCAGGCGCCGAGAAGATGCTGCTCATTTCCGGCACCCGCGTCGGCGCCCGCGTCGTCCAGCACAAGGCGGCCATCGATGCGGCAGCGAAAGCTGGCGTCCGCCATATCCTCTACACCAGCTTCATCGGCATCGACGACCCGGCCAACCCGGCCGAAGTCCGCCACGACCATATCGAGACCGAAAAGCTCATGCGCGCCTCCGGCATGGCATGGACCATGCTGCGCGACGCCCATTATGCCGACGCGATGCTGCTCATGGCCGGGCCGGGCATGATGGCAACCGGCAAATGGATCAGCAACAGCGGTGACGGGCGCGAGGCGATGGTCTGGCGCGAGGATTGTGTCGCCTGCGCAGTCGCCGCACTGACCACGCCGGGACACGAGAACCGCATCTACAACATCACCGGCCCGGATTTACAGACATTCGACGAGGTTGCCGCCTTGGTGCGCGAGATCACCGGCTGCCCTCTGGAGCATGTCAAGGTGGACGACGAGGGCCAGTATGCCATCTTCGACGCCATGGGCATCCCCCGCCGCCCGGTGGATGACCAATATGTCGGCGGCATCCCGTGGAACAGCGATGACATGGTCACGTTCGGCGCCGCCATCCGCGGCGGTTTTCTCGAAATCCGCACTGACGATGTCGAGGCGCTGACCGGCCGCAAGGCCCGCTCGGTTCGCCGGATGATCGAGGACAACAAGGCCATGCTGATCGCCGCCGCCAACGGCGCGCCGCAACCGGCCTGAATGGGAGGGCAGACCATGAACCGGACCGATTATGAGCGCTATCTCACCGCCTTCAACGCCAAGGATTACGACACCGTCTGCGATTTCTACATGCAACCGATGGCGATGGACTTCTTCGGCGTCTCGCTGCGTTCGCGCGAGGACATGAAGCGCTTCTACAGCTTCCTGCACGGCTATGTGCGAGAGAGCGTGCGCATCCTCAACTTCGCGTCGAGCGACACACTCACCGCCGTCGACGGCCTCGTCCGCATCGAGGGCCTGCGCGATCTCGACCGCGAGACGCTGGAGGCGAACGGCTGTGGCGGTCTGTTCCCGGTGAAGGCCGGCGAGGTGCAGGAGATGCGCCAGTTCATCTTCTACACGCTGAAGGACGGCAAGATCGTCAATGTCGAATGCGCGCTGATGGCACCGCCGGGCGGGTGAAGAGTCGGTAAGCCGACCTTCAAATCAGCGCTTCCGCACTTCAGCCGGGCCAACCCCGTGCTCCTGCAAAGGCAGGAGCCCAGGCGGCAAAGCGCAACGGCTGATCTCCGCGCTCCCACCTTAGCAGGAGCACCAAACCTCTCGCATTTCGTTTATAATCAGTCTCCTCCCAAAGCGCCCCAATGCTCCGCCGCCCGTGCTTTCTCCATCCGCGCATAAGCCGCATCGTAGCGAGCCGTGAGGGCAGGACCGGGCATAATCCGGTAGCTGGTCTCCAGCGACACCCCCGCCGCGCAGTCCAGTTGCGCGTCCGTCAACGCCATACCATCCGCCACGGCCAGCACCGTCTCGTGCAACGCCTTGTCGTCCTGCATCGTCACCCGTGCCGCATCCACACCACAGGCAACAACCCTGCGCAGGGCTTCCTCGGGCGGCACGATCACCGGGGCCTCCTCCATCCAGTCCGGCTTGGCGAGATCACCGAGCACGGTCGGCGGCGCTCCATTCGGTGCGGCCAGAGCACCCGGCGCCAGAGCGAGTACCGTCACGATCCCCATAGCGCCCACAATCCGCCGCATCGTCGGCCTCCTCATGTCAGCGCGTAGTAGCGCACGAAATTGCCGTCCGGCTTGCGCTCGCCCACACCGATGAACACATGCCGCGTCATCCAGTCATATTTGCCCTTGCTGGTCTCGAAGGTCGGCTGTGCGCGCAGATAATAATCCTCATGCGCCACCGGCGGACCATCCTCGAATGCCCAGGCCCGCAGGCGCTGCATGGAGTCCGGCTTGCGGCCCCAGAGATAACCCTTGTTCTGCATGTAGATGATCTCGCCATCGTCGGTTTCGAGCAGATAGCGCGCATCGAACACGGCAGTGTCGTCGTCGCGGAAATGGGCATAGTCGCCGCCCGAATTGGGCACCGCCTTGCCCCGCAGGCGCGGGCCCTCGAAATGCCCCTGATCGACCAGCACCGCCGAGCGGAAACCGCCATTGTGGACATTGGGGACGGCAAAGACGCGGGTGAACTGGAGGCGGCACTCGAAGGCGAAATCGAGCACGGGGTGATCGAGGGTGGAATAGCGAGGATCAGACATCGGGTGGCGTCCTTTTGGCAGATCAATAATTCGAAAGGATGGTCAGCCCCGGCGTGTCGAGCGGCAGTCCGCGCCTGCGCTTTTCCAGCTCCTCGGCGCGGGTCTGGCGCTGCAAGTCGATGAGATAGGCGTGGATCGCATCCACATCCTTCTCGCTCAACCGGTCGTCCCAGCGCGGCATGCCGTTGGGGAGGAGCAGCCCGCCGAGCACAATCTGTTTGAACGCCTTGTGCGTGCCTTCGCTCATCCGCCGCAGATCAGGCGTGATCGAGCGCGGCTGGTTGGAGTGGCAGAGCGCGCAATTGCCCATGAACAGGGTCATGCCCTGCGCGATGGTCGCCGGGGTGACGCCGGGTGCTTGCGCCGGCGCTTCCGGCGCGACATCCAGCGGCGGCAGTTCGGCCGGGATCGGCACCGCGCCGCCATCCAGCTTGAAAACGAGGATGCGGCCCTGATTGCCGCGCTTGTAGGCGGCCGAATAAGGCGGGACGTACGGGTAGCCGCCCCCGCCCCACGCCGCCATCACCGCGACATATTGCACGCCGTTCACCTTATAGGTCATCGGCGCGGCGAGGATGGACGTGCCGGTGTCGATCTCCTTGAGCAACTTTCCGCTCGCCTTGTCGAACACGCGGAAATGCCCGTCGATGCTGCCCTGAAAGACCAGCCCGCCGGCCGTCGCCAGCGCCCCGCCCCGGTCCTGCCAGCCGCCCATCTTGTAGGCCCACTTCGTCTGGCCGGTGAGCGGGTCGATGGCGCGCAGCTCCGTGCTGCCGGGGTTCTCCTTCACCCATTTCATCTCCGGCAGCGCGGCGATGGGATCGCGCAGCACCGGCGGCAGGCTCGGCAGGATCGCCTCCAGGTCGGAGGAGAACAGCAGCGACGCATCGTTGTTCAGCATCTTGGCCTGAAGCGGTTTCTGCCCGGGCGTCATGTAGATGGCGTTGCCCATGTCTTGCACGGTGCCGATGTAGAGGCCGGTCTCGGGATCATAAGCGGCCGGATGCCAGTTGCGCGCGCCGGGCGTCGCCGGAAAGACGATCCTGGGGCCGGTCGTATAGTCGGAGCGCTCGGGAGTCAGGTTCGGGCGGCCGGTTTTCATGTCGACGCCATCGGCCCAGTTCATCCGCACCAGCGCATTGGCGCGCAGCAGCTTGCCGTCGCGCCGGTCCAGCACATAAAGGAAGCCGTTCTTGGGCGCGTGCAGCACCACCGGCCGCTCCTCGCCATCCACGCTCATGCGGGTAAGGATCATCGGCGAGGTGGATGTGTAATCCCAATTATCGCCCGGCGTTTCCTGATAGTGCCATTTGAGCCGCCCGGTTCTGGCATCCAGCGCCACGATCGAGCCGAGATAGAGATTGTCGCCGCCCTTGGGCGAACGGCGCGACGTGGCATAAGGCCCGCCATTGCCGGTGCCGACCAGCACCAGCCCGGTCTCCGGATCATAGTTGATCGCGTCCCACGGCGCGCCGCCGCCGCCCACGTCCCAGCGGCTGTTCGGGTCCCATGTCTTGACCGCTTGTTCGAGGTCCGGGTGATCCTGCGGGCCCAGCTTGGGGTCGCGCGGCACCACGTAGAAGCGCCAGACGAGCTTGCCGGTCTCCAGATCGAAAGCGCTGACAGAACCGCGCACGTCATATTCGGCGCCGGCATTGCCGATGACGACCACGTCGCCCGCCACCTCCGGTGCCCCGGTGCTGTTGTCGCCGCGCCGTCGGTCCGCGACCGCGTCGGCCTTCCACGCCACCGCGCCGGTCTTGGCGTCGAGTGCATACATCCACCCGTCGAGGCTGGTCACATAAACCTTGCCCTTTGCCACTGCGACGCCGCGGTTGACCATGTCGCAGCAGACCGTGCGGTTGATCTGCATGTCCACCTGCGGCTCGAAGCGCCATAGCTCCTTGCCGCTCGCCGCATCGAAGGCATAGACCCGCCCCGCCACGCCGGAGGTATACATGACGCCGTCCACCACCACCGGCGTCGCCTCCAGCCCGCGATTGGTGCCCAGATCGACCGCCCAGGCAAGGCCGAGCCGGCCAACCGTCTCGCGGTTGATATCCTCAAGCTGCGAATAGTGGGATTTGCCGATGTCGCCGCCCAGCGTCACCCAATTTTCCGCCGCAAGCCCCTGCGCCGTGTCCCCGCCGCCGCCTTGACCCGAACAGGCGGCCAGTGCCAGCACGCACAACGCACCCAGGAATTTTTTCATGCCCCTCATCGCCCTTTCTGGACGCCCCACGCCCCTTTTCTCATGCCCCATCCCACGGGCTCGGCATGTGATAAGGCACGGTGATGAAATTCGCCTCGATCTGGCGGATCATGCCGTGGTCGATCTTGAACAGCTCACCGAAATAGTAACTGTGCGGCCGCCGGATGGGTGATTTGATCCTCGTTCCGTCGGTCAGCTCATACTCACCCAGCCGACCGCAATGGTCGATGAAGCCGAACGCCATGACCAGCCCACGCGCCTCGTCCACCAGCGGGTAGCGCCGCGCCCTCAGCCGGTCGTCGTAGCGATATTGCCCCATGCGGAACTGCGCCTCGCAGCCCAGCCCGGCGACCGGCACCAGCTTGGCGAACTCGGCATTGTTGGTGGTCTGCACGCCATTCTCTACCCGATTACAATCGGGGTGGAACTTGGTGCGGATCGTCCCGTCGTTCCGTTGCAGGGTCGAGAAATAACCATCCGCCAGCGCGATCATATCCGCGCGGGAGACGGGCGCCTCGGCGGCAGCCTCCAACACGGGCTTGCTGTAGAAGCGCAGGTTCTCGAACTTCGGGCTGCTGTCCACCTGCCGCACGACGACGGTCTCGACCTCGGCGACCCGCCCGGACTCGTCCAGCCCCAGCCGCACGGTATAGGCACTCTCGTCCAGCGGCTCGACCGCCGTGCCGAAATAGCCAACCTGCCGCGTTGCCTCATCGGCGAAGCGCAGCCGGTAATCGCCCAGCCGCTCGATCGTGCCCCAGAGGCCGTCGCCAGCTTCAAGGCGAACGTTGTTCTCGGTGATGAACGGGTCCGGTGCCCAAGCGACGGCGCCGGGGTCTTTCTCCCCCAGTGCCGCCAGATAGTTCTCCAGCGCCCCGTAGAGCGCCTCCCGATTCACGCCGCGTTGACCGGCGCGTCCAGATACATGGTCTTGGTCTCGAGATAAGCTTTGAGCCCATCCACGCCGCCCTCGCGGCCGATACCGGATTGCTTGTAGCCGCCGAACGGCAGGCCCCAATCGACTTTGAGACCGTTCTGGGCGATACCGCCAGTACGCACCTGACGGGCAATGTCGAACGCCGCCTGCGGGTCCTTAGTCAACACCGCGCCGGAGAGGCCGTAGTTGGAATCGTTGGCGACGGCGATCGCCTCCGCCTCGTCCGCCACCGGGATGATGCTCAGCACCGGCCCGAAAATCTCCTCCTGGGCGATGCGGCTCTTGTTGTCGACGTTCTTGAACAGCGTCGGCTCGATGAAATAGCCCTGGTTCAAGTGGCTGGGCCGGTTGCCGCCCGTCACAAGGTCGGCGGTCTTCTTGCCTTCCTCGATATAGCCTTCGACGCGCTCCAACTGACGCTTCATCGCGAGCGGGCCGAGCTGCGTGGCCGGATCGTCCGAATAGCCGATCTTCACCTTCTGCATTTCGGTGGCGATGGCATCGGCGATCTCGTCCTGCCGGCTGCGCGGCACGATGAGGCGGCTGAGCATCGCGCAGACCTGGCCGGAGAGCAACGTGATCGTGCCGGTCATCAGCTTTGCCGTTTCCTCGGCGGTGAAGTCGTCGCGCACGATGGCCGCAGACTTGCCGCCCAGCTCCAGCGTATAGCGGGCGATGCGAGAGCCGCAGACGCTGGCGATGCGCTTGCCGGCCACGGTCGAGCCGGTGAAGCTCACCTTGTCCACGCCGGCATTGCAGACGAGATGGTCGCTCGCCTCGCGATGGCCGCAGACGAGGTTGACGACGCCTGCCGGCACACCCGCCGCCTCGCACGCCTCGGCGATGATGTAAGCCTCCAGCGGCGTCTCCGGCGAGGGCTTCATGATGACCGTACAGCCGGTGATGAGCGCGTTGGCGACCTTGGAGGCCATGATGCCATAGGGCCCGTTCCACGGAGCGATGGAGGCGACGACGCCCACCGGCTCATGAACGAGATAGGCAACCTCGGCCGCATGCGTCTCGCGCTGCTGGATATAGGGGAAGGTGGCGCCGACCTCGCGCGTCTGATCGAACTGCGCGGTGGCGCCGGCGACCATGCCGGGCGCGAAGCTGGCGAGGCCGCCCATCTGCGCGGTCCACGCCTTGGCCAGTTCACCCTCGCGCGAGCGCAGATGGGCGGTGATCTTCTTCATGACCTCGTTGCGCTCGCCCACGCTCATGCGCGGCCACGGGCCATGATCGAACGCCTCGCGCGCGGCGGCGACGGCGGCGTCCATATCCTGCTCGTCCGCCTCGGCGACGGCGCCGACGACCTGCTCGGTATTGGGCGAAATCAGCTCGATCATCCGGCCGCTATGGGCCGCGCGCCACGTGCCGCCGATCCAGACCTTGTCCGGATGCTTCACATTGACGCCTTCGGGGTTCAGTCCTGCCTGGGCCACGTTCACTCTCCTCAAACTGCTTCCCGCGGCCGTTGTCCTCGGCGGCCGGCACGGCGGGGCCGGCGGCGATCCGGGCTCGCGGGATCGGGATTCGACGGGGCGATGCTAAGCGGTGCGGTCGGTGCGGCGCAAGCGCAAAGCGCGCACCGAGATTGACTTGGTCCGATCCCCGCCGCCCGGCGCGGGCGCGCGTGCTACTCCGCCTCGGAGGCCATCAGCGCGTCGATCGCGCGGCGGGTCAGGCTGATGAGGTGCTGAACTTCCTCAACGGAGAGCGCCTCGCGAATCGGTGCCTCGACCGTGCGGCCGAGATTGTCCAGCTCCAGCATCAGGCCCCGCCCCTTGGCGGTCAGCATCAGCGCGTTGCGGCGGCGGTCCTCGGTGGAGCGCTGCCGCTCGGCGAGGCCGCGCTTCTCCAGATCGTCCACGATGGCGACGACGATCGACTTGTCCATGCCGATGTTGCGCGCGATCTCGGACTGGGAACAGCCCGGATTGGCGGCGATCAGCGCCATGGTGGAATGCGAGCCGGAGCGCAGCCCATAGGGCTCGTAAGCCGCGATGATGCGCGAGGTCAGCAGGTTGCGCAAATGGCGCACGGCCGGGCCGACGCTGTCGCCCAGCAAGCCCAGGTCCATGCCGTCGGCCATGCGCTGCCGATGTTTCTCGCCCTCAACTCCCGCCATAACCTCCCAACCTCGCTTGCGACCCCGATCGGACATCGTCAACTTGACCGGAGCGTTCAACAATTGCAATGGTTGATTTGACCAACGATATTGACTTGATGTCCCGCGGCGGTTCAGACAGGGCGCGGGACAAGTCAAGGGCGAACGCGCCCTGGCGAGAGGATGAGCCATGATAACCGTCAACCAGCTCCACCCCCTGTTCTTCGGCGAGATCGTCGGTGCGGACCTGACCGCCGAGCCGACCGAGACGCTGCGCGATGCCGTGGAGGATGCCATGGAGCGCTACGGCGTATGCGTGGTGCGGCAAGGGCCGATCACCGACGCGCAGCACCTCCGCTTCGCCCGCCTGTTCGGGCCGCTGGAGCTGCCGCCCGGCTACGGCACCCGCCCGAGCCGCATGGCGCCCGAGCTGTTCCCCGCCGGCAATCTCGATGCCGAGGGCAAGATCCGGCCGCGCGCCCCGGCCAATCGCGACGTGGCGAAGGGCGCCGAGCGCTTCCACGCCGACAGCTCGTTCAACCCGCTGCCGAGCAAATGGTCGATGCTGCGCGGCGTCGAGTGCCCGCCCCCCGAGGCCGGCGGCGACACGCTGTTCGTGGACCTGCGCTCGGCCTATGACGATCTGCCGGAGGAGACCAGGGCGCGGATCGAGGGGCTGGTCGGCATCCACGATTTCTGGCGCGGCCGCGCTTATGCCGGGCTGGCGGTGACGGACGAGATGCGCGCCACCATGCCGATGCCGCCGGTCCACCATCCGCTGGTGCGCGCCTCCGCGAGCGGCCGCAAGGCGGTGTTCGTCGGCGGCCATTGCGTCGGCGTGGTCGGCATGGACGAGGCGGAGGGGCACGCGCTGGTGGAGACGCTCTACGACCATGTCACCCAGCCCAAATATGTCCACCGCCACCACTGGACGACGGGCGACATCGTGATCTGGGACAACCGCTTCGCGCTGCACGCGGCGACCCCGCTGGAAACGGACGAATATCGCCGCGACATGCGCCGCGCGACCGTCAACGAGAGCGGGGAGGAGATGGACGCATATGAGTATCGCCGCCGGCTGGACGCCTGAGGGCGCAGCCGCCATGGCCCGGCCGTGCCCTCCGCCCGGCGCCCCATGGAACGGCTGGCAAACCCGATCAACTTTGTAATATCATTACTCATCCGCGATATTTCCGGTCGAAAGTCACGAAAGTCTCGGGGTGAACCCAATTTTTTTACCGCCCGCCAAGGGCACCCCGGAGCGAAGCCCTTAGCCGCATGCCATGGCAAGGCATGCGTAGGACAGCAGGTTGGTTGACCGGGGGTATCGAGCGGGGCGAGGCAGGCCGCCCCCATCCCGGCGGCGGTCGATCCGGGCGCGGCCCATGGCACACAGACGCACGGATGGTTCCAGATGCCCGCAACGCGCAAGACGCCCCGGACAGATCGGCATATGGCCCATGCCGGCTGCAAACGGTGCTTGCCCGCGCGCCCGGCGCTCGCATAGCCTGCATATGCTGCGCGCCGGCTCACGGAAAACCGCCATTTTGCCCTTCGGCCGCCTGCGACTCCGGTTCGACCTGAACCGACTGCCGATCCGTGCTGGAGCCCGCATGAGCCTGCGCTCCCCGGCGGGTCGCGCGCCCATTTGGCTACCCAATGGCGGCATCCACCCTGAAATCGCTCTTTCGCGATCCCTCAAACAGTCTCTAAGAAACGGGCAACGTCATTGAGAGCGACTGGGAGGGCGACGCATGCGGTTCAGCGACAAAGTGGTGCTGGTGATCGGCGGGAACAGCGGCATCGGCCGCGCGGCGGCGGCAGGGTTTGGCGCGGAGGGCGCCCATGTGTTCCTCACCGGGCGCGACCGGCGGACCATCGACGAGACCGTGGCCGCCATCCCCGGCGCGCGCGGCTTCCGCGCCGACATTGCCGAGATCGGCAGCGGGACGGACGTGCTGGCGGCCATCGAGGCGGCGCACGGCAAGCTCGATATCCTGTTCGTCAATGCTGGCATCGGTGCCTTTGCGCCCGCAGCCGAGGTGACGCCCGAGCAGTGGGACCATGTCCACAACGTCAATTTGCGCGGCTGCTTCTTCGCCATCCAGCAGGCGCTGCCGCTGCTGGCGGACGGCGGCGCGATCGTCATCACCGGCTCGATCGGCGCAGTGGCGGCGGTGCCGGGCAATGTGATGTACGCGGCGGCGAAGGCCGGGTTGCGCGCCGTGGCCCGCACACTGGCGGCCGAGTTGGTCGGCCGCAAGATCCGGGTCAACATGGTGAGCCCCGGCCCGACCGAGACGCCGATCATCAACCGCACCGAAGGCGTGCCGGCGGACGCCGTGCCGGGCCTGCGCAGCATCATGACCGAGGCGGTGCCGATGAAGCGCATGGGCGCGCCGGAGGAGATCGCGCGGCCGGTGCTGTTCCTCGCCTCCGACGAGGCGAGCTTCATCACCGGGATCGACCTGTATGTCGATGGAGGATGCGTGGAGTTGTGAGGAACGAACCCGGTCGGCGCGGGATGGGGCGGCCTGCGCGCCCCGACGATGTTCGATACGGCCGGGCCCGATACGGCCGGGCCCGACACGACCGAAGATGTCGCGTCGGCCCCGCGCGGCCCCCATCGAACGGACCCTCGTTTCGGCACCCGTCCTCCTCCGGTGGCTCTGGTTCATGGGCGGGATGGCCCTGAAACGAGGTCTGGGGTGGGGGTATTGACGGGCAACGGCCCTGCGCTCCCATTGTATCGCCCCGTCGAACCCCGATCCCGCTAGCCCGGATCGCCGCCGGCCCCACCGTGCCGGCCGCTTCGCAGGAGCGTTTGCGTAGCGTCGTCGGGCAAGAACGCCGTTCGCCCTGAGCTTGTCAAAGCGGCACCCTGAGCGACCGCCGCAGACACATAGCCGGAGGGGACCGTTCTCCTTCTGGAAAATCTCCGGTTGAGCAGCAGCAAAGGCAGCCCTTCGACACGCTCGGGGCGAACGGATTTGTCGGGTTCCGATCCCCTCCAGTCAGACCGATAGCTCGATCTGCGTGCGGACCGGGCCGCCGGTGCTGGCGGGCAGGCCGTCCTCGCCGGACCGGGAGGCCAGGCCCAGCAGGGTGCGGAGCAGGAACTGGCCGAAGGGCCAGGCGCCGAGCGCCGAGTCCGCGTTGATATGCCCGGCCGCGCCGGCGTCGGCAAAGCGCGCGCCCCAGAATTGCGCGAGGCGGCGCGCGCGGTGGAGCTGGATATAGGGATCGTCATGGCTCGCCGCGACGATAGCCGGGAACGGCAGCGGCCCCTTGGGCGCGGGACCGAAGGATTTGAGCCGCTCGTCCACCGGCGCCACGTCCACCTCCGGCGGGGCGACCAGCAGCGCGCCGATGACGGGATCGCCATAGGCCGGGCGCTCCATCGCCGCCCACCATGCCACCGCGTGGCAGCCGAGGCTGTGCGCGACCAGCACCACCGGCCTGCCGGCGCGGCGAATGGCGAGGTTGAGCTGGTTCACCCATGTGTTGCGATGCGGCCGCGCCCAGCTCCCCAGCTCGACGCGCGCGACATCGTCCCGCTCGCGCTCCCACACGCTTTGCCAATGGGTGGGGCCGCTATTGTTGAGGCCGGGCACCGTCAGGATGAGGGGGCCGTCGCTGCCGCCGCCCACCGTGAGCGGCGCGAATCGTTCCGGGTTGCTCGCGAAATCCATGGTCAGTCTCCTGTGCAGAGGCAGTGACCAGTCGACTCGGCCTACGTTCCGATCACGATGCGAGGATAATATCTATCGGTTCGATTGACAATATCGGGAGGCCGCAGAAACGGCACGTTTGGGGGTATGGCGGCACAGATGCACGGACGGCGGCGGGAACGGAGCCTATGCCGCACGGAGCGTATCTGCGCGGTCTCCCGCATGCCCCTCCACCACACCCTGCGGGCACGGCCCCCCGAGCAAGCTCGGGGAGGACCAGCCACCCCGCCTCAGAACAGCCGGGTCAGCGAGTAGAACAGCGCACCCACCGCCGCCGAGGCGGGGATGGTGATGATCCACGCCACCACCACGCTCTGCGCCACGCCCCAGCGCACCGCGGAGGCGCGGCGGGCGACGCCGGCGCCGATGACGCAGCCGGTGATGGTGTGGGTCGTCGAGACCGGGACGCCGAGCAGCGAGGCGCAGAACACCACCACCGATCCGCCGGCCGACGCGCTGAAGCCCTGATGCTGCGAGAGCTTGGTGATGCGCGAGCCCATCGTCTCGATGATCCGCCAGCCGCCGGTCATGGTGCCGAGCGCGATGGCGAGGTAGCAGGCGATGGCCACCCAGTGCGGCACATGGAACTCGCCGTTGAGATAGCCGGTCGAGTAGAGCAGCACGGTGATGATGCCCATGGTCTTCTGCGCGTCGTTGAGGCCGTGGCTCACAGAATAGGCGGCCGAGGAGAACAGGTGCAGGAAGCGGAAGCCGCGATCCGCCTCGCGCGCGGGATTGTTGCGGAACAGCCAACTCGTGGCGAGCATGATCGCCATCGCCAGCAGCATGCCGAGCATCGGCGAGAGCACGATGGCGACGAGCGTCATGTTGAGGCCGGTCCACTCGATGCCGCCGAAGCCGGCATGCGCCACGCCCGCGCCGACCAGCCCGCCGACCAGCGCGTGGCTGCTCGATGAAGGGATGCCCTTGAGCCAGGTGACGACGTTCCAGAACATCGCGCCGATCAGCGCGCCGAAGATGACGGCGGGCGTCACCAGATCCTTGTCGATCAGCCCCGCCCCCACCGTCTCGGCCACCTTGTGCAGACTGGGGACGGCCAGCATGAGGAAATAAGCGGCGAAGTTGAAGAAGGCCGCGAAGCCGACCGCCGTCACCGGCCCGAGCAGCCGGGTGGCGACCACGGTGGCAATCGAGTTGGCGGCATCGTGCAGGCCGTTCAGATAATCGAAGGCGAGCGCGATGGCGATCAGCGCGATCAGCAGCGGCAGGGCTAGCTCGTGCATGGGTGCGGCGGCTAGCTGTGGTCGATCACGATGCTGTCGATCTCGTTCGCGACATCTTCCAGCGCGTCGGTGATCCGCTCAAGATGGTTGAAGATCTCGCGGCGCACGACAAAGGCCATGGGGTCGCCCCCGCCATAGGTCCGGTAGGCGGCCTTGAGGCCAGCGGAGTGAATGGTGTCGGCATGGCCCTCCATGCGCACCAGCCGCTCGGTCAGCTCGTGCAGGCGCTTGCCGTTCTCGGAGACGTTCCGTAGCAGCGGGATCGCCTCCGCCAGCACGCGGGTGCCGTCGACGATGATCGCCGCGATGTCGATCATCTCCGGCTCGAAGCTGGTGAGATCGTAGAGGTCGATCGCCTGCGCGGCGGCCTGCATCTCGTCGATCGCGTCGTCCATCGAGCCGACGAGGCTGCTGATCGCGCTGCGGTCGAAGGGGGTGAGGAAGGTCTGGCGCACCACGCGCAGCACTTCGCGGGTGATCTCGTCCGCGTCATGCTCGCGCTCGATGATCTCGCGGACGTGATCCGCGCGGTGCTCGCCATCATGCACCAGCCGGCCGAGCGCGTCCGCGCCGGCGACCACGGTGCGGACATGCGCCTCGAACAGCTCGAAGAAATTGCCCTGCCTGGGCAGCAGGCGCTGAAACCATCCGAACATGCTGTTGATCCCTGATTTCTTGGCGACGGTCTCGAAAATGGTGGCGCGCCGGACGGCGGCCTTGATCTCCGACGCCGCGAAGGACCGGATGAGATCGCGCAGGTCGCTCTCCTCCACCGCCTCGGCCGCATCGGCCAGGCTGAACCAGCGGCGCTGGCGCTCGGCGCGCTCCTTCCAGTCCGGCAGTTCGCGGTTCACCGCCAGCGGGAACACCTCCACGTCGACCATCAGCGAGGCGCCGTTGCCGCGCCGCTTGCGGTAGCGATAGGTGCCGAGCGGCGTGGGGCAGAGCACGCCGAGCACGCCGGCTTCCTCCTCCGCCTCGTTCGCCGCCGCGCGGTGCCACTCGACGCCGGGCGGCACATTGCCCTTGGGGATCACCCAGCGCTTCGTCTCGCGCGAGGTGATGAGCATGACCTTGACCGGCGCGTCGAGCGCGTCGCCTTCGGTGCGATAGGGCAAGGCGGCAATCTGGCGGATCGGTTGACTCCCGTGATGGGTGGGCAATGCGCGATGGGGCGCGTGGTGCCAATGTGACAGTTTCGTGACAGGATCAACCGTCAATCCCGCCCCGACGCGCGCCGGATCGTGCCATTGCCTTGGAGAAAGGCGGGATCGCGCCTATCTAGAGCATGCTGGCCCCGCACGGAAGGGACCTGGAAATGGAGCGTCGGCATGCGTGCGATGCGGTCATCCCTTGCCGATCGGCAAGACCCCGTTTCCATTGTTGATCTGTTTACAATCGGCATCGGCCCATCCAGCTCCCACACGGTCGGCCCGATGCGCGCAGCCGCCCGCTTCGCCGCCCTTGTCACCACCGACCGGCCGCCCGTCGCGCGCGTGCGCTGCACCTTGCACGGCTCGCTCGCGCTCACCGGGCGCGGCCACGCCACCGACAGCGCGATCCTGCTCGGCCTTGCCGGCTGGAGCCCCGAGACGGTCGACCCGGACGCGGCGCCCGCCATCGTCGCGCGGATCGGTAAGAGCGGGCGGCTGCCGCTCGCCGGGCGGGACGAGATCGCCTTCGACACCGGGCGCGACCTGATCTTCGACCCGAGCTTCCTGCCCGAGCACCCCAACGCCATGCAGTTCGAAGCAGCATTCGCGGACGGCACGCGGCTGGCGCGGCGCTTCCTCTCGATCGGTGGCGGCGCGATCATCGAGGCGGGCGCGCAATCGCCCCGCCGCAACATCCGCCTGCCGCACAGCTTCGACTCCGCCGCGGAGCTGCTCGCCATCGGCGATGCGACCGGCCTCTCCATCGGCGCCATCGTGCGCGCGAACGAGACCGCGTGGCGCGAGCCGGCCGAGACGGACGCCCGGCTGGACCGCGTGCGCGCCGCCATGTTCGCCTGCATCGACCGGGGCCTGCGGCGCGAGGGCGAATTGCCCGGCGGGCTCCACGTCCGCCGCCGCGCCCACAAGATCCACGCGGCGCTGACCGCGCGGGGCCACGCCGTCCAGCCGTCCGACGTGTTCGAGTGGGTCAGCCTGTGGGCGCTCGCGGTCAATGAGGAGAATGCCGCCGGCGGGCGGGTCGTGACATCGCCCACCAACGGCGCGGCTGGCGTCATCCCGGCGGTGATGCGCTATTATGAGAGCTTCGTGCCCGGCGCGGACCCCGCCGGATCGCGCCTGCTGCTCGCCACCGCCGCCGCCATCGGCCTGCTCTACAAGAAACGCGCCTCCATCTCCGCCGCCGAAATGGGCTGCCAGGGCGAGGTCGGCGTCGCCTGCTCGATGGCGGCGGCGGGGCTCGCGGCGGTGCTCGGCGGCAGCAACCGCCAGATCGAGAACGCCGCCGAAATCGGCATGGAGCATAATCTCGGCCTCACCTGCGATCCGGTCGGCGGGCTGGTGCAAATCCCCTGCATCGAGCGCAACACCATGGGCGCGATCAAGGCGATCAACGCCGCCTATCTCGCCCTGCGCGGCGATGGCGCCCATGTCGTCAGCCTCGACGCGGTGATCGAGACGATGCGCCAGACCGGCGAGGACATGCGCTCGCAATATAAGGAGACGAGCCTCGGCGGACTGGCGGTCAATGTGGTGGAGTGCTGAGAGGGACCCTTGCCGATGCCCTGATGGACGGTCCGGCGAGCACGCTTCCGCCTCCTGTTCGTTCGCTTCCGTTCGTGCCGCGCGAAGTTGAGATACGCTCCGCACAACATGTCTCAACTTCGCGCGGCACGAACGGAGAGGGTCGATCGGGCGGGCTCCGGCGCACGCCTGGGGTTCGGACTGCACCGTTGACGGGCAATCCCTTCTCCGGCAGCAACGGCTTGTGCTCCTGCGCAGGCAGGGGCCCAGAGCGGCGAAGCACCGCGGTTGGGCTCTGGGTTCCTGCCTGCGCAGGAACACGAGGCTCGCTCTCAAACCGCCAGCCTAAGCCAAAACACGCCGCTTCCCTCCCCCCGGCACACACCCTAGATTGCGCCCATGCCGGATGCTGCCGACTCCGCCCCCTTCGCGGCCTTTGCGCCGCCCATCCGGCCCCCGACGCCGCTCCGCACTGCGATCACCGCCGCCTATCGCGAGCCAGAGCCGGCCTGCGTCGCCCGGCTGCTGCCCGCCGCGACCCTGCCCGCCCCCCTTCGCGCCGCCGCGCGGGAGACGGCGCGCATGCTCGTCACAAAGCTGCGCACGCGGCAGCGGGGCACGGGCGTGGAGGGGCTGGTGCAGGAATATGCGCTCTCCAGCCAAGAGGGCGTGGCGCTGATGTGCCTCGCCGAAGCGCTGCTGCGCATCCCCGACGCCGCGACGCGCGACGCGCTGATCCGCGACAAGATCGGCCCCGGCGACTGGGGCGCACATCTCGGCACCAGCCGCTCCTTGTTCGTCAACGCGGCGACGTGGGGCCTCATCATCACCGGCAAGCTGGTCGACCCGGTCAACGACCGTGGCCTCGCCGCCGCGCTCAGCCGCCTGCTGACCCGCGCGGGCGAACCTGTGGTGCGGCGCGCGGTTGACCTCGCCATGCGGATGATGGGCGAGCAGTTCGTCACCGGCGAGACCATCGACGAGGCGCTCCGCCGCGCGCGGACCATGGAGGCCAGGGGCTTCACCTACAGCTTCGACATGCTCGGCGAGGCGGCCGCCACCGCGCGCGATGCCGAGCGCTATTACGCGGCCTATGAACGCGCCATCCACGCCATTGGCAAGGCGGCGGCCGGGCGCGGGCCGATTGCGGGCAATGGCATCTCGATCAAGCTCTCGGCGCTGCATCCGCGCTACACCCGCGCGCAGGCCGGCCGGGTGATGGGGGAGCTGCTGCCACGCGTGACGGCACTGGCTGCGCTGGCCCGCTCCTACGACATCGGCCTCAATATCGACGCGGAGGAAGCCGACCGGCTGGAGCTGTCGCTCGACATATTGGAGAGCCTCGCGCTCGACCCGGCGCTGCGCGGCTGGAACGGCCTCGGCTTCGTCGTGCAGGCTTATGGCAAGCGCTGCCCCTATGTGATCGACTGGATCGTCGCCCTTGCCCGCCGGGCCGGGCGGCGGATCATGGTGCGGCTGGTCAAGGGTGCCTATTGGGACGCGGAGATCAAGCGCGCGCAGGTCGACGGGTTGCCCGGCTTCCCGGTCTATACCCGCAAGATCCATACCGATGTGGCCTATATCGCCTGCGCGGCGAAGCTGCTGGCGGCGAAGGACGCGGTGTTCCCGCAATTCGCCACGCACAACGCCCAATCGCTGGCGACCATCTACCAGATGGCGGGGCCGGATTTCACGCCCGGCGACTATGAGTTCCAGTGCCTGCACGGCATGGGCGAGCCGCTCTATCAGGAGGTGGTCGGCAAGGCGAAGCTGGACCGGCCGTGCCGCATCTACGCGCCGGTCGGCACGCATGAGACGCTGCTCGCCTATCTCGTCCGCCGGCTGCTGGAGAATGGCGCCAATTCGAGCTTCGTCAACCGCATCGGCGACCCGGACGTGCCGATCGAGGCCCTCATCGCCGACCCGGCCGGGCAGGTCGCCGCCATGCCGGTGCCCGGCGCACCGCACGAGCAGATCGCGCTGCCGGGCGATCTTTATCCGGATCGGCGCAACTCGGCGGGGCTCGATCTGAGCGACGAGACTGTGCTCACGGCGCTGGGCGGCTCGCTGCGGGACAGCGCGGCGATGGCATGGACCGCCGGGGAGGAAGGCACGGAACGCCCGGTGCGCAACCCCGCCGACCATCGCGATGTCGTCGGCACGGTGCGGGAGATGGCGCCAGAGGCGGCCGCCGCCTGCGTCGCGCGCGCCGCCGCATCGGGCTGGCCGGCGGTGCCGCTCGCCGCCCGCGCCGCCGCGCTGGAGCGCGCCGCCGATGCGCTCCAGACGCAGATGCCGGTGCTGATGGGCCTCATCATGCGCGAGGCGGGGAAGTCCGCCACCAACGCCATCTCGGAAGTGCGCGAGGCCACCGATTTCCTGCGCTATTATGCGGAGCAGGCGCGCGCAACCTTCCGTGCCGACACGCGGCCGCTCGGGCCGACCGTGTGCATATCCCCGTGGAATTTCCCGCTTGCCATCTTCACCGGGCAGATCGCCGCCGCGCTGGTTGCCGGTAATCCGGTGCTCGCCAAGCCGGCCGAGGAAACGCCGCTGATCGCCGCGCAGGCCGTGCGGCTGCTGCACGAGGCCGGCGTGCCCGCCGACGCACTCCAGCTCGTGCCCGGCGACGGCGCCGTGGGCGCGGCGCTGGTCGGCGCGGCGCAGACGGCGGCGGTGATGTTCACCGGATCGACCGAGGTGGCCCGGCTGATCCAGACCCAGCTCGCCGCGCGGCTCTCCCCCGCCGGCCGCCCCATCCCCTTCATCGCCGAGACGGGCGGGCAGAATGCGATGATCGTCGATTCCTCCGCCCTGCCCGAGCAGGTAGTGGCGGACGTGCTCGCCTCCGCCTTCGACAGCGCCGGCCAGCGCTGCTCTGCGCTGCGCGTGCTCTGCTTGCAGGAGGAGATCGCCGACCGGATGCTGGCGCTGCTGCGCGATGCGCTGGTCGAGCTGCGCGTGGGCCGTACCGACCGGCTGGCGGTGGATATCGGCCCGGTCATCACCGCACAGGCGCAGCAGGGAATCGAGACGCATATCGCGGCGATGCGCGCGGCGGGACACGCCGTCCACCAGACGCCGCTGCCGCCCGAGACGATGCACGGCACCTTCGTCCCGCCGACGATCATCGCGCTGGACTCCATCGCCGCGCTGGACCGCGAGATTTTCGGCCCGGTGCTGCATGTCGTGCGCTACCGCCGCGAGCAGATCGACGATCTGATCGGTGCGATCAACGCCACCGGCTACGGCCTCACCTTCGGCCTGCACACGCGGCTGGAGGAGACGATCGGCCATGTCACCGGCCGGGTGCGGGCGGGCAATCATTACATCAACCGCAACATGATCGGCGCGGTGGTGGGCGTGCAGCCGTTCGGCGGGCGCGGCCTCTCGGGCACCGGCCCCAAGGCGGGCGGGCCGCTCTATCTCGGTCGGCTGCTGGACGCCGCGCCCGACGCCTTGCCGCTGCCCCCGGCCGCGCTGCCCGCTCCGGCGCTGGACGCCTTCATCGACTGGCTGGACCTGCACCGGGAGGAGACCGCCGCCAGCATCGCCCGCACTTATGCCGCCGCCTCCCCGCTGGGCCTGACGCTGGAGCTGCCCGGCCCGGTCGGCGAGCTCAACCTCTACGCGCTGCATCCGCGCGGCACCATCCTGCTGTGCCCGACCAGCCACGAGGGCCTCTACCAGCAGATCGCCGCCGTGCTGGCCACCGGCAATGAAGCGCGCATCGAAGGCGAGCCGCTGCCCGGTGACCTGCCGCCCGCCGTGCTGGAGCGCCTGACCGCCCCGACCGACCGCCCGCTTGCCGGCGCGCTGATCGAAGGCGAGCCGGCCCATATCCGTGCAACGCTGACCGCCATCGCCGCGCGACCGGGGCCGGTGCTGCTCGCCCAGGCCGCCTCCCGCACCGATTGCGTGGCCGGCCCGGCCTACCGGCTCGACTGGCTTGTCGAGGAAGTCGCAACCTCCATCAACACCACCGCCTCGGGCGGCAATGCGAGCCTGATGACGATCGGGTGAGCGCTCTGCCTCGTGACGATCGGTCTAATACGGCAGCCCCACGTAATTTTCCGCGATGCTGGTCTGGGCGGCGCGGCTGGAGGCGATGTAGTCCAGCTCGGCGACCTGCATCGCGCGCTCGAAGGGGCCGTCCTCGGGGAAGCGGTGCATCAGCCGGGTGAGCGACCAACTGAACCGCTCGGCCTTCCAGACGCGGGACAGTGCCTTGTCCGAATAGGCCGCAACGGCATCCGCATCGCCCCGTTTGGCGAAGGCGACCAGCGCCTCGGCCGCATAATATACGTCGCTGGCGGCGAGGTTGAGGCCCTTGGCGCCGGTGGGCGGCACGATATGCGCAGAGTCGCCGCAGAGCATCAGGCTGCCGTGGCGCATCGGCGTGAACACGTGCGAGCGCAGCGGTGCGATGGATTTCTCGATGGCCGGGCCGCGCGTGATATGCGGCGCAACCGCCGGGCCGAGGCGCAGCGCCAACTCGTCCCAGATGCGCTCGTCCGGCCAGTCCTCAAGTTTCTCGGTCAGCGGCACGTCGACATAATAGCGGCTGCGCGTGAGGCTGCGCTGGGAGGCAAGCGCGAAGCCGCGCTCGTGATTGGCGTAGATCAGCTCATGATTGCAGGGCGGTACATCGGCGAGGATGCCGAGCCAGCCAAACGGATATTCGCGGCCGTAATCGCGCCCGACGGAGGCGGGGATCGTCTGCCGGCTGGGGCCGTGGAACCCGTCGCAGCCGACGATGATGCGCGCGTCGACCCGCTGCGCCACGCCGTCCTTCACATAAGTGACATAGGGCGCATCGCTCTCGACAGCATGCAGCGTAACGTCCTGCGCCTCGTAGACGACCTCCAGCCCGCGCGCCTCGCGCGCGTCCATCAGGTCGCGGGTCAACTCGGTCTGGCCGTAGACGACGACATGGCTGCCGACGAGATCGGCGATGTCGATGCGGATCAGCCGCTCGCCATCGGCAAGGTTGAAGCCGTCATGCACCAGACCCTCGGCCTTGAGCCGGGCATCCAGCCCGAGCCGCTCCATCAGCGCCACGGTGCCGCGCTCCAGCACGCCGGCACGGATGCGGCTCAGCACATAGGCTGGCGAGCGCCGCTCCAGCACGATGCAATCCACGCCCTCGGCACGCAGCAGATGGCCGAGCAGCAGACCGGCCGGACCGGCACCGATAATGCAAATACGGGTCATATCGCCTCTCCCGATCATGCCGGCTATTTCGCCCGATCCGGCAGGAAAAGGAAGGGACGGTTCGGACAGAGTCTGGTATGATTGAGACATGCGCTCCGTCTCACCCGCCATCCCCAGCTATGCGCTCTACGGCGACAGTCAGGACGCACCGCTGGACGAGTTCTTCCATTGCGAGACGATCGCTATCCGCAGCCGCCGGTATGATTGGGAAATCGCGCCCCATCTCCACCCGGCCCTCTCGCAGATGCTGTTCGTGGCGCGCGGCGCGGTCGACGTGCGGCTGGGCGAGGCGCAGCACGCGCTGGCGGGGCCGCTGCTGGTGTGCGTGCCGAGCGGGCTCGTCCACGGCTTCCGCTTCTCGCCCAGCGTGGTCGGGTTCGTCGTCACCGCCTCGCAGGATTTTCTCGATAGCCTGGGGCGGCACGACGCGCTGCGGGCGCAGATGCGCGCGGCGGCGCTGCACATGCCCACGCCGGCGCTCACGCGGAGCCTGCTCCAGATCGGCCGGCAATTGCTGATCGCCGAGCGCGACCGCTTCGACCCCGACGCGCACCGCCTGCACCGCACGCTGGCCGAAGCCTGGCTGCGCCTCGCCATCCAGCCCGGCCTCGCCCGCGCCGCGCAGCGCGGCACCGTCGCGCAGCGCTTTCAGGCGCTGGTCGAGACCAGCTATCGCGAGCACCGGCCGCTGGCCTTCTACGCCGCGCAACTCGGCTGCACCGTGCGCACTCTCTCGCGCCAGACCGACGAGGCGTTCGGCCTCTCGCCGCTCCAGTTCATCAGCCGCCGGCTCTTGTTCGAAGCGCGCCGGCTGCTGCGCTTCACCACCGCGAGTTGCAGCGAGGTTGCGGCGGAGCTGGGGTTCGACGACCCGGCCTATTTCTCGCGCTTCTACCGGCGGATGACCGGCCGCAGCCCGAGCGAGGACAAGCGGGCGGCACGGTAGGGGACTCTCGTTCAGAGAGGGGCGTGCTCCTGCGAAAGCAGGAGTCCAGGGCGGCAGGGCGGCGCGATTGAGCCATGGGCTCCTGCCTGCGCAGGAGAACATGCTGCCGCACACCCGCCGATTGGAGGACTACCCCCACGATAGCGAACAGCCCTCCCCGCGCCCTCCTTTACGAAAGGGCGAGAAGGGTCGTTCTCAGATGGGAACTCGCGTTCGGAAGGGGTGTGCTCCTGCGCAGGCAGGAGCCCATGGCGGCAGAGCGGCGCGGTTAGGGCCTGCGCAGGAGTACGTACATGCCTTGCCCCCGTCCGACCCGATTGGAGGACTGCCATCCGGCGAGAGCGCAGCGCCCTCCCCGCGCCCTCTTTCACGAAGACGCGGGGTTGGTTCGATCTCAGATCGGGTAGTGTCCCGGCAAGGTATCAACCGTGATCCAGCGTAGCTCGGTGAAGCTGTCGATGCCGGCCTTGCCGCCGAACCGGCCATAGCCCGAGCCCTTGACGCCGCCGAACGGCATCTGCGCCTCGTCATGCACGGTCGGGCCGTTGACGTGGCAGATGCCCGATTCGATCCGCCGGGCGATCCCGAGACCCTTGGCGATATCGCGCGTGAACACCGAGGCCGAGAGGCCGTATTCGGTGTCGTTGGCCAACTCCACCGCATGCTCGGCATCGCGCGCGCGGATGATGCCGACCACCGGGCCGAAGCTCTCGTCGCGGAACAGCTTCATGCCCGGCGTCACCTTGTCGATGACATGGGCAGGCATGAGGACGTTGCTGGTCGTCTCGCCGCCCACCAACTGCGTCGCGCCCTGCGCCAGCGCATCGGCGATCAGGCTCTGGCAGTGCGCCACCGTTTTGGCGTCGACCACCGCGCCCAGCGGCGTGGTGCCCTCGCGCGGATCGCCCACCGCCATGGAGGCGACCTTCGCCTTGAACTTCGCGGCAAACTCATCGGCCACCGCCTCGACCACGATGATCCGCTCGGTCGACATGCAGATCTGGCCCTGGTTCATGAACGCGCCGAACGCGGCCGCCTTCACCGCCTCGTCGAGATCGGCATCCTCCAGCACGACCAGCGGCGCCTTGCCGCCCAGTTCCAGCAGCACGGGCTTGAGATGCTCGGCTGCCCTCCTGGCGATGATCTTGCCCACCGCGGTTGAGCCGGTGAAGTTGATGCGCTTCACCTCACGCGCGTCGATCAGCGCGCCAACCACCTCGCCCGCGTCCTGCGGCGCGTTGGTGACGACATTGACCACGCCTTCCGGGAAGCCACCCTCGGCAAACGCCTCGATGATGAGCGCATGGGTGCGCGGGCAGGTCTCGCTGGCCTTGAGGATCACCGCGTTGCCGCAGGCGAGCGGCACGGCGATGGCGCGCACGCCCAGAATGATCGGCGCGTTCCACGGCGCGATGCCAAGGATGACGCCGACCGGCTCGCGCAGCGCCATGGAGAGGCAGCCCGGCTTGTCGGACGGGATCACCTCGCCGTTGATCTGCGTGGTCAGCGCGGCGGCTTCACGCACCATGGACGCGGCGAGGCCGAGGTTGAACATCGCCCAGCCGGCGGTCGCGCCGATCTCGCCCATCATCGCTTCGATGAACGCGTCCTTGCGCGCCTCCAGCGCATCGGCGGCCTTCATCAGCACCGCGCGGCGCGCGTTCGGCCCCATCTGCGACCAGGCCGCGAACCCCTGCGCCGCCTTCGCCGCGACAGCGGGTATATCCGCCGCCTTCATCGCGGCCGCCGATGACGCAACCGCGCCCGTCAGCGGGTTCAATCGGGTGAAATCCATCTTCCTCTCTCCTGAATCGGGCCGCCGCGCGGCTGAACGAGAGGGCATCTTTCCCGAGTTCCGGCAAGCCGCGCAAGCCCAGGCCGCGCTTTTTTGCCGGTCCACGGGACTCGCGCACCGGACGATATGCCCGCGCCGCCGTTCAGAAGCCCGTAAAGGCCGGCGCCAGATCGAACATCAGCGCCAGGAAGCCGTAGCTGCTCGCGAGGACCAGCAGCGCGCCCGCCGCGGTCACGATCCACTCGGCCGGCAGGCGGCGGACCAGCCAGGCGCCGATCGGCGCGCCGATGATGCCGCCGATCAGCAGGCCCGCCACGATCGCGCTGAAGCTCTGCCAGCCCAGCGTGCCGATGAAGCCGGCGGCAATCGTGACCGTCACGAAAAATTCCGAGGCATTGACCGTGCCGACGATCCGGCGCGGCTCGCCGCCTTGTGCCAGAAGGTTGGCGGTGACGACCGGCCCCCAGCCGCCTCCGCCCGAACCGTCGAGGATGCCGCCGACCAGCCCGAGGCTGCCGACGAACTTGAGGTCGCGATAGGTCTGCGGTCGGCGCACGCCGCGCCACAGCAGATAGATGCCGACCGCGCCGAGATAGGTCAGCACCACCGGCCGCGCGACGGCGACGGGGAGATTGGCGAGGATGAAGACGCCGATCAGCCCGCCGACGATGCCGGGGACGACGAGGCGCCGGAACAGCCGCCAGTCGACATTGCGGTGCAAGGCGTGACTGAGCCCCGATATGCCGCTGGTGAAGCTCTCCGCCGCGTGGATCGCCGCCGAGGCCGAGGCCGGCGGCAAGCCGAGCAGGAGGAGGAACGCGGTTCCCACCACGCCGAAGGCCATGCCGAGCGCGCTGTCGATAAGCTGGGCGGTGAAGCCGATGACGATGAAGGGCAGCAGCGCCCAGAGCGACAGGTCCGCGCCAAGGCTCATCGCGCCGCCGTCCGATCCCTGGGGGGAGCCTGCGCCTGCCGGTGAGGAGAAAGGCGGCCGGAAAGCACAAGGCGATCAGCGACAGGGCACCGGCGAACACGGGGCCGGCGCCGGCCAGCCACGGCAGGATCCCCGCCCAGATCGAGACCGCGAGCAGGGTCAGCAGGATCTGCTCCTGCTCGATGTCGCGGCTGATGGATAGCGGAACGCCCTGGGCATCGGCCCGCAGATGCTCCAGCCGGCTGGCGACGAGACTATGCTCCTTGACCCGGTCGAACGGCGCCAGCGAGGCGAGGAGCGCGGCCATGCCGGCGCCGAGCAGCCGCACGCCCACGGCGCGCGCGAAGATCCGCCGGCCGCCGAGGCGGTCGCTGATCGCGCGCA
This sequence comes from Sphingobium sp. 66-54, assembly GCA_001899715.1. Taxonomy (GTDB): domain Bacteria; phylum Pseudomonadota; class Alphaproteobacteria; order Sphingomonadales; family Sphingomonadaceae; genus Sphingobium. Next base: position 112,470 of record MKWI01000009.1, read on the forward strand.
GGCGGAGCCGGCCGCCAAAGACCAGGTCGATCAGCGCCTCGCCCGACACCGCCGCGATCGGGCGCGCCCGCGTCTCCTGACTGGCCTCGATCCAGTCGAACACCGCGTTCGGCACGTCCACGCCGCACGCCCGCTCCAGACCCTGGAAGCCGGGCGCCGAATTGGCCTCACAGATCCGATAGCCGTCCGCGTCGAACAATATGTCGATCCCCGCGACCTCCAGGCCCAGCACATCGGCCGCGCGGGCCGCCATTTCCGCCATTTCGCCGGTCGGCGTGTAGGCGACGCCCACCCCGCCCAGCGAGACGTTGGACTTGAAATGCCCCGGCGGCGCGCGGCGTTCCATCGCCGCCACGACCCGCCCGCCGATCACCAGCACCCGCACGTCGCGGCCGTGGCTGGAGCGGACATAATGCTGGAACAGGAAATCGGCCTTGGCCTCCGCGCTCGCCAGCAGCCCGGCGAGGTCCTCGAACTGGCGGCGATCCTCGCATTTCAGCACGCCGGTGCCGCGCGTCCCGCGCAGCGTCTTGACGATGACGGGGAAGCCGAGCTCGCCCTCGATCACGTCCGCGTCGATCGGGAATTTGCCGAGCATCGTCGCGGGAATGGGCAGGCCAGCCCGCGCCAGCCGCTGCATCGTGTGCAGCTTGTCGGCGACAAGGTCGATCGCCTCGGGGCCGTTGATGAGCCGCACGCCGCGCCGCTCGAAATGGCGCAGCACGGCGAGCGTGAAATAGTCCGTCTCGGCCCCGGTCCGGCACAGGATGAAATCCGGCCGGTCGAGCGATCGCCCCTCATAATGGGCCGACCAATCCTCCAGCGGCGCCGCGACGATATCGAAATGGTCCGGCCTCAAGATATGCAGATCGAGCCCGCGTGCGGCGGCGGCTTCCTGAAAGCGCAGGATTTCCGGCACCTCCGGCAGCGCCGGATCGAGATCCCGGTGAAAGAATATCCAGCCGCGCAACAGCCTTTCCTCAGCCCGCATCCATCGCCGGCATCATGCTGGCGAAACGAAAGGGCGCGGGGATTATGGAGGATTTGGCCGGGCCATGCCAGCCGGGCCGGATCGGGACCGCGCCGGGCTCGGCGGAGAGGCTGTTCCGGCATCGGCAAGCCGCGCGTCCCACGAGCCGGATCGGGGGATATGGAACCCACGCCGGGTCGGCCTTTCTCGCTTGCACCCTCAACAGATCCTGAACCGGGGCAAAGGAACGCTTGTTTGGTCCTGATCGGCCAAAGGCGCACAGTGCGGCCGCAAGGAGATGTAAAAATGTCAATTCAACTCGGCCAGATTGCCCCGGATTTTGAGCAGGACAGCACGCAGGGACCCATTCGCTTCCACGAATGGCTCGGCTCGTCCTGGGCGCTTTTCTTCAGCCATCCCAAGGATTTCACGCCGGTCTGCACGACCGAGCTGGGCGAAGTGGCCCGCCTGCGCCCCGAATGGGACAAGCGCGGCGTCAAGACCATCGGACTGTCGGTCGATCCGGTCGACTCGCACAAGGGTTGGGAAAAGGACATCGAGTCCACCCAGGGTCAGAAGCTCGATTATCCGATGATCGCCGATAACGATCAGAAGGTCGCGACCCTCTACGGCATGATCCACCCCAATTCGGACCCGACGGTGACGGTGCGCGCGGTCTATGTGATCGACCCCAACAAGAAGGTCCGCCTGATCCTGACCTATCCGCCCAGCACCGGCCGCAACTTCGCCGAGATCATCCGCGCGATCGACAGCCTTCAGTTGACCGACTCCCAGTCCGTGGCGACCCCGGTGAACTGGAATCCGGGCGAGGAGGTCATCATCTCCCCCAAGCTGTCCGACGATGACGCCAAGCAGCGCTATCCGCAGGGTTTCCGCACGCTGAAGCCCTATCTGCGCTACGTCGATCTCGGCAAGTCCGCCTGATCCCGCTTGCCGGACGGGCGGAAACCCCGCCCGTCCGGCGCGCATGGCGCAGCCGCCACGCCAGCATCCGTTATTCGGAACAACGGCGGCCCCTCCTCCTCCCGGCGCCAGCCCCAACCAGTGCTTCTCTCCCGGCGGTACAATCGCTAGGGTCCACCCCACCATGCCCTCGCGGTTTTGAAGGACCCCAGGAACAGCCCATGGCGCGCGCGGATCGGTCGATCACAATCCTGCTCCTGTCCGGGCTGTTCGCGGCCGTCGCGGTCTTTTTCCTCACGCGCAGTTGGGAGGCGACCGCGATCAGCGCGCTCGCCGGGCTGTTCGCCGCCGCATTGCTCTACGATGCGATCGAGCGGCGCATCGCGCTTGCCATCACCCGGCCACCGCCCCCGGCGGCCGGCGGCGCCAGCAGCGATGAGCTGACGACCCTGCTGGAGGCGCTGCTTCACCCCTGCCTCATCGTCCATCGCGGCCGGGTCGAGCGCTGCAACCGCGCCGCGCTCGACCTGCTCGGCAATCACATCACCGGGCAGGACGTGCGGCTGGCGCTGCGCCAGCCCGCCGCCATCGACCTGCTCGCCCAGCCCGGCGGCGCGCGCGAGCCGGCGCGCATCGCCATCGCCGGGCTCGGCATGGCGGAGCAGAGTTGGGATCTCGACATCCAGCCGCTGGAGGGGGGGCGCAACCTTGTCCTGCTCATCGACCAGAGCGGACGGCAGGCGACCGAGCAGATGCGCGTCGATTTCGTCGCCAACGCCAGCCATGAGCTGCGCACGCCGCTGGCCGGCATATTGGGCTTCGTCGAGACGCTGCGCGATCCGCTCGCCGGCGGCGACCAGGCGACGCGCGAGCGCTTCCTCGCGATCATGGAGGGCGAGGCGAAGCGGATGCAGCGGCTGGTCGACGACCTCATGTCGCTCTCGCGCATCGAGGCGGACCGCTACCGCGCACCCGACCAGCCCGTCGCGGTAGCGGCGCTGGCCGAGGAGGTGGTCAGCGTGTTCCGCCAGAGCCAGAATGCGCAGGGGCGCGCCATCGTCATCCAGATCGAGCCGGACGTGTCGACCGTGCGCGGCGACCGGGCGCAACTCAGCCAACTCCTGCACAATCTCGTCAGCAACGCGCTCAAATATGGCGCGCCGGGCACCGAGATCACCGTCGCGGCCCGGCGAATCGACGACGGCATGACCGAGCTGTCCGTCACCGACCGGGGTGACGGCATCGCCCCCCAGCACCTCCCGCGCCTTACCGAGCGCTTCTATCGCGTCGATTCGAGCCGCAGCCGGGCGATGGGCGGCACCGGCCTCGGCCTCGCCATCGTCAAGCACATCGTCCAGCGCCACGGCGGCACGCTGCATCTGGAGAGCAAGGTCGGCGAGGGTACGACGGTGCGCGTGGCGCTGCCGAATTTCGACGGCCGCTAAGGCGCGTCCGCTTCGGATTGAACCATGTTGTGCTTCTGCGAAAGCAGGAGCACTCCCATTTCATGCGGCGAACGCGTTCACGCGACCGAGCGCGAACGCCCTTTTCGGCATCGACCGGAGGCATTGTCACAAAAGCGAAACAGAAACGTCACATTGGGGCGATGCACCGGCCCTACGGACGAGCCGGATCAGACGCATATCGCCTCAGGAGACATTTGCATGCGTTACGCATTTTTCGCGGCGGCATCCCTGCTCGCCCTCGCCGGCTGCCAGAATCAGGCGGGCGGCGGCGCAGGCGCGGCGCGCGACCAGATCCGCGCGGTGGGCTCGTCCACCGTCTATCCCTTCGCGCAGGCCGCAGTGGAACTGTTCACCCAGGCCAACCCCGGCATGAAGGCGCCGATCATCGAATCGACAGGCACCGGCGCGGGCATGAAGCTGTTCTGCGACGGTGTCGGCGCGCAGTATCCGGATATCGCCAACGCCTCGCGCCGCATCAAGAAGAGCGAATTCGAAGCGTGCCAGAAGAACGGCGTCAAGGAGGTGATGGAGGTCCAGATCGGCGTGGACGGGCTCGCCTTCGCCGAATCGATCAAGGGCCCCGGCCTCCAGCTCACCACCAGACAGGTCTATGAGGCGCTCGCCGCCAACCCCTATGGCAAGGGGCCGAACAAGGCCAAAAGCTGGGCCGACGTCGACCCCTCGCTGCCCCGGATCGCCATCTCCGTCTTCGGTCCGCCGTCCACCTCCGGCACGCGCGATTCGCTCGCCGAGCTGGTGCTGACCAAGGGCTGCGAGAGCGATCCCGCGATGCAGGCACTCAAGGACAGCGACGAGGCGAAGCACAAGCAGCTCTGCACCCAGATCCGCGAGGATGGCGCCTATGTCGACGCGGGCGAGAACGACAATCTCATCGTCCAGAAGCTGACCACCAACCCCGATGCGATCGGCGTGTTCGGCTTCTCCTATCTCGATGCCAACCGCGACAAGCTGAAGGACGTACCGCTCAACGGTGTCGAGGCGACCTACCAGACCGTGGCCGGCGGCACCTATCCCGGCGCGCGGCCGCTCTATATCTACGTCAAGAAGGCGCATCTCGCCGCCGTCCCCGGCCTCAAAGCCTATGTCGAGGCGTTCGCCGCCAACTGGGGGCCGGACGGGGCCCTCGCCCGGCGCGGCATGGTCACGGCGCCCGAGGACGTGCGCAAAACCAATGCCGATGCCGTCACCAACCTCACCGCGCTGACCGGCGACGGCCTCAAGTGAGCGACGCGGCGATGCCACAGCGGGAGCGCGGGCGATGAGCGGCACGATGACCCTGTTCGTCGTCGTCGCGCTCGGGGCGATCGGCTGGATCGTCGCCCGCGCCCGCGCCACGCGGATGCAGGCCGAGGCGGGCCGGCTCGCGACCAACAGCCTGCCCTCGCAGCACGGCTGGTATGTCGCGCTGTGGACGGCGCTGCCGGCGCTGGTCTTCCTCGCCGTGTGGGCGAACGTGACGCCCGCGCTGGTGCTCGATTCTGTGCTGCAAGCCCCCGCCGCGCAGGCGCTACCGGCGGATGGCTTCACCCGCAGCGCCATTCTCGGCGAGGCGCGCGCCATCGCCAGCGGCGCACAAGCCGCCGCGTTCAACCCGCAGTCCATGACGCTGGTCGAGCCGTTCCGCGACGCCGCCCGGCATTATGGCGGCATGGGCGCGCTGCTCGCGGTGATCCTCGCCTTCGCCGGCGGCGCCTATGCGCTCTCGCGCGTGCGCCCCGCCTTCACCGCGCGCCGCCGCATCGAAAAGCTGGTGATGTGGCTGCTGCTCGGCGCCTCGCTGATCGCCATCGTCACCACGGCGGGCATCGTCGGCTCGCTGCTGTTCGAATCCATGCGTTTCTTCTCGATGGTCAACCCGCTCGATTTCCTGACCGGCCTCAAATGGAGCCCGCAATCGGCCGCGATGGGCTACGGCAATGAGGATGCGTTCGGGGCCGTGCCGCTGTTCTGGGGCACCATCTTCATCGGCGCGATCATCGCCATGGTCGTCGCCATCCCGCTCGGGCTGATGAGCGCGGTCTATCTCACCCAATATGCCCGGCCGCAGGTCCGCAAATGGATGAAACCCACGCTGGAGGTGCTCGCCGGCGTGCCGACCGTGGTCTACGGCTATTTCGCCGCGCTCACCGTCGCGCCCGCCCTGCGCTCCTTCGCGGCGGCCGTGGGCATCCCCGGCGCCTCGTCGGAAAGCGCGCTGGCCGCCGGCCTCGTCATGGGCGTGATGATTATCCCCTTCGTCTCCTCCATGGCGGATGACAGCATCGCCGCGGTGCCGCAGGCCATGCGGGACGGCAGCCTCGCCATGGGCGCCACCACCAGCGAGACGATCCGGCGCGTGCTGATCCCCGCCGCATTGCCCGGCGTCGTCGGTGGCGTGCTGCTTGCCGTCAGCCGCGCCATCGGCGAGACGATGATCGTGGTGATGGCGGCAGGCCTCGCCGCCAACCTCACCCTCAACCCCTTCGCCAGCGTGACCACCGTCACCACCCAGATGGTCCAGCTTTTGACCGGCGATCAGGAGTTCGACAGCGCCAAGACGCTCGCCGCCTTCGCGCTCGGCCTCGTGCTGTTCGTGGTGACGCTGCTGCTCAACATCGTCGCCCTGCGCGTCGTGAAGAAATATCGGGAGGCCTACGAATGACCGGCCAAGCCGCCCTCACCCCGCACGGGGCCACGCCCGGCGCCGCGCCCGCGCCGCGTATCGCCGCGCCGACCGACTGGCGCGGGGAGGCCATGCGCCGCCGCATCGCCCGCCGTTACGCCGCCGAGCGCCGCTTCAGGCTGATGGGGCTGGCCGCCGTGCTGCTCTCCGCCGGTTTCCTCGCCTTCCTGCTCGTTACCATGGTCGGCAACGGCGCGCGCGGCTTCACGCGGACGCAGATCGCCCTGCCGATCGACTTCCAGCGCAGCGCGATCCTGATCGACCCGGCGCTGCTCACCGGCGGCAATGCCGAGCAGGCGCTGGCGGGCGCCAACCTCCCCGCCGTCATCGACAAGGCAGCGGAGACCGCCTTCGGAGAGAACGGCGCCCGCATGATCTCGCCGGCCGCGCAGACGGCGGTGCGCAAGGCGATCATCGCCGATCCCGCGATCCTGACCGGCACCGCGACCATCACCGTCCCGGCGTCGGAGGGCATCGACGTCGCCGCCAAGGGCCAGGGCAGCGCGGCAAACGAGGCGGCGGTCGCGCGGCTCCAGCAGGCCGGCGCGCTCTCTACCGGCCTCAACCTGCGCTTCCTCACCGCCAGCGACGGCACGGACCCGACGCTGGTCGGCATCTGGGGTGCGCTCAAGGGCTCGCTGCTCACCATGGCGGTGACGCTGGCGCTGAGCTTCCCGGTGGGCGTGTTCGCCGCGCTCTATCTGGAGGAATATGCCCCGCGCAACCGCTGGACGGACCTGATCGAGGTGTCGATCAACAACCTCGCCGCCGTGCCGTCGATCATCTTCGGCCTGCTCGGCCTCGCCATCTTCCTCAACCTCATGCACCTGCCGCGCTCGGCGCCGCTGGTCGGCGGCATGACGCTGGCGCTGATGACCATGCCGGTCATCGTCATCGCCGGGCGCAACGCCATCAAGGCGGTGCCGCCCTCGATCCGCGACGCCGCGCTCGGCATCGGCGCCTCGCCCGTGCAGGTGGTGTTCCACCATGTCCTGCCGCTCGCCCTGCCCGGCATCCTCACCGGCACGATCATCGGCATGGCCCGCGCGCTCGGCGAGACGGCGCCGCTGCTGATGATCGGCATGCGCGCCTTCGTCGCCTCGCCGCCGCACGGCGTCATGGACCCGGCGAGCGTGCTGCCGGTGCAGATCTTCCTCTGGTCGGACGAGGTCGGGCACGGCTTCATCGAAAAGACCTCCGCGGCGATCATCGTGCTGCTGGCCTTCCTGCTGACGATGAACAGCATCGCCATCTACCTGCGCAACAAGTTCGAAAAGAAGTGGTGACGACACCCCATGGCTGACATGCAGCATATCCCCAACGTCAAGATGTCCGCGCAGGGCGTGAACGTCCTTTATGGCGAGAAGCAGGCGATCAGGGACGTCTCGATCGAGGTCGACCTGGAGAATGTGACCGCGCTGATCGGCCCCTCGGGCTGCGGCAAGTCCACCTTCCTGCGCACGCTCAACCGGATGAACGACACCGTCTCCGGCGCGCGGGTAGAGGGCCGCATCACGCTGGACGGCGACGATATCTACGGGGCGGACATGGACGTGGTGCAGCTCCGCGCCCGCGTCGGCATGGTGTTCCAGAAGCCCAACCCCTTCCCCAAGTCGATCTACGAGAATGTCGCCTACGGCCCGCGCATCCACGGCCTCGCGCACGGCAAGGCGGATCTTGACGAGATCGTCGAGAAGTCGCTGCGCCGCGCCGGCCTGTGGGACGAGGTGAAGGACCGGCTGCACGAGAGCGGCACCGCGCTCTCCGGCGGCCAGCAGCAGCGGCTGTGCATCGGCCGCGCCATCGCCGTGGAGCCGGAGGTGATCCTGATGGACGAGCCCTGCTCCGCGCTCGACCCCATCGCCACTGCCCGCATCGAGGAGCTGATCCTCGATCTGCGCGGCAACTACGCGATCGTCATCGTCACCCACAACATGCAGCAGGCCGCGCGCGTCTCCCAGCACACCGCCTTCTTCCATCTGGGCCGGCTCGTCGAGCAGGGGCCGACTACGGAAATCTTCACCAACCCCCGCGAAGAGCGCACCAAGGACTATATCACCGGGCGCTACGGCTGAGGCAGGACGACAGGAACCCGATCATGCAGGAACATACCGTCAAGGCGTTCGACGACGAACTCAACGCCCTGCGCGCGACCATCGCCGAGATGGGCGGCCTGACCGAGACCGCCATCGACAACGCCATCAAGGCGCTCAGCACGCACAATCTGGCGCTGGCCCGCGAGGTGGTCGCCGGCGACGAGCGGATCGACGAGCTGGATGCGCAGATCGAACGGCTGGTGGTGCAGACCATCGCGCTGCGCGCGCCGATGGCGCACGACCTGCGTGAGATCATCGCCGTGCTCAAGATTTCCGGCACGGTCGAGCGCATGGCCGATTACGCCAAGAACATCGCCAAGCGTGTGGAGACCGTCACCTCCTCGCCGATCCACCTGGAGCCCATCTCGCTGCTACCCGCCATGGCGCAGATCGTGCGCGAGATGGTCAAGGCCGCGCTCGACGCCTTCGCCGCGCGCGACGCCAAGGCAGCCCTCGCCGTGATCGAGCGCGACCGGGCAGTGGATGATTTCTACAACAGCATCTTCCGCACCATGGTCACCTTCATGATGGAAAATCAGAAGATGATCTCGGAGAGCGCGCATATCCTGTTCATCGCCAAGAATCTGGAGCGCATCGGCGACCATGCGACCAACATGGCCGAGATGATCCATTATGTCGTCACCGGCGCCAAGCCGCCCGAGCGGGAGAAGGGCACGATGATCGAAACCGGACTGGAGGACTGACCGTATGGCTCGGGCACGCATGCTGCTGGTCGAGGACGATGCGGCGCTGGCCGAATTGCTGACCTGGCATTTCCAGCGCGAGGATTTCGAGGTCGTCCCCACGCCGGACGGCGAGGAGGCCCTGATCCTCGCGCAGGAGCAGACGCCGGACATCGTGCTGCTCGACTGGATGGTGGAGAATCTCTCCGGCATCGAGGTCTGCCGCCGCCTGCGCCGCATGAACGAGACGGCCAACGTGCCGATCATCATGCTCACCGCGCGCGGCGAGGAGGAGGACCGGGTGCGGGGGCTGGAGACCGGCGCGGACGATTACGTGACCAAGCCCTTCTCCCCCCGCGAGCTGATCGCGCGCGTCAACGCCGTGCTGCGCCGCGTCCGGCCGGCGCTGGCCGGCGAGGTGCTGACCTTCGGCGATCTGGAGATGGACACGGTCGCCCACAAGGTGCGGCGCGGCGGCGAACTGATCGCGCTCGGCCCCACCGAGTTCCGCCTGCTCCGCCACCTGCTGGAGCATCCCGGCTGGGTCTTCTCGCGCGAGCGGCTGCTGGACAGCGTCTGGGGGCAGGATAGCGACATCGAGCTACGCACGGTGGACGTCCACATCCGCCGGCTGCGCAAGGCGATCAACGCCGGCGGCCGCCCGGACATCATCCGCACCGTCCGCTCGGCCGGTTACTCGCTGGACGCCGACGCGGGGTAGAAGGCGGAAGTCCCGCCAGCCCGGAGCGCTCCAGAACCTGCTCCCATTAGCACCACCTTGTGCTCCTGCGCAGGCAGGAGCCCAGGGCGGCGAGGAGCTGCGGCTGGGCCCTGGGCCCCTGCCTGCGCAGGAGCACATACGGTCCTAATCATCCGCGCCCCGCGCCTCTTCCCCCCGCCCGCTCAGAAATCATATTGCGCGCGTAGGCCGAACACGTCCGTCGCATAATCGCTGCGCCCTCCCGCCAGCACCGGCGTATCGCGCACCTGCACCCGCAGGTAATTGGCGAGGAACTTCACATGCTCCACCGGCACCCACACCAGCGAGGCGCCGAGCATGCGCTGGGTGCCGCCGACGATGCCGCTATCGGTGAGGTCCAGCCAGTCGTGGCGCAGGTTGATCTGCCACGCGCCCGCGCCGCCCTTGTCCAGCCCGCGCGTCGGCTTGATGCTGCCGAGCACGCCTTTCTTATAGGCTCGCCCGCTGCCGCCGGCAAAGACGTAGCCGATCTCGCCATAACCGCCGAAAAAGGTCGGCGCGGGCAGGCCGGGCCGCGCCACGCGCTGCCGGAAACCTTCCGCCGCTACGTGAACCGGCCCATGAATGGCGGCGAATTCCAGCCCGTAGCCGGTCTCCGCCGTCGCACTGAACGCGCCGGTATCGACGAAGCGCACCTCGGTCGTCCGCGCGCCAGGCCGCGCCCGGTAGCGCAGCGTCGGGGTGAGGTCGTTCAGCTCGCGATGGTGTAGCGATCCGCCAATGTGGAGCTGCGTTCCGCCAAGCTTCGGCATATAGACCAGCCGCCCGTCGAGCGAGTAGCTGTTGGCGGAGCCGCCGTTGCCCAGCGTATCGAGATCGTCGGCGAACACGCCGGCGGTGACGAGCAGATCGCCCGCGCCATAGCTGGCTGAGAGGCCGAGGCGCCGCTCCATGCCGAACGCCTGCGTGAAGGTAGCGCGCTCCAGCAGGCTGGTATCGAGATCGCTGGTCACATCCTCCAGCGAGGTGATGCGGTGATGGCCGAGCGTCAGGGTGAGCGGGCCGCTGTCATAGGTCAGCCAGGCGTCGGTGAACTGCACGCTGCCGCTCGCCACATCGGCCTCCAGCCGGTAGCCGAACCCGCCGCCGAGCTTGCCTTCCACGCCCAGATAAGCGCGCCGCACATCGGTCGACCGGCCCAGCGTGGGCGCGGTCATCCCATCCGGGCGGGAGACGACGTTGGTGTCGATCTGCAAGCGCCCGCGCGGCTTGATCGTGACGCCGGACGCAGCCGGCTCCCGCGCAGGCATGGTGGGCGCCGCATCGGCGAGCCGGGGCGCAGCGGCGGCGCCGGACGCGGCCGCTCCCCCGGCCGCACCGGGCTCCTCCGCCGCCTCGACCGCGCCCAGCCGCGTCTCCAGCCGATCGAGATCCGCACGCATGCGCGCAATCTCGGCACGCAGCGCGGCGGCGTCCTCACCGGGCGCGGCGGAAACCTGCCCCGGCGCGAGCAGCACGGCGGCAAACAGCGGGAACACGATGGGGGATCGCAAGCAGAAGGCTCCAGTCGTCCGGTGGCGAGGCCGCGCCTATGACAATCATGTTACAGATTTGAGACACTATTTGTTGCGGATTCATGACATGCGCCGCGCCGGACCGCATGCCGGCGGCTGCCGGCACGATGCGACCGTTTCATGGCGATATCCGGCCCCGCCCGTCCCGATGCGACCGGCGGCCCCATGGCGCGGCCCAGGCATCGGCCGCGGCCCGCCGCCGCCTCACTCGCGCCCGTCGATCAGCTTCAGCAGCCGTCGCTCGACCGGCGCCAGCACGCCGGCCAGCTCCTGCCCGCGCCGCAGCACCGCGCCGGTCTCGCCGATCAGCGCCCACATGCCCTGACGGTGGCGCAGCAGCGGCCGTTTCTCGATGCGCACCTCCGGCCGCTCGGCCGAGCGGCGGAAGGCGGAGAAGATCGCCACGTCGCGCGTGAGGTCGATCGCATAATCCCGCCAGTGGCCGGCGGACACCATGCGGCCGTAAAGGTCCATGATGCGCGAGAGTTCGCCCCGGTCGAAGGCGGTCTGCGTGGGTGCCGCCGCGCCGGGCCGTGGGAACGGCGTGACGTTGCTCATCAGGCGCTGGTGCGCGATTGGCCTTCCGGTTCGCCATCCCGCTCGGCGGCCAGCTCGGCCAGCCGCTTGCGCAGATTCTCCACCTCGCACTGGAGGATTTCGAGCTTCTGCGTCGCCGGGTCATAGGTCTCCGAACAAGGCGTGCCGTAGGGCGTAAAGCTTTTCTGATATTCCCTGGCGTCGACCAGCGTGGCGCGCGCCGGAATGCCGATCATCACCGCGCCGGCCGGCACGTCGCGCGTGACGACCGCATTGGCGCCGATCCGCGCCCGCTCGCCCACCGTGATCGGCCCCAGCACCTGCGAGCCCGAGCCGATGATCGCGCCGTCGCACAAGGTCGGGTGGCGCTTGCCGGCAATGCCGTTGGCCGGGTCCGTCCCGCCCAGCGTCACGCACTGGTAGATGGTCACGTCGTCGCCGATATCCGCCGTCTCGCCGATCACGGTGAAGCCATGGTCGATGAAGAAGTTCTTGCCGATCTTCGCGCCCGGATGGATGTCGATCGCGGTCAGGAAGCGCGAGAAATGGTTGATGAGCCGCGCCAGGAAATAGAGTCGCCAGCGGAACAGCCGGTGCGCCACGCGGTGCAGGCCCAGCGCCCACACGCCCGGATAGATGAGGATCTCCATGCGGGATCGCGGCGCGGGATCGCGCGCCTTGACGGAATCGAGATAGGACAAAAGCCCCATTGGCCAAAACGCCCCTTCTGGAATGACAAGCCTCCTATCTAAAGGTTGCGCACGCGCATTTCCAGAGAGATAAGCCCCCGCTCGCCAAGCGGATAAAGCGCTTGCATTATGGGCCCGCCCATTTATTTGTCGATCAAATGAATTGAGAAAGGGGTTCGTGTGCAGGAAAGCTGGCTCCAGTTCCTCGAATTATTATTGCCTTTCATACTGGTCGGCTTCGGGGCACAGATTATCGACGGGGCGTTGGGCATGGCCTATGGCGTGATCTCCAGCAGCCTGCTGCTGACCCTCGGCGTGCCTCCGCGCGCCGCCTCGGCCAGCGTCCACGCGGCGGAAACCTGCACCACCGCCGTCTCCGCGGTGAGCCACGTCCTCCATCGCAATGTCGATTGGAAGCTGTTCTGGAAGCTCATCATCCCCGGCGTGATCGGCGGCGTATCCGGCGCCTATTTCCTCTCCAACGTCTCCGGCGACCTCATCAAACCCTACATCCAGGCCTATCTCGTCGCCATCGGCCTGTGGCTGCTCTGGCGCGGCCTCATGTATCCGCCCAAGGCGCGCGACCCGCGCTTCGTGGCGCCGCTGGGCCTTGTCGGCGGCTTCCTCGATGCGTCGGGCGGCGGCGGCTGGGGGCCGGTCGTCACCTCCAACCTGCTCATCCAGGGAGCGAGCCCGCGCCACACCATCGGCACGGTCAACACCGTTGAATTCTTCCTCACCCTGTCGATCAGCGCCACCTTCCTGCTGCACCTCGGCTGGGAGACGTTCACCACCGCGACCATCGGCCTGCTGATCGGCGGCGTCATCGCGGCCCCGTTCGGCGCATGGATCGCCCGCCATGTCCCGGCCAAGCCGCTGCTCATCATGGTCGGCGCCATCCTCACCCTCACCGCCACCTACGGCATTGCCCGCTCCCTTGCACTGATCGGCTGAACCGCTTAAATTCCCAATCGGCCATCGAGAGGGACGATCAATGTCGAGCTACATGCCGACGCTCAAGCAGCTCCAATATCTGGTAGCGCTCAAGGAGCACGGCCATTTCGGCCGGGCGGCGGAGGCCACCTTCGTCACCCAGTCCACCCTGTCCGCCGGCATCCGCGAGCTGGAATCGCTGATCGGCGTCACCCTGGTCGAGCGCACCCGGCGGATCGTCCGCTTCACCGCGCTCGGCAACCGCATCGTCGAGAAGGCGCACCGCGTGCTGCGCGAGGCAGAGGAACTGGCGGCGCTGGCGCAGGCCTCCGGTTCGCCGCTGGTCGGCGAGTTGCGGATGAGCGTCATCCCCACCATCGCGCCGTTCCTGCTGCCGCGCCTGCTGCCGCGCCTGCGCGCCGAGCGCCCCTCGCTCCAGCTCTATCTGCGCGAGGAGACCAGCCACGCCGCGCTCGATTCGCTGCGCCACGGCCATGCCGATTGCGTGCTGCTCGCCCTCCCCTTCCCGTGCGGCGACGTGGAGACGGAGGTGCTGTTCCCCGATCCGCTGCTCGTCGCCTTCCCCAAGGGCGACCCGCGCGATCCGCCCGCGCAGATCTCGCCGGACATGATCGACGGCAACCGCCTGCTGCTGCTGGAGGACGGCCACTGCCTCAAGGATCATGCGCTGGCCGCCTGCAACCGTGCGGAACTGCGCAATGAATCGCGCATCACCGGCACCTCGCTCCATACGCTGGTGCAGATGGTGGACAACGGCCTGGGCCTCACCCTGCTGCCGGAAATGGCGATCCAGGGCGGCATCCTCACCAATACCCAGATCGTCACCCGGCCGATCCGTTCCTCCATCGCCCATCGCGACATCGCCCTCGTCTGGCGCCGCAACTCCCCGCGCGAGACCGATTTCCGCCTGATGGCCGACATATTGCGCACGGCCGCCACCCAGCAGAAGGACGCCGTGGCGGCCTGAGAGCGAGCAAGCCCGGAGGGCGCATGACCCGGCACCGCATCTATGCGATGAGCTTCGCAAAGGTTTATCCGCTTCTGGTCGCCAAGGCGGAAAAGAAGGGTCGCACTAAAGCCGAGGTCGATGAGATCATCCGCTGGCTGACCGGATACGACGCGGCGGCGCTGGCCCGGCAATTGGCCCGGAGTGTGACCGTCGAGGATTTCTTCGCGCGGGCGCCCCGGATGAACCCCGCGCGATCGCTGATTACCGGCGTGGTCTGCGGCATCCGCGTCGAACATATCGAGGAGCCGCTGATGCGGGAGATCCGCACTCTGGACAAGCTGATCGACGAACTCGCCAAAGGGAAGGCGATGGAGACGATCCTGCGGGCCTGGGACGGATCGCCATTCAGGAGATGGTGAGCCGGAGTCGGTGACGACCGAAGAGCAAAATGGTGAATTTTCCGCGATCCGGAGCGCGGCGAACTGCCGGTCCGTGAGCACTGGAAGCACGAAAAGACGCCATTTGCAGGCCGCCAGAACTGAATGGCGATCCGTCATGGGGTAAGGACCCATTCATCGCGGGGTTGGCGCTCCGGTTGATGATCGGCCCATGCCGGGCCTCCACCCGGTCCGGCGCTCCGGCGCGGGAACACGCCGGCGCTTTGGCCGCATAGCCGCATCCCGCTTGATTTGCGGCACCGGCACTGGCATCGCTCCCCCCACGGAACGCTTCCCCCAATAGCGCGTCCATCGAAGCCGAGGTTCGTTGCCCCAACCGATCCGCTCTCGTTTTCGAGCCCTGTCCGGGCGCATTCGCACGCGCTTTGGAGAGCGCGCCGCCGCGATGGCGCTGGCCCTGCTGCTCGAAGGCGGCCTCGCGCTTCTGCTGCTCACCCTCGCGCCGACGATCGTGCGCCGCGAGGAGGCGAAAGTCACCATATTCAGCATGGACGCGATGCCGGACGCGGAGCCGGCTCCCGCCGCCCCCGAACCCGAGGCACAGGACGCACGCCCGGCAAAACAGCCGCCTCAGCCCGAACAGCCCCCGGCTGAGCCCGCGGTGGTGCCTCCGCAGCCCACGCCGCCCGCACCGCCCCTGTTGACGCTGTCCCGCGACCAGATGGCCGCGGCAGACATCAGCAGCATGCGGCCGGCCCCTCCCGCACCGGCGCCCCGGCCGAAGATGATCGGCCCGCCCGATACCGGCAATCCCGGCGATAGCCAGCGCGTCTCCGGGCAGGGGCCCCATGGCGAGCCGCTTTATGCCGCCGCCTGGTATCGCGAGCCTTATGATGACGAACTGCGCGGCTATCTCTCGACGGCGCAGGGGCCGGGCTGGGGCCTGATCGCCTGCCGCACCGTGCCCGACTATCGCGTGGAAGACTGCGTGGCGGTGGGCGAATATCCGCCGGGATCGAACATCACCCGCGCCATTCTGGCCGCCGCCTGGCAATTCCGCGTTCGTCCGCCGCGCATTGGCGGGCGGACCATGGTGGGCGAATGGGTGCGGATCCGGATCGACTATGAGATGCGGCGGCCATCGGCGCCATAGGCTACCGCAACGGACTGCATCGCGCCTGTCGGCGGGCACCCGGACATAGCGCTGTCCTACACGCCCTCGTCCTGCCATGGTCGTCTGCCCGGCGATCAGCCGTTGGCGATCAGCCGCACCCGCTCTTTGTTACGGTCGAAAACTGCGAAAAAAATCGGTGCCACCCCGCGACTTTCGTGACTTTCGAAAGAATATTGCGCGGCGCCGATCCTATTCGCCCGACCAGCGTGCCGCCCGGTCGTCATCCTCGGCGGCCGCCTCCACCCACGTGCCCGAGCCGTCGCGGCGGAGGGTGCGCTTCCAGAAGGGCGCGGAAACCTTGAGCCAGTCGATGAGGAAGGCGCAGGCTTCCAGCGCGGCGGTCCGGTGCGAGGACGCGGTGCCCACGAACACGATGCGCGCGCCCACCGGCAGCGTGCCGTGGCGGTGGATCACGGTCACGCCGAGCAGCGGCCAGCGCGCGGCCGCTCGCGCCACGATCTCGCCGATCTGCCGCTCGGTCATTGCGGGGTAATGCTCCAGGTGCAGCGCCTCCAGCCCGCCATCGTCGCGCACCAGCCCGGTGAAGCTTGCCACCGCGCCGCCGGGCAGCGCCTCCAGCGGGGCCAGCTCCGCCGCCGGATCGAAATCCTCCGGCCCCACCCGCACGACGAGACGCGGCGCCACCGCTCAGCCCCCGGTGACGGGCGGGAACAGCGCCAGCTCGCGCGCCTCGCCGATCGGCGTATCGAGCAGCACGAAACGCTGGTCGAGCGCCGCCCGCAAGCGAGCGCGGTCGGCGAAGGCGGCGGCATGGCCGGGGCTCTCGGCCGCCAGCCGGTCGAGCAGCGCGGCGATGCTCGTCTCCGCGCCGGGATGGTCGATCCGCTGCTCGTCGCGGCCGATGCGCTCGCGCACCCAGGCGAAATAGAGGATGGTGAGCCCGGCCATGGCTCAGGCGGTCATGTGCTTGAGGCCGGCGCGCAGATAGTCCCAGCCTGTCACCAGCGTGATGATCGCCGCCGCCCACAAGGTGACGAGGCCGAACATCTGGATGAAGGCGATGTGCGGCAGCCCGCCGGCGAGAATCAGCGCGCCGAGCGAGACGAGTTGCAGCGCCGTCTTCCATTTGGCGAGGCGCGAGACCGGCACGGAGATGCGCAGGCCCGCAAGGAACTCACGCAGGCCGGAGACGGCGATCTCGCGCAGCAGAATGACCAGCGCCGCGATGATGTGCGCGCCCTGAATATTGCGGTTGGCGCACAGGATGAGGATCACCGCCCCGACCATGATCTTGTCTGCGATGGGATCGAGGAAGATGCCGAGCTTGGAGACGGTGCCCTGCGCGCGCGCCAGATAGCCGTCGAAATAATCGGTGATGCCCATCAGGCAGTAAAGCCCGAACGCCAGCAGATAGCCGAGGCTCCACGCCCGGTCCGCATCGGCCGGCCACAGCAGGGCGACGAGCAGCGGCACGGCAAGAATGCGCGAGAGCGTCAGAATGTTCGGCAGGAGCATCATCACGGCGCATTCAGGCCTGCCACAGCCCATCGCCGCAGACAAGAGGCAGCAGAGGGGGGCAGCAGAGGGGGGCAGCAGGCGGGGGACAGCAGGCGAGTTTCCCGGCGGAAGGAAAGGCGGGAGCCGGGTCCCCAGCGCGCCCGATGGATGACATTGTCCATCTTTTCTGGGCCGCTGTCTTTCCTCCGACCAATTTCAGGTCTAGAAAGCCCGCGCGGCGGCTCGGGTCCCGCCGACTATAATGAGCAGATTCCTATATGCAGGCATCCCTGCGGCTTCTTGCGCACCGAAAATTCCTGCCGCTGTTCACCACGCAGTTCCTCGGCGCCTTCAACGACAATCTGTTCAAGACGGCGATGATCCTGTTCGCCACCTATGTCGTCTTCGAGGATCCCCGGCAGGAATCGAATTTCAACGCCATCGCCACCGGGCTGTTCATCCTGCCCTTCTTCCTCCTCTCCGCGCTCTCCGGCCAGCTTGCCGACAATATGGACAAGGCGCGGATCATCCGGCTGGTGAAGCTGGCGGAGATCGGCATCATGGCGGTCGGTGGATGCGGGTTGCTGCTCTGTCAGGCGCATCCCTGGATCGGCGTGGGGCTGATGCTCGGCGCGGTGTTCGCCATGGGTATCCACTCGACCTTCTTCGGGCCGATCAAATACGCCATCCTGCCCCAGCATCTGCCCGAGGACCATGTGCTCGGCGGTACCGGCCTCGTCGAGGCGGGGACCTATATCGCCATCCTCGCCGGCACCATCGTCGCGGGATGGATCACGCCCGCCATGGCCGCCGGTGCCGTGTTCACGATTGCGCTGGCCGGCTATGTCGCTGGCCGCTTCGTCCCGCCCGCGCCGCGCATGGGACCGCCGGTGGAGCTGGACTACAATCCCTTCCGCGCCTCCTGGCGGCTGATCTACGGCACCATGCACATCCGCCGGCTGTTCCTCGCCATCATGTCGATCAGCTTCTTCTGGATGATCGCCACGGTGCTCATCGTCATCTTCCCGCCGATGGTGAAGAACGATTTCACCGCCAGCAAGGAAGTGGCGAGCCTGTTCCTGGCCATCTTCTCGGTCGGCGTCGCGGTCGGTTCGGTAGCGATCAACCGGCTGCTGCAAGGCCATGTCTCGGCGCGCTATTCGCCCGTCTCGGTGCTGATGATGGCCGCCTTCGTCTGGTTCTTCCAGTTCGTCTCGCAAGGCTGGGCGCAAGCGCCGGAGGGCACGCTCTACAGCGTATCGGATTTTCTTGCCCAACCGCATAGCTGGCGGGTGCTCGTCGCATTGTTCGGCATCGCGATGTTCGGCGGCATGTTCGTGGTGCCGCTCTACGCCTTCCTGACCACGACCGTGCGCAAGGACGAAACCGCGCGCACCGTGGCCGCCAACAATGTCGTCAATTCCGGCGCGATGGTGTTTGGCGCGCTCGTCATCCTCGGCGCCACCGGCGCAGGGCTCAGCAACGGCCACGCGCTGCTCATCGTGTGCCTGATGTGTTTCTTCTCGGCCTTCCTCGCGCTTAGGCTCCACCGCGCCTGCGACGCGGACGCGCATGTGCCACAGCACGAGCGCATCGGCTGACGGCCGCCGGGCCGATCAAAGAATGAAGGTGTAGGCGACGGTGAAGAACGCCGCGAAGCTGAGCATGAACAGCTTCCAGTCCTGATCTTCATCGTCCGCATGCGGCGCAGGCGGTGGCGCGGCCTGCTCGCGCGGCATTGCGAATATATGGCGGGGCAGGCTCCGGCGGAACGGATGCCGGGCCTGCTCATGCGTCAGGACAAGCGCTCTCCTCATGGCCATCATGGTTATCGCGACGTTAACGTAATGAACAGGAACAAAGAAGGTTAACGCGTATCTGTCCCACGCCGGGACAGGCAGCCTCCGTTCATCGCACTGCTTCACGGCTCGTCCCGGAATAGAGCGGTCCGCGTCCGCCACCCCAGTCTTGGAAAACGCTTTCTTAACCGCGTTGTGGCCATGCTCCAGCCACATCGCGCCCTCGGGCGCTCCAGTTTCGATCCGGAGTTTTTCCGACCATGCTCGCCAAGATCAAATGGGCCACGCCCTTCGCTCTCGTCACGCTTCTCGCAGGTTGCGGCGGCGGGGGCGGCGTGAATTCCACGCCCACACCTACACCGACGCCCACCGTCGGCACTCCGGCGCCAACACCCACGCCAACCGGCACGCCCGCACCCACACCGTCGCCATCACCGTCGCCGTCGCCGTCGCCGTCGCCAACTCCTTCACCATCGCCTACTCCGTCGCCTACCCCATCGCCTACCCCGTCGCCGACGCCTTCTCCCACGCCTTCTCCCACGCCTTCGCCAACACCGACACCCACGCCGCCTCCTCCTCCAACGCCGTCCACAAACGGACCCAATGCGGACCTCATGGGGACGTTGAAATCGGAAAGCTTCACCAGCGATGGAGCCAATTCGGCCGGGCGCTTCTATGCGGATGCGCGGCCCGTCGAGAACGGCACGACCGGTTACGGTACGCTCACGATCGCTTACGACGCGGCGACCCAGAGCTACACGATCAGCACCGCCGGTCGCAGCGCCACCTTTGCGCCCGCCAATCTTGTCGTGTCAGGCTCAGCGGATTTCGTCAGTTTCGAGAAGATCGGCGCGACCAGCGAGGCGCTGACCATGACGCGGCCAGGAACCAGCGGCCCGTTGACCTACCAATATGTCAGCGGCGGCGCCTGGGAACGCGCTACGATGAGCGGTGGCGTGCTCGATTTCTCATACGACCCCTTCACCTTCGGCGCCGAAACGCCGGACGCGGCGCTACGCCGCACCGGCATCGGTACCTATGCGGTGAGCCTGGTTGGCGCGCGAGCCATGGATGCACCTTACGCCATGGCCGGCAGCGGCACCATGCAGGTCGATTTCCAGCGAGGGGCGCTCTCCAGCAGCGGCGTGTTGACCAGCATCGACGTATCGACCGGGCTCATCAAAAGCATCGGCATCTTCTTTGGCGAGGCCGATCTAGCGAGCACCATGAATGCCTTTTCCGGCGATTTCTCCATGGATGACGGCAAGCGCTTCACCGGCGGCTGGAGCGGCCGCTTTTATGGGCCGGGCAGTCAGGAAGTGGGCGCGGCGTGGCACCTCGCCAGCGCCGACGGCGAAGTAGCGGCGGGCTATCTGCTCGGGCGGGAGGACAGCTCCATCGCCCCCTTCAACAGCGCGCTGACGGACCTCACCTTCAGCGAGGGGTTCGCGCACCGCTTCAGCCAGCTCGCCTATACCGATCTGGGCGGCGGCACCAGCGCCGCCGATGCCGAACTGCTCCGCTCGGACGGCGCGTTCGCGGTCGATCCCGAGACCGGCCAATTCAGCTATATCGACGGGGCACGCGGCATCAACACGCAGTTCGGTTCGGCCTCGCGCGTCGCCAGCGAGTCCACCAATGCGGTCGACGTTTACCGGATTACCGGATCGGATGGTCTCAGCTACACGCTCACTCTCAACAAGGCGGGCGCAGGCAACCCGGCCATCGCCCTCACTTATGCCAGTTTCGGCCATTGGGAGAAGGCGCAGGGAACCAGCACCGACCGATTGGACCGGTGGTTCGCCTGGGGAATCCGCACCAACGGCTTCCAGATCCCGACCGGCACGGGCCATTTCGACGGTATTGTGCGAGGCACGGCGGTGCGGTTCAACGGCGGCGAGACCTATTCGCTGAGCGGCACCAGCAGCTTCGACATGAACTTCAGCGCCGGCAACTTTACCGGCTCGCTCAACCCCATCGGCACCAGCCTCGCGAACGGCTCGACGCGCGACTTCGGCACATTCGGCATCGCCAATGGCGTGATCGACCTCGATGCCGGCCTCAACGCGAATATCGTTAACGGCGGCAACGCCTATCTCGGTTTCTTCGAAGGCGCGCTGTTCGGCCCGCAGGCGACCGAGCTGGGCGGCAGTTTCGGCTTCCAGACCGAACCGACCAGCGGCACCATCTCACCGAGCAGCAATGGTGCCTTCCTGAGCGGCGTCATCGTGGCGAAGCGGCCGGGCAGTTGACGCAGCAGGCTTCTTTCGATTGATGACCTCATGAAATACATAGCGCCGAGCGCGCTGGCCCTGACGTGCGCACTGGCTTGCCACAGCGCAGCCTACGCCCAGCCGGCCGATGCACAAATGCCCCCCCCTGCCGCACATCTGTCCGATGAAGGCTCTGCTCTCACCGGGCTCAGCGCCGCGCAGCTTTTCGACCTTGCAGAGCAGGCGCGCACCGCTGGGCGAACGGCTGATGCAGAAGCGATTTACACCGCCCTAGCCCGCGACCCCGATCTCGATATCCGCTCGGAGGCACGCTTCCGGCTCGGCATGATGCTGGCCGACCAGCGGCGCCATGCCGACGCTGCCCTCGCCTTCCGCGCCATATTAGACGAGCAGCCGGGCGCGGCGCGCGTGCGGCTGGAACTGGCCCGCGTTCTTGCCGCGATGGGCGATGAAGGCCGCGCCCGCCAACAGATCCGCCAGGCGCAGGCGAGCGGCCTGCCGCCCGAGGTTGCGCAGGTGGTCGACCGCTTCGCCGCCGCACTGCGTTCCAACCGGCGCTTCGGCGGCAATTTTGAATTTGCCATGGCGCCGGACAGCAACATCAACCGCGCAACCGACGCCAAGACGCTCGATACCGTCATCGCCCCGCTTACGCTTTCCGACGATGCCCGCCAGCAGTCCGGCGTGGGCGTCCACCTCACCGGCCAGGTCTATGCGCGACTGGGACTCACTCCGCGCCTGACGCTGGTGCCGCGCATTTCAGGCGACGGCACCTTCTACCGCGCCGGCGCCTTCAACGATCTTTCAGGCAGCGCACTGGTTGGCATTGAATGGCAGGCAGGGCGCGACCGGTTCATCCCGTCGATCGGCGCGACGTGGCGCCGCTACGGCGGTAAGGCTTATGCACGCACACGGACGGCGGACATTCGCTGGACGCACCGTCTGGGACGCCGGGCGCAGGCAGATACCGCCTTCTCCTATGGCCGCGCCCATTACATCCGCAACGACCGGCAGGATGGCGATCTGTTCAACCTCAGCCTGAGCATCGAGCGCGCCCTGACGGCACGCACAGGCGTCGGCGTCAGCGTGAGCGGCAATCGCCAGACTGCGCGAGACCCCGGCTACGCGACAGCAGCAGGCGGCGTCACCCTGCTCGGCTGGCGCGACATGGGCAAGGTAACGCTATTCGCCAATGTCACAGCCCGCCGATTGGAATCCGATGCGCGTCTGTTCCCTTTCACTGACAGGCGGAAAGAATGGTATCTGCGCGGCGGCGTGGGCGCGACCTTCCGCCAGATCGAGATAGCTGGCTTCTCGCCCGTTCTGCGCGTCGCCTATGAACGCAACATCTCGACGGTGGAAATATACCACTATCGCCGTATCGCGGTCGATGTCGGGATCACTCGCGCGTTCTGAGCACCGTCACGTCAGCACCAGCACCGGGT
This sequence comes from Sphingobium sp. 66-54, assembly GCA_001899715.1. GTDB lineage: Bacteria > Pseudomonadota > Alphaproteobacteria > Sphingomonadales > Sphingomonadaceae > Sphingobium. The sequence goes on from MKWI01000009.1 coordinate 135,203, forward strand.
GCTCGCCGTCGTTATCGAATCCGAGAGCGGTATAGAAGCCCTGGGCATGCGAGCGGCCCGCAGGCACATGCGCGACAAGACGGTCGCATCCCGCCTCACGCGCCAGATCGGCGGCAGCCTTGGCCAACGCCCGGCCCAGCCCGCGTCCGCGCGATCCCTCAATGACGAAAAGCTGCTGGAGATCGAGTATGTGCGGCATCGCGTCCATCACCATCAGCGCATAGCCCACGACATAGCCGAACCGCTCGGCGACCAGCCCCTGTATGCTCGGCGCGGGTGCCCTTAGCGCCGTTTCCAGCGTGGCAGCGTCGATGCGCGGCGGCCCTTCCTGCCGGACGACCAGTCGCGCGATCATGGCGGCAACGACAGGGACATCATGGCGCGCCAGCGGTCGCACGCGACCCCGCGCTTCGTTTCTAACGTCTGCAAGCAACACAGTGGCCTCCCAATCTGGCCGCCACTGAATGTCTGGTTCTCCGATACCGCTCAGCGGCGGCATCGTTTCAAGACATGATCGAACGAGCCGCGTCTATGTCAGACGAAGCCAATAAAAGCTGGCGATACCGAACCGTGCGATCATGGGCGCGCTATGGTCCCGCCGAGGGGAGGCTGTCAAGGCACGGCACCCGATTTGGCTCGTGGGTCAAATCAATCGAAGCGGCGCTTGATCGTGAGATAGCCAACGACATGTCGCGTGCGGTAGCGGAACTCGTTCAGGTCCGGCCGGGCGCTGGTCCGGTCCGGCGTGAAGAAGTCGCGAAACTCCTTGAAATGACCGTCGATCGGATTGTCCACGCCCATGGTGAAGACCCAGCGCGCATCGGGACGATATTCGACGAAGCCACGCAGATAGGGGCTGACCCGCTGGTAGCGATACAACTCGTCCCGGCGATAGGTCGCGGCGATCGTGCCGCCTTCCGCGCTCAGCCCCCAGGCGAACCGGCCCAGATCCTGCCGGAACTCCGTGGTGAAAAAGAAGCCTGAATAGCCCGAGAAGGAGCGATCCAGCCCGGTATAAGGGTCTCGGACGCTCGTATCCGAATAGGAGCCATACAGGCTGAGGCGGCCGCCCTTGATCCCCAGCCGGGCCAGCGGGAGGTCGAGATTGCCGACGAGGCTGAACTCGGAGCCATTGCCGAGATTGCCGGGCGCGTCGAACCCGTCCGGCGTCGGAATCCGGTCCACCACCTTGCCAATGACGCTATAGCCTATCTCCAGCTTGAGCCGCCCGTCGCCCAGCACCGCCCGGTCGACAGATGCCAGCAAATCCCATGCACGTTGCGGTTGTAGATTCGCGTTGCCACCATTGACCCGATCATTGACCAGTTCGGCAAAACTGACGAAATCATCGAAATTGAGTTGCGACACAGTGCGCTGGCCGGAAAGCCGAACATGCCAGCCCGCCGGCCACCAATCGAGCGCCGCGCCAGGCTTGAAGAATTGCAACGAGCGCCGCACCCTGGCATCGCCGCTTACCCGCACACGCGATGCTTCATAACCAAGACTGAGATCGAGATGCACGGTGCGGGAAAGATCGCGCCCGGCCTTGGCGAAAGCTTCGCCACGATACTCGCGAACCACCGCGTCGTCGATCGGCAGGTCAATCCGGGTTGCGTCTCCCGCCATGTCCACCGCTTGCAGATCGACGATGCTGCGCAAGCGGTTGAAGGCGCCTTCCGCGCCCAACTCCACCGACCAGCCCGCCAGTTTCTCACGACTCCACGAGAGGCGCGCCAGGCTTTCCTCGCGCCAGTCGAGCTGATTCTGGAGCAGCGCACCGGCATCCTCCTGGAACGCACTGTCGTCCCGGTCGCGGTAACGGCGCGTCGCGAGACCGAGCAGCTTGATCCCGCCGCCGAGCAGCGGCCGTGTGACGTCGCCGCCCAGTTCGATAGTACGGCGAAAATAACGCTGATAGAGGCTGTCGTCGCGCTCAGGCGCCCCCTGCGGGATGACGTGATTGGCCTGCGTCAGCCGGTCGCGCTCGATGGCGAGGCTGGCGTTGAGATGGGCGCTGCGGTTATCGCCTTCCTCCAGCGACCAGCCTGCCGAGGCGGTACCGATCGGGTCCTTGATGCGATTGATCTTTCGCCGGAACTCGCGCAGCGCGCCGCTCGGCAGGTCGGTCACGCGGTCGTAACCGATTTCGGAGGTAGCGGAATTTTCCAGTTTGAGAGCGGCGTTGAAGGTCGATGGACCGTGCCTGACCAGCGCGGAGGCACTCCCCTCCGGCAGCAGCGCGCCGGTGAACTCGCGCCGCAATGTCGCTTCGAGCGTGCCCGCCAGCCCGCCGGCATCGGAAAGCACGATGTTGGCGACCTGCGTCTTGCCGGCATAATCGGAGCCGAACTGCTCGCCCGGCGCTACCTCCACGCGCAGTACGCGCGAGGCGGGAATACGCGCCAGCACCTGCGCCAGCGTCTCACTCTTGAGGCTGGGCCGCTGTCCGTTGATGACGACATTGCCGGCCGCCTGACGGAAGCCGCGCACCTCGCTATCCGCTTCCTCCAGCTTGAAGCCCGGCACCCGCATCACGATCTGCAACGCATCGCTCGGCGAGAATGCCTGGAAGAAAGCGGCGTCATATACGACACGCTTTCCCTGGGCAGCCGTCTGCGCAGCGGCCGGCCACGACAGCACCGCCGGCACCGCCCACAGCAACACGGAAATCCAACCCCTCACTTGCATGTCACCCGTCTCGCCGGACAGGGAATCCCACGATCCATTGTCCAGCATGCCACCACCGATGGCCCAACTATCGCGCGGCTGTTCTCGGAAGTGGCACAGGCTGTCAACGGGGCGCAAGCCAAATCACGGCCAGCTTGAAAGCCCTGCGACCGGCCGAATTGCAGGCCCTTCCGCACCGCTACGGCATGCTGATAAATTGATCCGATATGGATCAGGAAGGGCGCCATTTACCGGACTCGTCTGACCCCGAGCCCGTTCTTCATCGAGATCGGAGCAAAGTGCGAATCAGTCGAGCCTGCCTCGCCTCCGGTCAGGCGACCAGACCGAGCTCCGCATCGGTAGCGGCATGGCCCCATTTGTCGCGCGGCGGCATCGGGCGCGTGCGCCAGTCCGAATCCAGCGAGAAGCTGGAGATAGCGCGGCCCTCGGGAATCCGTCCGTTGCCGCCGCCCTGGCTGTAATCATAATAGAGCTTCAGCAGCTCTTCCTTGCTGCGATATTGCGCCGCGTGGTGATTGACGCATGCCTCGCGCCAGCGCAGCACCCGATCGCATTGCACGGGCGCCGCGTAATCCTCATAATATTCGAGGAACCACAGCCGCTTGAACATCGGCGTGAAGGCAACCTCGGCCCAGCCGAAGCGCTCGTCGAACAGGAAATCTCGACCGGTTGCGTAGCGCTTGAGGAATGCATCGACCTTACCGAACTCGGCATCCACCGCCGCGCGCACCTCGTCACGCTTGGCGGGATCGCGGTTGAGGATCATGCGGTAGCCAGCACCAGAGAAGGGGCCGGACAACTCGGCAAGCATCCCTTCCACCGCGTGATGGAACGGATCCGGATGTGCCACCGCCGGATCGGGGTAGCGCTGCTCCAGATAGCGCAGGATGACCATGCTTTCCTTGATGGTCTCCCCATTCTCCAGGTCGAGCAACGGCAGCGCGGTGGTGCCGCCGCTCTTGGCGAGTAGCCAGTCCGGACGGGGCCTGGAGATGTCGATGGGCACATCCTTCATCGCCAGACCCTTGAGGTCGAGCATGATCTCGACCCGCTCGGAGAAGGGGCAGCCGGGGATATGGTAGATGGTGAGTGTCTGTGTGTCGGCCATGGCTGCTATCCGGGGCTCAGTCGGTCTTGGTGGTGCCGCGCGGCGGCATCTTCGTGGTCTGCGGGCCCTTGTTGATGCCCTGGCCGCCCGCGCCGGCGGGGCCGGTCTGCTTGACGAACGGCTCGGGATCGCCCTCACGCAGCTTGAGACCAAACAGCGAGTGCATGGCTGGGTGTCGGCCGAGCCCGCCGAACAAATCGAAGCCCCGATCGAGCCAGTCGCGCAGCGGATCATCCTCGGTGAGTGGCGGTGTGCGCGCAACCGAGGCCGTCCACAGGAATACGGCAAGCGCCGAATAATCCGCGAAATTGGGTGTCTCGCCGCCGAGCCACTTCGTCTCGGCGAGGATCTTGCGGAACGGTTCCAGCGTCGGCGGCACCAGCGGCAGGCGATCCTCGCGGCCGGCCTGCACGTCCTCCAACTTCTGGCCGCCGAGGAACCATTGCTCGCGACTCCAGCGGACATAGTCGCGGTCCTGTGGCAGCGAGAGGTCGTGATAATCGAGAATGTAGCAGCGGAACCACGGGCCGATGGCGGTGCCCCACAGCCAGTTGTCAAGGAACTTCATCAGATTCTTCTGCGCCGGCCCCTCGAACAGCATCGGCCGGTCGGGATATTTCTCGTCCAGATATTCCGCAATCACCCAGCTATCGAGGATCCATTCGCCATCGTCGACGATCACCGGCACCCGCTCGGACCGCCCGCCGGTGCGCTCCAATATGCCGGTGAAGCCGCCGGGCACCAACTCCACGTCGAACCCCTTGTGCGCGAGCGCATATTTGGTGCGCCAGACATAGGGGCTGATCGTGCAGCCGGATTCGAGCTGAAGGTCGAACAGGGTGATCTTGTTGTTCTTGGCCATGGGTTTGTCCTCTGGATGCGGCGGCGGGTCCGTCAGTTGCTGGCCGGTTCGCCCACGCGCTTCAACAGTTCCTCGCGCTTGGCCTTGGCGAACATCTCCTGGATCGCCGGGCGCTCGTTGATGCGCGCCAGCCAGGCGACGACGCCGGGAGTTTTCTGCTCGGTCACATAGCCCTCGAAGAAGCCGCCGGGGCGCTGCAAGCCGTTGGCGATGGCGAAATTGCAGATGTCGGCCAGGCTGTAGCCGCTATCGACCAGATAATCCTGCCTGGAGAGCGTTGCCTCCAGCCGCTCGATGGAGACGCCGACCTTGCGATATTCCTCGTCCAGCATCTCCTGCGGGAAGCCGTTGCGCGCCCGGCGCCACTTGAGCTGCTGCTCGGGGATCGGGACATTCTTCCTGATATGCTCCTCGAATTCCTCGTCGCTCATCTTCTGCGCGATCGCCTTGATGCCGAACGCCCAGCCGATGGTGGAGACACACCAGCAGAAATATTCGTCCACCCACTTGGTCCAAACCCGCATCTCGGCGCGCTTGTAGGGGTCGGCCGGGCGCAGCGAAGTACCGGCATCGGGGAACACGTCCTCCAGATATTCGCAGATCACCGTCGATTCGGTGACGATCTTGCCGTCATGGTCGAGCGCCGGCACCTGTCCGCGCGGGTTGATTTTCTTATACCAGTCCGAATGCTGCTCGAACTTGGCCGGGTCGACGAAACGCGGCGTGAACTCCAGCCCCTTCTCGTAAAGCGTCGCCAGCGGCTTGAGCGAATTCGCGCCGGGGCCAAAGCTGTATAGCGTCAACGTCATTGCTGTCTCCTGTGACTCGTCAAACCGGCTCGGGTGCGGCGCAAGGGCCGGCCCGGAACGATGGGCTTGGATGGACCTTAGCGGTCCTTGCCCTTCCCGAAAACACGGCTGCGGTCCGCGACCCAATTCTTCAACGCCTCGGTGCGGAGGCGCGCCCCTTCCGGATCATAATCCATCGGCGCGACGGATTGGACAATCACATCGAAATGGGCCGCCAGCATGTCGCGCGTCTCAGGATAGGGGATGATGTAAAGGGTATCGTCCTCGATCCCCTTCTTGATCGCCTCGGCAAGCTGCTCGGGGTCCATGCCGTGCTGGTGGATGCTCTGGAGCGAGGCGATCGACTCGGCATTCTCCACATAACCGCTGGAGGCGTAGCGCGATGGACGCAGCTTCGAGGCTTCGGCGATGTTCGACCGGATATTGGCCGGCGTACAGACCGAGACGCCGATGCCATGGGGCGCCAGTCCCTGCCGGTAGCTTTCCATGAGGTTGATCGTCGCCGCCTTGGCCGCCGAATAAGGCCCCGCCACCGCGCTGCCCATGAAACCGCCGATCGAGGAGACGGTGACGATATGCCCCGGCCTGCCGCTGGCGATCATGCGCGGCACGAACGTCACCATGCCGTTGACGACGCCGTTCAGGTTAACGCCCATGATCCAGTCGAAATCATCGTAGGTCGTCTTTTCGATGGGGCCGAAGCTGTTCACACCCGCCGTGTTGGAGAGGATGGTCGGCGCCATGCCAAACACCGCTTCCACCTCGTCGGCCGCCTTCGCATAGGCCGCGCGATCCATGATATCGAGCACGATGCCGTGCGCCTCGATGCCCTCGCTGTGCAACTCCGCCAGCGCCGCCTCGATCGCGTCGGTCCGCACGTCCGCAATGCAGATGTGCGTGCCGGCGCGGCCCAGCACCTTGGCCTGCCCCAGTCCCGCGCCCGATGCGCCACCGGTAATGAACGCCAATTGGCCCGCGAAATCCTTCATACAGCCCTCTCCCCCTCATCGGTCAGATGGTGATGACCAAGCGCCAGCCAGCCCATGGCGCCAATACCTCCGCCCGGCCGCCACCAGAGCGGGCGCGCCGCTCTGCACCTCCGCGCCCGGCCGGTACGGGTCAGCGGATTTCAACGCAATTTCGGACAATGTCAACAATCACCCGCCGCTTTCCAGCGTTCGGCAATGAACGCACCGCGCTCACGTCACGACATCGGGCGTCATACGGCCGGTATGGCGGGCGATGCCGGCAATCGCATCGGCGGCGGCGACAAGATCGGCCAGCATCGCTGGTGTCTCCTCGCCCAGCTTGCCACCGGCCGGCTCGTAGCGTTCCAGATAGACGCGCAGCGTCGCTCCCTGCGTGCCGGTGCCGGAGAGGCGGAACACCACGCGCGAGCCGCCCTCGAACAGCACCCGCAGCCCCTGATTGGCGCTGATCGAGCCGTCGACCGGATCGGTATAGGAGAAGCTGTCCGCCGCCGCGACCGCTAGCGCGCCGAAGCGCGTGTCGGGCAGCGTGGGCAGCGCCGCCGTCAGCTCGGCCATCAGCGCATCGGCCTTCGCCGCCTCGACGCCCTCATAATCGTGCCGCGCATAATAATTCCGCCCGAACCGCGCCCAATGATCGCGCGCCAGCGCATCGACCGATATCCTGCGCGCCGCCAATATATTGAGCCAGAGCAGCACGGCCCACACGCCGTCCTTCTCGCGCACATGGTCGCTACCCGTGCCGGCGCTCTCCTCGCCACAGATGGTCGCCATGCCGGCATCGAGCAGATTGCCGAAGAATTTCCACCCTGTCGGCGTCTCGTAGCAGGGAATGCCGAGCGCCGCCGCCACCCGGTCCGCCGCCGCGCTGGTCGGCATCGAGCGGGCGATGCCCTTGAGACCGCCGGCATAGCCTTTCGCCAGATGGGCATTGGCCGCCAGCATCGCCAGCGAGTCGGACGGCGTGACGAACCGCCCTCGGCCGATGATGAGATTGCGATCCCCGTCGCCGTCCGACGCCGCGCCGAAATCCGGTGCGTCCGGCCCCATCATCAGATCATAGAGCGCGCGGGCGTGGACGAGGTTGGGATCGGGATGGTGGCCGCCGAAATCCTCCAGCGGCGTGCCGTTACGCACCGTACCGGGCGCGAAGCCCAACCGCTTCTCGAAAATCTCGTGCGCATATGGCCCCGTCACCGCACTCATCGCGTCGAAGGCCATGGTGAAGCCGCCCACCGCCATGGCGCGGATCGCATCGAAATCGAACAGGCGCTCCATCAGCGCGGCATAGTCGGCAACGGGGTCGACGATCTCCACCGTCATGCCGCCTACCGCCCCCGTGCCAAGCCGGTCGAGGTCGACATCCGGCGTGTCCACGGTCAGCCAGCGGGTGATCGTCCGCGTCCGGGCATAGATGGCATCCGTCACCTTCTCTGGCGCGGGCCCGCCATTGGCGACATTATATTTGATGCCGAAATCCTCGTCCGGCCCGCCCGGATTGTGGCTGGCGGAGAGGATCAGCCCGCCCAGCGCGCCATAATAACGGATGAGGTTGCTAGCGGCCGGCGTCGAGAGGATGCCGCCGCGCCCCACCATCACCTTGCCAAAGCCGTTGGCCGCCGCCATGCGGATCGCCTGCTGGATCACCGCGCGATTATGATAGCGCCCGTCGCCACCAAGGACGAGCAGCGCGCCTGCCTTGCCCTCCACCGCATCGAACACCGACTGGATGAAATTCTCCGCATAATTGGGCTGCTGGAAAATTCGCACCTTCTTGCGCAAGCCCGAGGTGCCCGGCTTCTGGTCCTCATAAGGGGTGGTAGACTTCGTCTCGATCCTCATGCCTGCTCGTCCCCCTTTTTCGCTTATGCCGCGCCGCGATATGCGGGCCTGGATACCAAGCGGCACGGCCACGCGCCACCCGCCTGCGGCGCGATCGGCCGCGCGGCGGAGAGCGCGGGACCACATGGACGGAAACTTCCGCTCGCTTCAGCCGTTTCCAATCGCGGCCATCGGCCGGAAAATAGAGGAGAGGAGTCATGAGTCTCGTCAACGTCGTGATCGTGCTCATTGTGGTGGGCGTTCTGCTTTGGCTGGTGAACGCCTATGTGCCGATGGACAGCAAGATCAAAAGTATCCTGAACGCGGTGGTGGTGATCGCGGTGATCCTGTGGCTGTTGCAAGCATTCGGCGTGCTCGGCTCGCTCGGCTCGATCAGCGTGCGCTAGCGTTCGCTTCCCTTCCAGTCCGCCTCAAGCGGCTTGCCGATGATATTTCCCGGCGGCGCTTTGTACGCGCCGTCCCTCCGTCAGCCTGTTGCCTTCAAATCATTCAGTTACTAACCTTGAGACGCTCTCTACCGAAAGATGCGGGGAAGAAGCACGCGCGGCCCCGCCTGTCGGCGCCGCCCAACAGGGGACGGAATAATTGACCAACCGGACGACAACCGCGCCGAACGACGATGAAGAGATTTTCGGCAAGATTCTACCCCCGCGCGAAGGTTATCCCTCTCCCGATCTCGGCCTGATGATCGCGATCGTGCTGGCGGGGCGCCGCTGGCGCTCGCTGCTCGACGAAAGGCTCCGCCAGATGGGCCACAGCGCCTCGCGCATGGAAGCCATGGCGGCAATCGCTTATTCGCCCGCCTCGACGACCCAGATTCAGGTCGCCAAGCGCGTCGGCATCGAGGGGCCAACCCTCACCCGCACGCTAGATATGCTGGAAGCCGATGGGCTGGTCGAGCGGCTCGCCGATCCGTCGGACCGCCGCAACAAGCACATGCGGCTGACCCGCGCCGGCTACAAGGCGCTGGGCGAGATGTTCGACATCATGGCCGGGTGGCGCCAGCAATTGCTGGACGGAATTTCCAAGACCGATATCAAGCGGAACCTGGAATTTCTTTCGGTGCTGCTCGAACGGATTGATACCGGACTCACCTCGCCCGAAGATCCTTGAGGCGTGCCGGCGTAACCGGATGACGAGAAAAACAATAAGCTTGCAAAGCGTTTTGCGCATCCTCGCCTCGCGCGATACAGATGGTTGGGCGGAGCCGGCGAGTTTGCCGACGTCCGGTCCGGGGGCGACGGGGCTTCCAACGGGAGAGAATGAATGAAAGCATGCGATGCCATCGTCGAAATCCTGAAGTGTGAGGGCGTCGACGTATTGATCGGCTATCCGCGCAACGCTCTGCTGGAAGCCGCCGCCAACGCGAACATCCGCACCATCATCCCACGGCAGGAGCGGGTCGGCATGCACATGGCGGATGCGCTCTCCCGCCTGACCCGCGGCGAGCGGATGGGCGCTTTCTGTTGCCAGCACGGTCCGGGCGCGGAAGTGGCCTATGCCGGCGTGGCGCAGGCTTATGGTGAATCCGTTCCCGTCCTCGTCATGCCCGGCGGCTACCCGACCGCGACAGCCCATGTTGGCCGCAACTTCAACTCCGTACGCAACATGGCGCAGATCACCAAGACGGCCGAGCCGCTCAATTCGCCGACGCAGGTGAGCGCGGTGATGCGCCGGGCGTTCACCGCATTGCGCAATGGCCGGGGCGGCCCAGCGCTGGTCGAACTGCCTTATGATGTGCTGGAGCAGGAAGGCGCGGAGGTCGACTATCAGCCGGTGCTGCGTGGCCAGTTCGGCCCCGATGGCGAGAGCCTCGCCAGGGCAGCCGAGTTGCTCTGCGCCGCCAAGCGCCCGGTGCTCTATGCCGGCCAGGGCATCCATTGGGCTGCCGCTTATGAAGAACTGAAAGAACTGGCCGAACTGCTGGCGATCCCCGTCTGCACCAGCCTGCCCGGCAAGAGCAGCTTCGACGAGACGCACCCGCTCTCGCTCGGCGCCGGCGGCGCGGCAATGCCCTATCAGGTGCGCTATTTCCTTGAAGAGTCGGACCTGATTTTGGGCGCTGGATGCAGCTTCACCAGCACCGCGTTCGGCATCCGCATGCCGACCGGCAAGACGGTGATCCACGCGACGCTCGACCCGATCGAACTCAACCGCTCAGTGGCAACGGACGTGGCGTTGATCGGCGACGCCAAGCTGACGCTGCGCGCCCTGATCGAAGCATGCAAGGCCCGGCTCGGCGGCACCCCGCGTGACATCAGCCCGGTCGCGGCCGAGATCAAGAAGATCGCCGACGACTGGCTCGCCAAGTGGATGCCCAAGCTCACCAGCAACCAGGTGCCGATCACGCCCTATCGCGTGCTGTGGGACCTCCAGCACACAGTCGACGTTGCCAACACCATCATCACCCACGACGCCGGCAGCCCGCGCGACCAGCTTTCGCCGTTCTGGAAAACGCGCGCGCCGCATAGCTACCTCGGCTGGGGCAAGACGACACAGCTCGGCTACGGTCTCGGCCTCGCGCTCGGCGCCAAGCTGGCCTGCCCGGACAAGCTCTGCATCAACGTGTGGGGCGATGCCGCCATCGGCTTCACCGGCATGGACTTCGAGACGGCAGTACGCGAGCGGCTGCCGGTGCTCTCCATCCTGCTAAACAACGCCTCCATGGCCATGGAGCTCTCCATCATGCCAACCGCCACCGAGCGGTTCCGCTCGACCGACATCTCCGGCAATTATGCGGCGTTTGCCAAGGCGCTCGGCGGCCATGGCGAACGGATCAGCCGGGTGGAGGACATCATCCCCGCCATCAAACGCGGCATCGCGGCGACCGAGGCCGGCCAACCCGCGCTGCTGGAGTTCATGACCTCGCAGGAACAGGATTTCTCGCGCTATCCATGAGGACGCGCGGGGACCGGAACCAGCGTGTGCTCCTGCCTGCGCAGGAACACACGCTGGTTCACCCTTGAGAGGTTTGCAGCGCTCTCAGGCCGTGGCCAGCACGCCCGCATAGACCGGGTCGTCGATGGTCCGGCCCGCACCCTTCGCCACGCAAACCAACGGATCGTCCGCGATCTTCACCGGCAGCCCGGTCGCGTCGGCCAGCGCCTCGTCGAGCCGGCCAAGCAACGAACCGCCGCCGGTGAGGGTGATCCCTTCATCAATCATATCGGCGGCCAGTTCGGGTGGCGTCTGCTCCAGCGCGTGCATGACGGCCTTGACGATATGGCCAACCGGCTCGCGCAATGCCTCGGCAATCTCGGCTTCAGTCACCCGAACTTCGCTCGGCCTGCCATTGACCAGATCGCGCCCCTTCACCGCCATCGTTTCACCCACGCCATCAGGCATGGTCGCACGGCCGATCGCCATCTTGACCCGCTCGGCGGAAATCTCGCCGACCATGAGATTATGACGACGGCGAATATGCGAAATAATGGCCTCGTCCAGCTTGTCGCCGCCGACGCGAACGGAGCCGCTATAGGCGATGCCTTGCAGCGAGAGCACCGCCACTTCGGTCGTTCCCCCGCCGATATCGACCACCATCGCGCCAATCGGCTCCGTCACCGGCAGGCCGGCACCGATCGCCGCAGCCATCGGCTCGTCCACCAGCAGGACCTCCGAGGCGCCAGCATTGGAGGTGGCGTCCCGGATCGCACGGCGCTCCACGGCCGTGGCCCCCGATGGCACGCCGACCACGATGCGGTTGCTGATGCTCATGCGGTTGCCACCCAGCGCCTTGGTGATGAAGTGTTTTATCATCCGCTCGGCAACTTCGATATCGGCGATCACCCCGTCGCGCAGCGGCCGCATCGCCTGGATCGACTCCGGCGTCTTACCGAGCATCAGCCGCGCTTCGTCACCGACCGCACGTACCGTTCGCACGCCGTTGATCGTTTCCGTGGCGATCACCGAAGGCTCGTTGAGCACAATGCCCCGGTCGCGCACATGGATAAGCGTATTGACCGTGCCGAGGTCGATGGCGAGGTCGTGTCTGGTCAGGCTGAAAATGCGGAGAAAATTCATCGGGTGGCTGGCTATCTCATTGAGGAAACGGCGTCATGCACCAAAATACCCTCGCGCCATCCCCATCGCAGACCGAAAGACGGCGAGGCGAGCGAGACGAGAGTTGAACTGGCCGGCGGAGCCACAGCCTCCGGCCGAAGCAGCGGATCATCGAAGAAGGGAGATGGTGGACAGGGATGGATTCGAACCCCGGTACTGAATCGCCGTAAAACATGACTTCTGTTCTAACCCCTCTGACGAAATGACCCCGGCGATGACCCCAGTCAGCCGGCTTTTGCCGCGCACGCGGCGATGAAGGCGTCGATGTCGGATTCCCGCCAAACCACGCTGTTCGGACCGATCTGGATGCTGCGCGGGAAGCGGCCGCTGCGCATCCAGCGGTAGATGGTGGCGGTGCTCTTGGGCACGCGCTGCTGGACCTGGCGCAGATCGAGCAGCCGCTCGCCGGGCACGAACTGAGTTGATTCGACGCTCATTTGCCGCCTCCCCGCTGGTCGGGGAGCAGCGGCGGCATCGTCCCGGTTTTATATGCCTGCGCGATCCGCGGCACGACATGATCGCCGATCAGGGATCCGTCGGGCATGACGATGTTGGCCATGAACTCCGTGTCGAAGGTGCTGATGCCGACCTCGACCGCCTCCAGCTTGGCCTTGATGACGAGCAGCAGAGCCCGCCACCTTGAGCGGCATGCCTGCTCCCATTGCTTGCGGGCACTCTCGTCAGTGCGGCGCTTTTCGTAGCCGTAGCGATCCTGGAAGTGTGTGAATTCCTTGTCGCCCGGATTGGGCAGGGTCATCGCAAAGCGAACCTGCCGGTCCTTCATGGTGAAGCCGATGAAGCCGCGATCCGCGTCGTAAGCGCTCATGAACTGTCCGGCGCCGTATTTCTCCACGAGCGCCTCGATCTCGAAGCGCATCTTGGAAACCGGCACGTCTGTCGTGGCGGCGAACTTACCGGCCATGATGTTTCCCCTCCTGCATGATGGCGGGAGGCATCGCCTCCTCGATGAAAGGTTGCTGGTGCGCACAGCCGAGATCGCCGCGCGCGCCACAGCGCACGCACGGGTCGCGCGAGAAGGCCGGCGGGCGCGGATCGGCGGGATCTGGCGGGCGGACGGCGCGACGGACGATCGGCGGTCGGCTATGTGTCCCGGCGGCCGCGCCGCGGTGCCCGACGATACGGCGCGTGATCCGTGGCGCCCGCGAGAGCCCGGCGCCGGCGAGCAGGGCATTGACGCGCTCGATGGTTTCCGGCCGTGGTGCCGCGGCCGCCGCTAACTGGCGCAGCCAGTTGTGCGGATAAGCGGACAGGTGGCGGGCGATCTCCACTGGCGTCTTGCCGGTGGCCGCCGCCAGCTCATGGATTGAATCGACGAGCTGCTGGCCGGTGGGTGTATCGGCGGCAATCTGGTCAGCCATCCCGGCCGCCTTTCCGCTGAAACTGCGCATAGCGGCCGAGATCGGCATGAAAAGAACAACTAGGCGCAACGGTCAGCCGTGGTCCGCCAGGTTCACAACGCCCCGCCGGCCAGCACGGGTCGAGCTGGAGACGCGGAAAAACAACTTCGATCGCGCGATAGCCGTCCGCGCTCTCCGCATCGTGAGGTCCGAACCACGCCCAAAGCCGGACGCGCGCACTGGGGCCCAGGCGCTGATCGACGAGGCGTCCTAGGCGCTCCATCGACTTCGTCACTTCAATGGCGCCCCTGTCAGCCAAGAGCCCAAGCCTCCAGGCAGGCCCACACGAGGCATATGGCGAGGATGATCGCCATGTTGCGGATAAGGGCGCGCAGATCCTCGAGTGGGTCATCCGGGGGGATCATGCGGGAACTTCCTCGTCTTCGTCCGTGGCTTCCGCCCAGGCCGCGCGCAGCACCTGCAGCGCCGCGCGGTTGCGATGGATGCCGTCGCGCGCCTCGACCGCGGCGATCTCACGGAACCACTCCTCCTGCTCCATGCCGGCGAGCAGCATAACGAGCAGCTCGTCGTCATCGCGCGCGCCCAGCTCAACCAGCAGCGGCGCCAGACCAGCGAACAGCGTGCCGCCATAGCGCAGCACGGCGCCGGCGAATGCGCGGGCGAGGATGCACAGCGCCCGGCCGGTAACACGACCTCCGTGCGCGCGATAAAATCGTTGAATGCCGCCGATATTGGCGATGGCGCCCGGCTTCCAGCTTCGCTGGTTGGTATGGGGCGCCAGCGTGAGCCCCGCACGCTCGACCAGCACCATCACCGCGCACGCCTCCTCGTCGCCACCTGCCAGCGCCGCCTTGAACAGATCGAGCGCGCCGAGCGACTTGCGTTTGCGATTGAGTGCGACGAAAGCAGCGGCCTCCTCGGCCGGGCCGGACTGGCCGATGATGACGCAAGGAAGATCATAGATGTCGCGGCGCAGCCGTGCCGCAGCGAGGCGGTGCTGCCCATCGACAACGAACAGCCCATCGCCCGGCCGTTGCGCCACGACGAGGGGCTGGCAGAGCGCCCAATCCCAATCGCGCGCGATCGCGCGGATGAGCGCCTGGCTGCCGCCGTTCTCGATCGAGCGCTGGTAGGATGGATCCACGGACAGCTCGGCGATCGTGCAATTCTGCAGGACTGGCCGGCGGCCACGGATGGGATTGACGAGGAAGCGGCGGGTCTGTTGGCTACGCACGCT
>MKWI01000009.1:150181-185359 GCA_001899715.1 Sphingobium sp. 66-54
GGCCGGCACGTGCCCGGCCTGATCCGGCGTCATGACAGCGCCTCCCGATTCTGACCGGCAGCCATGCGGATGCGGATCGCCTCGATCACATCGGGCAGGCTATCGTTAGTGAGGACAAGGTCAGCATCGCCCGGCGCGCCCGGGCTTTCGTTGCGGACGACCAGCGTCAGCTTCGTGCCGGGCTTCCAGAGTGCCGCGACCTGATCCAGATGGCGGGTGATCTCCGCCTCGACATAGGGCGGCAGGCTCATTGGACTGCTCCCAACGAGGGCCAATCAAGACCCATTTCATGGCAGATCGCCGCCGCGCGGAGCTGGATATCCGTAACAGCCGTGGTCCAGAGCGTCGTGACGTCGCGGGTCGGATAGACGTCGCGCAGCTTCACCATCAAGAACGTCAGAGAAAGCGCCGTAAGATGCGACTGGGCGGAGAGTGCGACGGAATGAACTCCACCCGGAGCCCCCGTATCGGGCAAAGCCATCGCCCTATCGAACGCCTCCTGAAGCAGGCGTAGAAGCTCGGGCTGAACACTCTTGAGGATCTCAAGGCCCGCCTCTACCATCGGGATATGGATCGGCTCGTCGGTCATGCGACCTCTCCTTCCATTTCCCCGGCCGGCACCGGAGCCTTCGCCGGCGACGGCGGCCGGAAGCACAGCATGGGGTGGACGAAGTCAGCCGCGCGCTTGAGAGCGCGGGTGACGGGTGCGACCAGCTCGCTCGCCTTGAGCTTGCTCCAGTTGCGGAAGGTGGCGTCGTCGACATACGGCCGCGCAAGTTCGATGCGCTGCGCACGCGGGAGCAGCTCGACCATCGCCTCGGCCGGCTCGACAAAGCTGCGCAGCACGGCGGGATCGGCGACGCCGGCCTGCGCGGCCAGCTCATCGTGCAGCGGCACCTTGTAGCCATCCGCATTGGCGGTGCGCTTGAGCGCGCCGCCGACCACGATCGCGGCCGCCCACTGTTTCCACTCCGGGGACTCAGCCCGGAATGCCCGCAACGCGGCAACCCTGTCGCGCTCCGTCATCGACGGATGCGCCCGCAAATCCTCGACAGCGCGCGTCCAGATGGCATGGGCGGCCGTGGGCTCGACATGTCGATCGGCGACCTGCGGCACCGTGTCGCGGTCATATGCCAGATCGGCGATGCCGCGCTCGTGCGCATATTCGGAGTAGCCAGCGGTCGCATAGGTCGGGCCGAACCGGCCGCGCGCCAGGCTCCAGATCAGATAATCCGTGGCGAGGCCGCTCGCCTTGTCGCCCGCCTCGATGACGAGGGCGGCACGCAATATTTCGGTGCGCACCGAGCGCATGATCTGCACGCCGTCCTGGCTGAGGCCAAGCGCCTCGCGGATCGCCGCATCGGCATTCTGGCGGGCATGATAGCCGATCTCCTGCCCCAGCGCGGCGGCGCCGGTGACGGCTGGCCGTAGCTCCGGATCGCTCGCCGGCGTGCCGATCGGCCCGAGCGACACCGGGCGGGCCTTAGCTTTCGCCTTCTTTTCAGCATCGCGCATCGCCTTGCGGCTCGCCCACCAGAAGCGCGTCTCCAGCGCGCCGTCCTGCTCGACGACGAGCGTGGCGAAGATATCGCCATCCGGCAGCGTGAGTTGACGCGTAGCCTCGATTGCCTCGGCCTCATCGTTCAGCGGGGTGTAGTCGGCATCGATCGCAGCGATCGCCGCTGACCGCTCCGGACCGTCCGGCTCCTGCAGGAGCTGCTCGACCCGCGCGACCAGCTCGGTGATCTCGTCCTGCAGATAAGCGAGGCGCGCGATCTCCACCGGCGCCAGCTCGCCCCATTGCGGCGTGATCTCCAGCTCGCGCGCGACGCCGCCGTAATCGCTGCGGGGATAGGCGCCCTCAAAGCGCAGATCGCGACCGAGCTGGGCGCGCAGCCGCTTGCGGGCCCGCTCCAGCTTCGCCTCGACCATCTGCATGAGCAGCCCTTCGTCGACCACACGGCCGCGCTCCTCCGCCTCCTCGGCGAACAGGTCCAGCTCGTACCGCCCGCCCTTCTCGCGATAGGCAGCCTCCCCCACGAACAGCAGCAAGCGGCGCTGCTCATCGTCGCCCACCTTGAGCAGCTCGCGAATGGCGCCGGCGCTGCGATAGCGGGGCGAGGCCGGCGCGCGCATCAGCTGCTCGAAGGCCCAGCGCTGCAGGTCGCAATCCTCGGTCGCGGCGAACGCACGTGCCTGATCCTGCGAAATCTCGCCTTGTTCCAGAGCGGCGAAGACGGTCGGATCAAGGGCGCCAAGCCGTGCCCACTGGCGCACCGTCTCGACCGTCTGGCCGTTGGTCTCCGCGATCTCCTGCAGCGTGCGGGGTTTCGGCCCGGTGCAGGCGCGATGAACGGCGGCATAAACCTCGTAGGGTCGCAGATCGACCCGCACGAGATTCTCGTTGAGCGACATTTCGACCAGCTCGCTCTCGCTCACGCCCTCGCGGACGATGACCTCGATCGGATGATCGGCAGGCAGGCGCTGCTCGGCGACAAGTTGCGTGAAGGCGCGCAGACGCCGGCCGCCGGCGAGCACGCCGTAGATCTGTTTCGTCCGGCCCTTGCGTGGCATCGGGTGGACGACGAGCGGATAGAGCAACCCGCGGTTGAACAGCGATTCCGCCATGCCGGCGACGGCGCTAGCGTCGACCGCGTTTGTGCGGACGTTGTAGGGCGAAAGACATAGATCGGCGATCGTCATCGTCGTAACGGTCATGGACGTTCTCCGTATGCTGGAGGGCGCCGCGCCGCCGGATTGCCGCCGGCGGCGCGGGATCGGAGCGCCGATCGGCGCTGGCGATAGGGTGACGGCGACCAGCGCGAGCTGGCGGCCCTGATCGGGAAATTCGCGATCGAGCGCGAGGCAGTCGCCACAGCTGCACGGCGATGCGATCTCGGGGATGGCGAGGCCGAAGCGGCTCATTTGGCGGTCCGCCCATGGAGCGTCGCGCGGGCCTCGTCTGCCCACTCAGCAATATGACTGCCGAGCGGCCTGCCTTCGGCGATATAGTCTATTGCCGCTCGATCGAGCCTGTTCGCGGCGAGAGCCAACGCTTCTTCCAGTACTCGATTGCGAACTTGTGCCGCCGAAAGAGATTTGCTGGCACTCTCCCCGCTCATCGCCCCGACCTCCGCCCTTTGCGGAGCAACTGCTCCATCATCAGGTCGAGGATAAGATCGTCTTCCGGTCGGTTGCGGTCCCGTGACGCGCTCGGCCAACCTGCTGATGCCGGCCGGGGATCGGCGCGATAGCTGTGTGCATTGCAGAGATCGAGCACGTCGGCATGGAGGGTCAGTTCGGCCTCGGTCGCAACCAGCCTTCGCCGTTCATCGGCGAGCCGGGACGCGATGACACCGCCGAGAATGTTGCGATCATCCGCCGTGGTAAGCCGACCCTGCGCCTTCTCGAAGGCGTCGATCGCCTTGCGTGTCTTGTCGAGCTGCTTGCGGCCGGTGTCGATGGACAGCTCGATCAGCTTGCGGGTTTCGCCGACCAGGTCGTCATATTGCGGGTCGAACTTCGCCAGCACGACGGTGAAGAACTTGGCGAGGAGCGAGATAACCATGCTCTCACCCCCCCCCATCAGATCTTCGTCAACGGGTTCGCCGCGATCGTAACGGGCGCGCCGATCGGCATCGGAGAGGATGAGCCAGGCGCGCTGCACGCGATCGAACGCGGCGCGATCGCCCGTTTCATGATTGTCGGGATGGGTGCGCTTGGCCGCCTTGCGATAGGCCCGCTTGATGTCGCCGGCGCCGGCGTCAGCCGCGACGCCCAGCTCATCGTAGAGACTGGTCATTGTTTCCCCCTGGACTTGAAGAAGCGGCCGCCGACACCGCAGCCGCCAAAGGCGGCCGGGCGATCGCGGAAGGTGTCGGCGAAGCGGGGATGGTCGCCCGCTTCGCAGATCGGGCTGGCAAGGCCGATCAGCCGAAAATGGACGCACGCCTGGCAGGGCGGCGGCGTCGAGCGCCAGCGGGCGAAGAGGCGGCCGAGGATCACGGCTGCATTTCCACTGGCAGTGGGACGACAACGTCGGGCTGCGCACCGATGCGAACGATGCGGAGGATCTCCAGTGCTTCGTCCAGGGTTGCCAGCGGCTCGGCATGGCCATCGACATGGAAGCGGCGCTCGAGCTTGCCGGCACGATTACCGAGGCGGCGGTCGCACTTATAGGTGACGATGGTGACGGACAGGCCGATCGGACGATTGTCGCGGTTGTCCACCACTGATCGGGTGAGGATGTGCCGGTCCGCCATGGCGATATGGCACTGGAGGCGCAGCGCGGCGTGGGCGCGGATCCACGCATAGTCGATCCGCCCGATCGGCGCGGGATCAGCGGGCGCCATTGAGCAGTTCCCTCTCGATCGCATAGCAATCGGGCCCGTCCATCAGGTGCGGGCGATGTTCGATGCGGTGTTCGCGGCCATCAGCCAGCACCACGATCAATGTCGCGGTGCTGCCGCCGGCCATGTAGTGGCGCCGGTCCCAGGCCACAGACACAACGGCGGAGCGCCGGACATGGATGTCGGGACCAAGACGGACGAAGCGGTCGGTCTGCGCACGCAGCAGAAGCTGCTCGGCCTCAAGTCGCTCGACGCGCTCCTCCAGTGGGCTCATCGGAGGCGCGGCCGTCATTCGCGGAACGCCTTCAGCCGATGGTAGGCCGCGAACATCGCGACGATCTCGCCCGAGCCGATCGCATCGAGCCCGGCGGTGATGGCCGCATCCATCAGGGCGATCTGCGGCTCGACGATGATGCCGGGCTGCCCCCGCAGGTCGCGATACTGACCCCACAGGCGCCGCACGCGGTCGATTTCCGCCGGGAGGGCCGAGCCGAGCGAGGTCATCATTGCGCAGTCGGCGGAGTACGCCCCTCCTGCGCCAGGGGCGCCTGACCCGCCTCAATGCGCTTCGCGTCGTCGATGGCGTTGCGAACGAGTTGGAGGAAAGCCTCCGCCTCCTCAATCGTCGAATATGTGGCGACCCCATCACTCCGGTCGTCCCGCGAGAAGCCGATCACCACGCCGGCGCGATCCCGGCCGGAGCAGTCCTTAGTCTCGATCGTGGCGACCGTGGTCTCGTTCCAGGCGTGGAACGCCTTGACGACACCGCAGCAAGGCATTCGCTCGATCGCCCCCACAACGAGGCCACCAGATGCCCGCCCGCTGGCGCGCGGATGGCGCCTCATGCCGGCTGCTCCACATGCGCGGGCTTGCAGGCCTTGATGCGAGCGACCAGCCCGGCGTCATCCGCCGTATCGATGAGTGGCCGGAAATGCGCCGCATGATAGACGTTGCGGGCGGCGAAGCCGGCGAGCTGGAGGTAGACGCCGTTGGAGGCGACAAGGACAGCGGCGACCCGCACGACCTGTCCGCGAGCTGGACCCGCGGACCGCCGGTGCCAGCGGAAGATGCCGATACGCACGGGTCGGACCGCGCGCCAGCCCCCGCCATGGATGCACACCGCCGCCATGCCCGCGCGCCAGATCGTCATGCCGGTTCCTCCAGCTGGGCGTCGATCGACTGGAGATCGGCGATGATCTCTCGCAGGCCCTTGCGCGAGATGAAGGTAGCGACCGCCTCGTCCGTGGGCTGACGCGGATTGCCGCCGGCGATGCAGAGCAGGAGGCCGCCAACCTCCGGCGCCGGCGTCCAGGCGAGGCCGATGCCGCGCACCACCGGCCTGCAGACATGGATGCCCGGATTGAAAGCGTGCGGGATCCAGCCATTGCCATTCTCGGCGATGAGGATCGGGTACGGGATCGGCGGGAGCCGATCACCGTCTTCCGGCGGAAGAACCTCGGGGGCGAAGGGCGCAGCCATCATTCGAGCCCCAACGCGGCTTTGTAGGTTTCCAGCAGCGCCTCGGCTTCCTGCCGATCGTGCTTTTCCATCTTGCGCAGGCGGACGATGGCGCGGATCGTCTTGGTATCGTAGCCGGTGGCCTTCGCCTCCAGATAGACGTCGGCGATATCGTCGGAGATGCCCTTCTTTTCTTCTTCGAGGCGCTCGATGCGCTCGATGAGAAGGCGCAACTGATCGGCGGCGACGGCTTGATCGCTCATAGCGGCCGCCTCCCGATCATGAGGAGGCGCGACGTGACGGGCACCGTATCGCAGACCGCAAAGACGCAATCAGTGACATCGCCATGTGGATCCAGGACGATCCGGCTCACCCGCGTGAGCCGGACCGCCTTGCCCTGATCGTCGACGCCGGTGACGGTCATGAATGCGCCCGAGCGCACCGCCTCCCAATTGAAAATTTTGGAGCGCTGCCGCTCTGCGATGATCGCATCGACCCGCGCACGCCGGTCGCTGTCAGCTTCTGCCAACATATCCCCCTCCCCTCGCTCTATCGGCCGTTGGGGATCGGACCGCCGGCCTTCAGGCCGGTGGCGGGATCAGGCTGGGCGGGCGCATAGACGCCGGGCTGGATGACGGTGACGTTCGGTTCGTCGAACCACATCATCTCCCAGGGCTTACCGTCCTTATCGACGCCCTCGCGCTTGACGCCGATGTGCCGGCAGGCCGTCAGCCAATCGGTGATGCCGATGACGATGCCTTCCACGCCGGTGATTTTATCCCGGACACGGTCGCCCAGGTTGATGGTCGCTATGCTCATGAGCCAACTCCAAAGATGATGAGGATGCCGGGGCCGCCGATCGCGCGATCGAGCAGCCAGGCGGCGGCCAGGCCGAGCGCGAGCCCGGCAAGGGTGAGGCGCGCCCAGTGGTTGAGGGCGCGGAGATGGGCGGCTGCGCGGTGCGGATCGCACGACGCGCAGCGGCAGCCCAGCGCGTGGACGCGGTCGGCGCGGGGACGTGGCCGGGCGGCGCGCATCACGCGGCCTTCCCGTGCGCAACAGCGGGGTCGCTGGACGCACCAGCGACCGCCTCGTCCGCAACGCCGGGCACGCAAGCGGTGCAGAGATCCGCACCGGCCCAGGCACAGCCCTCGCCGTGCTCATCGACGCATGCGTCCAGATCCGAACATGCGCAGACACGGCACAGGCGCGGTGCCTCAATGCCCAGCGCCTCGCCGCTATGCAGGTCGACGAGCTGAAGCGCGACGTCGACCGAAAGAGGGAACACGCGCTGCATCGCCGAGGCGGTGGACAGGCTGACGGTCTCCACGTCGTTCTCGATGCGGCGGAGCCAGTCGACCCGCTCGCGCAGCGCGAGCTGGGGCGTCGTCTCGATGCGTAGCGCAACGTCTTCCACGGTGAAGCCGGCATGTTCGCGCCGGCGGGCGATATATGCGCCTGGGGTGATGACCATGATTGCAGTCTCCGGGCAGCAGAAAGACCTTCCCGGCCGCACATTGCGGCGGGCTGGCGGGTAGGCAGGGATTGAACGGATTGGGTTGGGAGCCCGCGGTCAGATCAGGGCGGGGCACGACTCTCGGCGCCGGGCGACCTCCCGACGTGTTCGAGCAACGGGAGGATGTTCCTGAACTCGGTGAAAGCCTCGATCACCTCGCGCTGCGCGACACGCCGGTCGGCTTCGGTCGCATCCGGCAAGGCGAAACGGACAAGGGCCGTGTTCGCCTCGCCGGCCTCCTTCGCCACCCTCGCGAGACGGCGAAGAAGCTCGAACTGATCCGGGATGCCCGACGCCATCGCGACGCCGGTCTTCAGATCATAGATGTCATAGAGCGGGCGGCCCGTGCCGCCGTGCTTCTGGAAAAGAGCATCAAGCGCGATCGACGCACTCAGATTGATCTCGGCCGGATCGTCCTCATCGCCCCACTTGCGAACGGTGCGTTCCTCGCGGCCGACCTCGGCTGCCATGGCCGCCCATCCGCCCGGCACCACGCCGGCGATACGCTCCAGCGCGGCATCGATGCTGAACGGTTCGCGCGGTTTCGTCATGCCGCGCCTCCCGCGCAAAAAGCCGGCGCCAGCCCTGGACCACGATTGTTTGGGGCGCTCGTGATGGGCTGGCGCCGGAGGCTGCACTGGGCGCGGGTCCGCGCCACCCAGGAGCGCCGTTGGGCACCGGAAGCCGTCCCACGCAGGGACATGGCAAAATGAAGGGCGGATTGCAGCCGACCCCCGCCGATCAGCGGGGTAGGCCGCACGGCGAAGATACGGGGCCGGCGGAGAGGAAGGTGCCGGCCCCGATCGGCCGCCCTGCCCTGTGGGAGGGGAATGCAGGAGCGACCGAGAACAATCATGGACGAACGCCTTCGAGGCGATCGGACGCGACCTCGCTCACGGGCGGCGTGTCGGGGTAGACGTCAGGACGGAGAAGATGACGCTGGATGCCGGTTGCAGATTCGACCGCGAGAACATGTTCCACCGGCAGAGGCTGACGCTTCGTGAGCCATTTCGACACAGCGGACTGCGTCACGCCCAACAACCCCGCCATCTTCGCCTGCGACCCCAAACATTGCACTGCTCGATGCAATGCCTCGCTGGGCGACATGGTGGCAGCCGCTGCCTGAGCGGTTTCGATCGGCTCTAAAAAGGGGCGCATGGAACAGTCCATACCGCCTGAGTATTCCTAAAAGAATATCCAGTCAATCCCAATATCCATTCCTAATGGAATATTCCACGGGGTATGTTCAACACTATGACCGCCACCGGGAAACGATTGGTAAAAGCGATGGAAATGCGCGGCATCGACCAGTCGACGCTGGCGCGAGGCCTCGGTGTGACGCAGGGGGCGATAAGCAAGATTGTTGTAGGGCGAACAAGTAATTCACGTCTGATGCCCCGACTCGCCACCTATCTCGGTGTATCGCTCCCATGGCTTTTGGGGGTCGTAGACAGCCCCGACCCCGACGTTTCCATCGAAGATGGGCTCGATGCGGAGTCGCTGGAATTTCTCGAACAGTTCCATCAACTGGCACCAGCGGATCGGCGCGCCCTGATGCACATCGCTCGGTCGATGGCGGGAGGCGTGCGACCGTCCGAGACGGTTCATGAGGCCCACCGCGGTTATCGCGGGCGGGCGGAGAATTAGGAGAGGCCGCCCTCGGGGGAGGGTGGCGGACTGGAGGGGGGAAATGATTCTCAAGATTTGCGTGAGGTCCAAGTCAAACCCGGGCCATCACCATTTCGTTTCATATGATACCGATTGCGGGCAGGTGAGGTGCAGCTGCTCGGACTTCGACGATATCTATTGCGCGCATATCGACGCGCCGCTGCGCGCGGGCGAGCGCGGTATGGTTTTCGAGCAAGATCACGAAACGGCTGACAGGATCATGGCGATGATGCCGCCGATCGAACCACCGGTGGGCTGGAAAGCATCATGGCAACGCAACAAGGCCTGGCGAGGATTGCCGACGCGCAAACGGGCAGCGCCAACCAAATCAACCCGCCACGCCGCCCTTGGCATTTCCGAGGAGGACATGCTGCGGCGACCGTGCGTGGTCTTCACCGGCACATTTTCGGTCAGCCGTAACGAACTTGTAGCGCAGGCCGAACAGCATGGCTGGCGAGCAGCCGGCATGATTAACTTCCAAACGCGGGCACTCGTCGTTGGTGAAAAGGCCGGCGGCCGAAAGTTGCGGGCGGCCGAGGCCGCTGGAGTAGAGATTCTGTCTCTGGCCTCCTGGTCCGAACGAATTAGCGGGTGACCGCCGGTTTTTGGAACTTGCTCCGGCCGACCGGCGTGCCCTGATGCACATCGCACGCTCGATGGCGGGAGGCGTGAAACCGTCCGAGACGGTTCATGAGGCCCGCGGCGGTTATCGCGGGGGGGGGTCAAAGAATTAGGAAAGGCCGCCCTCGGGGGAGGGCGGCGGATTGGAGGAAAAGATCCTCAGGTCTGCGGTGTGCCCCCTATTGAGCGGGCGTAGCGCTCACCGGAACACTCAAGGGTTGCGATGCCGGAGCTACAACCCGAAACTGCACATCCTCATCGAGAAAAGCCTTAACCGCCGAACCGCTGGCAATGAAAGCGCTCGTCCCGGTGGTGAAGAAGCCAGCGAGCGGGACCAGAGCGATCGAAGCGACGACGCCGCCAGTGCCGGTAACGCCCTTGTCGTCAAACGTGCCGGTAAGACGAATATGACGATCACCCAAGCGGAGCGAGACAACGCGCGCGCCAATATAGCCGGACTTGCCCCACATGCCCTTGTTGCGAACTTCAGTAATTTCACCGACAGCCGGGGTGCCCGCGGGAATGACCGTCACACCACCCTGCACGACGGCGGCGGACACCTCCATCTGGAAGCGCTGACCCACACGCAGTTTCTTTTTCTTGGTCGTCAGTTCCTCGCGCACGATAAGCGGGATCTCTGTGCCGGCGCGTAGAACGTCCAAGCCCGGTGACGGCTCCAGGATCGCCGCGGCAATGGCGGGCGCCGGCGACGACGACGGAACCACGACTCCCTGCTGGGCGAATGACGGCACGGCAACTAAAAGGGCCAGAAGCCCGGCAACAGACAATCTCATAAAAATTCCCCCCTCTTAAACGAGGGTCGGTTTACGCAGCCGCATGGAACGAGAACAAACGTTAAAAATTGAACGCAATGCACAACGGTTTTGCAGGATGTGCGGCTCGCCGATATTTTTTCGCCACGAATACGAGCCACGGGCCGCCCCCGATATTCGGAAGCGGCCCGTTTGAAGTCAGCGACGATCGGTCGCCAGTGTCGTCAGTCCACCCAGATGCGGAAGGCGCGCAGGCCATATTGGCTTGCGTAAATGCGCTTCCCGCCCCGCGTGATCCACTTGACGTACACTGCCCGTTTTCCGGGCGGTGGAGTCGAGGGCCTCAAAGCGAAACCTCATATTTGGCAGCCCGACATTCTTGCTTCCTTAACCGAATGCGCCTATTTCGACGCTTACTAGGGCCGGCTTCAGGATAGCTCACCCGTCACAGGGGCTGCATTCTGATCAAGGCATTTACTGAGGGGTGCGGTTCATTCCGTGCCCCTTTTTCGTGATATCGCTCATATTAACTCCCGGTGCGCCAGCAGTCGCTGGCGCGCTTGAATGAGACCACAGCGCTCAAAAAACTGAAGATAAGTCTCAATGTCAGGCTGGGAAATTGACATAGCCTCCCTATGGCGTTTGCATGCTGCCACCGCCTTGTTCTCGTCCAAATCGATAATATTGACGATAAAATCATCAGGGTGGACGACCTCAATGCCGAACACCCCCGTCACGTCTTCTGGAAAATCTTTCAGATTTGCCGTGACGATGCCGTTGCAGCGGCCGACTATCGCCGCAGCCAATACGTGGCGGTCGTGTTCATCCGGCAACTCGACAGCGTCGATGAACGGCTCGTAGCCAAAGACCTCTGCGTCGGGAAAATGCCCAGTGAATAATGACTGGAGCCGGTCAAGGCGATCATCATCAATGTCGGAGTGGCGACGCTTCACACTACGCCGCCACTCCTCCAAAACGTGCTTCGACCAGACAGGCCGCAACAATCGCGCATCTGCAAACCAAAGTACCAGCCCTCGAAGAAAGGCCGGATGTAACACGTTCGCGTCCAGAAACGCCGAATAGCGACCTACCAACATGCTTCAGCCACGCTCCCCAACGCACTCATCGTCGGTCAGTCCCAACTCCTCATCCAGCTTCACCATCTCAGCCAAAGCATCCCTGCGTGCGTAAACGGTTTTGTCTCGATAAGTCAGAACGTCGCGGGCGAGCAGCTTTCTATGGGTGCCCACCATACGATAGTTGATTTCCTTTTCTTTCAATAACTTGATCAAATGGGGCCGTGACACATTCAACAAGTCAGCCGCCTGCTGGGTCGTCAATTCGGCACTTACGGGAACTACAGCGACCGCGTTGCCATTTCCCATTTCAATCAACATCTTGATAATCGTGCGAAAGATATTTGCAGGCAGCGTGATAGGATCAATTTCCGCTGCCTCCTTTCCTTCGGCACTGAACTTTATCGATACTCCTGCATTCAGATTGGCCAATTGTCGCGCGGCAAGTCGCGCGGCATCGATATCCTCGACACTGGGTTCATGTATCTCCTCAAGATTCACAGCCAATGCAGCCATGGTTGCTCTCCTCGCATCTGGCTCCTCCCTTATCCTATATCCGAAATAAACGCAATATACGAAACAAACGAAAAGAGATCAGATTGGTTCCTGATCTGCGCGCGCCAACCACTTACAAAAGCTCGCTTTATCGCAGCGTTCCCGATATGTCCTCCGCTCGGGATCGTGAGGATTTACCGCCATGTCAGTGGATCCGCGCCGGCCGGCGGCGCCACCGCTCTCGCCAACGATGGCGAGCCGCAAGTTGCAGGCGCTTGCCTTCATCGAGATCTACTATGCGCGCCACGGCGTCGGCCCCAGCACGCGCGAGATCTCGGCCGCGCTCAATTGCAGCACCGGGCGCGCCATCGATGCCGTGAAGAAATTGCACCGCGAAGGCCGCATCGCGCGCACGCCGGGCGTGCCGCGTAGCATCCGCCCGATTTCCGCCGAGGAGGAGGCGATGCGCCGGCTCGCCTCGGCCGGCTATGTCGTCACGAAAGCGGGCCTCCCCGGCGTGCCGGTGCTCGATCATATTCCCACGCCACATGGGCAGGAAAAAATCGAAAGCACGGCGGCCGGCGCTGCGCGTCATCACCGGCGCGGACCGCAAGCCGAAAACAGCGCTCCAGCGAGCGGCTGAGGAGCGCACGGCCGCCAGTAAGGCCGCCTGGGCCGAGCGGCATCCGGGCCGCGCGGCCGAGGAGCGGGCGCTGCGCAAGGCCAACATCGCGACCCGCGCGCGCTGGGCGCACAAGCGCAACGGCACGCCGGAAACCCACGAGCACGCCAGCCACGTGCGCCAGGGCGCGCTTGCCCGACTCTATCAATCCGGCGCGATCGACGCGGAATTGCTGTGCGCCGGCACGGAAATCGGCGACGCGGCGCAGCTGGTGATGCGCGACGTCGATATTCGGACCGCCAGCCTGGAGACGCGGGTGGACAGCTCGCCACGGGGCGGTTTTTTCTTCGAGACGCTGGGCCGCGTCAGGATTGAGGCAGCCTATAGCCGCTGGCGCCGACAGGTCGGCCCGGCCGGGCCGCTGACGCTCACCATCGTGCTGGACGACATCGGCATCGCCGCCGCCGCCGCGCTCCACCATATGAGTGCCCGCCGCGCGCGCCAGCTGCTCGTACAGGCGCTGGAGCTTTGGCAGTCCGTCTATGCCGATGCACGCCGCGATATCGACCCGGCCGCGCTGGCGGACGCGCAGGCGCCGATCCTGTGAACGGGATCCCGCCCTTTCATGGCGAGCGGGTCGAGCTGGGCGAACCGCAATGGGCGGCGATGCGCATGTGCACGCTCGGCCAGATCGGCGCGGTCGCGCACTGGTTCTACCTGCATCCCGACAACCCGCGCTGGGCGGTAAGCGCCTGCGGCGCCGCCTATGCGGATGCGGCGCTTTTCCATGTCGGCGCGGTCGAATTGTGCCCGCGCTGCGCGGTGCGGCACCGCCCGCCCCACCGCACAATGCCGCAAGCATTCCGCCGGTGGTTCACGTTCACCGCCCCTCACGAGCCGCGCCGGGGGCAATCAGCCTGAAGGAGGTACCGTTAATCTTCTTGGCAAATCACCCAAACGCCTTCGTCGCCAACGAGGGCAGATAGTTTGGGGCATTTTTCACTAGTGGCATTGACCTTGATGCGTAACATTTCTCCTGCCTCATGGCCTGAAATCTCAAGATGGCTCCCAACTGATGGCAGCGCGTCCATCTCGCGCCGGCATTGAAATTCTGGCTTCGACCCCTGTCTAGTCGATAGGTAGATTGTGACGATCATTCCGGCTTCTCCGCAGGCTTGTGCTTCCTAGATATTGTTCCGGATCGCGTAGAGCGCTGCCTGCGCAATAAACGCGCTGCGCGTCAGCTTTCTATCGCCCGCCGCCACATCAATCGCGGTCAACAGCCCGCTATCCAGCGAAATATTGGCCCGCACCGGCTTCATGGTCGATTTGACATGGGGCACGGCGACGAGAAACGCACCGGCCGCCAGATCGTCCCGCGCGGCCTCAACCACACGCTCGACCGGCCAGGCATCGACCTCGTCCGCATCCTCAAAATAGAGTTCCAGCGCCTCGCCGGCGTTGAAAGCGATGTCCTCGTCCGCATCGGCCGCCGAGAAGACGCCCGGCAACTGCGGAAAGCTCACGCCGTAGGCGCTGTCTTCGTCCTTGTGGACGATCCCGTAAAACACACGCATTTCTGCCCTCCTTGGCTTATGCGGTTAAATCCACCCCGCCATTTTCGCGATGTTCCGCGCGGTGCCGAGTGGCAGGTCTTTCTTCGGGTGCGGGACGATCACGATCATGTCACCCTTGCGGAGCTTGAGGTGCGACCCTTTCTGGCTGACCTCCTCGAAACCCTCGCTTAGGAGCCGCTTCACGATCTTTTTGCTGTCCCGTTCCATGCGCATATATATACACACTGTCGGGTATCGCCGCAAGCGAAATGTGCATATATTTGCGCATCGTCGTAGCAATCTCCCCCGGAGCATGGAAATTTTCCCGAGCGGAACGGAATCGGACCTGCCGGAACGGTCACGGACCGGCCTAAATCGACCCCGCCATATTTGCGCCTAGCGCTCGCCGGTCTCCACCCCCTGGGCCGGCGTGCGCGCCCGTCAGGGATCGTCCATGTGACCAGCAGCTCCATCGCCGATGCGCTCGAAACGGCGAGCCATGATCTCGACACGCTTATCCAGGATATTCGCCTCGATCGCCGCGAGGCGCGCTCGATCGAGGATGTCGAGGAACGGGTCCAGGCGATCGCCGGCCGTATGCTCGTGACAGTGCGCGGGCCGGCGGCGGCCGCCCATCTGGTGCAGGCATGATCGATATCGACGCGCTGCGGCGCGAGGCCAGCTATGGGCCGAATGGCAATGAGGCCATCCCTGTCACCCGGCGATGGCTGCAAGCCGTGCTGGACGAGCTGGAGGGGGCACGGATGACCCGGCTCCCTGCCGTGCTGCATAACGTCCCCAAGAAAGGACTGCAGCATGGATGAGGCCGGCACTGCCCCCGACACGCCGCCCGATGGTTGCCGCGATATCGACGGCCAGCGCTATTGGCGCAACGCTGATGGTGGCCTGATCCCGGACGGCGCCGTCAAGCCGATCGACAAGCTTCAGGACGAGCTGGTCCGCAAGATCATAGGCTTTGCCCTCCCTCTCTCTGCGCAGATTGCCCGCTTTCGCCAGCACAGCTTCGACGATGTCGACGACTTTGTTGCGCTGCTGGAGCAGGAGTATGGGGCGCGGCGGGGCGGGTCGAAGGGCAATCTCACCTTCACGTCCTATGATGGGCGCCTCAAGATCGTCGTCGCCGTGGCCGAGCATATCCTGTTCGGCCCCGAGTTGCAGGTTGCCAAAGGGCTGGTCGACGATTGCCTGCGCGAATGGTCGGCCGATAGCCGGACCGAGATACGCGCTATCATCAATCGCGCCTTCGACGTTGACCAGCAGGGACAGATCAACCGCAACGATCTGCTCGGCCTGCTCCGTCTGGAGATCGCCGATGAGCGGTGGCGCAAGGCCATGCAGGCGATCCGTGATAGCTTCCGAGTGATCGGATCGAAGCGCTACATCCGCTTCTATCAGCGCCCGTCCGGCGATGCGCGGTGGGAAGCGATCTCGATCGATGTGGCGGCGGGCTGACCCTCGCCACATCGCGTCGTGGGCAAGGATGGCGCATTAGCTCTGGTCGGCATGATGCGCGATCTGATGCGGGGCTGGCGTGCATTCATTCCCGGCACGGCCGCGCCGCACCCACGACATGAAACCGAGGCCGACCGCCGTCTAGGACGGCGTTCCGGCGCGCCCTTGTGGCGCCCGAGGCCGGCAGCGCGGCAGCGCCTGCCACCGGGGTGGCCAGTCGGCCGGCCACCCCCACCCCCCTTTGGGTCCTTTCCGGCCGGCCCAACATACGGGGGGCAAAGGCGCAGAAGATTTCTAGGCGCGAGATGGTGCCAACTTCTTCCTCCCTGCCTCGAAAAGTGGCGGATTTTGGCCGTTTCCGGCTTGATAGACGGGGAAGTGGATGGACATCGACCTCTCCGAGCCGACGCGGCCGCAACTTGCGGCGCTGCTCGGCGTCTCAAGCCGGTGGATCGGCGAGCTGCGTTCGCAGGGCGATATGCCGGCGGACGGCGCCAGTTGGGCCGAGAATCTCGAAGCCTGGATCGACCTGAAGGTCGGCGATCAGGACAGCGACGCGCCGAAACTTGAGGTTGAGCGCGCGCGCCTGGCGCGCGAGCAGGCCGACGCGAAGGCCATGGATAATGCGCAGCGGCGCAAGGAGCTGGCCTCGCTGCCCGACATGACGCTCGCCGTCATGACCGTGATCGCCGCCGCGGTCGCGCGGCTGCAGTTGGTCGGCGCGGCCGTCGCCAAGAGCGATGCGAAATTGCGGCAGCGGATCGACAACGCGATCGCCGACGCGCTCGACGAACTCAGCATGGCCCGCGTCCAGGAGCAGACTGGCGGGCTGATCGATGGCAGCGAAGCAGGCGAAGCCGGCGATTGACCAGCTCCGGGTCCGGGGATCCGAACTCGCCGCCGCCGTCCGCACCTGGCTCACCGCGTTCAAACCGCGCCGGCGCGTGCCGCTCTCCGCCTGGATGGCGGACGAAGGCCGCCTCGACGATGGCAGCAAGTTCCGGCCGTTCCCGTTTCAGAACGGGATCGCCGACGCCTTTACCGACCCGGAGACCCCGCAGGTCACCGTCCGCAAGAGCAGTCGCATCGGCTACTCGACCATTGTTCAGTGCTTCCTCGCCTACCGGATCAGCGTCGATCCTGCCCGATCGCTGATCTACCAGCCCACCATCGACGACGCGGAGAAATATAGCCGCGACGACCTCGATCCGGTGCTGCAATGGCCGGCGGTCCGCAAGGTGGCCACGTTCAAGGCCAGGCACCGCGACAATCAGATCCGCGCCAAACGCTACAAAGGTGGCTGGATCCAGATCAAGGGCGCGAACAGCCCGAAGGAGTTCCGGCGCGTCACGGCCGACGACGTGCTGCTCGAAGAGCCGGACGGCTACCCATGGTCGGCTCGCGAGGAGGGCGATCCCGCTCGTCTCGCCTTCAAGCGCAACCTCACCTCTCCGCGCAGGTTCAGCGCGGCCGGATCGACGCCCAAGACCAAGGGCTTCAGCCGGATCGATGCCCTGTTCGAGCAAGGCACGCAGGAATATCGCTACGTTCCCTGCCCCCACTGCGGCGAATTCCAGACGCTTGTCTTCGGCGACGGTACTGGAGCCGGGATCCGATGGACGCCGAAACATAGGCCAACGCGCGCCTGGTACCAGTGCGTCAACGGCTGCGAGATCGACGAATCGTTCAAAGCGGCCATGGATGCCGCCGGCGAATGGCGCGCCCACAACCCCGAGGCCGGCCCCCGCCATCGATCGTTCCATATCTGGGCCGCCTACAGCCAGCACGAGGGTGCGGCATGGCTCGAAATCGCGCGCGAGTTCCTGGAGGTCCACAAGGACCCCAATCTGCTCAAGACCTGGGTGAACCAGGTTCTTGGCGAAGCCTGGGAGGAGCGCGGCGAGGCGCCGGAATGGCAGCGGCTCTACGATCGCCGTGAGCGCACCATGAAACTCGGCACGCCGCCGGGGTGGACGGGCCTGCTGATCGCATCCGTTGATGTGCAGCGCGGCGGCGGCGGGCGGCTTGACTGCGATGTGTGGGCCTTCGGACCCGGTCGCAGGCGGGCGTTCGTGGAGCGCATCGAGGTGTTCGGCGCGATTCCGGACAAGAGCACCTGGGAGAAGCTGGACACCGAGCTAGCGCGCGAATGGCTGACCGAGGACGGGCGCGCGCTGCGGCTGACCCGCGCGGCCGTCGACACCGGCGACGGTGAGAACACGATGGAGATCTATACCTGGGCGCGACGGCATCCAGGGTTCGTGATGGCGGTGAAAGGGCGTGACGCTCTCGCCATGTCGCAGGCGATCGGCGCGCCGAGCTGGCAGGATATCACCGTCCGGGGCCGCAAGATCAAGAAGGGCGTCCGGCTCTGGAACATCGGCACATCGATGCTGAAGCTGGAGCTATACGGACAGCTCTCGCTAGACCGGCCAGTCGACGGCGAGGACTATCCCGAGGGCTATGTATTCCTGCCGGACGGCACCAGTGATGAGTGGATCAAGCAGCTCGTCGCGGAGGAGCTGCGCATCACAAAGCTGCGGACCGGCGGCTTCAAGCGCGAATGGCATAAGGTCCGGGACCGCAACGAAGCGCTCGATAATGCCGTTTACGCCCGCGCGGTCGCAATCGGCATCGGCGTCGATCGGCTGACACCTCGCCAGTGGGAAAAGCTGCTCGGTGATCGCGCCATAAAGCCCCCCACGCCGGTCAGCACAGAAGCAACCGAGCGGCCGCCGGTGGAACTACTGCCCGCGACGCAGGCCAGATCGCCAGTGCGCCGTCCCAAGCGGCCGAACCCCTACACCTCGCGGAGACGCTAGACGATGGCATCCTACACCGAGGCGGACCTGCAGAGGATCCGCGGCGCGATCGCGCGCGGGATCAAGTCCGTGACCTTCGCCGACGGCCGCAAGCGCGAATATCATTCACTGACCGAAATGCTGGCCGCCGAGAAGGTCATTGCCGCCGCAGTCGAGATCCAGACGGAGGCGGTCGGCGGCAGGGGTCGGCGACGCACCCCTTACTACAAGAGCGGCCTCTGATGGGGCTGGGCCAACGCATTCGCGAATTGCTGCTCGGCGCGACATCAATACCACAGCCAGTGATACCGCCCGCTTCCGGTGGCCCCCGCCCCCCGAAGCGCGGCATCGGCGGGCGAGGTCGCGCCGGGGCACGCAATGCCTATGACGGGGCAACGCTGGGTCGCCGCGCCGCGGGGTGGCGCCGCACACGCCTGGACGCCAATGGCGAACTGACTCCCGAGGTTCAGGCGCTGCTACGCAGCATTGCCCGCGACCTTGATCGCAACAATCCCTGGGCGCACGCCGGCGCCAACAAGATCGCCGAGCACATGATCGGCACCGGCATCACCTTTCAGGTGCTGCGCAACGGCAAGCTCGATGTCGACCTCAACAATCTCGCACGGTCGCACTTCGATAAGACAAGTTGCGATGCCGGCGGGCGGTGCGACCTCTACGGCCTGCAGCTCCAGGCCGCACGCTCGATCGCCGTCGGCGGCGCCGTGCTGTTGCGCCGGCGCTGGCGAAGAAAATCGGATGGGCTGCCGTTGCCCTTCCAGATGCAGCTGCTCGAAGCGGACTATATCGACGGCTCGAAACATGGCCCGATCGGGCAGGTTCCCGGCGTCAACGGACCGTATGAGATCCACGGCATCCGGTTCTCACCGACCGGGAAGCGCGAAGGCTATTGGCTCTATTCCAGTCATCCCGGCTCGACACGGGCGCACGACCGCAGCTCGACATTGATTCCGGCATCGGATGTCGCCCACGTCTTCCGCGCCGATCGGCCGGAGCAGGAACATGGCGCCAGCTGGTTCGCACCCATCATCTTGCGCCTGAAGGACTTCGGCGATTTCGAGGACGCGCAGCTGACGCGCCAGAAGATCGCGTCCGCCTACAGCGTGTTCGTTTATGACGATGGCAGCGGCGAGCAGATCGGCGTCGGGACCGACGAGGGCGAAGATGGCGAGGGCGATCGGCTCGATTTCGTCGAGAGCGGCACGGTCCAGTATCTGCGCCCCGGCCAGCGCATCGAGCATGCCAATCCGCCCGGCGTCGACGGCTACATGGATTATTCGCGCGTCTCGCATCGCGCGATCTCGGCCGGCCTCGGCATCCCCTACGAGATCCTCACCGGCGATCTCAGCCAGGTAAGCTTCATCAGCGGGCGCTTTGGCCGGCTGACCTTCAATCGCGCGATCGGCACCTGGCAGTGGCTGATGTTCATCCCGCAGTTCTGCGCATCGGTCGAACGCTGGTTTCTAGAGGCCGCCGAGCTGGCAGGCCACGATATCGCCGGCGTCACGCTCCGCTGGACTCCGCCCAAGCACGAGATGCTCAATCCGTCCGAAGAGGTTCCAGCCAACCGCGATGCGATCCGCTCGGGCCAGAAGACACTGAGCCAGGTCGTCCGCGAAAATGGCGAGGACCCGGACCTGTTCTTTGAAGAGCTGGCGGATGACTTCAGCCGGCTCGACGAGCTGGGCCTGATCCTGGACTGCGACCCCCGGCGCGTCACCGCCGTTGGCAACCCCTCCCAACCCAAGCCCGGCAAGGGCGACGAAAGGCCATAGCATGACCGAGATCCTGATTTACGGGATCGTCGGCGATTGGTGGGACGGCCTCGATGCCGCCACGCTGGTCCCGGCGATCGCGGCCGGCGACGACGACCTCGATATCCGCATCAACAGCCCCGGCGGCTATGTGATGGAGGGTCTTGCGATCTTCAACGCGATCGACCGCGAGGTTCGTGAAGGTCGCAAGGTCACCGTCTATATCGATGGGCTAGCAGCCTCGATGGCGTCCGTCATCGCCATGGTCGGCACTGAGATCGTCATGGCCGAGAATGCCCTGATGATGATCCATAATCCGTGGGATTGCGCCTGCGGGGATGCTGAAGCGCTGCGCAGCAAGGCCGACCAGCTCGACAAGATCAAGGGGCAGTTGGTCGGTATCTACGCCAAGCGCACCGGCATCGCGGCCGATACGCTCGCCACCATGCTCGACAATGAAACCTGGCTCACCGGCGCCGAGGCGCTGGAACAGGGCTTCGTCACCTCGGTCGCCGAGGCGATGACCGTCGCCGCAAGTTTCATCAAGCCTTTCGGGTTCCGCAACGCGCCCGAGAAAAGCCCGCTCATCTCCCCCGTGGCGATGGCGCGGGGCCTCCGAACGGCAGCCGCCGCTCACCAACCTCCCAAGGAGACCCACATGCCCAATCCGGCAAATCCGGCGGCGAACAGCGACCCCGCCGGCAAGAAGCCCAATTCGCAGACTGATACTTCCATCGTCGCCCTTACGCAGGCCGATGTCGACAAGGCCGTCGCGGTCGAGCGCGACCGGACCACGGGCATCCGGGCGCTGGGGAAGAAGCACGGGATGGACGAGACGTTCATCAGTGAACTGATCGGCAGCGACACCACGCTCGACTGCGCACGCGAGAAGATCCTCGACAAGCTTGCGGAGACCAGCGAGCAGACACAGATCGGCCATAGCCGCGCGGCCGTGACGGTCGACGCCCGCGACAAGTTCATCCAGGGCGCCAGCGCCTGGCTGATGGTCAAGGCCGGCGTCGCCCCCATCATCGCCAAGGCAGCCAAGGCGCGCGGCGAAAAGATCGACCTCGACCCCGGCGAATTCCGGGGCGTACGCAACGCCGACCTAGCCCGCGAGGCCCTGACGAATATGGGCGTCGCGTGCGGCAGCCGTAATCCCGAGGCAATCGTCCAGGCCGCGATGACGGCCCGCGACCCGTCGATGGCGGATTCCTACGCCCGTCATATGGCCGGCATGGGCTTTGGCGCCATCACGCAGACAACCGGCGATTTCCCGATCTTGTTCGAGCTGGTCGCCCACCGCATCCTACAGGCAGCCTATGCCGTGACGCCCGATACCTGGTCGCGCTTCTGCGGCACAGGCACGGTCGTCGATTTCCGCCCGCACACCCGCTACCTGCGGGGCACGTTCGGGGCGCTCGAAAAGGTCAATGAGGCCGGCGAGTTCAAGAACAAGCCGATCTCCGATCTGGCGAAGGAAGCCATCTCGGCCGACACCAAGGGCAATATCGTTACCTTGTCCCGCCAGGCGATCGTCAACGATGATATGGGGATCTTCTCCAACATCCTCGTGGATCTGGGCCGGGCGGCGAAGCTGACCGTGGAGGTCGACGTCTACGCGCTGCTCACGTCCAATCCGCTCATGAATGACGGCAAGGCGCTGTTCCACGCGGATCACAATAACCTCGCCTCTGCCGGCGCAGTCCCTTCGGTCGCCGCTTTCGACGCGATCGCCGTGGCGATGGCGCAGCAGAAGGACATTGACGGCAACGAGTTCCTCGACATTCGCCCGTCGATCGGCCTGTTCCCGCTCTCCCTGCGCGGCGCGGCCAACGTCGTCAACGGCAGCGAATATGACCCGGATGCGGTCAACAAGCTGCAGAAGCCGAACATCGTCCGCAACATGCTTTCGGATGTCGTGGCGACGCCGCGCCTCAGCGGAACGGCCTATTACATGTTCGCCGACAAGGACGTGGCACCGGCGATCGAGGTCGTCTTCCTCAACGGCGTCACCGAGCCGTTCACCGATAGCCAGGAGGGCTGGCGCGTTGACGGCGTCGAGTGGAAGGTCCGCTTCGATTACGGTGTTGGCGCGTTGAACTGGCGCTCCGCCTACAAGCAGCCGGGCGCCGCTGGCTAAGCTTCCTCCTCCATCATGATGACACGGAAATGGGCGGCCTCGGGCCGCCCTTTCCGTTTCGGGAGATCCTTCATGAAATATGTGGTCTTGCTGGCCGCGGCCTATGCCGCAGGCCAGCTCCGCTTCCCGTCCGACGGCGCTCTGCCGGTGGACGACGACGAAGCACAGAAGCTGATCGACGCCGGCGTCGCCACCGACGTGACCGCCGACTTCGCCGAGGCGGCCGAACCTGTCGAGCCGACCCCCCCACCCATCCCCGAAACCGCCCCGGCATCCGAGCCGCAGACCACTGCCGAAAGCAAGCCTGCCGCCCGTCGCCGCTCGGCCCCACAGGAGTAATCGCCCATGGCGCGCAATTTCGTTCAGCCCGGTGACACCGTTACCGTCCTTGCCCCCTACGACGTTCAGCCCGGCGACGGCCTCCTCGTCGGCGCCCTGTTCGCCGTGGCGCTCAATGCCGCGCTGTCCGGCAAGCCGGTCGAGGCCCGCACCCGCGATGTGTGGCGCCTGAAGAAGAACACCGGCGAAGCATGGACGGCCTGGGCCAAGATTTATTGGGACAATACCAACAAGCGCTGCACGACGACCGCGACGAGCAACACGCTGATCGGCGTCTGCACTCAGGCCGCGGCAGGCGCAGACACCAGCTGCCCGGTGAAACTCGGCATCGTCGCCTGACGATCGCCACGGGCCTCTGTCCAGGGCGGCAGCACCTCGCGTCGCTGCCGCCCTTTTCATTTCCACAGGAGGGCACGATGCGCCGCATCATCCTCACCACCCCGAAAGCCATCGCACTCGATAAGGCGCAACCGGGCCGGCTCACCTTCGCCGGCGCCGGCACGGTGATCGACATCCCGTCTGCCGGCGTCACCAGCAAGCAGGCAGACGCCTGGCTGAAGGACGGGACCGCCCAGCTCCACCGGATCGCACGATGAGCTTCGAGCCCGACGAGCTGGACGCCATCCACGCCGAGTTCGCGGAGCCGATCACCTACACCGGCGCGGGTCTCACGGCCGAACCGATCACCGCGATCCCGAGCGAAACCGACGCGGGCGCGTTCCTTGGCCCCGGCAAGACCGCGAAGCGGATGACGTTCGAGATCCGCATCGTCGATTTGCCCGGCCGGCCCCGCAAGGGCGACCGGATCGTGCATGAGAC
Source organism: Sphingobium sp. 66-54 (assembly GCA_001899715.1). GTDB lineage: Bacteria > Pseudomonadota > Alphaproteobacteria > Sphingomonadales > Sphingomonadaceae > Sphingobium. Next base: position 173,663 of record MKWI01000009.1, read on the forward strand.
TGGCAACTGGACCGTCATCGAGCCCGATCGCCACCGCTCCATCGATGCGTGGATCCTCACCGTAGAGGAATCGGCGCCATGACGGCAATCCGCGAGCAGATCTTCGCCGGTATCGAGACTGCGCTACGCACGGACACAGGCGCGGCCGAGATCGAGCGCATGCCGCCGGGCGATCCCGACCAGTTCGACGCCCTGCACATCATCGACGATGGACAGGACCCGGAAGAGCAGACCGAGGCAGCGACCTCCCGTTTCGACATGTCGTTCTCGATCGACGGGTTCGTCGAGGGTGCCGGCACCGTCATGCACAGCCGTCTGAACGCACTCCACGCCAAGACGGTGCACGCGGTCATGGCCTTTGGCGACAACTCCCCGCTGGTCGAGGAAATCAGGGAGGGCGCCCTGCGTATTGCCCGCCTCGACCTCGGCAGCAAGCGGCGCCTCGCCTTCTCCCAGGACTTCTTCATCACCTTCCCGACCCGCCGCGGCGAGCCGGACCCCGCCTAACCCCTCCCCAACATAGCGAGCCATCTCATGGACCAGACGATTCGTCCGGCCAACAGCGTCGTGCTGTTCAAGCTGGAGACCACCGAGAACGAGGACGCGAATCCGACCGCGGCCAATGCAATCCCCTTCGAGGCGGACGGGGTGAGCTATAATTCGCCCTACACCGAGGAAACCAGCAACGAGGCCACAGGCTCTCTCGTTACCGGTGCGCCGCTGATCGTCGGACAGCCGGCGGAGGTGACCATCCGGTTCCGGAAGAAGGGTGCCAATGCGGCCTATACTGCCCTGGTGAAACCCCCGCACCACGAGGTTTACGCCGCCTGCGGTTTCAAGCCGTTGTTCACATCGGCGATTGCGGCCGTCGCCCTCACCGCCGGCACGGCGACGAGCGCCACGCTGGGCGCCGGGTTCGACGGTACCGCGCAGAAATATCGCGGGATGCCGCTGGTCTTTTCCGGCGCCGGCGCTCCCGGCGAAGGGCGCACCAGCATGATCGCCGATTATTCCGCCGGCAAGGTTGCCACCCTTGTCGACCTGTTCGGCGACCCGCTGACCAGCAGCACGCTCGCCGAGATCCCGGCCAACTGGACCTATGCCGGCACCTCGCCGGCCGACGCGACCGCGCGCATCACCGACCACCCATCGGGCACGCTCTATCTCTACGAGGACGGGACGCTGCTCAAGTTTACCGGCTGCCGGGGCATCCCGACGGACTGGGGCGGCGATACGGCCAAGGCCGGCTTCATAACGGTGAAGCTGATGGGCGTCTTTCGTGGCAAGACCGATGCGGCCGTTCCGGCCGTCTCGGTGCCCGCGCATTCGGCCCCCATGGTGGTGCAGGGCGTCAGCCGGCTCGATCCGGCTGTGCTGGTCAACCGCAAGGGGCTGCCGATCGACAAATGGGCGATCAATATGCAGAGCGAGCAGGAATCGCCCGCCGATCCCAACACCGATTGGGGCTTTGGCCCCTCGATCCTCGGCAAGCGCACCCCGCGCCTGGAGGTCGACCCCAAGGCCACCCTGGTCGCCACCCGCAATATCCTCGCCGAGATCGGCGCATCTTCCCAATATACAGGGATGGTGCGTGCGATGGGCAGCGCCAATAATCGCTGGGCGATCACGCTGCCGCAGATTCAGCCAGCGCAGAGCACGCCGGGCACCAGCGGCTCGCTGCGCACCGAACAGCAGAGCTATGCCGCCACCTCACCGGGCAAGGACCCGACCGGGCGCGACGGCGAACTGATCCTCTGTTTCTGGTGAGGCGTCCATGATCGGAACATCGACATCCACGCCGCACCCCTTCGTGCCGTCCTGGCTGAAGAACGAGAAGAATCCGCCCAAATTCCTGCTGCGCTGCGGCGATGTGCTGGAACGCGAGCTGATGGAGGCCGACCTTGCCGGCGAACATCAGGCCGGTGACGTGTGGGGTCACGAACTGCAGGAAGCGATCGTCTCGGGCTTGCGCGAGCTGGGCGGCACTTCGGCGGAGACGCTGATTGCGCTGGCGGAGGCGAATTTCGCCAAGACGCTGGAGAGCGAAGGCGAGCGCGCTATTCTTCTCGACGCCTGCAGCAAGCTCGCCACGGCCTGGCCGCCCTACCGCGTCCTGCTGGCCCAGCAGCAGCGCCGGCAGACGCTGATCCCGCTGGTCGCCTTTCGTCGTTATTGCGTGGGCTGGGAGAATGTCGACGCACCCTTCTCGCGCGGGATCGACGGGATGGTCGACGCCACGCCGCTTGCCGCCATCAATCCTACGGTGCTGAAGGTCGCCGGCTGGACCGCGTGGAACCTCCAATTTGGGGGAGGGCAGGAAAAAAACTCCGGCTCGCCCTCGAAATCCGCCGACGACCCGGCGATTTCGAGTTCGGGCGAACCGTCGCCGGCGGCGGATGGATCATCGGCGGAGTCGTCTACCCCGAAAACCCCCGCCTGACCGTCCCGCGCTGGGCGCTGTTCGTGGTGGACCTGTGGGCGCGGTCGCGTGCCGCAGCGGTCAATTCGCTGCTCGGCACGCGCGGCCACGCTGCGCTGCCATGCCCAGGCGGATGGCAGGATCAGCCCGCAGCGCTGATGGACGCGTTCGCGCTTCTCGACCGAATGGCGGATGAAGGGAGCAGCTCGTGAGTTCAGCGCTCTCGATCGACCCGCGCGACATCCAGCGCGCGGCTGACCAGCTCATTACGTCCGTGCTCACCGCCGGGACGGGCGCCGTCGGCCAGGAGACACGCGCGCTCGAAAAGGATCTGGAGAAGCTGACCCAACAAGCTGCCGGCGGCAAGCTCTGGCGTGCCTGGAAAAGCGAGGTGCGGCCCAAGGGGGGCAAACCATCATACACACCGAAAGGCACGGTCTTTGTAAACGGCGGCAGCCGCTCGCAGGGCGCCATGCTGTATTTCGCCTCGGCCGGCATCAACCGCGCCAAGCAATCGATGTTCCTGGCCTTCCCGACCGAGCACGCCGGCCCGCGGCCCAGCATCGGCGCCGGCGTGAGCAACCTCACCGCGCGGCAATGGGCGCAGGTCCATCACGTCGAAACCTTCGAGATCGAGAGCCGGGACGGCCGCGCCAAGGTGCTGATGGCAAGCTTGCGCCCCGGTGAGCCGGCCGTGCCGGTCTTCGTGCTGATCCCGTTCCAGCGCTTCGGCAACAAGTTCGCCATCGCGCCGGCGGTCGAGCGTCGCCGCAAGATGCTTTTCGCCAACCTCGATCGCCGCCTCGCCCGGATAGGCAAGGCCGGCGCTCGCGCATCCACCGATTGAGCACGGAGGTTTCATGGACACGAAACTGACGGCCCAGCTCGATCTCAATAGCAAGCAATTCGCCGATAAGACGAAGCAGGCTCTGGGCGAACTCGGCAAGGGCGTCGAGGATCTCGGCAAAGATCTGCCCCGGAAGTTCGATGCCGCGCTCGATCCCGGCATGCGCGCAGCCGAGCGCAAGATCCGCGACATACTCAAGCGGGCCTTGAGTGCGTCCCAGAGTGGGGATGTACTCAACCTCGATCTGCCCGGCCTGCGCGCCGGCGCGGCGGCGGCGGACGCCCAAGCCGCAGCGGCCAGGAACCTGGCGACGGCCATGGCGGCAGTGCAGGCCGCCACGCAAAACGTCACGCATGCAGAGCAGATCAGTCTGGCGGCTGCACAGTCCCACGCGACGAAGATGGAGGAGCAGGCCCGTGCGGCACATGCAGAGGTGGCCGCGCTCGAACTGCTCCAGGCCGAGTTGGGCCAGACGGCGAATGCGCAACAGCGCCTGGCCACGATGTCGAACGCAACGCGCGCGGGCTGGCAGAATGTCGGCTTCCAGTTGCAGGACTTTACCGTCCAGATCGCCGGCGGAACCAGTGCCATGCGCGCGGCGACACTGCAATTGCCGCAACTGGTCGGCGCCCTGCAGGTGCTCGGCAATACGGCCGGCGCAACAACCGGCCGCTTTGCGACGTTCGCAAAATTTATCGGCGGGGGGTGGGGTATCGCGCTTGGTGTCGCGATCCCGATCATCGGCCTGCTCGGCGAGAAGCTGCTGAACTCCGGGCGCGCCGCCGACGACGCCAACAAAGCGTCGAGCGACCTGACCGGGACCATCGACTATCAACGCATGGCGACCGACGAGCTGGTCAAGTCGATCGACGATCTCGAAAAGGCGCAAAGAAAGCAGATCCAGTCGGCGCGGGATTCCGAGGTCCAGACACTACGCAACGCCACGGCCGCGCTCACCGCCGCCACCGCGAAGCGTCAGGAAGCCATCGCCACGCTGCAGGCATTCCAGGCCGACCAGAAAATCTCCCTGCAGAGGATGGGCGGTGAAGATATCGTCGGCGTAATCCCCGCCGGCTACCAGCAAGCTCTCGCAGCCAAGGGCGCCACCGAGCGCGATATTGCGATATTGCGGGAGGCGGAGCAGAAAGCTGTCGCCGCCGTTCGGCTCGCCCAGGTCCCGATCGTCCGCCGGGGCGCGGAGGCGCGCGCCGACCCCCGCAAGGGCATCCAGGAGCGGTTCGCCGACGATGAGGGCCGGCTGGCACGTCAGTACGCCGCCGGCAAGATCACGCTCGACGAATATCGGGCGAGCCAGGACAAGCTGACCGCCGCGCGCGACCGCGATACCGAGGCGCTTAAGAAGAACGGCAGCGCCAGCGGCAAAGCCACACGGGAGACGGCGGAGGCAGCGCGTCAGGCCGCGCGCGAGGCGGAGCGCGACCGCAAAGCCGAAGAGTCCCTCTCCAAATCCCTTGCCGACAATGTGCAGCAGATGCGCCAATCCGCCGAGATCGAGCGCATCCGTGCCACCTATGGCGAGGAAGCGGCGGCGCAGGCCGAGGCGCAGCTGCGCATTGCGCGGCAATTCCCCGAACTATCGGCCGCTTCGGTCGGGCAGACGATCCAGATCCATGGCGCCAACGTCAAGGTAACGCAGGAGATGCTCGATCAGCTCGCGGTGCTGCGAGCCATGGCCAGCGCAGAGGTTGACCGCAAGGCGCGCGCCGAGGACCTGCTCAAGCTCCAGCAGGCCACGACGGAAGCGGCGGCCGATCTGGCGCGCCATACCAACGGTCAGATCAGCCGATATTTTGCTGCGAATGACAACGACCTGCGCGACCTTGCGCAGGAGTTCGAGGATCTGTTCTCGAACGGCGTTGATTCGATCTGGGATAAGTTCGTCCGTGACGGCCGGCGCTCGATCGCCAAGATGGCAGCGGAGTTTGCGCTAAGCCAGATCGGCGGCAAGGGCCGCGATCTGCTCAAGGAAATTTCGGGCAATGCCGGACGCGGTGCGGCAGCCGCCGAGCTGACCGGCGGCAGCCGCACCGGCGGCGCGATCGGCGGCCTTTGGGGCGGTGCGATCGGAAAGATCATAGGCTCCAATCTCGGGCCGATCGGTTCCATCGTCGGCGGCTTGTTTGGCGGGCTCGTCGGCGGGCTGTTCAAGAAGAAGAATACGGGCGCCGCCGTCATCACTGGCGGCACTCAGGCCGATATCCTCTCCAGCGGCACCAACAGCGGCCGGGCGACGGGCGCCGCGAGCATGGGCGGATCGGTGCAGGATACGCTCGCGCGGATCGCCGAGCAGTTCGGCGGCCAGGTCGGCAGCTTCAACGTCTCGGTCGGCACGTACAAGGATAACTATCGCGTCAATGTGACGGGCGGCACCAAGATGGGCGGCTCGAAGAACAATCAGGCGTATGGCATCTACGATTTCGGGCAGGATCAGGCCGCTGCCATCGCTTTCGCCGTGGCCGATGCGGTCAAGGATGGGGCGATCAAGGGGATCAGCGCCGGGGCGCAGCGGTTGCTCGCCAGCACGTCTGATGTCGAAGCCGGCGTGCGGAAGGCACTGACCTACGAGCAGGCGTTCAAGGACCTCAAGAAGCTGACCGATCCGGTCGGCGCCGCGCTCGACGAGGTGAACCAGAAGTTCGGCCAGCTAGCAGACCTCGCCAAGGAAGCCGGCGCCTCGGCCGACGATATCGACAAGCTGCGCCAGCTCTACAAGCTCCAGCGTGAGGAGGCGCTCAAGTCCGCCGGTGCCAGCGCCGACGGGTTGCGCGAGTTCCTGAAAAGCCTGAAAATCGGTGGCGATAGCCCGCTCTCGCTCCGGGACCAGCAGCGCAACGCAGCGGCCGAGCTGGAGCCGTTCAAGCAGGCGATCCTCGCCGGTCAGTCGATCGACACCGATGCCTTCCAGAAGATCGCGCAGAACTGGCTCGGCATCAGCCAGCAGATCGACGGATCAACCAGTGCATTCTTTGCACAATATGACCTCATCACGTCGCTGACCGAGAAGGCGATCGCGCAGATCGACACAGCGACGCAACGCCCCGAGGACAAGGATCCGTTCGGCGCGGCGATCGCCAAGTCCAATCAGGCCATCGCCAATTTGGGCGAGCAGACCAACAGCCAGCTCGCGATGCAGACGGCGTTGCTCCAGCAGCTCGCGGCGGCGGTCGCCAACAACAATTCGTCCGCCTTCCTCGCAGCCGCACGGGCCTACTGATATGGCAGCGCTCCCCGCCGATATCGCGGTTGCCACCCGCGCGGCCGCAATTGTCACTGTCCAGGACAGCGCGATCCTCGCCCGCTTCCCGAACGCGCGCGACGCCAGCAAGGCACCGGCGACCGGCTATTGCGACAGCGCGGCCGATACCACCACGCTGCTCACCGCGCGCGCCGCGCTGATCGGCACGCAGGGCCGTCGCCGCTTCCTCGTGCAGGTGCACGACGTGCTCGTGCCCAACCTCGACGCCGGACTGCCCTGCTGGCGCCTGGTCGATGGAGAGCATGATGTCGACGCGGTCCATCTGGTCGGCCGCATTGAAGTGGACTTCCACGAGGAGACGACCGGGCTGGAGCTGTTCGGATGAAGGCGATGCTCTGCCAGATCGATGGCTGGACGGGCGCGACCGCCGCCACGTTCCGCCTTGCCAGTCATGACGACGAACGACTCTGCCATCTCGATGGCAAGCGCTGGGCGCCGGCAATCGAGCGGCTCCCCACGCTGCGCTATGATTTCTTCGATGGATCCTTCGACGGCCAGATTGTGGCGCCCACCGGCGAGATGATCGTCAATCTCGATGCCGTCCCCGGCCTCGCTGGCGCCCAGCTCTATGATGCGCGGTTTCGCCTATGGCGTGGCGATCTTGGGGCCGGCTGGGGCGGCTATACGCTGCTGTTCGACGGGCGTGTGCGTGAGCAACCGGCCAAGGCGGGCGGTGCGGCAACGCTTTCGGTCGGTTGCGATGATGCCTGGCTCGATGAGCCGCTACTGGGCACGTTCTCCGGCCTTGGCGCTGCGGATGGCGGCGCCGATATCAGGGGCAATCTCCGCCAGCTCCTGCTCGGCGCACCGCGCTTCGTCGAGCCGATCATCGTCGATGCCGTCGACAATATCTTCATGGTGTCGGACGGGTCGATCGAGGGCGTCGAGCTACTGTTCGATCAGCTCAGCCGGTTCGGCGCGTCATCGGGGGATTATGCCACCTTCGCCGCGCTTAAGGCCGTGTCGCTCGCGCCCGGCGCTTGGGCAACCTGCCTCGCGGAGGGGTTCCTGCGCACCGGCGCGCCGCCGTTCGGCCTGCTCACCGCGCACGTGCGTGGTAGCAATGGCGGCTCGCGGGGCTGGGTCCGTAAGCCCGGCTCGGTGATCCACCGGATCGCGGAGATCAAGGGTCAGCTTGCCCGCGTGAATGTGGCGGACCTCGACGCCCTCGATGCCGCTGTCCCGTTCAATCAATCGGTTGCCGTCACGGCGCAGACCACTGCGCGCGAGCTGATCCTGTCGATCGCGCAGAGCGTCAACGCCGTGCCGGTGATCGACTGGCTCGGCGTGCTTCGGGTCAAGCCGGTCGCCATCGGCGCGCCGATCGGGACGCTCGCCAGCGACGGCAGCGCCATGCCGCCGGTCGCATCGGTGGAGGAGATCGCGGTCAGCGTGCCGTGGTGGCGCCTTGCGCAGCAGGCGGCGGTAACGGTGCGTGTCCACCAGCAAAGTGAGATCGCCGCCATCGACCTCACCAGCGGGTCGGACGCGGTGAATGCGGTGCTGACCAACGAGATGCACAGCCTCCCCGCCGACGCGGCGGGCAACGTGCTCAGCTACGTCGGCGCGAGCGGCGACTTCCGCGTGTTCATCGGCACCGAGGACGTGTCTGCATCGTTCGCGCTTGCCACGCAGGCCAATCCGCGCGCCCTCACGGTCAATTATTCGGGCCAGACCTATACCGTCACGGACGGGCTCGATGCTGGTGAGCCCGATGCGGCCCTGACAATCCGCGCCAGCGGCACCGGCGCTTATGCCGGACTCACCATAGACAAGGTGTTCAGCCTTGCCAAAGCCACAGGTGGCGCCAACGCCAAGACGCTGACCTTGCTTTCCGACCGCCAGACCATCGCCTATGATTCGGCCGGCGCACCCTCGCCGACAACGCAGACGACGACCTTCTCGACCAACAAGCAGAACACGGCAGCGACGGTGAACTGGTCGATCACCGATGCCAACAGCGTCGCCCGCACGCCGGTGACATCGTTTCTCTCGGACGCCACGGGCGACGGCGTCACCATGACGGAGGCGCAATTCGCGGCAGCGCGCAATGGCACTGCCGGCGTGATCGTTACGGCGTCGATCAGCGACGGCGGGACGATCAGCGACAAGATCAGCGTCGTGCGCGTGCAGGCCGGCGCCAAGGGCGACACGGGCTCGAAGGGTGATACGGGCGCAAAGGGCGACACGGGAGCCAAAGGCGACAAGGGCGACACTGGAGCCAAGGGCGCGGACGCTATCGCTTATGTGCAGGAAGCGACGCCCGGCGCGCCATCGTCGGCCAATCAGCTTTGGGTGAAGCCGTCCACGAAGGAAATGTTTCGGTGGAACGGGTCGAACTGGGTCAAGACCCTCGGCAACCTGTCGCAATATGATCTGATCAACAGCTCAGCACTCCTCGGCAGCGCCGTCGTTCTCAGCGCCAATATTGGCACCCTTGAGGTCAAGAACGCCAATATCGAGAACCTGACGGTAGGCACGAACAAGCTGGCCCTCAATGCGGCCTCCAGCGTCGTTTATGCGGAGCTTGCCTCGCCTGTCACGGTCCACAACACCGAGGTCACGGTGCTTCCCTCGTCCATCAGCGTCGGCGACGGGAGAGTGCTGGGGTTCATCAATTTGTACGGGAGCCTCAGCGGCATCGGCCGCCTGTGGCTGTTTGTCCGTCGAGACGGGACCAACATCAAGACCTTCTATGTCAATTTCGACGTTACCACCACGTCATGGGCCGGGACGTTCATAGATGATCCCGCTCCCGGAAATCATTCCTACGCAATAACTGCGGTCGTCATCAATTCTGGCGGTGCGGCGGGCACCGTCACCGTGTCGCAGGCCGATATCACCCTCATGAACGTCAAGAGGTAGAGATGGATAATCTCGAATATTATGTCGTTTACGACACGACCACCGGCGATATCCGCATTCGCGGGTCCGGTCCGCTTGGGCAAGCCGCGATCGAGGCAGCCACCAATATAGTGCCGCCGCTGGCGGTGGTTGCAGTCCCATATGCTGCGGTGAGTGGCGAGGCGTTCAATCTTGACGTGGTCAAGGATTCGCTCTGTGCGCAGGTTGATGCCGAGGCGGAGGCCCTGCGCAGCCGGTTTGCCACGCCCGGTTCCGGGCAGGCGATGGAATATCAGGAGGCCGTCGCACAGGCACGGGCGCTGGTTGATGGAAAGCCCGGCCCCTTCGCGATGCTGGCGGCCGATGTTGCCGCCGGGACAATCGACGCTCGCACTGGCAATGCCGTTGCCAGCGATCAGGAAGCGGCCGACCTCATCCTCTGGATGCACGCGCAATGGGTCGCGATCGGCAGTGCGATCCGCGAGGCGCGCCTTGGGGCCAAGGCTGCCGTCCGTGCGGGAACGAATATCGGGCAGGTGGTCGATGCAACAAAGGTCGATTGGGGCGGCATCGTAGCGGGCGCCATGGCGTGAGGCGCTACCTCCGCAACCTCGCGATTGCGCTCGACCAGGGCCTCAACACTCTGCTCGCCGGCGATCCGGACGAGACGATCAGTTCGCGCGTCGGCCGCGCGGCGCTGGCCGGCAAGCGCTGGGGACGGATCTCCGAATGGATCATCGACCGGCTATTCGTCTGGCTGGGCGAGGCGCCCGGTCACTGCCGCCGCAGCATTGAAGTTGCCCGCTGCCCCCACGACTGAACGGACCCTCCATGGCCAACGCAATTTTCATGCGCGCGATCCCGGCGACGGTGGCGAGCGCCACCAATACGCTTGCCGGCTACGACAAAGCCGATCTGCTCACCGATTGGCTGGGCGTCGTCTGGAAGGCGCAGAGCGCCGGGTCGGCCAGCCAGTCGTTCATCCTCGATCTCGGCGCGGATCTCGCCATCGACACGCTGGCGCTGATCGGCCTCACCGGGGCCGGCGCGGACTGGACGATGCAGGTGAGCGCGGCGACGGCGGCGCAGGGGCCATTTACCGGCGCGAGCCACGCCTATGCGGCGGTTGATCTGCTCGCCGGCAGCGTCTTGCCGTCCAGTCAACGCGGCCGCGCCTATTGGGAGAAGCCGGCGGGCGGTCCGGACACTGCGCGGTACTGGCGGGTGACGATCACGACGCCCGCCGCGAACATGGCTGTCACGGTCGGCCGCGTGGCGATCGGCCAGCGGTTCCGGCCGGAGCGCAACTTCGATTTCGGGGGCGCTTTCGGTCTGCGCGATTCCGGTGAGGTGAAGTGGTCGGCGCGGGCTGTTCTTCTTCGCAGGCGCGGGGCCAAGCAGCGCAGCGTCGGACTCACCTTGTCGTCGCTCTATCGCGACGAGATCGAGAAGCGGGTGCAGCCGCTCATCGAGGAGGTCGGCAGCACCGATCCGGTACTCGTCGTGACGGACACCGCGCCGGATCCGCAGCGGCAGAACCGCATCTGGTTCGGGCCGCTGATCGGCGACCTTGGCACCATTCAGGCGAAGGCCAATGCAGGATGGCAGTGGCAGGCCAGCGTCGTCGATCTGGAGACGTTCACGGACGTGCCGGCGCGGGTAGAGACTCCTGCGCTCCCGCCGATCCCGGCACCCGAGCCATGGATCACCCCCGAGGCGGGCCCATGGAAGGTCGGCGATACCCTCACCGGCCACGATGGCGCGGCGCCCGGCGACACGATTTCGGCGCGGCAATGGACGCGCAACAGCACCCCAATTTCCGGCGCAACTGGAGGAAGCTACGTGCTTACCAGCGACGATTTCCCCAACCTCATCCGCTTCTCCGCCACTGGCACCGGCGGCACCGGCACGAGTCCACCCGTGGGCCCGGTGATCGACGTTCCCGGCAAGGTCACCGATCTCGCCGCCACGCCGGGCGATGGCGAAGTCGCACTGACCTGGTCGGCGCCGTCCAGCGATGGCGGCAGTGCGATCACGGACTATGCCGTGCAGTATCGGACGAGCCCATCGGGCAGTTGGTCAACCTTCGCCGATGGCACGAGCGCGACGCCCGGCGCCACCGTGACGCCGCTCACCAATGCCAGCACCTATGATTTCGAGGTCGCAGCGGTGAACATCGCTGGCACCGGCCCATGGTCCGATCCAGTGACCGAGACGCCAGAGAGCACCGCGCCAAGCCTCCCCGCGCTCGATGCCATCGTCGCGCATTATGACAGTGCCGCGATCACGCCACAGGCGGACGGCACGGCG
>MKWI01000010.1 GCA_001899715.1 Sphingobium sp. 66-54
CAAACGCCAGAACAGGCTGGATTTTGCATTGGCTGAACTGGGCCGTATCGAGCGCACTTTGTTCACGCTCGATTGGCTCGAACAACCGGAACTGCGCCGTGCCTGTCAGGCCGGTCTCAACAAAGGCGAAGCGCGGCACACGCTTGCCGCCGCCATCTATACCAACCGGCAGGGCCGGTTCACCGATCGCTCGCTGGAAAATCAGGAATTTCGTGCATCTGGGCTGAACTTGCTGATCGCGGCGATTTCCTACTGGAACACGGTCTATCTCGACCGCGCCGCCAAGCACCTCAACGCCGTCGGCACAACGTTCGATGCGGCACTGCTCGCGCACCTGTCTCCGATGGGCTGGGCGCATATCAGCCTGACCGGCGATTACCTCTGGGAACAGGCAAGGCGACTTCCCGCAGGTGAATTCCACCCACTCAACGAGCCAATGGCGCGGTTGAAGCGTGTTGCGTAGCCGATGTTCCGCTTATGTCCGAGAAATCGTTGTCTGGCGCACGAACCTTGAGGTAACGCCATGCCGTCGGCGTAATAGCGCTCGCCCTGCCGGCGAAGCCGGGTCACACGATGCGCCGGCACGCCGTCCAGCAAATCCGCCGGAAGATCGAACCTTTGAAGATATTCCAGTCGATCCATCAGCCGGTTAGCGGCTGCTGAATTTGCGCCAACCTCGAACTGTCGCAGCCATACGAAGCGCGTGACGCGACCATCCACCGTATCCTCCAACAGGTGAGCCAAATTCTCGCTCAGGGTTGGCGTGATGCGATGGGCGATAAGATCCTCGATCCGGCGCTCGGCCTCAACCAGCGCATCGGCGCAAAGGCGCTCGATCGTCGAGGAGCCGGGAAGGATCGTGCGGGTGCGGCGACACTCCGCAACGAAGCGACGGGCAAGATCCTCATTCGATGTCGCCGCCTCGGCTTCCCGAGCGATCCATTCGCGCAAATCCCGTGCGCCCCGCCCCGAAAAGGAGCGATAGCCGTAGATTCGGCGAAGGTCCGCCAGATGCTCGTGCCGGGTCTCCTCGCGCGCGGCATAGAGGAGTAGATCGTCGCTGGTCAGGCCGAGCTGGGCCGCGATGAAATCCGATACCTGCGCCGGGATCAACTCGCCAGGAGCGAGCACCCGGCCCGGGTAGCGCAGGACGCACAGTTGCAGCGCGAAGCCAAAACGATTGTGGGCGCGCCGGCGCTGGCGGATATGCCCGAGATCCTCATCGCTGAGGGTATAGTGCCGCAGCAGCTCACCTTGATCGACCGGCAAGTGAAGCAGCGCCTCGCGCTGTCGATCGGTCAGGGTCACGCGACGCGGCATACATGCTCCTTATTCTTTCCGAGCTACGGTTTGAGATAGCTTGATTGAGATGCTGGTTAAGATACACAATAGCCCAATCTTATGTGCTCATGTTCGTCACCGCCTCAAACCTTCGTTTGTGATCCATGCTGATCGGCTACGCCCGCGTGTCCAAAGCCGACGGCTCGCAGTCGCTCGACCTGCAGCACGATGCCCTTCGCGCTGCCGGTGTCGAGCCAGGCAATATCTATGATGATCGTGCATCCGGTAGCCGTGATGATCGCCCCGGTCTTGCCGCCTGCCTGAAATCGTTGCGCGACGGCGATGTCCTCATCGTTTGGAAGCTCGACCGGCTCGGCCGAACGCTCACCCACCTGGTCAGCACGGTGCAGAATCTGTCGGATCGCGGTATCGGTCTGCGGGTGCTCACCGGCAAGGGCGCGCAGATCGACACCACGACGCCATCGGGCCGGATGGTGTTCGGCATTTTTGCCACACTGGCGGAGTTTGAGCGGGATATGATCCGCGAGCGCACCATGGCTGGCCTGGCCGCTGCCCGCGCGCGGGGACGCAAGGGTGGCCGCAAGTTCGCCCTCTCCAAGGCCCAGGTGCGGCTCGCTCAGGCTGCTATGGCCCAACGCGACACGTCCGTTTCCGACCTCTGCAAGGAACT
>MKWI01000011.1 GCA_001899715.1 Sphingobium sp. 66-54
AGGTAGGGCACGCTGTCCATCCCCGGAATCGGCGGCACGGCGGCGTGCGCACCCATCGCCAATATGACCTTGCCGACTTTTATCGGCACATCGTCAACGATCAGCGCACCGTCTGCGAAGCGTGCCTTGCCCTCGATATAGCTTACCCCGGAATAGGCGGGCAGAAGATCGACATATTTTTTCTGGCGCAGCGTGCTGACCAATTCATCCTTTGATGCCGCGAGCTGCGCCCAATCGCCTAGTTGAATGTTACCGCCAAGGCCGGGAAAGCGCGTGGCGGCTCGCCCACCGTGCACCGCCTCGGCGGCACGGATCAGCGTCTTGGACGGAACGCAGCCGACATTGACGCAGGTGCCGCCAATCGTGCCATGGCCGATCAGCGCGACTTTCGCCCCGAGTTCGGCGGCGGTGATCGCGGCGGAAAAACCCGCCGAGCCCGCACCGACGACGGCCACGTCATATCCATCCCGCCCAGGGCGGTTGCAACAATCGTTCATTGGATACAGCTTTCTTCAGGCGCGACGGGCGCCGTCATTCAGTTTTGAATAGCGCGCGCCGTATAACCCGCATTGGTCGACGCAGCGGCAATCGCAGCAGCATTCGCGCGGCGAGGATCATATGTTACGCGCGCGGTCTTGGCGGCGAAATCAACCGTCACCGCGCTGACACCTGCCACGCCTTCCATCGCCTTCTTCACGGTGATCGGGCAGGTGGCGCAGGTCATGTTTTCGATGGCAAAGGTGGCTTGCCTCTGAGCGGTTGCGGTGGCCGCAGGGCGATCCTGTGCTGAATTGTCAAGTGCTAGGGCGACCCCGCCACCGGCGGTTGCCAGCACGGCCAGCCCAATGAGTATAGTCTTCTTCATGGGTGTACCCTTTCAATAAAACCAAGGTGCCCACCAGTCGATGGTGAGCGCGAGGATGACGATGGCGAGACCCAGCCACAGCACCGCTTTGGTAGTGCGGGCCGATTGCGGACGAGCGCAATATGAGCCGTCCTCACAGGGTGGGTTCGGCTTGAAATAGACATGCCAGAAGCCGTAGCCGAGCAGAGCCAGCGTCACCGCCGCGACATAAGGCTTGTAAGGTTCGAGCGCGGTCAGGTTGGCGATCCACGCGCCGGATATGCCAAGCGTAACGAACAGGAGCGGCACGACGCAGCAGGCGGAGGCCAGCCCCGCGCCGATCAGCGCGCCCGTGGCGACCCAGTTCGCCCGCTTCGGCTCGTCGTTTTCAGTGAGGGCTGACTGTCCTGATTCAGGCGCTGAGGCCATGCCGCAAATCCTTTCTTCCGCCTTCGTGATTCGCAGTGTAGCCTCTGTAGTAGGTACAGACTCAAGAGGTTTTTCATGCAGCCACAATCTGGCATTTTACGCGCTCAGCTTGCCCGGAGGACCGGCTGCAATCTCGAAACCGTCCGCTATTACGAGAAGGTCGGATTGCTGCCAGCACCGGCGCGCAACGCCAATGGCTACCGGGTCTATTCGCCGGAACTGGTGCAAAGGTTGCAGTTCATCCTGCGCGCCCGCGATCTGAGCTTTGCGATGGATGAGATTCGGTCTTTGTTGTCGCTGACCGACGTTGGAGCGCAAACGTGCGCAGAGGTGATGGGGAGAACCCAAGCACACCTTGACGATGTCCGTCGCCGTATTGCCGATTTGCAGAAGATAGAGGCGGCGCTGGCGACAACATTAGACAAATGCACCGGCGACGACGTTGCCGAATGTCCTATTTTGGACGCACTTCAGTTTTCGTCCGTATAGGACAAGTGAGGCCGCTATTTTTGCGGGATTTGATCTTCTGTCGTCAATCTGGAGTATAGCCTAACCGGACGTCAGGGCGCTACCGCGGTTTCTGTCAGATTAGGGTACTAAACGGAATTTGTTGACGAATGTCGTTGCGTATCATAGATTTCAACCTGACATTTTGATGGAGAGAGTGCGCAGTGAAGGGGCAACGGATCGGCTATGTCCGGG
>MKWI01000012.1 GCA_001899715.1 Sphingobium sp. 66-54
CACTTGAAATCCGTCATCGTTCCGTCCGTCCAATCTCCGCCAAGCATGCTCAAGCTTCACGATTTTTGCAACAGAGCCGTGATGATGATCGTCGCGATGCCCGACATGTTTCCGTCCAGGCGTCTCAATATGCTGCTGCTCCTCGGATCGGCGGTCGCCTTCTTCGGGAGCTTCGGACTCATCCGGACCCAGACGACGATCGACGATACCGCCTTTCTGCGCTCGATGATTCCGCATCATTCGGGTGCCATCCTGATGTGCGAGCAGGCCTCGCTGTCCGATGCCGAGATCCTCAAATTGTGCGGTGAGATCATCCGGTCGCAGACGGCGGAAATCGACCAGATGAAATCGATTCTCGCGAGAAAATGACCCGGCCTTTCCAATTGGCGTCTGCCGGCTGCCGGCGCTCCGGCGGCGTTGAACGATACGCGTCCTGATTGCCGGCACAGCGCGCGGATCGGGCACGTCGACATTCGTCATGATGGATCGGGATACCGAACATGCCCGCGACAATGCAAAACGGCTCCTTCGCCGGCGTACGCTTCGCAAGCAGTTGGTCGGGGCGCACGATCTCTTCGGAGAGCCGGCATGGGAAATGCTGATCGATCTCTTCATTCACGAATGCGAGCGCAAGCCGCTTTCGATCAGCGCCGTGTGCGTGACGGCCGGATTGCCGATGAGCAGTGCGCTTCGGCTGATCCAGAAACTGTGCGACGCCGGGCTTGTCTCGCGCATCCCCGACCCGGTCGACGGACGCCGATGCTACATCCGGCTGGATCCCCCGCTCATGCAGCGGCTGCGAGCCTATTTCAGCGCGGGCGATCTTTAGGCCGGGGCCATTGCCCGGGCCACCCCGAGGTGACCCGGACCTTTCTCACTTATGCCGGCTGCATATCATAGCCGGCCGCGCGGATCGCCTCGACGAATTTGGCGCGGTCGTGGCTGCTCTCGATCGTAACCCGGCGCGCCGGAATATCGGGCACCACGCGGGCGTCGGCATCGATGCTGTGGATGGCCTTCGTGACCGACCGCGCGCAACCGCCGCACGTCATGCCGGGAATGTCGAATTGGATCATCTTGGAACCTCCGGTTTCTGCTGATGATCCGGATATGGGGTTTCCAACGATGGCAAGGTCAATGGGTCGGACGCGCGTTTTTTACCGCTTGACCTTCCCATCGTTGGAAACCCCACATTCTGTCTCAACGAATGAAACCGGAGAATTTTCGATGTCCGATGTGATGGAGTTGAAACAGAGCACGGGTGGCGATGCGCCCGCCGCGGAGCAAGAGAAACTGAGCGTTGCGGTCGCCGGGATGACCTGCGCCTCATGCGTCGGGCATATCGAAAAGGCGATCGGCAAGCTCCCCGCGGTCGCCGGCGTCAGCGTCAATCTCGCGACCGAACGCGCCGATGTGACCTTTGCGGGCACGCCCGATCCGCTGGCGGTGGTGCAGGCAATCGAAGAGGCCGGTTATGCGGTGCCCGAAATCGAGGTCGAGCTCGGGGTCGAGGGCATGACCTGCGCCTCGTGCGTCGGCCATGTCGAAAAGGCGCTGAGGGCGGTTCCCGGCGTTGCCGCCGCAAGCGTCAATCTCGCGACCGAACGCGCCAGCATCCGGTATCGCAGCGGGCTTGTCGCGCCGGCGGATCTCGAAGCCGCGATCCGCCGCGCCGGCTATACGCCGCGCCGGCTCGAAGCCGATGCCGCCGCGCCCGACCGCGAGGCCGCGGCGCGCGAGGCCGAACTCACGGGCCTTCGTCGCTCGCTGCAACTTGCCGCGGTGCTGGCGCTGCCGGTGTTTCTGCTCGAAATGGGATCGCACCTCGTGCCGGCCGTGCATGATTTTGTCATGGCCACGATTGGCATGCAGACGAGCTGGCTGATCCAGTTCGCGCTGACGACGCTGGTGCTGTTCGGTCCCGGCCTGCGCTTTTTCCGGAAGGGCATTCCCGCGATCCTGCGCGGGACGCCCGACATGAACTCGCTCGTCGCACTCGGAACCAGCGCCGCCTGGGGTTACTCGCTCGTTGCGACCTTCACCCCCGGCGTGCTTCCTCCCGGCACCGCCAATGTCTATTATGAAGCGGCGGCGGTAATCGTCGCGCTGATCCTGCTCGGCCGCTATCTGGAAGCCAAGGCCAAGGGGCGGACGTCCGAAGCGATCAAGCGGCTTATCGGATTGCAGGCCAAGACCGCACGCGTCATACGCGACGGGGCGGTTGTCGACGTCGCGCTCGCCGACGTCGTCAGCGGGGATATCGTCGACGTGCGTCCCGGCGAGCGCGTACCGGTCGATGGCGAGGTCGTCGACGGCCAGTCCTGGGTCGATGAAGCGATGATCACCGGCGAGCCCGTGCCGGTCGCCAAGGCTGCGGGCGCCGAGGTTGTCGGCGGCACGATCAACACGACCGGTGCCTTTACCTTCCGCGCGACCAAGGTCGGTGCCGACACATTGCTCGCGCAGATTATCCGGATGGTCGAGCAGGCGCAGGGTTCGAAGCTCCCCATCCAGGCGATGGTCGACAAGGTGACCGCCTGGTTCGTCCCCGCGGTGATGGGAATCGCCGCGCTGACCTTCCTGATCTGGCTCGTCTTCGGGCCCGACCCGGCGCTGACCTTCGCGCTGATCAACGCCGTCGCGGTACTGATCATCGCTTGCCCGTGCGCGATGGGGCTCGCCACGCCGACGTCGATCATGGTCGGCACCGGGCGCGCCGCCGAACTCGGTGTGCTGTTCCGCAAGGGCGAGGCCCTGCAAACGCTGCGCGATGTTCGCGTCGTGGCGCTCGACAAGACCGGCACCCTCACCAAGGGCCGCCCCGAACTGACCGACCTCGAACCAGCGAGCGAATTCGAATATGATGAGGTGCTGGCACTCGTCGCGAGCGTCGAGACCCGGTCCGAGCATCCGATCGCCGAAGCGATCGTCGCGGCGGCGAAGGCGCGGAACCTGATCCTGGCATCGCCCACCACGTTCGAGGCTACGCCCGGTTATGGCGTGTCGGCGCGGGTCGGCGAGCATGATGTCGAGGTCGGCGCCGACCGCTTCATGACGAAGCTCGGGCATGATGTATCGGCCTTCGCTGCGAAGGCGGCCGAACTCGGCGCGCTTGGCCGGTCGCCGCTCTACGCTGCGATCGATGGCAAGCTCGCGGCAGTGATCGCGGTCGCCGACCCGATCAAGGATACGACGCCGGAGGCGATCCGCGCGCTCCACAATCTCGGTCTGAAGGTCGCAATGATCACCGGCGACAATCAGGCGACCGCCGATGCCGTCGCGCGCACGCTCGGGATCGACGAAGTGGTGGGCGAAGTGCTTCCGGGCGGAAAGGTCGATGCGCTCCACCGGCTGCGCGCGGGCGGGCGCAAGGTCGCCTTCGTCGGCGACGGCATCAACGACGCACCCGCGCTCGCCGAGGCCGATGTCGGCCTCGCGATCGGCACCGGCACCGATGTCGCGATCGAATCCGCCGACGTCGTGCTGATGTCGGGTGACCTGCGCGGCGTGGTCAACGCGATCGCGCTGTCGAAGGCGACCATCCGCAACATCCAGGAGAATCTGTTCTGGGCGTTCGGCTATAATGCCGCGCTGATCCCGGTCGCCGCGGGCGCGCTCTATCCGCTGAACGGCACGCTGCTTTCGCCGATCTTCGCGGCGGGCGCGATGGCGCTGTCGAGCGTCTTCGTGCTAAGCAATGCGCTGCGTCTCAAGGCCTTCCGGCCTGTGATCGCGTCCGACAGAAGCACGGGAGGAACGCCAGCATGAATATCGGCCAGGCTTCCAGAATGTCGGGCGTCTCGACCAAGATGATCCGATATTATGAGCAAACGGGCCTCATCCCCAAGGCCGCGCG
This sequence comes from Sphingobium sp. 66-54, assembly GCA_001899715.1. Classification (GTDB taxonomy): domain Bacteria; phylum Pseudomonadota; class Alphaproteobacteria; order Sphingomonadales; family Sphingomonadaceae; genus Sphingobium. The sequence goes on from MKWI01000012.1 coordinate 3,857, forward strand.
CCATGACTCGGGGTACCGCGATTATGACGAGGCCGACGTGCACCGGCTGCGCTTCGTTCGCCGCGCGCGCGATCTCGGTTTCACCGTCGAGCAGATCGGCGGACTGCTCGGGCTATGGTCCGACCGGAGCCGCGCCAGCGCCGACGTCAAGGCGTTCGCGCTGGAGCATATCGAACGGCTCCGGGAAAAAATGGCCGAGATCGAAGCCATGGTTCGCACCCTCGAGACGCTGGCCGATCATTGCCACGGCGACGACCGCCCCGATTGCCCGATTATCGAGGGGCTGGCGGAGGGCGATGGCGCGCCCGCGGCGGTCGAGCCGCGCGCGCCGCGACGCTTCGGCACGGCTGGCGAGCAGCTCGCGCGGCGGCCGGTCGCCGGTTCGCGCGTGCGCGGGCACTGAGATGATCGGCGCCCGAAAAATGCGAGCCGCTGCGGCGAACATGAGGGATGGCGCCTTGGCATGCGTATCAATAGATGCGCGGGGTCAAGCCGGAAGGCTTGGCCCGGGCGCACGGACAAGAGCGATGAGCAAGACCAGGCATAATTTTCCATCCCTGCCGCATGTCCGCGCCGTCATAGTCGCGGATGCGAAGCCATGACGCGGCTGATCGCTTCGCTGCTCGTCGCGCTTGCCTTGTTCGTGTCGCCGCTGGCGACGTCGAACGCCGCGGCCATGGACCAGATGACGAGCTGCGCGTCGATGGGGTCGGCGTCGAGCTGTCCCGAGAAGAGCCGCAGCGAAAAGCCCTGCGCGCCCGCAGCCTGCGTCAACGTCTGTGCATCGGTTTGCTTCTTGCCGGTCCTCGGCGACCGGCCGTATCCGGATGCCGCGGCAAAGGCCATCGGCCTCGCCCTTCACGAGCTTTCGGGCCTGACCCCCGAAGCTGAACCCCGGCCTCCCCGCAAACACTCCGAGACATAGTCCCACACTATTTTTTCGGAGTTTTGACGATGAACATGTTTTTGATGGCGACCGCCCTGACGGTCGCAACCCCTGCGGCCGCCCAAGCGACCGATCCTCATGCCGGCCACGGCGCTTCGGCGCCGATGGACAAGCCGATGCCGGCGCATGACGCGATGATGGCGGACGGCAAGATGAAGCCCGACGCCGACATGATGGAGCGCTGCAAGAAGATGCACGCGGCCATGGTCGCGAAGGCCGACGGCGCCCCCAAAGCGAAATAGCGCCGGTTCCGGGGCGGCATATGCCGCCCCGGACTACTTCTCCCGAATGAAAACGGCACGGTTGCCGCCTCCTTGGCGGTACCCTTTGCGATGCCGTGCAAAGGACAGACAGACATGACACACACAATGGAACGGCGGATGCTGCTCCGCGCCGGCGCCGTCGGCGCCGCGGGCCTCTCGATCGCGGGGCTGTTTCCTGCCTGGGCGCAAAGCGGAACCCCCGGCACCCTTTCCACCCTCCCGACGCTGACCGGCGAGGATATCCACCTCAAGATCGCGCACAGCCGCTTCACCGTCGGCGGCCGCGCAGGCCGGGCAATCACGCTCAACGGCGTATTGCCGGCGCCGCTGGTCCGGCTCCGCGAGGGCCAGAATGTGCGCCTCCATGTCGAAAACACCCTCGACGAGGAAACCTCGATCCACTGGCACGGACTGATCCTGCCCTTCCAGATGGACGGGGTTCCCGGGATCAGCTTTCCCGGGATCAAGGCACGTTCGCTCTTCACCTATGAATTCCCGGTCAAACAAAGCGGGACCTATTGGTATCACAGCCACTCGGGCTTGCAGGAACAGCTCGGCCATTATGGGCCGATCGTGATCGACCCCGCGGGCGCCGACCCGATCGGCTATGACCGTGAGCATGTCGTCGTGCTGTCCGACTGGACCTTCCTCGACCCGCACCAGCTGTTCAACAAGCTCAAGCAGGAAGGCGGCTATTTCAACCGCCAGAAACAGACGCTGTCCGGCCTGATCGCGGGCGGTCCCGGCGAGACGATGAGCGCGTCCGAACGACTCAAATGGGGCAAGATGCGGATGGACCCCGCCGACATCGCCGACATATCGGCGACGACCTACACCTATCTGATCAACGGCCACGGCCCGCAGGAGAATTGGACGGGCCTGTTTCGTCCCGGCGAGCGCGTTCGGCTGCGCATCATCAATGCCTCGTCGATGTCGATCTTCAACATCCGCATCCCGGGGCTCAAGATGAGCGTCGTCGGGACCGACGGGCAGAATGTCCGGCCGGTGGCGGTCGACGAATTCCAGATCGGGACCGCCGAAACCTATGATGTCATCGTCCGCCCCGACGAGGACCGGGCCTACACTTTCGTCGCCGAATCGATCGACCGGTCGGGCATGGGCCGCGCAACGCTGGCACCGCGCCCGGGTATGGTCGCGGCGGTGCCGCCCTTACGCGAGCGACCGACGCTGACCATGAAGGATATGGGCATGGGCGGCATGGACCATGGCGCGCATGGCGCCGCGGCGGGTGCTGCGGCGATGGATCATGGCGCGATGAGCATGCGCGACAAGTCGAAGGTTCCTGACAGCGTCGCGGTCGGGGTCGGAGTCGATGCGATCGCCTTCTCTCCGGTCGACCGCACCGGCGACCCCGGGGTCGGCCTCGACAATGTCGGGCACAAGGTGCTCACCTATCGCGACCTGGTGTCGCTGACGCCCAATCCCGATCCGCGCCCGCCCGCGCGGACGATCGAAATCCACCTGACCGGCAACATGGAACGCTTCATGTGGTCGTTCGACGGCAAGAAGTTCAGCGACGGTGTCGAGCCGATCCGCTTCGAGCGCAACGAGCGCGCGCGCATCACGCTGATCAATCACACGATGATGACGCACCCGATCCACCTGCACGGCCATTTCTTCGAGGTGGTGAATGGTCACACCGGGCGCCAGCCGCTCAAGCACACGATCAATGTGCTTCCCGGCGGCAAGGCGAGTTTCGACCTGACCGCCGATGCCCCGGGCGACTGGGCCTTCCACTGCCATCTGCTGCTTCACATGCACGCGGGGATGTTCCGCGTCGTCACCGTTCGGCCGCATGGAGGAGAAGGCGCATGAAATATCTTTCGATCCTGATGCTCGCCGCACTTCCGGTTCCGGCGCTCGCCGCGCAGGAGACCGGACGTGCCGGACATGCGGGGCATAGCGAGGCCGCTCCCGAAACGCCGCCAGCAATCGATCCGCACGCCGGGCACGTCATGCCGCCCCCGGGCGATCCGCATGCGGGGCATGACATGCCCGCCCCTGACGATCCGCACGCCGGTCACGCGATGCCGGGCGACGAAAGGTCCGACCCGCCCGTTGCGGGTCCGTCGGCCGCGGCGCGAAGCGGCCCCGCGCATGCCGCCGACGCCTTTTACGGCGCGGAGGAAATGGCGCGGTCGCGGCGCCTCCTCCTCAAGGAGAATGGTGCGCTCACCGCGGGGCAGATCCTCATCGACAAGCTCGAAACCGCCTTTCGCAAGGGGAATGAAGGTTACGCCTGGGATGCGCAGCTCTGGTACGGCGGCGATCTCGACCGGGTATGGCTGAAGTCGGAAGGCGAGGGCCGCTTCAACGAGGGCGGCCCCGAGGATGTCGAGGTCCAGGCGCTCTACAGCCGCGCGCTCGATCCCTGGTTCAATCTCCAGGCCGGTGTCCGCCACGATTTCCGCGCGGGGCCCGAGCGGACGCATGCCGTGCTCGGCATCCAGGGGCTCGCGCCCTACTGGTTCGAAGTCGACGGCGCGCTTTTCCTCTCGGACAAGGGCGAAGTCACCGCGCGCTTCGAGGCCGAATATGACCAGCGCATCACCCAGAAACTGATCCTGCAACCGACCGTCGAGTTCGAACTGTCGGCGCAGGATGTCCCCGAACTGGGGCTCGGAGCGGGGCTGACCTCGGCCGAGGCGGGGCTGCGGCTGCGCTACCAGATCGTGCCCGAATTCGCGCCCTATGTCGGCGTGACCTACGAACGCGCCTTTGGCGGCACCGCCGATTACGCCCGCGCAGCCGGAGAGAAGGCCGGCGGATGGAATCTCCTTGTCGGCCTGCGCAGCTGGTTCTGAACAACACAGGAAGGAATATCTCATGACATCGAAGAAACTCCGTCTCGTCTTTGCCGCGCTCGCGGTGACCGTGACGACGCCCGCCGCCGCGCAGGCCGCCGGCGAAATGACCGTGCATCGCGACCCAGGCTGCGGTTGCTGCGGGGTCTGGGCGAAGCAGGTCGCGGGGCAACTTGGCCGCAAATACAAGCTGGTCGACAATCCGGCGCGCGCCGTGCTGGTCAAGCGTTCGGGCGTGCCCGACGCGCTGCGATCCTGCCATACCACGATCATCGACGGCGCCGTCGTCGAGGGACATGCGCCCGCCGCTGACATCAAGCGCTTCCTCGCGGCGCGCCCGAAAGGGATGAAGGGCATAGCGGTCGCGGGCATGCCGCTCGGCACTCCCGGCATGGAAGCCCCGGGCCGCAAGCCCGATCGCTATTCGGTCGTGGCGTTCGGCGCCGGGCGGCAGGCCCTGTTCGCGAAACACTGACGATCGCAGGCCGGGGCGGTATCGCGCCGCCCCGGTCCACTCCCGAAGCAGGCGGAGCCAGACCCATGACGACGACCCTTTCCTCCGGCGGTGCCCGCCATCGGCGCCAGAAGGGAAAACGCCTGCGCCTCGGCGGGCTGCTTCTGCTCTTGCTCATGATCCTCCAGGCTGTGCCCGCGCGCGCCGACAGCGCGGCGGTGCAGACGAGCTGGCGGCTGCTCGATTATATCGCGGTCGACTATGCCGGGGCGGTCGCCGACGGAAAAATCGTCAGCGCTCCCGAATATGCCGAAATGGTCGAGTTCGCCGCCGAGGTCGAAAAGCGCGTCGCGGCCCTGCCGCCGAGCGATGCTCGTCCCGCGCTTGTCGGGCGCGCCGCAGCGCTCCGCCGCGCCATCGGCGCAAAGTCAGACGTAGCGGCGGTCGCCGCGCAGGCGCGCGATCTCGCCAAGGCGCTGCTCGCCGCCTATCCGGTGCCGCTCGCGCCCTCAGCGCCGCCGGACCTCGCGCGCGGCGCCGCGCTTTATGCGCAAAACTGCGCATCATGCCATGGTGCGGCCGGCGACGGCAAAGGCCCGCTCGCCGCCGGCCTCGATCCGCCGCCGATCGCCTTCACCGATGCGGCGCGCGCCGACCAGCGCAGCCTGTTCGGCCTGTATCAGGTCATCACCCAGGGACTCGAAGGCACGTCGATGGCGGGCTACGCCGCGCTGCCCGACGGCGATCGCTGGGCGCTGGCCTTCCATGTCGGGAGCCTCGCCTATCCCGCGACCGCCGCCGATGGCGCGGAGCGCTGGCGGGACGACGCCGGTCTGCGGGCCGAGCTGCCCGATCTGGCGGCGCTCACCGCAATGACCCCCGCCGCACTCGCGGCCGAACTCGGCGAGGACAGGGCCGCGGCGCTGACAGCCCATCTCCGCCGCCACCCCGAGGCGCTCGCCGCGGCGCCGTCGGGTTCGCTGCTCGCCGCGCGGGCACGGCTCGATGCCAGCCTCCGCGCCTATGCCGCGGGCGACCGGAAGGCCGCAGCCGATCTCGCGCTATCGGCCTATCTCGACGAATTCGAGCCCGTCGAAGCCGTGCTCGCGTCGCGCAATACGGCATTGATGGCGCGGATCGAGGGCGCGATGGCAGACCTGCGCAGCGCGATCGGCAAGCGACGCCCCGTCGCAGAGGTCGAGGCCGCCGTCTCGGCGCTCGACGGACTGTTCGCCGAAGCCGAAGCCATCCTCGCGCCCGAACGCGCGAGTCCGGTGTCGAGCTTCCTCGGCGCCTTCGGCGTTCTCCTGCGCGAAGGGCTTGAGGCGCTGCTGATCGTCATCGCCATGATCGCTTTCGTTCGCAAGGCCGGTCGGCCGCAGCTTCTGCCCTATGTCCATGGCGGGTGGATCGCGGCGCTCGGCGCCGGGACGTTGACCTGGGCGGTCGCGACCTATGCCATCGGAATCAGCGGCGCCTCGCGCGAGCTCACCGAAGGCTTCGGCTCGCTTTTCGCTGCCGTCATCCTGCTCTCCGTCGGCATCTGGATGCACGGGAAGAGCAACGCCGACGCCTGGCAAGGCTATATAAGGGACAAGATGGCGCGGGCGCTCTCGCGCCGGTCGGCCTGGTTCCTGTTCCTGCTCGCCTTTGTCGTCGTCTATCGCGAGGTGTTCGAGACGATCCTCTTTTATGCCGCCCTCTGGACACAGGGAAATGGCGGCGCGATGCTCGCCGGCGCCGCCGCGGCGGCCGTCCTGCTGATTATCATCGCCGCGATCATGCTGCGTTACAGCGCGAAGCTTCCGATCACCCGATTCTTCGCCTGGAGTTCGGTGCTGATCGCAATCCTCGCGGTCGTGCTGACCGGGAAGGGCATCGCCGGGTTGCAGGAGGCGGGCTTGCTCGCGGTCGATCCATGGCACGGCGTTCCGCGCATCGCACTGCTCGGTATCTTCCCGACCGCGCAGGGTGTGCTGGCGCAGCTCGCGGCCCTTGCGATCCTGATCGCCGGCTTCGGCATCAACCGGCGCATGAGGCGGCGGATCGCGCGATGACGCCGCCTGCCCCGAGACGGGCTGGGCTCAGTGCGCGATCAGCTGGTCGAGAAACGCCCGCGCCCGCTCGCTCGCCGGCGCGCTGAAAAATGCGGCCGGCGCCGCGTCTTCGACGATCCGCCCCGCGTCCATGAACAGGATGCGGTCGGCCGCCTCGCGCGCGAAGCCCATTTCGTGGGTCACGCACACCATCGTCCGCCCCTCGGCCGCGAGCGCCGTCATCACCTCGAGCACTTCCTTGATCATCTCGGGATCGGGCTCTGTTGCAAAGATTGGCGGCAGTCAGAGGTAGGCTGTCGCTCTGCGCCGATCAGGCGGCTGCTGC
>MKWI01000013.1 GCA_001899715.1 Sphingobium sp. 66-54
AGCCAATCTGGCCGCGTTCCTTCACATTATCGATACCTCGCGATTACTGCAATTATGCTCACCTCGCCATAACTTGATCCAGCTTGCGACATAGCTGGCGTGATCGGGGCGCGGCTCGATGCAAAGCCCCAGATCGGCGGCCAGGAAAGCAGCGCCTAATTCCGCTACCAATTCCTCACGTGCATACCCTTCATCGCCCCATCTCTCCCGGCCAAAACTGCGATCAAGGCGGCTCTCGTGCCGAGTCCAATGCACGGTCTCATGCCCTCTCGTGGCGTAATAGCCATGGGCATCATGGAAGGCAGCAAAGGGTGGAAGCTGGATGCGGTCGGCTGATGGGATGTAATAGGCCTTGTCGCCGCCATGGTTCACGGTTGCCGGAATGCGGGCAAAGAATGTCTCGGCGGCTTCGATGCGCTCCACCTCCGGCACAGATTCAGGCATGATGTGGAACCGTTCGGGCAAGCCGTCGATCTGCGCCACGTTGAACACGGTATAGGTCTTCAGGAAACGGAAGCCCTGTTCCCGATCCTCCCCACTGGCATCGTCATGCACGGTTCTCGCGCTGTCCCCATAATAGACCACGGTCGCACCATGCTCCCCCTTGCGCACTTGCGCGCCCAAGGCTTGCGCCTGCTTGTAGGTCATCCATGACGGGCTGGCGAAACCGGATGCTTGCGCCTGTATCCACAAAAGAAGAACGTTGATGCCGCGATAGGGCTGGCCGGTGGCGCGCAAGGGTCGAGTCCGTCCGGACGTGGCCATGTCGCCGCCGCTCCACGGTTTCAGCCAGGGACGGGTACCCTGTTCGAGCTCGGCCAGGATGCGGTCGGTGATACGGCTGTGAGGGTCTTGCTTGCCGGTGTTCTGGGTCATTGCTGTTACTCCCTTCCAATCCGCGCAGCGGGTCATGCCGCGCATGACCCCTGCCGACCCGGCGAGGGGCGGAGAGAGTGGGGGCAAGGTCCGGTGCCGGGGGTGGTGCGGGCGCAGCGAAGCGAGCCACGGCCTCAAAGCGGCACCTTGCAGGGAGAGAGAGGCAGAGCCTCTTTCTCCTTCAAGAACTGTGGCAAGATCGCGCCGCTGGCGGCGCTCAATCGCGAGCCTAGGAAGCCATTCTACAATCGATGCACAGAAGCCGTTCTGCGGCACCGCGCCAGGGCACGCGTCATATGATATTCGACGCCAGCGTAGCCGATGCCGACCTGCTCGGAGATCTCCGCATAGGTCATGCATTTCAGCCGGTGCATCAGGAAGATGCGGCGGGTCTTGCGCGGCATGGCCAGCAGTGTCCGCCGATAAACCCTCCGGATGTCTCCCTCCTCAATTCCCCACGTTTGCTCGGGAGGCGCCGGTGCATCCCGACCCTCGTCGATCGGACAGGTGACGATGTGTGCCGACGCCCTGCGACGCGCGTGGCTGATAAGAAGGTTGCGCGCGCATCGGGTGAGATAGGCTGGCGGATTCTCGATTTGTTCGACAACTCCCGCAGCGAACAGCTTCACGAAAACCTCCTGCGCGAGGTCGGGAGCATCGTCTCCGCCCACCCTCTTTCGGAAGAAACGCAGAACCCGCGCATATTCTGTCCGGTAAAGCGCCTCGAAGGCTGCCGTAGAACGGGAGGGGGTCATTGCCTTCTCTCCCGACGTTCGCGATCGTTCAGCGGGGCGTCGCGCGAGGCGCGGTAGAGCGTGATGCCGGCTTCGATGCGGTCAAGGATGAAGGTGTCGCGCTCGATCCTGGCGATGCGGATGTCGGCCTTGGAGTAGATGTCGATATCGACCGCGCATCGATTGCCCAATTCGCTGTCGATAACGTCGCGCACCCGCTGCCAGCAGCGCTCATCCTTGAAGGCAGGATGGTTGACGACGATCCAGAATTCATAATCCGAGAACTGGATTGTATGCCGATCTTCGTACCACGATCGGCGCGCATAGGGGCCGATCAGAATGATCCGCCTGATCTTCCCCGGTTGGGGTGCCTGGACCTCTTCGGGCTCGAAGCAGGCGCGAATGATACGCGCAATGCGTTCGACCTCATTCTGTTTACGCCGGACTAGATGATTGACGCGCGCCATCACCACTTCGCGCGCGTAAACGTCGATAGAGGGTGTCATTTGCAGCTCGCACACCAGCGGTCCGCGCATCCGGGCGCGGATGGTGCAAGCGGTGTCCGCTGTGCGCCGCTATCGCGGCTTCCAGCAACTGCCCGACCTTGGTGGCCGGACCTACATGATGCCTGGCAGGGTTATCCCCGAGATGGCCGCCAGTCCTTCCATCTCGTGCTGCCAAATATGCCAGACAGAAGGAATCCGAGCAAGCTGTCTAGCGGGCTCGCTATTTCCCGGCGGCGGCTTCCAGTTCGGCGATCCGTTCCGAGCAGACCTGATGGACGACGCGGCCCAGTTCCTCGACGCGTTCGCCGAGCCATGCCAATTCTTCTTCGCTGATCCGATAGTGCTTAGAATAGCGGGCCTTGGTGTAGGCTTCCTTCAGCTTCTGGAACATGGCGCGTTCGCGGCGGGTGGCTTCTGGCCAGATGCCGTAGAGGCGGCGGTCCAGCCCTTCGGCCAGCGATCGCAGGAAGGCGATGTTGTGGTTGTAGGGCGCGTAGAACGTCAGCGTCAGCAGCAAGCACGAGTAGAGCCGTTCTGAAGCCTGATGCATCAGAAAGGCCGCTTCCTTGGGCCGGCTCTGCTTTGCTAGTTCTCGCGATGTGTTGAGCCAAACAACCGCGCTTGGATTATTCTCCTCAAAATATTCCTTCGCCGCGGCCAGCGCCTGATCCGGCGTCTTGGGCTTGGGTTCACGCAACTCCCGTTCGTCGGCTTCGTATAGCGCGATCCCGTCTTTGGCGACTTCCATGAAGAAGACGCGGCCATGACCCGCCGTTCCTTGCCGGTCGTGCATTGGTCATGGAGCGTGCAGGTCTGGCAGTTCGAGCTCCAGTAGCTGTGCATGGTCAACCCGTCCTCGACCGACGTATAGCGATAGATCAGATCTTCGCCGGCGGGGCATCGATAGGCGTTCTCTTGTTCCAGATAGATGAAGTCTGGTTTGCCAAAGCGGCCTTGCGCCTTTGCCCCTGATGTCAGCGGCCTGGGCACGAAGGCGGTGACGCTCATGTCCTCGCAGGTCCGGATGTCCTCGCCCTTAAAATAGCCCTTGTCGGCGATGGCTTCCAAAGTCTCCACACCCATGGCGTCCTTGGCTTTCGCCGCCATGGGTGAGAGTTGTCCGCGATCATAGCCGGTGTTCAAAAGCTCGTGCGCGACAATGAGGTGGTGCTCGGCATCGACGGCCGCCTGCAGATTGTAGCCGACGATACTTGTGCCGCGGCCCGCGCTCGCCATGGCGCGCGCGTCCGGATCGGTCAGCGACACCTGCTGGTCCGGCGCATTCCGGACTTCCTCTTCGCGCGCCGCCAGGTCCCGCAGTTGTGCACGCAACCGGGCGATCTTCTCCGTCAGGCGCTTCGCCTTCGGCTCGGCAATGTCGCTTTCTTCGCGGTCCGCACGATCAAGCGCGTCGAGATACCGGTCGATATTGTCCTGCATCTGCTTCATTCGCGAGGCGACCTTCGCGGCGGTGTAGTTCTTGTCGCGGTTGTTGACCGCCTTCATCTTGCTGCCGTCTATCGCCACGACCGCACGCGTGAACAGACCCAACTGCCGACACAGCACGATGAACTGGCTGCACACAGATCGGATCGCCGCGCCGTTTTCCCGGCGGAAGTTGGCGATCGTCTTGAAGTCGGGTGCCAATCGCCCCGTGAGCCACATCAACTCAATGTTACGCTGGGCTTCACGCTCGAGGCGTCGGCTCGACTGGACCCGGTTCAGATAGCCGTAGAGATAGATCTTGAGCATCGTCGCTGGATGATAGGCGGGGCGGCCCGTCTCAGCCGGAGTCATTCCAGCGAACTCCAGCGCCTTCAGATCCAGCGCATCGATGAACGCCTCGACCGCTCGAACCGGATTGTCTTCCGACACGTGATCATCGAGCGATGCGGGGAGCAAATAGTCCTGTCGGCGGTCTTCACCTTGGATGAAACGACCCATTCCAAAGCCTCCCGAAACGCGAGAGAACCATAACATATTCCGGCGTTTTTACACAGCCTCGGGACATTCCTGCCATTCGTGGCGGTCCATGCACATGGCGGCTTTCGATCTGTGACCTGCCGATCGGTCAGGTATCTTTTCCATGAAAGCTGCTAGCCGATGAATTGGCGGCGTAAGACCTGCACAAGTGTCGCTGCAATCGCCTGACCAATGTTCTCCGATGGAGGAGAACTCGTCTAGCGCCGCAATCTTGTCGTCGACCGAGAGCATCAGGCGAAAGCCGTGATGTTGTAGCAGGTGATCTCGTCGCGTTTGCCGCGCTCGCCTACATGGCTCTTCTGCGCAGGCCTGTCAGCGCCGCGCTCACCGCGTGCTGGGACCAGCCTGTGACCGAATATGGGTTCGGGCAGCGTTGCTCCGCCCTCACGCTCCCGCAGCGCGGCCTTGTTTCATGCTTCGAGACAGGCCACGGTTATGGCGGAGCGTTGGTGGGGCGGCGCTTAAAGGCGCATCCGGCTCGATGCCGGTGGGGCGGGGCCAAAGGGCGTCACATAGAGCCTATAGCGCAGATCGCCGGCGGTGGGATGTGGCTGCGGCGCATCACTGATCCGGTGTGCCTCAATAAGGCGCGGCGCAGCAGCGCGCCGATTGGCTAGGCGACTGACGCGCTTGCCGGCAAGGAATGGATGCTCCCTCACCCGCACAGCGGCGGACAACTTGGACATGGATGGTGCTCATTACGCGGCGGCGCCAATGCTTCTCCCAGCACCAACGGCACCGACCATCGGCATGAGGTCGAGGCAGTCGCTATCCAACTGGCCGTTGGCGGCGAGATTCAGTGTATCTTCCGCCGCTCTGGTCGATGGCGACGTCGAGCGGGTTTGTCGCATGGAAGCGTTTAGTGAGCAAGCCATACGGCGCTGAGCCAGTTCCAAGGGCTGGCTCGAATTGCAGCAGAGCCTCGGAAGTGCTGCATGCAACTGAGAGCGGGTCCCGTCATGTGAAAAGTCGGATTTCTGCTGCTCCCCAACTTGCCGGTGCCGTGGCCCCCCCGCACATCATTCCTTTCCCACGCCCCCCTCAATGACTCCCCGCAGGTCGACAGTGGCGCGATAAAATGAACGATCTGGACCATATTTGCATATCAGGTTCGCCGATCATCTCATTTTCATGCTGCAGAGTTTTGCCACCGAAGGCCCGGTTCTACGGGGGTCTGGCGACAAATCGCGAAGCGAGGCTTAACTGCATTGCTACCACCTCTGCGAAATCCATTTGACAGAATGAACGAATTAGAACATTTCTGCCTCAACACGGTGGCGAACACCGGCTTTGGAGAGGGATCAGAATGTTCAGCGCTTCCACGCCATGCTCACCTCCTGCGGTCGGCTCTCATCCGCGCCATATTGATGGAGCGCCGTGCAATGCATGAGGTCGGCGCAGTGCAGCCTGTCACGATCGACACGCCACATGCCGGACGGGCAACGCGGGTCCGCTTCACGATGCTGGCGCTCATCGCGTCCGGCACCCTCATCAATTATCTTGATCGCACCATATTGGGCATCGCCGCGCCTGCCCTGACGAAGGAGTTGGGGATCAGCGCAGCCTTGATGGGGGTCATCTTCTCCGCCTTTAGCTGGACCTACGCGGCCTCTCAGATCCCAGGGGGCGCCTTTCTCGACCGTTTCGGCACGCGGCTAACCTACTTCCTCTCGGTCGGTCTATGGTCCTTCTTTACCTTCTGCCAGGCCTTCATCGGCGGCGTCGGTGCGCTCCTCGGCTTCCGCCTGGCTCTAGGCGTGGCGGAAAGCCCCTGTTTTCCGGCCAATAGCCGCGTCGTTGCGACCTGGTTTCCGCGTCAGGAGCGCGCCTTCGCGACCGGCGTCTATACGGTGGGCGAATATATCGGTCTCGCGTTCCTCAGTCCCCTTCTCTTCTGGATGCTTGCCTCCTTCGGCTGGCGTTCGCTGTTCCTGACGGCGGGCATCCTCGGCATGGTGTTCGCCGCCATCTGGTGGATCAAATATCGGGAGCCCATGCAAAGCGCCGCCGATCAGAACGAACTCGATCTGATCGTTGCCGGCGGCGGGCTGGTGGGTCAGCCGGTGAAGCAAAAGCTCAACTGGCGCGATGCCGGGCGGTTGCTGGGCAAGCGCCAGATGTGGGGCATCTGTCTCGGCCAGTTCGCGGGCAATAGCACGCTTGTCTTCTTCCTGACCTGGTTCCCTACCTATCTTGCGGTCGAACGGCAGATGGACTGGCTTAAGATCGGCTTTTTCGCGATCTTGCCTTTCATCGCGGCGTCGGTTGGCGTGCTCTTCGGCGGCTGGTGGTCGGACCGCATGCTGCGCCAGGGCCGGTCTCCCAATCTCGCGCGCAAGCTGCCGATCATCCTTGGCCTTCTGCTCGCGTCCACGATCATCCTCGCCAATTTCGTGGACGACAACCGCGTCGTCATCGCGATCCTCAGTCTCGCCTTCTTCGCCCAAGGCATGGCGGCGCTCGGCTGGGCACTGGTGTCGGACATAGCGCCAGAAGGGATGCTGGGTGTAACGGGCGGCGTTTTCAACCTGGCCGCCAACCTCGCAGGCATCGTAACGCCGGTCGTCGTGGGCGGGATCGTCGCCGCGACCGGCAGCTTCTTCTACGCGCTTGCGTTCGTCGGCATTGTCGCGTTGCTCGGGGCGCTCGCCTACATATTTGTCCTGGGCGACGTGAAACGTATCGAACTGGACTGACGTGCAGGACGTCACACTCGAAGAGCAGCAAATTGTCTCATTAACTAACTAGAACGTTTTATAGGGAGAGGTGAAATGAGAATCGGCATTATCGGCATATCGGCGCTGGCTTCGATGGCTTCCGCTCAGGCACATGCCCAGGATGGCAGTGCCGCCGCGTCCCGGCCGGCCGCACAGGATACCGCCGCCACTGAAGAACCGACAACCGCAGATATCGTCGTCACCGGGTCGCTGATTGCCCGCCCGGACTATGTGTCCGCCAGCCCTGTCGTCACGGTCGGCGCGGAGGCGCTGAAAAGCGCCGGGACGGTCAATATCGAACAGGGCCTCAACCAGCTGCCACAATTCACCCCGGCGAGCGGCGCGGGCGGCGGCGGCGGCACGGCGGCACTGTCGGCCGGCCGCGCGACCCTCAACCTGCGCGGCCTGGGCGATCGGCGCACGCTCGTGCTGCTCGACGGCCATCGCCTGCCGACATCGACCGCCTTCAACGTCGCTGACGTCAACATCATCCCGACCGCGATCCTGGAAAGCGTGGAGACGGTTACCGGCGGCGGTTCCGCTGTTTATGGCTCGGACGCCATTGGCGGCGTCGTCCAGTTCCGCACCAAGCGCCGGTTCGACGGTATCCAGCTTGATGGTCAGATCGGCAACAGCTTCCGTGGCGATTACATGACCTCCGACCTCGCGGTATCGGGAGGCTTCAACGGCTTTGGGGATCGCCTGTCGGTCGTCTTCTCGGGTTCTTACACCCACCGTGATGAATTGACCGCGCGCCAGCGTTCCTTCTACAATCTGGGCTTCCTTTCGGGCTTTACCGGCCCCGGCCTGTATCTGCCGGGCAGCAATGCGCCAAGTCAGGCGACTGTAGACGCCTATTTCGCGACCCAGGGCGTGGCCCCCGGCGGTGTGAGGAATAGCACCAGCCTCGGCTTCAACAACAACGGTTCGCTGTTCGGTCAGACCAGTCTGGTAAATTATCAGGGTCCGCTGGCCCCCGACTACAGCAATTTCGGCGGTACTTTCCGTCAGGTCAGTGTGCTGGACCAGTCGGTCATGCGCCCCCTCGATCGCGAATCCGCCTTCGTGCGAGCCAATTTCGAGGTCTCCCCGGCGCTGGAGATTTACGCCCAGGGCCTCTATTCGCACACCTCCGCCTATTCCAGCATTGGCCTCAACATCACGCAGTTCATCCCGGCGCTGGTGTCGGTGAATAACCCCTTCATCCCATCGTCGCTGCGCCCGCTGCTCGCCTCACGGTCCAATCCGAACGCACCGTTCCAGATCAACCAGCGTTTTCTGGGCCTTGGTCGCCGCGCCTATGATACCAGCTTCGACACCACCCAGTTCGTGCTGGGCCTGCGTGGTGAAACGGGCGTGGGCGACTGGAAATATGATGTTTATTACGCCCGCGACCGGACCAGTGTGGACAATTTTATCGATAATGCGGTTCTGGGTTCCAAGATGAACCAACTGCTGCAGGCGGCCGATGGCGGCGCGTCGCTGTGCGCAGGTGGCTATAATCCCTTCGGCATCACCAACAGCTCATCTATTTCGGATGCGTGCCGCGCGTTCGTTTCGCGTCGCATCGCTCTGCCCGAAGATATTGGCCAGGATACGGTCGAGGCCAAACTCTCCGGCAGACTTTTCGCGCTGCCCGCCGGTGACGTGCAACTATCCGTTCTGGCGGATTATCGCCGCAACACCTACGACTTCGACCCGGGTGCCGATCTGGTGAAAGGGGACGTATTCGGCTTCAATCAGACCGCCGCTACGCACGGCCGGACCAGTGTGAAGGAAGTAGCGGCCGAACTGTTCGTCCCCATATTGTCCGACACGCCCTTTTTCCAGAAGCTCAACCTGACGGTCGGCGGCCGCTATTCCGATTACAACATTACCGGGGGGATCTGGAGCTACAAGGGCGAGCTGGAGTGGAAGCCGGCCGATATGCTGATGTTCCGCGCCGGTTATCAGATGTCGAACCGCGCGCCTAATGTGGGCGAGCTGTTCAGCTCGGCGACGGGCACGCAGATCCAGATCGGCAATCCGCCCGCCGGCGGCGATCCATGCGACGTGCGCAACCCGGCTTTTGCCGGAGCGAATGCCGCGCAACTACGCGCGCTGTGCGTCGCGACCGGCGTGCCGGCGGCGATCGCGTCGAGCTATAACGCGGCGACCGTCGCGGTCCCGGCGACCAACACCGGTAATCTGGGGTTGAAGGAGGAAGAGGCGGTCACCAAGACGCTGGGCCTCGTCTTATCGCCGCGTATCGGCTCGGCCTGGGCACGTCAGCTTTCGCTCTCGGTCGACTTCTACGATATCAAGATCAAGAATGTCATTTCGACCGTCGCGGGCAATGTCGCGCTCAACCGCTGCTACAATATCGGCGGCTTCAACCCGACCTATTCGGCCAGCGACCAGTTCTGCCAGTTGATCTCCCGCAGCGCGCTCAATGGCGACGTCACCAACGTAGCGCTGCCTTATCTGAATCTCGGCGGACTCAAGACGCGCGGCCTCGATATCCAGCTCGACTGGACCATCGGGCTCGATGAAATGGGTATCGGCAACGACACGTCGCTCGCGTTCAAGAGTGTGGTCAGCTATCTCGACAGCTATCAGCGCAAGGATCTGCCCGGCACCGCCTACTTCGAATATGCCGGCACGATTGACTATACCAATACGCTTCCGCTGCCCAAGTGGCGCTGGCTGAACACCGCCACGCTCTCCATGGGCAAAGTCGATCTCGGCATCCGCTGGAAGCATATGAATGCGATGCGCGACGTGACCGTTGTGCTCAATCCCGCCAGCACGATCGCAGGAGTCCGCGCCTATGACACGTTCGACCTGACGGGCAATCTGCGCGTCACCGACCGGTTCGAGCTTCGCGCCGGCATCACCAACCTGACCGACAAGCAGCCCTATGTCATCGGTGGCACGCCCAGCCAGACGCTGCCCGATATCTACGACATCGTCGGCCGGTCCTTCTTCATCGGCGTGAAAGCCAAGATTTAAACTTTTAGAATAAGGGTTGAGCGGCGGGCCATGTCGACTAATGCAGTGAAGAAAAGCAGGGTCATCGGTCTCATTGGCCAGGGGATCGGGCAGTCCCGGTCCCCCACGCTCCACGAGACGGAGGCACGGGCGCTCGGCATTCCCTACGCCTATCGGCTGATCGACCTGGGCGTGCTGGGCATGGGCGTCAGTGATCTCCCCACCATATTGGCCGGCATGAAGCAGCTGGGTTTCGACGGAACCAATGTCACCCATCCCGCCAAGCAGGCGATCATGCCGCTGCTCGACGAGGTCGATGATTACGCCCGCGCGATCGGGGCGGTGAATACCGTCGTCATTCGCGATGGTCGAACGAAGGGCTATAATACCGACTATTCGGGGTTCGCTGAGGGTTTCCGCCGCGGGGTGCCCGATGCCGATCTTTCCCATGTGGTGCAACTGGGCGCTGGGGGAGCGGGCGCCGCGACCGCCTGCGCCATATTGTCGCTCGGCGCGGGGCGGCTGACGCTTGTCGATGTGCAGCCATCGCGCGCCGACTTGCTTGTTCACAGGTTGCGCGATCAGTTCCCGCATGCCGTGATCGAAGCGGTGGCGCAGCCGCACGTCGCGATGGAAAGCGCGACCGGCCTCATTCACGCGACGCCCACGGGCATGGCGGCGCACCCAGGCTTGCCGATCGATCCGGCGCTGCTCCGGCCGGACATGTGGGTCGCGGAGATCGTTTACTTCCCGCTGGAGACGGAACTGCTGCGGGTGGCCCGGTCCATCGGCTGCCGGACGGTCGACGGGGGTGGCATGGCGGTTTTTCAGGCGGCGGCGGCAATGGAATATTTCGTCGACGGTCCGGTCGATCATGAACGGATGCGTGCACACTTTTTGGCGTTGGACGTTGACTAACTTGGGGGGCTTGGCCAACTCGGGACCGAGATGGGTTTCAACTCGGCACGAGGATCTGGTGGCTAGGCGCAAACAGGGTGAAGGCAGTTCCGGTCGGACCAATGATCCGGAACGGACCAAGGCCGATATTTTGAAGGTCGCGAGCCGCCATTTCGCCGAGCATGGCTTTTCGGGCGGTCGCGTCGATGACATCGCCAAAGAGACGAACACGTCCAAGCGGATGATCTATTATTATTTCGGCAGCAAGGACGGCCTGTATGAGGCGGTGCTGGAACGCGCCTATCTCGACATGCGCAGGATCGAGCTGGAAATCGACATCCCCAACATGGACCCGCTGCTGGCCTTGCGGCAGATCGTCGAATTCACTTTCGACCACCAGTTCCGCAACCCCTGGTTCGCGCGGCTGGTGGCGATCGAGAATATCCACCATGCCAGCCATTTGAAGCAGATAGCCGGGATCCGGGAGCATAACGGCTCGGTCCTGTTCCAGCTCGAAAAGTTGATCCGCATCGGCGAGGAGCGGGGCGTCTTCCGCAAGGGGCTGAAAGCGGTTGACCTGCACTGGATGATCAGCGCTTTCGCGGTGTTCAACGTCGTCAATGAAAGCACATTTTCCTTCCTCTTCCCTGTCGATGAGACGGTGGAAAAGCAGCAATCCAACCGCCGCACCATCGCCGTCGACGCCGTCATGCGGTGGTGCCAGCCTTGAACCCGTCGGAATCGCCAACTCGCAGCGCACGTTTTAGTCGCGTTAACTAACCGGATAGTCTATTTCTGAACGGAGATCATTATGCCCACCCTGATCTATGTCCTGAACGGCCCGAACCTCAATCTGCTCGGCAAGCGCCAGCCGCATATCTACGGCCATGAAACTCTGGCGGATGTCGAACGCGATAGTCGCACCGTCGCAGCGGAAGAGGGGCTGGAAATCCGCTTTCTTCAATCGAACGCCGAATTTCAGATCATCGACTGGATTCACGAGGCGCGCGAGACTGCGGCCGCCATCGTCATAAACCCCGCAGCGTTCACGCATACGTCGGTCGCGATTCTGGACGCTCTCAACACCTTCGAAGGTCATGTATCCGAAGTCCACATATCGAACGTCCACAAGCGCGAGTCCTTCCGTCACCACAGCTATATCTCGCACCGCTCCGACAGCGTCCTCGCGGGCGTCGGCACCCATGGCTATGTATTGGCTTTGCGCCATATCGGCAAAGTGGTTCGCGAGGCGGCCCGATGACCCAGCGCATGATCATCCTGCCGCCAGCCGTTCGCGATCATATGCGGGCGAGCAACGCGGTCCGCACCGATGAAGGGATGCGGGCTATGTTCGGCATCAGTTACAACACCTGGAAGCGCATCGATGGCGGCGATCCGATCAGGGCCTCGCTCGCCTCGCGGCTCCTCTCGCGCATGGGCTTTGGCGAAGAAAAGCTTTGAAGGCTCTTCTTCAGGGAAGATCGTCTGACCGAAATTGAGCCTGCGCGTTGAGCCGGATCGGCGCGTTTGGCGCGCCGTAGCCTTGATATCCGTCGCGCTGAACGAATTCGAAGAAGAAGCTCTTGTGGAAGGCGCGGCTGTAGAACTGGCGGTAGCGATTCCCTGCCCCGTCCTCGTCCACCAATATGTCGAGCGACCGCATCGCGCCGCTCTCTTCGGCCGCTATGCCGAATCTCGCTGCGACGTCGTCGTGATAATTGGCGGGAATGGGCAGGCATTGCAGCCCACGCGCGCGCGTCTCGCGCGCCAGCGCGAAGATGTCGTCTGTGCGCAGCGCGATATGCTGGAAACCGGCGCCGAAGGAGTGGGTCAGAAAACGTGCCGACAGGGCACCCCGGGCATCGGTGCTGTTCATGGTCAACCGGAATGTGCCGGACGCATTTTCGATCGCCTGGCTGAGGACCAGGCCATTGGGGTCGATCACATCCTGCGCACCCTGTGGCTGCACGTCGAACATGGCGCGCCAATAGAGCTGCCAGGACAGGAATTCGTCGTTGTGGACCACGACGGCAAGATGGTCGATGCCGAGTATGTCGGGCGCTTCGGCGGCAGGCGATCCGGCCATCGCCTCGAACTCATCGGCCCAGATCGCGGCCATGTCCTTGTCGTCCACGATATAGACCAGACTGCCTCCCACCCCGCGGATCGCCGGCATGGCCGGGATGTCCGATGCCTCCTGTGCAAGGCCTAGCGCGTGGGCGCGGGCAACCGCCGCCTGACTGTCGGCGACCGTCAGCCCGATCGCGCAGAGCGAACTGCCATGGGTATTGCGATAGGCGCGCGCGAAGCCTGTGTCCTCGAAATTGAGGACGATATTGGCCTTGCCGCCGCGCCAATGCTCGACATCCTTGACCCGATGCCTGCCGCTTGCGCGGAACCCGATGTGGTTCAGCATCTCGCACATAGCGCTGCGATCTTCGGGCGCGACCGCGAATTCCACGAACTCCAGTCCCATGATCTCGGCCGGCGCGGGCATATCCACAACGAGGTCCAGTCGCCGCGCAGCGGCGTCCCGCAGGGCATTGAGCGACCGCACACCGTCCCGCGCGACCATCGTCGCCGAGTTGGAACGGAAGCGATCGTTGAAGATTTCGAGGCTCAGCACCCCGTCATAGCCGATCCGCATCAACTCCGTGACGTAGCTCGTCACGTCGAAGCTGCCCTGCCCCGGCAGGTTGCGGAAATGCCGGCTCCAGTAAAGATAGTCCATGTCCAGGATCGGCGCGTCGGCCAACTGGACATAGACGATCTTGTTGGGGTCGATCTCGCGGATGCTTTCCGAAGGAACTTTGCGAGACAGCGAATGGAAGCTGTCGAGCAGGATGCCGACATTGGGATGATCCACCGCGCGGACCAGATCCCATGCGTCGCGATGGTCGTTGATAATCGGCGCCCAGGCGAGCGCCTCATAGCCGACCAATATGCCATAGTCCTTCGCCACCTCACCCAGATCCTGCAGATCGGCGACCATGCGGGGACGATCGTTGACCGCATGGGGCGAGCAGTTGGAGCATAGCAGGATGCGGTCGCAACGCAGTTGCGCCATCACGTCGAACTTCTGGCGCGCGCGGTCGAAGGCGCGCTGGCGATAGGGTTCGGGTAGGCCCTCCAGGTCGCGGAACGGCTGATAGAGCGTGCAGCCCAACCCCAGATCGTCAAGCAGCGCCTTCACCTCCCGCGGCGACAGCGGGGAGGCCAGAAAATCGGTGTCGAAAATCTCTATTTCATCAAAGCCCGCCGCCGCCGCTGCCCTGATCTTGCTCTCCAGCGTCCCGCTCAACGATACTGACGCGATGGCATTTCTCACAATCCTGTCTCCGAACCGCTGGCTTCTGACCGTCCATAATGTACGGACTGGTTCATACTACGGGATCGGCGTTCAGGCTAGGGGGATCGTCAGCGCGTCGATCACCGGCTGCGTGTCCGGCCGCACGCCACGCCACAGGGCGAAGGCTTCGGCCGCCTGTTCGACGAGCATGCCGACACCGTCCGCCATCTGCGTAACGCCGCTGTCCTGCGCCAGCCCCAGGAAGGGCGTCAGACCCTTGCCATAGGCCAGTTCATAGACGGCAGTCTGCGGGCCGAAGGCATTCGGCGACACCGGCGGCAATATGCCGGTCAGGCTGCACGACGTCGCGTTCAGCACGACATCATAGGGCTGATTGTCCCACGATCCGTAGGGGCCGGCCTCCGCCTTGCCATCGGCCGCATCGCGAAGCGCCTCGGCATGGGCGACCGTCCGGTTGACGATCGCGAAGAGCGCCGGCTCCTCGGCCAATATGGGCAGTAGCGCCCCGCGCGCGGCGCCGCCAGCGCCTAGCATCAGTACGCGCTTGCCGCGCATGGCGATGCGCAGATTGTGCGTGATATCGCGGACCAGCCCAATCCCATCGAAATTGTCGCCGCGCACCGTGCCGTCGCTTCCGAAGGTCAGGCAGTTGACTGCTCCTGCCAATCGGGCCGACCGGGAATGGTCCGTGGCATAGGCATAGGCGTCGAGCTTGAACGGCGCGGTGATGTTGATCCCGCGAAAGCCCTGTCCGCGTAGTTCGTCCACCTGTGCGGCAAAGTCATTCTCGCGTCCCTCTACCTTCTCGTAGGAGATGGACTGACCGGCGCTGGCGGCGAAGGCCAGGTGGATCTGCGGCGACTTGGAATGGGCGATCGGCCGCCCGATCACGGCGTAGCGGTCAGTCATCGATCGTCTCCGCATAAAGGACGCCATCGGCCTGCATCCCGGCGATGCTCGCCTCGTCGAAGCCCAGTTCGCGCGCGATGTCGGCATTGTCCTGGCCGAGCAGCGGCGCCGTCCGGCGCGGCTTGGTGTCGCAGTCTGAGAAGCGATAGGGCAGGTTGTTGACCCTGATCTTGCCCAGGACCGGGTGCTCCTGCTCGATGATCATCTCGCGGGCCAGGGTCTGGGGGTCGGCGATGACCTCGTCGATCGTCTGCACCGGAGCGGCAGGGATGCCGGCCGTTTCGAGCATCGCCAGCGTCGCATCGCGGGAGGGAAGCGACGCGACCCAGGCCGACACGAGCGGCAATATCTCCTCCCGATGCGCATTACGTCCCGCCCCGCTGTGGAAGCGGGGATCGGCGGCCAGTTGTTCGCCACCGACCAGTTGCGCCAGCCTGATCCAGGCATCCGTCACCTGCGCGGCGATGACCAGATAGCCGTCCTTTGCCGAGAATACGCCATAGACGGTGGAATTGGGCATGTCCGCGCCGGTCTGGCGCGGCAGGATCGCTCCGTCCGACAAAAGATATTCCTGCACCGCATAATCATGCATCGACACGACGCAGTCATAGAGCGCGAGGTCAATATGCCGCCCCTTGCCCGTCCGGGTGCGCCCGTAAAGCGCCGCGCATACGGCCGCGACGCCGTGGGTGCCGGCATACATGTCTGCCAGCGACATGCGGAGCAGCGGTGGGGGAGCGCCGGGCACGCCAAGCTGCGCCATCGCCCCGCTCTTGGCCTCCGCAATCAAGCCGAAGCCCGCCTTGTCGGAATCCGGGCCGGTATGGCCGTAGGCGGAGACGGAACAGTAGACGAGGCCCGGGTTGCGCTGCGCCAGCGCCTCATAGCCCAGCCCCAGCTTCTTGAGCGCGCCGGGCCGGTAATTCTCCACGAACACATCGGCGGTGTCGATCAGCTTCAGCACCAGATCGCGGCCGCGCGGGTCCTTCATGTCCACGCACAGGCCGCGCTTGCCCATATTCTGCTGGATGAAATAACCGGACTGCCCCTGGACGATGTAGGCATGATCGCGGCCGGCGTCGCCCGACTTGGGCCGCTCGACCTTGATGACGTCCGCACCCAGCGCCGCCAGGCTGCGGGACAGATGCGGGCCGGCCAGATAGTGGGAATAATCGACGACCTTGATGCCGGCGAGGGGAAGCGGTTCGCTCATGCCGCATCCTCCGGGCGAAGCGGGATCATCAGGCGATGTTCGCCCTTCTGCACCACTTCGTCGCGCTGGTTCACCAGTTCGGAAGGCAAGATGACGATGCCCCACCCGGGGCGGCTGCTCGACTGCCGCTTCGATCCGACATGGAAGCGGACGCGCACCCGGTCCCCAAGCTTGATCGGCGCGACGAAGCTCCATTCCCAGCCGAGCGACATGCCCGGCACGAAGCGCAGCGGCGCCTGGGTCTTGAGGCCGTCGGCGATCGATAGGCCGAACAATCCGTGCGCCACGCGCGTGCCGAATGGCGTCGTGCGCGCATAGTCTTCGTCCGTATGCACCGGGGTGAAGTCGCCCGTCAGTTCGGCATAGGCTATGACGCGCGCTTCCGTGACTTCATAGTCGCCGCTTTCGCAGGCATCGCCGACGTCGCATTCGTCCCAATAGAGTTCCCTGGCTTCGGTCACGATCACTTCTCCATTCCCGCGCGCGGATCGACTGCCCGCACCGCCGCGACCGCGCCGGGGGCCGCCTGCATCAGTTCAAGTTCGAGCCCGTCGGGCAGCAGGATCCAGTTGCGTCCAGCAGGCTGCTCCTTCACCTCGAACGCCGCCGCCCGCGCCAGCGCACCGTCCAGATCGTCGGTCATGATGCCCAGGTGCAGCAGCCGCCCTTCCGAGCCGGCAAAGCCCGGATCGGCGCGCAGCTGCATGCCACCCAGCGTCCAATATTGTTCGGGATTTTCCTCCGTGCCCTGCACCTCGCGCAGCGTCATGTTCAGCACCTCGCGGAAAAAGCGGATGTGCCAATGGATGTCGGAAACACGGATCGCGACATGCTCGACATAACCGGTGGGAGGAAGGGAAGGGGTCATCGGGCATCCTGCGCTGATGGGGAATGGGAAAGTGCGAAGCCGCCGCTGGCCTCTATGCCCTTGACGCAGGCGACGAGCGCCACGTTGACCGGCGTCGGAACGCCATGGCGCGCACCGCGCGCCACGACGGCGCCGTTGATGAAGTCGATCTCGCTGCGACGGCCCTTGAGGATCGTCTGGAGCATGGAGGTGCGGAAATTGTCGGGCAGGCCGGCGCTTGCCATGTGCCAGGCTTCGGCCGGCTCGCTGATAGTGAGGTTCACCCCTTCGGCCCGTGCGACCGCCATTGCCTCTGCGACGGCCGATTGCGCCACCTCGGCGAGACCGGGCTGCGCATAGAGTTCGCCATAGGTCATGCGCGTGATGGTGGACAGCGCGCCGGTCGCCACGTTGATGAGGAGCTTGTCCCAGATGGCGACCCTGATGTCCGGCGCGACTTCGGTCGGCACGCCAAGTGATGTCATCATTTGGGCGACGCTGGTCGCCCGGTCGGAGATTTTGCCGTCCAGTTCGCCGATGAGGGTCCGCTTGCCCGCGACCGTCGCCTGGACCTTGCCCGGCGCGATCATCAGGCCGCCGGCATAGGTCTTGCCGCCCAAAACCCGCTCGCGCCCCAGAACGTCGCTGAGCAGCTCCTCTTGGCCCAGCCCGTTCTGAAGCGAAAAGATCATGCTGTCCCGCCGCACAATGGCGGTCGCATCGCGCGCCGCCTGCGCAGTCCCGGCCGAATGGATGAGGATGATGGCGAGATCGACCGGTGTTGTGATGGCCGAACAGTCCGCGACCGCGGATACGGCAACATGGCGGAACGTCTTGCCGTCCGCGGTCAGCATCAGTCCCTCGGCTTGGACGGCGTCGCGATGCGCAGAATTGCCCGTCACGAGCGTCACATTGGCGCCATGTTCGGCCAACACGCCACCGATGGCGCTACCCAGGGCACCGGCTCCTACGATGGCGACGGAAAAATCGCGTTTCATACGATCGGCCGTATCGAAAGGCCACGCATTGATCTATGCAATGAATGTTATAATTATCATTGTGGATTGCAATAATGGTCGACAATCACCTGCTGTCGAGCTTCCTTGCCTTGGTCGATCAGGGGAGCGTCACGCGAGCCGCTGAAGCACTCGGCCTCCAGCAACCGACCGTGTCGCTCCATCTCAAGGCGCTGAGACAGCAGTTCGGCGACCCGCTGTTCGTCCGGCAGTCCGGCCGGATGCTGCCGACGCCCAGGGCGCTGGACCTGGTGAAGCCCTGCCGCGCCATATTGGAGCAGCTGGCTTATCTCAAGGACCCCGGCCCCGTCTTCGACCCTGCAAGCAGCACGCACATGTTCCGCATCGCCATGACCGACGCCAGCCAGGTGACGCTGCTGCCGCACATCCTCGATCATCTGGCGAAGGAAGCCCCCGCGATCACGCTTTCGGTCAGCCTGCTCGATGACGATCTCGCTCAGAAATTGACCAGAGGCGATGTGGATCTCGCGCTGGGGTACATCCCCTGGCTCGAAGGGGGGTGCCGCCGGCAAGCGCTCTATGATCAAAGCTGGGTTTGTCTGGCGCGGCGGGAAATCGGCCAGATAGACCGTCGTGCCTATGAAGATGCGAGCCATGTCCGAATAGCCTCCGGAACTGGCGCGCAACTGCTCGAAGACGCCTTGATGGCCGAAAACATCCAGCGCCGGGTCAGGCTGGAACTGCCCGGCTTCCTCGGACTGGCCGCTATTGTCGGCGAGCAGGACTATGTGGCGACAGTTCCCCAACACACCGCCGCGGTACTCTCCAGGCTCAACAGCAATTTGGGAGTACAGTCGCTTCCTTTCCCAGCCCCCGGCTTCCGGGTCTGCCAATATTGGTCTGAGAGATTTGATCGCTCCCCAGCTTTGGTGTGGTTACGCACACAATGCCATCATCTTCTCAAAATTGCTTAGACGGAATTGTGATTCAAGGATTAGCACAACTTATTGATATTGAGATTCATGGATCGGCGATTGTTGCGCGACACGACCGCTGTAAAGCCGTGACATTCGCGCAGCCCGCCTCCAATTTAGCGCCATCTGGGTGAAAGTCTTATGCCAGCATCCTCAGCGGCGCTCGACAACTTCTCTCTGCAACCGCTAGCCACGGGATTGACGCTGGCGTGCCTAAACGTCTCGCGTGAGGCGCTCTGCTGAACGTCCGCTCTCCACACGAACGGACGTTCCCGTATCACCTCGTAAACGACCTAAAGTGGGTCGGCTTCTGCTAGTGCGACCGGATGGAAATTGCCGCCGCCAAAGCGGTCATTGGTGTTCGCAGTTGATAATCCTGAAAGCGGACGCTCGGGTAGAGCCTGTCGCAGACCGCTGACGTTGGCACTGGGGCCGGTTTCGCATCTAGAGCATTTTCACGATGACCGTTGATATCCGGCTGCTTGGAAGAAGTTGGCGCATTCGGAGGGAAGGAAGCGATCGAGCAGGTTGCCGATGCGTTCGACCAGGCCGTCGATGGTTCGCGCCGGGTCCTGGCGCAGGAGTGCCTTGAGCTTGGAGAAGGCCATCTCGATGGGGTTCATGTCGGGACTGTAGGGCGGCAGGTAGAAGATTTGGGCCCGACGATCGAGGATCGCCTCGCGGATGCCCGCGACCTTGTGCGCCGGCAGGTTGTCCAGCACCACGACGTCACCGCGTCTGAGCGTCGGCGCGAGAACGTGCTGGATGTAGGTCCGGAAGGCATCGCCATTCATCGGCCCGTCGAGCACCCAAGGCGCGGTCATGCCGGTCAGGCGCAGGCCGGCGATGAAGGTCATCGTCTTCCAGTGGCCGAACGGTGCGCTGTCGCGGCAGCGCTCGCCGACCGGCGACCAGCCATAGAGCCGCGCCATCTTCGTGTTGACGCCGGTCTCGTCGAGGAAGACGAGGCTCTCAGGATCGATGAACGGCTGCGCTGCTCTCCACAGTTTGCGCCTTGCGGCGACGTCGGGCCGGTCCTGCTCGGACGCGCGCAGGGCTTTTTTTGAACGACAGCCCCAGACGCTTGGCCGCATTCCACATCGCGCCGGTGCTGAGATCGATGCCGTGCTCGGCCAGGAGCCAGGATTGCGCCTGCGCCAGCGTGATGCCGGGCCGCGAGCGGATGTGCGTCGCCAACACCAGCTCATGCTCGGGCGAGAGCTTGCGCGGCGGACGACCGCGGTTGGGACTGATCCCGGCATCGCCGGTCAGCCGGCGCCGGATCAGTGCCTTGTATATGTAGGCGATGCTCACCTGGAATGTCGCTGCCGCCTGGCGAACCGCCATTCCGCCGTCCACCGCTCCAAGCACCCGACCACGCAAATCCTCAGAGTAACTCTGACCCGATCGCCAACCCATCGCCGCCTCCTTCGTGACGGCAACCTATGAATCACACAATCAACTCAAAGGGAATCCCCCGCGATTCCGCCCATAATGAATTTGCTCTAGCCAGGCTTCAATTCATCGTCATTCGGAGAGATTTATATTTTGCCACCCGCAAACACAGCCATATAAGTTGCTTAAACAGGGGCAGACATCATGCAACTCAGCAAGATTTACGCACGGTTCTACAAATCGTTCAACTTCGATCATCATCGCAAGGCCCACCGCGATGCGGAGTCCCGCGAATGGGAAATGATCGGAGATCTCTGGTATCCCTACATCGAGGTGCCGATCGATCCGCGGATCACGACAATTGTCGGTGCAAATGAATCGGGCAAGAGCCACCTGCTCGGGGCGATCGAAATGGCGATCACGGGCAAAGGGTTCCGGCACCAAGATCTTTGTCGATATTGCGATTATTTCAATGTCGAGCGCGGCAACGAGTTCTGGCCACATCTCGGCATCGCGTGGAGCGACGTCACCGAAGCCGAGGTCGCGAAAATTCGCGTCGATGTTCCGTCCGCCCCGGAACGCTTCGATGCATTTCTGATGTTCCGACAGGGGCCTGACCGGCTCGATCTCTATTTCCCCGATGGCGCTGGTGGGTATCAGCACCTGCCACTGACCGGATCGAAGGCGCAAGGTTTCGGGACGGCGGTGCTGCCGCGGGTATTCACGATCGAGTCCAAGGTTGCGCTGCCCGGCGCTTTGCCGACCTCCGAGCTCGTCGCGGCGCAGTCGGGGCCGATCCGCGACCGCCGGACGCGAAAGCGGTCACTCGAAGTGCTCGACATCCTCCGGCGCATTTTCAGCACCGACCAGTCGAGCTTCTCGCAGGGGCTGAAAGGTGCCGCGCCCGAGCTTTCTCCGATTCTGACGGAGCTCGACGACAGCCCCGCAACCCGCGAGGAACTCGCCAAATCCTATGCGCTGGCACGCCGGCTCTTGCTGCAGCTTGCGAATGTCGAACCCGAGCGGCTGATCGAGCTGGCGCACTTCATCGAGGCCGGTGAGAATGGCCATGCGACAGCATTGGTCGAGAGTATAAACCAACAGCTCGAGCAGCGTCTGAACTTTCCCAAATACTGGGTGCAGGATCGCGATTTCCAGCTGCGCGTGACGGCGCTCGAGTCCGATCTGGTCTTCACCATCCGCGACCGGACGGGCACGCAATATACGTTTGACGAGCGCAGCAACGGACTAAAGTTCTTCCTGTCCTATTTTATCCAGTCCCAGACGCACGAGCCCGACCCAGAGCGCCCTGAAATCCTGTTAATGGACGAACCCGACGCGTATCTTTCGGCCGAAGCACAGCAGGACCTTCTCAAGATTTTCCGAGGATTCGCAGAACCCGACGACGGTGCTCGACCGGTCCAGGTCGTTTACGTCACCCATTCGCCATTCCTACTCGACAAGAACCGGGCCGAGCGCATTCGCGTCCTGCAGAAGGGTAAGGGGGCTGATGGCACGCGCGTGATCAAGAACGCCTCGCAGAACCACTACGAGCCATTGCGCTCGGCATTCGGTGCCTATGTGGGGGAGACCGCCTTCATCGGTGCCTGCAATCTACTCGTCGAGGGTGTAGCAGATCAGGTGCTGTTCGCAGGACTGTCGCGCGCTATCCAGCGGCGTGGTGTCTCGAGCGAAACCGAGTTGCTCGACCTAAACCGGGTGGTGCTTGTTCCGTGCGGATCGGCGAGCCACGTCCCCTACATGCTATATCTCATCCGGGGACGTGACAGCGACGCGCCGGCAGTCATAATTCTTCTCGATTCGGACAAAAGCGGCAGCGACGCGGCTACCATCCTGCGGAGCGATGACAAGGCTTCTCGCCGCCTGATCAATCCAGACTATGTTATGCAGTTCGCAGAGTTCAGCATCGTCCAGGATGCCTCGCATCTGATGGCCGAGCCTGAAGATTTGCTCCCGCTCCCACTCGCCATCGCGGCGGCAAACGCCTATTTCCGGGAGGTGGCTGAGTTTCGCGAAGGCGAACCGATCGTCCTTGCCGAAGACGAGGTCGCGCCGCATCTCAGCGGAACCGCCGGCATCTTCGACGCCCTAAAAGCGGCAGCGAAGGCGAAAGATAGCCACATCGACAAGATCGGGCTCGCGCGCGCCATCGTGGCGATCTGCGAGGTCAAGTCGCCCGACGCCGTGCTGGAAAAAGACATTGCGGAATTCCTCCAGCGCATGAAGCTGCTTTTCAAAAACCTCAATCGCAAACGGCGCGCGGCCGACGAGGAGCGATTGCGTCACCGTGTCAAGGCGCTGGTTGAGCAGCAGCGCAAGATCTTCCTGCAGGATTACCCCGAGGGCGCGACGCGCGAACAGGGCCTGTTCCTGTTCGAGCGGATCGCCGACGGCCTCGATCATTCGCTTGAGGCCAAGGCAATTCGCGACGAAATGCTCGCTCTGACCGTGGAGTTCGGACTCGATGGCGAGCCGAACGAGCGGATAAGCGACTATGATGGATTCAAGACGCGCCTCAAGGTCTTGAAGGACGCGCTCGCGATCAACCGGGAGGGGCGTGGAGGGAGCGAGGCCGCCGGAGGGGTGGCAGTCGAGAAGCCCCGCACCGGGAACGGAGACACCAAACCCAAGGCCCGAAAACCCCGCGCCCGCAAGGCCGCGATGACCGGAGCCGATACCGCGTAGCATTCTTAACTGTGATCATTGCCGCTCTCGGGCATCCCATTACGTTGCGTCCGCGGTCGGACGTGATTTGTAGAAAGGATCGGGTCAAGGTCGTCGGGTCGTCGGTTACCTTTCATTCGCATCCGAAAGCTGGCGTTCCGCTACCATGACCAGCTTGTCTCCTGGGCCAGCCGCGCTGCACGAGGGGGGCCGCCGCCGAAGGCGACGTTCCCGGGCCCAGGCCGCTCCGTCGAGACCTGCCATTGGTTCACCTTGGCAGCGGCCCTGCGGAAATGACGGGCTCTGGGACATTCGGGTCTATTAAACCGGCTGCCGTGAACGACGGCTTGTCGCTAAGAGGCCGTCACAACTTGCGGGCCCTCCGAGACCTCCGATCAGCCTTTCGATATAGCGAGCGCCGAGCAGCGCAATACGTTTGAGGCCGGACGCTTGCCAGCGATCATCGAATGCCCTGAATTCTCGCTCCTCGATCACACGCACAGCTAAGAGGCCTTGACCGATGAATTGTTCTGTGTTTGTTCTGTCCTGAAACGTGCCCTCGTTCACCCGGTCGACGCTCATGACGAACGCAAGCCAAATCTCCGTACCCGATGTCCTTGACAGCTCGCTCTTTTCTTGGGACTTCGAAGGAAGACGGTGGGGGAAAGGCATCTTATTCGATGCAGAGTGCGGTCGAGCGTTTGGGAGTAGTATCCGTAATCTGCTTTCGGTCTTGGCAAAGGCCGTCTGCCGCATGATTAATATCGGCTTTGAGACGCTTATAGACGATTCTCTATCGAAGATCACGACTGTTACTCAGTTAAAGGTACTATTGAACAAGCGCGTACTGAGCTTTGTAAACGACTTCGAAGATGGAAAATGGCTTAGTAGCCGTTTCCAAAGTTATCTTTGGGACAACATCGCTCAAACCGCTCTGTCTGAGCGGGAGCGTTTGGCACTGGCTGACCAGAGCCATTCGGCCTTGGTCGCAGCAGCTCGAAATCTCAGGCTTACTGACAAAGATGAGGTCGGCCAAGGAAGTGAAATTGCTGAGGTTTTTCTCTACGGGGTCATGAAAAACCATTATAAGGCGCTACCCGTCGTACCAAAAATATTCTACAAACAGAATGCGCAGGACAATGCTAAGGGTGCTGACAGCGTCCATATCGTGGTAAGCGAAGACGGCGAGGACTTCACGCTGTGGTTTGGAGAAGCGAAATTCTATAATTCAATCGCTGATGCGCGTTTGGACTCGATAGTAAATTCAGTTTACGCGAGCTTAGACACCGGCAAGCTGAAAAAAGAAAACGCCATCATCACCAATGTATCCGATCTTGATCAGCTGGTTTTAGCTGAGAAGATCCGGACAAAAATCAAAGCGGCGCTGAGCAGCCAGGTTTCGATCGATCATTTGAAACCGAAGATCCATGTTCCGATCCTCATAATTCATCAATGCGCCGAGACGGCGAAATGCGCCGAGCTTTCCGACGATTATCGCAAGGCGATCTCCACTCATCATAAAGAGAGAGCCGAGGCCTACTTTCTAAAGCAGATATCCGGATCGTCTAAAGTCCATAAATATGGCGACATCCAATTCCATCTGATCCTTTTCCCAGTTCCGGATAAGAAAGCGATTGTAGACACCTTCTTGGGAGCGGTCTCTTTTTACAAGGGAGCCGCATAATGGAGCTGTTTGCCGCATGCTCGGAGGTCAACGACCTCATCGAAGGCGGTAACGACCTAGCTGCGCGCAATATGCTGATAAAGCTTTTGGGCGATCTGGATCGTAGTAAAACGCCATACCCCCTCGTCCTGAATCAGCTGGTTCGATCTGCGGGGCTTTTTCCGTATCTGCAGCTCGAGAACGCGTCGTGGGACCAGAAATTCGTCCATGAGGCATTCGCAGTAGATGTGGGCAACAGAACTGCCACTTTGCATCGCGAGCAGGCCACGGTTCTGTCAAAACTTCTCGGCGGTAAAAGTATCGCCGTGAGTGCGCCGACGAGTTTCGGAAAAAGCTTCATTATCGACGCGTTTATCGCGGCCAAGCGGCCCGACACGGTGGTGATCATCGTACCCACGATCGCTTTGATGGATGAAACGCGCCGTCGCCTGTACAAGAAGTTTGCGCGCGATTACGGCATCATCACTGCGCCTGACGCGCCGCTCGAGGCACGGAATATTCTCATTTTTCCGCAAGAGCGAGCCTTCGGCTACATCAAGAAGCTCAAAAGGATCGATCTTTTGGTCATTGATGAGTTTTACAAGGCGAGTATCGTTCACGACAAGGAGCGGGCTCCGTCCCTTATCAAGGCAATTGTTCAACTATCCCGTCTGGCTGAGCAGCGTTACTACTTGGCTCCAAACATCAAAAGGCTGGCAGACAACGTTTTCACGCGGGACATGGAGTTTATAGAACTTCTCGATTTTAACACCGTATTCCTCGAGAAGCATGAGCTTTACAAAGAAATTGGTAGCGACGCGCAAAAGAAGTCCGAAGCGCTTCTGTCAATCATTTCGCCAAGGAGCGAGAAATCTCTCGTTTACGCCGGAACATACACAGAGATTAAAAAGATCGCCGATCTTGTTGTGGATCAAATGAGCAAAGTAGACCGAGCTCATACGACCCATTTTGCCCGGTGGCTTAGAGAAAATTATCAGCAAGATTGGGTTTTAGCTGACCTCGTAGAACGCGGCGTCGGTGTGCATAACGGCCGGATGCACAGGTGTCTCAGTCAGCTCCAAGTTCTACTTTTTGAGAATGAAAAAGGTTTTGATAGCATCGTGTCAACGTCTTCGATTATCGAAGGAGTGAACACATCCGCGCAAAATGTTGTAATATGGAAGAGTAAGCTCGGACAGAACAATCTCAAAGATTTCACATATAAAAACATCATCGGCCGAGGCGGTCGCATGTTCAAACATTTTGTTGGTCACATCTATCTTTTGGATTCGCCACCGAAGAACGAAGATACGCAGCTTCAGATCGATTTTCCCGATGCAGTTCTCGGCAGTTTGGACGAGACGCAGGATCGTGACAGTTTGAATGAGCGCCAGATCGAAAGGATCATTGAGTATAGGCGCCAGATGTCCGATATCGTTGGTGCCGATAATTTTGCGCGGATTAAGAGAGATAACTTATTACAAGATAGTGACGCGGATTTCTTGCTGCGGGTCGCCAGCGATATGAAGGACAATCCAGAGGACTGGAAGGGCTTCGGCTATCTCAACTCGAATAAGCCTTCTGACTGGGATCGGATGCTCTATAAAGTAATCGCTCTTAAACCTTCGGGATGGGATGCCCCTCATAGTCGAGTTGTTGCAGTGGTTAAGGCTCTGGCGGCGAACTGGACAACCAACATGCCGACTATGCTACGCCAACTCTCTGGTAATGGTATCGATATTGATGGATTTTTCCAACTAGAGCGGACGATCACGTTTAAGCTATCTGCTCTTCTTAGCGACATCAATGAGTTGCATAAGATGATCATAAATTCATCGATCGATATCGGCGGATTTATTGGCAAGATTAGCCACGCATTTCTGCCGCCAGCAGTCCATAATCTGGAAGAATATGGGCTTCCGCGAATGATCTCGCGTAAGTTGCACAGGGCTGGCTATATAGATTTTTCGCAAGCGGATCTCGACCTTAGAAGCGCGTTGAACCTTTTCCGCCGCAGTGGGCTTGAAGCGGCGATAAAAGTCGAGACCTTGTCGGCATTTGATCGCTACATTCTTCGATTTTTCTTCCATGGTATCACCCCCGACGTCGTCGCTTCGACACCGGTGTAGCGCCGTAGCTTCGCGTCGAACGGCAACGCCGAATGGCGAATAAACGCCGCTTCGAGCTTTGTTCAGAGGTTCGCGGCTCCGGCTTGTGTGTGCGGGAGCCGCCGGTCAAAGCTTGCCCGGTGAATGACGCATTTTGGCCGCAAGCTGCCGATGTCTTTCACTAGCAAGAACGGCAGCTTGTAGCTTCTCGCAATTCGGAAGCCGCCGTTCTGGATCGTCCCGAGCCCCGGTCATTCCTTCGATGAAGCAGACAAACAAATGCCCGCTTAGAAAAGCAAGATAAGACAATTGATTTACGCCGCCCCTTTAGGCTTGTGGGCGTAAGCCAAGCCTCACCCAAGACCAGCTCCCTTCGCGGTGCCAGCCGCCAACCCGGAAGCGATAGCAGTCTGCACCTGGCCGGCCCGTTCACTGATCGCCGCAACCAGCTTGCCGCGATCATTGGTGAAGATGGTCGCGGATTCCTTTGCTCGGGATATCCCCACATAGAAGGATTTTTGATCGACCAGATTGACCGCCTTGCTGTCAGCATGGATGATGACATGATCGGCGGTGCGCCCCTGCGCGGCAAAGGCGGTATCGACATAGCCATGGGTGATATGCCGGTCGCGGGCGGAATCGAGGTGGAGCGTTTCCGTCGTTCCTCGCCCGATCTGGATGGTCGCGGTGCGGGCCTGTTGATCCACGGCGATCACCTCCGCGCGCCCACCATTGATCCGGCCCGCCTCGCGGTCGTTGCGGGTGAAGCGGATGCTGTCGCCGGTTTTTAGGTCGATGGGCTGGGCCGAGAAGGCCTGGGCATGACCCGCACCCCATTGCCGCAAGCGCCAGTCCACCTCACGCCCATCCTCGGTCTTAAGCGCGATGGCGGCCTTGGCCGGATCGATGCTCTCGATGCGATAGGCTTCGCCCCGCGCCACGCCCTTGTCGGCATAGTCGCGGGTGAAGCGCACTACATCGCCTTTGTCGTAACTCAACGGATCGCGCGCCTCCGCGCGTGTCAGCCCCTTGTTGGCGAGGGCTTCCACAGGGACAGAGGGACCGTTCAGCGCGCCCGATCGGGTAAGCGCCGCGCGAATGTCGGCGGTCAGCGCATCGCGCCCCTCGCGCGACGGCTCGATAACGATGGTGCGCGCCCGCCCTGCCTTGTCCAGCCCGGCATATCGCTCAGCGATAGCGGTGAAGCGCTCAGCACGGTTCACACTCTCGACGATCTGCCCGCCGCCCCGATCCAACGCAGTGAGCACCTTCCTGACATCCCCCTCGATCGACGCCAGCACCGCCTCGTTGGTGGCGAGGTTGGTCTGTCGCACGATCTCGGCCAGCTTGGCAGTTTCCATGCCAGCGCCCTGCAACTGGGCAAAGGCCGCACCTGCCTCGACCGACCCCAGCTGCTTCACGTCGCCGACCAGCACGATGCGGGCATCATGCTTCGCGGCCAGATCGAACAGCCGCGCGGTATCGCGCGCCGATAACAGCGACGCCTCGTCCACGATCCACACGGCGGGCCGGGTGGGATCGGACCTCTCTGGCGACAGCAGGTGCCGGGCAACGGTATCGCCTCGCGTACCCAGCGCCTCGCCCAGTACCATCGCCGCCGACGCGGTCGGAGCCAGGGCGGTCACCGCTATCCCTCGCGCCCCGGCCTCGCGGGCGAAGGTCGCCAGCACGGTCGTGGTCTTGGCGGTGCCGGCATAGCCCTGAACGGCAGTGATACGGTTGCGGCTGGTCAGAAGCTGCGCGGTGGCAGCGCGCTGATCGGGATTCCAGCCATGGGCTGTGCGCTCGGCTTGCGCCGCTGCGCCGGCAACAGCCCTGGCGGCGGCAAGCGGCGAGGCGATGGGGGCGAGCCCACCGCGCCCCTCGGCCTCGATCCGCAGCATCCTGGCTTCGGTCTCGACATTCTGGCGCGTGGTGAACCCAACAAATTCCGCGCCGCGCCGGTCGATATGGATGCGGTCGATTAAGTCGCCCTGTTTCGTCGCGGCATCGATCGCCGCCCCGATCTGCGCGTACCCGATCCGCCCCAGCCCGATGCGACCCGCTTCCTCCTGCAAAGCGGCGGCGGAGAACACCGACTGCCGCTCACCCAGCTTGTCGGCAGCATGAGCGACGGCGCGGGCAGCGGCGCCGTCGCCCTGCAAGTCCATGACGGCGCGATGGGACGGATCGGCGGCCCTCGCTTCGGCCTCCCTGACGATCTCCAATCTCGCTTCCGCCCCAAACCCCGCTTTGGCCGCTGTCTCCCGCCACTCCGCCACAAGGGCGGCAGGATCGGCGGCGAGCTTGGCCTCACGGGTGTCGAGCGTGGCAACCTGCTTCTCCACGGCGCTGGCAGTCTCGCGCGACGTGCCGCGCTCTGCCAATGCCGCTTCGATCTCGGCACTGCGGGTGCTGAACGCCTCGATGACTGCGGTGGAGACGCCCCTGATCTCGAACAGGGACTCCTTGCCCGCCTCGATCTCATAGCCCAGTCCCCGGACCTTCAAGGCCAGTTCCTGCCGGTAGATCGCCCCGATCTGCTTCTGAAGCTGATAGATGGCGCGCGGCTCCAGGCTGCGCCATGCACCGTCTTCGCCCTGCGTCGCGTTCAGGATGACATTGTGGGTATGAAGCTGCGGGTCCTGGGCGCGGCTGGTGCCGTGCTGGAAGCTCGCGATCACCAGATTGCCGGTCGCCTCGCGGGCGACCGTGCCGCCATCGCGGATGCGGGTGGCCGCCATATGGCGTTCAACATGGGCCAGCGCCGTTTTAACGGCTTGCCCATGCGCTTCGATCAAGCGCCGGTCACCGGCGACCTCGGCCATGATCGACACCGACTTGGGCGCGCTCAGGGTCACATCCCACCCGGGGCGATGCTCCAACTGCCCGTCGCGGAACGTACCAAGCTGCTGGTCGCCAACCTTGCCGTCTAGCAAGGCGCGGAACTCATCGCGATCCACCTCGCCCGACAGGCTCAGCGCCTCCGCGCCAGCACCTTGCCATTGAGAGGGTGATAGCCCGCCCTCGGAATAATAGTCGTCAGCCTCATAGTAGCTGCTGGCCTGTGCTGGACTGGTGAGGGCAGAAACGGAAGCTACCATCACACCGGTCCCTGACTGTCGGACTTCGGGGACGGTGACGACGACAGCTCCGGTGATGGCGGCACAGCTTGCGAGGCCTGCCCCCAAAGCATGGTCGCCGGATCGGCAGCAACGAACCCCGGCTGGTGGGGATCGCCCCGCCGCGCGATATGATCGGCGGTCAGCCTGATCCTCGCCACCGGCAAGCCATCGGGGAGCAGCAGATAGCCCTCGTGCCGTGCGAGGCGGAGCTGGCTCTCCATGACGGCAGGCCGCACCTCGCGCATTCTGCCCAGATTGATGCGGTGGCCCTCATCGCCGTCGCCGAGCATGTCGGTCTTGGTCCTAATCTCCATTTCGCAGTCGCCGATGGTCTGGCTCGCCCATTGGCGGGTGTCGCTGTCGATGGTTTGCAGGAACAGCTTGGTGTTACAGCAGCCCAGCATGGATTCGGCGATCTGCGGCCCATAGCGGTGCTGCATCTGCCCCAGCGCCTGGAAGGTCAGCACTACCGCCGCACCGAACTTGCGGCCCTCGGGCAGCAGCCGCGCCAGATTGTCGACGCGCGGCAGGTCGGCCAGTTCGTCCAGCACGAACCAGATGCGCCGGTCCTCGGAAGGGGGCAGGCCCAGCACCGCGCTGGCCGCACATTCCAGCCAGCAAGCCAGCAGCGGCTTCGAGGCTTCGAAATAGTCCTCCTTCCTTGGCACGAATATCCAGGGCCGCGCACCGGGATGCCGGTCGAGTGCTTCAATGAACTTGCGGAAGGCGAAGGGCTTGGTCTTGCCATCCTCAGCGCGCAGGAACTGGATCAGGTCCGCTGCCTTGGCGAGCATGAACAGCACGCTGCCCGTGGCCCGGTCGGCATCGTCGGCAAAGGTCCGCGCCGACGAACTGGTGGCGAGCCACTCCTTCAAGTCGTCCTTGGGCCGGTTCTTGAGGGCATGGAGCAGGTCGGGGAGGGTGCGCCTGTTCTCCTGCCACAGAGCCCGGATCATATTGGCGACAAGGATGCGGCTGGTATCGAGCCACACATCGCTGTCATGTTGCCCGGTCTCGGTGATCAGCTGGTGGGCGATGCGGTCGGCATCGGCCGGATGGGCGATCTCGGCGAAGGGCGACCAGAAGGTGCAACGCGCATCGAACGGGTTGAGGATCACGTCGCCGCGCGCCGGATCATAATAGTGCGCGATGAACTCGCCACTGGTGTCGTAGACGAGCGCGGCTTCGCCGCGTGCTTCGATCCCATCGAGCAATTGCCGCAGGGCCGTGGTCTTGCCGCTGCCGGTCGTGCCGATCATCGCCATGTGGCGGGTCTCCAGACGGGTGGGGATCGGCACCTTGCCGATCGACAGGGTGCGTGCGTCAGCCTCCTTGCCCGTCAGCCTGGCCAACTGCTTCTCCTTCACCACCTGCGTTCCGCCGATCCAGCGATCGGCGAGCAGGCGCTCGCGCCGCCGCGCCAGCGCGCCGCGTGACGCAAT
This sequence comes from Sphingobium sp. 66-54, assembly GCA_001899715.1. Taxonomy (GTDB): domain Bacteria; phylum Pseudomonadota; class Alphaproteobacteria; order Sphingomonadales; family Sphingomonadaceae; genus Sphingobium. Next base: position 31,332 of record MKWI01000013.1, read on the forward strand.
CAGGCCCACGAGCCAGGTGCCGAAGCCAAGCCAACATCCCCATATGGCCCAGGTCCGGACAAGATCGACGCGCCGCCGGAAATAGGGGTGGGCGATAATCTGGCGCGCCGATCGCCCTTCCTCGACATGGTCGGGAAAGTGAACGTCGATCCCTGTGTCCGCCTCCCAGCCGGACACGGCCCAGAGCTTGGTCCTGGCCCAATAGTAGGTGCCGGTGGCGAGCATCGCGTCGCGGCCCAGCATAATGTTAGGAAGTGCCAGGCCGCCAAGGGCAACCGAGGCCAGCATGACGAGGGTCTGGCGCTTGAGGCGGGCGCCTTGCGTGCTGAGATGATGCTTGCGCAGGGCATCGGCATGGTTGCGGCGATCGTCGGGGCGGGTCATGGCCGGTTCTCCCGCGCAAGGCCCCGCTGGCGATTATAGGCGGCGGTGATCTCCTCGGTGAGGATCGCGTCGCTCTTGCGCGCGCCACTGGCGGCGCTGCGGGCGTAGCAATAGGCGGCGCAGGCGGTGAACAGCGCGCGGTCCAGCATCCGCTCCACGTCCACGATGCGCGTACCGACCGATGCCAGTTCGGTGACGATCTCGCGGGTGTCGATTGTGCTGCCCGTCCCCTGGACGAGGGTAGCCAGTCCCGTGTCCACGACGCGGGCGAGCATGGCATATTCGCTCAATCCGCGTTGCCTCGCGAAGCCGACAAGGGTGCGGTGCTGGGCGGGAGAGAGCCGCACGGTCTGGGCACGGGCGCTCATGATACCGCCCCCGGCGCGATGCTATTCGCCATCGCGGGAAATGGTGGATTTGCGCCGCTTTCGCCAAGCCGCGATTGGCGAGATGCTATCAGCATCCAGTCAAACCCGCAGAAAAGGTGGATGCACCCGTGCGTGAGGTGTGTATCTGAATTGTTGGCTCGATGCGTAGCATCGCAGCCTTGCAACCTTGACCTTTGGACGACCGGATCAGACATGGTCCGCTCCTTCCCGGGAGGCGGCGCGCGAGGTGTCAGCGGTGGTGTCCGAGACCCAGGCGGCGATGATCCTCTTGGCTTCGCGGTCGGCCCCGGGGCGATCGATCTCCCGGCGCTGGCGGGGCTGGTCATAGAGGCCGTGTTCGACGATCCAATTCTGGATCACTTCGTCGATTGCATCCTGCAACCGGCTGTCGAGCCGCCTTGCCGCGATGGGATCGAGATGTGCGGTGACATGCGGGGCTTCGATCAGCCCGCCCAGCGGGAGACAGGTCCCGCCTGCATTCTGCAATGGGCCATCCACCCGCAGTGTCGATATGATGCCCCGATGGGTGTGCAGAACGGGACGTTCGTTGAGCGTCCACTGGCTGATCGAACAGCGGTAGGTCTCGCCATCGTCATCGAAGGGCAGCAGCCGCTCGATCAGCGGCTCAACGATGGGCGCAAGCCGCTGATGGACCGTGAAGCGCAGCGTGACATAGGACCGGCCCGCCAGCCAGGCGGCCAGCCGATCGACGCTGTTGCGGATGGAAGGCATGGATCATCCTTTCGTGAAATCACGATTGTGGGGGGGGTCGGGTTGGGGGATGCAGACGCGACGCGCCCGCCCCAGCCATCAGGCCGGAGCCGGGAAGCGTCTGCGGTTCAGTTCAGTAGCGGCGGGGCTGAAGGCTGTTCAGCCAGTCCTCAACATCGCCGGATCGCCATCGAATCTTGCCCGCGCCGATGTGGCAGGGACTGGGAAAGCTGCCGTTGCGGGCGCGGCGATAGAGGGTGGTCCGAGATTTGAAGCCGGTGACGTTGAGCACGTCCACGACAGTCAGAAGTTGGTTGCGATCAGGGGGCATGAAGGCGTCCTTTCCACTGGTTGGAGTGCAGGACGTGGCTTTGGGAGGCGCTGGACGCTATTCAGTTCCGCATTCACGGGAATTCATACATGGGCAATTGGCGCAGATAATTGTTGAAGGCTGGATAGACGCCAGCATGGATTTTCTCCATCCGGCTATCGCTAATCCTCTCTTTGCCAAGGATTTCCTTCTTTCGTTCGAACGTCAGTCCGTCGAGTTCGGGGCGTCGCAAAGCTATGATGATCTGGATCGCCTCGCGGAAGGAGTTTGCACGTGGGTCTGCTTCCGAATGGGCAAGAAGCCACTTTATGCGGCGGTCGAATAAGTCGCGGTCGGCGGTGTCGAGCAATGTTCTGGAGGTGACGAGGGCAGGGGCAACGCGACCGCCCAGCTTGACCAGCAATTCGCTCATGGGAATTGGACGGTGCGGGATGCATTGCCAAAGGTTTTGATCCCGGCTGACAATGAGAAGCGTGCCATGATCGGCAAGAAATGCGCGAAGGGCGCTCTTCGTAACGGGCTTAAGGTTCCCATCGGGAAGTTGCTCAACACATGGGATGTCGCCGCTGGCGATCTGTTTTCGAAAGTCGTCAAGTGCCCGCAGATTACGCGCCAGCGTTTCATCCGGCTCAGTGAGGATTTCCTCGATTTCCGGTTCATCGCGCACCTTGGCGCGTTTGCGCGCCCATATGAAGGTGCAGCCTCCAGCAAAAAGGAGGACCAAACCGCTGCCTTGTGCGATCCGATCCTGAGCAGCGATCAGGACCACAGCTAGCAATACGACGACTACCGAGGCCAATTGCGCTAAGTGGAGCCCGTTGCGACGTTTGCGTCCGCGCTTCGCCGCCGATGCCATCGCGCCGAGCACACTTGTCGGGATGATGGCGGTCAAGGCCGTTCCTGCTGGTCGTTTCAGAAACGCAATATAGCCATCCCGAATTTTGACGAACTCGGCGGGGCGAAGAGGCAACTGCTCTCGCATCTATCGGCTGGCATAAGCAGAGTGAGGCGAATCTTCAATCGGAAGGGTGCCGGGCGAGTGCGATGTCGAGGCGTTGAGATGCACTGCGTGGCAATCGCCAAAATTAAGTTTGCACCACCAGCGCACCACCAGAGCGAATTTGGTGGCCCCCGGCGGGGTAAAAATATTGGCTAAGTCATTGAAATATTGGTCGGGACGAGAGGATTCGAACCTCCGACCCCCACACCCCCAGTGTGATGCGCTACCAGGCTGCGCTACGTCCCGACCGGAGGCGCCTCCTAGGCGTATCGCGCGGAAGTTGCAAGATGCGTGTCGCCGACCGGACCGCTCCCCGATGCCGGTTGCCTGGGGGTGGTCGATATGCTAGCCGCGCGGCCTTGAATTTCATGGGCGGATAGTGCCAAACAGCATGATCCGTCCCCTCCCCTCGGCTTATGCTGTTCAAGGACTGCAATGTTCACAAATCTCGCTCTCGCTCAGGCGGCCCCGGCGGCCGGTTCTTCCGGTGCCGGCATGGTCATGCAGTTCGTCCCGCTGCTGCTCATCTTCGCGGTGTTCTATTTTCTGCTGATCCGTCCGCAGCAGCAGGCGGCCAAGCGCCACCGCGCCAAGATCGACGCCGTCAAGAAGGGCGATCAGGTCGTCACCGGCGGCGGTCTGGTCGGCAAGGTCGTGCGGGTGGACGAGGGCTATGTCGACGTCGAGCTGGCGCAGGGCATCAAGGTCAAGGCGGTCAAGGGTACGCTCAGCGACGTCATCGACCCGATGACTGCCAAGCCAGCGAACGACTGAGCGGCCGATGCTCGACTTTCCCCGCTGGAAGATCTGGGCGATCATCCTCACGCTGCTGGTCGGCTGCTTCTACGCCGTGCCCAGCTTCCTGCCTGAGCGCGTCACCGCACAGTTTCCCAAGGTCTTGCAGGCGAAGGTCAATCTCGGCCTCGATCTGGCCGGCGGTAGCTACCTGCTGCTCGAAGCCAATACCGACGATGTCGCCAAACAGCGGGTCGCGCTCATGGAGGAGCAGATCCGCACGGAGTTGCGCCGGGGCGACACGCGGATCGCGATCGGCGACATGTCGGTCAAGGACCGCGAACTCAGCTTCATGGTTCGGGAACCCTCGCAGGTCGATGCCGCCGTGGAGCGCATCCGGCCGCTGACGCAGGGCGCCGGCATGACCGGCCAGCGCGATTTCAACGTGGAGGTGCGCGACGGCAAGACCATCGTCGTCACGCCGACCAGCGCAGGCCTCTCCAGCGCGGTCGAGAGCGCGATGCAGGTTGCCACCGAGGTCATCCGCAAGCGCATCGACGAGATGGGCACGCGCGAGCCGACCGTCATTCGCGAGGGTGCTAACCGCATTGTCGTGCAGGTCCCCGGCTTGCAGGACCCGAGCGCGCTCAAGGCGCTGCTTGGCCAGACCGCCAAGCTGGAGTTCAAGCTGGTCGACATGACCGCCAACCCGGCGGATCTGGCACGCGGCGTAGCGCCAATCGGTAGCGAGATCGTGCCCAATGCTGACAATTCGGCGGATGGGCCGTTTCTTGCCGTCAAGCGGCAGGTGATGGTCTCGGGCGACGAACTGATCGACGCCCAGCAAGGCTATGACCAGCAGAGCAACGCGCCGGTCGTCAACATCCGCTTCAACGGCACGGGCGCCAACAAGTTTGCCCGCGTGACACAGCAGAACGTCAACAAGCGCTTTGCCATGATCCTCGATGGCAAGGTGCTGTCTGCGCCCAACATCAACGAGCCGATCCTGGGCGGCTCCGCGCAGATCAGCGGCAATTTCACGGTGGAGAGCGCCAACCAGCTCGCCATTGCGCTGCGCTCGGGCAAGCTGCCCGTCAGTCTCAAGGTGGTGCAGGAATCGACGGTGAGCCCGGAGCTAGGCGCGGACTCGATCAAGGCCGGTATCACCGCGTCGATCATCGCGGTGATTGCCGTCGCGATCTTCATGTTCCTCGTTTACGGCCGCTGGGGCTTCTATGCGAACCTTGCGGTGACGATCAACGTGCTCGTCATCCTCGGCGTCATGGGCCTGCTCAACGCGACGCTCACCTTGCCCGGCATCGCCGGCTTCGTGCTGACCATCGGTACCGCGGTGGACGCCAACGTACTCATCTACGAGCGCATCAACGAGGAGCGGCACCGCGGCCGCAGCGTCGTCCAGTCCATCGAATATGGCTATAAGGAAGCCAGCCGCACCATCTTCGAGGCGAACGTGACGCACGCCATCGCGGGCTTCATCATGCTGGTGCTCGGCTCCGGGCCGATCAAGGGCTTCGCGATCGTGCTCATCATCGGCATCGCGACCAGCGTGTTCACGGCGGTGACGTTCACCCGCATGCTCGCCGTGCAGTGGCTGCGGCGCAAGCGGCCGACCGAGGTCCGCATGGGGCCGGTGCGGATCGTGCCGGACGGGACCAATATCGGCTTTGTCCGTATCCGCCATCTCTGCTTCGTCGTGACGGGGCTGCTGACCATTGCGGCGGTGTTCGTCACCTTCCAGCGCGGCCTCAACCTCGGCGTCGATTTCGTCGGCGGCGTGTCGATCGAGGAGCGCTTCGCGTCTCCGCCGCCGATCGACAAGGTCCGCGAGACGGTGAACGGGCTGGGGCTGGGCGAAACCGCGCTCCAGCAACTGGCCGACAAGAATGTCGTCTCGATCCGCCTGCCGCTGCCGGATACGGCGGACGAAGGCACCACCAACACCATCGTGGAGAAGGTTAAGACGGCGCTGGCGGCGGAGTTCCCCGGCGCGACTTTCAGCAATTACTCGACCGTGTCCGGCAAGGTCTCGGGCGAGCTGATCCGCAACGGCGTGCTCGCCGTGTTCCTGGCGATCATCGGCATCGCGATCTTCTCATGGCTGCGCTACGAGTGGCAGTTCGGTGTCTCGACCGCCGTCTCCATCCTGCATGACGTGCTGATAACGGTCGGCTTCTTCGCCTTCACGCAGATGGTGTTCGATCTCAATATCGTGGCGGCCGTGCTCACGATCGTGGGCTATTCGATCAACGACAAGATGGTGATCGACGACCGTATCCGCGAGAATATGCGAAAATACCGCAAGATGGATATGAAATCGCTGATCGACCTCTCGGTCAACGAGACGCTGCCACGCACGATCATGACCTCGGTGACGATCCTGCTGGCTCTGGGCGCGCTGCTCATCTTCGGCGGCCATGTGCTGCGTGGCTTCACCGCCGCGATGATGCTGGGCGTGGTCGTGGGCACCTACTCCTCGGTCTATGTGTCCTCCTCGCTGCTCATCACGCTTGGGCTCAAGCCCAATCCGGCCGAGCGCAAGGTCACGAAGGGCATCACGGCCAATGCGGAGCGGGTCGGGCCGCGCACCGAGGGCTGAGGCCCGGAGAGGCGGCCTGATGGACCTGCGACGCGAGGAGATAGTCAACGGCCCGGTGATTACCGGCTTTTCAGGCCGCGGCTTCAAGGTGGGCGAGCGCGTCTATCCGGCGGGCTTGCTCCTTGACCCGGCCGGCGTCACGCCATGGGAAGCGCCTGCGGAGGTGGGCCTATTGGTGACGGCGATGCTGGGCGGCTTGCTGGAGACCGACCCCGCGCCCGAGTTCCTATTGCTTGGCACCGGCTCGCGCCTCGTCCGGCCGCCACGTAACTTCATCGCAGCACTCGAAGCACGCGGCATCGGTGTAGAAGCGATGGACAGCCGTGCGGCCGCGCGGGCTTGGGGCGTCTTGCGACAGGAAGACCGGCAGATCGTGGGAGCGTTGCTGCCGCTTTGAGGGTCGGGGTGCGCGTGGTGCTATTATGCGCGCGAGCCCCTTATGCGGTGGCTTGTCGAGACAGGGCGACGTGTTCCCGCGGAAGCAGAAGCCCGAAGTGAAGGGCCGGTAGACGCCTTAGGCCCTTGCTTCGGCAGAAGCACGTCGCTTGACTTTGAGAGCGTGGTCTTCCGAGCGATGTGAGGGAACCGGGGGAGATGGGGAAGCCGGGTTCCGCCTCCCTCGTGGTAAGGGCAACAGGTCGAAAGCGCGACGGCTTTAATGGAAGCTCGGAGCCACCCAAGTCTGGGCATCTCCGGCGACTTCAATCGGCTACATCGCGCTCTCGTGCGAAAGATCCCTTAACCTTCCGTTTCCTCATGTGCCGCTTCAGGCGGATGCAACCGCACGCGAGTGACGTGCCGGTTGTCGCCTTGGATAATCTCGATGCGCCAGCCGCTTTGCTCGTGGGTGACGCATTCGCCCACTTCGGGCACCTTGCCGGCAATCACGAAGGCGAGGCCGCCCAGCGTATCAATATCGGAATCGATGTCGGCGAGCTTCGGGTCGATCGTCTCAGCGACATCCTCCAACTCGGCGCGGGCATCAGCGTCCCAAAGGCCGCCGTCGAGCGGCACGAGCATCGCCTCGGGTTCCTCGTCATGCTCGTCCTCGATATCGCCGACGATTTCCTCGACCAGATCCTCGATTGTCACGAGGCCGTCCGTTCCCGAATATTCATCCAGCACGATAGCAAGGTGGGTGCGCTTGGCGCGCATCTCGGCGAGGAGATCGAGCACGCCCATGCTCTGCGGCACATAGAGCGGCTGGCGGATCAGCCCGTGCAGCGTCTCGGGGTGCGGCGCGCCGTTGGCGAGGATGGCGAAGGCGTCGCGAATGTGGATCATGCCGGTGATATGATCGAGCGTCTCGTCGAACACCGGGATGCGGCTGTGTCCCGCCTCCGCGATCAGCGCCATCAGCTCGGCGAAGCTGGCATCCTGCGAGATGGCGATGATGTCCGCGCGCGGCACCGCCACGTCGTCGACGCTGTGCTCGCTGAAATGCAGCATATTGCGCAGCATCTGCCGCTCGATTGGCGCGAGGTCGCCTTTGACGGGGTGCGCCGCCTCCTGCTCGTCATATTGCTCGATGACGGTCTCAAGCTCGCGCCGCAGACTCGTCTCCGCTTCTTCTCCGAACAGCAGGGCGCGCAGGCCCCGCCATATTCGGCCGCCTTCGCTACTGCTACTGTCGCCCTCGGTGGTGGTCGATGGCGTGGCTGTCTCGGGCATCGCTTCGGTCAAATCCCTGTTTCGTCGATCGGACGGGCATCGCAGTGCCCGCGGTCCCCATATGGATCAGGCAGGCCCAGCGTTTCAAGCGCTCCGATTTCCAGCGCTTCCATCGCCTCCGCTTCGCCGTCGTCCTCATGGTCGTGGCCGAGCAGGTGGAGAGTGCCGTGGACGATGAGGTGGGTCGCGTGATCGGCCAAAGCGATGCCCCGCTCGCCGGCCTCGCGCGCGCAGGTCTCGCAGGCGAGGATGATGTCGCCCAGCAGCACCTCGCCATCGTCGGTATTGGCGATGCCGGGGAGCAGATCGGGCTGGATCATCGGGAAAGAGAGCACATTGGTCGGCCGGTCCTTGCCGCGATAGGCGGCGTTGAGCTGCTGGATCTCGGCATCGTCCGAAAGCTTGATCGAGACCTCGACGCAGACTGGCTTGGCGATCAACTCGCCATCCGGCGTCTGTGACAAGGCAGCGCGTACGGCGCGTTCAGCCAGCGCCGCCCAGTCGATATTCTCTGGCCAGCCGGGACCGGCATCGGTGATGACCTCAAGCATTGGGGCCCTCGTAGGCTTCGACGATGCGGCCGACGATCGGGTGACGCACAACGTCCGCCGTGGTGAAGCGCACCGTGGCGATGCCTTCTATGCCTTCCAGCCGCCCAACCGCGTCTGCAAGGCCGGAGACGCCGGGCACCGGCAGGTCGACCTGCTTGGGATCGCCACAGATGACCATGCGGCTGCCCTCTCCGAAGCGGGTGAGGAACATCTTCATCTGCGCCTGCGTGGTGTTCTGTGCCTCATCGAGGATGATGAAGGCATTGGCCAGCGTGCGGCCGCGCATGAAGGCAAGCGGGGCGATCTCGATCTCGCCGGAGGCGATGCGGCGCTCGACCTGCTCGGCCGGCAGCGTATCGTAAAGCGCATCGTAGAGCGGGCGTAGATAGGGGTCGACCTTCTCCTTCATGTCGCCGGGCAGGAAGCCGAGGCGCTCGCCCGCCTCCACCGCCGGGCGCGAGAGGATGAGGCGGTCCACCGAGCCGGTGATGAGCTGCGAGACGGCCTGCGCGACGGCAAGATAGGTCTTGCCGGTGCCGGCCGGGCCGAGCGCGAAGATCAGCTCGTTGCGGGTCAGCGCTTCCATATAGACGCCCTGGTTGGCGGAGCGCGGGACGATCGTCTTTTTGCGGGTACGGATCATCACGGTGGGCGGCTCGGACACGTCGCGGCGGATGATGCCATCCAGCGTCGGCTCGGCGGACATGGCGATCACCGCCTCCACCGCGCCGGCGTCGATTGGCTGGCCGACGGAGATGCGGTTGTAGAGGCCGGTGAGCACGTCGCGCGCGCGCGCCGCCGCCTCGGCGCTGCCTTCGATCTGCAGCTTGTTACCGCGCGCGGCGATATAGACGCCGAGGCGGTTCTCGATCGCCACTAGATTCTGGTCATATTCGCCGAACAGGGCGCCGAGCAGATCGGGCTTGTCGAACACCAGCTCCAGCCGGGCCTTGTCGCCGGGCTCAGCCGGACCATGACGCTTAGGCATCGGGCGAAGCCGCGGGGCGCGGCGCGACGGGGTGTGCTGTCATCGCGCATCTCATGCCAGATGAGGCGCGGGCAGGACAAGCGGGAAGTCGCGGCGGGGCGGGGATGTAGAAACTTGTAGAGAATGATTTGGGGTTTTTCCGGAGACCGGGAGGCAGTGGTTGACTTTGTCTGCTGTAGGATCATTGCTGATACGGTTGAGTCGAACAACCAATGGAGACGGGGATGCTGAGATATGTCGCGGGCGCCATGGGGGCGCTGCTGCTCGCCGGCGCGGCGCAGGCGGCCGCGCTGACACCCACCGAGATCGTCAACCGCCACACCGGCGCGGGCGGCGATATCGACAAGATCATGGCGGACTATGCGGACGATGCCGTGGTGCTTCAGGCAGGTCGCGCGGTGCAGGGCAAGGCGGAGATCCGCAAGCTGTTCGAGCGCATGTTCCCCAAGAAGCCCGAGGGCGCGGCTGCTGCCCCGGCCGGCGCCGCCCCGGCGGCCCCGCGCCCGGAGATGAAGGTCACGCGCGTCTGGGAAGAGGGCGATGTCGGCTTCATGACCTGGGAAATGGGGCCGATGAAAACCACCGAGGAATTCATCGTGCGCGACGGCAAGATCCAGGTGCAGGCGCTGTTCATGAGCGGGGCTCCGGCGCCGGCGCCGAGGCCGGGGGCGTGAGCGGCGGCCGCACGATGGCCTGAAACGGTGTTGAGAATGGCTGCTGCTGGCGTTCGTCCATGCGCGGCGGGATCGGGGGCCCTGCGCAGGCAGGAGCCCTTTGGCAGGAAGGAAGCGCTCGTGCGCCCTGGGCTCCTGCCTGCGCAGGAGCACGGCGCGGTTTGGCTGAGGCAGGCGCATGCTCTCGCGTCGTGGGAAGCGCTCGTGCGCCATGGGCTCCTGCCTGCGCAGGAGCACGGCGTGGTTTGGCTGAGGCAGACGCATGCCTTCGCGTCGAAGGAAGCGCTCGTGCGCTTTGGCTCTTACCCGCATAGGAGCACCGTGCGTTTCGCTGAGGCGGATGCGCTCTCTCGTGGAGGAATATTTAAGGGGCGCCCGTTTGCGGGCCGCTTGGGGGCACGCGACCTGGCCTGATCGTCCGCCCGTGCGTCCCTCAAACCAACCGGATCACTCGCCGCCCTGAGCCTTGCGCAAGGCGGCGTAGCGGGGGCTGGTGGCCTTGATGTACGCGCCGATCAGCGTGTTGCCCTCATGACAGGCATATTCGAACGGCTGATAGCTCTCGTCGCGCGTCCATGGGAATTCCATCTTCCACGGGGCGGTGAGGTTCTCCGGGTCCGTCACCCAGGCTTCGTAATAGATGGTGTCCGGCCCGGTCGGTGTCAGATGCTCGACGATGCGCATGGCCTTGCTGGTCGGGATCGGCTGGTTGCTCGGGCCGACGATGACCATGGGGGATTCACCGTTGAAGCTGGCCGTCTCGATGACCAGCGTGTTGCCCTCGAAATGGCCGCGCGAGGCGCCGAGCCATGTCTCCATGCTGCCGCGCGTGCGGGGCTGGCCGGCGAGCGGGATGATCCGCGTTTCGTGGATCATCTCCAGGTTGATGACGACATAGCCGGGCGCCTGAAAGATGCGCAGGCCGTTATTATAGGGGAAGGGGATCATCGAGGCGGGCAGGCCGCGCGTGATGCAGCGGTCCAGCGAGTTGAAATCGGCGAGGCTGTCGAACACCTTTTCCGACCAACTGCTTTTCATCGCGGCGGCGCGGCGCTTGCCGAGATCGGTCATTGGCGGAATGCGGCCGTTGGCGGGCTGCGTGATGAGCGACGTCTGGCGGAGCACATTGCCCCGCTCGAACCAGTTGCCGGTGCCGAGCTTGTTGGCGCGGTCCTCCTTGTCCGCCCCGCCGGCGAAATCGGCCGCGCGCTTGAGGGCGGCGGCGTACTGCTCATCGGTGAGGAAGACCTGATTGCCGAACTGCTCGGGCCGCTGCATCGGCGTCTGCCCCACTTCGAGCGGCCAGGTGCCGCGCAGGTCCGGATCGCCCCAGGGCGTATGGGGCGGGGCGTAGTCCGTGGTGGCGCCGAGCTTGGGGGGAGGGGTTTTCGCCTGCGTTTGCGCTGGGGGGCTGGCCGGCTGCCGGGCGAGGACGGTGGGTGGGGCGACCGTGAGTGTCAGCGCCGACAGAAATGCCGGCAGGGCCCATCTCAGGATGCTTCGATGCGTGCTCATTCGCTTCCTCCCCTCGCGATTCGCTTGGGGGGAGAGTATCGGCCTAGATGTGTGGGTTGCAACCGGTGGCGCCGGAGCGGGCTGTCGCTTCGGATGGAGGCGCGATATGGGCAGGCATGGCCACGGCTGATTACGAAGCATCGTGTAACGGTGCAGCGGGGGGCGGCTTTAGCTGGGCCCCACAAAAACGAGGAGAGAGAAGATGTGGGGGCAAAAATGGATGCCTGGACTGACGGCTGCGGTGATCCTGGCGCTTGCGCCCGCGACTGGGGCGCCCGCGCAAGGCGCTCCGCTCACGCAACAGGAACTCGCCGACCGGGCTGCCATCCAGGATCTGCTTACGCGTTATTATAATAATTTTGGCGGCAACATCGAAAGCAGCCTCGGCGATTATTATGCCGAAGATGGCGAAATGATCCTCGGGCCACGCAGCTATAAGGGGATTGAGGCCATCAAGGGCGCTTATGCCGCCGTGCCCGCCGATGCACCGCAACGCAAAGCCTTCGCGCTCAATATCCTGATTAGCAACATGCTGGTGACAGTGCGCGGGGACACCGCCACCGCGCGGCTCGTGTTCACGGAGACGACGACCGAGAAGGAGGGGGAGGCGCCCAGGCTGCTGGTGCAGGGGCGCGAATTCGACCATCTGGTGAAGCGCAATGGCCGCTGGCTTATCGCGAAGCGCCAGATCATGGGCCCCAAGGGAGTTCCCGAAGGCTGGCAGGATTGACGCCAGCCGCTGCGTAAGCCCTGCGGACGCGTGCGAGGAGGGCGGGCAGACGAGTCATTAGCGTCCGCTCGTCGCGAACGGGCATATCTTGACTGTGCCCGACGCGAGCCGGAAGGGCTGCGTGCGGTGAGCCGGCATTCGGAGCGGGGCGATCGTGTGCGGTGTCAGCGCGGCAGGCGCGGAATCAGGCCGCGCGCGCCGCCGCGACCACGCCAGCGAGGCTGTTGGGGCCGGCGCTGACGATATCCACCTCCACCATGTCGCCGATGCGGGCGTCTGGCGTCTCGATGTGGACGGATTGCAGCCAGGGCGATTTGCCGATGAGCTGGCCGGGGTGGCGGCCGCGCCGTTCGAGCAGGATCTGCATGCGCTTGCCGACCGTGGCTTCGTTGAACGCATGCTGGTCCGCATTGATTGCGGCTTGCAGGCGCTGGAGGCGCTCGTCCATCACCTCGGGCGCGATCTGGCCGGGCATGTCCGCCGCCGGGGTGCCGGGGCGGGCGGAATATTTGAAGCTGTAGGCTTGCGCGTAGCGGGTGGCGCGGACGAGGGCGAGCGTCTCCTCGAACTCCGCCTCGGTCTCGCCGGGGAAGCCGACGATGAAGTCGCCCGAGAGCGCGATGTCCGGCCGGGCGGCGCGCACCCGCTCGACGATGCGCAGGTAAGACTCGCGGCTGTGGCTGCGGTTCATTGCTTTCAGCACCCGGTCGCTGCCTGACTGCACGGGCAGATGCAGGAAGGGCATGAGGCTCGCCACTTCGGCATGGGCGTCGATCAGCCCCTGCGTCATGTCGTTGGGGTGGCTGGTGGTGTAGCGGATGCGGGCGAGGTCGGGGAGCCGATCGAGTGCGCGGATCAGGCCGTCGAAGCCTTGCGGGCGGCCGGCCTCGTCCTCGCCGGTCCAGGCGTTCACATTCTGGCCGAGCAGGGTGATCTCGCGCGCGCCGGCGTCGACGAGGGCGCGGGCTTCGTCGAGGATCGCCGCCCATGGCCGGCTGACCTCCGCGCCGCGTGTGTAGGGCACCACGCAGTAAGTGCAGAATTTGTCGCAGCCCTCCTGCACGGTGAGGAAGGCGCTGGGGCTGGCGCGGCGGGCGCGGCCGGGCAGCGCATCGAACTTGGAGTGGACCGGCATGTCGGTATCGACAGCGTCCCGGCCGGCGAGCGCATCGTCGATCAGGCCGGGCAGGCGGTGATAGGCCTGCGGGCCGACGACGATGTCCACGCTGCTGGCGCGGCGGCTGATCTCCGCGCCCTCCGCCTGCGCGACGCAGCCGGCGACGGCGATCATCGGGCGTGTGCCGTCCTCGCGGCGCAGCCGGCCGATATCCGAATAGACCTTGTCGACCGCGCGCTCGCGAATGTGGCAGGTGTTGAGCACGACGAGGTCGGCATCCAGCCCCTCGGCGGCGGGGGTGAGGCCGCGCGCGCTCAGCATCTCCGCCATGCGCTCGCCGTCATAGACGTTCATCTGGCAGCCGAACGACTTGACGTGAAAGGTCTGTGGGGCGGTCCTGGGGGCTTTGGCGGGCGGCTGGCTCATGGCGGCGCCTATAGCTCCGATGGCGCGGGCAGGAAAGCGGGCGGTGGGTGCGCAGGGATTTTCCGGGATGGGCGGCCGACGTGGGGGTGAGGCTGGGCGCGTCTCCGTTTGCCGCAATGTCCCAAAGCGGGATTGGCGAGACGGGTGGGACTCATGCTAGAGTAGCCGGCCATGCAGGATCCGCGCGACGACATCTACTATCTGCAACTCGCCCGCGTCGCGCGCCTGAAGGCCGACGCGACCGACGACCCCGACGTCGCGCGCCGGCTGCGCGAGGCGGCGATCAAGCACGAGCGCATGGCGCGGCGGCTCAAGGCGCAGCAGAATGGCGAGCGGCGGTGAGGGCGTGGACGCAGGGCTCTGGCTGCTTTTGCGGGTGATCGAGACAGGCGAAGGCCGCGGTTTGATGCGTCTTGATTATGCTCGACATGAAAAGGGGGCTTTGCGGCGGCATTTGGCGGGTGGAGAACGCCTCCAGTTCTGAGCGTGCTTCCGGGCGCCGATCCGACCGGGTGAGGTGTCTTGCCTGACCGGTGCGTTCGTGGGGTCCGATCTGTGTTTGCCCTCAATCCTCCAGGCCGCCCAGCGCCCGCTCGATCCGGCGGCGCGCTTCGGCGGCGAGGGTCTTGCGGTCGGGGTGGGTGCCGGGGTCGAAGGGAACGAGCATGCGCAGGACGAGGCGGCGGCGGCCCGGCGCGGCGAGGATGCGGCGGGCGTTGGCGAGGCCGGATTCGCCGTTGCGCCAGGCGACCAGCGCGCGGGCCGTCCCGTAATCGAGCACCACCGGCTGGATGCGGATCGCGCGGGGCGGCGGGAGCAGCACCGAGAATAGCGCGGACTTGAACGGCAGCAGCGCGGTGCCGTCGCCGGTGGTGCCCTCCGGGAACAGCGCGACCGGCTGGCGTGCGGCCATGGCGATGCGCACGCTGGCGATCTGGCCGGAGACGGCGCCGCGCCGCTCGCGCGCGACGTAGATAGTGTTGTTCTGCGCGGCCAGCCAGCCGACGACCGGGGCGGTGCGCACGCTCTCCTTTGCGATGAAGGCGCAGCCGGTGCCGCCGCCAAGCGCCAATATGTCGATCCAGCTCAGATGGTTGGCGATGAAGAACACATCGTGCGGCAGCGGCGCGGCGCCGGCGATCGCCACGTCGAACCCGGCGGCATGAGCAGCGCGGCGCAGGAACAGCCGAGGCCAGCGGGATGGGCGGCGGCGCGCCCGCGCGACGAGGTGCGGCGGCACATGCCACAGCACCAGGCCGAGCAGCAGCGCGAGCCGCCAGAGCAGACGCAGATGCGCCATTCAGTCCTTGCGGTCGAGCGCGACCCCGTAAAGCTCCATGCGGTGGTCGACGAGGCGGTAGCCCAGCCGCTCGGCGATCTGGCGCTGGAGCTGCTCCACCTCCGGATCGACGAACTCGACGACGCGGCCGGTCTCGACATCGATGAGATGGTCGTGATGGGCCTCGGGCGCGGGCTCGTAGCGGGCGCGGCCGTCGCCGAAATCATGGCGCTCCAGAATGCCGGCCTCCTCGAACAGGCGGACGGTGCGATAGACCGTCGCGATCGAGATATTGGGGTCGATTGCGGAGGCGCGCTCGTGCAGCTTCTCCACGTCCGGGTGGTCCTCGCTTTCGGAGAGCACCCGCGCGATGACGCGCCGCTGGTCGGTGATCCGCAGGCCGCGCTCGGCACAGAGCGCCTCGATGTCGATGGTCCGGGTCATGCCCTTACATGTAGCCTATATTACCGAAACGGAAAGCTGCAAAATGGGTGGAGGGAGCACGGCGTGGGGCTGGCTGTGCCAAAGCGCATCGGGAGCGGCGACGGAAGGAGGACGCTACCGAATTCGATCGTGGGCCCGCAATGTTGGCCGGATGCGCTGGCGCGGATCGTGGAGACTCCACCCGATGCGAATGAGGCGGAGACATCGCGGTGGAGCGGAGCCGTGGGGTGGACGGAGCGCAGACGCCCTCCACCGGCTGGGCCGGATTGCCAATCAGAAAGTGGTGAGCCGGAGCCGGTGACGGCCGCAGGGCAAAATGATGGATCTTCCGCGACCCATAGCGTAGCAGACGATAGGTCCGTGAGCACCGGATGCGCGAAAGACGCCAGAGCTGAATGTCGATCCGTCCTGAGACGGATCCCCTCCCTGAGAAAGCGCAGGGAGAAATGGGAACCGGTCTATTTTGGAGTCGGCCGTTTTCGGCCGGGCGCGCGGCGGAAGGGCGGATGCTCGCGCTCCGAAGCGCGGCGTGCCGATGGGGGTCGGCACCGGGAAGCGCGATCATCCATCCCTTGCGGCCCGGCGGTGCCGGAGCGCGCGGGTGCTTAGCCGGCGCGGCGGCGCGAGGTGCCGAGGCCGATCTTCTTCGCCAGATTGCGGCGCTGCTCGGCATAGTTGGGCGCGACCATCGGATAGTCGGCGGGCAGGCCCCACTTGGCGCGATAGTCGTCCGGCGTCATCTGATAATGGGTCATCAGGTGACGCTTGAGCATCTTGAGCTTCTTCCCGTCCTCAAGACAGACGATATAGTCCGGCTTGACTGACGAGCGGACGGACACAGCCGGTTCCTGCTTGGGCTGAGCCGGCGCGGCTTCTTGCTGAAGGCCGGCAAGCGCACCGTAGACATTGCTGATGAGCAGGGGCAGGTCGGAAACCGCGACGCTATTATTCGAAACGTGCGCAGCCACGATGTCTGAAGTCAGTGTCACGAGGATTTCGTCCCGTGCGCTTGTATCGGACATGTTCAATTCCTTCTGTCGTTGTTTTGTTCGCGAACCCGGATCGATTCTTGTTTCGGATCGATATTTACCTTTTAAACGCCTATCCGGCGCAGGGCAAGAACCGTAACAGGGGTGAAATCAATCTCGTCCCAAAATGATCTTGAGACTTAAAGCGTCGGTGCGCTGACCATTGCTGCCCGTATAATAATCACGCCGAACATTATACTGGATAAAACCAGCCTTGTTATAAAGCCGCAGCGCGGGATTGCCCCGGCGCACTTCCAGGAACATCGCCTGCGCGCCGCCAGCCTCCGCCTCCGTCATGCAGCGGTCGAGCAGCCGCTTGCCGTAGCCGAGGCCGCGATGGCCGGGGTGGACGGCGAGTAGCAGCAACTCCGCCTCGCCGGCGATGGAGCGCAACAGCGCGAAGCCGACCGGTTGCCCGTCGAGCCGGCCGATCATCAATTGCGCGCCGGGCAGGCGCATCATCGAGCAGAGCTGCTGGGCCGACCACGCCTCGCCATATTCGGGCGGAAAGGCCGGGATCATCACGCTCATCGCGGCTGCGACGGCCTGCTCGGTCGCCTCCGTGGAGACGCTGATCGCCAGCGCCCCGTCCATCAGCTTGCCGGCACTGGCGGGCTGCTGCGCCGTCGCGCGGTCATCGGTTTGGCATCGGCGCCGCGCCCATAATCCGGGTGGGGCGTACGGTTCCGCTGGGTGGGCGGCAGCAGAAACACGGCGCGCGCATCCGGCAGCATGGGGATCGCCTCGCCCCGGCCGCCGCGCGCCTCGACCAGCGCGCGCGCGCCCGAGCCGACGATACGGGGAACATCGAGCGTTGCCGCGAGCTGCGCGACCGGGGTCGAGCGGACCTCGGCAGGAGCGGCACCGTCTGCGTTCATGAAGGTGGGGAGGCTCCAGAATAGCTCGCCATGGCCGCCGACCATCACCACCGCGAACGGCTCGTTAGCGCCCAGGCGCTGGCGGGCCATGGCCGCGACCAGATCAAGGCAGCCATAGCCCTGCACCGGCACGCCCCAGGCGAAGCCGAGCGCCGTGGCACAGGCGAGGCCGACGCGCACGCCGGTGAAGCTGCCCGGCCCGAGATCGACGAGGATGCGGTCGCACCGCCCGCCGTCCGGCAGCGCGGCGATGGCGGGCAGCAGCGCCTCGGCGTGGCCGCGGCCGATTTCCTGATGCGAGGCGGCGATGCAGACCGCGTCTCCGGAGGCACCTCCTGAAGCGCTCTCGAACAAAGCGAGCGAAAGAGCCGGCGTCGCGCAGTCGATGGTGAGCACGCGCTCGCTTATGCGCATGCCTGCCCCGTCCTGCCCGTCATGGCATTCCCCCGTCTTGCCGCGTTCAGACCGCGCGAACGTCCGTCACCTCAGGCACATAGTGCTTGAGAAGCTGCTCGATACCCTTCTTGAGCGTGATGGTCGAGGAGGGGCAGCCCGAGCAGGCACCCTGCATGTGCAGATACACGACGCCTTGATCGAAACCGCGATAGATGATGTCGCCGCCGTCATTGGCGACGGCGGGGCGCACCCGCGTGTCGATCAACTCGCGGATCTGCGTGATGATCTCCGCATCGGCCGGGTCGTCGCCGGGCACGGGGCCGCTCTGCGCGTCCGCATCGGCCGGCACGGCGATGTCGTGCGCGGAGGGCGCGTGGAACAGCGGCATGTCGGCCGCGAAATGATCCAGCAGGATGGAGATGACATCGGTGCGCAGATCGCCCCACGCCACGCCCGGCGCGGCGGTGATGGAGATGAAATCGCGCCCGAAGAACACGCCGGTCACGTCGCCCAGATCGAACAAAGCTTCCGCCAGCGGCGATGCCTCCGCTTCATCCGCATTGGCGAAGTCGCGTGTGCCTGCGGCCATCACGGTGCGGCCGGGCAGGAACTTGAGCGTGGCGGGGTTTGGGGTCGGCTCGGTTTCGATGAACATGGGCTTTCTCGCTTTCAGGAGGAGCCCGTGGCGTTGTTCTCGGGCGTCCTCGCCGAGTCCCATTTGGTCGGTCGGCCCGCCGGACGCAAGGGCTCAATGTGAAATGAGTGCATTGCTACCGTTTGCCCCCGATGCGGCGGGAACCGGCATATCCGTTCCCGCCGTCGCGACGGCAGCCGGCTTGTCCCTGCCGGCGGTTGCGACGGCGTCGGGCGTGGTGCCGTCCGCCCGGACCAGCGGCACCGGCATGCCACGCGGCAGGACGATGGCGGACCAGCTCGTCTGCGGCACCAGATAGCGCGCCGCGAGCGCCTGAAGCTGGGCGGGCGTCACCTCCAGCAGATCGCGCGCCAGCGTGGCGGTCGCCGCCAGCCGGCGCGGCTCGGTGGTGTAGCCCTCAAGCTGGCTCATCCAGAAGGCATTGCTGGTGCCGGCGCGGTTGAGGAGCTGGCGGACCGGCTCGATCTGCCGGTCCAGCTCGTCCTGCGAGACGGGATTGGCGGCAAGATCGGCGGCGATCTCGTTGATGAGCTTGAAGAAATACGGGATGCGATCCGGCTTGAGCTGGGTCTGCACCACCAGATAGCCGCCGCTCTCCGACGTGTCCGGCCAGATACTCGACGCGGACGGCGTGTAGGCCGCGCCGTCGATGGAGCGCAGCTTCTCGAACAGCCGGTCGCTGATGATGCGCGCGAGCATCTCAAGCCGGCGGCTCTCCTGCACGCGGGCGAGGCCGCCGCCGGTCGGCCAGGCGATCACCGCCGCCGCCTGCTCGGCAGGTCCGCTGTGCGGCAGGAGGATGGGCGAGGAGACGGAGGCCGGGAAACGGAGCGGGATATTCTCGGGTGCGGGCGGCACGTCCTTGCGCGGCGGCAGCGCGCCGAAGGTGGCGGCAACCGCGTCCACGGCGGCCTCTGCGTCGAGATCGCCGAAAATCTGCACCTCGATGGGGCCGGCGGCGAGTTGCGGCGCCCACAGCGCCTTGAAGTGCTCCAGCGTCAGCGCGTCGCGGTCCGTTGGGGTGGCGGGGGCGAAGCGGCCGTCGCGATCGTGCAGCAGCCAGTCGAGATTGCGGTCCAGCGCCTCGGAGGCGGAGCTGGCGACCGGATCGTAGCTCGCCTCCAGCGCCGCGATGGTGCGCTTGAGCGGCGCCTCGTCCCAACGCGGAAAGGCCAGCTTGGCGGCGAACAGGCGGAGCTGGTCGGCGAAATCCTCCGGCCCGCTCACCGCCGAGAGGGTGAAGGCGTCGTCGTCGATGCGGAAGTTGAGCGAGAGGCGGCGGCCGTTCATCAGCTCGGTCAACTCGCGCTGGCCGAGATCGCCGACGCCGCTCGCCATCAGCGCGAACGGGGCGGCCCACAGCGCGTCGTCCTGCCTGGCCGGGAAGCTTTGCCGGCCATGGCCGAAGCGCACGTTGATGCGCACCTTGCCCGGCTCGGCCTTGTTGGCGAGCAGCAGCAGCTTGACGCCGTTCTCGAAGGTGACGGTCTGGATGCCGAGCACGCCGAGCGCGCGGCGCTCCGTTACCTGGCCCGGCGGCGGCAGCGCGGGGAGCGAGGCCATGGAGATGCCCGCCACGTTCAGGCGTGCATTGGCGGCGGGCTTGACCGGCGTGCGCAGCGCGGTGGTGAGCCGCGCGAGCGCATTGGGCTGGGGCGCCCGCAGGCTGAGCAGCGCGCGCACCGCATCGCCGGAGAACAGGCGCTGGGTGGAGGCGAGCAGCTTCTCCGGCGTCATGAATCGCCGCGAGGAGCGAAAGATATCGAGCTGAACCTGCGGCGAGACCACGGTTTCGCGAATATCCACGGCGGAGACGAGATTCTCCGCCTGGCGCGCGCTCGATTCGATGCTCGCGCTGGCCGCGAAGGAGGAATAAGCGGTCTCCATATTGGCGAATTCGCGGTCGATATCCGTCTGGCTGGGCGGCGTGCGGCGCGCATCCTCGATGATGGCGCGCACCTCGGTCAGCGCCTTCTCCCACGCATTGGCCAAGGGCACGATCGTGACGTAGGTGGCGTTGGCCGAGCGGGCGCTGTTATCCAACGTCACGCCCGCCTGGAGGAAATCGGCTCCCTGGCTCGCGGCGTCCTCCAGCCGGCGGTTGATGAGTTCGAGCGCGAGCTGGTCGGCGAGCCGCGCTTCGTTGAACGCCACCGTATCCTCGTTGAACACCCATGGGCGCAGATAAGCGAGGCCGACGCTGAACGGCGTGCTCGGCTCGACCACCACCTTGGCGGCCGGCGCCCTGGGATCGGGCTTGCCGAAATCCGGGATGGGCGTGGCCGGTCCGCTTGCCTTCCAGCTCGCGAAATGCGTCTTGAGCTTGGCCTCCAGCACGGCCGGATCCATGTCGCCGGAGATGGCGATCACCGTGCGATCCGGGCGATACCAGCGATCGTGGAAGGCACGCAGGGCGGCGGGCGTGGCGCCGGTCAGCGTCGCCTCGGTGCCGATTGGGCTGTGATTGGCGAGGCGCTGGCCGGCGAAATAGAAGCCGCGTATCTCGTCTTCCAGCCGCGCTGTGGGGCTCAGCCCCTCGCGCCGCTCGGCCATGACGACGGCGCGCTCCGCCTCCACCGCGCTCGGCACGATGTTGGGCTCGGCCAGCATGCCGGCGAGGATCTTGAGGCTCTCGTCGATGCCGGCATCGCTCGCGCGCGGCAGGTCGAGCGCATAGGTGGTGCCGGTGGGCGTCGTCTGGGCATTGCTGTCGCTGCCAAAGCTGGCGCCGAGCCGCTGCCAGATACGCTTGGATTCCCCGTCCGGCACCTCGCGCGATCCGCGGAAGGAGAGATGCTCGATGAAATGGGCGAAGCCGGCTTCCTTCGGCTCCTCCATCAGCGAGCCGACGTCGACGCGGACGCGGATGGAGACCTGCCCCGCCGGCACCTCGTTGCGGCGGATGGCGTAGCGCAGGCCGTTGTCCAGCACGCCGAAATGCCACGCCATGTCCATCGGCACGTCGCTCTTCTCGTAGAGCCACGGCCGCTTGGGCGCGGCGGCGGCCGGCACCGCCGGTGGCGCGACGGTGGGGGCTGGCGCGGGAGCGGGGGCGGCCGGCTGCGCCTGCGCGGCGAGGGGAAGCGGGGAGAGGAGCGCGGTTGCCAGCGTGGCTGCGATCAACCGCCGGGCGGCCAGAGTGATGGTCATGAGGGCAATCTAGGTCCGAAGATAGCGGCCGTCACATGGAAACTTGTCGCATCGTGTCGCCGGCCTGATGGAGCGCATCGGGTGAAGCGAACAGGATGAGCGGGCGAAACTGAACCGGCCATGAGCGAAGCGGGCGTGCGCGGCGCGTGTGCGTGGCAGGGAGAGTGGGGAGGCGGCGGGCGTGGGGAGGCGGGTCGCCATGTTCGCCGATTGCCCGGTGGTGGATGTGACGTTGTGCGTTTCGCTGGCCGGAGTTTGCCGCTGGCGAGCGGGCGGCAGCAGATGTGCTCGATCGCCCTGGGCTCCTGCTTTCGCAGGAGCACGGCGGTTGCGATTATGGGGTGGCCTCCGGCGCTCTTATTATGTGGGACCTGCCTGCATTGGGCGTCGGGTCGCCCGTTTTGTGTCATCGGACGGGGTTTTTGCTTCTTTGTCGGCGGAAACCGGGCCGAAACGGAGCGAAATGCGGATTGCTCAAATCTTTGTTTACCACGGCCGTGTAGAAGGTCGGGATTGGAGGAGACAGGCATGTCCGCGGAAGTGGCATCGGAAGGTTTGGGCGGCAGGCTGGTCAAGCTCGGCCGGATCCTGGGGCTGGCCGAAGGGCCGCCGGGTATCGAGGAGGATCTGCCCTCCACCGAGCGTGAGACGGACGGCGGGCGCGCCAGCCGCGAGGTGGAGCGGCGCCGGGCGCTTTACGAGGATGTCGGCCGCTTTCTCTTCGCGCATGATCTGGACCTGACGCCGCTCAATTTCGGCCTCGCGCTCGATTACATCACCGGCAACGATCTGGCGCTCGAGAAGGCGGTGCGCGCCATCCTCGCCGACAAGGGCCGGCTCAGCAACGGCCTGGCCGAGCAGATCATCGCCAGGCAGCGCTCCGACGAACTGACGCCCGATGCGCTCAACGCGATGCTGAATCAGGTGGAAGCCAACCTCAATCAGCTCACCGGTATCGCCGACCAGTCCAGCAATTCCGCCAAGGATTTCGGCGCCGCGTTGCAGAAGCAGGCGGCGCAGCTCGGCAAGGAGGGCGCCAGCGGCGACGCGCTCGGCAGCCTCATCACACTCACCCGCTCGATGATCGAAAAGACCCGCGAGGTCGAGCAGCGCATGCGCGAGGGCCAGCGGCAGACGCGGCTGCTCCAGAAGAATCTGGAAAGTGCCCGCCGTGCCGCCGAGCAGGATCATCTGACCGGCCTGCCCAACCGCCGCTCCTTCGAAGCCACGCTGCGCGAGGAGCGCAAGCTGGCGCAGAGCAATGTCGAGCCGCTCAGCGTCGCCTTCTGCGATATCGACCATTTCAAGGTCATCAACGATTCACACGGCCACGATGCCGGCGACCGGGTGCTCAAGTTCGTTGCGGGTCTGCTCGCGCGCATTTCCGGCGACAAATGCCATGTCGCACGGCACGGCGGCGAGGAATTCGTGATGCTGTTCCGCGGCATGACGGTGGCCGAGGCGGCGCGCGTCGTCGACGATGCCCGCGCCGACATGGCGGAACGGAACCTGGTCGACCGCAAGACCGGCGAGCGGATGCAGCAGGTGACGTTCTCGGGCGGGGTGGCGGACGTGTTCGCTTATGCCGAACCGCGCGAGGCGCTCAAGGCTGCCGACCGGGCGCTCTATCTGGCCAAGGAACATGGCCGCAACCGGGTGTATATCGCGCGCGACAGCGAGTGAGACCGGCGTGGGGTGGCTCGCGGCCGGGTGAGAGCCGCGGGATCGTGAGGCCCTCTTCGTTCGCAAATGGAAAAATCCTTCCCAAGCTTGTCCTGGGGAGGGCTGTCCGCAGAATATTGGAGAGGCGGCGGCGTAATGCTGAAATCCTCTTCACCGGATTTGCCGGTTTCCTCCCCCGAGCAAGCTCGGGAAGGAATGGGAAACGCCGCTCGGAGCCCGGCTGCTTCAGGTTGAACCATGGCGTTCTCCTGCGCAGGCAGGAGCCCATGACGTGAAGGAATCGCCCATGCGCCTTGGGCTCCTGCCTGCGCAGGAGCACGGACGCACTTTAGGCGCTGTCTGCCTTCATCCCTGACGGCCTGCAAATGCTGGATTTCCGTGACCCCGAGCACAGCGGGCCATGGGCTGCTGAGCACCGGAAGCGCGCAAATCCGCTATTTTCAGGCGCCAGAACGGAACGGCGAGCTGGCCTAGAAATCCGGCTGGTCGTAATATTTGGGGGGCGTCACGATCTCCATGCGCTCGGCGAGCAGCGGGCGGAAGGAGGGGCGGGACTTGATGCCGGCATACCAGCGTCTGGTCGGCTTGTGCCCCTCCCAGTCGATGCCGCCGAGATAGTCCGCGACGGAGAGTTGCGCGGCTGCCGTGATATCCGCGAGGCTCATCGTGCCGCCGGCCAGCCAGCTCCGGTGATCGAGCAGATAATCCATATAATCCATATGGGTATTGGCCCGCCGCATCGCCTCGCGCAGCGCGCCGGCGTCGGGTGAGGCGCGCGCGACGATGCGCTTGAGCATCCGCTCGTTGAGCAGCGGCGCCACCACGTCGCGGTAAAGCACCTGATCGAGCCAGGCGACCAGCCGGCGCACTTCGGCGCGGGCGAGGGCGGAGCCGGCGATGAGCGGGAACTGCTCGACCGTTTCTTCGAAATATTCGCAGATCGCCTGACTGTCCGCCAGCGTCGCGCTGCCATCATCGGCGACCAGCACCGGCGTCATCCCGGCCGGATTGAGATCGAGAAATTCGTCGCGCGCTTCCCAGGGCGATTCGCGGACCAGCTCGTAGGTGATACCCTTCTCCGCCATCAGAAACCGGACTTTGCGGGAGAAGGGGCAGAGCGGGAATTGATGGAGCAGCCACATGGCTTTGCGCATAGGCCGGGACGTGCGCGGCGCAAAGCCCCTTCTCGTGCCGGATCTGCGGCCGGGCGGGGCGGTGGCGCCATGGGAGCGGATGCCTTTGCGCGCAAAATCTGCTACATAGCGGGGATGCAGCCGATCGCTCGTCGCCTGATCGTGGTTGGTGCCGTTATCCTGTGCGGCGCGGGGGCGGGCGTTGCGCTCGGCGATTTCGTCGCCGGGCCGGGCGGGAGCCGCCTGCCGGGTATGGAGGAGGCGATGGGGCTGGCGGGGGGGCTGGCAAGCGATCTGGTGACGCCGGCCGATCCGGCAGCGGCGGATGCGTCGTTTGCGGCGCGGTCCGGTCCTGCTTCCTATAGTTGCGAGGGTTGCGACGCCAAGCTGCACAATGAGGTGGCGCTGGATGACGGCGCGTTTGCCGATGTCGAGCCGCTGCCGCCTTACCAGCCGGAACAGGCGGCGTTGGTCTCGCCCGTTGCGCCCGCGCCGGCTGCGGCGCCTCGCGTGCAGGTGCCGGCTATTACGCTGCCGATCGTGGGGACGGCGGCGGGGTCTGCGTCGCCGTCGTCATCCGGGGCGCCGGATGTGTTGCCGCCTGTGCGGTGAGGCGGTGCGGGTGGAGAGCGAGAGGCTGGCCAAGTGCTGACGTGCCTCGACTTCACTCGACACGAACGGGGGTGCTCTGTCTATAGATGTCTGCAGCAGCAGGCGCGCCTTGTCGAAGGGTCGTTCGTATTCAGTAAGATTGATTAAAGGAAAAATTGGCCCTTCGACCAGCTCAAGGTGAACGGTGGGGGCGGTTTTAAAACAGGCCGCATAAAGCGAGACTCTGCCAAGCGAGCCACATTGAAACGAACCGCTGGATGGGTTCGACCGGGACCGTTGGCCCTTGTGCTCGGTCGGTTATAGCGCACGCACCATCATGATACTCCCGGCGTCTCTCGCACCGGCCGGACCCGTACGCAGGCCCGGCCGGTGCCAATTGCTTACTCCGCCGCCACGTCTTCCAGCGCCTCGTCGGAGAGCGGGTGGGCGAGGCGGGTGAGCATTTCCTTGGGGCAGACCTGCCAGAAATGCGCGCGGCTGCGGTCCCAGCCGTGGAGGATCGCGGTGGCCCAACCGCTGTCCGTGCGGGCGACATGCTCCTCGATCAGTGCGCGGAGCACCTCCTCCCAATGGGCGCTGGCGAGGCGCTGCCAGACGATGCTCTCCGGGTTGGCGCGGCTCGGGAACAGCCCGGCCTCGTCATAGACGAAGGCCATGCCGCCGGTCATGCCGGCACCGAAATTGGCGCCCGGCGTGCCCAGCACCACCGCCACGCCGCCGGTCATATATTCAAGGCCGTTGGCGCCGCAGCCTTCCACCACCACCTGCGCGCCGGAGTTGCGCACGCCGAACCGCTCGCCCGCCTGCCCGGCGGCGAACAGCTTGCCGGCGGTCGCGCCGTAGAGCACGGTATTGCCGATGATGGTGTTGTCCTGACTGGCGAGCGGGCTGGAGACCATCGGCCGCACCGCGATGATGCCGCCGGAGAGCCCCTTGCCGACATAGTCGTTGGCATCGCCGAACACTTCGAGCGTGAGCCCCTTGCAGAGGAACGCGCCGAGCGACTGGCCGGCCGAGCCACGCAGGCGGACATGGACGTGCCCGTCCGCCAGCGTGGCCATGCCGAACTTCTGCGTCACCATCGCCGAGAAGCGCGTGCCCACGGCGCGGTGTGTGTTGCGCACCGTATAGGTGAGCTGCATCTTCTCGCCGCGCTCGAACACGGCCTTCGCGTCCGCG
This sequence comes from Sphingobium sp. 66-54, assembly GCA_001899715.1. Lineage (GTDB taxonomy): Bacteria > Pseudomonadota > Alphaproteobacteria > Sphingomonadales > Sphingomonadaceae > Sphingobium. Next base: position 57,608 of record MKWI01000013.1, read on the forward strand.
ATCATCTGCGCGTCGAGACTGTCGGGCACTTCGTTGCGCGGGGTCGGCAGGTTGAAGCGGCGCTCGGAATCGTCCGCGTCCACCTTGGCGAGGATGGGGTTCAGGTCGAGATCGTCGAGATGCTCGGCGCCGCGGCTGACCTGCTTGAGGAGTTCGGTGCGGCCGATCACCTCGTCGAGGCTGCGGCAACCGAGCCGTGCGAGGATCTCACGCACCTCCTCGGCGATGAAGGTCATGAGGTTGATGACCTTCTCCGGCGTGCCGGTGAAGCGGGCGCGCAGCCGCTCGTCCTGCACGCACACGCCGACGGGGCAGGTGTTCGAATGGCACTGGCGCACCATGATGCAGCCCATGGCGACGAGGCTCAGCGTGCCGATGCCGAACTCCTCCGCGCCAAGGATCGCGGCGATGACGACATCCCGCCCGGTCTTGAGGCCGCCGTCCGTGCGCAGCTTCACGCGGTGGCGCAGGCCGTTCAGTGTCAGCACCTGATTGGCTTCGGAAAGGCCCATTTCCCACGGCAGGCCGGCGAACTTGATGCTGGTGAGCGGCGAGGCGCCGGTGCCGCCGACATTGCCGGCCACGAGGATGACGTCCGCATGCGCCTTGGCCACGCCGGCCGCCACGGTGCCGATGCCGGACTGGCTGACCAGCTTGACGCAGACGCGGGCGCGCGGATTGATCTGCTTCAGATCGTAGATGAGCTGGGCGAGATCCTCGATCGAGTAGATGTCGTGATGCGGCGGCGGCGAGATGAGCGTGACGCCCGGCGTTGCGTGCCGCAGCTTGGCGATCATCTCCGTCACCTTGAAGCCGGGGAGCTGGCCGCCCTCGCCGGGCTTGGCGCCCTGCGCGACCTTGATCTCGATCTCCTCGCACGCGCCGAGATATTCGGCGGTGACGCCGAAGCGGCCCGAGGCGATCTGCTTGATGCTCGAATTGGCGTTGTCGCCGTTCTCGCGCGGCTTGAACCGCTCGGGATCCTCGCCGCCCTCGCCGGAAACGGCCTTGGCGCCGATGCGGTTCATGGCGATGGCTAGCGTCTCGTGCGCTTCCGGCGAGAGCGCGCCCAGCGACATGCCGGGCGTGACGAAACGCTTGCGGATCTCGGTGATCGCCTCGACCTCGTCGATCGGCACCGCCTGATCGGGATAGACCAGCTCCAGCAGGTCGCGCAGATAGACGGCCGGCAACTCCTGCGTACCGCGCGAGAATTGCAGGTAGGTCGAGTAGCTGTCGGTCGAGACGGCGGTTTGCAGCAGGTGGATGAGTTGCGCGGTGTAGGCATGGGCGTCGCCGCCCGCGCGCTGCTTGTAGAAGCCGCCGATCGGCAGGGTGACGACCGCCTTGTCATAGGCGCTCCGGTGCCGGTCCAGCGCGTTGAGCTGGAGCGAGGCATAGCCCTCGCCCGAAATCTTGGAGGGCATGCCGGGGAACAGATCGTTCACCATCGCGCGCGAGAGGCCGACCGCCTCGAAATTATAGCCGCCGCGATAGCTGGAGATGACCGCGATGCCCATCTTGCTCATGATCTTGAGCAAGCCTTCGTTGATCGCGTGGCGGTAATTCTCCAGGCAGTTGGTCAAGCTGAGGTCGCCGGCGAGGCCGCGCGCGTGGCGGTCGACGATGCAGGCCTCGGCCAGATAGGCGTTCACCGTGGTGGCGCCCACGCCGATCAGCACGGCGAAATAATGGGGATCGAGGCACTCGGCGGTGCGCACGTTGATCGACGAATAAGAGCGCAGGCCCCGGCGGACGAGATGGGTATGCACGGCCGCTGCCGCGAGCACCATGGCGATGCCGACCCGGTCCGGCCCGACATTCTCATCCGAGAGGAACAGCTCGGTCTGGCCGGCGCGCACGGCGATCTCCGCCTCGTCGCGAATACGGCCGATGGCGGCGTGCAGCGAATCCGACGAGGCGTCCGCCGGGAAGGTGCAGTCGATCTCCGCCACCGCCTTGCCGAAGGCGGCCTTGAGCCGCGCCCAATCCTCGCAGAGCAGCACCGGCGAATCCAGCACCAGCACATGGCTGTTCTGGGATTGCTCCTCCAGGATGTTGGCGAGGTTGGAGAAGCGCGTCTTGAGGCTCATCACGTGCCGCTCGCGCAGGGAGTCGATCGGCGGGTTCGTGACCTGGCTGAAATTCTGCCGGAAGAAATGGCTGATGGTGCGCGGCTTGTCGGTGATGACCGCGAGCGGCGTGTCGTCGCCCATCGAGCCGATCGCCTCCTTGCCGTCCTCCATCATCGGCGCGAGGATGACCTCCATATCCTCGATGGTGAGGTTGGCGGCGACCTGCCGGCGGGTCAGTTCGGCGCGGTCCCACAGCGGGCGGAACCCCTCGGAGGCGGGCGGCAGGTCGTCGGCGGTGAGGAAGCCCTTCACATAATCGCCATAGGGGCGGTCCTGCGCGATCCGGTCCTTGACGGCGCGGTCGTCGAACACCTTGCCGGCGTCCAGGTCCACCGCGATCATCTGGCCCGGCCCGAGCCGGCCCTTCTTCATCACCGTCGTCTCCGGCACCACGACCATGCCGGTCTCGGAGCCGACGATCAGCAGATTGTCGGTGGTGAGGGTGTAGCGCAGCGGGCGCAGCGCGTTGCGGTCCATGCCCGCCACCGCCCAGCGGCCGTCTGTCATGGCGAGCGCGGCGGGGCCGTCCCACGGCTCCATGACCGAGGCGAGATATTCATACATATTGCGATGCGTCTCGGGCAGGTCCGGATCGTCCTCGCGCCATGCCTCGGGCACCAGCATCAGCTTGGCGGTCGGTGCGTCGCGGCCCGCGCGGCACAAGGTCTCGAACACCGCATCGAGCGCGGCGGTGTCCGATGCGCCGGCGGGGATGACCGGCTTGATGTCGCCGCTCTGCTCGCCGAAGGCCAGCGCCGCCATCTTGATCTCGTGGCTCCTCATCCAGTTCTGGTTGCCGCGGATCGTGTTGATCTCGCCATTGTGGGCGAGCGCGCGGAACGGCTGGGCCAGCCACCATTGCGGGAAGGTGTTGGTCGAGTAGCGCTGGTGGAAGATGGCGACACGGCTCTCGAACCGCTCGTCGGTCAGGTCCGGGTAGAAGACGGAGAGGCTCTCCGCGAGAAACAGACCCTTGTAGACGATCGACCGGCAGGAGAGCGAGCAGATGTAGAAATCGTTGATCTGTGCGGCGACCACCTTCTTCTCGATGCGGCGGCGCACAAGATAGAGCGCGCGCTCGAACTCGGCGGCGTCCTGCTCCTCGGGCAACGGCCCGGCGATGAGGATCTGCTCCACTTCCGGGCGGGTGCGTTGCGCCTTGTCGCCGATCACTGAGACATCGACCGGCACCTGCCGCCATCCGTAGATCTTGTAGCCGGCCCCGATGATCTCGGTCTCGACGATTGTGCGGCAGCTCTCCTGCGCGCTGAGGTCGATGCGCGGCAGGAAGATCATGCCCACGGCGAGCCGGTTGGGCAGCGGCTTGTGGCCGGAGGCAGAGATGGCGTCGTCGAAGAAGCGCACCGGCAGGTCGACATGGACACCGGCGCCGTCGCCGGTCTTGCCGTCCGCGTCCACGGCGCCGCGGTGCCACACCGCCTTGAGCGCGTCGATGGCGCTGGTGACGACCCGGCGCGAGGGCTTGCCGTCCGTCGCGGCAACAAGGCCGACGCCGCAGGCATCGCTCTCGAACTCTGGCCGATACATGCCCTCACGGGCGATGCGGAGGCGCTCTGACTCAGGAACCATGGTGCTCTGCTCCCTCCGCTGTCATCAGCGGCAAAATCTTCTCAAGAAATTGTGCGAGTTCTTGCTTCTGCCGTGCCTGCGCGCGCGTGGTTACGTGCCGCTGCCAGGCCGCGAAATCCGGATCGCCGAGGATCTGGTTGGACTGCCGGGCATATTTGGCACCCACCGGAGTGCGCAGAAACGCAGCGATCTCGTCGATCTCCGCCGCCGTGAACAAGCGGGCATAAGCGTTGGCAAATGCCGTCATCAATTCAGGGGTCGTTTCCTTGACGTCCGTCAGGGCGAGCTGGCGCTGCCTGTCGACGAACTCCGCAAATGCAGCCTTGACCTGCGGCTTGCTGTCCAGGGCGGCTTGCAGGCTCGGATCGCCTTCCATCACCCCGCTCAACATATTGCCCATGAGCGAGTTGACGGCGTTGGCGAAGATGGTTTCCCGCTGCTCGGATGGCAGTACGATCTCGATGAGTTGCCGTCCTTTTTCCACGGCGACGGGATCGAGTTGCGCGGCGGCTGGCGCGTTCGCGGGCGGGTCGGCGGCAACGGCGGGCGTCATGCCCACCGCGGTCAGCAGAGCCAGAGCGAAGGTGAAGTGGCGTCTCATGCTGTCACGCCTTCCTTCCTGGCTACCTTGGTCTTGAGGTAAGCCTGCATGTGCCCGGCCACGTCGGTGCCGTCACGGATCGCCCAGACGACAAGGCTGGCGCCGCGCACGATATCGCCGGCGGCGAACACGCCGTCGATGCTGGTCATCATCGTGCGGTGGTCGACGCGCAGCGTGCCCCAGCGGGTGACGGCGAGCGACGGCTCCCTGAACATCGCCGGCAGGTCTTCGGCATCGAAGCCGAGCGCCTTGATGACGAGATCGGCCGGGGCGTGGGTCTCGCTGTCCGGCTCCGGCTCGGGGGCGCGGCGGCCCGACGCGTCCGGCTGGCCGAGGCGCATGCGGTTGTAGATGACGCCGGTGACGTGCTCCGTCCCCTCACAGGCGATGGGGCCGGAGAGCCAGACGAACTCGACGCCCTCATCCTCGGCATTCTGCACCTCGCGCGGCGAGCCCGGCATGTTGTCGCGGTCGCGCCGATAGAGGCAGCGGATGCTCTTCGCGCCCTGACGGAGCGCGGTGCGCACGCAGTCCATGGCGGTATCGCCACCGCCGATCACGATCACGTCCTTGCCGGTGGCGAGCAGCGAGCCGTCCTCATGCTCGGGCACGGCGTCGCCATAGCCGGCGCGGTTGGAGGCGGTAAGATAATCGAGCGCCTTGACGATGCCCGGCGCGCCGACGCCCGGCATCTTGATGTCGCGCGCCTTGTAGACGCCGGTCGCGATCAGCACCGCCGTATGCCGCTCGCGTAGCTCGGCGAAGGTGGCGTCCCGGCCGACCTCGAAGCCCAGATGGAAGTGGATGCCCGCCTGCACCAGCCGCTCGACCCGGCGGCCGACCACCTCCTTCTCCAGCTTGAAGCCGGGGATACCGTAGACGAGCAGGCCGCCGGCGCGGTCGTAGCGGTCGTAGACATGCACCTCGTGCCCCTCGCGGCGGAGATATTCGGCGGCGGTGAGGCCCGCCGGCCCGGCACCGATGACGCCCACGGAAAGCCCCGTTGCCGCGCCGACCTGCACCGGCTCGACCCAGCCCTGCTCCCACGCGGTGTCGGTGATATACTTCTCGACCGCGCCGATGGTGACGGCGCCGTGGCCGGCCGTCTCGATCACGCAATTGCCCTCGCACAGACGGTCCTGCGGGCAGATGCGGCCGCAGATCTCCGGCATGGTGGAAGTCATGTTGCTCAGCTCATAGGCCTCGCGCAGCCGGCCCTCGGCGGTGAGCTTGAGCCAGTCGGGAATGTGGTTGTGGACCGGGCAGTGCACCGAGCAATAGGGCACGCCGCATTGCGAGCAGCGCGCGGCCTGCTCGCGCGCCTTCTCCTCGGCGAAATTGGCCGCGATTTCCGCGAAATCCTGGGTGCGTTCGTCCGCCGCGCGCTTCTCCGGATAGGATTGCGCGTCCGTCACGAACTTGAGCATCGGATTCTTGGCCATGTGGCAGGCTCCCTTGTCAGCGGGGAGCGCGGTAGTTTTCCACAGGGCGCGAGTCACGCATTTTCCAACATATATGGCATAATAACTGCCGTATTTTTTGACGGATTTTCGATTTAACCAGCTTTTCGCTTATCTTCCCTCATAAATAGGACCGTATCGGACTTATCGTGCCAGCAGCCAGATCAACGCTGCCGCCCCGGCGACGATCCGATACCAGGCGAAGGGGGCGAAGCCGCGACGCGAAACGAAGCCGACGAACAGCTTGATGACGATGATCGCCACAAGGAACGAGACGACGAAGCCGATGGCGATATCGCCCCAGGCGGTCGCGCCGCTCATCAGCGCGTCGCGGGCCTTGTAGCTCTCCAGCGTGGTCGCCCCGAGCATGGTGGGGATGGCGAGGAAGAAGGAGAATTCCGCCGCCGTCTTGCGGTCCACGCCGAGCGCGAGCGCGCCCATGATCGTCGCGCCCGAACGGCTGACGCCGGGGATCATCGAGAGGCATTGGAGGATGCCGATGCCGAACGCGCGCGAGAAGGGGATGCGATCCACTCCGGAATAGCGGAAGGTGCCGATCAGCCGCTCGATCAGCAGGATGGCGATGCCGCCGAGGATCAGCGCGACGGCGACCACCTTGGGCGCGCCGAGCAGCGTCTCGATCTGGCTGTGCAGGATGAGGCCGAGCACGGCGGAGGGAAGGAAGGCGAGCAGCAGGTTGGCGAGGAAGCGCCAGCTCGACGCCTCGCGGCCGAGCAGGCCGGTCGCCACGCCCCAGAAGGTGCGCCAGTAGAGCACCACCACGGCGAGGATCGCGCCGAGCTGGATGACGACGTTGAAGGTCGCCCACTCGGCCGAATCGTAGCCGAGCAGCTCGCTGGCGAGGATGAGGTGGCCGGTGGACGAGACCGGCAGAAACTCGGTCAGCCCCTCGACGATGCCGAGCAGGATGACGGTCAAGAGATGGCTATCCATGGCGCATCATCCCGTTCGCGATGGGGAGGGGGAGAGGGAGATGGGCGGGGATCAGGCGCGGGCCGTGGCCCCGAACCGGCCCTTGCGGCGATATTGCGTGAGCCAGGCGGGGGCGAACGCTGCCAGCGGGCCGGGGCGGATACCGAAGGCGGCGAAGCCCTTGGCGCCCTTCGCCACCACATTGTCGCTGAGCAGCATCTGGAACTGGTCGCGCGTGATCGGCGCGCACGGTGCCCAGCCGGTCAGGGTGGCGAGCGCCTTGGCGGCACCGTCCGGCACGGGCAGGAAGCGCACCTCGCGGCCGGTCTGCCCGGCGATCCAGCGATTGATCTCGGCCAGCGAGACGATATCCGGCCCGCCCAGCTCGTAGCTTTGGCCGCCGAAGCGCTCCGGCTTGTCGACGGCGAGCGCGATGGCGCGGGCGACGTCGCCGACATGGACGGGCTGGAACTTCGTCGCGCCGCGAATGACCGGCACGGCGCGCAGCAGCGGCGTTGCCGAGCCGGTGACGATGAGCTGGGCGAAGCGGTTGGTGAACTGGTCGTCCTGCCCGAAGAGGATCGACGGGCGCAGGATCGTCGCCTTGGGAAAGGCTGTGCGCACAGCCTCCTCGCCCTGGCCCTTGGTGCGGCCGTAGGTGGAGGGGCTCGCGCTGTCCGCGCCGATGGCGGAGACATGCACCAGCGCCTCCGCACCGGTCGCGGCCGCTGCCTCGGCAATATTGCGCGCGCCGTCGACATGGGCGGCCTGCATGGGGCCGCGCAGCAGGCCGACGAGGTTGATCGCCGCGCCCGCGCCGGTCATCGCCGCGCGCACCTGGTCGGGCTTGGTGACGTCGGCCGCGACGAACTGCGTCTGGCCCATATTGCCGAGCGAGCGGATCGCCACGGCACTCAGCGGATTGCGCTGGGCAATCCGCACGCGATAGCCCCTGGAGAGCAGTTCCTGCGCGACCTGACGGCCGAGGAAGCCGCCGCCGCCAAACACCACCACCGGCTTGTCCGCTCTGTTCATTGCCATGTCCCTCGTCGTCACCCTGTGTCTGTCCGTCTGTGCTTGCCTGCTCGAATGTGGCGGCCACCCTTGCAACAGCCGCGCGCGCAAGACAACCGCGCTGTGCGGCGAGTCGTGGCGATGCGCGCCGGGAGCGGGGTCGCGCATGAACTTTCTGTCATCTCCCTGTCAGCCTCAAGACACGGCGCTGAGGATAGAGCGGAGGCGATGCGCTGGCCGCCCCGCCTGCTCTATGCTGCTGTGCTGCTCCTCGCGGCGGTGCCGCCGCTGCTCTCCTCGCGTCTGGCGCGACCGCTACAGGCGCCACCCGCGCATGGCGACCGTGCCGGATTGACGCTGGGCACGCGGCCGGACCGGCAGGTGGTCGTCACCAGCGTGCGGGCCGACGGGGTGGCGGATCGCGGCGGACTGGCGGTGGGCGATGCGCTGCACGCCGTCGCCGGCCGACGCGTCACCGGCGCGGCGATGGCGCGGCGGCTGATCGACGATCCGCTCCGCTGCACCACGCGGGTCGATTTCCGTCGCGGCGGCGCCGCGCGCGTGGCAAGACTGCGGCGGTGCACGGCGCCGGGGCAGGCGGAAGGGAGGGGCGATGGGCCGCAAGATACTGCTCGTGGAAGATGACCGGACGACCGCCGATTTCATCCTCAAAGGCCTCGCCGAGCACGGCCATGTCGGCGACCATTGCGATAACGGTCGCGACGGCCTGTTCATGGCGACGGACGGCGGCTACGACGCGATCGTCCTCGACCGGATGCTGCCGGGCATGGACGGCCTTTCCCTGCTCGGCGCGCTGCGGGCGGCGGGCATCGAGACGCCGGTGATCCTGCTTTCCGCGCTCGGATCGGTGGACGACCGGGTGACGGGCCTCACTGCCGGGTCGGACGATTATCTGGTCAAGCCCTTTGCCTTCGCCGAGTTGCTTGCCCGGCTGGAATTGGTGATGCGCCGGCGCGGCAGCGGCACGGCGGTGGAGACGGCGCTCGCCTGCGGCCCGCTGCACATGGATCTGTTGCGGCGGGAGGTACGGCGTGGCGGGCGGGCGGTCGACCTCCAGCCGCGCGAGTTCCGCCTGCTCGAATATCTGCTGCGCCATGCCGGGCAGGTCGTCACCCGCACCATGCTGCTCGAAGGCGTGTGGGATTATCATTTCGACCCCGGCACCAACGTGATCGACGTGCATATCAGCCGCCTGCGCCGCAAGATCGACGGCACGGGTGAGCCGCCGCTCATCCATACCGTGCGCGGCGCTGGCTATCGGCTGGGCGAATGAGCAAGGAGACGACCGGGCCGGGCGGCGGCTGGACGCGCCGGCTGCGTTCCTCGCACATCCGCTTCATCGGCCTCATCCTGCTGCTGGAGTTGCTGTTCGGCGGAGCGCTGCTGCTCTCCATCACCCAGCTCGTGCGCGCGGATCTCGACGCGGCGGATAGCGCCATCGCCACGGAAGCGCGCGACACGCTGCTCGCCATCGCCCGCGACGAGGGCGATGCCTCGCTGATGAGCGCGGTGACGGCGCGGGTGAGCGACGACGCGGACGGCGTGGTGCTGCTTGTCGATCGTGCGGGCAAGCGCATCGCCGGTAATCTCGCCGCCTGGCCGCCCAACGTCACAATCGGCGCGCGCTGGACCAAGGCTATGCTCTATCGGATCGGCGATAGCGCGCCCGCGCCGTTCGGCATCGCAGCCGCGCGCCTGCCGGACGGGCGGCGACTGCTGGTCGGCGAGCGCACCGACGAGAGCGACCAGATCCGTCAGACGGTGGAGGGGGCCCTGCTCACCGCGCTGCTGCTGGCGCTGCCGCTGGCGATCGTCGGCGCCTGGCTAGCGGTGCATATCATCGACCGGCGCATCGCCCGTATCGCGGCGACGGCGGCGGGCGTCGGTGCGGGAGATATCGGCCGGCGCGTGCCGCTCGACGGTTCGGGCGACAGCTTCGACATGCTGGCGCGGGCAATCAACGCCATGCTGGACCGGATCGGCGAACTGCTGGCCGAGCTGCGCACGGTGACGGACAGCATCGCGCACGATCTGCGCTCGCCGCTCACCCGTATGCGTGCGCGGATCGACCGGGCGATGGAGACCGACGACCCCGCCGCGCTGCGTGCTGCCATCGACGGGATCAGCCGGGAGGCGGATGCGCTGCTGGCGATGCTCGCCTCCGCGCTGGAGATCAGCCGCATGGAGGCGGGCATCGGCCGCGACCGGCTCGTGCCCACCGATCTGGCTGCGATGCTGGCCGATATCGGCGAGCTTTACGAGCCGCTGGTGGAGGAGCAGGGGCGCGGCCTGATCCTCGCGGTCGTGGCGCCGGTGAACGCGCCGGTCCACCGCGAGCTGCTGGGGCAGGCGCTGTCCAACCTCATTGATAATGCGCTCAAATATGGGGCGGGGCAGGTGACGCTCTCGCTGCGTGCGGAGGGCGGCATGGCGCTCATCGGCGTGGCGGACGAGGGTGCGGGCATCCCGCAGACGCGGGAGGCCGAGGCATTACGCCGGTTCGGGCGACTCGACTCCGCGCGGGGGATTGCCGGAGCCGGCCTCGGCCTCTCGCTCGTCGCGGCGGTGGCCCGGATGCATGGCGGGCGCCTCCGGTTCATCCGGCGCGGCGATGGATTCATTGTGGAAATGCTGATCGCGCCCGCCGGCTGAACGAGCCCGGCGGGCGGTCTGACCGGAGCCGGCGCAGTGCAGGGGGGAGGGGCGCCGGCTCCGGATCAGGGCGCCTACTTCTTGGCCGGGGTCGCCGGCGTGGCGGTGGACGAGGTGGCCGGGGCGGCGCTCGTCTTCTTGGCCGCTTTCTCCTTCTTCACATGATGCGAATCGGCCTTTGCGGGCTTGGCCATCGCGCCGGATGCGATGAGCGGGGTGGCGAGAACGGCCAGCGAGGCGAGGCCAACGGTAATCAGGCGACGGTTCATGATGATCTCCTTGGTGTGCGACCCTGCATGGACCGCGCCCGCCTTGTCGCGCATCCGGCGCATCGGGAGCGTGACGGAGAGATGAACTTTTGGACATGTAGGCCGGTCGGCCGGTGCGCGGTCATCCGTGCGGCAGAGGCGTAGGCGGGGCGAGCGAGGCGAGGTCCGCGCGGGCGTGCCGCATGATCCGCCAGCCGCCGCTCAGGCCGAGGCTCGCCAGCACGGCGGCGACGACGATGTCCGGCCAGGCCGTGCCGGTGCCGAATACGCCCAGCGCGGCCGCGACCACTGCGACGTTGCCGATCGCATCGTTGCGCGAGCAGATCCACACCGAGCGGCGGTTGGCGTCACCTTCCCGGTAACGCCACAGCATCAGCGCGCAGGCAAGGTTGGCGATCAGTGCCAGCGTGCCGACGATGCCCATCGTCTCCGCCTTGGGCAAGGTGCCGGTGAGCGCCATCCAGGCCGTGCTCGCGAGGATCCACAGGCCGAGCAGGGCGAGCGATGCGCCCTTGAGCAATGCGGCGCGGGCGCGCCATTGCAGCGCCAGCCCGGCGACGCCCAGGCTGATCGCGTAATTGGCGCTATCGCCGAGGAAATCGAGCGCGTCGGCCTTGAGCGCGGCGGAATGGGCGGCGACACCCGCGCCGATCTCCACCGCGAACATGCCGGCGTTGATCGCCAGCGCGATCCACAGCACGCGGCGCCACGCCCTGTCATTGCCCTGAGCCGGCTCCGATCCGCAGCCGTCGCAGCATCCGCCTGCCATTGCCTACCTCGCATTCTATGCAGCGGGGAGCTATATGCACCCTGTAGTCCCTACAGGGTCAAGGCCATGACGATGACGATTGGCGAACTGGGCAAGGCGACCGGCACCAAGGTCGAGACGGTCCGCTATTACGAGCGCATCGGGCTGCTGCCCGCGCCGCCGCGCACCGGCGGCAATTATCGCAGCTACGCGGCGGCGGAACTGGGCCGGCTGTCGTTCATCCGCCGTGCGCGCGACCTCGGCTTTTCGCTCGATCAGGTGCGGGCACTGCTCTCGCTCAGCGATGATCGCGCGCGTGATTGCGCCACGGTCGATGCGCTGGCGCGCGATCACCTTGCGGAGGTGGAGCGCAAGATCGCGGACCTGCAAGCGCTGCGGCGCGAGTTGGCGGCGATCATCGCGTCCTGCGGGGGTGGCACCGTGGCCGACTGCCGGATCATCGAGGCGCTGGGGCCGGGGAGAGTGGCATAAGGCCGGCTAGAACGGATCGACGTTCAGGAGATGGTGCGCCGGAGTTGCAGACGACCGCAGGGTAAAATGACGGGTTTGCGTGACCTGGAGCGCAGGAGCTTCCGGTCCATGAGCACCGCAAGCGCGCAGAATCGCCATTTGCAGGCCGTCAGGGATGAATATAGATAGCGCCTGGAGGGGCCTCTGGTTCAGGTTGAACCGTGCTGTGCTCCTGCGCAGGCAGGAGCCCATTGCAGAATGGAACCGCTCGTGCGCCCTGAGCTCCTGCCTGCGCAGGAGCACTGATCCTATCTTGTGCTGACAAACCTAACGTGTCTCGACTACGCTCGACCCGAACGGAGAGGCGGGATCAGCCGGAGAGGATCGCTGCCTTCCGTCAGACGTTCCGCCCGTCATGTCGAAACAAGTTCGACAAAACGGTTCGAGGCGGAACGGTTTCCCTTCGTGTTCTCCTAATCCGGCAGCGCGAACACGGTGACGGCGGCGGTGTTTACCGGCGGCAGTTCGATCTCCGGGGTCAGCTTGCCGAGGCCGAAGGAGAGCGGATTGCCGTGGCCCGTCACCATCGCGATATATTGCTTGCCGTTCACCGCATAGCTGATGGCGGAGGCGTTGGGGATGCCGGTTATCACCTGCTCCCACAGCAGCTTGCCGGTCGCCTGATCGTGCGCGGTGAAGCGCCGGTCGACCGATCCGGTGAACAGCAGGCCGCCGGCCGTGGCGAGCACGCCCATCGTGTAGGGCGCGCGCTGGTGCTGGCTCCAGCGGACCTTGCCCCCCTGCATGTCCAGCGCCTGCAACAGCCCATAGCGCCCGTCGCTCTTGGGCGGCGGCGCATAGTCGATGTTGACGCCGGTGGTGAGGAAACCTTTCCCTTCCGCCGGTACCATGTCCATACACACGTCGCGCGCGGTGACGAACAAAAGGCCGGTGCTCTGATTGAACGCGGTGGGCGACCAGTTGCGGCCGCCGCCGCCATGCGGGCAGACATAAGTGACCTTGCCGCGATCCGGCACCAGCGCCGGATTGACGGTCTTTTCGCCCGTCACCGGGTCGATCTTCGTGATGAAGTTCTGGATACCCATGTCGACGGTCTTCACATATTTGCCCGTCTTGGCGTCCAGCGTGTCGAACAGCCCTTCCTTGCCGGCGGTTATGACGACGCGCTGCGTCTTGCCCTTCACCTCCAGCGTGGCGATTACCCGGTCGAACACCCAGTCGAGATCGAACTGGTCGTTCTTCATGTGCTGGAAATACCAGACGAGCTTGCCGGTGCGCGGCTCAATGGCCAGCGTCGAGTCGGTATAAAGCCCATCGTTGTTCATGCCCGGCTTGCGGTCGCGCAGCGGGCCGGTGTCGTAGGTCTGCGCCGTGCCCCAGAGCGCGAGGCCGGTCTGCGTGTCGTAGCTGCCGGAAGTCCAGACCGAGCCGCCGCTTCGCTCGTCGGCGGCGAGGTCGTTCCAGGTGTCGCCGCCCGGCGTGCCCGGTGCGGCAACGGTGTTGAAGGTCCACAGCCGCTCGCCCGTCTCGGCATCGAAGCCGGCGATCAGGCCGCCGCCCGGCGCCTGCGTGGTCAGGCCTTGCATGATGACGCCCTTGGCCGCCAGCGGGCCGCCGGGGTTGCGGAAGCCTGGCTTGTCGGTGATCTTCCGGTCCCACACAGGCCGGCCGGTGCGCGCGTCGAGCGCGATCAGGTGCAGGTCGGACGTGGCGGCGTAGAGCTTGTCGCCATAGAGGGCGATGGTCTTCTTGGAGGAGGCGACCACGTCTTTCGGCAGGCTGCGCTGGTAGCGCCAGAGCAGGCGGCCGCTTGTGGCGTCGAATGCCATCACCGCGTCGCCATGGCCGAAGACATAGAGCACGCCGTCGCGCACCAGCGGTTCGTTCATCGTGTCGCCCGCCGGCAGCGGCTGCGACCAGACGACGCGCAGGTCCTTTACGTTGGCCGTGGTGATCTGCGCGAGCGGTGAGAAGCCCTGCCCCTTGTGGCTGCGGCGCCATGCCGGCCAGTTTTCCGGCGACGGATCGTCCAGCATCTGCTCGGTGACGGGCGTGAAATCGGTGAAGCGCGCGGACGGCATCGGCCATGGCGGGATGGGATGGCGCGTGGTGACGCCGCCCACGCCCAGATCGGCCACGACTTCGGCTGGCGGCTTGGGCAGAGTCAACCGCGCCAGCCGCGCTGCGTCCGCCGTCAGCGGTTCGCTGCCGGTGTCCACGCCGTTGGCTTGCAGAACGAGGGCGAGGATGGCGGCATAGTCCGCCTCTGGCAGCGCACCGGCATTGGCCGGGGGCATAGAGGTGCGGATATAATGATCGAGCTTGTCGACGCCGGCACCATCCCATTTGGCGAGGAAAGCCGCGCCCTTGAGCGCCGGGGCGAACTGCCCGTCCTGTAGGTCTGCCCCGTGGCAAACGGCGCAATCCCGCTGATAGGCTGCCTTGCCGGCGGCAAGCTGCGCGGCATTGCCGGCGGGTGCGGCATCTTGCGCCGATGCGAGCGGGACGAGGCCGGCGCCCAGTGACGCCGCCGCGATGCCCAGCGCCGACCCATATGTCGCCACCTTGCGCCAGGATGCGCTGCCGATCGCCTGTTTCATGCCGGTTCCCTCCCCCTTGTCCGGTTCTGCATAAGCCGGGCTTGCGGCGAGGCCAAGGCCTTCATGCGGGTCGGCGGGGGCGATAATGAAATCGGACTTTGTCATGTGCGGTGGTTGCGATGCCCAGGCGCAACCGCGCGGAGGTCATTGGCGGCTCGGGAATTTTGATGTAATTGCCATTGTCAACATGGGGAGCGGGCGGGGCTTGGTCCGGCTGGGAGCGATGTCGCCGGCGACCACCATGGGATCAACAGGAGAGATCATCCGATGCTCAGGATCACGGCCACCGCGGCGCTCACGCTTTCGCTTCTGCTCGCGGGCTGCAACCAGACCGAAACTGCGGGCAATCAGGGGAATGAGGTGACCGTCGCGCAAGCCCCGTCCTGCAACCGCGATTGTTTGCTCAAGGCAACCGATCAGTATCTCGCCGCGCTTGTCGCGCACGATCCCAAGGCCGCGCCGCTGGCCGGGAATGTCGCTTTCGTCGAGAATGTGAAGCGGCTCCAGCCGGGCGAGGGGCTGTGGAAGAGCATCACCGGCGGCCCGACTGCGTTCCGGATCGCCGTGCCCGATGTCGACCAGCAGCAGGTCGGCTGGATCGGCGTCGTCCAGCGCGATGGCAAGCCGGCGATGGTGGCGCTGCGCCTCAAGTTCCAGGACGGCAAGATCACCGAGGCGGAGCATCTGGTGGCGGACCCCGCACGCGGCCAGACCGACAATATCCAGACGGTGCGGCCTGGCCTGCTCGCGACCATTCCCGAAGCCGAGCGCCTGCCGCACGACAGGCTCATCGCCATCGGCGCCACTTATTACGACGCGCTGGACGACAATGACGGATCGAAGATGCTGTTCGCGCCGGACTGCCAGCGGCGCGAGAACGGCATTACCACGGCAGGCGAGGGCGCGATGGGGCCGCCCAATATGGACAAGAAGCTGGCTCCCGTCGCGCATGACTGCAAGGGCCAGCTCGACAGCAAGTCCTTCACCTATATCGACCGGATCGAGAACCGGCGGATGGTCGCAGCCGATCCGGTGACGGGGCTGGCGATGGGTTTCTCCCACTTCCGCCACCCGATGACCAACCTGCCCTACAAGGTGATCCACGTCGACGGCTCCACCTCGGAGCGCAACAAGCAGAACATGCCCTATGCGCCGTTCGACATGCCGGCCGCGCACATCTTCAAGATCGACCCGCAGGGCGCGGTGCATGAAATCGAGGCTGTCGGGGTGATGGAGCCCTACAATTCTCCCACCGGCTGGGAGTGACGAAACGCAGCGCGGGGCGCCGGTCCGGTTTGCCTTTGCGCGAATGGAAATTGCGTGGCGCACGGACCTTTCGGGTCTCGGCCAGTGCCGCCGCGAAGGAGAGGGGGGAGCATCATGGTTCGTTTTATCCGCGCTGTTCTGGCGCTGTGCGTCTTTGGGTTCGCGACGGCGGCATCCGCCCAGCCGGCGGGCGATCAGGCCTGCCAGCGGGCCTGTCTGGAAGGGTGGGTCGACAAATATCTGGTGGCGATGCGGGACGGCACTGTCGACCCGGCACTGTTCGCGCGCGAGGTGACCTTCACCGAGAACGGCGTGCGGCTGCCGCTCGGCAAGGAAGGGCTGTGGTATGGAATGACCGGCATCGGCACCTATAAGTTCTACGTGCCGGACGTGGAGACACAGCAGGTCGCTTTCATCGGCACAGTGCTGGAGCAGGCCGGCAGCTCGGCGACCGGCCCGGCCAAGGACACGCTCGTCGCCATTGCGCTGCGGCTGCGTATCCGGGACGGCAAGATCACCGAGGTGGAGCAGCTCGCCATCCGGCCGGCCAGCACCAACAGCAGCAGCAATATGTTCCCGCCGACCGGCGAGGGCGTGGAGGCGATGAAGGCGCCCGCCCCGGTGTTCAGGGAGGCGATCCCCGAGAGCAAGCGTGCGACGCGCGAGGAGCTGGTGCGCACCGCCAACTATTATTTCGCCGGCCTCCAGCGCAATGACGGCAAAGGCTATTATCCCTTTACCGACGATTGCATCCGCTTCGAGAACGGGGTCGACGTGCTCGCCAACGCGCTCGACCCGGCGACCGGCAAGCGCGGGCGGATGACGTGCAAATATCAGTTCGAGGCGGCGCTCAAAGGTGTGGTCTCGCGCATCCGCGACCGGCGCTTCGTCGCGGTGGACCGCGAGCGGGGCATCGTCTTTTCGTTCGCCTTCTTCGACCATTACAATATCAACTGGACGTGGCAGCTCGGCGAGCTGTTCAAGATCGAGGATGGCAAGATCCGCCGGATCGAGGCGGTGTTCCTGCGTGGGCCGTTCGGTATCAATTCGGGCTGGAGCACCTACGAGCAGGGCATGTCCGAGGAGATTCAGGACATACGCTGACGGCACGCGGCGAGACAGGAGAGGGGAAAGAGCATGATGGGAAAGATCTGTCTGGCCGGGCTGCTGCTCGGCGCGGCAGTGCCGGCGCTGGCGCAGCCGCCGGCCGATGCGGGCAAATATGCGCCGTTGCAGGACAAGCCGAGCTGCACGCGGGCGGAGCTGGTGGCGGCGACGGATGCCTATGTCGAGGCGCAGCGCAAGGGCGACCTTTCCGGCCTGCCGCTCGCCGACAACGCTCATTTTCTGGAGAATATGGAGACGGTGGAGCGCGCCAAGGGGTTGTGGAACAGCAAGCTGCCCGTGGCCCACGCCATGAGCTTCCATGACGGTACGCGCTGCAAGACCTTCACCGAAATCGTCGTGACGGAGGGCGGCCACCCCTATGTGATCGGCACGCGGCTCTATCTGCACCAGGGCAAGATCATCCGGGTGGACAGCCTCGTCACCGACAAGGGCGACTGGCTGTTCAATGCCAATGCCTATCTCAAATATACCAGCAAGGAGGACTGGGCGCCGCTGCACGCCTATCAGCGCAGCGCGCCGGGCGCGATGATCGCCGGGGCCAACGCCTATCTGGATGCGTTTAGCGACAAGTTCACGGATATTCCGTGGGGTATTCCCTGCGCGCGGCTGGAGGGCGGCGCCTATACCGACCGCACTGGTGACCCCAAGGCATCCTGCGAGATCGGCATCCCGCCGGGCGTGCTCTACATCGTCAACCGCGACTATCTGGTCGATGAGGAGAAGGGCGTCGTCAACATCTTCTGCCGGTTCGGCAACTCCGCCAGCGGCATGCCGGATTCGCACAGCTTCCGTTTCATCGACGGCAGGATGCGAGCGGTGCATACGCTGAGCGTCAACATGGGCGGCCCGCCCTCGCCACAGGCGAACGACGATGGCAGCATCGCGCGGCCACCAGTGGGAGGGTCCTGAGCAGCGCAACCCGAGCGGCTGTGCTGGATCGGCTACGGGTGCGATGCGAACCGAGCGGTGATGGCGTGGCGTGTCGAGCGCATGGCGATGGCTCGCATGCTTACAAATGACAATGCTCCTGTGCCGGCAGGAACCCAGGCAGTGAGGACGTGCGGTTGGGCTCTGCTCCTGCCTGCACAGGAGCGCGTCGTCTTTTGAAGGGAGGCGACCCTAGACGGGAGGGCGTGGCGCCGCCGATGCCGCGGGTTTCGGCGTGCTCCCCGTCACCGGCGCCAGCCCGAAATCCTCGGGGCGGAGCACCAGATCGGCGACCGTGTAGCGGTTAAGCGTGCCGATGAATGCGGCCAGCGCCTCGCCCAGCGCGGTGCGCAGGCGGCAGCGCGGCGTGATGAGGCAGCAATTGTCTCCCCCGAAGCATTCGGCGAGCACGAAGTCCGGCTCGGTCACGCCGAGCACTTCGCCCAGGCGGATCTCGCCGGCCGGCCGGGCAAGGCTCAGCCCGCCCGAGCGCCCGCGCACCGCCTTGAGATAGCCCGCCCGCGTGAGCTGGTTGGCGACCTTCATCAGATGGCCGCGTGAAATGCCGAATACGCGCGACGTCTCCTCGATGGTGATGAGGCGCTGATCCTGGCTGGCGGCGAACATGAGTAGCCGCAGCGCATAATCGGAGAAGTTGGTCAGACGCATGGCAACCTCTCAGGCCGACGGCCGGCGTCGACATAGCTTCCGGGCCGGGCGGCGCAGCCCCGGTCCTTGTCTCCCGCAATCCTCATCAGGCAGCTTGCTCCCGTATAACATATATTGACAGTATATCTTTCATGTTCGACACTACACGCCGCGCCACACAAGCGAAAGAGCCTCCCGATGACCGGCGTTACCCTCTCCAGATGGACCATGTCCTATTTCGCGCTGGCCGTGCTCTGCCTGCTTGGCGCGCAGGCGCTGATGGCGCTTGGTTTCGGCTATCCGGCGGCGGACGTGGCCGCGCCAGAAACGCTGCTGCTGGTTCACCTCGTCGCGGTCGGCTGGCTCAGCCTGCTGATGTGCGGCGCATTGTTCCAGTTCGTTCCGGTTCTCGTGGCGCGGCCGATCCATAGCAACGGCCTCGCCTTGCCGACGCTCGCCTGCCTGGTGGCGGGCCTCGCCCTTCTGCTGTTCGGCTTCCTCCAGCTTGCCGGCGGGGCGGGGCCGGCATGGAGCCTGCTGCCATGGGGCGGCGGGTTGCTCGCGCTGGGCTTCGCGCTTGCGCTCTGGAACCTGGGTTGCACCTTGTGGGCGGCGCGCCCGCTCGCTTTGCCGTCGCGGTTCGTGACGGCGGGGCTCGCCAGCCTTGCCGCTACTGCGCTGCTCGGCTTCACCTTCACGCTGGTCTTTGGCGGCGTGAGCAGCGCGCAGCCGCTGGTGGCACTGACCGCGCAGGGGGTGCCGCTCCATATCGTCGCGGGCTTCGGCGGCTGGCTGACCTTTACCGCCATGGGGGTGAGCTATCGCCTGCTCGCCATGTTCATGCTCGCGCCGGAGCTGGATGGGGCGAGCACGCGCTGGGC
Organism: Sphingobium sp. 66-54; assembly: GCA_001899715.1. Taxonomy (GTDB): domain Bacteria; phylum Pseudomonadota; class Alphaproteobacteria; order Sphingomonadales; family Sphingomonadaceae; genus Sphingobium. The sequence continues at coordinate 76,973 of MKWI01000013.1, forward strand.
CTTCCGGCTTGGCGTTGCGGCGCTGGCGGTCGCGATTATCGGCGGCACGCTGATTGTCTGGCTCGGTGCCAGGCCGGGCTGGATGCTGCTGGCGGCGGGGCTGCTCGGGCTCGCCGCGCTGGGACTGTATGGGCGCGACATCGTCCAGCTCTACAAGCGGCGCAAACGGCGCGTGATCGAACTGAACAGCCGCATGGCGAGCGTGGCACTGGTCAATCTCGCCGCCGCCGCGCTGCTCGGCATCGTGCTGGTCGGGACCGGCACGCTTGGCGATCATAGTGGCGCACTGCTGTTCCTTGTCGCGTTCGGTTGGCTCTCCGGGCTGGGGCTGGCGAAGCTCTACAAGATCGTCGCCTTCCTGACCTGGCTCGAATGCTATGGGCCGGTGCTCGGCAAGGTAGATGCGCCGCGCGTGCAGGATCTGGTGGTCGAGCCGCGGGCCGTGCGCTTTTTCATTTTCTATTATGCCGCGATGTGGGTCGGCACGCTGGCGTTGCTGGCCGGGGCGCCGCTGCTGTTCCGCGCCGGCGCGGTGGGCATGCTGCTCGCTACCGGCGCCATCGCCGCCGAGCTGGTGCGCACCCGCCGCCTTGCCGATGTGCGCGGCGCCGTCCGCCTTCCCGAGGGCGCGCGCCAGCCCCGGCTGCTGGTTTCCATGGTTCGACAAGGGTAAGAAGGAGGCCGTTATGGCGGTGGATTTTGTGGATGTGGATGTGCGGCCGACCCTGCGCGGCGGCGGCGAGCCGTTCGGGGAGATCATGGCGGCAGTGAACGCGCTGGCGCCGGGGCAGGGGCTGCGCCTGCTCGCGACGTTCAAGCCGGTGCCGCTGTTCCATGTGCTCGGCTCCAAGGGCTTCACCCATGAGGCGCGCGAGATTGGCGAGGGCGATTGGGAGGTGCTGTTCTCCCCGGCCGACGCTGCGCCTGCGGCGGCGGAGGCGCCAGCGCCGCAGCCGGCCGATGCCAGTGCATGGCCTGCGCCGGCCCGCGCGATGGACAATCGCGATCTCGATCCGCCCGAGCCGATGGTGCGCATCCTTGCCGCGACGGAACAGATGCAAGCGGGCGAGGTGCTCGAAGCCTTGCTCTGCCGCGAGCCGATGTTCCTGCTGCCTGAGCTGGCCAAGCGCGGCCATGCCTGGCGCGGCGCGTTCGAGTCCGACGGCACGACATACAAGATCCTCGTGCGGATCGACGGGGCCAGGGAGGCAGCGGCATGAGCGAGGCGGCAGCGGACGAGGAGCTGGCGGATGGCGTGATGGCGGCGCTGCGGCGCGTCATCGACCCCGAACTGGGCTACAACATCGTCGACCTGGGGCTGGTCTATCGCGTGGAGATCGACAAGGGCACGGTCCATGTCGTGATGACCACCACCACGCGCGGCTGCCCGGCGACCGACTATCTGCGCGATGGCGCCACCGACGCGGTGGACTCCGCGCTGGGCGTAGAGAGCGTGACCGTCGAGCTGACCTACGATCCGCCATGGACACCCGAAATGATGTCGCAGAAGGCCAAGGAGCATCTCGGCATCGGCGACGGCGGCTGGTGAGGAGCGGGGCGGCCCGCGCGATGGCCGGCCGCTAAGGGTGCGCGGGGCGGCGGGGCGGTTCAACCCGGCCGGCCGTCCGCGCGCGGCCGCGTGTAGATGCGCGCGGCCCAGATGACCCACGGTAGGAAAGCCACGATCCAGCCGAACGCGGCGAGGCTCTGCCAGGCGAGCCAGTCGGCCGACAGCTCCGCGCCGATGCGGACGATGCAGACGATCTGCACCGCAATGAACGCATAGGCGGCGACTGGCGGAAAGACGAGCGGGCGGCCGGAATGGCCCTGCGTCACCCGCGTCACCATGGCGATGAGGATACTGCCGAAGAAGCCGACGAACAGCGCATGGGCCGGCGCGCGGCCGAGGATCGTTTCGCCGTGCAGGGCGAGGGCGAGGTCCTGCGCGGCGTAGAGCGCGAAGGCGATGGGTAGCCAGAGCAGCCCCGCGAACAGCACCAGCAACAGCGGCGGCATCCGGCGGCGCGGGAACCAGCGCAGCGTGACCAGCAGGGCGAGCGCGCACAGCGGCACGTCGGCCAGCCAGAGCCACGGCGCCGGCAGCGCGAGGTGCAGCGCCATCAATGCCCAACCGGCCGCCAGCACCCATTTGGGGCGCCACGCCTGATAGCCGGGCAGCGCGCTCGCGGCGAAGAAGGGGAACATGCGGTGCGCCACGGTGAAATAGATCGGCGCCAGCAGCCCGAACGTGCCGAGCTTGATGGCGAAATTGCCCAGCGGCTCGTTGCCGGTCAGCAGATAGGTTGCCCACAGCGCGATACCGGCCGCGCCGGCGCAGAGCGCGCCGAAGCAGCCGAGCAGATGCCAGGTCTGGCCGGCGTCCACCCGCGCGAGGCGGCCGAGCGGGACCAGCGCGATCAGCCAGCCGGCGAGCGTCGCCAGCGCGCCGATCACCGCGCCCATGTGCCAGCCCAGCGCCCCGGCGAGAGTGAGGAGCTGGCCGCCGAGCAGCCCCAGCCCGACCGGCCACGCATAGCCGCGCGCGATCTCCGGCTGGCCGATCCAGCGCGGAAAGACGGTAAGCAGGAAACCGAAGAAGAAGCTCGGCAGCACCTGATATTGCATCAGGAAGGCGTGCAGCCGCCCGGCATAGGGATCGGGCTGCGGCATGGGGAACAGCGCCCAGCGGGTGGCGGCGAGCCACAGCGCCCACCAGGCCATCGCCAGCAGCAGATTGAGCGTGCCGACGAAGAACATCAGCCGATGCGGCGCACGGCCGAGATTGGCAATCGACGGCGGCATATCGAGGTGGTCTCCCTTGTTCCGGCGCTTTCCCTCCGCGTGGAGGGTCAGAGCGGCTTGTCGTCTTCCATCAGGATGCGCTCGGCCGCGCCGGCGATATCCTCATACTGCCCACTGCGCAGCGCCCAGAAGAACAGGCCGAGCCCCAGCACGCCGAGCCCGATGGAGATGGGGATCAGATACCAGAGCGCGGCCATGGCCTATTGCACCGCGCGGTAGGCGTGCCATGTCGCATGGCCGAGCCACGGAAAGACCACGATCAGCCCGAGCAGGCCGGTCGCCACCGACAGGCCGAACAGCACGAGTACGATACCGCCCCAGACGATCATTGTGCGCCGGTTGTTCCAGACCAGCGCCCAGCTCGTGCCGATGGCGGTCATCGCGTCGATGCGCTGATCGAGCATCATCGGGATGGAAAAGGCCGAGATGGCGAAGGAGAAGGCGGCGAACAGCCCGCCCACCAGCGTGCCGACGACCAGCATGGCAAGGCCGATGTGCGTAGTGAACAGCATCGCCGCGACATGGTCCAGCCCCGGAAAGGCCCGCACGCCGAAGAACAGGGCGTAGATGATGACGGCGGCGCGCAGCCAAAGCAGCATCACGCCGCACAGCAGCGCGCCGATGAACAGCACCTGCCCGCCGGCGACAGCCTTTGGTAGCAGCATCTGCCGCAGCGAGACCGGCTCGCCCTGTTCCAGCGCACGGCTCTTGGCATAGAGACCGATCGCCAGCGTGGGCGCGAACACGAGGAAGCCCGCGATTGCCGGGAACAGCGCATAGTCCCAGCCAAACCAGACCAGTCCGCCGACGATGCCAGCCGAGAGCAGGAAGACGAATAGCCCGTAGAGCAGACTTGGGCCGGCATCGGTCATGAGGTCGCGCCAGCCCGCGCGCAGCCATGCGAACGGCGCGTCCGGCGCCAGATGCCGCGCATAGGGCTTCTCGATCGGCAGCGGCGGCACGACGGGCGGGATGATGACCATCTTCGTCTCCGGTTTAGCTCAGCATGACGGCTTGGCCGCGCTGAACGGCGTGGTTGACGACGCAGCGTCCCCCGCCTTGACATGGGGTACGCAGGTCGGCTGCGAGCTGGTCGCGACATAGACGAGGTGCGCATTGGCGAGCAGCACCACCGCCAGCGCGATGCCGGCCAGCGTCAGGAAGAAGGCGCGCGAACGCGGCAGCCTCACGAGCGGCCTCCCTTGTCGAGCAGGTAGAGGGTGAGGATCCTGCGCTCCACCGGGGTGAGGCGATGCTCCCAGGCCGGCATCTCGCCGTGCCGTCCCTCATAAATGCTGGTGTAGATCGAGTCGAAATCGCCGCCGTAGAGCCATGTCCCGTCGGTCAGGTTGGGCACGCCGAGCTGTTGGTTGCCATGCCCTTGCGGCCCATGGCAGACGGCGCAGTTGGCTGCGAACGCCTCCCGCCCCTTGGTGATGGCGGCGGCCTTGCCCTTGGCCGAGGCAGGATCGGACAGGCTCTGCACATAGGTGGCGACGGCGATGACCGTGTCATTGTCGAGCAGCCCGTCGCGACCAAAGGCGAGCATCTGGCTGACGCGGGTTTCCGGGCTCGCCGGGCTGTTGACGCCCACCGCGATGGTATGCGCGATCTCGTCCGGACTGCCGCCCCACAGCCAGTCGCCATCGGTCAGGTTGGGGAAGCCCCGGCCCTGGCCGCCGGTGGCGTTGATGCCGTGACAGGCCGCGCAATTATCCCCGAACAGCCGGTGGCCGTCCTCGCGGACGAATGCCATCAACGCCGGATCGGCCCGTACCGCGCCGATGTCCCTGGCGGCGATCTGGTCGGTCCAGCGGGCACGGTCTGTCGCGGCGCGCTGCACCTTGGCGGTGACGATCTTATGCTGGTTGGTGTCCAGCAGACCCTTGGTATAGGTCGTGCCGATCGGCCAGGCGGGCATCATGATCCAGTAGCCGAGCCCGAACAGGAAGGTGAGGATCAGGAAAATCCACACCACGCGCGGCACCGGCGTGTTGAGTTCCTTGATGCCGTTCCACTCATGGCCCGTCATCATGTGCCCGGTGCGCGGATCGCGCTCGCGTTTATGCTCCTCTACCGCCACGGCTTGTCCTCGTCGTCGATGATGTCGCGAGCAGCTTTGTCGAACCGGGCGCGGTTGGCCGGCCAGCAGGCATAGATCAGCGCGGCCGCCGCCATGGCGAGCAGGTAGAACAGCCCGTAGGACTTGGCGAAAGCGACCAGCATATGATGTTGGATATCCATCGCGGTCCCCCTTATTTCTGCGCGGTCTGTACCGGCGGCGGCGTGTGCGCGGCGCTGCTCAGCTTGCCGAGGATCTGGAGATAGGCGACCAGCGCGTCCATCTCCGTCACCGTGTCCTTGTCGCCATCGAAGGTGCGGACCTGCGTCGCATCGCCGTAGCGCTTCACCAGCCCGGCGGTGTCGTCGTCCGGCGATGCCTGGGCGGCCGCGTCGGCCGTCGCGTTGGCGATCATCTCGTCCGTATAGGGCACGCCGACCCGGCGCAGCGCGCGCAGGTCATCCGCCAGATGCGCGGTCTGGAGCGGCGCGGCGCGCAGGAAGGAATAGCGCGGCATGATCGACTCCGGCACCACGTCGCGCGGGTTGGTAAGGTGGGCGGTGTGCCACTGGTCGGAATATTTGCCGCCGACACGGGCGAGGTCCGGCCCGGTGCGCTTGGAGCCCCACAGCATCGGGTGGTCGTATTTGGATTCGACCGCCAGCGAATAGGGGCCGTAGCGCTCCACCTCGTCGCGCAGCGTGCGGATCATCTGCGAGTGGCAGGCGTAGCAGCCCTCGCGCATGTAGATGTTGCGCCCGGCCAGCTCCAGCGGGGTGTAGACCCGCATGTTCGGGTCCGTCTCCACCGTTTCGTCGATAGTGAACAGCGGCGCGATCTCGATCAGCCCGCCGATGCTCGCCACGATCATGATCGCCACGGCCAGCACGACCGATTTGCGCTCGATGCGATAATGGGTTCCGAACATCGCCGTTATTCCGCAGGCTGGGGGTTGGCGGGGAGAGGTGCCCCGGGTTGGGGCAGGGGCGTGTCGCCCGCCGGTGCTGCGCGCGGCGCGGGCCGGCGGATCGTCATCCAGATATTGTAGCAGGCGATCAACGTGCCGGTCAGGAACAGCAGGCCGCCGATCGCGCGCGCGATGTAATAGGGATGCATGGCGATCATCGTATCCAGGAAGGAGTAAGTGAGCGTGCCGCTATCGTTATAAGTACGCCACATCAGGCCCTGGATGATGCCCGAGTTCCACATCGCGAAGACGTAGATGAGCGTGCCGGCTAGCGCGAGCCAGAAGTGGACCTCGACCAGCACCGGCGAATACATGCGCTCGCGCTTCCACAGCCACGGCACCAGTGCATAGAAGGCGCCGAAGGTGATGAGCGCGTCCCAGCCGAGCACGCCGGCGTGGACGTGGGCGACGGTCCAGTCCGTATAATGCGAGAGCGCGTTGACTGGCCGGATCGCCATGAACGATCCCTCGAAGGTGGAGAGGCCGTAGAAGATCGCCGCCATCATCATGAAGCGCAGCGCCGCATCGTCGCGCACCCGGTGCCAGGCGCCGTTGAGCGTCGCCAGCGCGTTGCCCGCCGCGATCCACGAGGGGATGAGCAGCATCAGCGAGAAGGTCATGCCCAGCGTCTGCACCCAGTCCGGCAGGGCGGTGTAGTGCAGGTGGTGCGAGCCGGCCCACATGTAGAAGAAGGTGATGCCCCAGAAGCCGACGATCGACATGCGATAGGAGTAGATCGGCCGCTCCGCCCGCTTGGGCAGGTAATAATAGAGCATCCCCAGGAAGCCGGCGGTGAGGAAGAAGGCGACGGCGTTGTGGCCGTACCACCACTGCGTCATCGCATCCTGCACACCGGAGAAGGCGCTGTAGCTCTTCACGCCCGCGAACGAGGCCGGCACCGCCAGATTGTTGACGATATGAAGGATCGCGACGACGAGGATGAACGCCAGATAATACCAGTTGGCGACGTAAATGTGCGGCTCCTTGCGGCGCGCGAGCGTACGCAGGTAGAGCAGCAGATAGACGACCCAGACGACGACCAGCCAGATATCGGCATACCATTCCGGCTCGGCATATTCCTTGGATTGGGTGATGCCGATGAGATAGCCCGAGACGGCGAGGATGCAGAAAAGCTGGTAGCCGATCAGCACGAACCACGGGCTGAACTGGTCCGCCAGCCGCGCGCGCGAGGTGCGCTGCATGACGTGGAAGGAGGTGGCGATCAGCGCGCTGCCGCCGAAGCCGAAGATGACGCCGGTGGTGTGCACCGGCCGCAGCCGCCCGAAGCTGGACCAGGCGGCATCGAAGGTCATGTCCGGGAAGGCGAGCAGCCACGCGACCCAGTCGCCTACGCCCATGCCGAACACTGCCCAGATCATCGACAGGATGATGCCGACCTTGATCGGGTCGTCATAATAGTCATGGAGTCGTTCGGCAGGTGGCTCGGGCGCGAAATAGCCCTTCAGCACCGGGGCCAGCACGACCAGGCTGAACAGCAGCACGACAAAGCCGTGCACCTGCAACAAATCGCCCCGCATCGCACCAAATGCCGCCATTGCCATGCCGACGATGGCGAGCAAGGCAAGCACGACCAACGCCCTCTGGCGTTCGTTAACAGTCAGCCCCGAAACCACGTTCCGCTTCCCCGTTGCTTCGTTTCCGGCGCCCTACCATAAAAAATATATTTTCAATACCTCTTTTACGAAGGGTGTGCGCGGGCGCCGTCCACCCAGTGACCAGTGGCCGGAATATAACAGCTTACACCGGGATCGCGAGACCAATTCTGAGAGGGCGGCCACTCGGGCTAGACCGCGTAGCGGGCTTCAAGCAGGTCGAGCTCCCGCACCAGTTTGCGCGCGATTTCGCTGCCGAGCTGCCGGCGCTGCACCATCTGGAAGATCTCGACCCGCTCCGCCCGCAGCGCAGCGAGTCGCAGGTCGCGCTCGATGCGCTCGATCAGCTTGACCGACGCCTTCTCCTCGGGATCGCCCTGCCGGCTTTCGATGCGCAGGCGGTAGGCGTCCATGATCCGCGAGGCGGCCGCGACATACAGGTCGGCGTCGGCGCGCCCCTCGGCCATCTCGTGCTCCACCTGCTGGACGGCGCGGATGGCGGCCTGTGCAGCGGCGATCCGCGCCTCCTCCTCTTCTGCCAGATGCGAGGGCTCCTCGGGCATCTCAAGACCGCGCAGCAGCATCGGCAAGACGATGCTCGCCGCGATCAGCGAGACGATGATGACACCCATGGCGAGAAAGATGGCAAGGTCGCGCGCCGGGAAAGCCGCGCCGTCGCGCATCATCAGGGGGAGGGTCAGCACACCGGCGAGGGTGATGGCGCCGCGCACGCCGGCGAAGGACATGGTGGCGATGATCCGCCAGTTGGGCGTGCGCTGACGCTCCCGCGCCCGAAACAACGTGAGTCGGAAGGAGACCCACACCCAGGCGAAGCGGAGCGCGGCCAGTCCCAGGTTGATCGCCACGACGTAGATGGCCAGCCACCATGGTTCGTGATGGCCGGTGAGGCGCACCGTCTCCGCCGCACCCGCGAGGATGCCGGGCAGTTGCTCGCCCAGCAGCACGAAGATGATGCCATTGGCGGTGAACTGGATGGTATCCCACACCGTGTTGCGGCGGATGCGGGTAATCGCCTCGATCTCGCCGCGTGTCTCGACGAAGCCCATGGTGAGGCCGGCGGCAACGGCGGCGAGAATGCCGGAGCAATGGAGGTGCTCGGCCAGCAGGTAGGAACCGAACGGAATGAGCAGGCTGATGAGGATCTGCGAGCCGCCTTCCTCGCCGTAGCGGCGCGAGATCCAGCTTTTCAGTGCCCCGACGCCCCAGGTGAGGCCGGTGCCGATCGCGATACCGCCGAACGCGACCCAGAGGAAGTTGAGCGCGGCATCGTGGAGCGAGAAAGTGCCCGTCAGCGCGGCCGCCACGGCGAAGCGCAGGCAGACCAGACCTGACGCATCGTTGAGCAGCGATTCCCCTTCCAGGATGTGCATCATCCGCTTGGGGATCGGCACCCGCCGGGCGATGGCCGTCACCGCGATCGGGTCCGTGGGCGAGACCACCGCGGCGAGCGCGAAGGCGACCGGCAGCGGCATGGAGGGGATCATCCAGTTGATGAATAACCCCATGCCGACCACGGTGAACACCACCAGGCCCAGCGCCAGCTCCAGCACCGTCTTGCCGTCCTTGAACAAGCCCTCGCGCGGGATCCGCCACCCATCGAGGAACAGCAGTGGCGGCAGGAACAGCAGGAAGAAAATCTGCGGATCGAGCGTCACCCGCCAGTCCGCCACCAGCCCGATCACCGCGCCGAGCGCGATCTGGAACAGCGGGCGGGGCAGGGGCAGCGGGACGGCGCGCGATACGACGCCGCTCAGGATGACGGCGAGGAGCAGGAACAGGACGATGGTGATGGTTTCCAAAGGGCGGTCCGATCTCCTTGCTGGATGGGCGGTCATTTTTTCCGATCCGTGCGGGGCAGGTCAACCGGGGCGCGCAATTTTATGATGCGGCTTTGCGGAGGGTTCCGATGCCTGATCGTCCAGCGGAATTATGGTGGGGAAAGCGGATTGCGCAGTTCCACCCGCACATTGCGGAAAGCCGGCAAAAAACGCGCAAATGCCATTATAATATTAGAAAACTAATTGACTAAAAATATCATTGTTGATGTTCAATGGGTTTATTTTTCATCATGTGGAAACAACCGCCAAATCGGGAATTGCATGATGTTATGCTATCTGGATAAATCGGATGAGATTTGGGCCGGTTGAGCCGGCACCCGTTAAAGGAGGGGTAAATGAAGGGAGTTTGGTTCTCGGCCGCGGCGATTCTGCCGTTTGCGGTCATGTCCGGCAGCCCGGCGCTCGCGCAGGGGCAGGCGGCCGAGGGCGCCGACACGGACGCGGGCGGCATCGCCGAGATCGTCGTCACCGCGCAGAAGCGCGCGGAGAATGTGCAGGATGTGCCGATCGCCATCTCGGCCTTCACCAGCGACGCGCTGCAGGAGCGCGCGGTCGCCAGCGTGGCGGCCTTGTCGAACATCGCGCCCAACGTCACGCTGGACGCGGGTACGCCCTTCTCGGGTTCCTCGGCCGTGCTCTCGGCCTTCATCCGGGGCATTGGCGCCAATGACTTCGCGTTCAACATCGACCCCGGCGTGGGTGTCTATCTGGACGGCGTCTATCTCGCCCGCTCGGTCGGCGCGAACCAGGAACTGGCGGACGTCGAGCGGATCGAGGTGCTCAAAGGGCCGCAGGGCACGCTGTTCGGGCGCAACACGATCGGCGGCGCCATCTCCATCGTTACCCACGATCCGGGCGATGAGTTCCGCTTCAAGGGCGATGTGACGACCGGCAGTTTCGGCCTGCTCCAGGCACGCGGCACGGCGGATATTCCGCTGGCCGATGGCCTGTCGTCCTCCGTCGCCTTCTCCATCCGCAACCGCCGCGGCTATCTCAAGCGGCTTCAATATCAGGGCGGTGGCGATTATAATGTCGAGCCGATAACGGCCTATAAGGCAGCGGGCTACGGCAATATCGGACCGGGCACCGAAGGCGGCGATGATAATTGGAGCAGCCGCGTCAAGCTGGTCTATGATCCGGGCGGGTCCGTGCGGTTCACCCTGTCCGGCGACTATAGCAAGATCCACCAGTCGCAGATCGCCAACAAGCTCATCAAGACCTTCCCCTTTGTGTTCGCCGGCACCTATAATTGCGCGATCATGGGCGAGACGGATGGCTGCGGCGACGGGCCGCCGTCCGTCGCTTTTGCGGGAGGGATTGGCGGCCTCCACACGATCACCGATCTGCCGGGCCTGTTCGGTGTCAATGTCGACGCCGACCCGACCAACGATCGCCTGCCTTATGACGACCGTTTCGTGACCGACGATATCGACACGAGCTACGCGAACGGCAATAACTTCTCCAACATGCGCACCTATGGCGTGGCGGGCACGGCGACGTTCGACCTGAACGACGATGTCCAGCTCAAGTCGATCACGGCCTATCGCGAACTGCATTGGGTCTCGGCGATGGACCTCGACGGCTCACCGCTCAACTTCCTGCACACCAGTTTCGAGATGAACCAGTGGCAGTTCAGCCAGGAATTCCAGTTGCTCGGGTCCGCACTCGACAAGCGGCTGAACTATGTGCTGGGCGCTTATTACTTCAAGGAAGCGGGCGACCTGCATGACTATGTGACCTTCGCGCAGGGCCTGTTGCAGGTCGATGGCCCGAACGATCTCAAGACCGAGAATTATGCGGTGTTCGGCCAGATCGACTTCCGGCCGGTGGACCAGTTCGGCATCACCATCGGCGGCCGTTACACTCATGAAAACAAGGCGTTCGAGGGTGCGCAGGGCGATGCCAACGGCTTGACCTACAAGATATTGCAGCAGTTCGGCGTGCCGGAATGCGCCGTGATCGTGCCGATCTCGGACGAATGCCGGGTCGCCGCGGGCTATTTCGTGCCGGGGCAGCCGCTGCGTTATTATATCGCCGGGATGCAGCACAAGAAGTTCAACAACTTCTCGCCGAAGGTCGGCGTGCAATATCACCCCAATGACGATGTGATGCTCTATGCGAGCTGGTCGAAGGGGTACAAGACCGGTGGCTGGACCACCCGCCTTTCCAATCCGCTGGACTTTGCGCCGGGCTTCGATGAGGAGAAGGCAACCACCTGGGAGTTGGGTGCCAAGTCGACGCTGCTCGATCGCCGGCTTCAACTCAACGGCGCGCTGTTCCAAACCAACTACAAGGGCATCCAGCTCAACTTCCAGCAGGGCGTCTCCCCGGTTATCCAGAATGCCGGCGATGCGCGCATCCGGGGCTTCGAGGTCGAGATGGTGGCGGCGCCGGTCGATGGCTTCACCATCAACGGCTCAGTCGGCTATCTGGATGCTTACTATACGCGGGTCGACGCGGGCGCGCAGGTGGCGCCGGCCACAGGCGTGTTCGGCGCCTATGGCGTGGTGCCGGGGGCAACATTGCCCAAGACGCCGAAGTGGAAGTTCAACATCTCGCCGCGGCTCGAAGTGCCGTTGGGCAATGGCGGCAAGATCATCGCGCTGGCCGACTATACCCACAGCTCGAAGTTGAAGAACGACACGGAAGGCTATTTCCTCCTGATGCGCGGCGCCACGGACATCGTGAACGCCAGCCTCACCTATCGTGAGCCGAACGGGCGGTGGGACGTGACGGTGGGCGGCACCAACCTGACCGACGAGCGCTATCTCGTTACCGGCCAGGCGCAGTTCGCCGGCGGGCAAGCCTACGGCACCTACTCGCGGCCAGCCGAATGGTATGCGCGCCTGTCCGTAGACTTCTGATGACACGGGAGGGGCCGCTCATGATTGGGCGGCTCCTTCCTTCAAGGGCGCCATTGCATCGGCCTGTCTTTGGGATAGGATCGGCCACAGCATATAACGACGATTTGGAGAGGCTCGCCATGTCCACGAAAGCGATCACGGAATTCTGGCGCGACATCAAGCCGATTGAAAACAGCTTCAAGCCGGACGCACTGCCCGAAGTCTATGTGAAGGACCCGGCCAATTCGGACGAACGCTATTTCGTGCCGATGAGCGAGACGGTTTTTTCCCGCCCCATCTGGATTTCACCGCAGCGCAATATGTGGGCGGATATCCTTTATTCGAAATCGGCCGGGCTGGTGAACCGGCATTATCATCCGCACCAAATCTTCGCCTACACCATCTCGGGCAAGTGGGGCTATCTGGAGCATGACTGGATCGCGACCAAAGGCGATTTCGTCTATGAGACGCCGGGGGAGGGCCACACGCTTGTCGCCTATGATTATCACGAGCCGATGAAGGTGTTCTTTGTCGTCCAGGGACCGCTGATCTGGCTGGACGAGGATGGCAACGGCACCAGCTATTACGACGTCCACGATTATATTGCCGATGCCCGCGCCCATTATGAGAAGAACGGCATCGGCGCGGCTTATGTGGATACGCTGTTCCGCTGATTGGCAACTGAAGGGGTGAGCGCCGGTCGGTCTGCACGCTCCCCGCCTTCTCAAAATTCTTCCTCAGGGAACCAATTTGCCCCGTGGCGCCTTTTCCATCGGAGGTTCCCCATGGCAGCGCGCGCATATTGGCGAGGGCAGATCCGGCTGGCGCTGGTCTCGATCCCCATCGAGATCTATCCGGCGACCCGGTCCGGTGCGGCGATCCAGTTCCACCAGATCCATGAGCCGAGCGGCAAGCGCATCCGCTACGAGAAGGTGGCGCCCGGCGTCGGGCCGGTCGACCGCGACGAGATCGTCAAGGGTTATGAGATCGGCAAGGGCGACTATGTGCTGCTCGACGAGGAGGAGATAGAGGCGGTCAAGATCGAGAGCCGCAAGACGCTGGAGTTGGTCCAGTTCGTCGAGGCGCACGAGATCGACGTGCTCTACTATGAGAAGCCCTATTTCGTGGTGCCGGCCGACGATCTGGCCGAGGAGGCCTATGTCGTGCTGCGCGACGCACTCCGGCAGACCCGGAAGGTCGGGCTGGGCCAGCTTTCCGTGCGCGGGCGCGAGCAGCTCGTCTCGATCAAGCCGTGCGGGCGCGGCCTCGTCATGGAGGTGCTGCGTTACGCAGACGAGGTGTATAAGGCGCAGGGCTATTTCCGCGATATCGACGATATCGAGCCGGAGCCGGACCTGCTGGATCTTGCGACGGCGCTGATCGACAAGAAGACGGCCCCCTTCAAGCCCGCCGAGTTTCACGACCGTTATGTCGATGCGCTTCACCGGCTGATCGAGAAGAAGAGCAAGGCGCGCGGGCGGCGTATCCTTGAGGATGTCGAGGAGCCGGGCCGCGCGGGCAGCGGCAATGTTATCGACCTCATGGCGGCGCTCAAGAAATCGGTCGGTGAAGGCGCGCGGGCGAAACCCGCGCCGGCCAAGCGCAAGAGCGCGGCCCGCCCGGCCACGAAGCGCAAAAGCGCCTGACATGGTGCTCAACCCCGAGACGCCGCTGCATCTGCTCGACGGGCCGGTGCTGCTGCGGCTCGGCATCGCGGCGCTGCTCGGGCTGCTGCTGGGGCTGGACCGCGAACTCAAGGGCCATGCGGCGGGGCTGCGGACGCATGGCATCATCTGCTTCACCGCAGCACTGATGACGATCAGCGCCATCGCGCTGTTTCACCAGCTCGGTGGGCCTAACGGGCGCGTCGATCCGCTGCGCATCCTGGAGGCGTCGGCGGCGTTCTGCGGGATCATCGCCGCCGGGCTGATCGTGGTGACGAAGGGAACGGTGCATAACCTCACGACCGCCGCGCATATCTGGCTCGCCAGCATGGTCGGTATCGCCTGCGGCGCGGCGCAATGGCCGCTGGTGGCAAGCGCAACCATCGTCGCCGTCCTCATGCTGACGCTGCTGGGCGTGGCCGAGCGGCGCTGGCTCAAGCCCATCGAGCGCGGACGTTCCCCGGAGGCGGACTGATGGCCGTTAGAAATCCGCTCGCCCGCTACAACGCCAAGCGGGATTTCGCCAGGACGCCCGAGCCGGCGGGCGAGCAGGCGCGCAGCCCCGGCGGCAACCTGTTCATTGTCCAGAAGCACGATGCTACCCGCCTGCATTGGGATTTCCGGCTGGAGGTGGAGGGCGTGCTCAAGAGCTGGGCCGTTACCAAAGGCCCCAGTCTCGATCTCGATGACAAGCGGCTGGCGGTGCGCACCGAGGATCACCCGCTCTCCTACGCGCATTTCGAAGGCACCATCCCCAAGGGCGAATATGGCGGCGGCACGGTCATGCTGTGGGATCAGGGAACATGGGAGCCAGTCGAGGGCAAGAGTGCGAAGGATATTGAGGAGGGCCATCTCCATTTCCGTCTCCACGGTGAGCGGATGAAGGGAGAGTGGCTGCTGGTGCGCATGCGCCCGCGCCCCGGCGAGAAGCGCGAGAACTGGCTGCTGCGCAAGATTGGGGACGCCGAGGCTGGCGCCAGCGAAACGCTGGTCGAGCGCGGTCTGACCAGCGTGCTGACCGGGCGGACCATGGCGCAGATCGCTGCCGACAAGGCGGGCGCGCAATCATTGCGCGGCAAGACCGGCAAGGCGTTCGATGCGGCCATGGCCGCGGCGGCGGTGCACAATGCGGGGGAGGGCGCACAAGCGGCTCCGGCGCGCCGGAAGGTTCGGCCCAAGGCTGGTCCCTTGCCGGGCTTTCGTCCCGTTCAGCTTGCAACGCTGGTCGATGAAGTGCCGGTCGGCAATGGCTGGCTGCACGAGATCAAATATGACGGCTACCGCGTGCTGGCGGCGGTGAAGGGAGGCGCGGTGCGGATCTTCACCCGCACCGGGCTCGACTGGACCGATCGGTTCGCGTCCATCGCTGCTGCGTTGGCCGCGCTCGACCTGCCGGCGGCGTTGATCGACGGTGAGGTCGTCGCGATGGATGCGGACGGCAACCCCGACTTCTCCGCCCTGCAAGCGGCGCTGAAGGAAGGGAAGAAGGCGCGTCTGGCCTATTTCGCCTTCGATCTGCTCTCGCTTGGGGGCGAGGACCTGACGCCGCTCTCCAATATCGAGCGCAAGGAGCGGCTGGAGGCGCTGCTCTCCGGTGCCGTTGCGCCGATCCACGTGGCCGATCACGTCATTGGGGCGGGGGAAAAGCTGCTTTCCGCCATGTGCAGGGCCGGGCAGGAGGGAATCATCGCCAAGCGTGTCGATGCACCCTACCGCGCCGGGCGGGGGCGCAACTGGGTGAAGGTCAAGTGCACGCTGCGCCAGGAATTCGTCATCATCGGCTGGACGGCGAGCAGCGCCCGTGCGCGTCCGTTCGCTTCGCTCCTGCTCGGCCAGTGGGAGGACGGCCGGCTGGTTTACAAGGGCAAGGTCGGCACCGGCTTCGATACCGGCACACTCGCCGATCTCGCCGCCGCGATGGCGCCGCTTCAGCGCAAGACGGCCCCTGCCGAGGTGCCGCGCGCGGAGGCGCGGAGCGCGCGCTGGGTGGAGCCGAAACTGGTCGCGGAGGTCGCCTTTGCCGAACTGACTGCCGAGGGGCGCGTGCGCCACGGCAGCTTCATCGGCCTGCGGCAGGACAAGGAGGCGAAAGAGGTGACACCCGAACGGCCTGCACCCACCCCGCGCCGCGAGAGTGCGGTGACGATCACCAATCCGGATCGGGTGATCTTCCCCGAGAGCGGCGAGACCAAGGGCGATCTCGCCGCTTATTACGAGGCGATCGCGCCGCTGATGCTGCCCTTCGCCGCCAACCGCCCGGTGAGCCTGGTGCGCTGTCCGCAAGGCAGGGCGAAGAAGTGCTTTTTCCAGAAGCATGACAGCGGCTCGTTCGGCCCGCACGTCCACCATGTGCCGATTGTCGAGAAGGACGGTGGGGCGGAGGACTATCTGTTCGTCACCGATGCGGACGGTATCCTCGCCTGCGTGCAGATGGGGACGATCGAGTTCCACGGCTGGGCGGCCCGGGCCGACGATGTGGAGCATCCCGACCGGCTGATCTTCGATCTCGACCCGGATGAGGGGCTGGGTTTCGACGCGGTGACGCGCGCGGCACGGGACATTCGCCGCCAGCTAAGCGATCTCGGACTGGTGAGCTTCGCCATGCTCTCGGGCGGCAAGGGCGTGCATGTCATCGTGCCGCTGACGCCGGGGCACGCGTGGGAGGCGCACAAGGATTTCGCCAAGCGCTTTGCCGAGGCGCTGAGCCTTGCCGAGCCGGAACGCTTCGTCGCGACGATGAGCAAGGCCAGGCGCAAGGGCCGCATCTTCATCGACTGGCTGCGCAACCAGCGCGGCAGCACCGCCGTGGTGCCCTATTCGGCGCGCGCGCGCGCCGGTGCGCCGGTCGCCGTGCCGATCGGCTGGGACGAACTGGACAATATGAAGGATGCGCATCCCTACACGCTTCACGATGCCGCCCGGCTCATAGAGCGTTCGGGGCAGAAGCGCTTGCACGGCTGGGGATTCGTCGCGCAGACCTTACCGGATTTGTGAAGGTCCGGTGCGGCTGCGCGGTTCATAGAGGCCGCTTTAGGAAGCTATCCCGCGCTCAATACCGTCCAGCCACCATCGGCGGTAAACTGGGCGCCCGTCACATAGCCGGCCTCGTCGCTGGCGAGGTAGGCGATCAGCGCGGCGATGTCCTCCGGCCGGCCGCGCATGCCCATGGGGATGTTGGCGCAGACCGCGGCTTCCGCCTCCGCTTCGTCCACGCCCGACATGGCGGCATAGCTCTCGACGATGCTGTCGGTCATACGGGTCTTGATGACGCCGGGATGGACCGAATTGCATCGCACGCGCTTGCCATCCCGCGCGCCAATGATCGCCAGCGTGCGGGAAAGCTGCTCCACGCCTGCCTTGCTGATGCCGTAGGCCAGACCGGAGGGTGAGGCGATGAACGATACGGCCGACGAGATGTTGACGATGGCGCCCCGTCCGGCCGCCAGCATATGGGGCATCACTGCCATGCAGCCCAGGAAGGTGCCGTCCAGGTTGACCGACAGGACCCGGCGGTAGTTGGCATAGCTGGTCGCCAATCCACCCTCGCTGATATCGCCTTCGATCCCCGCCGTGTTGACGAGCACGTCGATGCGTCCGGCGATTGCAAGCACGGCGTCCGTTACCTGTGCCCACTCAGCTTCGCTGGAAACGTCATGGCGCAGGAACTGCCCGCCGATCTCGTCGGCCAGCGCCTTGCCGGCCGCTTCGGCGACGTCCGTGATGACGACATGCGCCCCTTCGGCTGCCAGCCGCCGCGCGATTGCGCTGCCGAGGCCGCCCGCGCCGCCGGTAATCAGCGCGATCTTGCCTTCGAACCGCGTCACGCCGGCACGCCTGCCTTGGTGATGAAGCCTTGATAGCCGGCGTCGGCAATCTCGTCGCACTTCGCTCGATAGGTGCCGACCCCGCCGACATAGGGCATGAACACGTCCCGGCCGTCGCGGGTGTGGCCCTTGTACCAGCTATTCGCGCGCGGAAAGAGCGTCTGCTGGGCAACCTCGTCGACATGGGCCATCCATGCCTGTTCGACATCGGCATCCGCCTCGATCGTGGCGGTACCGTCCGCGCGCAGATCGGTGAGGCAGCGGGCGATCCAGTCGACATGCTGCTCGATGGAGATGACGACGTTGGAGAGCACGGAGGGACTCCCCGGTCCGGTGATGGTGAACAGGTTGGGAAAGCCCGCTACGGCCAGGCCCAGATAGGCGCGCGGGCCGTTCGCCCATTCCTCGCGCAGACTGGCGCCGTTGCGGCCGTGAATGTCGATTGCCTTGATCGCGCCAACGCAGGCATCGAAGCCGGTTGCGAAGACGATGATATCCACCGGGTAACGGCCGGACGCCGTCACGATGGCATCCTCGGTGATCTCCACCACCGGCTCCTCGCGCACGTCGACCAGCGCCACATCGGCCCGCGCCATCGTCTCGTAGAAGCCGATCTCCGAGCACATGCGGCGTGAGCCGAGCGGATAATCGGTGGGCGTCATCTTGCGCACCTTATCGGGATTGCCGACGATGCTTGCGATCTTGTCGCGGATGAATTGCGCCGCATAGTGATTCGATTCTTCGTCGAAAAGAAGATCCTCATAAGCCTGCAACATGCCAGCCGGGCCGGCGTTCCATTGCTCCTCGAACCGCTGCGCACGCTCGGCCTCGGTCTGCACCTTGGCCGAGCCGGAGCGCGGCGGGTCGAAGAAGCCAAGCGGCGAATGGCGCGCGGTTTCGCGGTCGGCGGCCAGCGTCTTTCCGGCGGCGGCGATCTGCTCGGCGGTGAGCGGGTGATTGCTCGCCGGCACCGCGAAGTTGGGCGTGCGCTGGAACACCGTCAGCCGCTCGGCCACCTCGGCGAGCTGAGGGATCGCCTGGATGCCGGATGAGCCGGTGCCGAACACCGCGATGCGCTTGCCCGCCGTCTCCACGCTGTCGTCCCATGTCGCGGTGTGGAGGGTCGCGCCCTTGAACTGTGCCAGTCCCGGCAGATCGGGCGCCTTGGGCTGGGAGAGGGCACCCGTCGCCAGCACCAGATAGGGCGCGGTCAGGGTTGTGCCGTCGTCGAGGCGTACCGTCCAGCGCAGGGTTGCCTCGTCCCAGTCGGCGGCCAGCACGCGCGTCTCGAAGCGAATGTCGCGCCGCAGGTCGAAGCGGTCGGCGACATGATCGAGATAGGCGAGGATCTCGGGCTGTGCGGCGTAGCGCTCGGTCCAGCGCCATTCGCGCTCCAGCTCGGGCGAGAAGGAGTAGCTATATTCGATGCTCGGGATATCGCAGCGCGCGCCGGGGTATCGGTTCCAGTACCAGGTGCCGCCCACGCCCGCGCCGGCCTCGATCACCTGCGTGCGGAACCCCGCGCCCCGCAGCTTGTGTAGCATGTAGAGGCCCGCGAAACCGGCGCCTACCACGATGACGTCCAATGGGTTGCCTGCTTCCATCGTCTCTCTCCGCCCGCTCATGACTTGCCAAGATGCCCGGCCAGGAACGCGCCGGCCTGTGCAATCGCCGCCCGCCCCTCGGGCAGCATGAAGGCGAAGGCGTGCCAGACGTGGATCATCTCCGGCCAGATGGCGAGTTGCACCGCCACGCCGGCGTGACCGGCGGCGCGCGCAACCGCTACGGCATCGTCCAGCAATATCTCGGCCGAACCGACCTGTACGAGCAATGGCGGCAGGCCCTTGAAATCGGCGAACACCGGCGAGGCGGCGGGTGCGCGCGGATCGGCGCCGTTGAGGTAGAGCGCCGCATTGACCCGCAGACCATCCGCCGTCAGTGTGGGATCTTCGGCGGTCTTGGAGGTGATCGTCCCGGCTGAGCAGCTCAGGTCTGCCCAGGGTGAGATCAGCAACGCGGCTGCCGGGAGCGCGTCACCAGCATCGCGTAGCGCGGTGAGCAGCGCCAGCGCAAGCCCGCCGCCCGCCGAATCGCCCGCAATCACGATGCGCTCCGGCGCAATGCCGCGCGCCAACAGGCCCCGATAGGCGGCCGCCGCATCCTCGATGGCCGCCGGGAAGGGATGCTCGGGCGCCAGCCGATAGTCGATGGCGTAAGTCGTCGCGCCGCAGGCCCGGCCGAGTTCCGCCGCGAGGCTGCGGTAGCTGGTCGCACTGCCGATCACATAGGCGCCCCCGTGGAGATAGAGCAGCGCGTCCGCCGCTGCGTGCGGGCTGGCGAAGCGGAAGCCCGTCACGCCGCCCAGATCGACCGGCTCGGACGAAAGATCCTCGGCAAAGGGGATCGTGGCGAGCATTGCCTCGAAGGCGGCGCGGACCTCCTCGGGCGGGGCTGTCAGGTCGGGTCCGTTCGCGCGCAGCCCTTCGATAAGGCCCGCCAGTTCGGCACTCGCCATCGCTTCTCTCCTGTCGCTCCGTTTCTTCCGGCGCGATTACACCGCATCTTCCGGCCGGATGCCAGCATCTCCCGGCCGGGAGATGTTCACCCCATGCAATGCGGTGCGATCGCCCCGTCAGGCGGCGGCGCGCAGGCTGCTCCCGGTCTCGAACAGCATCGTCGCGGCGGCGGTGTTGGAGATGGGAATGTGGTAGTTGCGGCTCAACTCGCGCACATCGGCGCCCATCGCTCCGCGCGCGGCGATCCAGTTGATGACCTCGACGCCCTGCGTGCCGGCCAGCTCGACGATGTCAAGCGCGCTGTCTTTGGCGATCGCGTCTGGATTCGGGCCGATCTGGTCAAGGCAGAAGCGGTCGTAATCGGCGTTGATGAAGCCCGCCCGCTCGCCGTCGAGCTGGTGCGAGAGGCCGCCGGTGCCGAGCACAACGATCCGCTCCGCGCCCTGCCAGCTTGCCAGCGCCTCGCCGACCGCGCGGCCGAGCGCGAGACAGCGCGCCGGGCTGGGCAGGGGATGCTGCACGGTGTTGATGACGATCGGCACGATCTTCACCGGCCACGGCTGCGCCCCGGGCCAGCAGAGCTGGATCGGCACCATCACGGCGTGGTCGACCAGCATGGATTGGCAGGTCGTAATGTCGAATTCCGCGCCGACCAGATGCTCGATGATGTGCCACGAGAGCGCCTGCGCTCCGCCGACAGCCTGCATCACCGGCAGGCCCCAGCCTTCATCGGCATTGCGATAGAGATCGGCCGCGCCGACCGCGAAGGTGGGCATCTTGTCCAGGAAGAAGTTGAGGCCATGGTCGTTGTAGAACATCACCGCGACATCGGGCTGCTGCGCCGCCAGCCATTTGTGCACCGGCTTGAACCCGTCGAAGAACGGCTTCCAATAGGGATCGTTCTGCTGGCCGCGCGCAATCGCGCCGCCGATCGCGGGAACGTGGCTCGTCAAGATACCGCCGACGATCTTGGCCATGTCTCAATCCTCCGCCTGGTCGAGCAGCATCTGCTTGAAGGCATCCACGCTCATGCCGGTCTGCTGCGCCCCGACATCCTGCACGTTGAGGCCGAAAATCCCGGCAAGCTTGGCGAGATAATAGACGTTGCCGCCTGCGGCGATCATCGCCAGCACGTCGCGGTTGCGCACCGCCTCGCGCTGCTCCGGCGTCAGCTCGAAACGGGCGCAATAGCCGTCCTCGTCCTCCAGGAATTGCGCCCGGTTGGCCGCATCGTTGAAGGAGTAGCACATGCGGTTCAGCGCGTAACCGCGCGCGGCCGCCTCGCCGTCGAAGACCGGTGTGCCCGGTATCGCGCGCTTGCCGCCGCGCTCCTTAGTCTGTGCCTTCGCAATGCTCATGAAATCGTCCCTCCGTGATCGTGCCATCAAGACGGACAATGGGTCGGGCCGCATTGACATGCGTCAATATCGGCGCGGGCGAGCGCGGTGGAGTGCTGCCGGCGCGATGAATTCATCCGGGTTGATTCAGATCAAGGCGCTGGTTGACTTGCGCAACCACCCTGAAGGCGACCGGATCGTTCGGGGCGCTTTGCCTCGCGCGGTCCCTCCACAGGCAAGGGGTAGAGGAGCCGCGCCACATGGCAATCGGTGAGCTGTTGTTCGAGATGACGGAGTGGCTGCGAACGACGCCGCTCGTCGAGTTTTCGCTGTGGGTGTCCGATTGGCCGCTCTGTATCTGGCTGCAATCGCATTTCTTCGCGATTCCGATTTTCCAGGCGATCCATATCCTGGCGATCGCCATCCTGTTCGGCTCGACGCTGCTGCTCGGCCTGCGCGTCCTCGGCCTCAATGCCACCGATCAGAGCATGGTCGACAATTACAGGCGCTACCAGCCGTGGATCTGGGGCGGGGTGCTCGCGCTGGTGGCGAGCGGGATCGTCCTGCTCATCAGCGAGCCGGTCCGCAACATGGTCAACCCCATCTTCTGGATGAAGATGGGTGCGCTGATCGTCGCTATCACCGTCAGCCTCTGGTTCCTGGGGGCGGTGCGCGCCCAAGCGGCGAGTTGGGACGTGTCGCCGGGCGGGCAGGCGAGCGTGCGCACCGGCGCGGTGGCGTTGATCGTCCTGTGGTGCGTCGTCATGGCTGGTGGGCGGTGGATCGCCTACGCGCCGGTTTGAGGGGGGACAGAAAACGTGAATTCGCTTTGGACAAGCCTTGAAGGCTCAACACTGGGCACCACCATCGCCAGCTCGGAATGGCTATTCCCGACCATAGAAACCCTGCATGTGATCGCCATCGTGAGCGTAGTCGGCGCCATCGCCGTCATGGACCTGCGGCTGCTTGGCATCGCCTCGCGCAACCGGCTGGTCACGGCCATCTCACGCGATACGCTGCCGCTCACATGGATCGCCTTCGCCTGCGCGGTCGTCACCGGCCTGCTGCTCTTCGTGAGCAAGGCGACGAGCTACATGGTCAACCCCTATTTCCTCGTCAAGATGGGGCTTCTGTTGCTCGCCGGCCTCAACATGGCGGCCTTTCATATGTTCACCTGGAAAGGCGTTGCGCGCTGGGATGGCACTATCGCCGCCATTCCGCCGGCCGCGAAGCTGGCGGGCCTCGCTTCGCTCGTCTTCTGGTCGCTGATCGTTCTGTGCGGCCGGATCATCGGCTTCACATTGGGGATCTACCACTAGCACCGGGCCAGCCGCCCGGTCTGTGGCAGAGCAAAGGGGGACGGGCGCCGGGGCGGACAATCCGCTCCGGCGCCTTATTGCGTGGGACGCCTCACCGTTGGCGACGAACCGATGGCTGCCTCCGTCGAATGCGGACGGGGAGGGGTTGATCCATGTGATCTTGTAACATATCATGCTGCGCAACTGCCGCATGGACATGCAACAGGTTCAGGTGAAGGCCCAAAGCAACCGATCGAAACGAGCCGTGCGCATGGCGCATCGGGCGAGGCATGCGAGCAGCGCAATACGTGCGCCGCTGCGCCGTGCGCCCGCCGGACTGCGCGCGCTGCTCGTGCTCGGCCTCCTGCTCGCCGCCCTGCTGGGTCAGAGCGTCGCGGTCCAGAGCCATCTCCATATGGCGGGCAGAACCGCATGGGTTGCCCCCATGGGTGCGGATGGCGGCACGCGGCACGGCCTGTCCACCCAGCACGCTCCGGCGAATACGCCTGCGGATTGCCCGTTGTGCCGCGAGCTGGCGATGGCCGGCCATTATATCGCGCCGGGACCGCTCGCCTTTTTCGGAGGGCAGGCGCCGCTTCCCTGGTTGTTCGTCCTGCCTGTGGCAGCCCTGCCTTGCAGGTCCCGGTCGCACCGCTGGCGGAGCCGCGCGCCGCCCCGGTAAACTTCACAATCTGAACCGAGCAGACCGGCGTGCGCGTCCATGCGACCGCGCCCCGCGCTGCGAACCGGAGCCCGCTGTTGCGGCTTCGAGGCACGATTTATTGGAGTTTTCCGTTCATGCGTTTCCTTTTCCTCTCGGGCGCGGCGCTGGCCGCGCTGCTGCCGGCCATGGCGCACGCCCAGCAGGGCGCTCCGGACGCGGCGCCGGCCGATCAACCGGATGCCGACGCCGCCGACGCCAAGGTCATCGTCGTCACCGCCTCGCCCTTCCGGCACGGACTCGACGATACGCCCGCCATCGTCGCCAAGGTGGATAGCGACCAGATCCGGCGCGCAGGCGGCGCCTCCATCGCGAGCGCGCTGGCGGATACGCCGGGCATCGCCGGCTCCGGCTTTGCAGCGGGGGCCAACCGCCCGATCATCCGAGGCATGGATTCGACGCGCGTGCGCATCCTGGAGAACGGCACCAGCAGCTCGGACGTGGCCGATATCGGCCCGGACCACGGCGTGCCGATCGACCCGCTCGCGGCGCGCAGCATCGAGGTGGTGCGCGGCGCCGCCACGCTGCGCTACGGCAGTCAGGCGATCGGCGGCGTGGTCAACGTGCTCAACAACCGCGTGCCGGAGGCGCTGGGCGACAAGCCGGTCACGGGCGAGGCGAGCGGCAGCTACGATACCGTCTCGGATGCCTGGCAAGGCGCTGCGCTGGCCGATGTCACGCTCGGCCGTGTCGCGCTGCATGCGGACGGCTTCGTGCGCGATACCGGCGATTATGATACGCCGCTCGGCACGCAGACGAACAGCTTCTTCCGGGGCCGTGGCGCCTCGCTCGGCGGCTCGTGGTTCTTTGGCGAGGGGGACAGCCACATCGGTGCCGCCATCCAACGCTACGATGCCCGCTACGGCATCCCCGCCGACGATCCCTATATCGACATGCGCCAGACCAAGGTGACGACCAAGAGCAGTTTCGCGCTCGGTCCGGGCGTGCTGAAGGCGTTCACGCTCGACGGCAGCTATGCCAATTACGCCCATGACGAGAAGAACCCGGACGGGTCGATCAACACGACCTTCCGCAACAAGGAATATGATGCCCATGGCGAGCTGCTGCTCGATCAGTTCGGCGGGATCAAAAACGGCGCGCTGGGGGTCGAGTATCAGCATCGCGATTTTTCGGCGCTGGGTGAGGACAGCGGCTATCTGTTCCCGGCAACGTCCGAAAATGTAGGGGGCTATTTCTTTGCCGATACCCACCTTATGCCCGGCTTCCATCTGGAGGTGAGCGGGCGGGTCGAGCATGTGACGGTGCAGGGGACGCCGGCCGACGATGTCTTCGCGCGGCGCAGCTTCACGCCGGTGAGCGGCGCGGTCGGCGCGCTGGTCGACGTGGGGCGGGCGGTCAAGCTCGGTCTCACCTTCGCCAGCACCGGCCGCGCGCCGGCAATCACTGAGATGTTCGCGCGCGGCGGCCATGACGGGCCGGGCACGTTCGAGACCGGCGATCCCGATCTCGGGATCGAGCGGGCGAACGCGCTGGAAGGCACGCTCCGCGTCCGCTCCGGCGGCTTCCGCTTTGACGGCAGCGTCTATTCGAGCTGGTTCCGCAATTACATCTACGGCGATCTCACCGGCCGCACCTGCGACGAGGACGAGGGCTGCTCGGACAGCCCGGACGGCGAACTGCGGGAACTGCTCTACCGCCAGCAGCGCGCGCATTTCCGGGGCGTAGAGGGGCAGGCGTCGCTGCTCCTGCTCAAGGTGCGTGGCGGCGGCCTGCGCGCGAAGCTGCTCGGCGACTATACCCGCGCGACGCTGGGCGACGGCAACAACGTGCCGCGCATCCCGCCGTGGCGGATCGGTGGCGGGCTCGACTATGAGAGCGACCGGCTCGACGCCGGGGTTACGCTGACCTACGCTGGCACGCAGGACCGGGCCGGCCTGTTCGACACGCCGACGCCGAGCTACGTCAACCTGAACGCGCAGGTGAGCTGGCGGCCGTTCCGGGCCAATCCGGGGGTCGAGCTGGCGCTGGTCGGGCAGAACCTGACCGACGATGTCCAGCGCGACGCTGCCTCGTTCAACAAGGATGACGTAGTCAAGCCCGGCCGCAACGTGCGCTTCGTGGTCAAGGCGAGCTTCTAGGCGCTGTCTGCATTCATCCCTGACGGCCTGCAAATGGCGGCTCCGCGCGCTTCCGGTGCTCATGGACCGAAAGTCCACTGCGCTCCGGGTCACGCAAACCCGCCATTTTCGTCACGTCATCATCTGAATGCAGACTGCGCCTAGGGGCGAACGGAGCCCAGAACCCGGCCGCCTTTCCGTGCCGCCCTGGGCTCCCGCCTTCGCAGGAACATGCACGCGCTCCAAGGAACCGTCCGGCCCGGCCGTGCATTCTCCCGGTATGTGACATTGCCTGGGAGAGCGTCATGCTGTGGACCATCGTCGTCATCCTCGTCGTGCTGTGGGCGCTGGGGTTCCTTGCGCTGCATATCGGTGGCGGGCTTATCCACCTGCTGCTCGTGGCGGCGGCGGTCGTGCTGGTCTATCGGCTCGTGACTGGCCGCCGGATCGTCTGAGCGGCGCATTCATGCGACCAGCGGCGCCGCGACAGCCTTGAGTAGCGCGGCGGCCGCGCGCGGATCGAGCCGCACCTGCAAGCCGCGCTGGCCACCGTTGAGATAAACGAGCGCGTGGGCGAGCGCCTCCGCCTCGATCACTACGGGCAAGGCGCGCGTCTGGCCGAACGGGCTGATTCCGCCGACTTTATAACCGGAGAGGCGCTCGGCATCGGCCGGGGCCATCATCTCCGCCGCCTTGCCGCCGAGCGCGGCGGCGAGCTTCTTCATCGAGACCTCATGGTCGGAGGGGACGATGGCGATGACCGGCTTGCCGTCCACACGCGCCATCAACGTCTTGAGCACCCGCGCGGGTGCTTCGCCCAGCGCCTGCGCCGCTTGCAGGCCGATCCGGTCCGCGCTGGAATCGTAAGCATAACGGTGGACGGTGAAGGCGAGCCCGGCCCGCTCCAGGGCCTTGGTTGCACGGGTTGCCATGGACATGCTGGTCGATCCCTCGAAAAACGGCGGCGGTGGGCGCCTGTCGGCCGGATGACTCCAACGGCGCGCGGCGTCAAATCCGGCCGGCGGGCGCCCGGCGTCGGCTCTGCGGGCAGTGGTTGAAAACAGGCCGTTTTCCGCTGGCGGCAAGGTTTCGGAAACCACGCTCATTATCCCTTTGATATGCTTCCGCGCCCTAAAATCGGTGGCCCGTGCCCAGGTGCCGAAAAGGAGCGATACAGGTCGATGCTGAAACGTATTGATGTGGCCGATGTTCAGCTCGGCATGTACATCCACAAGCTGGAGGGGAGCTGGCTCAAGCATCCCTTCTGGCGCACCAAGTTTCTGCTGACCGACGCCGAACTGCTGGCCGACCTGCGCGCCAGCGAGGTCGAGGGCGTGTTCATCGACGTGGCGAAGGGTGCGGACGTGCGCCCCAAGGCGAGCACGGTCACACCGCTGCGCCGCCCGCTGGTGACGGCGCAGGCACCATCGCTTGCTGGCGCCATCGAGCGCGCCCGGCGCGAGCGGCAGGATGCTGCCGCGGCGGTGCGGACGCCGGCCTCCAACGTGGTGCCGTTCGATCCGCGCTCGACAACGCCGCTCGGCACCGCGCGGGAGATGGACAACGCCCGCAACGTGCTGGCCAAGGCCAGCCGCCTGCTCTCCGCCGTGTTCGAGCAGGCCCGGCTCGGCAAGGCCATTTCGCGCGGGCAGGTGGAGCCGGTGATCGAGGACCTGTTCGCCTCGGTCCAGCGCAACCCCCATGCCTTCAACGGCTTGATGCGCATCCGCCGCGAGAACAGCTCGCTCTATGCGCACGGGCTGGCGGTGAGCGCGCTGATGATCGCGCTCGGCCGCCAGATCGGCCTGCCCGAGCAGCGGGTGAAGGATGCCGGCATGGCGGGCCTGCTGATGGATGTGGGCATGGGCCATTTGCCGATCGACGTCTCGACCATTCTCGACGAGCTGTCGGACAGCGAGCGGGAGATCGTCCATACCCACACCACGCTCGGCCAGGAGTTTCTCGACATGGGCGGCGAGCTGCCCGCCGAGGTGATGCAGGTCTGCCTGGAGCATCACGAGCGCTATGACGGCAGCGGCTACCCCCACGGGCTGGCCGGCGAGGAGATCAGCCTGTTCGCCCGCATGGCGGCGATCTGCGACGTCTATGATTCGATGACGTCCGACCGGCCGCACCGGCCGCGCACGGACCCCAACGCCGCGCTGGCGATCATGCGCGGCATGGAAGGGCAGTTCGACGATGCGCTGCTCGACCAGTTCATCGAGAGCGTCGGCGTCTACCCCATCGGCTCGGTGGTGCGGCTGACCACGGGGCGGCTGGCGCTGGTGGTCGACCAGAATGTCGACGATTATACCCGCCCGCGCGTCTGGGCCTTCTACGATGTCGGCTCGCGCCGGCTCATCAAGCCCGAGGACCTCGACCTGATGCTGTGTCGGGGCCGGGTCGAGATCGTGTGCAGCGACGACGCCGAGGACTACGATATCCCCAACTTCCCGCAGATCCGCGAAATGGTGTTCAACAGCGCCTGCAAGGCCCTGACTTGACGGCATAGCCGGCGCCGTCACCGCCGCGCCTGCTCCATCAGCCGGATGAGATCGGCCAGCGTGTCCGTCACTGGCGTGGCGACGCCGGCCGCGCGTGCCCGCTCGCACACCGCGCCCTGGATCGACTCGACCTCGGTCGCCCGGCCCGCGATGAAATCCTGCAACATGGATGCCTTGTGGGCGCGGTGCTCGGCGAGCGCGTGGTCGATCGCGGCATGGATGCGCGCTTCATCCACCGGCACGCCGCAGGCATGGGCGGTCGCCACCACCTCGCCCACCATCGCGGCGATGATGCGGCGGCCGGGCGCATTGTCCACCCCGGCATTGGGCTGGCCGGTGACGGCGCCGATGGCATTGAGCGCGGCGTTGAAGGCTACCTTCTCCCAGATCGGCACATCCACCTGCGCGCTCGTGCGGGCGTCGAACCCGGCGCGGGCGAGCAGCGCGGCGGCGGCGTGCGCCGCATCCTCCCCCGCTGGCGTCATCGCGCCCAGTTCGAGATGGCCGGTGCCGTGCGAGGAAACGCCGGTGGCGCCGTGCAGGTCCGCCGGCAGCGCGGCGAGGCCCTTGAGCACCCGGTCGGCGGGGAAGGTCTCGGCGACGACCTCGGGATTGCCGAGGCCGTTCTGGAGGGTGAGCACGACCGTACCGGCGGGCGCGAGATGCGCGACCGAGCGGATCGCGGCGCGGCTGTGCATGCCCTTGGTGAACAGCAGCACGAGGTCGACCGGCGGCTGCACGTCCGCCGCGACGCCGGCCGCCACCCGGACGGTGCGCGCGCCCTTGTCGTCGACGAGATGGATGCCCTCGCGCGCGATGGCGTCGAGCCGGGCGCGGTCGACATCGACCAGCATCACCTGCGCGCCGCTCTCCGCGATCCGCGCCGCGAACAGGCAGCCCATCGCTCCTGCGCCGATCACCACGATCCGTTGCATCATCCTCTCCTTACTCGTCCTCACACGTAATTTCCTGTCCTGAGCGCGTATCTTTCGTTCGAAAGTCACGAAAGTCGCGCCGCGGAACCAAATATTTTCCGGGCGACCGGTGCGGTTCGCGCAAGCGGACAGGCAGCCCCACTCCGCCTTGCCACGGAAAGGGTGCGGTAGGACAGCCGATTGTCGCGCCCCGGCGGCGCGGGGATTGCCATGCGGCCTGCGCGCGGTAGGAATGGAGGAAAGCAAGCGGCGCCAGCCGGGCAATGAGGAACGACGAGGAGAGGATCATCATGGAGAATTTCGCCGGCAAGGTGGCGTTCGTCACGGGCGGGGCCAGCGGCATCGGCCTTGGCATGGCGCGCAATTTCCTCGCGGAAGGCATGAAGGTCGTCATCGCCGACTATAATCAGGCGCATCTCGACCAGGCGCGCGAGATATTGAAGGGCAACAACGCCTCCCACCTCATCCGCGTCGATGTCTCCGACCGCGAGGGGCTGCGCGCGGCGGCGCAGGAGACGCTGGCGGTGTTCGGCAAGATCCACCTGCTCTGCAACAATGCCGGCGTGGGCGGCGGCGGGCTGGCCGACGACCCGGAGTTCGAGGATTGGGACCGGGCGATCTCGATCAATCTGGGAGGCGTCATCAACGGCGTGAAGATCATCGCGCCGATCATCAAGGCGCAGGGCGAGGGCGGCCATATCGTCAACACCTCATCCATGGCCGGCATGGTGCCGCTGCCCAACATGGCGGCCTATTCCTGCGCCAAATTCGCGGTGCGCGGCTACACGGAGTCGCTGCGCATGGAGCTGGCGCCGCACGGCATCGGCGTCTCCTGCCTGTTCCCCGGCGCGGTGCAGACGGCACTGGTGGTGGTGCCGGAGGATGACAGCAGCGCGCCGGCCGGCGAGGCAGGCGAATTCCTGAAGGCGCTGTGGGCGGCGATGCGCGTCGGCATGGACCCGATGGAGATGGGCGCGCATGTGGTGCAGGCGATCAGGGAAAACCGCTTCCACATCCTCACCCACGGCGAGTTTCTCGACGAGGTGAAGGCGCGTCACCGCCAGATCGAGGCGGATTTCATCGGCGGCGAGATCCCGGCGGCGCGCGCGGCCTTCGAAAATATGCGCCGCGCGACGGTGGACCGGCTGTTCGCGCTGCCGGCGAAGGATTGAGCGGGGCGCCAGCGCCCGTGCAGCGGGACAGTGCTCCTGCGCAGGCGGGAGCCCGAGGCAGCGAGGCGGTGCGGTTGGGTCCTGGGCTCCTGCCTGCGCAGGAGCACGGGGTTGGCGGTGGATGGTTTCGATTGGTCTCGCCAAGACCAGTGGAATGATCGAGCCCGGGTGAACAGCACCCCGCCAGCGCCAAATTTCCAACCCCGCGCTTGCCTCCGCGCGCTGGAGACGCCAGTGCAGGGGCCAGCCCCGGCGACTCATTCTCAGGAGACGGATGAATGGAAAATTTCCTCAAGACGATCAAAGGCATCAAGGATCGCGGCGATGCGCAGCTCTTCATCGACGGCGAGTGGCGCAAGAGCAGCGGCAGCACTGTGCTGGACGTTATCGCGCCCCATAACGAGGAAGTCGTCCTGCAATATGTCGAGCCGGGCACGGCGGACATGGATGCGGCGGTGGCGGCCGCGCGCCGGGCGTTCGATGTTGGCCCCTGGCCGCGCCTGAGCCCCGCCGAGCGCGGCGTCTATCTGCGCAAGGTGGCCGATCTGCTGGCCGAGCGCATGCCCGAGCTGGCCGAGGCATGGAGCGGTCAGGTCGGCGCGGTGATCGGCTTCACCAGCAAGGCGAGCTATCAGGCGCCCGGCCTGTTCAACTATTATGCCGGCCTGTGCGACAGCTATCCGTTCATCGACGAGCGGACCGGCTCGATGGGCGGCAACCGCGCGCGCGTGGTGGGCGAGCCGGTCGGCGTCGTCGCGGCGATCACGCCGTGGAACGCGCCGCTGGTGCTGCTCATCTACAAGGTGGCGGCCGCGCTGGCGGCGGGCTGCACCATCGTCGCCAAGCCCTCGCCCGAGACGCCGGTGGACGCGCACATCCTCGCTGAGTGCATCGCGGCGGCGGGCATCCCGGCGGGCGTGTTCAACATGCTGCCGGGCGGGCGCGAGGTGGGCGACCATCTGATCCGCCATCCCGGCATCGACAAGATCGGCTTCACCGGCTCGACCGCGGCGGGCAAGCACATCGCCGGCGTCGCCGCCGAACGGCTGGCGCGCGTCTCGCTCGAACTGGGCGGCAAGTCGGCGGCGATGATCCTGGACGACGCGGACATGGACCATGTCCTCCAGAGCCTCGTACCCTATTCGATGCCGATCACCGGCCAGGTCTGCTTCGCGCTGACCCGCGTGCTCGTGCCCAAAAGCCGCAAGGCCGAGATCGTCGATGCCTACACCAATGCCGTCTCCAAGGTGAAGGTGGGCGACCCCTTCCAGGCGGACGTGGGCATCGGCCCGCTGGCGATGAACCGCCAACTCGATCGCGTGCTCGGCTATATCGAGAAGGGCAAGGCCGAGGGCGCCCGTGTGGCGCTGGGCGGCGGCCGCCCGGCCGGGCTCAACCGCGGTTTCTTCGTCGAGCCGACGGTGTTCGCGGACGTGACGCCGGACATGACTATCTTCCGCGAGGAGATTTTCGGCCCGGTCGTCTCCTTCGTCGATTATGAGGACGAGGCGGACATGATCGCCAAGGCCAACGACACCATCTACGGCCTGCACGGCGCCGTCTACACGCAGGACCCCGAGCGCGGCTTTGCCGTGGCGCGGGACTATCGCGCCGGCTCGGTGACGATCAACGGCATGCAGGTCGATATCCACATGCCCTTCGGCGGCTTCAAGCAGTCCGGCATCGGCCGCGACGGCGGCATCGAGGGGCTGGAGAATTATCTGGAGACCAAGACGGTCTATTTCGCCTGATCGGGCGGATTGCCGGCAAATCGAGGGCGCCCGGACGCGAGTCCGGGCGCTTCTTCGTGTGGGACCGCATGGCAAGGTGACTTGCATCAATGCGTCCATCCCGCTCGCGGACTACCATCGCGGCTGGTGCGGCTCCCGGCAGAGCGCTACGGTTGCACCAATGGCATACACATCAGGAGCAGGACGAATGGCGACCCTGTCCGAGCGCGCCGACGCGCTCGAATATGAAATGAGCATGGAGCTGGAGCGGCGTGTCGCGGAACGCCGGCCGATCCGCTCGGCCCTTTACGTGTCGGGCATCTACGATCCCGCCAGCGAGCGGCACGACCTGTTCGAGGCGCTGGCGGACGGCAAGACCTTCCTCATGGGGCCGGATCCGCGCATCCCGGCCATGCCGGAAAAGCCGACGCTGATGGATTTCTTCCGCATGCGCTTCGGCAATATCCAGCATGTCATGCAGAGCGCGCGGCTGGCGATGAAGAACGGCCTCGACGAGAAAGTGGTACTGGCCTGCCTGCTGCACGACATCAGCGTGACCGGCTTCATCAGCGGCGACCACGGCTATTGGGGCGCGATGATGGTCGAGCCCTATGTCGACGAGGAAGTGAGCTGGGCGATCCGTGCGCACCAGATCTTGCGCTTCTTCCCCGACCCCACGGTGGGCTACGAATATCCCGAGGCTTACATCAAATATTTCGGCCCGGATTTCACGCCCGAGCCCTATGTCCATGAGGCGTATGCGCGGCTCAAGGATCACAAATATTACATGACCGGGCGGCTGATTTGCCTCAATGATTACTATGCCTTCGATCCCGATATTAAGGTGGATCTGGAGGAGTTCGAGGACCTGATCGGCCGCAATTTCCGCCAGCCGGCCGAGGGGCTGGGCTTCGATCACAGCCCGGTTGCGCATATCTGGCGGACGATCAGCATGCCCACGCGGGCGCTGTAGGGCCGGGGGGAGCGGCGCTTCCCACTCCGCGACCTTGGCCTGACCGGGAAGGGAGTGGGTGTGTCCCCTCTCCTGGCTCGGTTGGTCGCGGGTGTCGCCGGAGTCCATGCGGAAGTTTGTGTTCCTGCGAAGGCAGGCGTTCAGGGCGGCGAGGGGCTGCGGTTGGGCGCTGGGCCTGCTTTCGCAGGAGCCAGTGTCTGCGCCGATATTCCCAACGCGGAGGCCAATGGCGCCACTGAACGGCGGTCCGGTGGGGCTTGTTGCACCTTCTTTCCAGCGCAATCTTCCTCATCTGGACCGAGCCTCACGCGCAAATGCAGGAGCACGGCGTTCGCAGGAGCACGGTGGTTTGCGGTGTGAGCTGCCGTCTCGCCTTATCGGCCAAACCCTCCCGGCAATCATGCCCATCGCATCAGGGCTGGCCCCCGCCGGACCGGCGCGATAGAGGCGGGGCGGGTGCCGGCTGTCGCGGCGCCGGCGACAGGCGATGCAACGCGCCGCGCGGCATGATCGGGAGGCGCGCAGTATGATCGGGAGATTGGGGGCCGGATGACCAACCCGCAGGCGCCACGGCGGCGCGTCCTTGCCTGGCTGCGGCCGGATAACTTCACCCTCGCGCTGATCGGCGTCGTGCTGCTCGCTAGCCTGCTGCCCGCGCGCGGCGGGTTTGCGCCGGTGGTGGACTGGGTCGGCCATGCCGCTATCGTCCTCCTTTTCTTCCTGCACGGCGCCAACCTGCCGAGTGAGGCTGTGGTCGCCAGCCTCGGGCAATGGCGGCTGCACCTGATGGTGCTGCTCAGCACCTATGTGCTGTTCCCGCTCATCGGCATCGCGCTGGGGCCGCTCAGCGGCGTAGCGATCGACCCGATGCTCTACACCGGCCTCCTGTTCCTGTGCTGCCTGCCCTCCACGGTGCAGTCCTCCATCGCCTTCACCTCCATCGCGCGCGGCAATGTGCCGGTGGCGATCTGCGCGGCCTCGGCCTCCAACCTGTTCGGCATCGTGCTGACGCCGCTGCTCACCGGCTTATTGCTCGCCAGCCAGAGCGCCATTTCGCTCGACGCGATCTGGTCCATCGTGGGGACGATCCTGCTGCCGTTCCTCGCCGGGCAGGCGCTGCACAGCCGCATCGGCGGCTGGATCAAGCGCAACAAGCCGACGCTGAGTCTGGTCGATCGCGGTTCGGTGCTCATCATGGTCTATGCGGCATTCGGCCAGTCGGTGATCGACGGGCTGTGGCGGACGGTCTCGGCCATCGACCTGACGGCGGTGATCGGTTTCAGCCTCGCAATCCTCGCGGTGGTGATGCTGATCCTGCGCGGCGTCTCCCGCCTCGCGCACCTGCCGCGCGGCGACGAGGCGGCGCTGATCTTTTGCGGTTCCAAGAAGTCGCTCATCACCGGCGTGCCGATGGCGAGCGTGCTGTTCCCCGCCGCGACGGTGGGCGCCATCGTGCTGCCGCTGATGATCTTCCACCAGATCCAGCTCATCGTCTGCGCCTTCATCGCCCGCGCCTACGAACGCCGGGCGATTGCCGAGGAACTAGCGGCGGAGAAGGTGCCGGGGTGAAGTTTCAAAGATGATTATCCCTGAAAACAATGCAATGAAGCCATTATTTCAACATCCATCATAGCCGACAGGCTGATGCCGGAGGCACCGGGAATGCTGCAACGGGTTCGGCATTGACGGATGGGGCGGCGGGATGGGTGGATGAAGCCAGCCTCCATCGCGCTTCCAAATCGAAACCTTGAATGTCCCCCGCACCCGGCAGTATAGCCCCTTAGCAAGGTATCGAAACAAGACCGATTGGAGAGACTCATGCGGCGGACGGCGCGTTTCCTCGCACTCATGGCGCCGGCACTGCTCATCGCCGCCGCGCCCGCGCCCCGAGCGATCGACCTGCCGGGTGAGCGCGCCTTCCCCGAGAACATGACCATCGCGCCGGACGGCACCGCTTATGTCGGCAGCCTCAGCGGCGGCGTGTGGCGCGTCGCACTGGACAAGGGCACGGTGACGCCGTGGATCAAGCCGGGCGGGTCCGGCACGGGCTCTGTCTTCGGCGTCTTTGCCGATCCGGTGAATCGCCTGCTCTGGGTATGCAGCAACGATCTCTCCTTTGCCGGCGTCGCCATTGCCGGGGCGGAGAAGGGCTCGACCGTCAAGGGCTTCGATCTCAGGACGGGAGCGCAGCAGGTGAGCCTCGCGCTGCCCGGCGCGCAGACCTTTTGCAACGATATGGCGGTGGCGAAGGACGGCACGCTCTACGTCACCAACACCAACCCCCCGCACATCCTGCGCTGGCGCAAGGGCGCCGCCGCGCTGGAGATGTGGTCGGCCGATTCCGCGCTCGGCGCCGGGCAGGGCGGCGGCGGGCTGGACGGCATCGCTGTCGGCGCGGACGGCAACCTCTACGTCAACAATTTCCAGTCGCACATGTTCGCGCGGGTTGCGGTGAATGAGGACGGCAGCGCGGGCGCGGTAACGCCGCTCAAGACCTCGCGCCCGCTCGATACGC
Organism: Sphingobium sp. 66-54; assembly: GCA_001899715.1. Taxonomy (GTDB): domain Bacteria; phylum Pseudomonadota; class Alphaproteobacteria; order Sphingomonadales; family Sphingomonadaceae; genus Sphingobium. Next base: position 112,386 of record MKWI01000013.1, read on the forward strand.
CGGATGGGCTGCGCGCCATTGGCGGCATGCGCTTCGTGCAGGCCGAGGCATCGGGCAAGGTGGCGCTGCTCACCGTTGATGGCGGCGCCGCCACGGTCGAGACACTGGCCGAGGTGCCCGCGCCCACCGGCCTCGATGTGCATGGCGATACGCTCTGGTATGTGCGCGGCGAGCCGGGCTACCTGTTCAACCCCAGCCTGCGCGGCAAGACGCCGCCGCTGCCCTTCCAGATCGCCCCCGTGGCGCTGCCCAAATCCAGATAAGACAATCATATAAAGGACTTGCCATGGCCAGGATGCTCCCCTTGTTCGCCGCGCTCGGCGCGACCACGGCCGCCGGCGCGGTGCTGCTCGTCGCCCAGCCTTTCGCCAGCGGCCGGGCGGTCGCGGCCGAAGATGCGGCCTGCCCCAACGACAGCGGGTTGAGCCTGCCGCCGGGCTTCTGCGCGACGGTCTTCGCCGACAATATCGGCCACGCCCGCCACATGACGGTGGCGAGCGACGGGACGGTCTATGTCAACACCTGGACCAGCCGCTATTTCCGCACGCCGCCGCCCGAGGGTGGCTTCATCGTCGCGCTGCGCGACACGGACGGCGACGGCAAGGCCGATCAGGTCGACCGTTTCGGTCCAACAGCGGCGGAAGGCGCGACGGGCGGCACCGGCATCGCCCTATGGAACGGCGGACTCTATGCGGAGGCGGGCGACCAGATCGTCCGCTACGCCCTGAAAAGCGGCGAGCGCGCGCCCTCCGCAAAAGCCGAAATCGTTGTCGATAAGCTTCCAATGGATGGCGACCACATGATGAAGGCCATCGTCATCGACAAGGCCGGCAAATTGTTCCTCAACAGCGGCTCGCCCTCCAATGTATGCGAGAAGGAGAACCGCCAGCCGGGCTCGATGGGCAAGGACCCGTGCGAGGAGCTGCTCACCCGCGCCGGCATCTGGCAATATAGCGCCAGCAAGCGCGGGCAGGTGTTTTCGCCCAAGGAGCGCTACGCGACCGGCATCCGCAACAGCGGCGGCCTTGCTCTCGACGCGGCGGGCGGCTTGCTGGCGGTGCAGCACGGGCGCGACCAGCTCTCGCAGAACTGGCCCAGGCTCTACACCACCGAGCAGGGCGTCGAGCTGCCCGCCGAGGAACTGCTGGCGCCGCGCAAGGGCGACAATTTCGGCTGGCCTTATTGCTATTATGACGGGCAGCAGAACAAGCTGGTCCTCGCCCCGGAATATGGCGGCGACGGCGGCAAGGCGGTCGGTCGCTGTGCCAGCATGAAGGGCCCGGTGGCGGCCTACCCAGCGCATTTCGCGCCGACCGGGCTCGCTTATTATGGCGGCGGCTCGTTCCCGGCGGCCTATAAGGGCGGCGCGTTCATCGCCTTCCATGGCTCATGGAACCGCGCGCCGGCGCCGCAGGAGGGCTTCCGCGTCGTCTTTCAACCGTTGGCGAACGGCAAGGCGAGCGGCGCCTCGATCCTGTTCGCGGACGGCTTCACCGGCCCCGGCAAGGCGCAGGGGCAGGCGACGCACCGCCCGACCGGCGTTGCCGTGGGGCAGGACGGCGCGCTCTACGTCTCGGACGATGTCGCCGGGCGGATCTGGCGGATCAGCTACAAGGGCGCGGCCAATGCGCCGCTGACGGCAGCCCGGCCGGTCGTCTATCAGCCGGCGGCCGTCGCGGCGGCGGGCGGCGAAGGCGGGGCGCTGCCGCCGGGCGTCACCGCCGAGCAGGTCGCGCTGGGCAACCGCATCTATCACGGGCTGGAGCGCTCCGGCGCCTGCGCGGGCTGCCACGGCACGGACGGCAAGGGATCGACCATCGGCCCGGCGCTGACCGGTGAGAAATGGCTGTGGACGGACGGCTCGCTCGCCTCGCTCGCCAAGGTGATCGACGATGGCGTCACCCAGCCCAAGGAGTATCCGAGCGGCATGCCCGCCAAGGGCGGCTCCAACCTCTCGCAGGCGGATGTGGATGCGGTGGCGGCCTATGTCTGGACGCTGAGCCACGGGAAGTAGGGCGCCCTCATCCTGAGCTTGCGCGGGGAGGGGAGTATCCCGCGTATGGGACCCATGTGCTCCTGCTTTCGCAGGAGCACATGGGTCCCGTGGCGCCGCGAGAGCCCCCTTCAATATTTTGGGGATGGTTCCCCTCCCCAAAATGAGCTTGGGGCGGGATTGGCGACGGTCTTTCGCCGTCCCCTCAGTGCGCCAGCGTGCGCGCTCGCGCGCGCCATTGGCCCGGCGTCAGCTCGAAGCGGCGCTTGAAGGCGCGGGCGAAGTGGGCGGGGTCCTCGAAGCCGTTGGCGAAGGCGATCTGCGAGATGGAGGTGCCGGCGTGGCGGCTGTCGCTCAAATCGTCGGCGGCGCGCTGGAGGCGGCGGCTCCAGATCTGGCCGGTGATCGACAGGCCCAAAGCCTCGCGCATGAGCTGGTCGAGCCGGCGGCGGCTGATCCGCTGCGCATCGGCAACCTGCTCGGCGGTGAGGCCGGAGGTGGCGAGGTGCAGCTCGATATGGTCCAGCGCCTTCTGCACGCGCCAGTGCACGTTCTCGCGCTCCGTCGCCAGGCCGGAGGTGGCGCCGAGCAGGTGGATGACGCCGCTCATCGCTGCATTCTGCTGCGTTTCGCGCAGTTCGGGCGCGACTTGCAGCAGATAGAGCACCGTCTGCGCGAGCAGGCGGGTGCCGGGGTCCTGCGCCGGGAGCAGCGTGGCGACCAGCCGCTCCATCTCCGGGAAGCGGGTCATCACCGCCGCGCGCGGCATACGCAGCAGCAGGAGAGCGCTGCACTCGGTGCCGACGAGGCGGAAAGGGTGGCGCTCGTCGATGAAGCATAGGTCGCCGCGCGTCAGCTCGCAATGGCGCTCGTGCTGGTGGGCGCTGGTGCTGCCGTCCACTTGCAGCATCATGGTGAGGAACTGGTGCGCGGCCAGCGCCGGCTCGGGCACGTAGCTTACCTCGGCGGGGGCTGACTCGATGGCGAATAGCGCGCCTTGCCCCAGCCGGCTGTGCTGGATGGAACCGATGCTCGGATTGGCGTCAATTGCGCTTACGGCGAGGCCGGGAAAGATGGTGGGCGCGGCGCCCGTCCAGAGATCGGCGCGTCGCTCCCGCGCGACCCCGGTGAGGTCGACGACGGCGGACAGTCCAGGCGGCTTGGCTGTTTCCATCTCCGGCAACTCTGCGCTCTACATCGGTCAAAGCGCGATACGTGTCAAAAGGATAAAGTTGATGGTGTCACCGGTTTACGTCGCTCCACCCGGAACGGCGGGCTTTCTGGTGGCATCGTCTCGTGGGGTTGGGTCGGGTGTGCGCCGGTAGGCGCTGCCCGCCCGAGACGGGCTGCGCCTTCTCCCCGAGCGAAAAGCATAAGAGCCGGCGAGACCGGCGAACAGGGAGACGTGAGACATGACCAGCGAAATGACCGAGAGGCCGGCGAGCGCCGTGCGCGGCCGCCTGTTTGCCGGCGTGGCGGGCCTTGCGCTTGCCGCCATGGCGATGCCCGCCGCGGCGCAGAACGCGGACGCGGCAGGCGAAGCGGACGGCACGCCCGACATCATCGTGACCGCGCAGTTCCGCGCGCAGAATATCCAGGATACGCCGATTGCGATCACGGCGGTGACGGCCGAGCTGCTGGAGGCGCGCAGCCAGACGCGCCTCTCCGACATCACGGCGCAGACGCCCAGCCTGCAACTCCAGCCGAGCCCCGCCGGCGCCGGCAAGGGCATGAGCGCGTTCATCCGCGGGCTGGGCCAGGCGGACATCAGCCCCTCGGTGGAACCGGGTGTGGGCATCTATGTCGACGATGTTTATTTCGCGACCGTCACGGCCTCGATCTTCGACCTGATGGACCTCGACCGGATCGAGATCCTGCGCGGCCCGCAGGGGACGCTGGCCGGCATGAATTCCGAGGGCGGCGCGATCAAGCTCTATTCGCGCAAGCCGAGCGGCGAGGGCGGCTATGTGGAAGCCAGCGTCGGCAATTTCAGCCGTATCGACCTCAAGGCCAGCGCCGACTTCGCGCTGATCCCCGACCAGTTGTTTGCCCGCATCTCCGGCATCTACAAGCAGCGCGACGGGCATGTGACGCGGATCGACTATGCCTGCTCCCATCCCAACGATCCCGATGTGATCGCGGGCCGCCTCACCTCCATGGCGACCGGGCCCAACTGCAAGCTGGGCGAGCTTGGCGACACGGACGTGAAGGCGATCCGCGGCGCGCTGCGCTGGGTGCCGAGCGACCGGCTGGAGGTCAACCTGATCGGCGACTATACGCGCGACAAGTCGCAGACGCAGGCGGTAACGCTGCTGCGTGCCGCCAGTGCCTCGCAACAGGCTTGGACGCTGGCCTATCAGGGCGTCGCCTATGACAATCGCTTCGTGCCTTATGGTCCGAACCGCGCCGATACGGTCTATAACGACCCCTATATCAGCTACGCCAATTTCTTCGATCCGGGCGTGACCTATGCGCCGCTCGACGCTTCCGGCGCGCCCGATCCGAACCGGCCCAACGGGCCGTTCCAGGCGCAATCGGCCGCACAGGTGGACGGCTGGGGCGTTTCCGGCACGATCGACTACAAGCTGAGCGACGCCCTCTCGTTCAAGTCGATCACCGGCTACCGCAAATATGACAGCCTGGCCGGCGACGACAATGACAGCTCACCGATCGCCTTCATCCAGGAGCAGCAGCTCCACCAGCACAAGCAGTTCAGTCAGGAGGGCCGGCTCTCCGGCGATCTGGCCGATGGCGCGCTGCATTTCACGGTGGGCGGCATCTATTTCTACCAGCGCACGCGCTACTTCAACAAGAACGACACGCCGTTCGCCGGCTTCGGTACGATGGCGCAGCCGACCTTCGCCTTCATCAACGACGATTATGTCGTTCTGCGGCAGAAGGCCGGGTTCGCCAACGTCTCATGGGACGCGACCGAGCAGTTGACGCTGGAGGGCGGCATCCGCGTCACCCATGAGAAGAAGGATTATCATTACGGGCGCTTCGCCTTCGACGGCAGCGGCGATCCGTATCTGCCGCTCAGCCAGCCCAACAATCCCCTGAACGGGCGTGTCGGCACCTATGAAGGCACCATCGTCGATTATCGCGCGGTGGCTTCCTACAAGTTCACGCCGGGCGTGATGGGCTACGCCCAGTTCGCCACCGGTTTCAAGGGTGGCGGCATCAATCCGCGGCCTTACTTCCCCGAGCAGATCCTCGGCTTCGGCCCGGAGCAGGTGCGCTCCTACGAGATCGGCCTCAAGACCGACCTGTTCGACCGCAAGCTGCGGCTGAACGGCGACGTCTATTACATGGATTTCCTTGGCTATCAGGGTACGCCGCGCGTGTGCGTGGATGCGAGCGGCCAGCCGCTGCCCGGCCTGCCGGGAACGCCGGACCTGTGCGGCCAGATCCTCAATCTGGGTGACGCCAAGATGAAAGGCATCGAGCTGGAAGCCACGTTGCGGCCGGTTCCGGGCCTCACCATCGACGGTGCGCTCAGCTACAACGACTTCAAGTTCAAGGAGCCGAAGATCGCCACGCCGGACTTCAAGAAGGGCGATACCCGCCCCGGCATCGGCGACTTCAAGTGGAGCGTAGGTGTCCAGTACGACCTGCCGATCGGCGATATCGGGATGCTCTCGCCGCGCGTCGACTATGTCCATACGCCCGGCTATTGCGGCAGCCTCGCCAATCTGTGCGTGACCGATCCGATCCGTCACGTGGACAGCTACGATCTCGTCAACGCCCGGCTGACCTTCCGCACGCTGGACCGCGACTGGAGCATCGCGCTGGAAGTGACGAACCTCACCGACAAGCTCTATTATATCAACAAGTTGATTACCCAATATGCGAGCGTTCAGCCGGGTCGTCCGCGCGAATATGCGTTGACTGTGCGCCGCAACTTCTGATCGCGAACAAGGCGGCTATCGGACGCCGCCTTGCTGGGCCGGCACGCTGGGGGGCGTGCCGGTCCGTTTTTTTGGGGCGACTGGGGGTGTGGGCTCGGTGCTCCTGCGAGGGCAGGAGCGTGGGTGCATAAGCGGTTCCTTTCCGCACTGGGCTCCTGCCTTCGCAGCACGGCATCGTTCGACTGGATCGGACGTATCCCAATATGGTTTGCGGATGGGGGTGAGGACGGGAGGCCCTCAGCCCGCGCGATTGCGGGGCAGGGGCTGTGGCGTCCTCCTGCCGGGCGGCTATATACGACATTGCCAAGCCGGTGGTCGTGCGGCATGGCCCCTACCATGGTTTCCTCGTTGTTTCGCGTCGCCCTGCTGGCGGCCTGCTCCGCCTTTGTCGTCACACCCGCCCATGCCGAGGATGATGCCGATACCATCGTCGTGCTGGGCCGGGGCCTCGCCCTGCCGCCCGGCACGCCGGCCTACGGCTCGGTGACGATCGACCGGACGCGGCTGGGCGAGGACGCCAGCGGCACGGTGGAACATGCGCTGGGCGATGTGGCGGGCTTCCAGGAGTTCCGCCGCGCGGACAGCCGCTCGGCCAACCCCTCCTCGCAGGGCGTGACGCTGCGGGCGCTGGGCGGCAACGCCACCAGCCGCGCGCTGGTGCTACTCGACGGCGTGCCGCTGGCCGATCCGTTCTTCGGCTCCATCCCGTTCAACGCCTTGCCGCTCGACACCATCGGCGCGGTGCGCACGACACGCGGTGGCGGGGCGGGCGCGTTCGGCGCCGGGACGGTGGCCGGCACCATCGAACTGTTCAGCGCCGACCGTGCGCAGCTCGTGCCCTATAGCGCCAGCGCCTTCTACGGGTCGAACGACGCCCAGCAGGTCAACGCGACCATCTCGCCCGATCTCGGCGCGGGTTTCGTCTCGCTCTCCGGCAATTTCGCGCGCGGCGACGGTTTCTGGACGACGCCGGAGGGCCAGCGTGGCCCGGCCGATGTGCCGGCGCGCTACAAGACATGGTCGGTCACGCTGCGCGGCGTGGCGCCGGTGGGCGACGTGGGCGAGATCCAGGCGCGGGTCAACCTGATGAAGGACGAGCGCACGCTGCGCTTCCGCGGCGCCGACAGCGGGCAGGAGGGGCAGGATGCGAGCCTGCGCTTCCTCTCGCGCGGCACATGGCAGATCGAGGCGCTGGCCTATGTGCAGATGCGCAATTTCAACAACATCGTCATCAGCTCCACCAGCTTCCGCCCGACGCTCAACCAGCGCAACACGCCTTCGACCGGGCTGGGCGGCAAGCTGGAGGTGCGCCCGCCGGTGGGTGGCGACCACCTGCTGCGCATCGGCCTCGACAGTCGCTTCGCCACGGCGGACATGTATGAGGAGGCGCTCAATGCGATGAGCGGCGCCGTCACCGCGCGGCGTGAGGCGAGCGGGCGGCAGGTGACGACCGGCGCCTATATCGAGGACGACTGGACGCTCGGCAACGTGGTGCTGACCGCCGGCGCGCGAGCCGATCATTGGAGCATCACGCGCGGGCACACCAGCGAGCGCAACGGCGCCACGGGGGCGATCACCAGCGCGGTGGCCTATGCCGGCCGCCGGGCGTGGGAGACCAGCTTCCGGGCCGGGCTGCTCTGGCATGCCGCCGACGCGCTGGCGCTGCGCGCGGCGGGCTATACCAGCTTCCGCCTGCCGACGATCAACGAGCTGTATCGCGGCTTCCAGGTGTTCCCGGTGGTGACGCAGGCCAACGCCGCGCTGGCGCCAGAGCGGCTGAAGGGCGGCGAGGTCGGGCTGGACCTGACGCCGGCGCCGGGCCTGCGCTTCTCGGCGACGGCGTTTTACAATCATCTCGACGACGCCATCGCCAATGTGACGATCGGCACCAACCTGCGGCAGCGGCGCAATGTCGACGCGATCGTCGCCAAGGGGGTCGAGCTGACCGGATCGGCGGACCTCGGGCCGTTCGATCTCTCCGCTTCCTATGCGTTCAGCGACAGCAAGGTCGAGGCGCCCGGCACCGCGCTGTACGGGATGCGCCCGGCGCAAAGCCCGCGCCACAGCGCCAGCGGCACCATCGGCTGGCACGCGCCGGGCAATGTGCGGCTGGCGGCGACCCTCCGCTATGTCGGCCCGCAATATGAGGACGACCTCCAGACCGACACCATGCCCGGCGTGGCGACGGTGGACGCCTATGCGCGCGTGCCGCTGGGCCGCATGCTGGCGGTGGTCGGCCGGATCGAGAATCTGTTCGACGCGACCGTGCTGACCCGCAAGGTCGGTAACAGCATCGACCTGGGCGCGCCGCAGACTTTCTGGATCGGGGTGCAGATCGGGGGGTAGGGGGCGCCCTATTGGGGGAACACAGGAAGCAGGCGCCTACCTCCCTCGCGCGTCCTTCACACCATCGTCACCCCGGGCTTGACCCGGGGTCCCGCTTCTCCCATCCGAGGCGGATGGAGCGGGAGCGACGGGGCGGCTGGGTCTATATCATGGCCGACCGCTATCGCGGCACCATGTATGTCGGTGTCACGTCGCACCTTGCCGCCCGCATCCATCAGCATCGATCCGGGCCCGGCTCCGACTTCTGTGCGCGCTATGGGCTGGTTCGTCTGGTCTGGGCCGAGCGCGGCGAGGACATCGCCGACTGCATCGCGCATGAAAAGCGCCTCAAGCGCTGGCGCCGGCAGTGGAAATTCGAGCTGATCGAGCGCGGCAATCCCGATTGGCGGGATCTGTTCGACCGGCTGGTGTGACCGAGGAAGCGGGACCCCGGGTCAAGCCCGGGGTGACGAGGGGGCTATGGCTGAGATCGAATTGTAGGATGCTGTAGCGGACTCTCCCGTGCGCGGTTAGCGACCGAGGGGGCGGCCCTCAAAAGAGCCGCCGCCCCACGCCGCATTACGCCGCTTTCGCCACCGAGTTGCGCCGTTCCAGCGCATTGGCGACGGAGAGCACCGCCTGCACGGAGGCGGTGGCGATGTCCGTGTCCAGCCCGACGCCGAACAGGGTGAGGCCGTCGTCCGTGTGGCACTCGACATAGGCGGCGGCGTGGACATCGCCGCCCTTGCCGATGGCGTGCTCGCTATAGTCGACCACGTCGAGGCCGATATCCAGTTCCTCGCGCAGCGCGGAGAGCACGCTGGAGATGAGGCCGTTGCCGCGCCCGGAGACGCTGCGCTCCTCGCCATTATGGGCGATCTTGCCGGTGAACACGCGGTTGCCCGCCGGGCCGCCCTCGACATAGTCGACGAGCTGGAACGGCTGGCCGTCGCTCAGGCAATAATGCTGCTCGAACGCCTCCCAGATGTCGGCGGCGTGCAGTTCGCGGCTGGACTGGTCGGCCATCTCCTGCACGACGCGGCTGAAATCCGCCTGCATGCGCTTGGGCAGCTTGAGGCCCTTGTCCTGCTGGAGCACCCACGCCACGCCGCCCTTGCCGGATTGCGAGTTGACGCGGATCACCGCCTCGTAGGAGCAGCCGATATCCGCCGGGTCGATCGGCAGATAGGGCACGTCCCAGAGCTGATCGTTGCGCTGTTCCTGCGCGGCGAAGCCCTTCTTGATGGCATCCTGATGGCTGCCGGAGAAGGCGGTGAATACCAACTCGCCCGCATAAGGATGGCGCGGGTGGACGGGGAGCTGGTTGCAGTAAGTCACCGTCTGCACGATCTCCTCCATGTTGGAGAAGTCCAGCCCCGGCGCGATGCCCTGCGTATACATGTTGAGCGCGACGGTGACGAGATCGCAATTGCCGGTGCGCTCGCCATTGCCGAACAGGCAGCCCTCGACCCGGTCCGCGCCGGCCATCAGGCCCAGCTCGGCCGCCGCGATGCCGGTGCCCCGGTCGTTATGCGGATGCAGCGAGATGCAGACCGAGTCGCGGTTGCGGATGTGCCGGCAGAACCATTCGATCTGGTCGGCGTAGATATTGGGCGTGGCTGCTTCCACCGTGGCCGGCAGGTTGAGGATCAGCGGCTTTTCCGCCGTGGGCTGGAGAATATCCATCACCGCCTCGCAGCACTCCAGGCTGAAATCCAGCTCGGCGGTGGAGAAGGTTTCGGGCGAATATTCGAAATGCCAATCGGTATTGGGCTGCTTGCCCGCCTCGTCACGGATGATCTTGGCCGCGTCGATGGCGATCTGCTTGATCTGCGGCCGCTCCATGTTGAACACGATGCGGCGCCACGCGGGCGACACGGCATTATAGACGTGGACGATGGCCCTGGGCGCGCCGCGCAGGCTCTCGAACGTGCGCTCGATCAGGTCGCGGCGGGCCTGGGTGAGCACCTGGACGATCACGTCGTCCGGGATGCGGCCGGACTGGACGAGGCCGGAGATGAAATCATACTCGGTGGCGCCGGCGGAGGGGAAGCCGACCTCGATCTCCTTGATGCCGATCTTCACCAGCATCTCGAAGAAACGGGTCTTCTTCTCGGTGTCCATCGGGTCGATGAGCGCCTGATTGCCGTCGCGCATGTCCGTGGAGAGCCAGCGCGGCGGCTTGGTGATGGTGCGCGAGGGCCATTGCCGGTCGGGCAGATCCACCTGCGGGAACGGGCGGTATTTCTGGGAAGGATCGCTGAGCATCATGGCTTTGCTGTTTCACTGTAACGCCGGAAGGCGGCGGTGCAGGCCGCGCCGACTCGTCCGACTGAGTCCTCGATTGATGGCTTGGAGAAACCCTTAGGCGCAGCTTGCCGCCTGCGGCAACCGCATGGTCGCGCCTAAGGGCGCGTAAGTCGCGTAAGGCGGACGATCAGGGCCAAGTCCAGCATTGCCCCTGAAAATGCCCGGAAAACGGCGCGCCGTCCAGCAAGATTTTTACGTGGCGGCGAAATATCCCGTCCGGGTTGCGCGAAAGGAGACGGAACCGGCGCTTTGGCGGTGGCAAGTTAATCTGGCGGCCGAGGCCCTTGCACTGACGGCCGGCGGGCTTAATTGCTGGATGGACGCGCGGAGCAGGGCGCCGCGAGACAACTCGAATGAAAGGCCATTCATGACGATTCACGAATCGCGGATGATTATCCTGGGATCCGGGCCGGCGGGCCTGTCGGCGGCGATCTATGCGGCGCGGGCCGGCGTGGCGCCGATCGTGGTGCAGGGCATCCAGCCGGGCGGGCAGCTCACCATCACCACCGATGTGGAGAATTATCCCGGCTTCCGCGAGGTGATTCAGGGGCCGTGGCTGATGGAGGAGATGCAGGCGCAGGCCGAGCATGTCGGCGCGCGGATGCTCTATGACCAGATTGTCGAGGTGGATCTTTCCCGGCGCCCGTTCCGGCTGATCGGCGACGGCGGCGACGAATATCATGGCGACACGCTGGTGATCGCGACCGGCGCGCAGGCCAAGTGGCTGGGGCTGGAGAGCGAGCATCTGTTGCAGGGCAAGGGCGTTTCCGCCTGCGCGACGTGCGATGGCTTCTTCTATCGCGGCAAGAAGGTGGTGGTGATCGGCGGCGGCAACACCGCGGTGGAGGAGGCGCTCTACCTCACCAATCACAGTCAGGACGTGACGCTGATCCACCGCCGCGATTCGCTGCGCGCGGAAAAGATCTTGCAGGAGCGGCTGTTCGCGCACCCCAACATCACCGTGCTGTGGAACAAGGGCGTGGAGCGCTTCGTGGGCGGTGGCGACCCCGAGGGGCTGGTTGGCGTGGACCTTGTCGATACGGTGACGGGTGAAAAGAGCCATGTGCCGACCGATGGGGCGTTCGTCGCCATCGGCCACAAGCCGGCGACCGAGCTGTTCGAGGGCAAGCTGCCGCTCGACGAGGGCTATCTGGTGGTCGAGAAGGGCACCAGCAAGACGAGCATCCCCGGCGTGTTCGCGGCCGGCGACGTGACCGACAAAATCTATCGGCAGGCCGTCACCGCCGCCGGCATGGGCTGCATGGCCGCGCTCGACGCCGAGCGGTTCCTCGCCGAAGCCGATTTCGAAGCGATGGCGCTGGCCTGAGCAACCGGGCGGCGGCGCGCGGAGCGGGATCGGCGCCGTGCCTTGGACTGCGTCTGCCCCAGCTTGAGCTCCATTGTGCTCCTACCTTCGCGGGAGCACTAACGTCACCCCGTGTGGACGAACGCCAGCATGGCGGATGGCGCTTGCGGCATGTGCCCGGGTCGCCTGTCCGGCGAGTGTGTTGGCCGGACAGGCCTGGACCAGTTTACCGGGTAGCGACGGCAACCGGCTGCGTCGCCGTGCGTGCCTGCTCCACGCGGAACGAGACCGGGACGCCGTTTGCGTGCCCGGAGACCCGGTCGCCGGAAACGACCAGCCGGAACGGGCTGCCCGGCGACGCCCGACCCTCGATGATCTTCGTTTTCGGGCTGAGCTGGGTGACGGTATAGCGATAGCTGATGCCGTCCTGCGTGAAGGTGATCGGTTTCTCTTTCGCAAGGCCGGGTGAACCGATGGCGAGCGATAGCAGAAAAGCTGCATAGCTGAGTCTGTTCACGAACAATCTCCTTTGTCTTCAACCAAAAGAGCCTGTTCAGCATCCCTATGTTCTGCCGGGACATGATGTTGCAGCGCAGCGAATCCGGCAAACGCAAAAGATGACCGGGCGCGTGCAGGCGCCGCATAAACGAAAACGCACGCGGAAGGCCGTCTTGCAGAGCCGTCATGCGGTGGATTGGGCGGTGGCGCAGTCTTTGCTAGGCGCCCGCCACGCCAAGCTTCCTGTCCAGGAAGGCGCGCAGATTGCCGAAGGTTTCGAAGATTTCGCCGTCGATATCGTCGTCGTCGATGACGATGCCGAGCCGATCCTCCAGATCGGTCAGCAAGGTGGCGACGGCCATCGAATCCAGCTCCGGCAACGCGCCGAACAGCGGCGTCTCGCCATCGAAGCCCGCGACCCGCGCGGCGGACAGGCCGAGCGCTTCGGCGAGGGACTGGCGCAGGGAAGTGTCGGCGTCAAACGCGCGTGCGCTCATAGGGGATCCATCGGCTGTGATGCGTATGGCGGCTGCGCCTAACCGGTTCGCCGGCATTTGGAAAGCGCAGAGAGGCGCCGGGCGAATGAGCGGTGAGGCGCACAAGCCGCTCACAAAGCCCGCCGGTCATGCTAAGGGCCGGTCATGATCCCGCCGCTCGACCACCTCCCGCACCATGGCGAACCGGGCGCGGTGGCGATCGCGGGCCGGTTCGGCACGGTCGATTTCGCCACGATGGAGGCGATGACCGGGCGGCTGGCGCATTGGTTGGCGGGGCAGGGTCTTCCGCCGGGGAGCCGGATTGCGGCATGGTTGCCAAAGGGCCTCGCCGCTGTGCTGCTGCCGCTGGCGGCGGCGCGGGCGGGGCATATCTATGTGCCCATCAACCCGCAACTCAAGCGCGCACAGGTGGTGCATATCCTCGCAGACAGCGATGCGGCGATGCTGGTCTCCGCCCCGGCGCGCTTCGAGACGCTGGCACCGGGTGATGCGGACGGCGTACGGCTGGTCGAGGAAAGCGCGCTCGATGCGGTGATGGCCGATGCGGGGGCGCCCATGCTACCGCCGAGCGCGGCCGATCCCGATGCGCTGGTCGAGATCCTCTATACGTCCGGCTCAACCGGGCGGCCCAAGGGGGTGATGCTGAGCCACGCCAATCTCATGATCGGCGCCCGCTCGGTGGCGACCTATCTGGACCTGGCGCCGGATGACCGGACGCTCGCCATCCTGCCGCTCAGCTTCGATTATGGCCAGAGCCAGCTTTTCTCGACATGGTGGGCGGGCGGCTGCGTGGTGCCGCTCGATTATCTGCTGCCGCGCGACGTGGTGAAAACCGTGGCCGTGCAGCACATCACCACGCTGGCCGGGGTGCCGCCGCTCTGGGTGCAGCTTGCCGAGGCGGTCTGGCCGGCGGAGGCGACTGCCAGCCTGCGCCGCCTCACCAACAGCGGCGGCGCGCTCACCCGCCCGCTGATCGGGCGGATGCGGGCGGCGTTTCCAAGCGTGGACATCGTCGCCATGTATGGCCTCACCGAAGCGTTCCGCTCGACATGGCTGCCGCCCGCGCTGCTGGACGCGCACCCGGACAGCATCGGCCGGGCGATCCCCGATGCCGAGGTGCTGGTCGTCCGCCCGGACGGCACGCTGACGGCGGATGACGAGCCGGGCGAGTTGGTCCATTGCGGCCCGCTGGTGGCGCAGGGCTATTGGCGCGACCCAGCGCGCACCGCCGCGCGCTTCCGCCCGGCGCCGGCGGCTTCGGCCTATGGCGGCACGGCGGTCTGGTCGGGCGATACGGTGGTGCGCGACGGCGAGGGGCTGCTGCGCTTCGTCGGGCGCGACGACGCGATGATAAAGAGCGCCGGCAACCGCATCTCGCCCAGCGAGATCGAGGAGGCGGCGGTGGCCGTCTCCGGCATAACCGAGGCGTGCGCGCTTGGGCGGCCGGATGAGCGGTTGGGGCAGGCCATCGTGCTGTTCGTGCGGCCGGACACGGCGCTGTGCGATAATGACGCCGGCATCGTGCTCGACCGGCTGCGCGCGGCGCTGCGCCAGAGCCTGCCCAATTTCATGCAGCCGGCCGATATCTTCATCCTCGCCGCGCTGCCGCGCACGCCCAACGGCAAGATCGACCGGGTGCGGCTGGCCGACATGGCGGGGGCCGCGTGAGCGCGAAGGTGAAGCCGATGGGGCCGATCCCGCCCGGTTTCGCGGCGGAGGAGGGCATGCTGCTGATCGGCGGACGAGGCGCCGCCGCGCTGGTCGACGAGGCGGGGGGCACGCCGGTCTTCGTCTATGATGCGGGCCTGATCCGCCAGCGCGTGGCGGCGCTGCGGGCGGCGCTGCCGGCGGCGGTGAGCCTGCATTATGCGATGAAGGCCAATCCCTTCCCGCCGCTGCTGGCGCTGATGGCGGGGTTGACCGACGGGTTCGACATTGCTTCGGTCGGGGAGCTGGCGCGGGCGCAGGCAGCGGGCGTGCCCGGCGCGCGGATCAGCTTTGCCGGGCCGGGCAAGCGGGATGACGAAATCGAGGCGGCGCTGTGGGCCGGGGTAACGCTCAACCTTGAATCGGAGGGTGAGGCGACGCGCGCGCTGGCTATTGCGGACCGGCTGGGCGTCCGCCCGCGCCTCGCCGTGCGGGTCAACCCGGACTTCGAGCTGAAGGGATCGGGCATGCGCATGGGCGGCGGCGCCAAGCCGTTCGGAGTCGACGCGGATCGTGCGGCGGCGCTGGCGCGGACGGTGATCGACGCGGGCGCGGAGTGGCGCGGCTGGCATATCTTCGCCGGATCGCAGGCACTCGATGCGCAGGCGATCATCGCGGCGCAGGCGGAGACGGTGGCGCTGGCGGCGCGACTCTCCGATGCGGTCGGCGCCAGCCCGCCGCTGGTCAATCTCGGCGGCGGTTTCGGCGTGCCTTATTTCGCGGGTGATGCGCCTTTGGATGTCGCGGTCATCGGCGCGGCGTTGGGGGAGACGCTGGTGCGGCGCCCGGCCGTGCTCGCCGACAGCAGGTTCGCGCTCGAACTCGGGCGGTATCTTGTGGCCGAGGCGGGCGTCTATCTCACCCGCGTGATCGACGTGAAGCTGAGCCAGGGCGAGCGGTTCGCGGTGGTCGATGGCGGGTTGCATCATCAGCTCGCCGCCAGCGGCAATTTCGGCACGGTGGTGCGGCGCAATTATCCGGTCGCGCTCGCCAATCGCTTTGGTGCGCCGCCTGCCGCCGATCCGGTGACGGTGGTCGGCTGCCTGTGCACCCCGCTCGACCGACTGGCCGATGCGGTGGCGCTGCCGGCGGTGGCGCCGGGCGATCTGGTGGCGCTGTTCCTCGCCGGCGCTTATGGCGCGAACGCCAGCCCCGCCGCGTTTCTCGGCCACGAGCCGGCGGTGGAGATGCTTGTCGGCAACGATTGAGCGCATGCCCCCTTTTCGCGCGCCGCCAGTCCGTCCTATGGTTCGCCGCGTTGCCGCCGCCGACTGGAGATGCCCGGACATGGATGCCCCTGATGACCGCCTGACCGGGCAGCCCTTCCAGCCCGTGCCGGACCCGCGCTTTTATTTCGAGAGCGCTACGCACCGCAAGGCGATGTCCTATCTCGGCTATGGCTTGGCGCAGGGCGAGGGGTTCATCGTCATCACCGGCGAGAGCGGGGTCGGCAAGTCCATGCTGGTCGACCGGTTGATGGCGACGATCGATTCGCGGCGGCTGGTGGCGGTGAAGCTGGTCGCGACGCGGGCCGAGGGTGAGGACATGCTGCGGCTGACCGCCCGCGCGTTCGGTCTCCCCGACGATGGCGGGATGGACGCCCTGCGCGACCGCATCGAATCAGCCTTGCGCGAGCAGGCGCGGGCCGGGCGGCGGGCGCTGCTGATCGTCGACGAGGCGCAGGCACTCGGCGTGACGGCGCTGGAGGAATTGCGGCTGCTGGGCACCGTCCAGCTTGGCGGGCAGCCATTGTTGCAGATTTTCCTGCTCGCCCAGCCGGCGTTCCGCGAGCGGCTGGAAGGGTCGCGCGCGCTGGAGCAGGTGCGCCAGCGCGTGATCGCGACCTGCCATCTGGAGCCGATGCAGGCGGACGAGATCGGCCCCTATGTCGAGCACCGCCTCGCCATTGCCGGCTGGCGCGATACGCCGCGCGTCACACCGCAAGCCTATGCGCGGCTGGCGGAGGCGAGCGGCGGCGTGCCGGGCCGGGTGAACGCGCTGATGCGGCGCCTGCTGGCGCAGGGCGCGGAGGTGATCGACGAGGAGACCATCGCGGCGGCGGCTGAGGGCGATCCGGCCGGCAAGGTGCTGGACCTGACGCTGATCGAGAGCGTGGCGGGGCGTGCGGAGATGGCGGGCCTGCGCTCGCTACAGGATGAAGTGCGCGCGCTGGGCACCATGCTCGCCGGTGCGCAGGCTGCGCGGCCGACACCGCAGGCGCAGGAAATCGCCGAGCTGCGGGCGCGGATGGAGCGGGTCGAGGCGCGGTTGGAGGAGCAGGACGAGGTCCTGCGGCGCATCCTCGCCAAGCTGCTCGAATGGGTCGAGCGCGACGAGCGCAACGGCCCGTTCGCGAGCCGCGTCGCCTGAGGGGCGGGCGGCAGAGGGGTTTTCAGCCCCCGGTTAGCTTGTCCGTATGAGATGGGATCAGTGCTCCTGCGCAGGCAGGAGAACGGCCTCGGCTCCTTACTCCCCCGGATAGATTGCCCGCACGAAATAGAGGCCATCCGGCGGCGCATTGTGGCCGAGCGCCGTGCGGTTGCGGGCGTCGAGCGCGGCCTTCATGGCCGCCACCGCCCATGTCCCCGTGCCGACCAGCGCGAGGCAGCCGACCATCGAGCGCACCTGATGATGGAGGAAGCTGCGTGCCTCGGCGTGGATGGCGATCCGCTCGCCGGTGCGCACCACGTCGAGCCGGTCGAGCGTGCGCAGCGGGCTGTCCGCCTGACACTGGGCCGAGCGGAAGGTGGTGAAATCATGCTTGCCGATGAGATATTGCGCGGCCTCGTGCATCGCGTCCGCATCCAGCCGCTGCGGCACCCGCCAGACCAGCCCCTGCTCGAAGGTGAGCGGCGCGCGGCGGTTGAGGATGCGATATTCATAAACGCGGCCGCGGCAGGAGAAGCGGGCGTGCCAGTCCTCCGCCACCGCCTCGCAACCGATGATCGCGATCGGCTCCGGGCGGAGATGCGCGTTCAGGGCTTCCATCAGCCGGAAAGGCGAGATCGCCTTGGCGAGATCGACATGGGCGCGCATGGCGAGGGCGTGGACGCCGGCATCGGTGCGGCCGGCGCAGTGGATGACCGGCGCCTCCCCGACGATCCGCCCCAGCGCTTCCTCGATATGCTGTTGCACGCTCGGGCCGTGCGCCTGCCGCTGCCAGCCCATATAGGGCCGGCCATCATATTCGACGGTGAGGGCGAAGCGGGTCATGGTCCCGGCCGTCAGGCGTCGAAGCGCGTGCCGGCGGGCATAGCGAAGCCGCGCAGCAGATCGGCGGGGCTCATCGCGCCCTTGCCGGCGCGCTGGACGAGGGTGGGGCGCAGCGCCCCCTGCGCACCGCAGCCGATCAGCAGTGCATCGTCGAGGATCAGGCCGGACTCGCCGGGTTGCGGCTCGATGGCGGCGGCGAGGATGCGGATGCGCTCGCCTTTGTAGCTCGCCCAGGCGCCCGGCGCGGGGTTGAAGGCGCGCACCTGCCGCTCGGCCGCCTGCGGCCCGGCAGCGAAGGCGATGCGGCTCTCCGCCTTGTCGATCTTGTCGGCATAAGTGACGCCGTCCTCCGGCTGGATGACCGGCGGATAGGCGCCGATGTCGGCCAGCACGCGCGCCATCAGCGCGGCGCCGGTCTGGGCCAGTTCGTCGGTGAGCTGGCCGGCGGTCTTGCCGTCGAGGGGGGTGCGGTCCACCGCCAGCATCGGGCCGGTGTCCAGCCCCTTGCCCATCGCCATGATGGTGATGCCGGTCTCCGCATCTCCGGCGAGAATCGCGCGCTGGATCGGCGCCGCGCCCCGCCAGCGCGGCAGCAGCGAGGCGTGGACGTTGAGGCAGCCGAGGCGCGGGGCGTGGAGGATCGGCAGCGGCAGAATGAGGCCATAGGCGGCGACCACCGCCACATCGGCATCGAGATCGTCGAACGCGGCCTGCTCGGCTTCGTCGCGCAGGGTCAGGGGCGTGCGCACCGGCAAGCCGAGCGCCTCTGCGCGCGCCTGCACCGGACTGGGGCGTGGAGCCTTGCCGCGCCCGGCGGGGCGCGGCGGCTGGGTATAGACCGCCGCGATATCGTGCCCCGCCGCGACCAGCGCGTCGAGCGTCGGCACCGCGAAATCGGGCGTCCCCATGAAGATGATCCGCATGGCCGCTCTCTGAAACGCTTGTCACCCCCGAGCGCAAGCCCTTATTTGAAGCCATGTCCTCGCCCGAGATCGAAACACTCACCCAGGCGCTCGCCCGCCTGCCCGGCCTAGGCCCGCGCTCGGCGCGGCGCGCGGTGCTGCATCTGCTGCAACGGCGCGACGCGGCGCTGGTGCCGCTGCTCCGCGCGCTGGAGAGCGTGAACGAGCGGATGGTGCATTGCGGCATCTGCGGCAATGTCGACACGGTCGATCCCTGCGCAATCTGCACCGACCCCCGGCGCGATGCGCGCGCCCTCTGCGTGGTCGAGGATGTCGCGGACCTGTGGGCGCTGGACAAATCGCGCCTGTTCCCGGGCCGCTTCCATGTGCTGGGCGGGCGCCTCTCCGCACTGGATGGGGTGCGGCCGGAGGATCTCGCCATCGCACCGCTGGTCTCGCGTGTCGCGGCCGGCGGCATCGACGAGGTGGTGCTGGCGATGAATGCCACGCTGGAGGGGCAGACCACCGCCCACTACATTGCCGAGCGACTGGAGGCCTATCCGGTGCGCCTCACCCAATTGGCGCATGGCGTGCCGGTGGGGGGCGAGCTGGACTATCTGGACGAGGGCACGCTGGCGCAGGCCCTGCGCGCGCGGCGGCCGATCGGCTGATGAGGTGGGGGATTCTCATCGGGCGGCTGCTGTCGCTGCCGGCGGCGTTTCTTGGCCTTGCCAACACGGGTGGCGCGCTGACCATCGCGGAGCTGGAAAGCAACGACGCCGCGCGGACTGCCGCCCGGCTGCTACCGCCGGAGATGGCGGAGAAGGTGGTCAGCCGCGAGATACTCGATCCCTATCTGGCCAAGGGACCGCCGGCGGGCGTGCGCTTCCTGAGCCGGGCCGAGGCGGTGGGGACGCATCTGTGCGGGCGGAGCGTCTATCATGTCGCGCTGCATCTGGCGGCCGATGGCGATGGCGCGCCGATCGCGGACAGTCTGGAGGCTGCATCCGCGCCGGTCGAACAGGTGCAGATCGCCTATGCCGGGCGTTGCGAGGCGCTGGACCTGCGCTATGCGGCCGTCCAGTCGGCAACGCTCGCCGATGCCGCCGCGCTGATGCAAGGTCTGGCGGCGCTTCAGGTCACGGCCAAAGCCGGGCAGACGCCATCTGCTCGACTCAGTTGCCGATCCGATATCTCCGAGACAGCTTGCGCCCCCAGCCCGGCCGCGGTCCTCGCGCGGTTGCCGCTCGATGCGGCGTCTATCGTCGAGGGGCGGGGGGCTTCCGCCTGGCGCGTGGTGATTGCGGACCTTCCGCCCGGCAGTCCGGTCTGGGAGATCACGCTGGATGGTCCCGCCGATGCGCTCCAGATGGTCGCGTTGCATCGGAGCGTGCCGGCGCCGTTCTGAGCCGCTCGATCAGCCTGATCGGAACAAAGCGCCAACACGGTTCTTGATCTGCGGCGCGCGCTTCCATATCTCCGTGCCATGGCCATTCGACCGATCATCGAGACCCCGCATCCGCTGCTGCGGACCATTTCGACGCCCGTCGAGGCGATCGACGACGCGTTGCAGACGCTGATCGACGACATGTTCGAGACCATGTATGCCGCGCCCGGTATCGGCCTGGCCGCGATCCAGGTGGGCGTGCCCAAGCGCGTGCTGGTCATCGACTTGCAGGAGCCGGAATCGGACGAGGAAGACGCGCCGCCGGTCAAAAACCCGCTGGTGTTCATCAACCCGCAGATTCTCGAAGGCTCGGCCGATCTGTCGGTCTATAATGAGGGCTGCCTCTCCGTGCCCGACCAATATGCCGAGGTCGAGCGCCCGTCGCGCATCCGCGCAAGCTGGATGGACCGGCACGGCCGCATCCACGAGGAGGAGCTGGAAGGGCTGCTCGCCACCTGCCTCCAGCACGAGATGGACCATCTCGAAGGCATATTATTCATCGACCATCTCTCGCGCCTGAAGCGCGACATGGTGCTCAAGAAACTGGCCAAGGCGCGCAAGGCGGCGTGATGGGCCGGCTATTGCCGGGCTGATCTCGTTCATGTGCTCCGGCGAAGGCAGGAGTCCAGGGCGACAAGGAACCGCGGCTGGTCCATAGGCTCCTGCCTTCGTGGGAGCACGTCCTTCAATTTCGTTTTAAGTTTACTCGCTAACATACGGGGACACGGCTGTAATTCGCCGAAACGGAAAAGGGACGACAACCGTTTCCGGTGTCGCCCCTTTCCTATCCCTCAGAGCTGATCGCGCTCAGCGCTGGCCGATCGGCACATAATCGCGCTGCGTCGGGCCGGTGTAGAGCTGACGCGGGCGGCCGATCTTTTGCTCGGGATCGGAGATCATCTCGTTCCATTGCGCCACCCAGCCGACGGTGCGGGCGAGAGCAAAGAGCACGGTGAACATATCGGTCGGGAAGCCCATCGCCGAAAGGATGATGCCCGAGTAGAAATCGACATTCGGGTAGAGCTTCTTCTCGACGAAATAGTCATCGTGCAGCGCGATCTGCTCCAGTTCGCGGGCGACGTCGAAGATCGGGTCGTCGACGCCCATGACTTCCAGCACTTCCTTGGCGGTGGCCTGCATGACCTTCGCGCGCGGATCGTAATTCTTGTAGACCCGGTGGCCGAAGCCCATCAGGCGGAACGGATCGTCCTTGTTCTTGGCGCGGGCGATATAGGCCGGGATGCGCTCGGGCGGCATGTTGAGCGCGGCCTCGTTGGCGCCGCCATGCGCGGGACCCCACAGGCAGGCGATGCCCGCCGCGATGCACGCGAACGGATTGGCGCCCGACGAGCCGGCGAGGCGGACGGTCGAGGTCGAGGCGTTCTGCTCATGGTCGGCATGGAGGATGAAGATCTTGTCCATCGCCCGCTCCAGCACGGGGTCGACCACATAATCCTCGGCCGGCACGGAGAAGCACATGCGCAGGAAATTAGCGGTGTAGCTCAAGTCGTTGCGCGGATAGACGAACGGCTGGCCCAGCGAATATTTGTAGGCCATCGCTGCCAGCGTCGGCATCTTGGCGACGAGACGGTGGCTCGCGACCATGCGCTGGTAAGGATCGGTGATATCCGTCGAATCATGGTAGAAAGCAGAGAGCGCGCCAACCACGCCGCACATCACGGACATGGGGTGCGCATCGCGCCGGAAACCGCGCAGGAAGGCCGTAAGCTGCTCATGCACCATGGTGTGGCGCGTGATCGTATTCTCGAACTTGGTGAATTCCTCGCGAGTGGGCAGCTCGCCGCGCAGCAGCAGATAGGCCACTTCCATGAAGGTCGACTGCTCGGCGAGCTGGCTGATCGGATAGCCGCGATGGAGCAGCACGCCCGCGTCGCCGTCAATATAGGTCAGCGCCGAGTCGCAGCTCGCAGTGGAGGTGAAGCCGGGATCGTAGGTGAACAGGCCGGTGGTGGCGTAAAGTTTGCGGATGTCGATGACCCGAGGGCCGACCGAGCCGTTGAGAATGCTGTAGTCCAGCTCTTTGCCGTCAATTGTCAGCTTCGCTTTGCTGTCGCTCATGCGCGTGTCCCTATATTCTATGCGGCCCGTTCAGTGCATGGCCTGGTCGCCCAGCCGACCAAGCGTCTCCTCCCGTCCAAGGTGATAAAGCACGTCGAATATCCCGGGTGATGTGGTTCGTCCGGTCAACGCGGCGCGCAGTGGCTGTGCCACCTTGCCGAGACCCAGCCCGGCATCCTCGGCCACGGCCCTGACCGCGGCTTCGATCGTTTCGAGCGACCACTCAGGAGCCGCGCGCAAGCGATCTGCCACGGCTCCCAACAGGGTCCGCGCGGCATCGTCTAGCAACTTTGCGGCGGCTTCGTCGACAGGAATCGGCCGCGCCGCAAAAAGGAAGGCGGCGCCGTCGGCCAGCTCGATGACGGTTTTGGCGCGCGGCTTGAGCGCCGGCATGATGGCGGTCAGCCGGGCGAGGCGCCGGTCGGCTGCATCGCCCTCCAGCGGCGGCATGCGCCCGGCGACCAGCGCCGCGAGCCGCGCGTCGTCCGCCTCGCGGATATAGTGGCCGTTCAGATTTTCCAGCTTCTTGAGGTCGAAGCGCGAGGGCGAGCGGCCGACACCGGCGAGATCGAACCATTCGATCGCCTGCTCGCGGCTGATGATCTCATCGTCGCCATGGCCCCAGCCGAGCCGCAGCAGATAATTGCTCACCGCCTCGGGCAGCATGCCCATCTCGTCGCGATAGGCATCCACGCCCAGCGCACCATGACGCTTGGAAAGCTTGGCCCCGTCCGGTCCGTGGATCAGCGGGACATGGGCATAGACCGGCTCGGCCCAACCCATGGCGCGGATGATGCCGAGCTGGCGGAAGGCGTTGTTGAGATGGTCGTCGCCGCGAATGACGTGGGTGACGCCCATGTCGTGATCGTCGACCACAACGGCGAGCATATAGGTGGGCGTGCCGTCCGAGCGGAGCAGCACCATGTCGTCCAGCTCCGCATTCTGCACGACGACGCGGCCCTGCACGGCATCCTCGATCACCGTCTCGCCCTCGCGCATCGCCTTGAGGCGGACGACGAAGGGCTTGTCGCCGCCCTCGGCGGGGTCGCGGTCGCGCCAGCGGCCATCGTAGCGCATCGGCTGCCTGGCCGCGCGCTGCTGCTCGCGCAGCTCGGTCAGCTCCTCGGGCGTGGCGAAGCATTTATAGGCGTGGCCGGTGGCGAGCAGCGCATGCGCCACCTCGGCATGGCGGGCGGCGCGGGCGAACTGGAACACGGGTGATTCGTCCCCGGCCAGACCCAGCCAGCTCAGCCCGTCGAAGATCGCCGCAATCGCCGGCTCGGTCGAGCGGGCGCGGTCCGTATCCTCGATGCGGAGCAGGAACTTGCCGCCATGATGGCGCGCAAACAGATAGTTGAACAGCGCGGTGCGGGCGCCGCCGATGTGCAGATAGCCGGTCGGGGAGGGGGCGAAGCGCGTGACGACCGCGTTGGTTTGTTTCAGTCCGTCCGCCACGCTATGCCTCTTGCTCCCTTATGAGACGGGGCTGCCCCCCTTTGATGCTGAACGCCCCTAGCACGGCTTTTTCGCTCCGACAAATAGCGTTGTTGCGGCGCAGCAACCGCCTTGCGCGCTGGCGCGAACGGATCGAGGCGGGGCTGGAGAGCGAGCGGGCGCAGGGTCCGCTTTGGGCGCCCGTGGCGCTGGGCGCCGGCATCTGCGCCTGGTTCGCGCTGCCGACGCCGGTGGGGTGGATCGCCTGGGTGCTCGGCTGTCTCGGATTGGGACTTGGGCTTGGCGTGCTGGCGCGGGGCGGGCGGCTGGCGCACATGCTGGCGATCGGCGCGGTGCTGGCGGCGGCCGGTTGCCTGCTGGTGTGGGGCAAGGCGCTGCTGGTCGGCGCGCCGCCGCTCGCGCGCCCGGCCGTGGTGACGATCGATGCGCGGGTGAGTGCCGTCGATCCGCTGGCGGCGCGCGGCCTGGTGCGACTCGACCTTGCGCCGGTTGCGCGGCCGGACCTGCCCGTGCGCGTGCGGGTGAACGCCGAACCCGAGCAGGTGCCCGCCGGCCTTGCCGCCGGAGACAGCATCGCCGTGCGGGCGCGGCTGATGCCGCCGGCGCCGGCCGCGCTGCCGGGCGGTTACGACTTCGCCCGCAGCGCTTATTTCGATGGCATTGGAGCGACGGGGCGGGCGCTGGGCACGGTCGAGCGGACGGGCGGGACGGCGAATGGGCCGGGCCTGTCGGGGCTGCGCCAACGCCTTGGCGCGCACGTCGCGGCACGGCTGCCGGGGCCGGAGGGCGGGATTGCAGTCGCCTTCGCCACCGGCGATCAGGGGCGGATCGGCGCGGCCGATGCGGAGGCGATGCGGCGCAGCGGGCTTGCCCATCTGCTCTCGATCAGTGGACTGCACGTCTCCGCGCTGATCGGCGGCGTCATCTTCCTCGTCTACCGGCTGCTGGCGCTCTCGCCGGCCTTGGCGCTGCGCTGGCCGATCCTGCTGATCGCTGCCTGTACCGGGGCCGCCACTGGGATCGGCTACACGCTGCTCACCCGTGCGTTATAGGAGTCAACACCAGAGTTTTTCGCAGTCTTCTGCGATTTATCCCCGCAATCGGCGCACCAGCCTTTTCCACTGATCCTCGCTCTCGGGGAAGAACTTGGGGCTATTGGGTAGCTCTCGGCTCGGCCTGAGCCTGCCCGGTCGGCGTCGGCATTTCACGCAATAGAGATGCCTCGCCACAACCTCGATGGCATCATTCCAGCAATGGACCCTGAACCATGTCGCCAGCTTGTCGGCATCCAAGGTCGAGGATCGGTTACAGTGAAAGCAATCAGCCGCGATGTTCGCTTCGTGCTTGGTGAAGTCGCTGAGCCTTCGCCATCGGATATTGTGCCCCACGTCACAGCGGGAGAGCCAGCTGATTAGGATCGGGGCGGGGTTGAGGATCAAGGCGCTCAACGATGGTCCGTGCCAGCCGGTCAGCCGCTCTGGCTTTGGACGAGAGGTCAGCGGTTAGCAGGTCGGCAATCGTGCTGACGCTCGTGTTGGTGAGAACGCTGGCTAGGGCTTGAGGGTCGATTCGTTCCATGGGGTCATATGAGAACGAATCAGGAACAAAGGCAAGACGGTTGCGATCAGATGAGCGGCTGGCGTCGTGGCCTTGCGGGTTGTTCGCCACCAACCACTAGCACCTTGATGAGTTGGCTGGTCGTATTTCCCCCTAGGTCCATTGCCGTAACCTCAACTTCAAAGAGGTTGTTACCGTCGGCATCGGCCGGGCTGGCATTGTTCTGAGAGCCATCACCGATCCAGCGCAGAGTGGAGCCATCAATCTCGAACTGAGATTGGTCAGCGCCGCCGGTGATTGACCAGCTGACTGTTTCATCAGCCATCAGCGGGAAGGCGAGCTTACTGCCCGATTGAACGCTACCTGAGGCTTCGCTGGTAATCGTTGGAGGGGTTACGTCTGGCACAAAGTAGGTGAAACGGATTTGGCCATCGCCGCCATTCCTAGTGGTCGTAGTGCCGCTCGGTCCACCTGCGTTATAACCACCACCACCAGCACCACCACCCGGTGAACCACCTTTAGCGCCATTGTCGCCATAAGTGTTGGCGCCATCACCACCGTTGCCGCCTTTACCGCCGTCTGGTTCACCACCAGCGCCACCTCGGCCACCGTCAGAAAAGCCAGAGATACCACTAGGACTTCCTCCCGTTTCACCATCGGAACCGTCCCCAGCGGAACCAGCCCCACCACCACCGCCGCCACCGCCGCCCTTATTTGTGCCGCTACCGCCATTGCCACCACGGTAAGCCACGTAACCAGATGCTCCCGATGGAACAGATGCCGTCGCACCATCACCATCGACGCCGCGTTGGCCGCCATTCGCCACGTAAGCACCACTGCCTACGGTCAAACTCGCATTGTTGAAATTGAACGCAGAGGCCTCCCCGTCATCGTCCGCCACGCCCGCACCGACAGTCCAATAGATCGTGTCGCCACCTGATGCGCTGTAACTCTGTCTGACGTAGGCACCACCGCCACCACCGGGATTTGCTGCTGTAGCTGACCTAGCGCCGCCACCAGCGCCCCATGCTTCAACAGTGACCGAGACTGTCCCTTCTGGGAATGTGAAGCTGTCAGCGCCTTTCGTTGTAACAGTCACCACCATTTCTGCCTCATAGAGATCGCGAACGGTGACGCTGATTGTCTGCTCGGCATAGTTTGCGCGTGGGCTTGCTGTGTCAGTCGCCCTCACGGTCACAACGTAGATGTTGTCCGCGTCACTATCAGTGGGATTTTCAAAGTCCTTGGACCCGTCGCCCGCCCAACGAAGCGTTGAGCCGTTGACCTCGAATTGGCTAGCATCAGTACCACCGACGATTGACCAGTCTACCGCCTCGTTGGCCGTCAGGGTAAAGCTCAGCGGGGCCGCCTCATTTGCGGTGTAATGAGCCGCATTGGTGATCGTCGGGATCGTTTCATCGGTTTGGTCAACAACCGTGATGGTGATGGCCTGTTCAGCGCTATCGTTGTTCTGCGAGGCTCTGACGATCACCTGATATTGGTTATCCGCGTTGGCATCGGTCGGGTTCTCAAAATCCTTGGTGCCGTTGGACTTCCAACGGAGGGTGCTGCCCGAGATGTCAAACTGCGCCGCATCATCCCCGCCGACGATAGCCCATGCCACGGAACCAGCTGCGACGGTGAGCGGCTTCGCGAGCGTAGCGTTTTCCCAAACGGTATCGCTGGCGCTGCTCGTGATGGCGGGCGTGTAATCAGTGACGGTGACGGTCATGGCTTGATCGGCGTAATTGCCGCCGCTGTCAGTCGCCCTGACTTCTACCTCATAGACATTGTTGGCATCGGCGTCCTGGGGTGTCTCAAAATCCATCATGCCGTTGCTGGCGAAGCGCAGGGTAGACCCCAACAATTCAAACAGGTCAGCATCAGGACCACCAACAATGGTGTAATCGACCGCAGAAGCGTCAGTTGCCTCAAGCGTGAACGAGAGGCGGCTGTTCTCCTGAACCGTTGTGGTGGCAGGGCTGGTCCAGACGGGTGGTTCCTCGTCCGCGTGATAGTGGACGCGCATCGCGATATAATCGAGCGATACGGTTGTGGACCCGTTGACCGTTCCGGCCGCAAAGCTGAGGCCGAACCCGCTGCTACAAACAAGCTCTTGGGTCAGTTCTGCGCCCCATGTGTCAGTGGGGCTACCATAGGTCGTGGTCGTGTCAGCGGTGGGATAGTTGCCCGCCTGAGCTTGGTTCGCGCCAAGGTCAGAGCCGTTCCAAAGCTGAACCGTCTGATCGGGACAAGTGCGGTTCGCCGTGCTTTGCTTCTTCTCAATCTGAACCTCGATGCCATCAATCGCATAGCCCACGGGAATGTCGCTGGCCGTGAATCCCATGTTGGACATTCGCAGCAAGTAGGTAGAACCGCCGCTTTTTGAGGGGGCGGAAGTCGCGTAGGTATCGTCGCTGGCGCTCAGGGTTGCGTTGGTCGCATTTGTCCAGTTTGCCGAGCCGAAGCCGCCGGGGTTAACAGTGGCAAAGGTGCTTCCGGTCTTCCATTCAGTCGTCGCCATTCTCTCGTGCCCTCGTCACTATACCCGAGGCGAGTTGGCGGGCGATGTTGGGCAGGTCTTCCGCTGTCCAACGCGAAGTCACCATTTGAATCTCTGTCTCGTTTAGGTCGTTGAAATAGATGTCCACATGAGCAGCCATGCGGGGGTTATCGCGGGTGATTAGATCGGTGAGCATCACGCGGAAGTTCACCGCGATCATTGCCCGCATCTCGGTCCTCACCCAGAACCAGAATTCATTGCCGAGTGGGCCGCAACGATCGACCGCGTAAAGCGCGGCTTCCTCAAGCGTCAGCCCGTCCGCAATACAGCCGTCCAGATAATCGAACGCTTCCTGACAGGCGCTGGCGGTCACGCTCAGGGCGCGAAATTCCGTTAGGCCATCATGCGTGTAAAGTGCTTCCGGCGTCATGGTCGCAGCACCACCACAATACCCGAAAGGGTCGCATCTGGCGTGGCTGGGCAAACGAGGGTGAGAAGATCACCGGCAATGATCCAGCCATTGGTAATTGAGATGCTGCCCACCGTGGCCGATGCCGCAAAGGTCACAGTGCCAAGCGTCGCTTCGCCGTTCATGATCGTGAAAACGGTTGTGCTCGTTGCCGCGACTGCCGCTTTCGCCATCGAAGAGGATGCGGTTGCGGTGAATGTCGCACCAGAAGTGAATGGGATAGGATTGGTGTTGTCGTCGGGACGGGTCGTGCCCTGAACTGATACGCCACAACCAATATCAAGCTGGGCGACAGGCACCTTCCCGTTTGCGCCGATTGTCGCAAAGCCGCCTACCGCGCCCTTCTGTGCGTAGATGGACGACATGGCCCCGCTGAGGCCCGCTGATGCGTCATCGCGGGCGCTGGTAATCGCGGCTGCGGTCGCAGTGGATACCGGCTTATCTAGGTCGCTCGTGTTATCTACATTGCCCAGACCTAGATTTGCGGCCGAGAGAGCTGGCATCTGAGATGCTGGCACCTGCCCATTGGCATCCAGCGTTGCGATACCGTTGGCTGCGCCTTTCTGCCCGTCGATGTTCTGCCCAAGCGCGTCGATGTTCGCGTTTACACCTGCGATGAGGCCATCAGTTCGGTTATTGACGTTGGTAATCTGACCGTTGATCGACGCCATCGCACCACCGAAGGCATCATTGACCAGTGCTTCCGTTGCGGTGCTAACCGGCTTGTTGAGGTCGCTGGTGTTATCGACGTTACCCAGACCTAGGTTCGCGGGTGTGAGGACCAGCTTACCAGTCTCATCGGGAACAAGAGGCGTGGTGCCCGTAACGGGTGTTTCAATCGACCTGACCAGACCGAAGTCGGCCGGGATAGGGGCAGGAATTGTGATGGCAACCGTATCGGCCTGCCAGTCGATCTCATCGTCGTAGATCGTGATAGCGCCGTCGTCCTCATCGGACCATGTTTCGATATAGAGGAAGGCAGGGGCGGTTTCGTAGTTAGGTGAGTTCGCGCTGTTGTATTTCAGCACAACCTCCTGAAAGACTACGGCTTCCGAAAAGTGGACATAGAAGCCCGAGAAGTTCTTGTTGGACTTCCAGCCGGTAGACATGCTCCCGTCAATCAATCGCTCAGGGCCGTAACCGGCCTGAGCGTCCCCATCACCGTCATCCATTTCATCGACCGTCAGGGCTGAGTTTGCGTCGCCAGCTAACGCCCTGAATTCAATCTCGGCAAGTTCTAGCGTGTCCGCCCCACCGAAGCCTACGTAGAATTCTGTAGTGGCCGGCCATTCGGTCCTAAATGCTTTGGTGAAGCCGTTAACAGCCAGTTCGCCAACAAAGGCGGCATCGACTGAAACCACCGCGCTTGTGTCGGTGCCGTCTTCCTCAAACTGATTGAAGGAGACATTGAACCCCTGATCGAGTCTCAATTCGTGAGCTTGAACGGCGGGGCTGCCCCCGTAGCCAACCGCCGTTCCGATCTTGACCAGTAGCGCCTCCGGGTCAGTGGGGTGGATCGCGGTATTGACGTTTTCGGAGGGGGACAGGAACATCAACTTCTTGATGCCCGTGTGCTGCTCATGCTCGCTAGAGATGTCGTCGTCCGGTCCCCAATACTGAGATACCGAGAGGGAACCCGCACCATCGAGCGCGGTCTGTAGCCCGGTCACATCACTAATCGCGTGATCGTGGACGACATCGGCCTTGCCAGCCGATAGTGCGTTGAACTTCTCGCGGATAGCTACCGCAAGGTCATTGATGCGACTTACGAGCGTGGCCATTCATTACACCAATCCAGCGTTGAAGGTGTCCACGAAGTTGGTGTCAGGGGTGCCAATCTCTGCCGTGCCAACTGCGCCGATGTTTGTGCGGGCGTTCGTCTGCTGCTGAGTGGTTAGACCCTGAGCCGCCGTATCGGTGCGGACTCGATTGGCGAGGGACGTGGTAACGGTCGCTGCGAAGTTGCCATCATCGCCAAGGGCAGCGGCCAGTTCGTCCAGCGTGTCGAGGGCTTCCGGTGCGCCATTGGTCACAGCCGCGATAGCAGTGTTCACAACGTCGATGATCTTGCTGACCGAATAGGTTTCAGTGGAGCTGGTTGGCGAAGCCTCGTCGTTGATGCTGGTGCTTGCGGCCAGCTGGCCCTCAAGATCGGACAGCCCGCCCTTTAGTTCGTTCAGGGCAGCAACGAGATTCGTCTTTGTGGTCGTGGTCAGCGCGGACAGGTCAGCCGCGTTGCCGTTGATAAGCGTCTTGTGCGCCTTGCTTTCGGTTGCGACCCTAGTTGCGAGGTCGCCAATTCGTGTGACTAGTGTAGACATCTATAGGCCTCCTCAGACCAGTTGATTTTCAAAGATCAGGGTGAAGTCCGGCAGGTCCATTTCTGAGTTTGGATCGCCGGGAGGCCCGATGGGGCCTTGGTCGCCTTGATCGCCCTTAGGACCGCGAGGGCCTGAGCTATTGAGGCGCACCACATTCTTGGGCGATGTCGAAACGGTGATTTTCTGGAGCGATCCCCGAAGGGTGATGGCGCTGCGATTAGTCGTTAGCTGGATCACGAGATGTAACCCTCCGAGCTAATCTGTGCGCGCCAGAGAACATCAACAGTCCCGTCCTCATGCGTGAGTTCTACCCAGTATTCCTTGGGCTTGCTGCTCAGGGCTTGGGCATACTCACGCGGGAAGACGAGAAGCCGTCCCTTTGAGTTGTCAGCATTTGCGCTGGGGGTCATGGTCAATTCGGGCATGTTGTGGATCTTGAAGGCAAGGTCAGCTTGCCCCAAATCCACGGGTTCGCCCGCATCGTCCAACCAGTCAAAGGGAACGGTTGTATCCTCTGCTCTGTCGAGGATGATGTTACCAGAATTATCTATCGTCGCCATACTGCTATTTACCGATCAAGGCTCATCCCTATGAGCCTCGATGGCACGATCTAGCGCCGCTAGTGCTTCTTCGATTGCTCTAGCTAATGGATCGAAGGCGTCGTTACTCAATAGGGCAACGACATCGCTTCTCATGATGTCCTGAGCTTCATCGGCTGGGATTGGGGTGCTGGGTAGTTCTGACATCACTTCGCCTCTCTGACCCAAGTGCGGACATTCGTGCGAACAGTAGCAGCGTCTTCCATGATGGTTCTGCTGAACAGCTTACCGGGACGAAACTCGGCCGATCCAGTGTCCCTAAAGCGGAACAAGTAGGTTGCCATGTAGGAACCGTTTGTGATGCCTCCGATCTCGATGGCTTCGATGACAAGAGAGGCGGCGCGTAGCGTGTCGCTATCGTTGAGTGCTTCTTGAAGGGGGATTGCGATGGCGTAGCAATCGACGCGCTTCTTACCGCCCTTTGCGGTCTTGTCGGTAGCAAAGGTAGGAATGACGAAATAGGCCAAACCCATCTCGTCCAAATGCTGCTTCACTGCGTCTATGCGGCCTGCTTCATATTCCACCAGTAGTGCGGTTGTGCGGATATGGTCCGCAAGCGAGTGGCCGTTATCCCACTCGGAGAAGCTGAAATAGTGGGTGCGTCCCTGAGCTACTTGGTTCTCGCGCCATGCGTCAATGACATCGAACATCGAATACAGGGTAGTCTCGGTAGCCTCCAATGGGGCCGAGATTGTTTCTTCTGGTGAGGTAGTAGATGTCGCTTTGAGAAACTGCGACAAGGATAGAGTGATGTTGTCCATCAGCGTAACTCCCTTTGTTGTTTTCCAAAGGTATTTAGCTGAAATGTCGAAAATCAGGGTCTTATGAATAGTGACAGGTGGGTGCCTGAGGACGTATAACTAAATATCTAGCTAGCGGTGTTGTTTTCCACTTTGACCGCTTCGCAGACCATGACTATGCCCGCTTGTTTGGTAACTCGACAAGCGGGCATTTTCTATAAGTAGATCGGATACCCAAAGGGCTGCTCAATCCGTCCGGTATCCCAATAAAAAACCCCCGGCCTTTCGGTCGGGGGTTTCGTTATGATCGGCGCTTTCGTTCGAGTGCTTCGATTAAGGCTCTCGCCCTAGGGCGTAGACTCATTAGCGGCGATCCATAGGCGTG
>MKWI01000014.1 GCA_001899715.1 Sphingobium sp. 66-54
GATCTGGTCCGATACCTTGTCAGGATGCCCCTCCGATACCGACTCCGATGTGAATATATAACTGCTGCGCATGGCGGGCACTGACCTTTCTTCTAGCGACTCTGCCTGTTCGCGATTGATATAAAGAAACGTTTATGTCGCTGCCTTAACCAGTGCGCCGGCCGATGGCAACGCCGCCCGCCAAAAGCGCAACCGCAAGCACGAGCGGGATGATATTGCCGGCGCGGGCGAACGGCGTCGGCGCCCTCGCAGCGGGCAACTGCCCGCTGAACGCGCCCGCCTGATGATGCCCGATGCGCGCCAGCACCTGCCCGCGCGCATCCACCAGCGCGGAAATGCCGGTGGGGGTCGAGCGGATGATCGGCAGCCCCTCCTCGATGGCACGCAACCGCGCCTGCGCGAGATGCTGGGGCGGCCCCCAACTGCCGAACCAGGCGTCGTTGGACGGGTTGAACAGGAAATCCGGCCGATGGCCCCGGTCCACCACCTCGCCGGAGAAAACGATCTCGTAGCAGATCTGCACCGCCATGTTGAGCGGCCCACGCCCGGCCGCGGCAGGGAGCGGCAGCGTCTGCGGCCCCGGTCCCGGCCAGAAATCGACATCGCCCGGCACCAGCCGCGAGAGGCCGATGGCACTGAGCAGCCCGCGCATCGGCAGATATTCGCCATAAGGCACGAGATGCGCCTTGTCGTAGCGGCCAAGCAGATCGCCTCGCGCGTCCAGCACCCACAGGCTATTGTTGGCGCCCTCCAGTCGCCGCGCGTCGATGGCCGTGGCGCTGGTCGCGAAATGATATTTGTCGCCGCCCAGCATCAGCAGGTCGTCGGGGCCGAGCAGCGCGGCGATCCGCCGGCGCCAGGCCGGTTCCATATCGAGTACGGCAGGCACCGCCGCCTCCGGCCAGAAGATGAGGCGCGGCTGCGCGCCCGGTGCCCCGGTCAGCGCGGCGAGGCGGCGGAAGTTCAGCTCCTCGAGCTGCGGATCATATTTCTCATTCTGGTTGATGTTGGGCTGGACCACGCGGATCTGCGCACCCTCTCCCAAGATACGACCACCGGAGAACAGGCCGATCAGCCCGACGACCGCCAGCCCACCAAGCACCGCGCCCGCCTGCCGCCATTGGCGATGCGCCAGCCACCACAGCGCCCCCGCCGCCAGTACCGCTAGCAGGCCGAGGCCGTATGTGCCGATGACCGCCGCGAGCTGGTCCACGCCGGTGCCGAGCCAGATCACCCCCAGTGGGTTCCAGGCGAAGCCGGTGAACAGCGCCGCGCGCAGAGTTTCGGTGAGCAGCCATGCGCAGGCGAAGAACAGGGCGAACAGGCGCGGCCGCCCATGCCCCAGCGTCCAGCCGATCACCGCCGCCATCGCCGGATAGACCGCCAGATAGAGCGAGAGCAGAACGACCGCTGCATAGCCTAGCCAGTGCGGCATCGCGTCCTGATAGGTGAAGGCGTGGGCGATCCAGTTCAGCCCCACCGTGAACTGCCCGAGGCCGAAGGCATAGCCGATCCGCGCGGCGGTCCGCCGGCTCTGCGCCCGCCACAGCAGATGGATGAGCAGCGCCAGCGCGAGCAGCGCCAGCGGCCACAGATGCAGCGGTTCGAAGCCGGTGGCGGACACAGCCCCACCGGCAAGCGCGATCAGGCCGGGGCGCCGCTCAAGCAGGGCCGCCACGCGCGCCGATGGGTTCATCTGGATTTTCGCCACGGCTGCTCCTATCGCCCGCTTCGATGACGGTTGCAATCGCGCGACGGAGCCGCTGACCCATGAGACCCTTCCACATCGCCTTCCCGGTGCACGATCTCGCCGCCGCACGGGCCTTTTACGGCGGCGTCATGGGCTGCCGCGAAGGGCGCAGCAGCGATCACTGGATCGACTTCGACCTCTACGGCCATCAGATCGTCGCGCATCTCGACCCGGCCACGGAAGCGCGCAGCCCGGTCAGCAGCAGCGTCGATGGCCATGATGTGCCCGTGCCGCATTTCGGCGTCATCCTCGACCGGCCGGATTGGGAGGCGCTGGCCGAACGGCTGGAGAACGCCGGTACCGCGTTCGTCATCGCCCCGCACGTCCGCTTCGCCGGACAGATCGGTGAGCAGGCGACGATGTTCTTCCTCGACCCCAGCGGCAACGCGCTGGAGTTCAAGAGCTTCGCCGACGACGCCATGATCTTCGCGACCTGATCGACGCTCAGCGGGCGCTGATCTGCGCCATGGTGGCACGACTGCACCGGTCGCCATCCGCGCCCGAGCCGCCGGTCAGCGCGCTCGCGAGCAGCACGCCGGCGACGACGAGGATAGCGAAAGCGGCCGTAACCCAGCCGAGATAGCGCTCCAGATAGACCTTGATCGGTGCGCCGAATTTCCAGAACAGCGCCCCTACCAGCACGAACTGCATTGCGCGCGATACCACGCTCGCCCAGATGAAGGTGAACAGCGAGAGGCCGATGAAGCCGGCGGTGATGGTGATGAGTTTGAAGGGGATCGGCGTAGCGCCTTTCACCAATATGATCTCCGCGCCGTAGTCACGCAGATAGCATGCCGCCTTGGGAAAACTCTCGGTCAGCCCCAGCACACCGAGCAGCCATGCGCCCCATGTCTCGAACAGGAAATGGCCGATCGCATAGCCGAGCAGCCCGCCCGCGACCGACGCCAGCGTACAGATGATTCCATAGCGCAGCGCCTTCTCCGGCCGGGCAAGACACATTAGCCCGAGCAGCGGGTGCGGCGGAATCGGGAAAAAGCTCGATTCGAGGAAGGAGAAGGCGATCAGCCAATGTTCGGCATGGCGGTGCGCGGCCTTGGCCAGCGTCCATTCGTAGAGACGGCGTAACATCGGCGGCGCTGATAGCCGCTTTACGGGAGCCGTGCCAGCGCGTTCATGCTCTTGTCAGATGCCACCGACGACGAGGCAGGCGGCGAACATCAACAGCCCGGCGAAGCGGTTGGAGCGGAACTTGACGAGCGGGTCCGCGCCATCCTCACGCAGCGTGGCGATTTGCCAGAGGAAATGCAGCGCCAACGGGAGCAGGGCGAGCGGCGTAAGCCACAGCGGCTGGACCAGCCAGCAAGCCGCACCCCACAGCACCATCGCGAGCGCGAAGCACAGCCCGACCCCAGCGCGGACATGCCGCCCCATGGCGAGCGCGCTGGAGCGAATGCCAACCAGCGCATCGTCCTCGCGGTCCTGCAAGGCGTAGATGGTGTCGTAGCCGATCACCCAGAAGAACGACCCGGCATAGAGCAGGACACCGGCAAAATCGAACCCGCCCGTCATCTCCACCCAAGCGGTCGGCGCCGACCAGGTGAAAACCAGTCCCAGCCACGCCTGTGGCCACCAGGTGATGCGCTTCATGAACGGATAGGCCGCCACCAGCACCAGACTCGACAGCGCCACGAGTTGGGCCTGCCAGCGCAATTGCAGCAGCACGACAAGGCCGACGAGGCAGAGTACGATCAGCCACAGCCACGCCGCGCGCAGCGAGACCACCCCGCTGGCGATCGGCCGGCTGGCGGTGCGCGCCACCCGCGCATCGAGATCACGGTCGACAATGTCGTTATAAACGCACCCCGCGCCGCGCATCGCAATGGCGCCAAGCAGGAACCAGAGCAGCATCGGCCAGCGCTCCGGCAGGCCGCCCGCCAGCGCGATCGCCCATGCGCCCGGCCAGTAGAGCAGCCACCAGCCGATCGGCCGGTCGAAGCGGGCGAGCAGCGCATAGGGCCGCGCCGCACGGGGGAGCAGGCGCAGCAGGCCCCCCACTTCCGTATCGGGCACGACCTGCGCCGCATCCATCCGCCGTTCCACCATCGTCCGTCGATCCGTCCCGCTTGTCTCGCTGGCCCCTCTGCCACATAAGCGGCCCCGGAAAACAGGGGCAAGACCATGATCGATCAATGCAGGGGCCACAGCGCAACGGCATCGCACCGTCCGGCAGGCTGTTGCGGCCGTGCCCGCTCGGCGGCACCTGCCTGACGCGATGCCCGCCACGCCCGCCTGGCCGCCCCGTTCCGCGCCGCGTCTCTATGTGGAGGCCGCGCTCGGACCTGATGCTGCCGTGCCGGTGGAGGGCAACGCAGCGCATTATCTGCTCTCCGTCATGCGCGTGCGCGATGGGGATACGATCCTGCTGTTCGATGGCGTCTCCGGCGAGTGGGTCGCCCGCGCCGAGCAGGTGCGCAAGCGCGACCTCGTGCTGCGCTGCGAGGCGCAGACCCGACCGCTCGAAACCGTCCCGGATTTCTGGCTGTGCGTAGCGCCGATCAAGAGGGGCCGCATCGACCTTGTCGCGGAGAAAGCCTGCGAGTTGGGAGTGGCGCGCCTGATACCCGCACGGACCGAGCGTAGTGTGGTCGACAAGGTGAATAGCGAGCGCCTGCGCGCTCATCTGATCGAGGCGGCCGAGCAATGCGGCCGCACCGCCTTGCCGGACCTCGCCGATCTCACCGCCCTACCCGCGCTGCTTGCCGACTGGCCGGCCGAGCGCACTTTATTCTTCGCCGACGAGACCGGCGGCCAGTCGATGGACGCCGCCTTCGCCCACCATCCCGGCCCGGCAGCACTGCTCATCGGCCCGGAAGGGGGCTTTACCCCGGCCGAGCGAGCGCTCATCCTCGCCTGTCCGCAGGCCGTTCCTATCTCGCTAGGCCCGCGTATCCTGCGTGCGGAAACGGCCGCCATCGCCGCCACAGCCTGCTGGATGGCGCGCAACGGCGACTGGTCGAGTTGCGAAACGAAATGAATTTGCCTCCACCAATCAAAGGCCCTATGGGCCGCCGGCACCATGTGAGGGGGACGGACCGGCTATGAGCACACGCACCCAATCGGCTGGCGAAGACCCGATCATCGACTCGCGCGCCCAACTCGTGAGCCTGTTCGAGGAAGGCGAGAAAGCAGCCGACCAGTGGCGCATCGGCACCGAGCACGAGAAATTCGTCTATCGCACCGCCGATCATCGCGCACCCTCCTATGACGAGCCCGGCGGCATCCGCGATCTGCTCGAAGGATTGCGGGAGTTCGGCTGGGAACCCGTCGAAGAAGGCGGCCACATGATCGCGCTCGGTGGCGCGGACGGCACCATCAGCCTGGAACCGGCCGGTCAGCTCGAACTCTCCGGCGCACCGCTCGACAATCTGCACGAGACCTGCGCGGAAACCGGCCGGCATCTCAAGCAGGTAAAGGCGGTGGGCGAGACGCTGGGGCTCGGCTTCCTCGGCCTCGGCATGTGGCCGGACAAGCGCCGCGACGAGCTGCCGATCATGCCCAAGGGCCGCTATGCCATCATGCTGCGCCACATGCCGCGCGTCGGCACGATGGGGCTGGACATGATGCTGCGCACCTGCACCATCCAGGTGAACCTCGATTATGCGAGCGAGGCGCGCATGGCGAAGATGTTCCGCGTCTCTCTCGCCCTCCAACCGCTCGCCACCGCGCTGTTCGCCAACTCGCCGTTCACCGAGGGCAAGCCCAACGGCTATCTCTCCTACCGCAGCCACATCTGGTCGGATACCGACCCGGCGCGCACCGGCATGCTGCCCTTCGTGTTCGAGGATGGGTTCGGCTACGAGCGCTACGCCGATTATGCGCTCGACGTGCCGATGTATTTCGTGTTCCGCGACGGCCAGTATATCGACGCGGCCGGGCAGAGCTTCCGCGATTTCCTAAAGGGCGAGCTACCGGCATTGCCCGGCGAGAAACCACGCCTCTCCGATTGGGAGGATCATCTCTCCACCGCCTTCCCTGAAGTGCGGATGAAAAGCTTTCTCGAAATGCGCGGGGCGGATGGCGGCCCGTGGAACCGCATCTGCGCACTGCCGGCGCTCTGGGTCGGGCTGCTCTACGACGATGACGCGCTGGATGCCGCCTGGGATCTGGTCAAGGGCTGGTCGATGGATGCGCGCGAGGCTCTGCGCACCCAGGTGCCGCGCCTCGGGCTCGACGCACCCATCGGCGAGAGCGGTCGAACCCTGCGCGCCATCGCCGGACAGGTGGTGGATATTTCCCGCGCCGGCCTCACGGCGCGCGCGCGCCTCAACAGCATTGGCGAGAGCGAGGCGGGCTTCCTCGCGCCGCTCGACGACGTGCTGGCCAGCGGCAAGACCCACGCCGAGCGTCTGCTGGAGCGCTACGCGACGGTGTGGAACGGCGACCTTAGCCGTATCTACGCCGAGGAGAGCTTCTAACTCCCCAATATATTGATCGTGAATGCCACAATGCCGAGGTTGAAGATAAACGCCGCCAGGCAGTGGAACAGCGCCACGCGGCGGATCACCGGTTCGGTAATCGCCACGTCGCTGGTCTGGAAGGTCATGCCGAGCGTGAAAGCGAAATAGGCGAAATCCCAATAATCCGGCTCGTCCCGCTCCGGGATCGTCAGACCGCCCCGATCGCGCCCGCCCTTGCCTTTACGGTAATAGAGAAAGGCATAGTGGAAGGTGTAGACAAGGTTGGAGAACAGCCATGCGAGGATGAGCGTCGCTACGATCAGCCCGAGGATTGCTGGCGAAGGCCCCTGCCCATACCGCAGCTCGCTCGCGATGGCGACGAGCAGCACCAGCGTCACGATACCGGTCAACAGCAGGACGAGCGTGCGGTTGGCGTCGTTGCGACTGGCATGCTCGCGCATCTGCTCCGCGCCATGGGAAAAGACCGCCGGCATCGTCGCCAGAAAGGCAAGCGCGGCCAGATCGAAGCCAATCATCAGGCCGATGATCGGGTCGGTCAGCAGCGCAAATGGAATCACGCTGGCAAAGACCAGCAAGAACAGGCCATAGCGCCAGGGCAGGACGGTCTTGCGAGGCGTCGTGGAAACCATGCCTGTCCATTTCGCGCTATTACGGAGCGGAAGGCAAGCCCTCGTTACGCCACCTCCCCATGACCCACCAATGGGCGGCACGCGCCAAATAGGTTGCACAACGCAATGGGGTCTTCATAGTGCGCGCTCCCTTCAATACCGGAGACTTCCCATGCGCTACAACCAGCTCGGCCGCACCGGTCTCACCGTTTCCGAACTGTGCCTCGGCACCATGACCTTCGGGTCGACCAGTGGGCGCTGGGCCGCCATGGGCCAGCTCGACCAGACGGCGGCGGACGAGTTGGTCAGGATCGCCTTCGAGGCGGGGATCAATTTCTTCGATACTGCCAACGTCTATTCGGAAGGCTCATCCGAGGAGCGGCTGGGTCAGGCGATCCGCAACCTCGGCCTCGGCCGCGAGAATGTCGTCATCGCTACCAAGGTCCTCGGCGTGATGGGCAAGGGTGTCAATTCGCGCGGTCTCTCCCGCGTGCATATCATGGACCAGGTGAAGGCCAGCCTGAAGCGCCTGCAAACCGATCATATCGACCTCTATCAGTGCCACGGCTGGGACCCGGTGACGCCGGTGGAGGAGATCGTCCGCGCGCTCGACGACCTCGTGAGGCAAGGCCATGTCCGCTATGTCGGTGTCTCCAACTGGGCGGCATGGCAGATCATGAAGGCGCTGGGCGTCGCCGCCGCGCAGCATCTCGCGCGTTTCGAGAGCCTACAGGCTTATTATTCCATCGCCGGACGGGACCTGGAACGTGAACTGGTGCCGATGATGCGTTCGGAAGGCGTCGGCTTGCTGGTCTGGAGCCCGCTCGCCGGCGGTTTCCTCTCCGGCAAGTTCAGTCGTGACGGCGGCGGCGAAGGGCGGCGCACCAGTTTCGAGTTCCCGCCGATCGACAAGGACCGGACATTCGACATTATCGACGTGATGCGACCGATCGCGCAGGCGCACGACGCCTCCGTCGCGCAGATCGCCATCGCATGGCTACTCCACCAGCAGGTCGTGACCAGCGTTATCGTCGGCGCGCGGCGGGCCGACCAGCTCATCGACAATATCGGCGCCAGCGATATCGAGCTGACCGACGCGGAGCTGGCGACACTGGACGAGGCGAGCAAATTGGCGCCGGAATATCCCGGCTGGATGCTGGCGCTACAGGGCGGCTACCGCGCAGTCGAAGGCGCCAAGCCGAGCCGCTGGACCGACTGAACGGGCGCGCGTGCAGGCCAATCCAGCCGGTCAATCCTGCCTTTCCAGCGTCGCCTTGAGGCGCCTCAGCTTCGCGACGGCCAAGGCCGCATGCGGACCGATCCAGCGCTCATGAATCTCGTGGATCGGCAGGGGGTTGAGATGGTTCCAGCGTTCGCGCCCCCGGCGCACCACCGTCACCAGATCCGCCTGCTCCAACACCTTGAGATGCTGCATCACCGTGCAGCGATCCAGCTCCGGAAAATGCGCGCAGAGCGCTCCGGTGGTGAGCGGCTGGTCGCGCAGATCATCGAGAATCTGCCGCCGCACCGACGAAGACAGAGCCTTGAACACCCGATCATGGACATCGCGGATTGACATGTTATAAATTTATAACATAATTAATCACGACTCAAGAGGGAGAGAACCGATGGATCTCAAATTCCAGGTGGCGATCCGCATTGCCCGACCGGTTCACGCGGTATTCGAGGCCGTCGCCGATCCCGACCAACTCTCGCACTATTTCACCACCGGCGGCGCCAAAGGCCGGCTGGAGACGGGTGCGACCGTGATGTGGGATTTCCACGACTTCCCCGGCGCTTTTCCCGTCGAGGTGGTGGAAGTGGTGCCGGATCGCCGCATCGTGCTCCGCTGGGAAGCCAATGAGGGGCTACCCGCAGAGGGAGAAGCAACCGGCCCAGCCGGCTATCAGACCGAGGTGCGCATGACCTTCGAGTCCCTTGAGGACGGCCGCACCCTGGTCTCGATCGCCGAACAGGGGTGGCGTGAGACGGCGCAGGGCCTCGCCGGCTCCTATGGCAACTGCATGGGCTGGACGCAGATGCTCTGCGCCCTCAAGGCTTGGCTGGAACATGGCATCAATCTGCGCGAGGGTGCCTTCAAATAGGCGCTCGGAACGCTGGAACGCCTTGCTCGCTCCCGCGTTCTTACTCCACTCACGCGCGCGCTGCGCGGAAAGGAGTGAAGAATGGACCAGGAGATCCACAAGAGCGCGGACGACGCGCGCGGCGGGTCGACACCCCACATCGTGCGCTACGTGCTCACCGTCTCCCTCATGCTGGCGCTGCTCGCGATGGTCGTGCTGTTCCTGTGGGGCACCACGCAAAGCTGATCTGCACCTGCACTCAGCGATCGCGACGTCCCAGCAGGCGCAGACGCAACGCGTTGAGCTTGATGAAACCGGCGGCATCGCGCTGATCGTAGGCGCCGGCATCGTCCTCGAATGTCACCACCTTCTCGCTATAGAGCGAATTGGGCGACTTGCGGCCGACAACGATGACACTGCCCTTGTAGAGCTTGAGTCGCACCGTGCCGGCAACCTTCTGCTGGCTGTGGTCGATTGCCGCTTGCAGCATCTCGCGCTCCGGTGAGAACCAGAAGCCGTTGTAGATCAACTCGGCGTAGCGCGGGGCCAGTTCGTCCTTAAGGTGGGCCGCGCCGCGATCGAGCGTGAGCTGCTCGATGCCGCGATGCGCCATGTAGTAGATGGCGCCGCCCGGCGTCTCATACATGCCGCGCGACTTCATGCCGACAAAGCGGTTCTCGACCAGGTCGAGCCGGCCGATGCCGTGCTTGCGGCCCAGCTCGTTCAGGGCTTCCAGCAGCGTCGCCGGGCTCATCGCCTGGCCGTTCAGCGCGACGCCGTCGCCCCGCTCGAAGTCGATGGTGATATATTCAGGCTGGTCGGGCGCATCCTCCGGGTTGACGGTGCGCGAATAGACATAGTCGGGCACCTCCTCCCACGGATCCTCCAGCACCTTCCCCTCGGACGAGGTGTGCAGCATGTTGGCGTCGGTGGAAAAGGGCGCCTCGCCGCGCTTGTCCTTGGGCACCTGGATCTGGTGCGCCTCGGCCCACTCGATTAGCCGTGTGCGGCTGGTCAGATCCCATTCGCGCCAGGGAGCGATCACCTTGATGTCCGGCTGGAGCGCATAATAGCCCAGCTCGAAACGCACCTGATCGTTGCCCTTGCCGGTCGCGCCATGCGCTACCGCATCAGCGCCGACCGCCTTCGCGATTTCGATCTGGCGCTTGGCAATCAGCGGCCGCGCGATCGACGTGCCGAGCAGATACAGTCCCTCATAGAGCGCGTTGCCGCGCATCATCGGAAAAACATAATCGCGCACGAATTCCTCGCGCAGATCGTCGATGAAGACATGCTCTTCCTTGACGCCGGCGTTGCGCGCCTTCTGGCGGGCCGGCTCCAGCTCCTCGCCCTGCCCGAGATCGGCGGTGAAGGTGACGACCTCGCAGCCATAGTTGATTTGCAGCCACTTGAGGATGACGCTGGTGTCGAGACCGCCGGAATAGGCGAGGACGACGCGGTTGATCTTCTCGGACATGGCAAATCCTGGCTTGCTGTAACGTTGAGGGTTGGCGCGCGGTTATCAGGGGCGCGCGCCGAGCGCAACCGGCGCGCATCCACATCTCTGCCCCGTCGAACGAGTTGGCGGCGTCAGCCCATCGCCCGATAACGCGCCTCGGCCTCCGCCATATAATCGCGAGTGATCGGCAGCGTCTGGCGATCGCGCACATATTGCATCTGGTAGATGGCCTGGCTGCCGTAAAGGAAGCCGGATGCGGCCGCCGCCAGATAATAGGTCCACATACGGAAGAAGCGCTCGTCGTAGAGGGCGACGACCTTGTCTTTCGCCGCCACCGTGCGGTCATACCAGTGCCGCAGCGTGTGATAATAATGGAGCCGCAGCACCTCGACATCGCTGAGCAGCAGCCGGTTGCGCTCGCTGGCCTGCATCACTTCCGAAAGGGCAGGGGCATAGCCGCCGGGGAAGATATATTTGCGCGTGAACGCGTCGGTGGTCGCCGGGCCGTCGAGCCGGCCGATATAGTGCAGCAGTATCACGCCGTCGCGCGTCAGCAGGTTGTGGCAGGCGCGGAAGAACTCGCGATAATAGCGCACGCCGACATGCTCAAACATGCCGACCGAGACGATCCGGTCGAACGGCCCCACCACGTCGCGATAATCGAGCAACTCGAACTTGACGCGATCCGCGACCCCTGCCTCCTCGGCGCGGCGGCGGGCAACCTTGAGCTGCTCCTCCGACAGGGTGATGCCGAGCACGTCCACATCGGCCACGCGATTGAGGTAGAGCGCCATGCCGCCCCAGCCGCAGCCGATATCGAGCACGCGCTGGCCCGGCTTGAGCATCAGCTTGGCGGCGATATGGGCCTTCTTGTCGAGCTGCGCCTGATCCAGCCCCACCGTCTCGGGGTCGATGAAATAGGCGCAGCTATATTGCCGGTCCCGGTCCAGAAACAGATCATAGAGTGTGTCGGACAGATCGTAGTGGTGGTGGACGTTGGCCCTGGACCGGTCGCGCTTGTTGTACCCGTCGGTCCAGTGCTTCACCCGTTCGGCCACGCGGTTGAGAACCGTCGGCTCATGCAGCGGCGTGTTGCGCTCCAGCGCGGTGTTGCCCGTGACCAGCATGATGAGGTCCCAGATGGTACCCTGCTCCATGACCAGCCGGCCATCCATGAAGCATTCGGGCGCTCCCAGTTCGGGGTTGCGGAGAATAGCGCGCGGCGCGGACGTGTCGGTCAACCGGATGCGCACGTCGACC
This sequence comes from Sphingobium sp. 66-54, assembly GCA_001899715.1. GTDB lineage: Bacteria > Pseudomonadota > Alphaproteobacteria > Sphingomonadales > Sphingomonadaceae > Sphingobium. The sequence continues at coordinate 11,601 of MKWI01000014.1, forward strand.
CAGCCGGGCGTGGGCTGGCCGACAACCTCCTGCGTGCCATCTGCATAGACAATGGCGAGCGTGCCCTGGGTGATGAGCTTGCCGAGAAGACGGGTCAGGATTTTCATGCCGCACGTCCCATCACACCCATCACCTCAAGGCAAACAACGTCCCGGTTCCGCATCGCATCCATATCTCGCCCCGTTCTCCCAATAGCCGCCTTTGCCGCACCGATCATCGCAGGGTGACGGAAGCGGTCGCGATCTGCGGCGTGTTTCTATCCAACATTCCGTTGGCTGCGCAACCGGCACGGTGCGGCGTTGCGCGGTGTGAGCGATGACGCGCGGCGGATGGAGCGATGAGGATCAGGCGAAGGCGATCCCAGCCGGTCATGCCGTCATAGATCCGTGCACGGCGCAGGCGAACCAACTGCTCCCGCCCCTTCACGCGATGATTATAACCGGTGAAGAAGGACTCCACACGGCGACTCAGCCGAGTGCCGCCAGCTTCTCCTCGGCCAGCCGGTCCAGTTCGGCGCGGCTTTTCTTCTCGCTGGCGGATTTGAGCTGCCCGCAGGCCGCCATGATGTCCCGCCCGCGCGGCGTGCGCACCGGCGCGGAAATCCCGGCCTCAAACACGATGTTCGAAAAGCGCTTGATCTGCTCGGGGGTCGAGCATTCATAGGGCGCCCCCGGCCACGGGTTGAACGGGATGAGGTTGACCTTGGCCGGCAGCTTGTAGCGGCGAAGGAGCCGCACCAGTTCCCGCGCATCCTCGTCGCTGTCGTTCTTGTCCTTCAACATCACATATTCGAACGTGATGCGCCGGGCATTGTTGGCGCCAGGATAGGCGGCGCAGGCGGCGAGTAGCTCCTCCAGCCCATATTTGCGATTGAGCGGCACGATCTCGTCGCGCACCTCCTTGGTGACGGCATGGAGCGACACGGCGAGATTGACGCCGATCTCCTCGCCCGCCCGCGCCATCATCGGCACCACACCGCTGGTCGAGAGGGTGATGCGGCGCTTGGAGAGGGCCAGCCCGTCACCGTCCATCACGAGCCTGAGCGCATCGCGGACATTGTCGAAATTGTAGAGCGGCTCGCCCATCCCCATCATGACGATATTGGTGAGCAGCCGCCCGTCGGTCGTGTAACGCGGCGCGTCGCCGTCATCCTCATCGCCGTCGTCCAGACCCGCCATAGTTCCCCGCGGCCACTCGCCCAGCGCGTCACGCGCCAGCATGACCTGCCCCACGATCTCACCCGGCGTCAGGTTGCGCACCAGTCGCATCGTACCGGTGTGGCAGAAGCGGCAGTTAAGCGTGCAACCTACCTGCGAGGAGACGCACAGCGTGCCCCGGTCCGCATCCGGGATGAAGACCATCTCATACTCCTGCCCGTCATCCGAGCGGAGCAGCCATTTGCGCGTCCCGTCCGTGCTGACCTGCGCCTCGACCACCGCCGGACGGCCGACGACGAAGCGCTCTGCCATCCAGCCGCGCATCGGCTTGGCGAGATCGGTCATCGCCTCGAAATCGGTCTCGCCACGATGGTAGAGCCAGTGGAAAAGCTGCTTGGCGCGCAGCTTCGCCTGGCGTTCATCCAGCCCGGCCGTGCTCAATTCGGCGCGAATCTGCGCGCGGCTGAGACCGAGCAGATCGGCCCGCCCATCTTCCCGCGGCGTGATGGCGCGCGGCACGGGCACCGGGTCGACAAGGCCGGGTATCGGCATGAGGGGCGTCGCAGCTTCGGGCATGGGCGCGCATATAGGCGCAAGCCGTGGCAAGCGCCAGTCCGGCGAATCAGCACATGGTTCCAGGCTGCTCCCGCTATTTGAGCCGGGCGCATCCCAGCGCGGCCGCGTCGACGGCCGTCGCCGCGCCCCGCAAGGCATAACGATCGGTGAAAGTGCCGCCGGCCTTGGCGCGGCCGGAGACGCTCATGAGCTGGCCGGACCGCATCGCGGCGACGATGGCGGCATCTACGCGCCGGTCGCCTGCCCACACATCGGCGCCGCCGCCGCCTGTGAGCGCAAACCGCCGCGCGCCGATGCCAAGTGTCGCGCCCGTACCCTCGGCAAGCTGGTGGCTGAGACGAATATGGACTTGCCCGCGAACATCTCTCCTCGGCCAGTAGCCTACCGCTGCAAACGGTCGCCAGGGCGATGCTTCCCAACCGCCCGCCAAGGGCTGCGCTATGGCGAAGCAGCGCCCTTGCGCCGCATCTCGAAACGCGCCCCAGCGCTGGAAAACACCCAGCACATCGCGCGCGGCCACGCCCGCCGGCAAGGCAAGCGCCGCCACCAATATCATCCCCCAGACAAGCCGTCCGCGCATCGCGCGATCAATGCCAGAAGCACCGCATATGGCAAGGCAACAGAGATTCGGATGCACGCTTTTTACGGCTCGTCTCTTGCCCCCTCCCGCAATTTCGATAAGGAAAGAGGCTCTCACCAGCGGATGCGGGAATCCGACTCCATCAACCGGGTAAAGAAACGGAATTCAGCGGGATGAAGGCCACTATCGAACGCGCGACGCTGCTCAAGAGCCTCGGCCATGTCCAATCGGTCGTCGAGCGCCGCAACACCATCCCGATTCTCTCGAACGTGCTGATCGACGCGACCGCCGACGGCGCGATCCGGCTGATGGCGACCGATCTCGATCTCCAGATCGTCGAGAATGTGCAGGCGCAGGTCGAGGCGCCGGGCGCCACTACCGTCTCCGCGCACACGCTGTTCGACATCGCCCGCAAGCTGCCGGAGGGCAGCCAGGTGCGGCTGGAAGCGGCCGAGGGCAAGATGCTCATCCAGGCCGGGCGTGCGCGCTTCAACCTGCAAACGCTGCCGCGCGACGATTTCCCGATCATCGCCGAGGGGCCGTTGCCGACCAGCTTCGAGCTGCCGGCGACGACACTGGTGCAGATTATCGACAAGACGCGCTTCGCCATCTCCACCGAGGAGACGCGCTATTATCTGAACGGTATCTTCCTTCATGTCGCGGAGGACCCAGCACCCGTGCTCAAGGCGGCCGCGACGGACGGCCACCGGCTCGCGCGCGTCACTGTCGCGCGCCCCGATGGCGCCGAAGGCATGCCGGACATCATCATCCCGCGCAAATGCATTGCCGAGCTGCGCAAGCTGCTCGACGAGGTGGAAGGCAGCGTCCGCATCGACCTCTCGCCCACCAAGATCCGCTTCGATCTGGGCAATGCGGTGCTGACCAGCAAGCTGATCGACGGCACCTTCCCGGATTACAGCCGCGTCATCCCGACCGCCAATGACAAGCTGCTCAAGATCGACCCACGCGGCTTCGAGGAGGGCGTTGACCGCGTCGCGACCATCGCCACGGAAAAGACTCGCGCGGTCAAGATGGCGGTGGACAAGGACAAGATCACCCTCTCCGTCACCAGCCCGGAGAACGGCACGGCAGCCGAGGAAGTCCCCGGCGACTATGCCGCCGCGCCGCTGGAGATCGGCTTCAACGCCCGCTACCTGCTCGACATTCTCGGGCAGATCGAGGGCGATCAGGTAGAGGTCCACCTCGCCGACGCCGCCGCGCCAACGCTGATCCGCGAGAACGAGAAAGCCCCGGCACTCTACGTCCTGATGCCGATGCGGGTATAGGCCGTCGCGAAGAAGCAAGGTCTAGCTGCTAGCCGACGATTCTCTAACGGCGTCATTCGCATCGGATCAGCCGCGCAACATATCTGGATATCTGGCTCCCAGCCGAGGGGTGGGCTCAGTCGTTTTACCGTCAGGCTTCTATTCGGCAGCTTTGATCTGTCCCGGATTCGCCGCCGCCGTACCCTCCCGGCTGGCGGCCACCATCTCGTCGACCCGCACGAACTTCTCACGCGGCGCCCCTGCCCGCGCCCGCTCGATCTCGGCAAGGTCAATCTTCTGCCAACCCCGAAAGGTAACGATATCCAGACCGCGCTCGGCAATCAGCGCGTCCAGACCGGCACGCCCCGCCTTTGCGCCTGCGGCAGGCTGATCCGCCGCGATCGCCTCGGAAACGAGGAATCCATCGGGCTTGTTGGTGCCGATCGTCCCGGTCGGGCCGCGCCGCGCCCAGCCAACACAGTAGAGGCCGGGCATGATCCGCCCCTCCTCATTGGCGAAGCGCCCGCGCTGCTCGTCATAGGGCACATCCGGTATGGGCGGCGTGCGATAGCCGATACAGGTGATGACGAGATCGGCGGGAACGGCATAGTGCTCACCCGTCCCGACTGCCGCGCCATCCACCCCCAGCCGGGTACGCTCGACAACGATACGCTCGGCGCGCTCCGCTCCCTCGATTCGCACCGGTTGCGCGAAGAAATTGAAGCTGAGCGGGATCGCCTTGTCCGTAGGCGTCGCAGCGAACGCACGGAGGAGCCCCACCGATTTGCGCTGGCCCGGCACCAGCCCCTCGTCGCTGACGAGCGGTGGCAGATCGGCCGGATCGACGCGAACCGCCGCCCGCTCCAGCTTCCCCAGTTCACCCAGTTCCTTGGGCGTCATCGCGATCTGCTGCGGCCCCCGCCGGCCGAGAATGGTGATGGAGCGCGCCGTCTCCTGCGTCAGCCTGTCATAGGCATGCGCCACGATATCGCTGCCGGCGAACTCGCCGGGCGCCTTGGCCAGCACGCGCGCACAATCCAGCGCGACATTGCCGTTGCCGATAATGACCACATCGCCGTCCGCAATGCGCGGATCAAGATCGGCGAAGTCCGGATGTCCGTTATACCAGCCGACGAACGCCGCGCTGCCGATGACGCCGGGCAGGTCATCTCCTTCGATACCGAGCCGGCGGTCAGCGGGCGCCCCCGTCGCCAGCACCACCGCATCGTAGAGCGAAAGCAATTCGGGAATAGTCACGTCGGACCCGACCGCAAGCTTGCCGACGAACCGCACACTATCCGTCAGCGCCACCGCCTCATAGCGCCGCGCCACCGCTTTGATCGACTGGTGATCCGGCGCCACGCCCGAGCGGATAAGACCGAAGGGCACAGGCAGCCGGTCGATGATGTCGATCCGCACCGCGCCCTCGAACTGCTTCTGGCACGCCTCGGCCGTGTAATAGCCAGCCGGCCCCGAACCGATGATCGCGATATGACGCATGCTAGCCTCCCTCCCCGAACGCACGGACCGATGAACGGCTTTTCCGCAGCCTAACCGCGCGGGCGGTGGGCGCAAGAGTCCAATTCGGTCCAATCTTGCAGTGGAAGCTCGCAATATGGACCGAAAACAGCGGCTTGCCGCGCAACAACGTAAGAGTTCGGCAAGCGCGGACGTGGCAGCCAGATCCCATGAACTTCGTCCGCCCCAACGCCCTCACCGGTTCTCGCGACCGGCTGGACTGGCGCCTGCTGATCGGCCTGGCGGACGAGCAGGACGGCGCAGCGCTCGATCGACTGGCGCGGGCCATCCACGGCATGGCACGCTGCTGGCCGCTGCTGATCGCCGTGCGTGTGCTGCTGCTCGGCATAACCGCTGGCTGGAGCGGGCTGGCCATGCAGGTGCATGAGCCCGGTTTCCTTCGCCTTTGTCTGCTTCAGGGCCTTGCCGACCTGCTTCTGGTGGCCGGCCCTCGCCTCGCTCCCTGTCGCCGCCTCTCCCCCAATTTACAATTGGCGATTGCCGCGCCGCTGGTCGGCTTGTCCGGCGCGCTGTTCGTGCTCCTGATTGGCGCAATCAACACCACCGGCATGGCAGCCCTGATCGCTCTGCTGGTGCCTGCGCTCCTCGCCATGGTGGTCTCCGGCGGCTGCCCTCTGCTCGGCATCGCTTATGGGATAGGCTGTGTGCTTGCGCTCACCGGCCAACTGCCGCCAACCCTCCAGACCATCGCATTGCTGAGCCTGGCCAGCGTCACGCTGCTTGCCCCCCGCTTCGGCGATACGCCACGCAACGCTTTGGACGACACCGCTCTCAGCGGTGAGCAGGCGCGGGCGTTCCTCGCCGACTTCGAGCATGCGGGGCGCGGTTGGTTCTGGGAGACGGATCGGGCCGGCAAGCTCAGCTATATTTCCGGGACGCTGGCCGCCCAGCTTGGCCGGGCCGCCCGCGATCTGATCGGCCAGCCGCTCACCGCGTTGATCGCGCCAGCCGATGCCGATGCGCAGGGTGACGGCGGCCGCACGCTCAGCTTCCACCTCTCGGCCCGCACCGCCTTTGCGGATATTGCGGTACAGGCGGCGGGCGCCGGGGGTGAGCGCTGGTGGGCGATCTGCGGCCAGCCGGTGGCCACTCCGTTTGGACAATTTCTCGGCTTTCGCGGCAGCGGCTCGGATCTCACAGAGATGCGCCGCTCGCAGGCCGAGGTCGCTCGCCTCGCCCGGTTCGATTCGCTTACTGGCCTTGCCAACCGCATGCAGATGCTGACCACGCTCGAACAGGCGCTCGCGCCCCGCAATGGCGTGGCCGGCACCGGCGCCCTGTTGATGCTCGACCTCGATCGGTTCAAGGAAGTCAACGATACGATGGGCCATCCGGCTGGCGACGCATTGCTGCGCCAGGTTGCCCAGCGACTGCTTCGCCTCGCCGGCACCAGCGGCAAGGTGGGCCGGCTGGGTGGCGACGAATTCCAGATCGTGCTGCCGGGCGTCAGCGAGCGATCCGGGCTGACCCGGCTCGGCACCGCCATCATTCATAACCTCTCGCAGCCCTATGCGATCGACGGCAGCCAGGTGGTGATCGGTGTCTCCATCGGTATCGCCGTCGCCCCCACGGACGGAACCAGCGCCGAAACGCTGATCCGCAATGCCGACCTCGCTCTCTATGCCGCCAAGGCGGAAGGGCGCGGCCTGTTCCGCTATTATGAGCCGGCCATGCACGCCAATGCCGACGACCGCCGGCAGATCGAGCAGGACCTGCGCCATGCCATCGTGACGGGCGGCCTGCACCTCGCCTATCAGCCGATCGTCTGCGCCAGCACCGAGCGCATCACCGGCTTTGAAGCGCTGATCCGCTGGCATCACCCCACGCGCGGGCCGATCTCGCCGGCATCGTTCATCCCCGTCGCCGAGAATGCCGGGTTGATCGGCGCAATCGGCGAATGGGTCTTGCGCACCGCTTGCCGCGAAGCCTCCCGATGGCCGGAGGGGACCCGCGTCGCGGTGAACGTCTCGCCCTTGCAATTCATCAACCCGTCGCTCCCCGCACTGGTGATGAGCGCGCTCGCCAATGCCGGGCTCTCCGCCGGCCGGCTGGAACTGGAGATCACCGAAGGCGTATTCCTCTCCGGCGGCGCAGGTACCGACCGCATGTTCACCGCGCTCAAGAAAATCGGCGTACGGCTTGCGCTCGACGATTTCGGCACGGGCTATTCGGCACTCGGCTATCTCAAGACCGCGCCGTTCGACAAGATCAAGATCGACCAGAGCTTCGTGCGTGGCGCCGCCGTCAAGGGCAGCCGCAACGCTGCCATCGTCAAGGCGATCGTCAACCTTGCCGAAGCCCTCGGCATGGAGACCACGGCGGAAGGCGCCGAGACGCTGGACGAGCTGGCACTGATCCGATCCCTGGGGTGCAGCCATGTGCAGGGTTACGTCTATGGCCGCCCGCTTGGCGCTGAAGCAACGCACGCCCTGCTGGCAAGCGCCAACGGCCACGCCCAGGCCGCAGGTCACAAGGCGAGCCGCGAGCCGCGCATGGCCTTGTTGCGCTCCGTCACCCTGCGCCATGACGGCTGCGACCATTCCGCCCGCATCCGCAACGTGTCTCTCCATGGCGCGATGATCGAGGGGGTGACGGGTATGATCGCCGGCACGCGCGTCCAGGTCGCACTGGCCAGCGACTATACCGTGGGCGGTATCTGCCGTTGGTGCCTGGGCGACCGCATGGGTGTGGAGTTCGAGCAGGAGATCGACATCGGCCGCCTGCGGTCGTCCCCGGCCGAAACCGAGCGTGTCCGCGAACGGCAGCGGACAGCCGCCGATACGCTCGCCTTCTATCGCAGCCGATGGCGGGAGGCTGGCTGAAAGCCCTGCGGTCCGGCAGCGCCCCCACCGTTCCGAACATGGACGGAGCCGGGTTGTGCTGCGGCTGACATGGCGAACGATCGGCTCGGCAAAGCGCGAAACGAGGGCACTCGATCCTTGATGCTGCTAATGGTAGTGCCGCGAGAAGCCACTCAGAGGGCGATCGTGTCGTTTGCAAACGCGCCGATCCGACAACCGACTATGGGGTTGAATCCCTTAAGACCTCCCGTTCGCCCTGACCTTGTGGAAGGACAGCTTTTTCTTTGGCCTGCTCGAGAGAAGGACATGTTCTTCGATAGACTCGGCGGGTTGATCGGCAATGGCCATGTCCGGCCTGACGCGATCGGAGGATAAGGACTGTCTGCCAGCGATATCAGCGCCAAAAAGGCGGGCCTTGCGACCCGCCCTTTCGTCTTACCGCGATTTGGCCGCCTCAGCGCGCTACTGGCGCAGCGGCAGATGCGTTGGCGGGCAAACCGCCAAGCTGCGTCACCAGCTTGGTGTAGGCATCGAGATAGGCCAGCACGATAACCTGGCCGATATCGGTATTCTGGTAGCCGCCACCGCCGGCCGCGGCGAGACCGCCCCACCAGCCCGCGCCGCCACCGGCACCGAAGCTGAGATCGGACTTGCGCGCATAGCCTTCGGTCAACGCTTCCTCCTCGGTCGTACGGGCATTGACGATAGAGAGCGTGACGTTCGCCTCGCTCTTCTTCACGTTGATGCCGCCCGCCAGCGCGCCGAGGGTGCGGCCGCCCAGAAAGCCGCCGACCAGGCCGCCCAATGCGTTGCCGCCGCTATTCTTGTTGCTGCTAACGATGTTCGGCTCGATGAAATAATCGGCCGCGCGCACCTGCCCCTTGCCGAGGTTCGATCCGGCTTGCAGCTCGCCCTGGTCGGCCATGGCGCGCTCCATGGCGCGGCTCTGCATCGAGCGGCCGCGATTGACGAGCGTGAAGCAACCGGACTGCTGCACGAACACGCGGATGATCGCTTCCGGACTGCCGAGGCTTAGCTCGCGCCACCATTGGTTATCCGGCTCAACCACTGCCAGCGCACCCAGGTTGCGCGTGCACTTGGGAATCTCCCGCGTGCCCTTGGTCTGGTCCTGCCGGCCTGATGACCCCTTCTTGTTGTCCACCGCCATGGCCGGCTGGCTCAGCATGGCGAGCGCAGCGGTTGCCAATGCCAATTTTACGATGTGCTTCATGTCCCACCTCACCCGGAAAAAATGTCACGGTTTCAAGTTTATGGAGCGCCCCAGACGCGCTGCTTATCACAGACGCGCGCAGGCACAAGATTGTGCGACATGCCGAAGAGGCATTTTATCATGGTACCGCCCGCGCATATTGGACAGAAGCGACGAGCAGACACTTTGCCGCGCTGCGCCATGCTGCTATCGGCGCGGGATGACAGACCTCGCCCATATCCGGAACTTCTCGATCATCGCGCATATCGACCACGGCAAGTCGACGCTCGCGGACCGTCTGATCCAACGGACGGGCGGCCTGAGCGAGCGCGAGATGTCCGCACAAGTCCTTGATAATATGGATATCGAGAAAGAACGCGGAATCACCATCAAAGCGCAAACCGTGCGCCTCGACTATACCGCGCAAGACGGCGTCACCTATGAGCTGAACCTCATGGACACGCCGGGTCATGTCGACTTCGCCTATGAGGTCAGCCGTAGCCTCGCCGCGTGCGAGGGCGCGCTCCTGGTGGTGGACGCCGCGCAGGGGGTGGAAGCGCAGACACTCGCCAACGTCTATCAGAGCATCGAGCACGACCATGAGATCGTCCCGGTCATCAACAAGATCGACCTGCCCGCCGCCGAGCCGGAGAAAGTGAAGGCCGAGATCGAGGACGTGATCGGTCTCGACGCCAGCGACGCGGTGCTTGCCAGCGCCAAGGCCGGCATCGGCATCGACGAGATTCTTGAAGCCATTGTCGCGCGCATCCCGCCGCCCAAGGGCAACCGCGACGCGCCACTGGAAGCGATGCTGGTCGATAGCTGGTACGACCCCTATCTCGGCGTCGTCATCCTCGTACGCGTCATCAACGGCGTATTGAAAAAAGGTCAGCAGATCAAGTTCATGATCGGCGGCACCGAGCATCTGATCGACCGTGTCGGCTGCTTCCGCCCCAAGATCGAGCAGCTTGCCGAACTGGGGCCGGGCGAGATCGGCTTCATCACCGCGCAGATCAAGGACATCACCGAGACCCGCGTGGGCGACACCATCACCACGGTAAAGAACGGCGCGGCCAAGCCGCTGCCCGGCTTCAAGGAAGTGCAGCCGGTGGTATTCTGCGGCTTGTTCCCGGTCGACGCCGCCGATTTCGAGAAGCTGCGCGACAGCATCGCCAAGCTGCGCCTCAACGACGCCAGCTTCAGCTTCGAGATGGAGACGAGCGCAGCGCTGGGCTTCGGTTTCCGCTGCGGGTTCCTCGGCCTGCTCCACCTGGAGATCATCCAGGAGCGGCTGACCCGCGAATATGATCTGGACCTCATCACCACCGCGCCGAGTGTGGTCTACGACATCCACATGACCGACGGGAGCATGATCCAACTCCACAACCCGGCCGACATGCCCGATCCGGTTAAAATCGACTATATCGAGGAGCCGTGGATCGAGGCGACCATCTATGTGCCGGACGAATATCTCGGCGCGATCCTCAAGCTGTGCCAGGACCGGCGCGGTATCCAGAAAAACCTCACTTATGTGGGCGGCCGCGCGCAAGTGACCTACGAGCTGCCGCTGAACGAAGTGGTGTTCGACTTCTACGATCGGTTGAAGTCGATTTCACGCGGCTATGCCAGCTTCGATTATCACCAGATCGGCACGCGCGAGGGTGATCTGGTCAAGATGAACATCCTCGTGAACAACGAACCGGTGGACGCGCTCTCCATGATCGTCCACCGCGGCGCGGCCGAGGCGCGCGGGCGGCACATGTGCGAGCGCCTCAAGGACCTTATCCCGCGTCACCTGTTCAAAATCCCTATCCAGGCCGCCATCGGCGCCAAGGTCATCGCCCGCGAGACCATCGCCGCGCTGCGCAAGGATGTGACCGCCAAATGCTATGGCGGCGACATCACCCGCAAGAAGAAGCTGCTGGAGAAGCAGAAAGAGGGCAAGAAGCGGATGCGCGAATATGGCAGCGTGCAGATCCCGCAAGAAGCGTTCATTGCGGCACTACGTATGGGGGATGAGGGATAAGGCCGGGAATCGCCGCCTCCCTTCTCCATCCCGCCCGGGAAGCGGATCACGCGAATGTCCCGCCCATCGGGTTGAACGCCGTCTTCGGGGTAATGGCTGGAGTTCGTCTGCGTGATTGGACTCAGCACTCCTGCTCAGGCCGGAGCCCACAGGGCGCATGAGCGGTTCTTCTCCGCCCTGGGATCCTGCCTGCGCAGGAGCACGGCAGGTTTCAACCTGAAGCCTTGGCCCCCGAAGGGGGGAGGGTCCGCCGGCGGGACAATCTCCGCCAGCGGACCAACCTCATGCGTTGGCCAAAGCCGGCGCCGTCATGCCCAGCGCCGCTGCCACGCCCGCGCCATAAGCAGGATCGCAGCGGGTGCAGTTGTCAATGTGGCGCTGCTTGATGAAGTCCGGCGCATCGCCCATTGCCCGCGCGGTGTTCTCGAACAGCACCTGCTGCTGCGCCGGGCTCATCTGCTGGAACAGCTTGCGCGGCTGGGTGAAATAATCGTCGTCATCCTCGCGATAGTTCCAGTGCTTCGCCTCGCCCGAGATCCGCAGCGGCGGCTCGCTGAAATCGGGCTGCTGCTGCCACTGGCCGAAGCTGTTCGGCTCGTAATGCGGCCGGCGGCCATAATTGCCATCCATCCGCCCCGCTCCATCGCGATGGTTGCTCATCACCGGGCAGCGCGCAGCGTTGACCGGGATCTGGTGGTAGTTCACCCCGAGCCGGTAGCGCTGGGCGTCGGCATAGTTGAACAGGCGTGCTTGCAGCATCCGGTCGGGTGAAACACCGATCCCCGGCACCAGATTGGACGGAGCAAAGGCGCTCTGCTCGACATCGGCGAAGAAATTCTCCGGATTGCGGTTCAGCTCGAACTCGCCGACTTCGATCAGCGGATAATCCGCTTTATACCAGACCTTGGTCAGGTCGAACGGATGGAAGCCATAGGTCTCGGCTTCCGCTTCCGGCATGATCTGGACATACATCGTCCATTTCGGGAAATTGCCGCGCTCGATCGCTTCAAAGAGATCGCGCTGATGCGTCTCCCGGTCGCCGCCGACCAGTGCCGCCGCCTCCGCATCGGTCAGGTTCTCGATGCCCTGCTGGGTTTTGAAGTGGAACTTCACCCAGAAGCGCTCGCCCGCCTCGTTCCAGAAGCTGTAGGTGTGGCTGCCGAAGCCGTGCATGTGGCGATAGCTTTTGGGAATACCCCGCTCGGACATCACGATCGTCACCTGATGGAAAGCTTCCGGCAGCAGCGTCCAGAAATCCCAGTTGTTGGTGGCGCTCCGCATGTTGGTGCGTGGGTCGCGCTTCACCGCCTTGTTGAGATCGGGGAATTTGCGGGGATCGCGCAGGAAGAAGACGGGCGTGTTGTTGCCCACCATGTCCCAATTGCCTTCCTCCGTGTAGAATTTGAGTGCGAAACCGCGAATGTCACGCTCCGCATCGGCCGCGCCGCGTTCGCCGGCAACGGTGGTGAAGCGAGCGAACATCTCGGTCTTTTTGCCCACCTCGCTGAAAATCTTCGCGCGCGTGTAGCGGGTAATGTCGTTGGTGACGGTGAAGGTACCGAACGCGCCCGAGCCCTTGGCATGCATCCGCCGCTCGGGAATCACCTCACGCACGAAGTTGGCGAGCTTCTCGTTGAGCCACACGTCCTGCGCGAGCAGCGGCCCGCGCGGACCGGCGGTGAGGCTGTCCTGATTGTCGGGAACGGGCGCGCCGAAGGCCGTCGTCAGGTGAGAGACGGGGCATTGGCCGGCGTCGGGATGCGTCTTGGTCATGGGCGGGTCCTCCTTGCTCTAAGCTTGTGGCCCAAGACTATGCCGGCGAGACTCATTCGTCGCCTTCATTAAGAACGTCATTGTGATCGAATTATTAGATTAATCGACACACCGAGCCCGAGGTACGCGAGAAAGGCGCGGGCCGTCTGGGTCAATCGGGAGGGGCGTCGGCGAAATCGGAGTCCCATGGGTTTGCATGACCTTGCCCCTTCCTCCGCATGGGCAAGACAAACCATATAGGACGGCATAAAGCGGACCCATCGCATGGCGGGATGGTCCGGCGGCCTCGCGCGGGACTTGGGCTCGACTGCTTAACCGACCATCAGGCTGAGAGCGGCGATGCCGCCGGCGAGGCCAATCAAGGCGGCGGTCAGCCCATATTCCATCATCTTCGCGCCCATATCCGCACCGAACATCCGGGCCAGCATGGCCTTTCTCCCTTTCCGTCTCCTTTATAGCGCGCGCTCCATGACTCGCAGGTTAACCGGTGGGGACGCTTGACCGCGGGCGAGACGGCGCAGACTATACTGGTTGGAGAGGCTGCACGGGGGAGGACAGACATGGTGCTCAAGGTGCCGGTCGAGGACCGTATCGAGATCGAGGAACTGATGGCGCGGTACGCATGGGCGCTCGATACCGGCGATTTCGAGGGCTATGCCGCCTGCTTCTGCGCGGACGGTTGGCTGGAGCATTGGCCGCAGGGCCGCTGCCACGGCCGCGAGGGATTGAAGCGCGCGACCGATTCGCTCTGGTATGACACGCCCAATCACTATCTCGGCCGCCAGCACCGCATGAGCCAGGTGCTGATGACACCCGAGGCGACGGAGGGCGAACAGCCGGGCGTCCGGATCAAATGCTTCTGGTCGATCCTCCAGCACGATGTCGTCACGTTCGAGAACCGCGTGTTCGGCATGGGCACATGGGACACGCTGGCGGTGAAGGAACCGGACGGCGAATGGCGCTTCCGCAGCGTCTCCGTCGATCTGTGGATCAACGGGCAGGTGCCGTGGCAAGGCGAGAAGCGGGCGTGGGGCAAGGCACCGAGCGAAGCCGCCGGCTAGGACGGATCGACATTCAGTTCTGGCGGCCTGCAAATGGTGTCTTTTCGCGCTTCCGGTGCTCACGGACCGAAAGTCCACTGCGCTCCGCAAGCACGCAGAGTCGCCATTTGCAAGTCGTCAGGGATGAATGCAAACTGCGGCTAATAAGCCCCCGGCACCTCGATCTGGCGGGCGTTGGCGGGGCGTTCGGGGGTGAGGAGGCGCGGAGCCGCCTTCGTCGCCGACTGAGCGCGGATTCCGCCCAACGCGCCGGGAATTGGCGAGCAAGCGCGGCCCGCAAGAAAATCGAGCGCGGTTTTCACCGAGTTCTCGCGCGGGTCGCCGAGCGGCCAGGCGAGATCGTCGCTGGCCTGACAGCTCCGCTCCATAACCGGGGCGAGGCCGCTGTAATAAGCGCCCTGCCCGGCGGCATTGCTCGTCGCGAAGGCGATGATGCGCAGCCGGTCGTCGCATTCGGGCCGGTCGATGGCGATCTGGCCGACCGGCTTGCCGTAAGTGTTGGCGCCGATCAGCGCGACATCGGCATGGAGATAAGGCACGAAGGCGTTGATGACGAGTTCGCTGGCGGAGGCCGTGCCCTCGAAGCCGATGAAGGCAATGCGGCGGGCACCTACCGCCTCAGGCTGCGCGCGGAACGGGTAACTCTCGTTTTCGCTTGCCTTTTCCGGCCGGAACACAAGCTGCGCGAAGATATCGCTCGGCCGCCGGTTGGCGCCGAGCAAATCGCCGAGAAGCTGCGCGATGGCGAGCAGACCGCCGCCATTGTAACGCAGGTCCACGATCAGCTCGTCCACACCCTGCGCGCGGAAATCCGCAAACGCCTGCCGCAACTGCGGATCGGCCGCATAGATGAAAGTACGCAGGTTGATGTAGCCGACCTTGCGGCCATCGGCCTCCTCGATGATGCGGGCACCATAACGCGGCGAGACCGGCTCCAGGTCGAACACCGCCTTGGTGAGCGTGACGAGCCGCTCGCCACCGCCGGCATCCGCGATGCGCAGGACGCGGGCAGTACCGGCGGTATCCGGCCCGAGCGCCTCGATGAGGCCATCTGTTCCGGACTGGTTGAGGATCGCGGAAATGGTGCGCACGTTGCCGGTGCTGGTGCCCACACCAAGGATGCGGGCGCCGCGCTGGATGCCCGCCGCATCGGCCGGGCTGTTCTCGAACACCTCCGGAACGGTCAGCGTCAGCGTGGCGTCGTCGAACCCCAGCCGGATGCCGAAGCCGGCCGTCTCGCCCGACTGGTAATAGGCATTCTCGGCCGCGATTGAAGTTAGATAGGTGAAGTAGCGGTCCCTCCCCTGCGCGCGCGCCGTGGCAGTGAGCGCATCCACATAGGCCTCCAATGAGCCGTAGGACGCCTTGTTGAGCACGCCCGGCAGCGTCTCCGGGAACAGATACCATTCCCGCATCTGGACCAGCGCCCAATCCTGCCGCGCGGAAAGGCCGCACGTGGAGGCGGTCGGCGTGGGCGACGGCGATGGCGTTGGGGTCGGCCCGATGACGACCGGGCCGCTCGATGATGATCCCCCTCCGCCCCCGCAGCCGGCCAAGGCAAGCGCCAGGCCGAGAAGCGCGACTCCGCTCGCGCGCCTTATGCTCTTCATGCCTCCTGCCTAGGGCCGCGAGAAAGGGCTGTCAGGCGAATTATTTTGCGGGATGAGAACGCTTGCGAACGGGCCTCGTCTTGATGATCGCTCGTGCCCGAATCCGTGCATCCAAGCCGTTAAGGGGCGTCCCGCTTCCCGGCAATGCTGAAGAAGACCGGTGCTTCGACAAGCAGGGAACGAACAGCATGAACCTTGCCGTGCTCCTGCGCAGGCAGGAGTCCTGATTCCGCCTCGATCATCGAACCGGCTTACAGCCGAAGACGCAATCCCGAAATAGACCTCAGTTCCCGCTCAATCCTCCTTGTCCGGCACGCTCAGCGAGGCGCCGAAATCGAAGTCGACCGGTTCGGGCATGGCAGCGATCATCGCCTCGAACCGCTCGCGCACGTTGTCGCGCCAGTTGCCGTGGGTGGCGACATAGAGCTTGTTGTGGACGATCGCGTCGACGATCATGTCGCCCACCTCGGTCGGCTCCATCCAGGTGTCGGACACGACGCGCTTGCCGAGTTGCACCTCCGTCTCGGCGAAGCCGCTGCCGGAGCGGAAGCGCTCGGGGCGGTTCTGGCCGGATTCGTGGATGCGGCTCTTGATCGGCCCCGGCATCAGCACGGTGACGCCGATATTGTCCTTGGCCATGCTGTCGCGGATCGATTCGGTCAGCGTGATGACGCCGGCCTTGGCCACCGCGTAGATCACCATGAAGCTCGGCATCGGCGTCAGGCCGGCGAGCGAGGCGGTGTTGACGATGTGGCCGCCGCGCCCTCGCGCGCGCATGCCGGGACTGAAGGCCATGATGCCGTTGATCGGCCCCCATAGGTTGACGCCGAGGCCATAGTCCCAATCCTGATAGGTCGCCTGCTCGAACGGGCCGGAGGGGTCGATGCCGGCATTGTTGACCAGAATGTCCGGCCCACCCATCACCGCCTCGCACTCCTTCGCCGCCTCAGCCATCGCCGCACGGTCCGACACGTCGAGCCGGATGGTGTGGACGTTGCGGCCCTGCTGGCGCTCCTCGAAAAACTGCTTGGCCTCGTCGAGATGGTCCTGCCGGATATCCGCCAGCACCAGCCGCGCGCCATGATCGAGCAGCCGCTGGGCGATGCCGAAGCCGATGCCGCTCGCGCCGCCGGTGATGAACGCGGTTGTTCCTTCGATCTTCATGCGCCTCTCCTGCCATGGCAACGGATGGCGCAGCTTTGACCGCTCGGCCGGACAAAATCAACGGCCGGACACCAAGAGGCGAAACCGGGCGGAGATAAGCTTGGCGCCATTCAGATATTCATTCGTCATGCTGCTTGCGGATCGCCGGGTTGGGCTTACCCGCTCCCTGAGCTTGCTTGGGAAAGGGAACCGGCGAAGCCAGTGAAGGGCTTTTTCCAGCGTTGCGCTCGGCACTCACCGATATTCTGCGAATGACCCTCCCAAGACGAACTTGGAGAGAAATGAGGCGCCTCAGTCCGTGCGTGGATGCGCGGCACGCCAGGCACCCGGCCGCTCGAAACCGCCGCGCCAGATGCCCCGCTTCGCTCGTTGGGCAGCGGCCTGCTCCGCGCGATAGCGGCCGTTGTCGCGCCCATCGCCGCTCATCGCCCAGCCCTGCGCAACCAGATCGGCGGCGACATCGTTCGATCCCTCCACCGAGCAACGGGCCAGAGCACGACCGAAGCGGTCAGACGCACGCGATTCGCAAACGAGCCCGCCGCGCGCAACGAGGGCCGCGAGGGCTTCGCGCGCCTCGATGCCGCAACTCCATTGCGCGCCGTCGCTAGCGCGGCAGAGTTGATGCAGTTCGACCGCATCGACCCCTTCCAGTCGGAGAACGTGGTTGGCAATGCGCAGGCTATCGCCGTCCTGCACATAGACGCGCGTACCGCCAGCATCGGTCAGCCGGTCGGCGGACGGGCGCATCAGGGCAAGCACAACGAGCAGCACCGCAAGGAGCAGCAATGCGCCGAGCCGGCGCAGCCAACGCTTCATCCAGAGAGCCAGGATCGCCATCGCGCGGACATAGCCGATGATCTGAGTGGATTGAATCGGTCTTGATAAGGTACAGGTGGGCGGCGGTGGGAGGCTTATCACATCAGGCAAAGCAAGAGGACGGGCATGCGGCCGAGTGGCAAGGCCGGGGCCTCGCACATGCCGCCGGCCGCTGGCTCTATGAGACACAGCGCACAGGCCGGACCTAGCCCAGATGGCACATCTGACGTGACCAAGGGTCGCGACGTACTGCACGAGACAGTCGTCGATCGCAACAAAAGCGAGGATACCGCCGCGCAAGGGTGAGCAGACCTTCACCACACGCCATGTGCCGCCCATGGGCGACGGCATTTAAAACGCGGTGGGAAGCGAAGTCGCTCACAGTCGATTTCAGGAAGGGAGCGACCGAGAGGGCTGGAATTGGAACGGCGCCCGAAAAGCTGCGCCGATCCCCTCCCCGAGCAAGCCCCGGGGAGGCTTCGATTCGAGGTTTTACTTGGCCTTCATCGACTGGACGGCAGCCAGCGTGTTCTTGACGTGGTCCTTATAGTCCAGCGCGCTGTGGGCATAGACGATGTTGCCCGTCTTGCTGATGACATAGGATGTCCGGTCCGTCTTGCCGGCGAAGGCGGGGTTCTCGCTCTTGAGCGCGACCTGATAGTTGGCGATCACGCGTGGCCCGGCCGATGCGACGGCGAACTTGTCGCGGCATTCCTCGGTCGAGAATTTCGCCAGCTTGTCGATGGGATCGGCCGACATGCCGATCACCGTTGCACCAGCCGCCTTGAACTTGTCGGTCGCCTCGGCGAACTCGTGCGCCTCGGCGGTGCAGCCCGGCGTAAAGGCGGCGGGGAAGAAATAGAGGACCACCGGCCCCTTCTTGAGTTGGTCGGAGAGTTTCAGGGTAAAGACCTTGCCGGCCAGCGCGCCGCGCGTCTCGAAATCCGGGGCCTTGGCGCCCACGGGCAAGGCGGCAAGAACGCTGGTCGAGGCGGCGAATCCCGCAATCCCGATCGCCGCGGCGGCCGCCGCCAGCTTGAGTGTCGCCATCCGCATCATACTCTCATCCTTATCAGTCTTATCCTGAAACCCAGTCTGCCACAGAATCGCTTGGCCCGCCAGCGCGCAATGGTTACGAGCGGCCATGGCGATCGCCCGCCTCAGCCTCACCGATTTCCGCAATCATGCCGACGCGCTGATCGCGCCCGACGAGCCGATGATCGTGCTCAGCGGCGAGAATGGCGCGGGCAAGACGAATATCCTCGAAGCGCTCTCGCTGCTGGCGCCGGGACGCGGGCTGCGCGGCGCTGCGCTGCGTGACATGGCGCGGCAGGGCGGCCCCGGCGGCTTTGCCATCGCGGCGCGGGTAGGCGATACGCAGATCGGCACGGGAACGGACGCGACCGCGCCGGACCGCCGGCAAGTGCGGATCGACGGGCGCACGGCCTCGGCCAACGCGCTCTCCGGGCTGCTCGCGGTGAGTTGGCTCACTCCGGCGATGGACCGGCTGTTCATGGATAGTCCCGGTGGGCGGCGGCGGTTTCTCGACCGACTGGTGCTCGCGCGCGACCCGGCCCATGCCCATCACAGCACCCGCTACGAGGCGGCAATGCGCGCGCGCAACGCGCTGCTCACCGGCGAGGCACCGCCCGATCCGGCCTGGCTCGCCGCGCTGGAGGCGCAGATGGCCGAGCATGGCGCGCGGATCGACGCGGCACGGCGGGCGATGATCGCCGAGTTGGACACACAGATAGCGGCCAATGCGCAGGCACTATTCGCGCAGCCGCTGCTCGAACTTGCCGGCTGGGAAGGGGACGAGCCGGCGCTGCGTGGAGCACTCGCGGGCGGGCGGGCGCGGGACGCCGCCGCCGGGCGCACGCTGACGGGGCCGCACCGCGCCGATCTGCTGGTGCGGCACGGCGGCAAGGATCAGGAGGCCGCGCTGTGCTCGACCGGCGAGCAGAAGGCGCTGCTGCTCGGCATCACTCTCGCCCATGCGGAACTGTGCCGCGCAGTCGGCGGACGGCCGCTGGTCATCCTGCTCGACGAGGTGGCGGCGCATCTCGATCCGGTTCGCCGCGCCGCTCTATTCGAACGGCTGCGTGCCACTGGCGGACAAGTATGGATGACCGGCACCGAGCCGGGGCTGTTCGAAGCGCTCGGACAGGCGAGCCGGCTACATGTCGAGGCCGGGCGGGTGACGATGGCGTGAGGCGGTAGGCAAGCGCGCTCCCGACGCTTGAACGCAACAGAGTGCTCCAGCGAAAGCAGGGAGCCCAGGGCGATAGGGAAGTGTGGTTGGCCCCTGGGCTCCTGGCTTCGCAGGAGCACCGTGCCTTCCGTGAAGGAGAGGGCGAAAGGACCGAAACAGCGCGAGAGGACCCCTCCCGCGCCCATGCTAGGTCCCTGCTCGCCGTGCCGTCAGGCGGCGCTATCGCCGTCCGCTTCGCCGGCCTCGGCCTGTGCGGCATCCTCGAACCAGGCCTCGACCTCACCGTTGAGCTTGATGGTCACCGGGTTGCCGTAGCGGTCACGGCTCTTGCCGGCGGCAACGCGAATCCAACCTTCCGACAGGCAATATTCCTCCACGTCGGTGCGCTGGCGGCCCTTGAAGCGGATGCCCACGCCGCGCTGGAGCACCTCCACGTCGAAATGGGGACTGCGCGGGTTGGTGGAGAGGCGATCAGGCGGCGTGTCGGCGGGCTGGGTATCGGACATGGCGCGTGCCATGCCGCACCCATTCCGCGCCGTCAACGCCTCTCCATTACCGTCTCACGGATCACCGGCAGACGCGTACCCGCACCCGGCGGTCTCGCCAGCGGTCCCAGCGCCATTCAATATGGCAGCGGGGAGCCTTGCGATAGCGATAGCCGTCGTTCCAGCCATTCCAGCCGTAGCGACGATTATCGTAGCGGTAGCGATAGCGCCGGTCGTGGCGATAATCGCGCCGATAATCGCGGTAGTCGCGGCGCCAATCGCCCCGATATCCATCGTCGCGATAACTGACCGTCACGCTGGTCCGGGCCTGTGCTGGCGCGGCCGGTGCGATGGTCAACAGCGTGCTGGCCGCCAGAACGGCCGCCCACAGGCTCTTGTTCAGCTTCATCGTTTCATCTCCCGATGTCATTCGGCAGACGGCGCGGCCTTCGTCGTGCTGCAAGAACGATGATGGTGCCGGCGGCTGAACCTCCGGCGAATGAGTCGTTCAGGAAAGGGCGGGCGGCGGCGAAGCGAGCAGGCGATGCGGTGGACGGTGGGCGGCAGATCGCACTCCCATTCAACGCTTGTTCACTGCCTGCCGCCTATCCGGCAAGGCAAAGCCGGATCATGCTCAGGACCCTCTCCCTCTCGACCGCGCTCGCCGCTTTGCTCGTGCCGCTGCCCTCGGCGGCAACGCCACCGGCAACCGGCGGAGCGGACGGGATGGCGTATCTTACCGCCGCCATCGCGACGGCGCAGGACCGCATCGCACAGGCGCGGCCGCACTATCAGGCAGCACGGGATGAGCTGCTGCGCAACCTCGCCGATGCCACCAACCAGGTCGCCAGCGAGACACTGGCACAGTGGATCATCGCTTCACGCAGCGACGTGGTGCGCGGCGGGGTCAATCCGATCCCGGCGGCGATCCGCGCGCGGCTGGCCGGCCATTTCCCTGATGCCCTGCTCGACCGGGTGCGTTACCGGGTCGGCATCGGCAATGACCTCGCCCTGCCCTCCAACGCATTTCGCGCCAATGCGGCGGCTATCACCCTCGACGACGTGATCGCTTTCCGCGCCGATGCGGGGGCAGCGGACGCACACTTGTGGGCACACGAACTCACCCATGTGCAGCAATATCAGCGCTGGGGCGTACGCGGCTTTGCCCGGCGCTATACGCTCGACCATGATGGTGTGGAACGCGAGGCGGAGGCCAACGCCGCGCGTATCCTCTCCCCAATGGCAGCGCGCTGAGGGAAGCGCCTCCATTCGCCTTAAGCGGAACGGCCCCCTCTATCCCTCTGGGTCGGACGACGTAGGAGGCTGCGCCCCAGCCAGTCTGCCCTCGCGCGCCTGGAAGAAATACTGGCTGCACACCAGCCAGCCCTTGAGCGGGCGCAACGGCAACAGGCAGGTGACGATCAGCACAGGCAGCGAGGTGAAGAAATGCACCCAGAGCGGCGGCTCCGCCTTGATCTGGAGTAGCAGCGCGAAGGTGACGGCCGGGATGCAGGCGAACATCATCACGAAGAAGGCCGGGCCATCGGCCGGATCGGCATAATCGTAGGACAGGCCGCAGGCGTCGCAGCCCGAGCGCAGCGTGAGGAAGCCCTTGAACAGCTTGCCCTTGCCGCAGCGCGGGCACCGGCCGCGCAGGCCGGTCTCGATGGGTTTGAGGGGCGGCCAGCTTTCCTGCGCCGCTTGCGTCGTGTTGCCGGTGCCGTTCATCGTGGTGGTGCCTTGTCCTATCCGGTAAGCGCCTGCCCCGTAGGCCATGCCACACAAGATCACCTCTTATCGGCAACCGCCCTGCCGAACAGCATGCGGACAAGAGGCACGCCACATCGGGGCCGGCAGGTCGACCCCAAACATGGTGCTCCTAACGAGCGCGCAGGACAAACGGGCGGAGCGATCGATACGCGCCGCCATTGTCCATGTCCGCCCCGCCCCGGCTCAGGCCGCCTGAGCAGCGCGCGACTGGCGCTTGCGCTCGTGCGGATCCAGCCAGCGCTTGCGCAGGCGCAGGCTCTTCGGCGTCACCTCGACCATCTCGTCGTCGTCGATATAGGCGATGGCCTGCTCCAGCGACATCTTCCACGGCGGGGTGAGGCGGATCGCGTCGTCCTTGCCGCTCGCGCGGAAGTTGGTGAGTTGCTTGGCCTTCATCGGGTTGACCTCGAGATCGTCCGGCTTGGCGTTCTCGCCGACGATCATCCCCTCATAGAGCGGTTCGCCCACCCCGACCATCAGCACGCCGCGCTCCTCCAGATAGCCGAGCGCATAGGCATTGGCCTCGCCCGAGCCGTTGGAGATGAGCACGCCATTTTTGCGGCCTTCGATCGGGCCTTTGTAGGGGCCATATTTCTCGAACAGCCGGTTCATGATGCCGGTGCCACGCGTGTCGGAGAGGAATTCGCCATGGTAGCCGATCAGGCCACGCGAGGGCGCCGAGAAGACGATGCGCGTCTTGCCGCCACCGGAGGGGCGCATGTCCGTCATCTCCGCCTTGCGCAGCGCCATCTTGTCGATGACGGTGCCGGAGAACTCGTCATCCACGTCGATCACGACCGTCTCATAGGGCTCGGTGCGGTGGCCGGCCTCGTCCGTGCCGAACAGCACGCGCGGACGGCTGATGCCCAGCTCGAAGCCCTCGCGCCGCATCGTCTCGATGAGCACGCCAAGCTGCAATTCGCCGCGCCCGGCAACCTCGAAACTGTCCTTGTCCTCGCTCTCGGTGACGCGGATGGCGACGTTTGATTCCGCCTCGCGCAGCAGCCGGTCGCGGATCATGCGGCTCGTCACCTTGCTGCCCTCGCGGCCCGCCATCGGCGAATCGTTGACCGAGAAGCGCATCGAGAGCGTCGGCGGGTCGATCGGCTGTGCCTGGATCGGCGTGGAGACGGACGTATCGGCGATGGTGTTGGCCACGGTCGCCACGGTCAGCCCCGCAAGGCTGATGATGTCGCCCGCGCGCGCTTCCTCCACTGGCACGCGGTCGAGGCCGCGGAAGGCCAGCACCTTGGAGGCGCGGCCGGTCTCGATGACGTTGCCGTCCATATCCAGCGCGTGGATCGCCTGATTGATCTTGAGCGTGCCGGACGTGACGCGCCCCGTGAGGATACGGCCGAGGAAATTATCACGGTCCAGCAGTGTGACGAGGAAGGTGAAGGGTGCGTCGGCATCCAGTGCCGGTGGCGGCACATGGTCGACAATTTTCTGGAAAAGCGGTTCCAGCGTTCCCTCGCGGGCCAGCGGATCGGTACCGGCATAGCCATTGCGGCCGGAGGCGAACAGCACCGGGAAATCAAGCTGTTCATCGGTCGCGTCGAGCGAGACGAACAGGTCGAACACCTCGTCGAGCACTTCCTGCGTGCGTTCGTCGGCTCTGTCGATCTTGTTGACAACAACGATGGGGCGCAGGCCGAGCGCCAGCGCCTTGCCGGTAACGAACTTGGTCTGCGGCATCGCGCCTTCCGACGCGTCGACCAGCAAGATCACGCCGTCGACCATGGAGAGGATGCGCTCCACTTCGCCGCCGAAATCGGCGTGGCCGGGCGTATCGACGATGTTGATGCGGATGCCGTTCCATTCGATGGAGGTGGGCTTGGCGAGAATGGTGATGCCGCGCTCGCGCTCCAGGTCGTTGCTGTCCATCGCGCGCTCTTCCACGCGCTGGTTATCACGAAAAGTGCCGGATTGGCGGAGAAGCTGGTCGACTAATGTGGTCTTGCCATGATCGACGTGCGCGATGATGGCAACGTTCCGCAGAGCGTCGGGACGATGGCTCATGAAGGTCTCTCTAGGTTGTAGCGGGGTCGCGCAGCTCGCAGGAACCGCGCAAATATCGCGCGGCCCATAGCGAAAAAGCGATGGCGCCGCAACCGCCCCGCACATTTTGCGCACAGGCCGTTTTACCTGCGGTTCCGCCTCGGTTACACAGGAAACAGAGCATCTCATGGAGGGCCGGTGAACGACGCGGCAAGGGCGCAGTGGTGGGAGGGGCGCATGTTCGTCGCCGCGATGCTGCTTGCGCTCGCCAGTGCGCTCGTGCCCGCCATGCTGCCGAGCGGGCTCACCGCCACACGGCAGGTCGGCTCCGCATTCGATCCGGCTACCAACGCCGTTGCGCTGCGCGGCCGTTCGCATACGCTGGTCCGCACCGATCAGCGTGCGGATGAAGGGCAAGCGCGGATCAAGATACCATCGCTCGCCGGACACGCCGCGCTGCCCGCCGCCGCGCCGACACCGGCAGCGCTGACCGCCAGCACCTATCCCGTATCCCGGACATTCCTCGCGCCGACAGCGCGCGACCGCTGGCGGCGCGCAACGAGCGCCCGGCCGCGCGCGCCGCCCCACGCGACTGCCTGACGTTCCGACATAACTCTACGGTCCCCTCCTTTCCGACGGGAGCCAGGATGATGAAACAGGAAGACCCTCCGCCCCCATGGTGGTTCAAGCCAAGTGTGCTCGGCGGGATCGCCGCCGCCACGCTTGCCATGGCGGGGCTTGCCGGGCTGATCGCCGAGTGAGGCGGGCGCCGCCGCGTGCCGGCGGCGCCCCACACCGCATCATTGCGGGACTGACCGACCAAGAAACCGACAGGAGCGCGCCCCTCGCCAATGCCCCATTACACGCCCCTCATCACGATGATCGTCGCCGGCTTCACCGTCTCCTTCTTCATGGGAGCGATTGCGATGCGGCTGCGCGTGGCGCCGATCGCCGGCTATCTGCTCGCCGGCGTCATCGTCGGGCCATTCACGCCCGGCATCGTGGCGGACGCCAACCTCGCCAATCAGCTCGCCGAAATTGGCGTAATCCTGCTGATGTTCGGCGTGGGGCTGCACTTTTCGCTCAAGGACCTGCTCTCGGTCCGCCGCATCGCGCTGCCCGGCGCGATCGTGCAGATCGGCGTGGCGACGCTGCTCGGCATGGCGTTCGCGTGGACGCTGGGCTGGACAGTGCTGGCCGGCTTCGGCTTCGGCCTCGCTCTCTCGACCGCGAGCACGGTTGTGCTGTTGCGCGCGCTCCAGGCTCGCGACCTCGTCGAGACCGAGCGCGGGCGCATCGCGGTGGGCTGGCTGATCGTCGAGGATCTGGCGATGGTGCTGGCGCTGGTCCTGCTGCCGGTGCTGGCCGGCATCGCCGCCGCAGGGCCCGATGCGGTCAGCCTTGGTGCCATCGCCATGACGTTCCTCATCACCTTCATCAAGGTGGGCGCATTCATTGCCGTCATGCTGGTCGTCGGCCGGCGTGTCATCCCTGCCGCGCTGCATTGGGTCGTCCACACCGGCTCGCGCGAGCTGTTCCGCCTTGCCGTGCTGGCCATCGCGCTCGGCGTCGCGGCGGGGTCGGCCTATGTGTTCGACGTATCCTTCGCGCTCGGCGCCTTCTTTGCCGGCATGATCCTGGGCGAGACGCCGCTCAGCCGCCGCGCCACCGAGGAGACTCTGCCGCTCCGCGACGCCTTCGCGGTGCTGTTCTTCGTCTCGGTCGGCATGCTGTTCGATCCGCATGTGGTGGTCGAGCAACCGCTACCGTTGCTTGCGACGGTCACGATCATCATGCTCGGCAAGTCGATCGCCGCCTACGGCATCGTGCGCGCCTTCGGCTACCAGCGCGACACGGCGCTCACCATCGCCGCCAGCCTCGCGCAGATCGGCGAATTCTCGTTCATTCTCGCGACGTTGGGGGTGGGCCTCAATCTGCTGCCAGCGCAGGCGCGCGACCTGATCCTGGCCGGGGCGATCTTCTCCATCTTCCTCAACCCGTTCATCTTCACCTTCGTCCTGCGCAAGAATAGCGACAAGGATGCCGAACCGGCGCCGGCGCCCATGCCGACACAGAACCACATGGTGCTGGTCGGCTATGGGCGGGTGGGCCGGCTGCTCGCCGCGTCGCTCAAGGCGCGCGGCACGCGGCTGATCGTGGTTGAGGAGGATGGCGGCCGGGTCGAGGCCGCGCGGGCGGCGGGATACGAAGTGATCGAGGGCAACGCCACGGACAAGCGCGTGCTGCTCGCCGCCGGGATCGAGCGGGCGAGCACGCTCCTTATCGCCGGGCCCGAGGGGTTCGAGGGCGGTGCCATCGCGGAAAGGGGGCGCGCGCTCAAGCCCACGCTCCGCATTGTCGCTCGTGCCCATAGCGAAGCGGAAGTCGCCCATTTCAACAAGTTCGGCGTGACCGACGTGGTGCTGGGCGAGCGGGTATTGGCGGCCCGAATGGCGGAGCTTGCCGGGCGATAAGGGCAGATCCGGGCGCACCGCTCGCCCACAAAATCGGGCGAAGGCGGGGCAGCCATGGCTCCGTTTGCGCCGAACGGAGTGGAATCCCAGACTTTGTCATCGAGAATGGCCCTTTTTGACGTGGACGACACTTCCGCAACCGCTAGAAAGAAGCGAGGTCGCGGAACGAGGGAGGGGATCGACTCATGAGCGGGGCCGAACCAGGTGCGGGCGCGGAGGACTGGGCGGGCGAGACCGGCCGCAGCTGGCTCGCCAACCTCCAGAAGTTCGAGAGCATGATCGCGCCGATCGGCGCCGCGCTCATCACCCACGCGCAATTCAAACCCGGCGAGCGGGTGCTCGACATCGGCTGCGGCGGCGGTGGCACCACCATCAATATCGGCCGTTCGGTGTCGCCGGGCGGGCACGCGACCGGGCTGGACATTTCGCAGGAGCTGATCTGGTCCTGCGGCGCGCGTGCCGCCATGGGCACGCCGTCCGACGTGCGCTTCGTCTGCGCGGACGCGGCGACGGCCACCGTGACCGGCGCGCCCTACGACCGGCTGTTCTCACGCTTCGGCACCATGTTCTTCGAAGATGCCAGGGCGGCCTTCCGCAACCTGCGGCAGATGGTGCGCGACGGCGGGCGGATAGACCTTGCCGTGTGGGCGCCGCCGGAGAAAAATGCATGGATCACCACGCTGATGGGCGCGCTCGCCAAGCATGTCGAGTTGCCGGCGCGCGAGCCGCACGCGCCGGGACCGTTCGCTTTCGCCGATACCGATTATCTGCGTGCGGTGCTGGCGCAGGCGGGCATGGGTGAGGTGGAGATCACCCCGTGCGAGCAGATGTTGCCGATCGGCGGAGCCGGCGCAACGCCGGAGGAAGCGGCGGAGATGCTGCTCTCCACCCTCTCCATCGGCAAGGCCGCGCAGGCGGGCGGGCCGGAGAAGATGGACGCTGTGAAAGCGGAACTAGCCACCGCGCTCGCCGCATATCACGTGCCGGGCAAGGGCAACATGCTCGGCGGCAAGGCATGGATCGTAACCGCCAAGGCGGTGTAGAAGGGGCAGCACCAGAACGCGGACAGCCGGACAAAGCGGCGCCCGCGGCACCATGCGGACGACACTGGAGAGGAGTTCCGTCATGCTGACTCACGAACAGAACGAGTTGTTGACCCGCGTCGAGGGCGACGCGCCGATGGGTGCGCTGTTGCGCGAATATTGGATACCGGCCTGCCGGTCCGCCACGATCGAGGCGGACGGTGCGCCCTTTCGGGTACGGCTGTTCGGCGAGGATTTCGTCGCCTTCCGCATAACCGACGGCCGCGTCGGCTTCATCCAGGAGGCCTGCCCCCACCGCTGCGCCAGCCTGGCGCTCGGCCGCAACGAGGAGAACGGGCTGCGCTGCATCTTCCACGGCTGGAAGTTCAACGTCGAGGGCAAGTGCATCGACGCCCCCACCGAGCCGGCCGGCCAGCGGACAATCTTCGCCGAGCGGGTGCCGGTACGCAGCCACCCGACGCACGAGGCCGGGGGCATCATATGGGTCTATATGGGCAAGCAGGCGACACCGCCGCGGTTCCCCGATTATGAGTTCACCCAGCTTCCCGAGGGCCATGTCCAGCCGACACGCGGCATCATCCGAACCAACTGGCTGCAAGGGCTGGAGGCGCTGCTCGATTCGGCGCATGTCGGCTTCCTCCACTCCGCCAACCTCGGCAGCATCACCGGCCGCACGCTGTTCAAGGACGAAGCGGAGTACATGCTCAGCGACGGCGCGCCGGAGTTCGAGTTCATCGACCAGCCCTATGGCTTCCGGGAAGGCGCCATCCGCCGCGAGGGTGGGATGAACTATGCCCGCATCCGGGAGGTCTCGCTGCCCTTCTTCTCGTTCATCCCGGCGGCGCCGGGCGGCCCGGCCATCGTCTGCTGCTCGATCCCCATCGACGATGTGACCACGGCGCAATGGTATATCGCCTACGATCCGCACCGGCCGCTCGAACGCGATATGATGAGCGCTTATGGCAACACCTCGGGCGATCCGGATTTCTTCAATTCCGACATGGGTGGGCCGGAGACGATGTGGCATCAGGACCGTGCGGCGATGAAGGCCGGGCACTGGAGCGGCATCGTCGGGCGCGGTAATGCCTATGAGGATTTCGTCGTGCAGGAATCGATGGGGCCGATCGTCGACCGCAGCAAGGAGTTTCTCGGCACCTGCGACAAGGTAATCTACCGCGCGCGCCGCTTGCTCCTCACCGCCATCGAGCGCTTCCAGGAGACCGGCGAGCGCTCGTTTGCCGGGCCGGAGGTAGACTATGGCCGCATCCGCGCCATCTCCTTCGCCTGCGCGCCGGACCAGGACTGGCGCGAGATCGACGCCTTCGACCCGCCGGCCATCGCGGCGGAATAGCGGCGCCACCGGCGGTATGCATGCAACGCTCTGAAAGGAGAGGAAAAGCCGGCCGCTTTGGTGTAGGATGTGTTGGCAATCATCTGTGTAGAGGAGGCCCTGATGCGACATTCCTCGACGACCCGGCGCGACAGTCTCTATCTAGGCGGTGTGATCGCGACCGGTCTTGCCATAGGAAGCTGCTTCCCCGCCGCCACCAATGCGCAAGCCGCGCTCGACCCGATCACCAAGCCGATCCCCTCCACCGGCGAGCGGCTGCCGGTCATCGGGCTGGGGACCAACCAGTATAGCGTCACCGCGCCGGAGGACATGGCTCGGCTCCAGCAGGTGCTGGAGGAGATGATCGCCCAGGGCGGATCGGTGGTGGATACCGCGCGCGTCTATGGCCGGGCGGAGGAAGTGATCGGCGATCTCGTCCAGAAGATCGGCAAGCGCGACCGCTTCTTCATCGCCACCAAGACCTCGATCCGGGGCGACATTTCTTCACCCGAGGCAGAGATACAGGCCGCGTTCGACCGGCTGAAGGTCGACAAGCTCGACCTGTTGCTGATCCACAATCTGCATGCGCTCGACCAACTCATGCCCGCCTTCATCCGCGCCAAAGAGCAGGGACGCATCCGCTATATCGGCATGAGCACCTCGGTCGATTCGCAATATGCCGAGCAGATGGAAGGCATGAAGCGCTACCCGCTCGACGTCATCCAGGTGGATTATTCCATCGCCAATCGCGGCGCGGCGGATGAGATCCTGCCGCTGGCGCAGGAACGCAAAATGGCGGTGATGGTCAACATGCCCTTCGGCGGGCGCGGCAATGCAGGCAACGTCACCTTCGGCCGCGTCGCCGGCAAGGGCCTGCCCGACTGGGCCAAGCAGATCGACGCGACAAGTTGGGCACAGCTGTTCCTCAAATATGCCGTCTCTCACCCGGCCGTGACAGTGGCGATTCCCGGCACGACGCAGGTCCGCCACCTGATCGACAATCAGGGTGCCGGCAAGGGGCGGCTGCCCGACGCGGCGCTGCGGCGGGAGATGGAGCGTTATTGGGATACGCTATAGGGCGCGCCACAAGGGAGAGCACCACGCAGACAACGTAAACATATGGGTGCTCCTGCGAAAGCAGGAGCCCAGGGCGGCGAGGAACCGCGGTTGGACCCTGGGTTCCTGCTTTCGCAGGAACACGTCTGAGGGATACGTTATCTCGCCTCGTTCCCTACGCGCGCGGCATGCGGTTCCAGGCGTCCAGCGCGGCGATTTTGTAGGCTTCGGCCAACGTCGGATAGTTGAAGGTGTTCTCGATGAAATAGTCGATAGTGCCCTTGAGGTTGAGCACCGCCTGACCGATGTGGATCAACTCAGTCGCGCCCTCGCCGAGGATGTGGACGCCGAGCAGCCGGCGCGTGCGCAGCGAGAAGATCATCTTCATCAGGCCGCTATCCAACCCCATGATGTGCCCGCGCGAAGTCTCGCGGAAACGGGCGATGCCGCACTCATAGGGGATCTTCTTGGCGCGCACCTCCTCCTCGCTGAGGCCCACGGTCGAGATTTCCGGCACCGCATAGATGCCATAAGGGAAATAGACCGGCGCCGGCGGCATCGGCAGGCCGAAGGCGTGGCAGGCGGCGATGCGCCCCTGCTCCATCGAGGTGGAAGCGAGGCTGGGGAAGCCGATCACGTCGCCCGCCGCGTAGATATGCGGCACCTCCGTCTGGTGGGTATGCGGATCGACCTTGATGCGCCCGCGCCCGTCGACCGCGAGACCGCAATTCTCCAGCCCGAGATTGGCCGTCGCGCCGACCCGGCCGGCAGCGAACAGCAGCATTTCGCTGCGGATAGAGCGGCGATCCGCCAGCGTGGTGACGACATGTCCGCTCGCATCCTTCGCAACGCCGGTGACTTCCGTGCCGAGCCGGATGGTCATGCCGCGATCGCGGAGCTGGTGGACGAATTCGTCGATGATCTCACGGTCGATAAAATCGAGGAAGGACCTACGCGGCTCGACCAGCGTCACCTGCACGTCCAGCGCGCTGAAGATGGTGGCATATTCGATGCCGATCACCCCGGCGCCGATGACGACAAGGCTGCGCGGCACGCGCGGCGATTCGATCAGCATGTCGCTATCCAGCACGCTCGTCGCGTCGAACGGGATGTAATCCGGCCGGAACGGGTTGGTGCCGACCGCGATGAGAAAACGGTCGCCAGCCACCACCGTCTCGCTGCTATCCGGCGCGGTGACGACGACATGGTGCGGGTCGACGAAGCGCGCGAAGCCCTCCATGGTGCGCACGCCGTTGCGCTGGAACTGATGCTCCAGCACGTCCACCTCATGCTCCAGTGTCTTGCCGAGGCGGGTATCGAGATCGCTGCCGGCAATCTCCTTCTTCACCCGGTAGGAGCGGCCGTAGAAGCCGCGTTCGCGCCAACCGGTAAGGTTGAGCACGGTCTCGCGCAGCGTCTTGGAGGGAATGGTGCCAGTGTGGACCGAAACGCCGCCGACCCGCCTGCGCCCCTCGACCACCAGCACCGTCTTGCCGGCCTTGGCGGCCTGCACCGCCGCGCGCCGCCCCGCCGGGCCGCTGCCGATGACGACGAGATCGTAGGCATCCGTCTCATTCGGCGCTGCAATAGCGCGATCCGCCGTCTCCGCCGCGCCTGTTTTATCCAACTCCGTAGACCGATACATTCCGTGTCTCATTCTCTTTGGGCAACGGCCCAGAATTAAGGCCGAATGGCTAAATTTGCTTTACCATGCGAAAGCCCTGCGCCCCGCGCAACCGGCCGATGCGCATTGGCAGCGCCGCGTGGGCGACCTATAGCGATGATGCGCCCTTGATCCGGGCGTGTCCTAGCGCGATATAACACCGCGAGGAGACTGTGATGGCCACCAGCGCAACGACGACCAAGACCGCAGATACGCTCGACCTGACGCCGCCCGAGCCGGTGCCGGTGGTGACGCCCGAGCGCGCGGCGGGGCTGGTGCCGATCGATGAGGAGAAGAAATCCAAGCTGGAGGAGCGTGTCGACGGCTTCGTCGAGGAACTGGCCGCGCTCGATGCCAACTCGCCCGAGTTCGGCGCCAAGGTAGACCAGATCACCAATATGGGTCGCAAGGAGATCGCCGAGGCCGCGGGGCACAGCAACCGCTTTCTTGACCGGCCGGTGCGCGCGATGGACAGCGACGCCGCCGTCGGCACCGATCTGGCCGAACTGCGCCGCGTGATCGAGGATCTCGATCCGGGCAAGCGCGGCAACCTGCTGGCACCGCGCAAACTGTTCGGCATCATCCCGTTCGGCAGCAAGATGCGGAATTATTTCGACAGCTACAAGTCGAGCCAGACGCATATCAATTCGATCCTCGGCAGCCTCGGCTCCGGCAAGGACACGCTCATCAAGGACAATGCCGCCATCGACGTGGAACGGCAGAACATGTGGGCGACCATGGGCCGGCTGGAGCAGATGATCCACATCGCCAAGACGATGGACGCGCGGCTGGAGGACAAGGCGCTGGAGCTGGATTCGACCGATCCTGCCAAGGCCAAGGCGATCCGCGAGAGCGCGCTGTTCTATGTGCGCCAGCGCACACAGGACCTGCTGACCCAGATGGCGGTGACGGTGCAGGGCTATCTCGCGCTCGATCTCGTCAAGAAGAACAATGTCGAGCTGGTGAAGGGCGTCGACCGCGCGTCGACCACCACCGTCGCGGCGCTGCGCACGGCGGTGACGGTGGCGCAGGCATTGGCCGGGCAGCGGCTGGTGCTGGAACAGATCACCGCGCTCAACACCACAACCGCCAACATCATCGATTCGACGGGCGAACTGCTCAAGACGCAGACCGCGCAGATCCACGAGCAGGCCGCATCGAGCACCATCCCCCTGGAGACGCTGCAACGCGCCTTCCAGAATATCTACGATACCATGGACAATATCGACAGCTTCAAGCTGAAGGCGCTGGAGACGATGAGGACCACCGTCACCACCCTCTCCAGCGAGGTCGAGAAATCTAAGGGCTATATTGCGCGGGCGGAAGGGCAGGCGCGCGCGCAGACGGCGGTGACGAGCGGCAGCAGCCCGCTCACCGCCATCGAGTGATCGGCGCGCCATGGCCAGCGATGTCGATGATCTGATCGCACGCTCTAACGAGCTGATCGCGCGCACCTCCGAGCGCTATCGCAGCATCAGCGCGCGCGGCCGAGCGCACAAGCGGCAGGACCTGATGACGCGGCTCAAGCGGATGATCTTCGCTGCCGCGCTGGTCATCGTGGGCGCCGGATTATTCGGCTTCGTCCAGCCGCTCGGCAGCACCGGGCTGCTCATCGTCATGGCGCTGCTGCTCGCCTGCCTGATCTTCGCCTTCATCCCGGCCATGCCGGAAGTGACGCCGGCCCGGCTGGGCGAGACGGACCTGAAAGCCCTGCCGCTCAAGACCGAAATCTGGCTGGAAAGCCAGCGCAAGGCGCTGCCCGCCCCCGCCGTGCCGATCATCGACGCAATCGGCAACCGGCTGGAGACGCTGGCGCCGCAGCTTGCCGCACTCAATCCGCAGGAGCCCGCTGCGGTGGAAATCCGCAGGCTGCTCAGCGACCATCTGCCCGAGTTGGTGACAGGCTATCAGTCAATCCCCGCCCCGCTGCGAGGGCAGCCGCGCAACGGCCGCGTACCCGATGCCCAACTGGTGGAAGGTCTCTCTGTTATCGAGCAGGAAATCGGCACGATGACCGAGCAACTCGCGCGCGGCGACCTCGACAAGCTGGCCGCGCACAACCGTTATCTCGAACTCAAATATCAGGAAGCCAAGCAGCTCGGCGACTGAGCAGATTGCTGTTCGACCGGGCGGATGGGCCACCGTTCATGGGGCAGAGATCATGCTTGCGCCTGCTGTCACCGGGCTGGACAATACGGCGCGGCTTCGCGGCACGCGGGCTGCACAGCCCCAAAGCTGACCATCACGATTGTTCCCTTCAAGCCAAGGGGTTGAATAAGCAGGCGTGATCGCTACATGGATCTCGCGGGCCGGGCCCCTCTGGCGAAAGTGACGCCCCCTTGTCCTTTCGTGATGTCGGACCGCATCGGGTGACACCGGTGCGTCGTCTGGCACACCCCCCGATAGCCGACGTAAAGCGCCCGGTCGTCACCCGAGTTCCAATCATTCCCGTTTCGGAAGCTCGGTCTGTGACGCCACGAATGTCCTGCCCTTTCATCCGCCATCGCGAGCCGGACGACGCTTTGGGACGCGAGGCGATCGCTCAAGACCGATTTGGGAAGACGATATGACCATCCCAGCTTCAGATGCAGACGCCGCACCGCTCCGTTTCGTGCCGCTGCATGCCGCGACACGGGCGCAGCGTGCAGCTTTTCTCTCCATCTACCGCAACGCGATACCGCTGAGTGAGCGCAAGACGGATGCCGCCATTCTCGCCATGGCGGATCGTCCCGATTGCGTGCTGGAACTGGCCGAACGAGGCGGCGCCGCGGTTGGCTTCCTGATCCTCTATCGCTCGTCCACCTACCCTGTTGCACTACTGGAATATCTCGGCGTGGCGGCATCGGCGCGCGGCAGCGGTCTGGGCGGCCGGCTGTTTGCCCGCGTCGCTGCCCACGCTCACGGCCACACCCTGCTGATGGAGGTGGAGACGGATCGCGACACGGCCGCGCCGGATCATGCGCAGCGCGTCCGCCGTAAACGTTTCTATGCGCGACAGGGCTGTCGGCAACTCGCCCAGTTCACCTATCGGCTGCCCACGCTCGGCGAGAAGGTACCGCCACCAATGGACCTGCTGTTTCTCACCGGACGTGATGCCGTGGACCGGGCGACACTGCTTGCCTGGCTCACGGATATTTATAGCGAGGTTTACGGTCGGCCGGCGGATGATCCGGGCATTGCCTGCATGATGGCCGGCTTGCCCGATCAGCTCGCTTTCGAGCCGATCTGAAGCACGCGCCATCAGCAGCAAGCCTATTCCGTTGAACGGGCGCTTCATTATGGGCGGCGGCAGCCCTGCCGCTCAGTCGCTCCGCGCCATCCCGGCCCCGTCATGACCGGCACGCCTCCCCCTCCGTTCCGACACCCGCTCAAACCTGCTGGAAATTGAGCTGCAATCCCGGCCGGGGCCAGCGGCATTTGAATAGCTTTCCAGTCGCCGAGCCGGTGATCCATGCTGTCTGCATATCCGGCCCGCCAAAGCAGATGTTGGTCGTGATCGGATCGGGCACCGGCACATGCTCGCAGGCGCCGCTCGCCGGGTCGATCAGCGTAATGCCACCGTTGAACAGGGTTGCCGCCGCGATCCGGCCATCCGCTTCTACCGCAAGGCTGTCGAACCACTGCATGCCCGGCAGGTTGACCACCACGCGGCCGCTATTGTGCCCTACTTCCGGCGGCGGTGTACCCGGCGCATCCAGATCGAGCGCCCAGGCGCGCTGGAGCATCGAATCGACCCAATAGAGCGTCTTTTCGTCTGGCGAGAGGCCGATGCCATTGGGCGAGATCTGCTCCGAGCGCAGCCGCCGGATGCGCGAGCCGTCCGGCTGCGCATGGTAGATGCCGCCAAGCCGCCGGCTCTCGCCGTCCGAAAAGCCGAAGCAAGTAAACCAGAGGCCGCCTCCGCGGTCGAACACGATATCGTTGGGAGCATTGAGCGGCTTGCCGTCGCACTGGTCGTAAAGCATCGTGACTTTGCCCGTGGCCAGATCCACCCGTTGGATATAGCCGCCCTCATAACGCTCGGGCAGGCCGAGCTTGCCAGCCTCCTGCCACCCCTCGGGGAAGGTCAGCGCGCCGCCATTGTTGACGACATAAGCCGCGCCGTCCGGGCCGATGGCGGCGCCGTTGGGGCCGCCGCCCAGCTCGGCCACCGTCTCGCGCGTGCCGTCCGGCCTCACCCGCGTCAGCGTCTGCCGCGCCATTTCGACCAGCAGCACCGAGCCATCCGCCATGGCAACCGGCCCTTCGGGAAAGAGCAGGCCATCGGTAACGATTTCCATCTCGATCATTCATCCACTCCTATGCGGGCGGGACGGCTCGGGCCGTGTCCCTTGCATGTCTGGATAGCGAGCGGAGCAGCGGCGGGCGAGCCCGTTGTGCGGCTGCGTTTCACCCCGCGCCTTGTGCGCGCAGCCGCCCGATGAAGGCCCAGGTACAGAATGCGCCCATCACGCCGCAAAAGCCGATGCCGAGTGCCAGCGAGAGTGCGCTACCGGTCGTCACCTGTGCGAAGATCGCCACAATCACCCCGGCAATAGCGAGCTGGCCGAAGCCGAGCAGCGCGGACGCCTGCCCGATGGCGCGCGGGTGGAGCGAGAGCGCGCCCGCCTGCATCTGCGGCTGCACCACGCCCCAGCCGAAGGTGTAGATGATCTCCGGGATGACCAGCGCCGCCCACGCACCGGGCGCAACCCAGGTCGCGCCGACCATCGCCAGCGCGGCACCGACCTGGATGAGCGTTCCGATCCGCACCGTCGCCTCCAGCGAATGGGTGCGGATCATCCGGTTGGAGACGATGCTGCCGAAGATGAACCCCACGGTTGAGAGCGCGAGCATGATCGCATAGTGCCCGGCCGTCTCGCCGAGACGCCCGACGATGACCTGCGGCGCGACCGAGGAAAAGACGAACAGGCCGCTATAGGCAAAGGCATTGCCGAACACGAAGGCGAGCAGCGCTTTCGAGCCGGCCAGCCGCCCCAGCGAGGCGGCAACCTTGCCGGGGTGGAGCGGCAGGCGGTGCTCGGGCCGCAGCGTTTCGGGCAAGGCGCGCAGGCTGAGCAGTGCGATAACCGCCACCGCCAGCCCCATGGCCAGGATCGGCGCCCGCCAGCCGAACAGCATGACGAGACCGCCGCTCGCCAGCGGTGCCAGCATCGGCACCGGCCCGTAGAGCGCACCGACCAGCGCAAGGGTACGCGCCGCGTCGGTGCGGTCGAGCAGGTCGCGAACGATCGACCGCGCCAGCAGTACCACCGCCGCGCAGCCCAGCCCCTGCAAGGCGCGGGCAACCACCACCATGAGGAAATCGCTGGCCGCTCCGCCGAGCAGACTCGCGCCGATATAGAGGGCGAGGCCACCGTAGATGACAGGCCGGCGTCCCACCGCATCGGCCAGCATCCCGCAGAAAAGCTGTGCCGCCGCAAAAGCGATGACGAAGGCGCTCATCGCCATGGCGACATCGGCGCGGGGCACTGAGAGTCCCTCTCCCAGCGCGGGCAGCAGCGGCGACATGCCCTCGATCGACATCGGCAGGATCGCGGTCAGCGCCGCGACGAGGAACAGCAGCCCGCGCGGCAGGTCCGTCATCGGCGCGGCCGCTCCGGACGGTATCGAAAGCGATGGCCCAGCAGCGCCGGTCCCGTCCGGCGGGCTGTCAGGAGGCAATGCGTTGGACAGAAAAGACCCCTATTGCTTGGCCCGGCCCTATGCCCGACCCGGCTTGTCGAGCTTGCCGAACTTCGCCTCGAACCCGGCGGTATCGCCGCTGGCGAGGAACGTCGCCTGCTCGATCCAGTTATCGCGCGTGATCCGGCCCTTGAAGGTGCCGAGATGAGCGTCGACCGCCGCGATCTCCTGCCCGGTCCATGCGGCGATCTGATCGTAGCGGGTGATGCCAAGACCGACGAGCAAGCCGTTAAGTTTCGGCCCGACACCCTTGATCTGACGCAGGTCGTCCGGCTCGCCGACCGCCGCCGGCACACCGATATCGGTAAAGGCGATGCCGCCTGCCGCCGCTGCCCCGCTGGTCATGATCGCGGCGCTGTTGCGCGCCATGGCCTGCACGTCGCCGGGCGCGGCACCGCTCGCCGCCACATCGGCCGCCATCGCATCCTCGACCGTCTGCGCGACTTCCTCGGCCATGTTGCGCGCCGCCTCGCTCGCCGCACCGACCGCCGTGGCCGAACTGTCGACATGACGGCCTGCCGGACTGTTCGGCCGGCGCGAACGCAGCAGCCAGATCACCAGGAAGGCGACGACCAGCGCCGCGACGATCAGGAGGACGGAGGTGGATCCCATGGGCGGTTCCTCGGGAAAATTCGGCGGACATGACAGCCTGCAAAGCGGCAAGGCGCTGTGCGAGGCGCCCCGAGCATAAGCGGCACTCCGGCTTTCTTCAACACGCGATGGCGCGGGCTTTTGTCCACCGCTTCATCCACAGAAATTTTTCTCCGGGAGGGCAGAGGAGAAAACGCCGCGCAACTCCATGGCTTATCGTGGTTCATGGCCGGGAAACGAGCCCGCTTCATCGACGAAGCGAGCCCGCCGGGGATCATTTCATCTTGCATCCGCCGGCCGCTGTGGCACTATCACTGGTGTTCACAAACGAAGGACGACGCAATAACTTGTGCCATGCCGCTGCGGCTCTCACCGCGGCGCAGGGGTTTTCGTCTCTTCGAGCCCGTGTGGTGCGGGACTTGACGGAATCGAACGAAGTGCGAACATTGGGGGCTTGAGCGATGGAGTTTCGGGATTTGCAGGCGGAAGCAGCGATGGACGCCACTCTGACCGGCGAGGCAACGGCCGACGCCGCCCGTGACCAGGCACCGGCGCCGGAGCGCGCCAAGCCGGCGGGCAAGGCCGCCAGGCGCAAGGCGGGCGGGTCGAACAGCGTCGACGCGCGCCGGTTCGAGGTGACGACCGACCCCGCGCGCGACGATCTGCTGACCGAGTTCGGCAAGGAGACACTGCGCGACCGCTATCTGCTGCCGGGCGAATCCTATCAGGACCTGTTCGCCCGCGTCGCCGCCGCCTATGCGGACGATCAGGCGCACGCCCAGCGGCTCTACGATTATATCTCGCGGCTGTGGTTCATGCCGGCGACGCCCGTGCTCTCCAACGGCGGCACCGGGCGCGGCCTGCCGATCAGCTGCTATCTCAACAGCGTGGACGACAGCCTGGAAGGCATCGTCAACACCTGGAACGAGAATGTCTGGCTCGCCTCGCGCGGCGGCGGCATCGGCACCTATTGGGGCAATGTGCGCGGCATCGGCGAGCCGGTCGGCCTGAACGGCAAGACCAGCGGCATCATCCCCTTCGTGCGGGTGATGGATTCGCTCACCCTCGCCATTTCGCAAGGCTCGCTGCGGCGCGGATCGGCCGCCTGCTATCTCGATATCTCGCACCCGGAGATCGAGGAGTTTCTGGAGATCCGCAAGGCATCGGGCGACTTCAATCGCAAGGCGCTCAACCTGCACCACGGTGTGCTCGTGACCGACGCGTTCATGGAAGCCGTGCGCGACGGCACCGAGTTCGAGCTGCGCTCGCCCAAGGATGGCAGCGTGCGCGGCACGGTTGATGCGCGCAGCCTGTTCCAGAAGCTGGTCGAGACACGCCTCGCCACCGGCGAGCCCTATATCGTGTTCAACGATACGGTGAACCGGATGATGCCCAAGCATCACCGCGACGTGGGCCTCAAGGTTTCCACCTCCAACCTGTGCTCGGAGATCACGCTGCCGACGGGCAAGGACCATCTCGGCAATGATCGCACCGCCGTGTGCTGCCTCTCCTCGCTCAATCTGGAGACGTGGGACGCGTGGAATGGCGACAGGCAGTTCGTCGAGGACGTGATGCGCTTCCTCGACAATGTGCTGCAAGACTATATCGACCGCGCGCCCGACGAGATGGCGCGCGCCAAATACAGCGCCGAGCGCGAGCGTTCGGTCGGCCTCGGCGTCATGGGTTTTCACAGCTTCCTGCAGGCGCGCGGCATCCCGTTCGAAAGCGCGATGGCCAAGAGCTGGAACCTCAAGATCTTCAAGCACATCTCGGCGCAAGCCAACGAGGCGTCGATGGCGCTGGCGATCGAGCGCGGTCCCTGCCCGGACGCCGCCGATCAGGGCGTGATGGAGCGCTTCTCCTGCAAGATGGCGATCGCGCCGACCGCGTCGATCAGCATCATCTGCGGCGGCGCCTCGGCCTGCATCGAGCCGGTGCCGGCCAACATCTACACGCACAAGACGCTATCCGGCAGCTTCATCGTCAAGAACCCCTATCTGGAGACGATCCTGCAAGCCAAGTCCAAGGACTCGACCAACGTCTGGAACTCGATCCTGGAGAAAGGCGGCTCGGTGCAGCATCTCGACTTCCTCACGCAGGAGGAGAAGGATGTCTTCAAGACCAGCTTCGAGATAGACCAGCGCTGGCTGGTCGAACTGGCCGCCGACCGCGCGCCGTTCATCGACCAGGCGCAGTCGCTCAACCTGTTCATCCCGGCCGATGTTGAGAAGTGGGACCTGCTGATGCTCCACTTCCGCGCGTGGGAACTGGGCATCAAGTCGCTCTACTATCTCCGCTCAAAGTCGGTGCAGCGCGCTGGTTTCGCCGGCGGCGTGGAGGCGGACAACACGCCCGAGGCCAAGAAGATCGAGCTGCCCAACACCGATTATGATGAGTGCCTTGCTTGCCAGTAAGGCAACCATATTCCATAATTTCAGTGGGCCGGGTATCATGAGATACTCGGTCCATGTCACGTGAAGGATCCGCATTCGGCCGCGTTACGGCATGGTCTCGCCGAGCGCGTCGATGAAGACTTGCGCGGCCGCCGGAAAAGTTCCTCGCGCCCGCCGATACATGGAGAAGGTCCTCCGTGCCTCCAGTTCGGGCACGGACATGGCGACGACCTCGCCGTGCCGCATACCCTCGATCAGCAGTGGCTGGGGGAACCAGCCAATGATCGAACTGCGCGCGACCACTGAAAGAATCAGCTCCACCGAATCTGTTTGCAGCGCGATATCCGGTGGCTCGAAACCCGCCCCGCGCACCAGCGCCTCAAACTGGCGGCGCGGGGTCGATTCGGGCGGAGGCATGGCCCATTGCGCACCGAGCAGCCGTTCGAGGGAGACAGGCGCGCCGTTCAATGGGTGAGATCGGCCACAAAAGACCACACAACGATCGCTGAAAGAGCGCGTACCAATCCTCACACCTTCGACCTCCCTGGGAGGTTCTGCCGCAAACACAATGTCGATGTCCCGGTTCGCGAGCGCGCGGTCTAATTGATCTTCCGAAGCGACAGTCACCTCCACTCGCAGCCCCGGTGCGCGGGCTGCCACCAGCGCAATGACCGCAGGCAATACCGAGCGAGAAACCGCCGTCACACCACCGATCCGGATCGCACCGCGCATGAGGCCGCGATGGGCATCCATCAGGTCTCGCGCCGCCGCCATCTCGTAGAGAAGGAGACGGATCCGCGGAAGCAGGTCCGCTCCCGCCTGGGTCAGATGCATCCCGCGGCTGTCCCGCTCGAAAAGTGCCTGGCCGAATTGCTCTTCGAGCGCCCGGATATGGCGGGAGACCGTCGGCTGCGTGGCATTGAGCGCCTTGGCCGCCCGCCCCACTGTTCCATGCTCCGCTACCGCCTGGAACGCCAGGAGCAGATACTGATCAAAACTCATACGAGATTCGTATGGCATAATCAGAAAATTGCAATGGATTGCATATTCCACGACTGCGAAGAGATACGGAATGGAAAATCAGGAGGGCCTCATGCCAACCGTGCGCGATGCGACCATGCATCTTCTTCGCAACCTCGGCGTTACCACCATCTTCGGCAATCCCGGCTCGACGGAGCTTCCGATGTTCCGTGATTTCCCAACGGATTTCCGATATATATTGGGTCTTCAGGAATCAGTCGTGATGGGCATGGCGGACGGGTTCGCGCTGGCAAGCCGCAACGCCGCGCTGGTTAATCTGCATAGCTCCGCGGGCATCGGACATGCGCTTGGAAACCTGTTTACCGCCTATAAGAATCAGGCGCCGCTGATTGTCACGGCGGGTCAGCAGGCTCGTTCGATCCTGCCGTTCGAACCGTTTCTGCATGCCGGTCGCGCGACGGAATTCCCGCAACCGTTCGTTAAATGGACATGCGAGCCGGCACGCGCCCAGGACGTGCCTCGCGCTATCGCCCGCGCTTATTATGAAGCCACGACACCGCCCTGCGGGCCGGTCTTCGTGTCAGTCCCCGTCGACGATTGGGATGCCGAATGCGACTGGGTCGAAGCGCGAACCATGGCTACGCTCAATCCGGGAGACCCCACGGCCATTGCGCAGCTCGCCGACGCCATGGCGAAAGCGCAGCATCCCGCGTTCGTGCTCGGTGCGGGAACGGCGCGAGATGGCGCCTGGGATGCGCTCGTCGCCCTCGCGGAGCAGCAGAGCGCGTCTGTCTATGTCGCCCCTTATGCGAGCCGAAACGTTTTCCCGGAGGATCACCGGCTGTTTCGGGGTTTTCTACCGGCATTTCAGGAGCGAATGGTCGCACTCCTCACCGAGCATGATTTCATCCTTTCGCTGGGCGGTCCGCTCAACCTCTACCATGCCGAAGGGTCGGGACCGCATGTTCCCGAAGGCACCGACGTTTGGAGCACGGGCGATAATCCCGCCGTGCTGGCCTGGGCACCGGTTGGCCACGCAATTCTCGGCAACACGCGCGCAATCGCCGAAACGTTGCTGACGAGGGGCACGCACGCCAGCCGGCCGAAACCCGCTCGCCGGCCTGCGCCACCGGCTCTGAACCGCGCTGTTCTAGATGACCGCCTGGTGCTGCAATGCATCATGGATACCATGCCGGCCAACGCCATCATTGTGGAAGAGGCACCCACCAGCCGCCCGCCGATGCAGGTTTATCTACGGCTCAACCAGCCCGACTGCTTTTTTACCACCGCGAGCGGCGGCCTGGGCTACGGGATGCCGGCGGCGGTCGGCATATCGCTCGCCCGGCCAAAAGCCAGGATCATCGCAATCCTCGGCGATGGATCGGCCATGTATGGCATTCAGGCACTCTTTTCGGCCTTCCAACTCAGGGCACAGATTACGTTCGTCATCATCAACAATCGGAAATATCAGGCCCTGCGTGATTTCGGCCAGACATTCGGCATACAACGCGTTGTGGGTACGGATCTGTCCGGTCTGGATTTTCGTGCGCTGGCCAAAGGCCATGGTTTGCCCACCGGCCGTCAGGTCACGGATGCCGACGCACTGACCGAGGCGCTGGCGGACAGCTTTGCCACCAATGGTCCGACACTCATCGAAATTCAGGTGGACTGACGGCAGCGAAGCGACACAACGAGCTTGGCATGTCGGGAACGGCATCTTCATAACGACATTCCTAAACGGCCCGATACGGATCCATATCACTGGCGGCGTTGCATCAAGCTCCGCTGGTGAACACTCCCGCCAAGCTTCTGTCCGAATACGGCAACGCGATCCTGACATTCACCGATATGATCTAGCCAATTTTTCAGAACAGTCGTGTCGACCGCCTTCTCCTCAAGGAAATTGATGACGAAATCGCCATCCGCTCTTTCGGATACGAAGGTCATCTTGCGTTCCGATTCATCGACATCGCCAAAGGCGTGGGGAAGAATATAGCGATTTTCCGCTACATTCTCTACATTCAAGACAATTTCTTTTGCTTCTTCCCACAAGTTCTCATCAGCAAAATTTCGGATCAGTACTTTCAGTATCTTTAACTTACTCCTCAGGTCACCGTAGCTGTCCCAAACGATACGGGAGCGCAGTTCGTCCACACCAAGCAAGTCGATCAGCCACGCCGACAGATAAAGCTCCAACTTCGCCCAGCCGCGAATAACCTTGCCTGTCAGTAGATGGAAATTGTCCAGGTTGGAGTTGCTTGCTTCAACCAGTTTCATCACTTCACCCTCCTGCAATGTGCTCATCGGGACTCAGGTCCAACGGGTAGGGCACGGTCGGCCCGCTTCGCCAGTTCCACAGCACGCCAATAATAATTAACACGATAAATTATTCCAATGGATAAACTTCTGCTACAGCCATCGTGGTCATCGGCCACGAGACATCAAATCCGTCGAAGCTCCGCCTTGGTCGTAGCGGACGGCAAATCATAATGAGACGGATTGAGTGACGTACCCGGCGGTACAATGGCATCGATACGGTCCAGCGTTTCGGCACTCAGCGCCAGCGTTCCGGCGGGCAGCAAGCCCTCAAGCTGTTCCATTGTCCGGGGTCCGACGATCGCGGCCGTAACGGCGGGATGCTGCATGGCGAACGCCACCGCGAGCTGCGGCAACGTCATCCCTATCTTCTCTGCCAGCTCTGTCAGCTGGGCAGCACATTCAAGCTTCCGGCGGACCCAGTTCGCTTGCGGATCGAAGCTGCCACGCATTCGGCGGGAAAAATAGGCGATGCGATTATCCCCTTCCAGCTCGTCCGGTCCACGATAACGACCGCTGAGAAAGCCGCCGTCGAGCGGACTGAAGGTAATGGCGCCCATACCGTAGCGTCGGCAGGCCGGCAGCACGAACCGCTCGACGTCGCGATTGAAGATCGAATAGCTGGGCTGCTCGCAGCGGAAACGCAGCGTTCCCCTGCGCTCGGCCACCCACTGGCTCTCCACGATACGATCGGCCGGAAAACTGGACGAGCCAAACTGGCGGATCTTGCCTTGGCGCACCAGTTCAGTGAGGGTGAACAGCACCTCCTCCATATCGGTGTCCACATCGTATCGATGGAGTTGATACAGATCGATATAGTCGGTCCCCAAACGACGTAGGCTGTCCTCGACCGCGCGCACGATCCA
This sequence comes from Sphingobium sp. 66-54, assembly GCA_001899715.1. Taxonomy (GTDB): domain Bacteria; phylum Pseudomonadota; class Alphaproteobacteria; order Sphingomonadales; family Sphingomonadaceae; genus Sphingobium. The sequence goes on from MKWI01000014.1 coordinate 56,042, forward strand.
GCGCCGCGACGCTCCGCGCATGTTCGGATCGTCGCCCATCGCAGCATAGAATTTGGTAGCGATAATCAGCGAATTCCGCCGATGCCTGATTGCCCTACCGACGATTGTCTCGGATTCGCCGTTCGAATAGCCATCGGCTGTATCGATGAAATTGATCCCACCATCGAGCGCGCGATGGATGATCCGCTCGCATGCGCCAGGGTCGCTATTGCCGAGCGCACCGAACATCATCGTGCCGAGGCAGAGCGGACTGACCCTCATTCCCGTGGCGCCGAGCGTACGCAATTCCATCGCTCTTTCCTCCTTCGACGACCGGGCCCATCACACTCCTGCCGATCCCACCGGGGTCAGAAGAACCGGATAAGCCGCTGGTGTCGTATCGTCGTCTGCACCGGCATCGCGGCCGGACCCCGCAACGCGGTTGCGAGACCCGGCGGAACCCGCACTTCTTTCCGTTGACGATCAGACCGGTTCGGCGGGCGCCGCGTCGAGCAGGATCGTTTTTGTTTCAAGATAGTGCATCAAGCCCTGCGCCGTCCCCTCGCGCCCCACGCCGGACTGCTTGTAACCGCCGAAAGGCAGGGAGAAGTCATTGCGCATGCCGTTCTGGCCGACATTGCCGGTCCGTACCCGACGGGCAACACGCCAGGCCGCGTCGGCGTCATGCGTAAGCACCGAGCCGTTAAGCCCATAGTTGGACTCGTTGGCGATACGGATCGCATCATCGACATCCTCGCAGGGAATAAGGCTGAGCACAGGACCGAAGATTTCCTCCTGCGCAATCGTCATGTTGTTGCGCACATTGGCGAACAGGGTCGGCTCGAAGAAATAACCCCGGTTGAGACTGGCAGGGCGACCTCCACCCGTGACGAGGGACGCACCTTCCTGCCGACCTTTCTCGATATAGCCCTCCACGCGCTCAAGCTGCCGCTTCATGGCGAGCGGCCCCATCTGCGATTCGGGATCGTCGGAATGGCCAATGCGGATCTTCTGCATCGCCGTTGCGATCGCATCGGCAATCTCGTCATGGCGCGTCCTGGGAACGATGACCCGCGTAAGCATGGCACAGACCTGGCCGCTGATCAGCGTGATCGCGCCGGAGAGCACGTTGGCCACGTCATCCGTCGAATAATCGTCGAGGACGATAGCCGCGGACTTGCCGCCCAATTCCAGCGTATAGCGTGCGATCCGCGATCCGCAGACCTCGGCGATGCGCTTGCCGGCTACGGTCGAGCCGGTGAAGCTCACCTTGTCGACACCTGGATTGCAGACCAGATGATCCGCCGCCTCGCGATGGCCGGGAACGAGATTGATGACGCCGGGCGGCAACCCCGCCTCCTCGGCGCATTCGGCAATGATATAGGCTTCAAGCGGCGTCTCGGGCGATGGCTTCATGATTACCGAGCAACCGGAGAGGAGCGCCGGAGCGATCTTCGCCGCCATGATCATGTAAGGCACATTCCATGGCGCGATCGCGGCGACCACGCCGACCGGTTCGTGGACGATGTAGGCGGCGGCGGCGGCCGGGCTTTCAGCGCGGGTGATGAACGGAAAGGTCTTTCCGAGATCAATCGCTTCCTGCAGATTCTGCGTCCCACGTGCCACAAAACCGGGCGCGAAACTGGCGAGCCCGCCCATCTGCTGCGACCAGACGGCGGCCAGTTCCGGCTCGCGCTTGCGCAGCGCCTCCACCAGCCTCGTCATGGCCGCGATCCGCTCGGCTGGCGACATCCAGGGCCAGGGACCCTCGTCGAAGGCTTTGCGTGCTGCATCGACAGCGCGATCCATATCGACCTCGTCAGCTTCGGCAACGCGCGCGATCACTTGTTCACTGTCGGGCGAGACGACGGTGAGCTGCCGGCCGGAATTCGGGGCGACCCAGGCACCGCCAATGAACAGGCAGTCGAGATGACGCAGAGTGGCGGCCGCGTTCATGCACCATACTCCGCCGAAAAGATCATTAACATGTTGGGCATCCTTTCTCTCCTCAATTCGGCCCAAAGGCCGCTTCGCGTCATGTCGAGGGGCACGGACACGGAAGCCGGACTCCCCGACCTTCGGAACTTGCTGTGAAAGGGATGCGCGCGCTCAAACCGCCAGTACGCGACAGTCGGGCCGGACCCGACCATGATCACCCCTCCTTGCCGGCTTGCCGGCCGCGCTGCGATCAGGGACTTATCGCCCGATAATGAGCCTCCGCCATCGAATGGCAAGAACCATCACCGCCGCACGACCTCATCCCGGCACCGGCAACCGGCCTAGCTAGGTTCGACAATCCGATCGGATGTTCACTCGCCGCCTTCTGCACCTCTCTCACATCCTCCAGCTACCATCATTACATTAACATGATAAATATAATAGCGGCAAGAGCGATTCTTGGAGTCTCGCTCTCGCCGCCAAGCTGGGACAGGAAAGATCGGTTATTCGACGCCCTTGATGACCGCCGAAAGCGCACGCAGTTCATCGGCTAGCCGCTCGAGCCGCTGCGCGCCGAAACGGGCGGAGTGCTCCCGCATGACCCGCAACACCTGACGCGAAATATCCTTTACGACCTCGCGCCCCTCCTCGGTCAGGACAACGACAGAGCGCCTCCGGTCATTAGGGTCGGGCTGACGCACGATCAGCTTGCGTGTCTCCAGATCCTTGAGGATTCGCGTCACGCTCGGCGCATGCAGCAGGCCAACCTCGGCAAGCCCGGTCGCATCCGCAGCGCCGCGATCGTTGATCACGCGCAAGACGCGCCATTGCGGCTCGGTAATGTCATACTCCCGCAGCTTGGGCCGCATGGGAGCGAGGACGGCCTCCTTGGCGACGAGAAGCGTCGCGCCCATTGTTTGCTCGAATGGGGGGAGTTTGCGAATGCGGCTCACGCCTTCCCCCTGAGATGATGTGTCACCGTCATGCCCCCGACAAAGCCTCTTGCAATCCGCGTTGCGGCCGACACTATATTTATCTTCAATATTTTTCTCCAGCTTCTCGGAAACGCTGGATGATATCTTTTGCCAACCGCTCCACCCAACCGTCGCATTCCTCGCCACAAAAAGAGCCGGCGACCGTCGGCGAGCAGATCCATAAGAAAAGCCACGGAAAAATCCAACAAAACGACCTTTTCGAGGCTCATCCTCCGCTACCAAGGCCGGTGGCATTAGGAGTCATTCGGCACAGGGCGCGCCTGACCCATGCCCTGCTTGTCGGCGCGGCAGGACCGGCCAGCGCAAAAATTTCATGGTTTCACCTTCTTTCCTTCCATGCGCTCTTGACCCGCTTATTATTAACGCGTTAATCTTCTAGCCGATCGACCATGGATGGTCGGGCCGATTATGGCATGAACCAGGAACGAGGCATAAGAATAGAAATGAGCAGCTTGCTGACGCACCGGGAGGCGCGGACCAATTGCCCCTCCTGCATGAACAGCCTCAGGCTTCACCTGGTTCAGCAATGAAAGCATTTGATTATGTCGTGGTGGGCTCCGGCTCGGCCGGGGCGATCGTCGCTGCCCGGCTGAGCGAGGATAGCGACGTCTCCGTCCTACTGCTCGAAGCCGGACGGCGTGACGACCATCCATTCATGGCCATGCCAATCGCCTTTTCCAAGGTTGCGAACAGCCGTCCCTTCATCTGGCCGTTCGAGACGGAGGAGGAACCCGGCCTGAACGGCCGCACACTCCCGATCTGGCGCGGCAAGACGCTCGGCGGATGCTCGTCGATCAACGCCATGATCAATGTCCGTGGCAGTCGCCACGACTATGACCTGCTGGCCGAGCAGGGCCTGGAAGGCTGGGGCTATCGCGACGTGCTCCCCTATTTCAAGAAACTGGAAATGAGTTGGCGCGGTGCCGGCCCTTATCACGGCACCGACGGACCGGTTTCCAACCAGCCAGTCGATCGGCCGGAGGCATATTACGAGGCGTTCGAGGCGGCTGCGCAAGCGCTGGGCCTCCCAGCCTGCCAGGATCATAACGGCAGCGGACAGGACGGGATCAGCCGCGTGGAACTCACCACCAAAGCCGGCCGCCGCGCCAGTTCCGCGCGGGCCTATCTCTACCCGGCGATGAAGGTGCGCAAGAACCTCTCTGTCTTGACGCGTGCCCATGCGACACGGGTCATCATCGAAGGGACACGCGCAGTCGGCGTGGAATATCTGCGCAACGGGAAGATCGAGCGTATCCGAGCCGATCGGGAGGTGATTGTCAGCGCTGGTACTTACCAGTCTCCGCAACTCCTCCAGCTTTCCGGTATCGGCCCGGCGGATCTCCTCCGCTCGGTTGGTATCGATGTCGTCCACGACCTCAAGGGCGTCGGAGAAAATCTCCAGGAACATCCCAACCTGCTGAATATCTATCGTACGAAGGGTCAGCTCGGTCTGTCGCGCTATCTCCGTCTCGACCGGGCAACCCTGTCCGTTATGCGCTGGGCCCTGACCGGCGAAGGACCTTTTGCGGTCGCCGGCACCACGGCGAATATCTTTACGCGCACCCGCCCAGAGCGGCGACGGCCAGACATCCAGATCATCGCAATGCCGGTGCACCAATATGCCGAACTATGGTTTCCCGGGATCACCAAGCCGCCCATTCATGCCTTCACGGCACGGGTCGGCATCCTCCACGCCCGGTCTCGCGGCTGGGTGCGGCTACGCTCGGCCAATCCGCTCGACCTACCCCGCATTCGCTTCAACATGTTCACCGAGCCGAGCGACATGGAGGCGATGATCAAGGCTGTTCGCCTGAGCCGCGCGTTATTCGAGCAGCCTTCGATGCGTGAGCTCATCGCGGAGGAACTTCTTCCCGGCCCGGACTTCCAGACCGACGCAGAACTGGATCACGCCATTCGCGAGCAGGCCGAACACCGCCACCATGCCGTCGGCACCTGCCGCATGGGAACCGGGGAGGATGCGGTGGTGGACGCCCAGCTCCGCGTCAGGGGGATCGACAATCTCCGTGTCGTCGACGCATCCGTCCTGCCGGACGACCCATCGGGCAACACCAATGTACCGACGCTCATGGTGGGAGAAAAGGGCGCTGATCTCATCAAGGGCCGTGTCCTGGAACCGGAGGACATCTGATGGGAGGCGCGCGCCCTTTCCCGGCACCGGCATTGGCGGCCTGCCCTGCACGCTTATCACCTATGAAAACGCCTTGCGGCGATCGGGGCGGCACTGCGAAGGGAGTGCCCGGCGGATATTTACCCGACTGTCGCCTAGTTATTTATCATGATAATTTAATTTTATCGAACCTGCGGCCGGCCAGGGCGCCGCGCCGCCGCTCGCGTGCCTCTGGGAGATTACCTTGCCTCGCCTCGCCGCCAACCTCTCGCTGATGTTCACCGAACTGCCGTTCCTGGATCGGTTCGCTGCGGCGGCCGATGCGGGGTTCGGGGCCGTGGAGTTCATGTTCCCCTATGAATGGAGCCCCGAACAGGTAGCCGCCAAGGCATCGGCGCAGGGCCTCGAAACGGTCCTGTTCAACTGCCCTGCCGGCGACTGGGGAGCCGGTGAACGCGGTATCGCCGCCCTGCCCGACCGAATCGCGGAATGCCGGGACGGCACGGCGCGCGCCCTCGATTATGCGCGGGCGCTCGGTTGCCGCAAGCTCCACCTGCTCGCCGGCATCGTTCCGCCGGGCGCGGATAGCGACCGAATGCACGACGTTTTCGTCGCCAGTATACGCCACGCCGCCGATCTGGTCGCCGGCGACGGCATCGACATCCTGCTGGAGCCGATCAATCGGCGCGTCGATATTCCGGGCTATCTGCATGGCTCGACCGATGAAACCATGGCGATCATCGACCGCGTCGACCGGCCCAACGTCCGACTGCAATATGATGTCTATCACATGCAAATCATGGAAGGAGACCTGGTCCGCCATATCGAGGCGCTGATCGACCGGATCGGCCATGTCCAGATCGCGGACAATCCCGGTCGCGCCGAGCCGGGCACAGGCGAAATCAACTTCGACACGATCCTGCGGCGGCTGGATACGCTCGGTTATGCGGGCCATGTCGGCTGCGAATACAAGCCCGTCGCCGAAACGGTGGCGGGGCTCGGCTGGGCCGTCCCTTATCTCGACCGCACTGGGAGGCGCATATGAAAATCGGATTCATCGGTGTCGGCATCATGGGAGCCCCCATGGCCAGACACGTGCAGGCGGCTGGTCACGATCTCTTTCTCGTCCGGAACCGCTCCCCTCTCCCGGACGCGCTGATCGCGGGCGGCGCCACCGTCTGCGCCACGGCCGGCGACGTAGCCCGACAGGCTGAGCTTATCATCCTGATGCTGCCGGACACACCCGATGTCGATCATGTGCTGTTCGGGGCCGACGGCGTCGCCTCGGGGCTTACCCCCGACAAGACGGTGATCGACATGAGTTCGATCGACCCGATCGAGACGAAGCGCTTCGGCGAGAAGATTGCGGGGCTAGGTTGTTATTATGCCGACGCTCCCGTCTCGGGCGGCGATGTCGGCGCACGCAATGCCAGTCTTACCATCATGGTTGGTGCCGACGAAGAGGTTTTCGCCCGGATCCACCCCCTGCTCGCCTGCATGGGCAAGAACATCACCCTGATCGGCCCGGTCGGCTCGGGCCAGATCGCGAAGGTCGCCAATCAGATCATCGTCGCCCTCAATATCGAAGCCGTGAGCGAAGCACTGGTTTTCGCGTCCAAAGCCGGCGCGGACCCAGCCAAGGTGCGCGCGGCGTTGATGGGCGGCTTCGCATCCAGCCGCATTCTCGAAGTTCATGGCGAACGAATGATCGAGCGCAACTTCGCCCCGGGCTTTCGCATCAGGCTGCATCAGAAGGACCTGTCGCTGGCTCTGGGCAGCGCACGCGCCCTCGGGTTGGCGTTGCCGAACACGGCCGTTGCGCAGCAACTCTTTTCCGCCTGCGTGGCACAGGGCGACGGGGACTGCGACCACAGCGCCATGGTGACGGCCATCGAGCAACTCGCCAACCACAGGCTCGGACCTACAGATTGAGGCTCAGCCCATCAGCCGTGGGCAAACGGGCTTCTCTATACGCCGCCAAGGAAGATCGAAGCAGGGGCAGACGCTCTGTATGAAGCGCGCATGAAAGCGCTGCCGGCACGGCTGAAAGGATGTGGAGCATGAAACGGAACGACCGATCACAGCGCTGCAAGCAGCCGCACCCGGCGGCAGCATCATCCTCCGGCAGCGGCCGGTCATGAAGATAGAAGACTGCCATAACGTCGACGACCTGCGCCGGGCCGCACGGGCACGCGCGCATCGGATGGTGTTCGATTATATCGACGGCGCGGCCGACGACGAGGTCGCGATCCGCAACAATAACCACAGCTTTCGTGCATTCGAGATCGTCCACAAGGTCTTGACCGGCGCCGAGCAGGTCGACCTCTCCACCACCTTGCTTGGGCATCGGCTCAAGGTCCCCTTCTTTCTGGCACCATCGGCAGGCAATCGCCTGTTTCACAAGGATGGCGAACGCGCCGTGGCCGCCGCAGCCGCGAAGGTCGGCACGATCTACTCGCTCTCGACCCTGTCGACCGTTTCCATCGAGGAGATCGCAGCGCTGACCTCCACGCCGAAATTCTTCCAGCTCTATGTCTGGAAGGATCGCGGCCTCGTGCGCGAGATGCTCGCGCGTGCGCGCGAAGCCGGTTATGCGGCGATGATCCTCACCGTGGACATGCCCATCGCCGGCAATCGCGAGCGCGACAAACACAACCGCTTCACTATTCCGCCCAAAATTACGTTGCGGCAGATTTGGGATGCGCTGCGCGCGCCCCGGTGGACGCTCGACTATTTCACAAGCCCGCCCATCACTTATGCCAATTACGCCGCCAGAACCAAGGCAACCAGCCTGGCTCGCTTTTTCGAGGAGCAACTCCATGCCGGCTTCGGCTGGCGGGACGCCGAGTGGTTGCTGGGAGAATGGAATGGAACCTCCGTTCTCAAGGGCGTGGTCAGCCCCGCAGACGCTGTCCGCGCCGCAGCGACCGGTTTCAACGGAATCATGCTCTCGAACCATGGCGGGCGGCAGCTCGATGCCTCCCCCGCTCCGATCACCATGCTCGGGCCGATCCGCGACCGCATCGGCAACGATGCCGAACTGATCGTCGACGGCGGCATCCGGCGCTGCTCGGACATCATCAAGGCAATGGCGCTCGGCGCCAATGCCGTCAGCTTTGCGCGCCCCTATCTCTACGGTCTCGCTGCCGCCGGACAGCAAGGTGTGGAGCGTGCGCTCGACCTGTTCGTGACCGGATTGAAGCGCGACATGGTCCTGACGGGTGCCAGTTCCATCGCGGCGCTCGACGAGAGCTTCATTCGCTACAAAGCCTGATCCTCACCGGCCGTCGGGAGCGAGGTGGACCAGCCCCCGCCACCCTTTTTCATGAGGTCATGGCGTTCGCGAGAATTTCATCGATCACCTTGGCTGGCGCATACATCCCCTCGAATCCGGTATAGAACATCGCCGTAGCCGTGACCGCCCGGCTGATAAGCTCAGGCGTAATTCCCCAGGCCAGCGCCAGCAGTGCCGCTTCGCGCAGTCCTTCCTCAGAGCCGGTGATGGTGTGGTGCCGCAGCATGATGTACGGCGCGAGTTGCTTGGGGAGCGTCCGAATGGCGACCTCCCACTTGCCGCGATTCACCTTCACGAATTCGGGGTGATACTTCAGCCCGAACCTTATGGACTTCGGCACGTAACCGATCGCGTCTTCATACCAGGCAGTCAGATTGGCGAGATCGGCATCCGTCATGGCGCGCGTCGTGAAATCGAGCCCGCATTTGAACGCCTCCGGGTCAACGTCCCACCCCTCCGGGAACGGCGCCGGCGCATTCGCCGGGCGCTTGTAGACCGGCAAGTCCTCGCCCGTTGCACGGAAGACGTGGCCGAGCCCCCGCATGCCGGCATAGAGCTGGTTGAACATCACCAGTTCCATGATCTGGTCCACCGACATGCCGTTGCGGAGCAGTGTCTTGAAGGAATTATGGATGCCCGTTTCCCAGCCGGTCATCATGTAGCTGTGCAGGTTCTGGCAAGCGAGTACGGTGATATTGGCCGGATCGGGGCGCCCGAACAGGTCCGATCCCCACCGGTGCAGCTTCGCAAACTCCGGCGCATAATCGAGCATGAGGCTGGTCGCATACAATTCGTAGAGGGGGCCACGATTGCCCCACACGCTGGCTAGATTGGCATCGACCTCCTCGGCCGTCATTTCCTTGATGTTGGCCAGATCGAGGCCTTCGCTATTGCGCGTCATGCGAGAGTCGCTCCCCATAATCACTGATACATAAAGGGCTGCCGGTCACTGCACGCCGGCTGGGTTCGGCCCCATCCACGGCACAGCCAAATGAGCCGCAACCGCTGCTCATTCAATCGAACCGGGGCGGGCGGGAAAAGACTTCACGAACCATGGGCTCGAAATAGTCGAGCGGCAGCGAGTCATAATCCGGATCGAAGCAGTTTTCGTCGTAGTTCTCGACGAAATATACCGCATCGTCGAACCATTGATGCCCACGATGCTTCTCGCGCGCATTCTTGTCGGCCCCGATGAAGTCCGCATAATAATACATGGTGAAAATCGGATGGACCTTCAGAATCCAGGTCAACCGCGGTTCCACGAACGGTTTGATGATCGCCGCCGCGATCTCGCCATGCGTGTAGGGCGCGACGATATCGCCGATGTCATGGACGAGCGCGGCAACGACATAATCCATACTCTCGCCCGCGCGATGGGCGCGAGTTGCCGATTGCAGCATATGCTCGATACGGTTGACCTGATAGCCGCCGACGCCCTCATCCGCCGACTCCCTGAGCGCTTCGAGGATGCGGTTGGGCAGGTTGCCCGTCAGCGTCCACAACGATTCCATGACCGTGGCGAACTCTTCGGGCGATCCATCGCGGATCCGGGTGAAGGTCACGGGCCTCGGCACGATGCCCGCCTGCCCTTCCACGCCGCCCGCCGAAGCGAAATGGCGGGGATCCCTCTTGCTCATTGTCGGACTCCTTTCCGAGGTCATGACGCTGCCGCAGCCACCTGCTGAACCTCGTCGAGCGCACGCGCGAGTTCCTCACCGTTCAGCGAGGCTGCGAGCTTGCCCGCTCCCAGTTGCGTCAGCATCTCGGGTAGCCGGTCGCGCAGCGTCCGCAGCGTCCAGTCCAGCATCGGTCCATTCGCCACCCGATCGAAATGGACGAGCATATTGCCCTTCCCCGGCACGATGTAATGATAGTGGGGTTCGTCATCGAAGCAGTCGAACCGGAGATATTCCGCCAGCCCATCCGTGCCGAACACATGCACGCACACGCCGCCGTCGATCTGGTCCGAATGGAACAGCGCATCCGGGCCGGCGGCGGCAATCTCCTCAGCCGTCAGCTTGGCGGCTTCGGCGACAGGATCGAACAGGCGCGGCTCGATGCCGAAGGTGATCGGCCCCGCCTCGACAAAGGTCGTCGCCTCCGGCTCGTGTGGAACGGGAAACGAGGCGACGAATGTTCCCATCCGTTCTGCGTCGATCATATCCGCGCCTCTTCTTCGTCAAGAATATCGTCCAGAGCCTCGAAGGCGGCATAGAGCCCCTCGAAACCCGTGAAATACATCGCCGATCCGGTGACTCCCTGAACGATCAGCTTCTGTGTGATCCCCCATGCCTTCGCCAGCAGGGCGGCTTCGCGCAGACCCTCCACGGAACCGGTGATCGTGTGATGGCGCAACATGAGGAACGGCGCGAACTGCTTGGGCAAGGTGCGGATCGCAACCTCCCATTTGCCCCGGTTCACCTTCACGAACTCCGGATGATATTTCAGGCCGAACCTGATGGAATTCGGCAGATAGCCGATGGTCTTCTCATACCAGGCGGTCAGGTTGTCGATATCGGCCTTGGTCATCCGGCGCGTCGTGAAATCGAGACCGCACTTGAAAGCTTCCGGGTCTGGCGCCCAGCCCTCGGGAAGCGGCAAAGCGACCGGCGGCTCACCATATTGCGGCAGCGTTTCCCCAACGGCACGGAAGACATGACCGAGCCCACGCATGCCGGCATAGAGTTGGCTGAACATCACCAGCTCCATCGTCTGCTCAACGGACATACCGTTGCGCAGGAGGGTGGCGAACTCATTGTGAATGCCGGTTTCCCAGCCGAGCATCATGTAACTGTGGATATTCTGGCTGCTCAGCAGAATGATGTTCTCCATCTTCGGACGCCCGAAGAAATCGGAGCCCCAGCGATGCAGCTTCGACAGCTCGGGAGCGTAATCAAGCATCAAGCTGTTCGCGTACATCTCGTAAAGATTGCCGCGCCAACTCCACACCTTGGCGAGATTGGCGTCGACCTCCTGCGGCGTCATTTCCTTGATGTTCGTCAGGTCGAGGCCTTCAACGGCAGCCATCTATTCTCTCCTATCAATATGTAAGCGAATTCACGTGAAAATCGTCGTTTGCGCTAACCGTTCCCCGCCGGGGAGGCATGTCCGGACGGCAACGGTCCGACCTCCGCTTCCGCGGCTTTCGACGGAATGGGCTTCAGGAAGATCGCGAAAACGAGCATCGCCAGCGGATAAGCCACCGCCACGATCCAGAAGGGCACGGCATACATGCCCCGGTCGGCCAGTACGCCGACCAGCGAGGTGAACAGGACACCACCGATAGAACCGGCCAATCCGCCTATCCCCGTCACCGAGCCGACATTCCCAAAGGGAAACAGATCGCCGGGGAGCGGCGCAAAGCTCGAAATCTGCATGCCGATCCCGAACATCGCGAAGGCCATGAGGATGACGATCGCATAAGGATCCGCAACCTGAATACCGGCGATCACGCTGACCGGCACGACGACCGCACAGGCCAGCCCCACCGCCTTGCGTGCCCACAGCGCCCCATAGCCCCGTTGGATAAGTCGACGGGCTAAGTAAGAACCCGCGAAAAGTCCCAGAAACTCTCCCAGATACGGGATCCATGTGGTTTTGCCGATAAGCTCCATGGAGAAGCCACGCTCCTGCGCCAGATAGCTCGGCAACCAGAACATGAAGAAGAAGAAGACCGGCCCGGCAACGGCGTGGAGCAGGACGATAATCCAGGTCGCCCGCAGCCGGAACAGGTCCGCCCACTGATAGGGCCGCTCATGCGCGAGCAGATCATCCTCGAAGACGGGCAGGTCCCTCGGGTCCTCGTCACTCGGCCGATAGACCATAAACCACGCCGCCAGCACCACGAAGCCCAGCAGGCCGGTTATCAGGAACGCGACACGCCAGTTCGCATTCATGAGCAGCCAGACGACGACGACCGGGGCAAAGACCGCGCCGATACCGGCGCCACCCATGACCATCCCGATGGTGAATGCACGATCCTTGGGCGGAAACAACCGGGTGAGGATCTTGACCGCGCCGGGATTGATACCGGATTCGGACAGGCCCAGCAGGAATCGGAACGCGACGAGAGACAGAAACCCGAACGCGGCCGCATGCAACGATGCGGCGATCGACCACACGGCAACACAGAGTGCCACACCGACCCGACCACCGATCCGATCTATGACATATCCGCTCCCAAGATACGATAAAGCGTAGGCGATCAGGAATGCATTTACGATGATGGAGTAATCGACGTTGGTAAGCCCAAGTTCTTCTTGCAGGACCGGCACAAGAATAGAGAGAGCCTGACGATCAATATAATTGACAACATTGGCCATGACGAGTAATATAAATATTATCCAACGTTTCTTTTCGATCGCCATATTCTGTTTTCCTCTCCGATCAGGGTATCGGCTTTTTATTTTTTAGCCTTACCTGGCCAGTCACGTTCTCGATGGCCAGAACCGTAAATGGCACCCGCGGTCCGGGCGTTCGATCGACCCGCCTTGCCGATGCGCAATCCATAGTTCGGAGGCGACGATACCGCGTTGGCTTTCACGCTCGCCAGACAGGCCATGCCGATCTCGCCCAGGTCTTCCGATCCTGTTTTTGAACAGAGCGCGATGTCGACCACGGAGCGGGTCAAGCTCGGGCCATTCGGCAAACCGACCGCACCTGGTCATCATCGCAACTCCTGTCTCGGCTCACGCCGCATCATCTTATGGATGCTTACCACTAAATATTAACACGATAAATAATCTCGGCAACAAAAATTTCCGCGAACGTGACCGGCGTCCAAAATCTGCGCCAATGCAGACCTTCTCGACTCACCGCGCTCCTGGCTCAACACAGTCTAAACCGGAAGTCCAATGGCCCACGTAGCCGTCCGATCCGATCGAACCACGGCGAGGAAGCCGAACGAAATGCGGCGATCATCCGAACAGGGGTTTTCAACAGCCACAGCCTGAGCGTCGACGGGCAACGGGTAGAGGCCTAGCGGATATAGAGTCCACATAATTCCCGAGAATCTGAATAGTTAGGGCACCACTCAACCGCGAAGCTGCGATTAGCCGGTCGCCACCTTACCCACGCCGGAACAGGATCGCATAAAGGAAGGCGGCCTAACACTGCCAGGCGCTCGCCCGATCGGTGCGCCGGTTGTTCCGGCACCGGCTAACCAGGCGGCCGATCAAGACGCTCGCACATATTCCGTGATTGTTCCGAGGTCGGATCATCTTCCTACGGGCGATCCTCTCCAGAATTTTCTCTTGCCGATATTATTTATCGTGTTAACGTTTATTCGATTATTGAGTCGGCGTTATCATCCACGAGGCGCTGGTGTGGCCATGCCAGATCGACGACACCGGCCGCTGCCGCGGACCCGATCGCCTCAAGGCCTGACCGCCGCGCCAGCCCCGATGAAGACGAGCCGGGTCAGGCGAGATCCGCCGACTATGGAGAGGGCGATATGATTGACCGACCTGCCTTTCCCGGAAGCTCCCGTGCGCTTTCGGGCGACCGGTCCGAGGGCGCCCCATCCGCTATTCCAACTGTCTTTCTCAATTTTCGGGAGATGATCTGATGACTTTCAAGAGTGAGGGGCTGGACCTCGACAGAATGGACGAGCTGTCCAAGGAAGAAGCGGAACAGAACCTGCTCCACGTCTGGAGCTGGCGCGGCCCGATGTATGAGTTGGGTGCGAACAGCCTGATGCTGGATTACGCAAAACCCCGCTTCACCAAGGCGCACCGCTGGGGCTCAGATTTTTACGGGCGGCCCGACAAGGTGAACATCATCCTACTCGGGATCCAGAATCTGGCCAGCTACATGATGCTCGGCTGGGAAACCGGCATTTTCAACCAGTTCAACCTTCAGCGCCGCAACGGCCTGCCCAAAGAACAGATCATGGAAGTGGTGATGTTCACCCAGCTCTATGCCGGTATGCGGGGCCTGGGCCATGTCTACCGCGCAATCGGCGACATGCTGCCGGCCTTTGGCGAACCGACGAGCGACCCGGCACCTTTCCCCGGCAACTGGACCGTCGATCCGGATGCGTTCAAATCCGGGCTGGACATGTCGACACGCGCATTCACCGAACAGGACCGCCGCGGCATCACCGACTGGTACGAAAAGAATATCGGCTACGTGCCTGACTCGATCACCTTCGGGCTGGAGGTGCATCCCGAGTTCGTCAAGATGAACCGGATGAAGTGGGAGTCCGCCATCGTGGCGTTGCCCAAGCAGGTCGCTCCCCATGTGATGATCCGGCTCAACATGATGTCCGGCAACGTCCAGGGGCTGCGCGAAGCCGTATTGCTGGGCCGAAACTGGGGCATGAGCCGGGAGCATGTCATCAACGGCATCAACGCCAGCGCGATGTATTTCACCGCGTTCGAGGGCCTGCACACGGCCGCCAAGGCCGTCCGGGACATTCTCCAGGACTGGCCGGGCGAGGAGTGACGCTGCGATGACCAAGATCAGCGAGGGATTGGACCTCGATACGCTGGAGCAGATGTCGGCCGCCGAGCTTGAGCATAATCTGCTGCACGTGTGGGACTGGCGCGGCCCGCTCTACGAGATGGGCGCCAACAGCCTCATGCTGGACTATATGCCGCCGCAGTTCGCCAAGGCGCACCGCTGGGGATCGGACTTCTTCGGCCGCCCGGACCTGGAGAACATCGCCTTGCTGGGCGTAGGCACGCTCGCGGCCTATCTGGTGCTGGATTGGGAGACGGGTATCCTCAACCAGTTCCAGGTCCTGCGCCGCAACGGCATGTCCAAGCAGCAGATCATGGAAATCGTTATGTTCGTGCAACTCTATGGCGGCATGCGCCAGTTGGGGCACGTCTATCGAGCCGTGGGCGACATGCTGCCGACGTTCGCCGAACCGGCCAACCCGCCCGCCAAATTCCCCGCCAACTGGACGGTGGACCCCGAGGCGTTCAAAGCGGGGCTAGATCTGTCCACCCGCGACTTCACCGAGCAGGATCGCACCGCGATCACCGGCTGGTATGAGCGCAATATCGGCTATGTGCCGGATTCGATCGCGGCGGGCCTCGAAATTGACCCGGTCTTCTTGAAAATGAACCGGATGAAATGGGAAAACGCCATCGTTACGCTACCCAAGCAGGTCGCGCCGCAGGTCATGATCCGCATCAACATGATCTCAGGCAATGTCGAGGGCCTGCGCGAATCGATCCTGCTTGCCCAGAACTGGGGCATCAGCCGGCAACATGTGGTGAACGGCATCTTTGCCGCCGCGATGTATTTCACCGCGTTCGAAGGTCTGCACACC
The DNA here is from genome assembly GCA_001899715.1 of Sphingobium sp. 66-54. Taxonomy (GTDB): domain Bacteria; phylum Pseudomonadota; class Alphaproteobacteria; order Sphingomonadales; family Sphingomonadaceae; genus Sphingobium. Next base: position 71,656 of record MKWI01000014.1, read on the forward strand.
GCCTCGCAGGCCGCGCGCGACATTCTGCGGGACTGGCCTTCCAACGGCTGATGAAGGATAGGGGACGAGGGCAAGGCTGCGGCTGCCGACCAGCCTTTCCCCGTCACCGGCCAGCGCCTCGGGCCGCTTGAAGCGTAGCACGGCTCGTTCGCTCAATCTGATGGAGATGCGTCGGAAAGCCCGATTGCTCCAGACGAAAGGACGCATCTCTCCCGGTTGCGGTCGGCCTCTCAACAAAGGCCGCGGCCTCTTGCGGTGAGGACTGGCTGCATGCCATTCAAACCAGTCCAAGGGTGTCGACTATGGCCCTGGCCACCTGGTGCGCGGTGCTCGGCGGCGGCTTCTCCGGAGTGACGATGGCGGTGTTGTAAACGAAATAATTCTTCGCAAAGCCGATGGCGAGGCGCCGCTCCGGATCGGCATAGCCGAATGAGCCGCCGCCGCCGACATGGCCGAACGCCCCCGGTGACGCGAGCGGTCCGGCATCCGCACCTAGGCGATACCCCAATCCGCGGCGGGTTCTGACGTGATAGATCTCGTCCATCTGGAAGCTCTGCAATGCGATGGCCTTGCGCACACGCGCCGCAGGGAGGATGCGCACGCCGTCGAGGGCGCCGAACCCGGCGAGCATGGCATAATGGCAGGCAAGGCCGCGCGCGCTGAACACACCACCCGACCCGGGAATGGAAGCCTGCAAGACCTCACGCCGGTTGAACACGGCAGCGACTTCACACCCGGCCGGCTCGCCGACCATTCCCGCTTGATAGGCTAGCGGAGCCGGTGGCGCATCGATGAGGACGGCAACACGATGCAGCGCATCATCAGGCACACCGAGATAGGCGCCGTCGATGCCGAGCGGCGCGCAGATTTCTTCCGCCAGGAACCGGCTGATCGGGCGGCCATCGATGCGGCGCAGGATCTCGCCGACGATGTATCCGAAGGTCACGGAGTGGTACGCGGTGCATGTACCGGGAGGGAAGCGGGGTTCGAGATCGGCAATCCCCCGGCACATTCGGTCCCAGTCGGGCAACCAGTCCGGCGTGTAGCCCACGGGCGTCTGGGGTACGCCGGTCCGGTGGCAGAGCGCGTGACGCACCGTCGCCTGCCCCTTGCCGTGAGCCGCGAACGCGGGCCAGACTTTTGCGATAGGCATATCGTAGCTGAGCTTGTGCCGTTCCATGCAGATGTGCATGCAGGTTGCCGCGATGCCCTTGGTCGTCGAGGACAGCATGAACAAGGTGTCGCCATCGACGGGCGTGCCTGTCGCGGGGTCCGCCATGCCGGCCCAGGCATCGACCACCAACGCGCCATCGAGATAGGCAGCCACCTGAAGGCCGACCTCCGGCGTCTGGCTTACCAACGTTTCGAGCACGGTTCGGACCCGCGCGCTGGCCTCACGGACATCGGACGTGCCGGACGCCATTCGACCGTCAACCACCGAAGCCGTTCGGTCTGCGCAGATAACCGATCCGGTCTCCGTCGAAATTGCCGATCCAGAAATGATCGCCGGCCGTAATCACGGCACTCGGCGCTTGCAACGGCGCGTTCGGGCCCACAGTGGCGATCCGCTCAACCGCGAGCGTCGCAGGGTCGATCCTGATGATCGACCAGCCCGTTCCGCAATTGAGCCAGGGGCAGTTCGGGCCCGGCTCATGGTTTCTGCCGACCGTATAGAGCATGGCGTCGTCGCCCCAGTGGATATTGTCCGGATAGACTGGAAGGCTGACGGCCGTGCCGATCAGAGTCGGCGCGTTCCGGTCGAACCGGACGACCTCGTGCGTGCCCATGGCCGCGACATAGAGCCAGCGACCATCCGGCGACACTACGATACCGTTTGGGCCCGACAATTCAGTGCCGGCAACAGGCTCCACGCTGCCGCTGGGGTGCCATTCATAAACGGCACCAGTGAGGCGCCCGTCAACGAGATGGGCGAACGCATCCGGGTTCATCGAATCCTTGGACTTGGTCGCCAGGAAGCCACCATCCTTGAGGATCGTAACAGCATTGCCCCACATCCTTTCCGGCAAGGGTACGCATCCAACCCACGCAATCGTCGGCTTGGCGCCCTGCGCGTCGACCTCGAAAATCTCGATCGCTTCGCGACCGCCGTGACCGATCACATACAGGCGGAACCGGCTGGACGAGACATGTTTGAGGGCAAGCCCGTGCGCGGAGAAATGGTCCGGATCAATCGGGCCAGGGCAGTCGGGGAACATCTGCCTGTCCTGCTCGAACGCGGGGCGGTGGCCCGGGAACAGAATCTCGAACGATCCGTCGAGGCGATTGACGAGATAAAGATGGCCGCGAGCACCCGGATCGCCCGTCCAGCTCGCCAGACCCGATGCCAGCAGCCATGGCCCATCGCCGAGTGGCACAAGGTCTTCCGCATTTTGCAACCCGACGATGGAACCGATCGCCTCCGGCACGGGCTCATAATCCCTGGCGGACACAAGGCTCATGCACAGCCCCCACATCAGAAGGGCCAGCACGATGAATAGTCTTATGGGCTGCATAACGCCTTCCCATTCCCGAACGGCTCATATGCTCCGTTCCAATGGCCCCAAATGGAAGCGTTGGCACTCCCGCGTGCGGGCAGTTCACAAGGAGGTCCCGATGGATCAGGCGCAAGGACCATCCACAAAACTCCCTCCCTCTCCTACGATACCGAATGCCTCGTCATTGCTTGTTAGCCACGCTTTATCACCGCGTCCGCTACCAGCCGGCGTGATACAGTAATATTAACGCGATAAATAATATGTGACAAGAAGCCATCTCCATGACGATACACCGGGTTTTCATAATTTCTCTGTCCGGTCGTCCCGCGACGCAGGCACGGCATCCGTCTTCGCACTTTGCTGAGCGGGCAAGAATGACGGCCTGCAAACATGGCAGCCGTCATGCTTGCAATCGGCGCCGCTGGCGGAATAGCAAACGCCATCCAGCCTAACCCGCTCATACGGCCAGGACAAAAGCGCTACCAAAAAATATTTAACCTGTTAAATTATTAATATTAGCGCGACAGGGAGCTGCCTGGCATGACCCGCATCCAACTCACCGCAACGGCGCTCGATCGCCTTCGCCCGCGTCTCGATGTTCTGGCGCAGCCGCTCGACTATGTCGTGATGGACAAGTCGGGCGTGCTGCGTATCGATGGCCGGGAGGTAACGCCTGAAGAAGCCCGTCCCGACTGCGGCTTCGTCAGCAACGATTTGTTCTTCGCACCGTTCCAGATGGCCTATATCGACGCGCTGGTGGCATCGCCGGCGCTCGAATGGGTGCAGAGTTGCGGCGCCGGGCTCGATCATCCGATGTTCGTCAGCCTCGCCCGACGGGATGATATCCGTCTCACCACCAACCATTCGCAGGCCGTGGGCATAGCTGAATATGTGATGTGGGGTGTGCTCGATCATTTCCAGATCGGCGCTGCGCAACCGATCCAGCCGGCCGAACAGGACCCTTCCGGGTGGATACGCCGGCGCGCGCGAGAGATCGGGGGAACACGCTGGCTCATCCTCGGCTTCGGGGCGATCGGGCAGGCAGTCGCGCAGCGCGCAAAAGCGTTCGGGGCGCATGTGACCGGCGTTCGCCGCACCCCCGGCCCTTCGGCATTCGCGGATGCCGTTGTCCCGCCCGAAAGGATTTTCGACATGCTCGGCGATAGCGACGTGGTCGTGCTCTGTATGCCGCAGACACCGGAAACCATAAACCTCGTCGATGCGCATTTTCTGGCCGCGATGAAGCCGAGCGCCATGCTGGTCAATGTCGGGCGCGGCGGTGCCATCGACGATGCGGCGCTCCTCGCCGCGCTCGACGCCGGCCAACCCGAGTACGCGTTGCTCGACGTTTTCCGTATCGAACCGCTGCCGGCCGATCATCCGTTCTGGAAGCACCCGCGCATCACCGTGACCGCGCATACCTCTGCGGTCACGACCGGATGGGACATGCGCCTCGATGACCTGGTCGTCGACAATATCAGCCGCTATCTCGCGGATGAGCCTTTGCGCAACGAGGTCCCTATATCCGATATCCTAAGGGGGCGGGCTGGCCCCTAGGCGCCTCCCTCGCGCTCGCCGCGCCTGATCGCCGATTTGGCAATTCCGGACGGCAGATCATTGACCGGATCGAGCATCGTGCCCGGCGGGCAGAGCGCATCGATCCGGTCGAGCGTCTCCCCGGATAGCTTGAGATCGGCCCCGCCAAGCACGCTTTCGAGATGCTGCATGGTTCGCGGGCCGATGATCGCCGATGTGATCGCTGGATGCTGAAGGACGAACGCCACGGCCATTTCCGCGATCCCGACGCCGATGTCCCCCGCTAGCTTCTCCAGTTCGCCGACGAGAGCGATCTTGCGGCGGATATAGTCGGCGCGCGGATCGAACGCGCCGTGCGAGAAGCGCGCAAACCGCGCAATCCGGTTGTTCCCGGCAAAGTCCTCGGGGCCACGATATTTTCCGGCGAGGAAACCTCCATCGAGCGGACTATAGGACAGCACGCCCATGCCGTAGCGCCGGCAAGCCGGCAGGACAAAGCGTTCGGCATCCCGGTTGAAGATGGAATAAGGCGGCTGCTCGGTGCGCAAGCGCATCGTTCCGCGCTTTTCGGCCACCCAATGGCTCTCGACGATCCGGTCTGCCGGCAGCGAAGATGACCCGAACTGGCGGATCTTGCCCGCTCGCACCAGATCCGTGAGGGTGAAAAGCACTTCCTCGATGTCGGTGTCGATGTCGTAGCGGTGAAGCTGATAGAGGTCGATATAGTCGGTGCCCAGCCTGCGCAGGCTATCCTCGACCGCGCGCACGATCCAACGCCGGGAGGCGCCCCGCATATTGGGATCCGCGTCATCCATGATGGAGTAGAACTTGGTCGCGATCACCAGTGAATCGCGCCGGCCCTTGATCGCCCTGCCGAGAATTTCTTCCACCTCTCCCCGCGAATAGACGTCCGCCGTGTCAATGAAGTTGATCCCGGCATCGAGTGCGCGGTGGACGATACGAACGCACGCGTCATGATCGGGATTGCCGACGGCACCGAACATCATACCGCCCAGGCAGAGCGGGCTTACCTTCATACCGGTGGCGCCCAGCGTGCGAGAGTCCATGTCGTTTTCCTCCTGTCGTCATGCGTGGCCGGGTGGAGAAAGCCGGTCAGGCGCCGCCCACCCCATATAGAAAGAGGCCGGATGTCATGGCATCCGGCCTCACAAGGATGTTGGTCTCTACGTCTTCAGAAGTCGAAGCCGACGCTAAGCCCATAGGTCCGCGGCGGGAAATAGGAGGACAGGCGCACACCGCCGGCCGCGTTGATATAAGTAAGACTGGTGATAAAATCCTTGTTCGTCAGGTTCTTGACCCAGGCGGACAGGGACAAGCCAGCATCGTTACGATAGGTCAGTTGAGACCCTATGATCGTACGTGGCGGCGCGCTTTCTATGTCTTTCTTGAATTCGGTCAGATAGTTGCGGCTTTGATAGTTCAGGTCTCCGCTCCACGTCAGCGTCCCGTCAGCGGGCAGACCCACATTCCTGAATTCTACCGCCAGTTGCGCGGTGCCCGACCAGTCCGGTGCGCTCCGGGTGGGGTTCCCCTTCAGATCCCGGACCAGTTCCGACGCGGGAAGAGTCGTATTGAAGAGCCGGGGATCGGCCGGATCGATGGTATTGTATCGATCGAACCGGGAGTGCTGATAAACCAGCGTTCCGTTCAACTGGATTTTGACATTGTCGGATCTGTAGGGAACGGACTGCAAGCTCGCCTCGACACCGCTCGCCTTGGTCGCGGCGGCATTCTCAAGCAGCGTGATGAAGCCTGCGATCGGCCCCGGCATCGACCGCTGATACTGTGCACCCGAGAGCTTGTATGTATATGCGGACAAATTCAGTTGCAGCCGGTTGTCCACAAACGAACCCTTGAAACCGATTTCGTGGTTCTTGATCTTTTCCGGGCCCGCGATGTCAGTATTGCCCGGGACCATGAGGCCAGTACCGGCCTTGAAGCCCTGCGAATAGGTGTAATACAGCAGGTAGCCATCGGCAGGCCGCCATTCGAGGCCGATCTCCGGCGAAAAATCATCGAAGCTTGCGGTTTTGTGCCGATCCTCGGGCTTGAACCACGAGAAGCTCGTGATGTTTGCCGCCGTGGGGTTGGCATCAAACCCGGGGCCGAGGCCGAAGCTGAAGAAGGGGTTGTAAACGTTGATCGACTGATCGCTGTAGCGCGCGCCGAGCTTCAAGGTGAACGGCGAAAGCGAATCGCCCAGCGCCCCGAGGTTGACGTTCGCATGGCCAAAGAGGCCGAACGCCTTGACCTTCTGCTGACCCCAACCGCAAATCTGCGCCGGATTGTCCGGCAGGCCCGGTTCGTCGAGGATCATACGGCCGATCCGCTTGCAGAAGCTCAGGACTTCGACGGGATCATAGCCATTCTGCACGAGATAATCGTGCGTGGCCGAGGTTCGAATATTGGAGAAATAGCCGTCAGACCCCAGGGTCTGGTTCTCGGTCTGCTTTTCCTTGAAATATGTTACGCCCAGAATGCCGTTGATCCATGGATTTTCGAACTTGAATTGCAGCTCGGTGCTCATCTGCGGTTCGTCACCGATCCTGCGGGTCAAAGGCGAGGTGTGCCGATACTCGAAAAACGAGCTGCTGGCCTGGTAGGACGATGTCCAGGAAACGATGCTCTGGATGTTGTTGATGCTGGTGATGGTCAACCAGTCATTGAGGTTCCAGTCGAACTGCGCCGTCGCCGACCAACGGTTCTTTCTCGTATAGGGATCGAGGGGGGCGGCCGTATCGCGCTTGTCCGCCGCGAAACCACCCAGGCCTTCCGGGACGACCGCAAACTGCCCAGTCGCCGGATCTATGATGGCGGCGTCCGTCGTTTGCAGGCCGGTAACGGGATCGATCCGCGAGCCGCCATGAAGCGTCAGCACGCCGGCGGCATCATCCTGATGATAATATTCACCGCTGAGGAAGATACTGAATTTGCTGGAGGGCTCGATGAGCACACTCAACCGGCCCATTTGCCGATGCTCGTTGTTGATCGGGCTGTTCGAAACGATGTTTCTACCGAAACCGTCTCGATTGAGCATGTTGAAAGCAACCCGGACCTTGAGCCAGTCGTTGATTGGGCCGCCCACTGCCGCAAAGAGCTGGTTTGAATTATAGTTGCCGTAGGAAAACTTCACGGATCCTTCGAGCACATCCGAAGGCTTGACCGTAATATAGTTGATCGCGCCACCGATGGCGTTACGGCCATAGAGCGTGCCTTGAGGGCCGCTCAGCACCTCCACGCGCTCCAGATCGAACAGCGAGGTCAGTTGCGCCTCCTGGCGCTCGATCGGCGCACCGTCGGTATAGACCGCGACGCCACCCGAAGCGCCGGGATTCTGGACGTTTACACCGATCCCTCGAATATAGATCCGGGCGATATCGAACACCTCACCGACGGTGAGGCTCGGAGCGAGCACCTGGAGATCCTTGACATCGTTGATGTTGGCGGTCTTGAGCTGCTCCCGCCCGTAAGCCGCGATCGATGTGCTGACGTCGTTAATTGCCTCCGCGCGCCGGTTCGCCGTGACGATGATTTCCTGCAACCCGTCACTCCGCCCAGCGGCGGATTCCTGTGACACTCCCTGCTCGGCAGCCTGCGCCATGGCAGTCGCCGGGATCATCGCCAACGCGACAACGGCATAGGCCGATACAGCACCGGCCGCACGGAAGGCGTTTGACGCCGACCTACCATTAGATTGTAATCTGTTTAGCATTTCCAACCTCTCCCTACCGGATCTCTGTTTCATTAATTTGAAATTATCTTTTTGATTTTTATAGGAAAAAATAATTTTCTATATCGTTTTCCAACCCGTCCTATTGGGAAAGGCTGTCTTATTCTGTCTTTAAATATTAACACGATAAATATTTCTCGCAAGCAGAAATGATCGCGATGTCCACGCGCCGACGCCTGACCGATGCGCCGTGCGGCGCATGAAAGCCCGGACCGCCGCATATGGCATTCCAGTGCGAGAGCATCGGGCCAAAGCGGGTCTTCATGATTTATGCGCCTGAGAAGAATTTGCGGATTTCGCGGGTAAGCGTGTGCCGACGCGCCGAACGGCGGAGCCTTCCCGAAAACGCCGCATCAAGGACTATCGAGGCGCAGTCACTCCGCCGCCGTTCCGCGCGCCGGGTTCGCCTCACGCCGGCGCACGGCGATGCGACCGCCGCGTCTGCGTCGCTCGCGGCAGAATACAGATGGATGTGCCGAACCGTTCGCCCGCATGCGACCGTCAAAGGCTGACGGACTCCCCGGTCGAGCGGAACGTGGGGCGCATCACGCCAGCGCGGCGGAGATCGCCCTGAGCCAGACGGCAACCGCATGGGCGCCGGGATCCGGATAGCCCAGCACTCGGGCACCGACATAGGCGGACCGTCCGAGCCGGGGCGCCATCGCCTTGGTTGCCTCGGCCCCCTGCTCCGCCGCCATCACGGCCGCGCGCACGATCGCACGCGCATCGTCTCCCCGGCCGGCGGCTCGTTCGATGGCATCGGCGGCGGGCAGCAAGGCGTCGAGCATCGTGCGGTCGCCGGCCCTGGCGCCGCCCAGGGACTGCATTGCATCGCAGCCCGCGCGGAAGGCCGCGGCCCAGCCCGCCGAGCGGCCGGGATCCTCGGCCTCCGCGATGCGGGTCGCCAAGCGCAGCACGAAAACGGCGTAGAGCGGCCCGGACGTGCCGCCCAGCACGCGCCGCAGCATCGCCGAAATCGCATGCAGGGCTGCGGCGGGCCGATCCATGTCCAGACGTGGTATCAAATCCTCGATCGCGCGGGCACCTCGCGCCAGGCTGATGCCCAGATCGCCATCGCCCACGACCGCATCCAGCTCGGTCAGTTCCGGCTCAGCTTCCTTGAGCGCCGCAGAAGCCGCCGCGATCGCCTTGACGAATCGTGCCTTATCGTTCGGATCTCTCCAGCATGCGCCGAGCGCACTCGCTTCGACGATACCCTTCGATGGCGGCACTGCGCCAAGCGACGCGCCGGGTCTGGAGGGCGGCACCCAGGCAAGCGCGGCGCTGGGCGCGTGCAGCCGTTGGAGCCGCTGGTCGTCCAGCTTGAGCAGGGAAAGCGAAACGCCGGGCATTTCAAGGGCAGTCAGGAAACTGCCGACAAGCGCAGCTTCAGGACGAACTCCCGCGTCACGGAGCCGCTTGAGTGCATGGCGGGCGACAATACTTAACTCCTGAACGGCCGTGCCGCCAAGATTGTTGACGAGCAAGGCCACCCGATCAGCAGCGCCTATCCCGCTGCGCGAGATCAGCCGGTCCAGCAGTTGATCCAGCATCGCATCGGCCGGCTGAATGGGGCCGCGCCGCGCGCCGCTCTCGCCATGGATGCCCAATCCATATTCGACTTCATCCTCAGCCAGCTCGAAACCGCGCTTGCCCGCCGCCGGCACGATGCAGGCGCCCAGGCCAAGCCCCATGCTGAACAGCCCCGCGCCGGCTGCCTCCGCTTCGGCCTTGACCTGCGCGAGCGCAAGGCCCGCTTCGGCCGCGGCCCCCGCGATCTTGTGGACCAGCACCGTGCCGGCAATGCCGCGCCGGCCGACCGCACCCCCGTCATCGTCCAGCGCGACATCGTCACGCACGACCACCATCTCGACCGCGATCCCGTCGGCACGGGCGATCTCGGCGGCAAGCCCGAAGTTGAGCCGGTCGCCCGTATAGTTCTTGATGATGAGGAGAACGCCCGCCGGCCCCGCGACCGCGCGGATCGCCGAGAGCACCGCGTCCACGCCGGGCGATGTAAAGACGGCGCCGATCACGGCGGCCGTCAACATCCCCACTCCCACATAGCCGGCATGAGCCGGTTCGTGCCCGGCCCCGCCACCGGAGATGATCGCTACCTTGCCGCCCTCGGCCAGAGCGCGATAGTCGCGCCGCAGCACGACATTTTCCCCTTCGATGCGCGTGAGCCGCTCATCGGCCAGCAGCAGCCCCTCGATCATATCCTCGACGACCAGAAGCGGATTGTTGACGAGCTTCTTCATGGGTCTTCCTTTCGTCAGCCTGGGGTGTCTCGCCACATATGGCTCGCGCGGGCGAAGGTGCCGAACCGCCTTCTTTCGAGACCGGCCGGGAGCGGCGCCGCCATATGGCCCTACCCTGGCCCGCGGCTCTCGATAATCCGCACCAGATCGGACAGCGTATCGCACACCGGCGTCGGCACGCCCCATCGCGCACCCTCCCGACCGATCGCCCCGTTGATCGTCTCTATCTCGGTCGTCCGCCCGTGCCTGCGGTCTTGCAGCATCGAGGCCTCATGGTGGGCATGCTCGCGCAGCGCGGCGTCAATAGTCGAGCGGATACGTGCCCCGTCCAGCCGGATATCCCGCGCCGCCGCAACAGCAACGGCTTCGTCCACGACCCGGAATGCGATGCGCCGCCCGGGTTCATTGTCCATGCCGGCATTGGGTACTTCGCAGATCATCGCCATTGCGTTGAGCGCCGCGTTGAAAGCGACCTTTTCCCAGACGGCTGCGTTGACATCATCGGCGACACGAGCGCCGAAACCGGCGCGCTGGAGCAGATCGGCGGCCGCCGGTGCATGATCGCGCCCGCCCGGCGCGAAACCGCCCAGTTCGACGAAACCGAAGCCATGGGTCGTGACCGACGCGGCACCGGAAAGATCAGCCGGCACATGCGCCGTCCCGATGAGCACGCGGTCCGCGCCAAAGCTCGCGGCGAGCAACTCGGCATTGCCGATGCCATTCTGCAAGGTGAGTGCAACCGGCGCCGCGCCGGCAAGATGAGCGACGGATCGGATCGCCGCCGCGCTATGCACGCCCTTGGTGAACAGCAACAGCAAGTCGACGGGCGGCGTCGCCTTCGCGGCTGTGGCAACAGCGACACGGACCGGCCGTGCGCCGCCATCATCGGTCAGCATGATGCCGTCACGGGCGATCGCGGCCAGCCTCACCTCGTCCACATCGACCAGCGTAACAAGGCTGCCCTGTTCGGCGAGCCGGGCCGCGAACAGACATCCCATCGCGCCGGCCCCGATAATTGTGACGTGCGGTTGCAGAGAGCCAAGTGCCATCGTGCCTCCTAGATCCCGTAAACGTCGAGCATGGTCGGCACGACATCGTTCATCAGCCTGATGACCTTGCGGGCAATCTTCCACTCCCCGTCGATCAGACGCAGGTCGTGCTCATAGCGGCCGAAATAAGCGTGCGTGCGGTTGATCCGCACATGCTGCACATTGACGATGAACGAGGAATCCAGGCGAATGGTCGCATCGTCCACCTGCTCGCTCAGCACATTGCCGATCATGTGGGCGACACGGGGCATCTCGTTCGACGCAACGGAAAAGCCGGAGCGGATGCGCTTGACGCGATCCTCAAGATTGCGCCGCCCCCGATAATAGATCAGCGACAACTCGCTATCGGGGTCCTCCGTCTGGGTGCCATCATCCCGCCACGCCGGCATCCAGAACACGCAATCGTTGGTGTAGAGGGCGAGCCAGGGATCGAAATCCAGGCGATCCAGCAGCAACGCCTCCCGATAGAGAAAGGCGGCCGCCTCGGTGGGGCCCAGCGCCGTCATGCCAGCACCTCCGCCATTCGGGTAGCCCACGCGCGGTAATAGCCTGCGAACAGGCTTTCATCGCAGAGCTGCGCATCAGCGACGACACTGCGCACGGGCTTGAGGTCGATCATGTCGGCATAGCTGTTGCCGCCCTCGACCGAAGCCATCAGGCCACGCGCATGGCCTTGCAGCCAGGGCCGCTCCTGCTCCGCCATGCCGAGCTGCGCTTCTTCGTAGCATACCGTGTCGTCCGGCGTCGCCATCCCGGTCGGATTGAAGAAATCCTCATACTGGCGGATGCGGAACGTCCGCGCCTCGGCGCTCTCATTTCTGGGGGCGATGCACCAGGTCTGCATTTCCGTTAGATCAGGCGCGAGCGGCCGGATAACCCGCAACTGGCTCGACGCGTTTTCTGCGATCTGCATGTTCGGAAAAACCGTCAGGTTGCGCATGTTGAACATCCAGTTGCGCCTGGCTTCGCCGAACGCACGCGCGAGTTGCTCGGCGCGCTCGAAATCCGCGTTGGCGGACGATACCGGCATCACGCCCCAGTTGAGCACATGGCCATGATCGAAAGTCATGGTCCCGCCACTGACGCCTTGCGCCGTCTCTTGCCAGAAGTCGGCGGCGCCGATGGAGGACCGCACGACCTCCCGCGTCTCCTCGCTCGCGCGCTGTTCGAGAATGCGGATGTAGCTCGGATGCGTGGACGTGAAATGATACTGGTCCGCGCAGTTTTCGAGCTGCATCTTCCAGTTCGCCTCATAGGTGAAGCAGACCCGGCCGGGGACCAGCTCCAGCCCATCCGGGCTCTTGTCGGCAAGCAGATCGAGCAGCTTGCGCGCTTCGCCGAGGTGGTCCTCCAGGCTCGGCACATCCGCATTCAGGCTGGCGAACAGGAAGCCACGATATTCGCCGAAGCGGGCGACAGCGGCGAGATCGTGATTCTCGGCGTCGAAAGCTTCGCTGTAGCAACCGCTTTTCTGCCATTTGATGTTGCGGTTTGCGCCGGCGCTGTCGAACGTCCAGCCGTGATAGGGACAGGTATGGCGGCGCGCATTGCCGCAAAGCTTGCGCACAAGGCGCACGCCCTTGTGCGGGCAGGCATTGACGAAACATTGCAGCGTGTTGTCGCCGTTGCGGCTGACGATGATGGGCACACGGCCGATGAAGCCGGTGAAATAATCATGGGGCCGTTCAGCCTGGGTCGAGAGGCCGACGAATACCCAGCCGCCTTCGAACACATGCTTCATTTCAAGCTCGAACAAGGCGGGATCGCGGAACAAGGCGCGATTGACGCGGAAGACGCCGTCCATCGGGCGATCATCGACGAGGTCGCGCAATATGAATGGTTTCATAGGTCCTGCCTCACAACAAAAAGACGCAACGATCCGGGCGGCGATTGCCGCATCATTACCGTGGACGCGAACGTGGATCGCCGAGCGGCTCTATGCTTGATCCGAGCCTCGGAGATATTCATGGGCGGTCGGCACTTCAGACCCCGAGAGCGGTTCTTCACCCGGTGTCAGTCAGCGCCCGGCAACCTCGCTACATGCTGCTGTCGACTGAATAGTGGATCAGCGTCGGTGCCACCTGCGCGAAGTTTTGCAAATCTCCGGCAACCGCCTGTCCTTCTGCCGAGCCCATCGCGGCGCCGACAGCGGCACCATCGGCAAAATCCGCCTCGAACACGCAGAAATAGGGAGATTCGCCCCCACCTCCCTGCACGTCGAAGCTGTATCGCAGCGCCAGCAGACCGGGCAACTTGCGGGCAAGCGGTATGTGAGTCGCAACATAATAGGCCTTGAAGGCGGCGGGGTCCGGTTGCGGCGGATAAAGTACGACGATTTTATGCAAGGTTATGTCCTCTCCAGTCCAGCTAATCACACTCGTGCATGGCAAACCGCGCATGACAGATCCGTTTGGCACCCGCGCATACCCGGCCCACCGACCCAAATGGTTTCCAGCGTTCGCACGCCGTCGGTACGGACCGACCGCATGAGCAAACTAGCCAGCCGCTCCGGTCGATCCATCTAACATTTAACGTGATAAATATTATGGGGCAACAGCAATTATGCCGCGGCAGGCTTTCGCATAATCAAAGCTCCTTGCCACACCGGCGCTAGCGGGTGTCCGAAAGAGTCTTACTATCCTGAAAAATCATAGGATATTTTTGAACGACACATTGAAGCAGACGGTTCCATCTGCCGAACAGGCAGCAAAGCACAAGGCGCAACATTGCCGATATCGGACCATCACACATTCACTTAGTTCACAGCGACGCTGGAACGGTAGGGTAAGTCGGCGACCCTCATACCGCGCGGCTAACCCCGCTCCCCTTCAGCCGCGCACCGCCTCCGCCAGCACCAGCGCATGGTTGTGCTGCTCATCGCGCGCGCCATAAACCAGCGTTACCTTGTCCCTGGCCGCCATCTCGCGCAGCGTCTCGACACAGGGGTTGTCCTTCAGCTCGGCCTGGTAACGCTTGCGGAACTCAGCCCAGCGCGCGGGATCGTGGCCGAACCAGGTCCGCAGTTCTGGGCTCGGCGCGGCGTCCTTCATCCACTCGGCGAGCGCAGCATCATATTTGCTGACGCCGCGCGGCCACAGCCGGTCGACGAGGATGCGCAAGCCATCATCGTCGGAGGCGGGCACGTAGATCCGCTTGAGTTGCAGGCTCATCGGTCCTCCTCCAGAATCGCAGGCTCACGCATGGCCGCTCGCTCCACCCTTGTCCCGCTCGGCGAGAAGCAGGGCGATGTCCGCGCCGAGCCGCATATCCGGTTCCACGCCGAAGCTGTGCTTGCGCACGAAACCCTCGGCGTCGATCAGGATCAGACTCGGCGTGCCCTGCATGCCATAAGCGGCCATGGTCCGTGGCAGCGGGCTGCCCTCCCCCGGCGCATCGACGCCGATCGGGAAGGTCAGGCGGAACTCGTGGATGAACACCTGCAAGGCTTCCGGCGTCATCACGTCATGATGCTCGAACACCGTGTGCAGGCCGATCACCGCAACCTGCGCGGGATCGAACAGCCGTGCGATCCGCTGCGCCTGCGGGATGCCCTCCTGCACACAACCGGGGCACAGCATCTGGAAAGCATGAAGCGCCACCACCCGGCCGCGCAGATCGGCCAGCGCCAGCGGCTTATCCGTATTGAACCAGCGCGTTGTCTGCCAATCAGGTGCGGGGGTGCGGGGTAGCGTCATGCGTCTCTCCGGAGGTGATCGACAGGCGGACCATCGGTGCCGGGCCGATCTCGCTCGCCGCCGACACCCGGCGACCATAACCCCGCGCCGCTATGCTGCACAGGCCCGCTGTCTCCCATTGCTTTCGCTCGATCTCCCGCAGCACGGTGCGCATCGGCACAGCCGGCATGCCCGAAGCCCCATGCTTCCTTTGCGCCAACCCCTGCGTGCGCCAGCTTCGTAACGCGCCGGGGCGGGTGCCACCACGCCACCACCCGGCTCGCCAACGAGAGGCGGGTGCCTCCTCTGGACGGCCAGAATGAGGCCCACCCATCCAAAACGCAAACTGTCAATATTGCACATTGACGGCAAGATTTTTCATGGATGGCGGTCATGGCGAGGCGACAGGTCATCCCTAATGTCTGAAGGGGCGCACGCCGCAAAGGCCCCATGTTTTAGCCCGTGCGACAAGCCACCCCGCGTCGCATATCACCGCCGCAGGCCAGCCGGGTTTCGCTTCGCTTCTCGCCCGAGCCGGGCTAGAACGGCGGCCTGTCCCCTCCGGTCCCATGAGAGAGCGCCGTTGACCATCCGCATGCCGGAGCCCGATCCGTCCGTCCTGGCCCGCCGCGCGGAGATCGTGGCGGCGCTGCGGGGGATCGTGCCCGGCGAGGGCGTGGTCTCCGAACCGGCCTCGCTGCGCGCCTATGAGAGCGACGCGCTCACCGCTTACCGCCAGCCGCCGCTCGCCGTGGTGCTGCCCGAGACGGTGGAGCAGGTCTCCCGCATCCTCGGCTGGTGCCATGCGGAGGGGGTGCGCGTGGTCCCGCGCGGCGCGGGCACGTCGCTCTCCGGCGGGTCGCTGCCGCTGGCCGATGCGGTGGTCGTCTCGATGGGCAAGTTCAACCGCATCCTGCATGTCGATTATGACGAGCGGCTCGCCGTGGTACAGCCGGGCGTGGCCAATCTCGCTATCTCGCGCGCGGTGGAAGGGCGCGGCTTCTATTACGCGCCTGATCCCTCCAGCCAGATCGCCTGCTCGATCGGCGGCAATGTCGCGGAGAATGCCGGCGGCGTGCATTGCCTCAAATATGGCCTCACCACCAATAATGTGCTCGGCGTCGAGATCGTCCTCGTCACCGGCGAGGTGCTGCGGCTGGGCGGGCGCACGCTGGAGCCGGCGGGGCTCGACCTGCTCGGCGTGGTCGTCGGCTCGGAAGGGCTGCTCGGCATCGTGACCGAGGTGACGGTGCGCCTGCTCCCCAAGCCGGAAACGGCCCGCGCGGCACTGATCGGCTTCCCCGGCGTCGAGGCGGCGGGGCAATGCGTGGCGGACGTGATCGCCGCTGGCATCATCCCCGCCGGCATGGAGATGATGGACCGCCCCGCCATCCACGCCGCCGAGGCGTTCGTGCAGGTCGGCTATCCGCTCGACGTGGAGGCGCTGCTTATCGTGGAGATGGACGGCCCGGCAGCGGAGTGCGGCCATCTGCTCGATGAGATCACCGCCATCGCACGGGGCAACGGGGCCACCAGCCTGCGCCTTTCCACCGACGAGGCCGAGCGGCTCGCCTTCTGGGCGGGGCGCAAGGCCGCCTTCCCCGCCGTGGGCCGGCTGGCGCCCGACTATCTCTGCATGGACGGGACCATCCCACGCCGCCGCCTGCCGGAGGTGCTGCGCGGCATCAGCGCGCTGTCGGAAAAGCACGGCCTCGCCGTCGCCAACGTGTTCCATGCCGGCGACGGCAACCTGCACCCGCTCATCCTTTATGACGCGAACCAGCCGGGCCAGCTCGACGCGGCAGAAGCATTCGGCGCGGACATATTGCGCCTGTGCGTGGCGGTCGGCGGCGTGCTGACCGGCGAACATGGCGTCGGCATCGAAAAGCGCGACCTCATGCCGGCCATGTTCAACGCGGTGGACCTTGCTCATCAACAGGGCATCAAATGCGCCTTCGATGCCGATCTGCTGCTCAACCCCGGCAAGGTATTCCCAACGCTGCACCGCTGCGCCGAGCTGGGCCACATGCACGTCCACCACGGCCGCGTGCCCTTCCCGGAGCTGCCGCGCTTCTGATGCCTGCCCTGCGCCCCGACACGATCGACCAGCTTTGCGCCATCGTCCGCGATGCGCGCGCGGAGGGGTGTCTGCTCGCCATTCAGGGCGGAGGCAGCAAAGCCGGCTTCGGCACGCCGGTGGAGGCGACAACGCTCGACATGCGCGGCTTCTCCGGCATCGTGGACTATGATCCGGCCGAGCTGGTACTCACCGTCCGCGCCGGCACGCCACTCATCGAGGTGGAGGCCGCGCTGGCGGCGCAGGGGCAGATGCTCGCCTTCGAGCCATGGGATCACGGCCCGCTGTTCGGCGCGGCGGCGGGCAGCGCGACCATCGGCGGCATCGTCGCGGCGGGTGTGGCGGGGCCGCGCCGGCTGAGCGCGGGCGGCGCGCGCGATCATCTGCTCGGCTTCACCGCCGTCTCCGGCAAGGGCGAGCGCTTTGTCGCGGGCGGGCGGGTGGTCAAGAATGTCACGGGGTTCGATCTCGCCAAGCTGATGGCGGGGAACTGGGGGCGGCTGGCGGCGATGACCGAGCTGTCGCTCAAGGTCCTGCCGCGTCCGCGTGACCGCGCCACGCTCGCCGCCGAAGGGCTGGGCGCGGCAGCCGCGCAGGCGCTGATGCTGCGCGCACTCGGCACATCCGCGAGTATCGCCGCTGCCGCGCATCTACCCGGCGCGCCTAATGCCGGTCGTGCGCTGACGCTGCTGCGCCTTGAAGGCATCGGCCCCTCCGTCGACGTCCGCTGCGCTGCGCTCATCCGCCAGTTTGCGCCCGACCATGCTCTCCAGCGATTGCCCGAGGCCGAGGCATCCGCTGGCTGGCAGGCAGTCCGCACCGCCACCCCGCTCGACGGCCCGCTGCTCTGGCGCATCCAGCTTCCCGCCTCCGCCGCCGCCTCCACGGCTGACTGGCTGGAAGCGAACGGCGCGCGCTGGCTGATCGACTGGGGCGGCTCGCTGCTCTGGACCGACTGGCCCGGCGATGCCGCCACCCTGCGCGATCACATCACGGCGGCGGGCGGCCACGCCGCGCTCGTCCGTGCCCCCGCCGAAACCCGCGCGCGCATCCCCGCCCAGCACCCGCGCGAACCCGGCGTCGCCGCGCTGGAAGCCCGCATCCGCCGCGCCTTCGATCCTGATGGCGTGTTCGAGACCGGCCGGTTCGGGGAGATCGGCTGATGCAGACCCATTTCCCACCCCAACGGCTGGCGGACAGCCACATGGCCGCCTCCGAGCAGATCATTCGCAAATGCGTGCATTGCGGCTTCTGCCTGAGCACCTGCCCGACCTTCGACCTGCTCGGCAACGAACTGGATAGCCCGCGCGGGCGCATCTACCTGATGAAGGCGATGCTGGAGGGCGGCGAGGCGCCGACGCCGGACGTGGTCCGCCATATCGACCGCTGCCTCTCCTGCCTCTCGTGCGCGACCACCTGTCCTTCCGGCGTGGATTACGGCCATCTGGTCGATCATGCCCGCGCCTATATCGAGGCGCATTATCGCCGCCCGTTCGGCCAGCGCCTGCTGCGCGGGCTGCTTGCGTGGATCTTGCCGCACCCGCGCCGTTTCCGCCTCGCACTGCGGCTGGCGGCGCTCGGCCGCCCGTTTGCACATCTGTTCGAGCGGGTCGCTCCGCTGCGGCCACTCGCCGCCATGCTGGCGCTGGCTCCGCGCCATGTGCCCGCACCCTCCGCCGCGCAGCCGGCCGTCTTGCCCGCTCGCAAGGGGCGCGTGGCGCTGCTGCAAGGCTGCGCCGAGCCGGTGTTGCGGCCGGAGATCCGCGCCGCCACCGTCCGCCTGCTGGAACGCTGCGGCCATGAGATGGTGCTGGCGCCGGGCGAAGGCTGCTGTGGATCGCTGGTCCACCATATGGGTCGCGAGGCGCAGGCGCTCGACGCCGCCCGCCGCAATGTCGATGCGTGGATCACGCAGATGGACGGTGCCGGGCTGGACGCCATCCTCGTCACCGTCTCCGGCTGCGGCTCGACCATCAAGGACTATGGCCGCATGCTGCGCGACGATCCGGCCTATGCGGAGAAAGCCGCGCGCGTTTCCGCCATCGCGCTGGACGTGAGCGAATATCTCGCGCGGATCGGCTTGCCATCAACCGGCGGAGCACCAGCCCTCACCGTCGCCTGGCATCCGCCCTGCTCGCTCCAGCACGGCCAGAAAGTGACCGAGGCGCCCGTGCGGCTGCTCCGCGACGCCGGCTTCACGGTCCGCATGCCGGCCGATGCGCATCTGTGCTGCGGCTCGGCCGGCACCTACAACATGCTCCAGCCGGACATCGCCGGCCAGCTCGGCCGGCGCAAGGCCGCCGCGATCGACCGGCTTGCACCGCATGCCATCGCCACCGGCAATATCGGCTGCATGACGCAGATCGCGCTCTACAGCGGCGCGCCCGCCGTCCATCTGGTCGAGTTGCTCGATTGGGCGACCGGCGGCCCGCGCCCGGCGGCGCTCCCGGCCGATATCGGCTGACCCGGACACAGAAAAGCCCGGCCTCCCGAGGGGGGGATGGGAGACCGGACCCTTCAGCCGACAACCGGCGTGTGGGAGGGCACCGGCTGACCGGCCTCCTTCCCCTTTGATCGCGGCGTCTTGTCGACCCCGTGAGCCCTTGAGATAGGAACGGATCGTGCCCATGCAAGGGATCGCCCGAACCGCCTCAACCGCCCAAACCGCTACGACCCGATGCCCGAGCCGCCCACACCGGTACCGTGACCGCTCGTGCCGAACAGCGGCGGATCTTCCGCCGGCGCCTCCGGGTCCGGCCGGATGCCGGTCGCGCGCCCGGCCCTGCGCTGCGCCGCCTGCACGCCGCCCGCGCCCAAGGGCGCATCCGGCTTCAGATAGGCGCGATTATCCTCGATCCGATCGACCCATTTCACGTCGACATAATGATGCTGCCCATCGGCGGAATCGCTCCGTGTGAGCTTGATGACGTCGCCGTCGATGGAATCGACCGTGCCGAGATGCTGCCCTTCCGTGTTGCTGACTTCCATATGCTCCTTGATGCGCCATTTCTCGAACATCGTCCTTCTCCTGATTGGTGTTGACGATGGAACGGCCACGGCCGCCGCTGCGTTCCAGCGCGCGCGGCCGGCTGCGGCCAGCCGTGGCGCGCGGGCCATGCATCGCGCACAGCCAATCCGGGCAGGCATTCCGGGCCGTCATCGCAGAGCCACCCGTATCGCCCCCCGCACCGGTATCGAGAGGGGATCGGCCCTCGCCTTCCGCGCGCTTCCGTGCGGTTCGCCTCATCCCGCCGCGATTGCCACGCCGCCCGGCGCACCCTACATTGCCGTTATGCCCCGGTCGCTTCGTCTCCGCCTTGCCTGCGCTCTCCCGGCGCTCGCCGCCCTCGCCGCCTGCGCGAAGCAGAGCGCGGAAGCCGTCTCGGCCGCGCCGGGCGCGCCGGGTTTCCTTTACGGGCTGTGGCACGGCTTCATCTTCCCGGTCGCCTGGCTGCTCTCGCTCTTCTCGGAGCGGGTTGCCGTCTACGCCGTGCCGAACAACGGCGGCTGGTATGATTTCGGCTATTTCCTCGGCATCGTCGTGTTCGGCGTAGGCGCGCGGAGCGGCACGCGCACGGTCTATCGCACCGTCTATGTCGACCGCAGGCGGTTGCCATGACCCGCGCCGCGCTCGTCATGGCCGCCGTCTCGGCTGCCTCCGCACTTGCCGGCGCAGTCGTGCTCAGCCGCCCGGCGCACAGTGAGCAGGCGATCTACGGCAAGCGGATCGTCGCGACGATGGCGCTCGCCTTCGCGCTCATCCTCGCGCTGTTCGCCTGGGGGCTGGAGCGCGCCTCCGGGTGACGCGCGGCCGCGCGCCGCTCGCGCCAAAGTCAAGGCCCCGGCGCACAAATTTTGCCGCGGCAGATCGGTGTGAACCGCTAGACATTGTGGCAAATAGGCGTAGCATACCCACCATCTTGTAACGTTCGTCTATAATATGGGAGCAGGTCGTCATGTCTCTTCTGCACGCCTCCAAGATCTATAAGCCCTTTGAATATCCATGGGCTTATGAGTTCTGGAAGCGCCAGCAGCAGGTCCACTGGATGGCGGAGGAAGTTCCGCTCGGCGAGGATTGCCGCGATTGGGCGCAGAAGCTCTCCGACCATGAGCGCAACCTGCTCACCCAGATTTTCCGCTTCTTCACCCAGGCGGATGTCGAGGTGCAGGATTGCTACCACGACAAATATGGCCGCGTATTCAAGCCGACCGAGATCAAGATGATGCTGACCGCGTTCAGCAATATGGAGACGATCCATATCGCGGCCTACAGCCATCTGCTCGACACCGTCGGCATGCCCGAGAGCGAATATTCGATGTTCCTCGAATATGAGGAGATGCGCGCCAAGCATGATTACATGCAGCAGTTCGGCGTGGATAACGACGAGGACATCGCCCGCACGCTCGCCATGTTCGGCGGCTTCACCGAGGGCATGCAGCTTTTCGCCAGCTTCGCCATGCTGATGAACTTCCCGCGCTTCAACAAGATGAAGGGCATGGGCCAGATCATCAGTTGGTCGATCCGCGACGAGACGCTCCATTGCGAGGGCATCACACGCCTGTTCCACGCCTTCACCGCCGAGCGGCAGTGTCTCACCAAGGCGGTCAAGGAAGACATTATCGACTGCTGCCAGAAGACGGTGCGGCTGGAGGATGCCTTCATCGACCTCGCCTTCGAGCAGGGTCCGGTGCCCGGCATGACCGCCAACGAGATCAAGCGCTACATTCGCTACATCGCGGACTGGCGCCTCAGCCAGCTTGGCTTCAAGCCGGTCTACATGATCGAGGAGCACCCGCTCCCCTGGCTCACCCCGCTGCTCAACGGCGTGGAGCACGCCAACTTCTTCGAGACCCGCGCCACCGAATATTCCAAGGGCGCCACGCGCGGCAACTGGAACGACGTGTGGGCAAGCTTCGACAGCCGCAAGAAGCTACGCGCCAACGACGAACCCGCCGACGAAACCGGCGGCGAGGACATGTTCTCCAAGGTGGGGATCGCGGCGGAGTAACGGCGCGCATAGCTATCAGGCGCGCTCCCCTCCACCGGGAGCGCGCCCGCCTTGCGTCGAACCAATGCCGCCCGCTCGCCTTCCCTCTTTAGCGGCCGAACCAGCCGGCACCAGAGCCCGCACCCCTTTCCCGCGCATGAACCGTCCGTAGCCATCAGTTCAGGGACTCGCGCTTACACTCCATTCGTTCCCTCACCGCAGAGAACACAGAAGAAAGTGGAGTGAGACAGATGTTCAAGGCGCTCAAGAAAAGCATCGCCGGCTTTGCGCTGGGTACGATCGTCATCGGCGGCGTGGTCGCCACACCGGCACTGGCCCGCGATCATGACCGTGGCCGCCATTATGACCGCCATGACAACGGCCGCCACAACAGCCACAACAAGAACTGGAACAAGCGCGGCCGCGACCGGGTGGTCGTCGTCCGCGAGCGCCGCGCCCCGCGCGTCGTCTATGCCTATGACTGGAACCGGCCCGATCCGCGCTACGGCGGCTATTATGCCGACCGCTATTATCGCGGCGGCTATGCACCGGTACGCGTGACGCGCGAGACCCGCATCTATCGCGGCTATGACAATCGCTATTATTGCCGCCGCTCGGACGGCACGACCGGCCTCATCGTCGGTGCGGCGCTCGGCGGCCTGCTCGGCAACGAGATCGACCAGGGCCGCTCCAGCATCCTCGGCGCGGTGCTCGGCGCCGCCGGCGGCGCGCTGATCGGGCGGGAGATCGACAGCGGCGGCGTGCAGTGCCGCTAAGGATCGACGCCCGCTGAGCGGGGGGATCGACGCCCACTGAGCTGAGGGGGAGGCTCGTGCCTCTCCCCGGCCCGGCAAGGCGGAGATTAGTCCAATCTCGCGCCGCTTTCGTCTGGCGAGAAGGCCCACCGGTCGGTCAGCCTGTGGGAGGTCGCATTGCCCCCGGAGCGCCTCAGCTCAACGTCTCCCGAATAGAGGCGAAGTGCTCCTGCGAACGTAGGAGTCCAGAGCAATAGGGAAATGGGTCGGGCCTGAACCCCTGCTTTCGCGCGAGCACGGCGGCCTTCAATCATCAGCCGCTGGAAGAGGTGGAAAGCACCGTCCCCCCACGCCCCAGCCACCGCACGGCGTCGCACCGCACGACCGCCGTCCCGCTTTCGTCAATTATTGTTGATCGCGTCCGATCCGGCCTGACCGACGGATTGGATGTCCCGGCCCAGCCCCTTCACCGTCGCGCAGGCGGACAGGGTGAAGGCCGCGCCGATCAGCACCGCGATCAGAAGCTTGCCCCTCTTCGGCAGTCCAGACATTCTTGCACCCTTTCTCGTCGTCGCCGTCCGATCTTCCACAAAGCAGCGCGACTTGCAATCGTCTCCGGCCGGCCCAATGTTGGAACGCAATGCCGGCCCCGTGCGTCCTTGATGCAACAGGGGCAGCAAGAAAAGGAGAGACGCATGACCCCCACCACCATCGAGCACCGCAAGCAGGAATTGCGCACGCTGCTCGGCCAGATCCGCAGCTTCCCCTCACGCGACTGGTCACGCGCCCGCGAGCGCGTCGTCGTGCTGCAACGCATGATTGCCAGCGCGGCACGGCGCAAAACCGGCGCCTGACGCGGCTGCACGGCCACCCACAGCCGACCATCAAGCGCTGGCGCGGGGGCCATCCGGCCGAGCGCGCGATCCATCGCAACCCCGCCCATCTTCCCTCGCCGCGCATCGCTCTGTCCCGGCCGGTCGTCGCTGCCCGCGCACCGGGCAACGCTTTGGATTCAAGCGGACTCTTGCCTTGTGCGCACATTCAATTCATGCTGCGCAGGCAGGAGATGACGGGCGCCGCCGCGCCGGGTTCAAATGATTGGGAGGAAGTGATGGTCGTGCGCATGCCCTGGACCTCGGGCCGTTCCGCGCTTGCCGTATCGCTTGTCGCGTTGCCGCTGATGTTGGTGGCGAGCTGCACGCAGCCAAAAGCGCCGCCGCCGATCGCCAACATTCCCGCACCTTTGCCGGAGAATATCCCCCTGGTGGAGGCGCCACCACCACCGCCCATCCTCATCAACCAGAGCAAGGGCGAGGATCTCTGGCACCTGCGCTCGGGCCTCAACGTCGCCGTGCTGCTCTGCCAGGGAGCGGACAACGCCGCGATGGTCGCCGCTTACAACCGCACATTGAACGTCCACAAGGGCCTGCTCGCCAGCGCCGCGCAGACCGAGGTCGATCTCTATCGGGCCACGGGCGGCAAGAAGTGGCAGGATGCCTATGACGACCATATGACCAAGGTCTATAACGCTTATTCCGGCACGCTGACCCGCGACGCCTTCTGCCCGCGCGCCAAGACCATCCTCGACGAGACAAGCGCTGCCACGCCCGAGCGGTTCAGCGAGCAGGCCACCGTCATGCTGTGGGAGCTGAACAAGGCCGCCGGCCTGCCCGACCCGGATGGCAAGCTTCGCGCCGCGGCGGCGGCAGTCGCCAACCCGGTCACGGCCAGCGCGGCGAGCACCGGCCGACCTTGAGATAGCTGGCAACCGGCGGCGGCCCTACAGGCGCTCCGCCGCTCCAATCATCATCTTCACTCGGGGATGGAGCCGTCCTCGTCGTCCATATTCTCCTCGCCCTCGAAGGCACCCATGTCGATGCGGCCGGATCGGTCCATGTCGGTCATATGGTCGACCACGTCCTGCGTGTCGTCGGGCACGAGTTGAGTGGGATCGCTCTTGCCACCGTGGCTGCTCTCACCGGCCGCGCCGCGCCGCCACGGATGGCGCAACGCGTCCTCGGCCACATCCTGCGCCTGCGAGCCGGCATCCTCCTGCTCGGCATTCTGCGCGTCCGGGTCGTTGATATCCTGCGGACGGCGGGGATCGTTGGGGGTCATACCGCCGGCTCCTATTTGTTGATGGCGTCCTCGCCGGCCTGACCGACGGACTGGATATCCTTGCCCGCGCCCTTCACGGTCGCACAGGCATTGAGCATCAGCGTCGCGCCCAGCAGCAGGGCGAGAATAGCATTGCGTGTCATCGGTTGTCCTTCCGTCTTGCCCCTGCCTTCGGAAGAAGAACGCCCATGCGCCGCTTCGGTTGCGCGGCCGATGACGGTTTAGAGGCCCGCCTGCCATTGCCGGATCGCCTCGACCGGCCAGGCGAGCATGACGATGTTGAGCGCCAGATTGTCGCGGATGACAAGCAGCGTCATCAGTTCCATCGCCAGCGCCAGCGCGACCGTCCAGCGCCACGGCAGCCGCACGGCGACGAAGAAGCCGAGTGCCATCATCGCCACGTCGCTCAGGCTGTTGAGGATCGAATCGCCGGTGTAGCCGATCGCAATCGTCGCCTGCCGGTAGCGCTCGATGATGAGCGGCGAATTCTCCAATATCTCCCAGCCGCACTCGATCAGCACCGCGATGCTGAGGCGCCAGAGCAGCGGCAGCCGCCGCGCGACAAGCCACAGCAGCCCGAAGAAGATCATGCCGTGGATGATGTGGCTGAAGCTATACCAGTCGCTGAGTTGCTGGCTGTTGTCCGGCGTATGCACCCCGCCTGCCCACAGCCGCACGCGTCCGCAGGTGCAGAGGAACACCCGGCCCATCGCATGCAGGATCGCCGCCGTGGCAAGCAGCGCACCGGCGATGAGCGTGAGAGGCCAGAGCCTTACGGCCGGTCGCCGCACCGTTGCTGCCGCTTGCGCCATTCACGCCTCCCCGTTCCCCGGCCGTCCTAGACTCTGCCCCGCCCGGATGGAAGGGCGGTGCTTCCGTCAACATGGACGATGCCGGGCCAGCAGACCGGCTTGTTTTGGCCTGCTTTCGCAGATGCGCGTCACCGGCAAATCCCCTCCTGTCGAGCCTCGTCGAAACAAGAACGGGGGGTATTGCGTATCATGGCATCCAGCGAGCTTGTCGGCCGAAGCTCTCTCAGCCACTCTGGGTTCCTGCCTGCACAGGAGGACGTATCGGTTTTTCGGAAAGGAAGCGCCTGGCAGGAAATGCCAATGAAGGAACTGGAGGGTGAGGCACAACCCACGAGGCACAGCCGGTCGTTCCGGGCGGCGCACATAAGTGCCCCTTCGCAGCAGGGGCCAGCCCGGCGAGGACCTACCGAGGCTTTAACCTCCTGCTGCACAAAGGCGCGACGGACCCCAGATATCGGATCGGGCATCGCGGCGGCATGCACCCGCCCAATCCTCCTCCCCGGATCACCCCATACCGGAACACGATCCGCCCGCCATCGCCTCCACGGATCACGCGCCGCCCGATTGACGCGGGCCCCAAGTCGCGGCAGGAGCGGGCATGGCCGATATGACACAGATCACCCCGCGCAGCGCTCTCGACCAGCCGGCATCGTTCAAGCGGCGCGGGCTGCTGTTCGTC
Source organism: Sphingobium sp. 66-54 (assembly GCA_001899715.1). GTDB lineage: Bacteria > Pseudomonadota > Alphaproteobacteria > Sphingomonadales > Sphingomonadaceae > Sphingobium. Next base: position 97,851 of record MKWI01000014.1, read on the forward strand.
CTCTCCTCGCCCTCCGGCGCCGGCAAGTCGACCATCTCGCGCAAGCTGCTCGCCGACGATCCGGGCCTGAATATGTCCGTCTCCGCGACGACGCGGCCGCCGCGTCCCGGCGAGGTGGATGGCAAGGACTATCATTTCGTCGATCTGGAGCGGTTTCGCGAGATGACGGCCGCCAGCCAGTTCCTGGAATGGGCGCATGTGTTCGATCATCGCTATGGCACCCCGCGCGCACCGGTCGAAACGATGCTGGAGGCCGGGCAGGACGTGCTGTTCGATATCGACTGGCAGGGCGCGCAGCAGCTCTACCAGATCGCCGGCGGCGACGTGGTGCGCGTGTTCATCCTGCCGCCCTCCATGACCGAGCTGGAGCGCCGCCTGCGCGGCCGCCGGACCGATAGCGACGAGGTGATCGAGCGCCGTATGACCCGCGCGCACGGCGAAATCTCGCATTGGGACGGCTACGATTATGTGCTGGTCAACGACGATGCGGACGCCTGCTTTGCCAAGGTCCGCACCATCCTGCACGCCGAACGGCTCAAGCGCAGCCGCCAGACCGGGCTGATCGGCTTCATCCGCAAGCTCGAACGCGAGGATTGAGGGCGCGGCTTTGGCCGCGACACAGGTCCGCCGGGAGCAAACCGGGGTTGGGAGCGGCTTGTGCGGACAGGAAGCCATGCCGCTCAAACATTCGCCCATGCGGGATGGATCAGTGCTCCACGAAAGCAGCGCTTACGGCGCATGAACAGGTCTTATGAGCCCCGGGGCTCCTACCTTCGCAGGAGCACTGAAGCGGACGGGAGCTTATACGGCTTAACCTGCCGAGACAGACATAACGCAAACAAAGGCATCGGTTCCTGCGAAGGCAGGAGCCCAGGGCGGTGTCGCACAGCGGCCGGGTCCTGGCCCCCTGTTCTCGCGGAAGCACAATGAGGAAAGCCCCAACGCCCCCGCCCCAACTCGCCTGGGCGGTGGAGGGAGCATGACCCGTTCCCGTCCGAACCGGATCATGCTCCCCAGCCAGGTTCTAAGGTCTCTCCTCCCTGCGCGCATCCCCTCTATCGGGGTTTCGGCACGCCGCGACCCGCCCGGCTTCAGCTCCAATAACGTTTGCTCGCAATCGCAGCGCCTTGCGCCAGCGCCTCCATCTTGGCCCAAACCACCTCGCGGTCGAGCGCATTCGAACCCACATGCACGGAGAAGCCGCAGTCCACGCCGGCCATCACATTGTCGCGCCCCACCCGGTCGGCATAGCGGCCGATGCGCTGGGCGATCAGTTCGGGATGCTCGATATAGGGTGACTGGCACTCGACCACGCCGGGGATCAGCACCTTGCCCTCGGGCAGCGCCTCGCTCTCGAACAAGGCGAACTCATGGGCATGGCGCGGATTGGCCGCCTCGAACTGGATGGCGTGCGGCCGCGCGCGCCAGAGAAGATCGACAATGTCGCGCAGCGGCACGTCGCAATGATGCGGCCCCGGATAATTGCCCCAGCACAGATGCATGCGAAGCTGTGCCTCGGGGATGTTCGCGGTGGCGCGATTGAGCGCCTCGATGTTGAGCATCATCCGGTCGCGGAACTGCGACAAGGTCAGGTCGAGAAACTGGGTGTGCCGGCCCATGGCGAGATCCGGGCAGTCGATCTGCAAGGTGATGCCGGCGGCGGCGATCGCCTCATATTCGTGCCGCAGCCCCTCGGCGAGCGCGAACAGATAGTCCTCGTCGCTGGCATAATATTCGTTGCGGAAAAACAGCGCCGTGACGCCCGGCGAAGCCGCGCTCATGAACGCCTGCGTGCCCGGATGCCGCGCGAGCGCCGCCTTGAGGCTGGCGGCGTCGCGTTCCACCGCGGTCATGTCCTTGACGCTGATCGGCCCGGTGCAGGCCGGCGCGTGGCGGTGCTTGCGCCCCTCGTCGGCGGCGAGGCGGGTCTTGGCGCCGGGGAAATCCTCAAGATCCTGAAAAACATAGCTGTTGCTGGCGCCGCCAAAACCGTGCAGCCGGTCCTTGATATAGGTGGCATAGCTGGGCTTGGACTGCTCGCCGTCGTTGACGATGTCGATGCCGGCGCGCGCCTGCCGCTCGACCACATCCTCCACCGCCCGCGCGATCTGCGCGTCGAGCAGGGCATCGTCGATCGGCTCGCCGTCCTCGCGCGCGAACATCAGCGCCATCAGCGTGTCCTGACGCGGCAGGCTACCGACATGGGTGGTGAGGAAGCGGCCGGAACTCATGCCAGCTCCGCCCGCACGATCGCCGCCCCGTCGGCCATCGCCTTCATCTTGCCGAAGGCCACCTCGCGCGGGAGATATTTGAGGCCGCAATCGGGTGCGATCACCAGCTTCTCGGCCGGTACATGCGGCAGCGCGCGGCGGATGCGCGCGGCGACGGTCTCGGGCGTCTCCACCTCATGCGTCGAGAGGTCGAGCACGCCCAGGATGATCGTCTTGCCGGTCAGCCGGGCCAGCACCGCGCAATCCAGCCTGGACTGGGCGGTTTCCACCGAGACATCGTGCAGCGTGGTGTCGGCCAGTTCGGGCAGGAAGTTGTAGCCCTCCGGCCGCTCATGGATCAGCGCGGCATAGCCGAAGCAGATGTGGAGCGCGGTGCGGCCTTCCACCCCCTCCAGCGCGGTCTTGAGCGCCGCCAGCCCATGGGCGCGCGCCTTCTCCGGCCGGGCCTGCATATAGGGCTCGTCGATCTGGACGATATCCGCGCCGGCCGCGAACAGATCCTTGATCTCGGCATTGACGGCGACGGCATAGTCGTGCGCCATCTCCGCCTCGTCCTCATAATAATCGTTCTGCGCCTGCTGGGACATTGTGAAGGGCCCCGGCACGGTGATCTTGGTCATCCGGTCGGTATTGGCGCGCAGGAACGCTACGTCGCGCGTCTCGACCGCATGCTTGCGGCGGATCTTGCCGGTGACGCGCGGCACCGGGTTGGGCTCGCCCGATCGGTCCAGCGCCACGCCGGGATTGTCGAGATCCACCCCCTCCAGCGCGGTGGCGAAGCGGTTGGAGTAGCTCTCACGCCGCATTTCGCCATCGGTGATGATGTCCAGCCCGGCCCGCTCCTGATCGCGGATCGCGAGGACGGTCGCATCGTCGAACGCCTGCTCGCGCCACTCCGGGGCGACACGCCACAGCTCGGTCGCGCGGACGCGAGGCGGGAAGCGACCGGCCAGCTTCACCTTGTCGATCAGCCAGTCCGGCTGGGTGTAGGACCCAACGAGCGAAGTCGGCAGCAGCATGGCAGTCTCCTCTCTCACAATGCGGGATGGGACAGGGAGCCGTGCCGGGGCAACCGGCCCGGCTCGCTTTCCTCTCGTTCAGGCGTGATGTTCGGCGCGGAACGGGTTGTTGTTGTGATGGTCCCCGCTCAGCCAGCGCGCCAGCTCGGCATGGGCGCTGGCGCGGCGATCGGAATCGACGCGATTGTCCAACGCGCGCTCATCGTCGCAGGTGAACTCCAGCACCATGCCGTTGGGGTCCGTCACGTAGACCGAGCGGCAATAGCCATGCTCCAACACGTAGGTGTTGGGCGGCTGGATACCGGCGGCGGCGATGCGCTGCTCCAGCTCGGCCTGCCCGTCCTTATCGACATGCAGGGCGATGTGGTGAAAGGGCGACTCCGGCATGGTCGGCCCGAACAGCGCCTGATCCTCAGGCGTGGCGAACTGGAAGAAAGCGAGCGCGCCGCCATCCGCCAGCTCGAAGAAGCAGTGACAGTAAGTCCGCTCCTTGCCGAACAAAATGTCCTTCTCGCAATAGGTTGCCATCAGCGGCAGGCCGATCACGTCCTCATAGAAGGCACGGGTCTTCTCCAGATCCTTGGAGACGTAAGCCGTGTGATGCAGGCGATTCGCCACGATTTTCGATGCCATTGCTCTCTCTCCTAACGACTCGGGTGGGGCTTTGCCCTCACCCCGCAATCTTAACTGCAATCTCCGCGACATGACGACCCTGGTAGCGGGCGCCGGCCAGCTCGTTTTCGCTCGGCTGACGGCTGCCGTCCGACCCGGCAAGGGTGGAGGCGCCGTAGGGCGTGCCGCCACTAATCTCGCCCATCTCGGCATTGCCTGCAAAGGTGTAGGGCAGGCCGACCACGATCATGCCGTGGTGGAGCAAGGTGGTGTGGAACGAGGTGATCGTCGTCTCCTGCCCGCCATGCTGGGTCGCGGTGGAAACGAACACGCTGCCGACCTTGTTGAGCAGCGCGGCGCGCGCCCACAGCGGCCCGGTCTGGTCGAGGAAGTTGCGCATCTGCGCAGCCATATTGCCAAAGCGGGTGGGTGTGCCGAAGATGATCGCGTCATAATCGGCCAACTCGTCGGGCGTGGCGATCGGCGCGGCCTGGTCCAGCTTGATGCCCGCCTGCGCCGCGACCTCGGCCGGCACCAGCTCGGGCACGCGCTTCAAATCCACCGCGCAGCCTGCGACGCTGCCCGCACCCTCCGCCACTGCCTTGGCCATCGTCTCGACGTGGCCGTAGCTCGAATAATAGAGCACCAATATTCGGGCCATGATCTCTCCCCGTCTCTTGCCTTACCCGCCACGCAGCGGCGCGACGATCGTCTCGTTATCGGCGCCCAGCACCGGCGGCGCCGTCACCCGGTCCATCCGCTCGCCATCGAAGGCGACGGGCGAGCGGATCGTGCGGAACCGCCCGTGGGGCCCCTCCGGATCCTCGACCACCAGCCCCAGCGTCCGTGCCTGCGCGCTCTCGGCCACCTCGGCCGATGTGCGCACCGGCGAGTGCGGCACCTCACGCGCCAGCAGGTCGCGGCACCAGTCGTCGCGGTTGCGGGTCGCGAAGATCGGCGCGAGAAAGGCGACGACATCCTCATAGTGGGCGATGCGTGCGTCGCGCGTGGCGAACTGCGGCATGTCCAGCATGTCCGGCCGGCCGACGGTCGCCGCCAGATTCTCCCAGAATTTGGGCGGCGAGGACATATGCAGCGCCAGCCATTTGCCGTCGAGGCACTCGAACACATAGCTCTGGCTGACATGCGGCCGGCTGGAGGGGCCCATCACCAGCCCTTCCGAGAAATAATGGGTGAAATCGTCGAGATTGAAGTGGCTCATCGCCTCGAACATCGAGGTTTCGACCAGCCGCCCCTTGCCCGTCCGCTCCCGCTCATGCAGCGCGGCGAGCACGCCATAAGCCGCGTAGAAGCCCGTCAGCGAATCGGCGATGGCCGGGCCGACCACGCGCGGATGCGCCGGGTTGACCAGCAGCCGCAGGAAACCGCTCGCCGCCTGCGCCACCGTATCGAAGGCGGGCCGGTCACGATCCGGCCCTTCCTGCCCGAAGCCGGAGATGGAGGCATAGATGAGGCGCGGGTTGATCCCCCGCAGCCGCTCGGGGTCGACCCCCAGCCGCGCCGCGACGCCGGGGCGAAAATTCTGGATGAACACGTCTGCCTCGGCCACCAGCCGGTCGAACACCGCCAGGTCGCCCGGCTCCCGCGTATCCAGCTCAATGCTCTGCTTGCCGCGGTTATAGGTCTGGAAATGCGGGGAATAGAGGCCGCCACGGAAGGCGCGGAACGGATCGCCCTTGCCGGTCTGCTCCACCTTGATGACGCGCGCGCCGAGGTCCGCCAGCAGCATGCCCGCCGCCGGGCCGGTGATGAACGTGCCCATCTCCAGCACGGTAACATCCTTGAGCGGCTGCGCCATGACCCTCCCTCTCGCTGCCTGTCGCGTGGGGAAGAGTCATAAGACTCATTCGCCGCGCTGGACAACAGTAAGGCAATTCGATTATCGAAATCAAGTTCGATAATCGAACGATGTCGATCAAACCGCGGAGACAGGACCATGCGCATCGGCAAGCAGGATAATGCCATCACATCCATCTGCACATCGGACGCGACGAGCATCACGGTGCGCGGCCTCGATCTGTGCGAGGAAGTGATCGGCAAGTGGGATTTCACGAGCTACTTCTGGCTGCTCGTCACCGGCGAGGTGCCGACGCCCCAGCAGCGGCTGTTCGCCAACGCGACGCTGTGCGCCATCGCCGAGCACGGGCTGGTGCCGAGCGTCGTCGCGGCGCGGATGACGCTGGCGGCGGGGCCGGAGGCGTGGCAGGGCGCGGTCGCGGCGGGGTTGCTCGGCTGCGGATCGGTTGTGCTCGGCAGCGCCGAGGTGGCCGGGCGCTTCTATGCGGACCTGGTCCGGCAAGCGGCGGACGAGCGCCTCTCCGATGCGGAAGCGGCCACCGCCGGCATCAAGGCACTGCGCGCGGAGAAGAAGCCCGTTCCCGGCTTTGGCCACCCGCTGCACAGCGGCGGCGATCCGCGCGCGCTCAAGCTGATCGCACTGGCGCAGGAGCAGGGCGTGGCCGGCCGCCATATCGCCATGCTCCACGCCATTCGCGATGCGCTGCCCGATGCGATCGGCCGGCCGCTGCCGATCAACGTCAACGGCGCCATTCCCGCCGTCCTGCTCGACGTGGGCTTCCCCCTCGCCGCACTCAAGGGCATCTCGCTGCTCGCCCGCACCGCCAGCCTGATCGGCCATTTGCAGGAGGAGTCCGAGCGACCGATCGGCTTCATCATGTCCGGCGCGGCGGCGGACCGCATCGCCTTCAAGAGCGCGGTGTGAGGGAATCGCAGCCGCTTTGAGCAATCTTGTGCTCCTGCGCAGGCAGGAGCACATCGTTTCATCTGAACGGCGTGATCCCAACGGCGGCCTGTTCCCTTCCGTTGGTGTCGAGCCTCGTCGAGACACAGTCAGCGCCACCCCCGCCCCTCACGCCACCTTGCGCGCACGCAACTCCAGCGCGGCGGCGATGAGGTCGCGCGTGTAATCGGTCTGCGGCGCGGTGAAGATGCGCGCAGCCGGGCCCTGCTCGACGATGCGGCCGTCCTTCATCACCACTACCTCATGGGCAAGCGCCTTCACCACCTTGAGATCGTGGCTGATGAACAGATAGGTGAGGCCGTAGTCCGCCTGCAAACGCCGCAGCAGGTCGACGATCTGCGCCTGCACGGACATATCGAGCGCCGAGGTCGGCTCGTCGAGGATGACGAGGTCCGGCCGCAGGATGATCGCGCGGGCGATGGCGATGCGTTGGCGCTGGCCGCCGGAGAATTCGTGCGGATAGCGGTCCAGCACATCGGGCGGCAGGCCGACCTCGGCGATGATCCGCGCTACCGCCGCCGCCCGCTCGGCGCGGCTCAGCGCCGGCATGTGGATCGGCAACCCCTCGCCGACGATCTGCCCGATCGTCATCTTCGGGCTGAGCGACGCGAACGGATCCTGAAAGACGATCTGCATCCGCTTGCGCAGCGGCCGCATCTGCTTCCAGTTGCGCGCATGCAGGGCCTCGCCGTCGAACCAGATCGGCCCCTCGCTGCGGCTGATGCGCAACAGCGCCAGCGCCAGCGTGCTCTTGCCCGAGCCGGATTCGCCGACCACGCCCAGCGTGTGACCGCGCGGAATGGCGAGGGTGACGCCATCCACCGCCTTCACATGGCCGCGCGGCTTGCCGAACCAGCCCTTTATCGGGAAATGCACCTTGAGGGCGTCGGTCCGCACCAGCGGCTCGGGCGTGCCGGTGACGGCCAGCGGCTCGCCGCGCGGCGTCGCATCGAGCAGGCGCTTCGTGTAAGGATGCCGGGGATCGTCGAACAAGGCGGCGGTCTCCCCCGCCTCCACAATCTCGCCCTTGGTCATCACGCAGACCCGCTCGGCCATCTTGCGCACCACGCCAAGATCATGGGTGATGAGCAGCATCGCCATACCCAGCCGCTGTTGCAGATCCTTGAGCAGATCGAGCACCTGCGCCTGCACCGTCACGTCGAGCGCGGTGGTCGGCTCGTCGGCAATCAGCATGTCCGGCTCATTCGCGAGGGCCATGGCGATCATCACTCGCTGGCGCTGCCCGCCGGAAAGCTGGTGCGGATAGGCTTTGAGCCGCTTTTCCGCATTACGCAGGCCGACCAGCGTCAGCAACTCCACGGTGCGCGCCATCGCGTCCGCCTTGCTCACCTGCGGGTCGTGCAGCTTCATCGCCTCGATGATCTGCCGGTCGATGGTGTGCAGCGGGTTAAGCGCGGTCAGCGGCTCCTGCGGGATGAGCGCCACGCGGGCGCCGCGGATGCGCCGCATCACGCCCTCGCTGGCGCCCACAAGCTCCTGCCCGCCCAGCCGGATCGAGCCGGCGGGGTGGAAAGCAGTGGGATAAGGCAGCAACTGGAGCACGGACATCGCCACGGTCGACTTGCCCGAGCCGGATTCACCGACCAGCGCCAGCGTCTCCCCGCGCCTCAGATCGAAGGACACGCCGCGCACCGCCTCGACGATCCGCCCTTCCGAGCGGAACGAGCAGCACAGCCCCTCCACGGCGAGCAGCGGCGTATCGTCCGGCGCGGCGGTCATGCCGCTTTCCTCGGGTCGAGTGCGTCACGCGCAGCCTCGCCGATGAAGATCAGCAGCGAGAGCATCAGCGCCATCACCGCGAAGCCGGCGATGCCCAGCCATGGCGCCTGAAGATTGTTCTTCGCCTGATTGAGCAGCTCGCCGATCGAAGGCGAACCGCGCGGCATGCCGAAGCCGAGGAAATCGAGCGCGGTCAGCACGGTGATCGAGCTGGAGAGAATGAACGGGAGGAAGGTGATGGTCGCCACCATCGCGTTGGGCAGGATATGGCGGACCATGATGGCGGCGTTGCCCAGCCCCAGCGCGCGGGCGGCGCGCACATAATCGAGATTGCGCGCGCGCAGGAACTCGGCACGGACGACATGGACGAGCGCCATCCAGCTCACCAGCAACAGCACGCCGAGCAGGGTGAAGAAACCGGGCTGGAGGAAGCTGCTCATGATGATGAGCAGATAGAGCATCGGGAGGCTTTGCAGCACCTCGATGCCGCGCTGAAAGAGCAGGTCCGTCCAGCCACCGAAATAGCCCTGAATCGCCCCCGCCGCCACGCCGATCACCGCGCTGGCGAAGGTCAGCAGCAGGCCGAAGGTGACGGAGAGACGAAAGCCGTAAATGAGCTTGGCGAGCACGTCGCGCGCCTGATCGTCCGTGCCCAGCCAGTGCCGCGCGGAGGGCGCCGCCGGCGCGGTTTCGGGCAGGTCGTAATCGATCGTCGCGTGGCTATAGGGGATGAGCGGCCAGAGCGCCCGGCCGCCGCCCTCCTCGATCATCGCGCGCACCGCCGGGTCGCGATAATCCGCCTCGGTCTCGAACACGCCGCCGAAGATGGTTTCGGGATAGGTATACAGCACCGGCGTATAAACCGCACCGCGATAGATCATGAGGATCGGCTTGTCGTTGGCAATCAGCTCCGCGCCGAGGCTGAGTATATAGAGAGCAAGGAAGATCCACAGGCTCCAGTAGCCGCGCCGATTGGCCTTGAAGCTCGCCCAGCGCCGCCGCCCGAGCGGGCTCAGCCAGCGGCGGCGGCGCGGCGCGTCCCCCGCCACGGCCAGCTCCGCGTTCATACGTCGCGCCTCTCGAAGTCGATGCGCGGATCGACCAGCACATAAGCGATGTCGCCCAGCAGGTTGGCGACCAGCCCGAGCAGCGAGAAGATGAACAAAGCCGCGAGCATCACCGGATAATCGCGGTTGATCGTCGCCTCGAAGCCGAGCAGCCCCAGTCCATCGAGCGAGAAGATCACTTCGATCAGCAGCGAGGAGGTGAACAGCACACCGACGAACGCCGCCGGAAAGCCGGCGATGACGATCAGCATCGCGTTGCGGAACACATGGCCGTAGAGCACACCGCGCTCGGAGAGGCCCTTGGCCCTTGCGGTGATGACATATTGCTTGCCGATCTCATCGAGGATCGAATTGCGGGTAAGCATGGTGAGGTTGGCGAAGGCGCCGATCACCATCGCCGTCACCGGCAGGGTGATGTGCCAGAGATAATCGCCCACTTTGGCGAGCAGCGGCAGGTCCTGCCAGTTCTCGGAGACGAGCCCGCGCACCGGGAAGATGCTCCAGAAAGTGCCGCCGGCGAACAGCACGATCAGCAGCACCGCGAACAGGAAGCCGGGAATGGCGTAGCCCATCGTGACGAAGAAGCTGGTCCACGCATCGAACGGCGTGCCGGTGCGCACTGCCTTGCGGATGCCGAGCGGCAGGGCGACGAGATAGGTGATGAGCGTCGTCCACAGGCCGAGCGAGATCGACACCGGCAGCTTCTCGACGATGAGGTCGATGACCGGGCGGTCCTTGAAGTAACTGTTGCCGAACTGGAAGCGCGCAAAATCGCCGAGCATCTTGAGGTAGCGCTCGTGCACCGGCTTGTCGAAGCCGTAGAGCTTCTCCAGCTCTTTCACCATCTCCGGGTCCAGCTCGCCGGTGGGGGTGAGGCCGCCGCTGTCGCTGGTGTCCATGCTGCCGCCGATCATCGCGGTGGCATCCACCGCCTGCCCGGAAAAGCGCGCCTGGATCTGCTCGATCGGTCCGCCGGGCACGAACTGGATGATGACGAAGCTGATCGTGACGATGCCGATCAGCGTCGGCACCATCAGCAGCAGGCGCCGCGCGATATAGCCCCAGAGCGCCGTCATTGGCCCCGCTCGCGCGCGAGTCTCGCGTCCTTCGCCGGGTCGATCCACCAGGTGTCGAGCGACGGGAAGGGGAACATGGAGCGCGGCTGCGCCTCCAGCCTGCCGAAGCGGTCCCAGTATGTGATCGGGATTTCGCCCAGCGGCGCGGGATACATGTGCTGGAACGGAATGGCGTAATAATTCCACAGCAAGATGCGGTCGAGCGCGCGCATCGCATCGACCACGGTCGTGCGGTCCCTCGCGCCGACCACAGCCGCGATCATCGCATCGACGGCGGGATTCTTGACGCCGGGGTAGTTGAGTTGCTGCGGCATGTCCGCCGCCTTGCTGCCCCACATCAGCGCGATCCCCGCGCTCGGCGTCTCGGCCGTGGGAAACAGCGGCGTGGCGGCGAGCAGGTCGTAATCGTAAGTGCGCGTCCGGTGGCGGAACTGCGCACTATCGAACGCGCGGAAATTGACGGCGATGCCGAGCCGCCGGGCATTCTCGATGAACAGCGACACCTGCCGGTCGACCAGCGGCGAATAAGCGACAAGCTGGAGCGCCACCGGCGCGCCGGTGCGCTTGTCGCGCAGCGTGCCGTCGACGATACGATAGCCGGCCGCACGCAGGATCGCCGCCGCCTTGACGAGATTGGCGCGGCGATTGGTCCAGCTCCCGCCCACCGGCAGGCCCGGGGGCGTGGTGAACACCTCCGGCGGCACCTGCGCGCGCACCGTCTCCAGCAGGGCGCGCTCGCCCGGCCCCGGCAGCCCGGTGGCGGCGAACTCACTGTTGGAGAAGAAGCTGGTCAGCCGGCCATGATAGCCGTTCAGCAGCACCCGGCGCGTCCATTCGAAATCATAGGCGAGCATCAGCGCGCGGCGTACCTCGCGATCGGCGAGGAACGGCCGCCGCATATTCATCACCAGCCCGAGATAATAAGCCGCATTGTCGTAGGGAATCGCCCCGCGCTTGATCCAGCCCGCGCGGAAAGCGGCCAGCTTCGCCTCGCCGGGCCAGCGCGCGGCGCCGGTCTCGAACCGCAGGTCGGAATTGCCCGAGAGGAACGATTCATAGGCGACCTGCTGATCGCGGAAGAAGTCGTTGCGGATGATGTCGAAATTGTAGCGGCCCTTGTTGATCGGCAGGTCCTTCGCCCAATAGTCCTTGACGCGCTCCAGCTCGAACCAGCGCCCCTGGCTGAACCGGCCGATCTTGTATGGCCCGCTGCCGAGCGGCGGCTCAAGCGTGGCCGCCTCGACGCTGCGGTGGGCATAGAAATGCCGGGGCAGCAACCACATGTCCATGATGACGGTGGGCAGCGTGGGGTTGTTCTTCTGGTTGAAATAGATGCGCACGCTGCGCGGCCCGGTCTTCTCCGTCCGTGCGACAACGGCGGCGACCCGCTTGAGGCCCGGCGTCACCAGCCCCTTCGCGGCTTCGATGGTGAAGATCACGTCCTCCACCGTGATCGGCTTGCCGTCATGCCAGCGCGCGCGCGGATCGAGATGGAACTCGACCCAGGAGAGGTCGCGCGGATAGCTCACCGATTGCGCCACCAGCGCGTAGCGTGAGGCCGGCTCATCCAGCGCGCGCCGCATCAGCGTATCGTAGATCGACACCAGACCCAGCGGGGCGGTGCCCATCAGGCTCATCAGGTTGAGGCTGTCGAAACTGCCCGAGCGCGTCTCCGCATAGCGATAGGTGCCGCCCTTGGGCGCCTTCGGATTGGCATAGTCGAGATGCTTGAAATCGGCGGGATATTTGAGCGTGCCGAACACCGCATAGCCGTAGCTGGTGACGATGTCCGGCCGGCCCTGCACCGCCTCGACGCCGGAGGCCGTGAGCATCAGCACCAGCGGCAGGACCAGCAGACTGGACGCATGGCAGAGGCGGGCGAGCAAGCGCCGGGTGGCGCGAAGCAGCGCACCGCTGGTCTCCCTTGGCGGGATCGCCGTCCTCATCGCCTCCTGCCGGCGGCATCAACCGCCGCTCCCCTTGTCGATCCGCCGGTTCTTCTGCCGATTCGGCGCAATGTATCGCCTCGACCGCTGGCGAACAATTCGAACAGTATCTATTTGCGCTCCGCTCATCGCGATCGCGGAATTGGCGTCCCGGCGTTGACAGGCAGGCGCGTGGCGGCCAGTCTGGCCGCATCGCCACGCGAGCCGCAGCGCGCATGAAGCGCCGGGAACGCCTTCGCATCCCGACGCGTTCCGGGAGCGAAATCCGGGAAAAAATCAAGCAAAGGGGGAAAGCACGATCGCTGACCTATCCCATATCGGTTTCGACACACCTCCGCTGGAGGATCTGACCACAAGCAGCCTGTTCCTCGATCTGGACGGGACAATGCTGGACCTGATCGACCGGCCCGAGCTGGTGGTTGCCGACGCGCCGTTGCGCGCGCTGCTTATGCGCCTCGGCGAACGGCTGGAAGGGCGGCTCGCCATCGTCAGTGGCCGCTCCATCGCGCAGATGGACGCCATCCTCGGCCCGGTCGCGCGGCATCTCGCCCTCTCCGGCAGCCACGGCAGCGAGCATCGCTGGCAGGGCGTGGACGCCCACCCGATCCGCCCGCCATCGCTCGACGAGGCACAGGCACGCTTCCGGGATTTCGCGGAGGCACACGCTGGCGTACTGGTAGAGGACAAGAGCTTCGGCGTCGCGCTCCATTACCGCATGGCGCCGGACGCCGAAGCGGAGGCGGAGGCGCTGGCGGCGACGCTTGCCGAGCAGCTCGACCTCCAGTTCCAGCCCGGCAAGATGATGGCCGAGCTGCGTCTGCCCGGCGGTGACAAGGGCAAGGCTGTGCACACCTTGATGGGCCGCGCGCCGATGGCCGGCACCAAGCCATGGTTCGTCGGCGACGACGCGACGGACGAAGCGGGCTTCGCCGCCGCCCACGCGCTGGGTGGCGCCGGCGTGCTGGTCGGCAAGCGCCGGCCGACCGCCGCGCTCTATGCGCTGCCCGATCCGGCGGCGGTGCGGCACTGGCTCGAAGGGCTGCTGGCATGACCGCGACGCTCGACCTCTGGCCCATCGGCAACTGCCAGGTCTCGGCGCTGGTCGACCGCGCCGGGCGGTTCGTGTGGGGCTGCGTGCCGCGCGTCGATGGCGATCCAGCCTTCTCTTCGCTGCTCGATCCCGCCCCGCGCGCGGGCGAGGGCGCGCGCGGCTTCTGGGAGATTGACCTGGAGGACTGCGTCGAGACCCGCCAGCACTATGTCCGCAACACGCCGGTGCTGGTGACGCACCACCGCGACAATGCCGGCAATGCCGTCGAGATCATCGACTTCTGCCCGCGCTTCTGGCGCAACGGCCGCATGTATCGCCCCGTCGCCTTCGCGCGGATCGTCCGCCCGGTGGAAGGATCGCCGCGCATCCGCGTGCGGCTGCGCCCATCGCGCGACTGGGGCGCGAAGGACCCGGAGCGCACACGCGGCAGCAACCATATCCGCTACCTGCTCGGCAGCATGACGCTGCGGCTCACCACCACCGCGCCAGTCGGCTGGATCGAGGACGAGCGGCTGTTCCGCGTCGAGCGGCCGCTGCATTTCTTCCTCGGCCCGGACGAGAGCTTTTCCGACGACCTGCGCCCGGCGCTGGACACCATGCACGACCGCACGGTGCGCGAGTGGCAGAATTGGGTGCGCGGTCTCGCCACGCCATTCGAGTGGCAGGACGCGGTGATCCGCGCCGCCATCACGCTCAAGCTCTGCCAGCATGAGGAAACCGGCGCCATCGTCGCGGCGCTGACCAGCTCCATCCCCGAGCACGCCGACAGCGGGCGCAACTGGGACTATCGCTACTGCTGGATCCGCGACGCTTATTACACGGTGCAGGCGCTCAATCGGCTCGGCGCGCTGGACGTGCTGGAGGGCTATCTCGAATATCTGCGCAACATCGTCGACAACGCCAGGGGCGGCCATATCCAGCCGCTTTACGGCGTCGGCGGCGAGGCGACACTGACCGAATGGATCGTGCCCGGCCTCGCCGGCTATCGCGGCATGGGGCCAGTGCGCGCCGGCAACCAGGCGTTCGAGCAGGTGCAGCACGACGCCTACGGCCAGATCGTCCTCTCCAACACGCAGAGCTTTTTCGACCAGCGCCTGTTCCGCAGGAGCGGTGTGGACGATTTCAACGCGCTGGAGACGGTCGGCGAGCGCGCCTGGACGGTGCATGACGAGCCCGACGCCGGGCTGTGGGAGTTGCGCACCAAGGCCAATGTCCACACTTACTCCGCCGCCATGTGCTGGGCGGCGTGCGACCGGCTGGCCAATGCCGCCACCGCGCTCGGCCTGCCCCGCCGCGCCGCCTTCTGGCAGGAGCGGGCCGATACGATCCACGCCACCATCGAGCGCTCGGCCTGGCGCAAGGAGAGCCAGCGCATGTCCGCCACCTTCGGCGGCGACGATCTCGATGCCAGCATCCTGCAACTGCTGGAACTGCGCTTCTTCGCTCCCAATGATCCGCGCTTCGCCACCACGCTGGCGGCGCTGGAAGCCGGGCTGCGGCGCGGCAGCAACATGCTGCGCTACGCCACCGAGGACGATTTCGGCCTGCCCAGGACCGCCTTCAATTTCTGCACCTTCTGGCTTATAGAGGCTCTGCACGCCACCGGCCGGACCGCCGAAGCGCGCAACCTTCTGGAGGAAATGCTGAGCCGCCGCACCGCCGCCGGCCTGCTCTCGGAAGACATCGACCCCGTGACCGGGGAATTGTGGGGCAACTACCCCCAGACCTACTCGCTTGTCGGCCTCATCAACTGCGCCGTGCTGCTGAGCAAACCATGGAGCGCTATCCGATGACTCGCCTCATCGTCATATCCAACCGCGTCAGCCCGCCGGACGGCGAGGGCAAGAGCAATCAGGGCGGTCTCGCCGTCGCGCTCTCCTCCGCGCTGCGCGAGACCAACGGCATCTGGTTCGGCTGGTCGGGCAACGAGATCGACGAGTTCACCGGCCAGATCAACCTCTCCCGCGCGGACGGCGTCACCACCGCGACTATCGACCTCGAAGCGCAGGACGTGGAGGAATATTATAACGGCTTTGCCAACCGCACGCTCTGGCCGCTGTTCCACGACCGCACCGACCTCGCCGAGTTCGAGCGCGGCTTCGCGGGCGGCTATGCGCGCGTCAACGATCGCTTCGCCGAGACGCTGCTGCCGCTAATCGCGCCGGACGACGACATCTGGGTGCATGATTATCACCTGATCCCGCTCGGCCGGGAATTGCGGCAGCGCGGCGTGCGCAACCGCACCGCCTTCTTCCTCCACACGCCCTGGCCGGTGCTGCGGCTGCTCATCGCCCTGCCCAGCCACCGCCAACTCGTCGAGACGCTGTTCGCCTATGACCTCATCGGCTTCCAGTGCCAGACATGGCTGGACAGCTTCCTTCATTATGTGCGTGAACAGTTCCCCGAGGCAGTGGTGGACGAGCAGGGCACCATCGCCATCGACGGGCGGCAGGTGCGCGTCATCGCCTGCCCGATCGGCATCGACGCGCAGGAGTTCAAGGCCAGCGCCGCGAGCGCCGAGGCGGAGGAGGCGCGGCGGGCGCTGCTGGGCACGCTCGACGGGCGCAAGCTCATCATGGGCGTCGACCGGCTCGATTATTCCAAGGGGCTGGAGCAGCGCTTCAACGGCTATGAGCGGCTGCTGCTCGATCATCCCGATTATCAGGAAGGCGTCTCGCTGCTCCAGATCGCCCCGCCCTCGCGCGAGGACGTGGTGAGCTATCAGGATATCCGCAAGCAGCTTGAGGCACTCTCCGGCCACATCAACGGCGAGTTCGCCACCGCCTTCTGGGTGCCGCTGCGCTACGTCAATCGCGGTTATGACCGCACCTCGCTCGCCGGCATGTATCGCGCCGCCAGCGTCGGGCTGGTGACGCCGCTGCGCGACGGCATGAATCTCGTCGCCAAGGAATATGTGGCAGCGCAGGACCCGGCGGACCCCGGCGTGCTCGTCCTCTCGCGCTTCGCCGGCGCGGCCGAGCAGATGGCTGCCGCGCTGCTGGTCAACCCGTTCAGCCCCGAGGAGCTCTCCGACGCGCTGGGGCAGGCCCTGCGCATGCCGCTGGAGGAGCGCAAGGCCCGCTGGCATGCGCTGATGGAATCGGTCGAGCGGCAGGACGTGCGCTGGTGGCTGCGGCGCTTCCTCGACGCGCTGCACGGCAAGGCGATCGAGCCGGTGATGATGCCCGCGGCTTCTCCCCCCAATGGCGGCGATCGGGGCGCGGAGAGCCGGCCCGCGCCGGCCGCGCGCTTCGTTGCCCAGAACGACTGACCCCCAAGGGGTGGGGTTCACCTCAATCCGACGGCCCGTTGGCCAGCTTCGCTTTTGCAAACGCCAGCACGCACAGCGCGCAGGCGGCCACGGGCATCAGTAGCGCGAGGAAGAAGCCGCCGCTCGACACCTGCCTGCCGATCAGCCACGCGCCCGCCATCGGCCCCGCCATGGCGCCGAGCCGGGCCACCGTGACGGCGAGGCCGATGCCGGCGGAGAGCATCGCCTTGGGGTAGATGTTCGCCGCGACCGCCGGCAGCGCGATATGGGCGCCGCCCACCCCCGCGCCGATCAGCAGCAGGAGCACGCCCCAGCGCATCGGATCGGGCGCGACGAACGCCAGCACGACCAGCCCCAGCGCCACCGCGCCATAGCCGGTGAGCAGCGCGCCGTTGGTGCGGTGCCGGTCGATCTGCACCGCTAGCAGCAAACCGCCGAACAGCCCGCCAAGCTGCACAGCCGAGGCCAGCAGCGAGGCGGATTCAAACGCGAAACCGCTGGTCTGGAGGATGGTCGGCAGCCAACTGCTCAGCATGTACATGGTCAGCGCGTTGAAGCAGAACAGGCCGGAGAAGATCGCGGTGCGCAGGCGCAACCCCTTGCCGAGCGGAGCGAGCACCGGAATGTCCGTCCAGTGCCAGCGGCGGCGCGTGGCGGGCTCCGCCGGTGCTTTCGGCTCCGGCATGGGGAGCTGGCGCAGAAAGAGCGCCACCAGCACGGTGACGGCGATCATCAACGTCGCGGGCACATAGAAGCTTGCCTGCCAGCCATAGGCGTTGGTCAGCACCGGCACGACGATCCCCGCCCCCGCCGCGCCGACCGGGATGCCGCAGGAGACCAAAGTCATCACGCTCGCCCGCCGCTCGGCCGGCACCACCTGCGCGAGGATGGCGAGCACATTGGGCAGGCAGGCGCCCAGCCCGGTGCCGGTGACGAGCCGCCACCAGAAAAGCTGCGTGACCGAAGCCGACCAGGCGGTGCCGAGCGTGGCGAGCGCGATGACGGCAAGCGAGACCACCGTGGTCAGCCGCCGCCCGAGCCTGTCGCCCAGCGGCGCGAAGAAGAAGGCGCCGATGCCGAGCCCGATCACCACGGCGGAGAGCGCCGGGCCGAAGCTCGCCGGCGCAACGCCCCAAAGCTGCGAGACCTGCGGCACGATGAGCGGCATCGCGCCGATGTCGTAGCCGTCGATCACCATGATCGCGACGCTGAGGATGCCGACGATGATGAGTTGAGGCAGCGTGGCGGGTGGCGTTGTCTCCACGCGGGCCACCCCGTCCGCAACGATGTCCGCCGATCCGCTCATGCCTCTCCCCCGATGGCTGATTTCACGGCATCGCGCTCCTGCGAAAGCAGGAGCCCAGGGCCCAGCCGCGGTGCCCTATCGCCCTGGGCTCCTGCTTTCGCAGGAGCGCTTGCGGCGCCATTTCTCATGCAGCCAGCGCCGGCTTGCCGAGGATCATATCCGCTGCCTTCTCGGCGATCATGATGACCGGCGCATTGGTGTTGCCGCGAATGATGCACGGCATGGACGAGGCGTCGACCACCCGCAGCCCCTCCACCCCGCGCAGCCGCAACGCCGCATCAAGCACCGCATCGGCGCCGGTGCCCATCGCGCAGGTGCCCACAGGATGGCCCCCACTCATCACCGTGGCGCGCAGCCAGCCATCGATCGCTTCGTCGCTCGCCGCGTCCGGGCCGGGCGCCAGTTCGGCGGCGATCAGGCTGCGGGCCGGCTCGGTCTCGAAGAAGCGCCGCATGAAGCACATGGACTCGCGCAGCCGCAGCCGGTCGCTCTGCGCGCTCATGAAGTTGAGCAGCACGCGCGGCAGCGCCTCCGGCTCCGGCCCGCGCAGGCTCACCGCGCCCCGGCTGTCGGGCGCGAGCAGCAGCACCCCGGCGGAGAACTGGTGCCCCGCGCCCCTGCGCCAGCCGGGGAACCACGGCCGCGCCTGATAGCTGGAGTGGACGATCTGGAATTGCAGGTCCGGCCGCTCCTGCGCCGCATCCGAACGCAGGAAGCCCTGCACGGACATGGGGCTCTGCGCCATGGTGCCGGTGCCGAACAGCCGCCAGCGCACCGCGTTCCACGCCAGCCGGTCGAGCCGCAGCCGGTCGTCGAACGTCACCGGACCGGACGCCGCCCAGAAGCTCAGCGCGATCGGATGGTCCTGCAAATTCGCGCCGACGCCGGGCAGGTCGACCAACGGCGCGATGCCCATCTCGCGCAGATGGGCCGCCGGGCCGATGCCGGAGAGCATCAGGATTTGCGGCGAGTTGATCGCCCCCGCGCTCAAGATCACCTCACGCCGCGCGCGGATCTCATGGCGCTGCCCGCCGCGCGTGAAGGCGACGCCCACCGCCCGGCCGCCTTCCACGATGATCCGCGTCACCAGCGCATTGGTCTCCACCCGCAGGTTCGCCCGCCGCTTCACCGGATCGAGGAAGGCGCGCACCGTGCTGTGTCGCCGGCCGTTGCGGATAGTGCAGTCCGGGATGCCGAAGCCCTCCGGCCGGGCGACGTTGAAATCGTCCGTCGCGGCATGGCCCAGGCGCTTGGCGGTCTCGATGAAGGCGGGGAACAGCAGCGGGTCCGGCGCCATGGCGGAGACGTGCATCTCGCCCGCTCCGCCATGCTCCGCGCTTTCGCCCCGCCAGTTGGTCTCCGAGCGCCTGAAATAGGGCAGCACGTCGTCATAGCCCCAGCCGGGCAGGCCGCTGTCGCGCCAGCCGTCATAATCGGCCGCCGCGCCGCGAATATACATGGTACCGTTGATCGACGAGCAGCCGCCCAGCACCTTGCCGCGCGGCACCGGCTGGCTGCGCCCGTCCATATGCGGGTCCGGCTCGCTCTGGTTACCCCAGATGAAGCGGTCCATGGCGGAGGCCTGCATCCAGGTGAGCGGCATGTCGATCATCGGGTGCCGGCACTCGCCGCCCGCCTCGATCAGCACGACACGCACGCCGGGGTCCGCGCTCAGCCGGTTGGCAAGCACACAACCCGCGCTGCCCGCGCCCACGATGATGAAATCCGCCCCGCCGCTATCGCCCATGCCGGTGCCCGTCCTCTCCCCACGGGCTTGCACGCACCCGCCTGTGCCGGTCATAAGTCAGCGGGGCGGCAACGCAAGAGGGAGAGGATCATGGCCTACACGCCAGAGGAAGACGCCAATCTCGCGCTGGTGCGCGGCCTGTTCGACGAGGTGCTGAACCCGATGGACGCGAGCGCGGTCGATCGCTTCATCGCCCCGGACTATATCCAGCACAACCCTAATGTCGAAACCGGCAGCGCGCCGCTCAAGGCGTTCCTCGACCATATCAAGGCGGTGAACCCGGAGGGCGTGCACGACGTGAAGCGCATGTTCGCGGACGGCGACCATGTCATCGTCCACTATCACGTCCGCCGCTGGCCGGGCGATATCGGCTGGGCCGTGGTCGACATCTTCCGCATCGAGAACGGCCTCATCGCCGAACATTGGGACGTGGCGCAGGACGTGGTGGTGGAGGGGCCGAATCCGAATGGGATGTTCTAAGGGGAGAGATAAGCGGTTATGAGGTGGGAAGCGACCATCTCTGCGCTTCACAGGACATTGTCTCGGGACTCAATTAGTGGACTGAAAACTTTCGGTTGCCGGGTCGTGCAAGTCAACGTTCGGCAATCGCCCCATCAATTACCCGTAATCGTGTAAGGACACTGGACATTCGATGGAACGCATCAGGATTTCCCGCTAGAATTTGCCGTATCTCGCCAACCATTAATCAGAGCATCGAGGCTGCGTATAAAACTTAACTCCGGCTTGTTCTCCGTCAACTTCGGATCATGCGGCATTATCGTCCAGCCCGTGGCGAGAGTCATGGCCGATCGTTGCGCATCGAAAGCCAAGGAACGCTCACATCCGCGAGCGATCAAACCTTCGCTCATGATCTCCGAAAACTCGCCCACTACAGCCTGATCCATTCTTGCCTCGATCATCAACCTCCTGATGTCGCGCGTTTCCTGTTGGTGCCTGTAAACCGTCAATGCGAGTCCGCGTAGCCAGTCCTCCCAACCCTCGGCAGGAGGCACGTCCGCCAATATGTTGCGAAAGAGCTGCTCCGCCATGTGTCCAAGCAACTCGCCCTTGTTTTTCACATGCCAATACAAGGACGGCGCCTTGATCCCCAGGGCGTGCGACACGTTGCGAAGACTGACGGCTTCGAACCCATCCCTGTCGAGGATAGCCAGCGCCGCATCGACGATTGTGGATTTATCAATCCGGGCCCTTGTCATCGCGCCTTTGTGGGCTAAACTAACACCGTTAGTCTAATGTAATTCGATTGAGAGAACCAATGCGAATCATCGGGGGATGCCTTGTTGCCTTAGCCTTGGGGCTCCTGCAGCCTCCTATTGCCACGGCGCAGGAGCCCCACGTGCCCTCCGCAGCCGTTCCACCAAAGCCGTTAGTTTCCGCCGAGAACGTGTTTCACGAATGGCTCGCGGCATTCAATTCTGGCGAGAAGTCCGCGATCAAGTCGTTCTATGCGAAGCACCTCAGTGATCCAGAAGCGAGGTTCCCGCTCGACCTCGCGATAATGAGTTGTGGCTTCGATCCGGTTCGCATTGAAAGCCGCACCAGATCAAACATCAAGGTCTTGCTGATCGAGCGGTGTTTCCCTGCCCTCCAGCGATTAACTATCGAATTGGGCGCTGAAGGTGAGACAAAGCTGGCGAAATTCAACCTCTCTCCATTTGCGATGCCAGTAGAAACGGCGAACAACTATATTACAAGCTTCGCGGACAGGCTGGAACAGCGCGGAGAATTCGCGGGCTCTCTGCTTCTTATACAGAATGACGTACCGCAAGTGACTCGTGGATGGGGGACCGCCAATGAAAATTCGAAGGCTCGGATCACATCTGATACGCCGATGTTTCTTGCTTCAGCGGGGAAGATGTTCACGGCTGTTTCCGTGCTGCAACTCGTTGAGACCGGCAAGATTGATCTCGATGCACCGCTCGGCACCTATCTGACCGACTATCCCAACGCCGAGATGGCTCAGGTGACTATTCGCCAGTTACTGCAGCACCGTGGCGGGACCGGAGATATCGGCATTCTGGCACGAGGGGAGGGTGATAATCGGGCGCGGGCGCGCACCATCGCGGATATCATTGCGCTGAACGGCAATCGCGCTCCAACCTTCGCGCCCGGAACGCGGATGGAATATTCGAACTATGGCTTCCTTTTGCTGGGAGCGGTGGTCGAACGGGTGAGCGGTCAAAGCTATTATGACTATGTTGAAGACCATGTTTTCAAGCCCGCCGGCATGACCCACGCTTCCTTCCCTAACCTCGACCATCTCAATGGAATCGCAACGGGCCAGACGACCTTCTATGGCGATGAGGATAAACTTGTTTCCAACCTCTCGGTCTTGCCTTGGAAGGGAACGCCGGCTGGCGGCGGCGTTGCAAGCGCCAACGATATGCACAAGTTTATTGATGCCTTGCGCTCGGGCAAATTGCTTTCTCCAGCCATGTTTCAGTTGGCCCGCACGCCCAGCGAAACTCCATGGTATGGCATGGGCTTCATCCTGCCTTCCTTATCTGATGCATATTGGGGGCACGGAGGCCAATCCTACGGAATGGACGTAGCGACTTATTACGCCACCGGCTTCAATGCCCACTTCATCTGCCTTTCGACTAGGGATTGGGGTTGCACACGCCTCATGGCTGCTTGGAGGATTACCGGACTAACGCAATAATGGCGGGCGCCCCCTCACTCGCTAACCACCGCCTCCGCCTCGATCTCCACCTTCCACTCCGGCCGGTAGAGCGCGGCGATGGCGACCAGCGTGCCGGTCGGCCGCGTGGCCTTGAGCGCGCGGGTGAAGGCGGCGCTCACCGCGTCGGCGTCTGCAATGTCGGTGACGAACATACGCACGCGCACCACGTCCGCCGCGCTGCCGCCGAGCGTCTCGATATGGCGGATGATCTCGGCGAAGCACATGTCGGCCTGCTCGCCCGCATCGGCCGGCACCGTGCCGTCCGGCCGGGTCGCCGTGGTGCCGGAGACGACGATGCGGTCCCCCACCCGCAGCGCGCGGGTGAAGCCGATCTCCTCCTCGAACGGCGACAAGGACGGGATGCGGCGGCGGTCGGTCATGGCTGTCTCCTCCCCATAGTTGAGAAGCTCAGTCTGGCCTGCCTCCGCCGGAAAGGCCAGCCTCTCCGTCGCCCTCCCCGGCCGGCGCCGGATCGAGGCCGTGCGCCAGCGCATCCTCCACCGTCTCCAGCCAGATGAACTCCAGCTTCTCGCGCGTGCTCTCGGGAATGTCGTCATAATCGCGCTTGTTGCGCGCCGGCAGCATCACGCGGGTGATGCCCGCGCCTGCCGCCGCGACGACCTTCTCCTTGATGCCGCCTACCGGCAGCACCAGCCCACGCAGCGAAATCTCGCCGGTCATCGAGGTATCGCTGCGGATCGTACGCCCGAGGAACAGCGAGGAGAGCGCCATGAACATCGCCACGCCCGCGCTCGGCCCGTCCTTGGGCGTGGCGCCGGCGGGCACATGGACGTGGATGTCATTCTCCTCGAACGCCTTGGCCTCGATCCCCATCGACGCGGCGCGGCTCTTGACGAGGCTGAGCGCCGCCTGCGCGCTCTCCTTCATCACGTCGCCGAGCTGGCCGGTGAGGATCAGCCGGCCACCGCCGGGCATCTTGGTGGCCTCGATGAACAGGATATCGCCGCCCACCGGCGTCCACGCCATGCCGGTCGCCACGCCGGGCACGCTGGTGCGCTGCGCCACCTCATTCTCGAAAATGGGGTCGCCCAGTATCTCTTCCAGATCGGGCACGGTGATGGCGACATGGCTGGCCGATCCGTCCGCGATCTTCACGGCGGCGTGGCGGATCGTCTTGCCGATCTCGCGTTCCAGCCCGCGCACGCCCGCCTCGCGCGTGTAGTGGCGGATGATCTCCACCAGCGCGTCGTCGTCTATCTCCACCTGCGCGGGCGTGACGCCATTGGCCTCAAGCTGCCGCGCGACGAGGTAGCGCCGCGCGATGTTGCGCTTCTCCTCCTCGGTGTAGCTGGAGAGCGCGATGATCTCCATGCGGTCGCGCAGCGGGCCGGGCACCGTATCCAGCATGTTGGCGGTGGCGATGAACACCACCCGGCTCAGATCGAACGGCACGCCCAGATAATTGTCGCGGAAGCTATGGTTCTGCTCCGGGTCGAGCACCTCCAGCATCGCCGCCGAGGGATCGCCCTGAAAGCTGCGGCCCATCTTGTCGATCTCGTCGAGCATGATGACGCATTCGCGCGTGCCGGCCTTGCGGATCGCCTGAATGATGTTGCCCGGCATCGAGCCGATATAAGTGCGCCGGTGGCCGCGTATCTCGGATTCGTCGTGCACGCCGCCCAGGCTCACGCGCTGGAACGGCCGCCCCATGGCGCGCGCGATCGACTGGCCGAGCGAGGTCTTGCCCACGCCGGGCGGGCCGGCGAAGCACAGGATCGGCGCCTTGCCCTGCGGCGCCAGCTTGCGCACCGCGAGATATTCCACGATCCGCTTCTTGATCTTCTCCAGCCCATAATGGTCCGCGTCGAGGATCTCGCGGGCCTTGGCGATGTCGATCGGCGTCTCGCTCTCGGGCAGTTGCCACGGCAGTTCGGTCAGCCAGTCGAGATAGGTGCGGATGATGCCGTGCTCGGCCGCCGCCTCGGGCATGCGCTCCAGCCGGCGCAGCTCCTTGCTTGCCTCCTTCTCGACCTCCTCCGGCATGCCGGCCTTGGCGATCTTCTCGGTTAGTTCCGCGATTTCCGCCGAGCGCCCGTCATCCTCGCCGAGCTGGCGCTGGATCGCGGCCATCTGCTCGCGCAGCAGCGCCTCGCGCTGGCGGGTGGAGAGCGTCTCCTGCACGTCCTTGCCGATCTCGGCGGAGAGGCGCAGCACCTGCAAGCGCTGCTCCAGCAGGCGCGAGACCTTGTCGAGCCGCTGGATGAGTGCGACCGTCTCCAATATCTCCTGCTTCTGCGCCGGCTCCAGGTCGAGATAGGCGGCCACCGTGTCCGCCAGCGTGGAGGCGGAGGGAATATTCTGGATCGCCTCGGCCAGCCCCTGCGGCGCCTGCGGCAGAAGCTGCACCGTCTCCAGCGCCTGCTTGCGCAGGTTGATGAGCCGCGCCTCGACTTCGGGCGTCTTTTCCTCTTCCTCGGCAACCTGCTCGACCCGCGCAACGAGGAACGGCCAGCCGTCGAGGAACTCGATCACACGGAAGCGGACCTCGCCCTGCACGATGAGATGGTGGGTGTCGTCCGGTGCCGTCACGTAGCGCAGCACATTGGCGAGCGTGCCCATGCGGTGCATGTCGGTGCCTGTCGGCTGCTCGGCGCCGGGATCGCGCTGGGTGAGCACGCCGATCGGCCGGCTGCCCTGGATCGCCGCCTGCGCCGCCGCCACGGACAGGGGCCGCGTGATGGCGAGCGGCAGCACCACATCGGGAAACAGCACGAAATTGCGCACCGGCACGATGATGATCGCGTCGTCCGGCAGCGGCGGCAGCGCGGGCGCCGCGGCGGCGGAATCGGGCGCCACGGCGGGCTGGTCGGTCTTGGTCGGTGCGTCCATCAGCGGCGCCCTCCTTTCGCCTTGTGCAGGGTGACGAGCAGGCAACCGTCCGATCCGGCGCGGCGCACATCCTCATAATGGCCGCTCGGCAACGGCAGCCGCCGCTCGAACCGGCCCTGTGGCAGCTCCAGCCGGTGGATCCGCGCCACGCGCAGCTCCGGCGGCAGCAGCCGCTGGCCGCGCACAACGAGAACGCCGTCCTCGATGAACGCTTCGGTCTGGTCGAGATCGACGCCCGGCAGGGCGACGAACACCAGCACCTCGTCGTCGGTCTCGATGAGGTCGGCGGGCGGCTCCCAATGCACCGTGCCGCCGCGCACGCGCGCCGGGGCGTAGCTCTGGTGGTGGAGGCGTTGCATCCTGTCCAGCAGGCCGACAGCATCCGCCCACATCCAATGTTCAGACCGCCCGTCGCTCATCCTCGTCCCTTCCGCTGGCCGGCCCGGTACTGATGGCACCGCGCGCCTGTCCGTCAATAAGCTCGCCCTTCAATAAGGAAGCTGCGGCGGCGAATTTCAAGGCGAAAGCGCGGATGGCTCCTCCATTCGGCGGGCACCGCATCTTTACCGCTGACAAGCCGCACCAAAGCGCCTATCGGGCAGCGCCATGAGCTGGCTGATTCGGCAATCGGGCATGGCGCGCGGCCTTTTCGTCGCGGCGGCGGTGCTCGTCCTGGCGCTGCGGACGCTGGTGCCGACCGGCTTCATGCCCGTCGCGCATGAAGGCAGCATGGTCATCCAGCTCTGCACCGGCACCGGCCCGGCCACCATGGTAGTCGATCTCGGCAAGGCCGCGCCGGCACCGGGCGATCAGCATAAGGCCGGGGACGGCCTCTGCCTCTTCGCCTGCGCCTTTGCCGGCGGCCTGCTCGCCATCGCGGCCTTTGTGGTGCTCGCGTCCCTGTTGATGCGGGCGCGGCCGCCCTACGGCGCGGCCATCGCGGACCTTACGGTCCACCGCCTCGCCGCGCCTCCGCCACCGGCCATCGGCCCACCCCTGACACTCTGAACGCCCGCGCGGCGAACGCTCTCCGTTCGCCGCGTTCTTGCGCGCGTGCATGGTCCGCATGGGCTGCCCGCGCATCGTCAGAGCTTTCGGGAATCTTCCATGCGCACCCTTTCTATCGCGCTTGCGGCTGGCCTGGTCGCGGTGCCTGCATTTGCCCAGCCACCGGCCGATACCGCACCGGACGAGGCAGGCGGCGCCATCCTCGTCGTCGGCCAGCGGATCGCGCCGTTCACCGTTGCGCCGCGCGGCCTCGCCGTCTCGCTGGGGCAGGCCCAGTTCGACGCGATCAACGCCGCCAATGTCGAAGATCTGATGAAATATGCGCCCAACTTCTATGTGCGCAAACGCTTCGCCGGGGACGACAACGCCGTGGTCGCGCTGCGCGGCGCCAACACCATCCAGAGCGCGCGCACCATCGTGCTGGTCGATGGCTTCCTCGTCTCCAACTTCCTCGGCAACCGCTGGGACTATCCGCCCAAATGGAACGTCGTCGGGCCCTCGGAGGTGCGCCAGTTCGACATCGTCTATGGCCCTTACTCGGCGCGCTACGGCGGCAATTCCATGGGCGGCGTCATCTCGGTGAGCACCCAGCCACCGGAGGGCACGGCCGTTCAGGCCAGCGTACAGGCGATGTTCCAGCCCTATCGCGAATATGGCGTGGACGAGAGCTTTGCCGGCACTAGCGCGGAGGCGAGCGCAAGCTGGAAGCAGGCGAGCGGCCCCTGGCGCGTGCGCGCCGGGGTCCGCCATTTCGAGAATGTTGGCCAGCCGATGAGCTTCAATCTGCTCACGCCGGCGACCGGCACCGGCACACCCGTCACCGGCGCCTATGCGGACGACCGGCTGGCGACGCCGGTGTTTGGCGCGGCCTCGCCGGTCCATGTCGCGCAGGATCAGGCGCGGCTCCGCCTCGGCTATGAGAGCGCGGACGGCTGGACGGTAGAAGCGCTCGGCTTCCTCTGGCTGACCCGGCAGACCCTCACCGATCCGCGCAGCTTCCTCACCGGCACGGACGGCCACCCGCTCACGCAGGGCAAGGTGAGCTTCGCCGGGCAGACATGGAACGCCACCGGCCTCAGCTTCTCGACTATGCGCCGCACCGAATATCTCGCCGGCCTGAAACTCGCCGGGCCGGTCGCCGGCTGGGCGCTCTCCGCCAACCTCTCGCACTACGGCATCCCCCGGCAGGACAGCCGCAGCTCCACCAGCTACGCAACCGGCGCGACCAATGGCGCAGGCACCCGCACCGTCCAGCACGATCCGGGCTGGTGGACGGGCGACGTGACGCTCGACCGCAGGCTCGGCGCGCACCGCCTCGCCGCCGGCCTCAACGCCAACCGCTATGAAACCGCGCAGGAGACGGTCAACACGAGCCACTGGCGCAGCGCCGCCGATCCCGCCTTCAATGCCGCCACCTACGGCAAGACCAGCCTGTGGGGCCTGTGGGCGGAGGACGCGATCGCACTCGGCGAGGGCGTCACCCTCACCGCCGGGCTGCGCTATGACCGCTGGCGCGCGTTCGCCGGCGGCATCGCCGCGCTTTCCGGCGGCGCCCGCGTGGACGCCCGCTACCCCGCCCGTCACGGCGACTCCGTCAGCCCCAAGCTCAGCCTGCAAGCCGCGCTTCCCGGCGCCATCGACGCGCAACTGAGCTTTGGCACCGCGACCCGCTTCCCCACCGTGGGCGAATTGTTCCAGGGCCGGTTCGACACCATTGCCGGCGCTATCGACCCGGACAGTTTCGACCCCAATCTGCGCCCGGAAAAATCCCGCGACGCCAATCTCATCCTTGCCCGCACGTTCGGCAGGCTGCGCGCCACCGCCAGCCTCTTCTGGCAGGATATCGACGACGCGATCTTCAGCTTCAGCGGCCTCAACCAGTTCGGCACGGTCGTTTCCAGCTACAAGAATATCGACCGCGTGCGGCAGGTTGGCATCGAACTGATCCTTGAGGCCAAGGATGTCCTCCCCGGCCTTGACGTGGACAGCAACCTCGCCTGGACGGACGCGCAGACCCTGCGCAACGCCGCCAATCCCGCCGCCGATGGCGCCCAGTTCCCGCGCATCCCGCGCTGGCGCTCGAACGGCAATATCCGCTATCGGCTGGCCGATCCGGTGAAGCTCTCGCTCGGCTGGCGCTTCGCCTCACGGCCCAACAGCGACCTGCTCGGGCTGGTGCGCGGCGACGCCTACGGCTTCCAGACCGAATATCTGTTCGTCGACGCCCGCGCCTCCGTCGCGCTCAACCGCGCGGTCGAGCTGAGCCTCGGCGTCGACAACATCCTCAACGACCGCGCCTATGTCTCGCATCCACTGCCGCAGCGGACATTCGTGGCCGATATCAAGGCGAGGTTCTGAGTCATGGCCCTCTCCCCGCAACAGCGCGCCACCCTCTACCGCACCATCTGGCGCTGGCATTTCTACGCCGGCCTGTTCGTCATCCCCTTCGTGCTGCTGCTCGCGGCGACCGGCGCGGCCTATCTGTTCAAGCCGCAGGTGGAGCGCTGGGAGGAGCGCGCCTATCGCACGCCGGTGGTCGAGCGCGTCGTGCTGCCCTCGGCGCAGGTGGCTGCCGCGCTTGCCGCCTTCCCCGGCGCGCGCTTCACCAGCTACCGCCTGCCCGAGCGGCCGGGCGACGCCGCCATGGTCCACATCGCCATGGCGGACGGGCAGGCGATGCGCGACGTGTTCGTCTCGCCCGCCGGCACGGTGATGGGCAGCCTCGATCCCGAAACGCGGATCATGGAGACGCTCAAGACCATCCACGGCCAACTGCTGCTCGGCAAGCGCGGGAGCTGGCTGGTCGAGCTGGCGGCGAGCTGGGCGATGGTCCTCACCCTCTCCGGCCTCTACCTCTGGTGGCCGCGCGACCGGCGACTGGCCGGCGTGCTCTGGCCGCGCCTGCGCGCCGGCAAGCGCCTGTTCTGGCGCGATCTCCACGCCGTCACCGGCTTCTGGATCGCCGGGCTGGTGCTGGTGCTGCTCGTCACCGGCCTCCCCTGGGCGGGTCTGTGGGGCAGCGCCTTCAAGGCCGCGCGCACCGAGTTGGGCTGGGTCAAGGGCCCGCAGGACTGGACGATTGGAGGCGAAGCGCCGGGCGGCGGCGATGACCTCCATGCCGGGCACGATCATCAGGTAATGCTCCGCCACGGCACCTATCATCCGGCCGCCGCCGCCCCCGCCGGACTGGACGGGATCGTCCTCAAGGCGCAGGCCGAGGCGCTCGCCTTCCCCGTGGTGGTGACGCCGCCGGGCGCGCCCGGCCGGTTCGGCCGCCCCGGCGCCGCCGTGTGGACCGTCCGCTCGGATGCACAGAACCGCCCGCTGCGCACCACCATCAGCTTCGACCCCGCCACCCGCCGCGAGACGGGCCGCGAAACCTTCGCGGACGGCCATGTCGTCGACCGGATCGTCGGCTACGGCGTCGCCTGGCACGAGGGGCAGCTTTTCGGCTGGGTGAACCAGCTGATCGGCGTGCTGACCGCGCTCGGCCTGATGCTGATGGCGGCGAGCGGCTTCATCCTCTGGCGCCGCCGCAAGCCCGCCGACGCGCTCGGCGCCCCGCCGCCCGCGCCTGTCCCGGCGCGGATGGGCGGCGCGGTCGCGATCCTACTGATCCTCGCCGCGCTGCTGCCGCTACTCGCCATCTCACTGATAGCGCTCTGGCTGTTCGAGCGGCTGGTGCTGCCGCATCTGCCGGGCCTCGCCCGCTGGCTGGGCGTGCCGGCGCACGCGCCGACATAGCGGTATCAACCCTCAGTGCTCCTGCGGAAGCAAGAGCACGGCGTGGTTCAACTCACGCTGCCTCACACGGCCCATCGGGATAAGCAAAACCCGGATTCGCGATGAAGCTCCGGTCCGTCATCGCCTCCATCCACGCGATCAGCGCCGCCTCGTCGGGCGCGGAGACACGCAGCCCATGGCGGCGGATCGCATCGGCCAGCGTCGACGCGCTCCCATCGTGGAAATAGGGCGCGCTCACCGCGACATTACGCAGGCTCGGCGTGCGGAACCGCCCGTCATCCGCGCTCCGGCCGGTCACTTCGCCCAGCCCCCGGTCGCGCGGGTCAACCGGCTCAAGCCGGTGGAAGCGGTCGTCGGTGAAATCCGGTCCGGCGTGGCAGGAGGCGCAATCCCGCCCAAACACAGCCGCCCCCGCCCGCGCCGTATCCGAAACGGCATCCCTCCGCCCCCGCGCATAATGGTCGGCCGGCGCATCGTCGGAAACCAGGGTGCGCTGGAACGCCCCGAGCGCCCGCGTGACAGTCCCCGCGTCGATCCGCCCGCCCGTCTCGGGAAAGGCCGCGCGGAACAGCCGCACATAGCAGGCATTGGTGCCCAGCCGCCGCGCCAGCTCGGCCTCCTGTCCCTTCATGCCCATCTCGACCGGATTGTCGCCGAACATCGGGACCAGCGCCTGCGCCTCCAGCGTGCGGAGCGTCTCGTCGCCCCAGGTCAGGCTTTTCCGGCGCCCGACATTGGCGAGCGTCTGCACGTTGCGCCGCCCCGGCTCGTCGGTCACGCCGGGATGGGCGCGGTTGCCCTCGGCGAAGCCGTGGCGCTGCCCATGGCAGGTCGAGCAAGCCATGCTGCCGTCGATGGAGAGATCGCCATCATAGAACAGCCGCCGGCCGAGCGCCGCCATCGCCGCCTCGGCCGAGAGCGCCGGCGGTCCTTCCGCCGCCGCGCCGCGCCCCGATCCGGCAATTACCCCGCCCGCCAGCGCCGCCGCCGCAACCAGCAGCGCCGCCGCGCCGCGCAAGGTCATGCGGCAGGCACGCTCGTCACCAGCACGCGGACCCCCGGCGTCCCATTCCCCACGACCTGGAGCACATAGGCACCGGGCGCGAGCTGGAAATCGACCATCTTGCGAATACCGGAGCAGTCCGGCCCGTGGCCGTGCTTCACGGATTCAAGGCTCTTGCCGTCCGCCACCACGTCGATCCACGCCGCGCTATCCATCGCCACGCGATAGACGCCAGCCTGCACCACGACGAACCGCGCCATGCCGCCATGGCTCACCGATCCGCCCGGCCGCTCGGGCCGCACCGCGTAGCGCACCTGTGGCGTCCGGCTGAGCGCCAGATCCTTCGCCGCGCCCAAGGGTAGCGTCGCCGCCTCCAGCCCCGCCGCATTCATCGCGGCTGTCAGCGAGGCCGGCTCCGTCCACGGTGCGAGCGCGGCCGGCAGCGGTGCGGGCGTCGCCGGGCAGGCGGGCGCCGCCGTCGCCGCGGTCCCGGCCGGAGCGGCCGCGGCGAGCGCAAGGGAAAGCAGAAGCAGAGCCATCACATCGGGCCTTTCTCGTCAAAAGCTATATTTATATCTATACAGCATGCCATCTTTGTCCATATACGGCGCCCGCCGCCGTTTGGCGCAACGAATTTTTGGGAATGAAGGGGCCCACTTCATGAAAGCTCGTCTGCTTGGCGCCGTCTGCGCCTTTGCCTGCCTGCCCGGCGCCGCCATGGCGCAGGAGGCCGATACCGCCAACGCCACGGAAGGCAATTTCCGCCTCGGCGAGATCATCGTCACCGGCACGCGGCCGCAGGGCGTCGCCATCGGCAGCGAGACGCTGGGGCAGGATGCGATCGAGGCGTTCAACCGCGTGTCGCTGGAAGATGCCGCCAACCTCATCCCCGGCGTCAGCGCCGGCAACAGTGGCGGCTCGCGCAACGAGCGGCTGCTGTTCGTGCGCGGGTTCGACCGCTTCCAGGTGCCGGTCTCCATCGACGGCATCCGCGTCTATCTGCCGGCCGACAACCGTCTCGATTACGGCCGCTTCCTCACCGCGGACGTGGCCGAGATCCAGGTCGCCAAGGGCTATGCCTCGGTGCTGGACGGGCCGGGCGCGATGGGCGGATCGGTCAACCTCGTCACCCGCAAGCCGACCAAGGCGCTGGAAATCGAGGCGCGCGGCCAGCTCGATCTCGGGCGGGACGTCGATTATGCCGGCTACTCCGCCTTCGGCCTGATCGGCACCCGGCAGGACACATGGTATGCGCAGGCAAGCTACGCCCGCAATTTCCGCGACCATTGGGATCTGCCCGGCGGTTTCGTCCCCACCGCCAACGAGGATGGCGGCGAGCGCGACCTCAGCCGTACCGAGGATTCGCGCATCAACGTCAAGCTCGGCTACACGCCCAACGCGACCGACGAATATGCGATCAGCTACACTCGGCAGGACGGGTCCAAATATGCCCCGGTCAGCACCACGGACGATATCGTCCAGCCCATCGGCGTCGGCTATCCCACCCCGCGCTACTGGAGCTGGCCGGACTGGGACATCGAGAACATCTATTTCCTCTCGACCACCGCGCTCGGCGATCAGGCGACGTTCAAAACGCGCATCTACCGCAACAAGTTCTTCAACATGCTGCGCTCGTTCGACGACCGCACGCTGAGCACGCAGAACGCGCCGCAGCCGCGCGTGTTCAACAGCCCATATTATGACGAGGCGTGGGGCGGCTCGGCCGAACTGGCGGTCGACCTGACGCCGGCGGACCGGCTGACCCTCGCCTTCCACTACCGCCGCGACAAGCATATCGAGGAGCAGCAGACCTTCCCCGACGTGGCGAACGACCCGGACGGCACCACCGAGCCGCCGCAGGAGAATCTGGAGGATACGTTCAGCTTCGCGGTCGAGAACCGCCTCGCCTTCACCCCCGCCCTCTCGCTGACGGTGGGCGCCAGCTTCGATTGGCGCGACATCAAGAAGGCGGAGGAATATGGCACGCCGCCGGGCGGCTCGGGCAACCAGATCTTCAGCTATCCGCTCGCCAACACCAGCGCCTACAACTGGCAGGGCCGGCTCGACTGGGCGCCGGACGAGGCGAACGGCATGCACCTCTCCATTTCGCGCCGCTCGCGCTTCCCGACCATCTTCGAGCGGTTCAGCACGCAGTTCGGCACGGCGGCCTCCAACCCCGGCCTGCTGCCCGAGCGGGCGACCAACATCGAGCTGGGCGGCCACACCACCGCCGGCCCGCTGCGGCTGGAGGGCGCGGTTTTCTACAGCGATATCGACCGCGCCATCGTCTCGGTGCGGCCGGTCGGCTCCAGCACCACGACGACGCGGCGCGAGAATCTGGGCAATGGCGAATATTACGGGGCGGAACTCTCCGCCACCGCGCAGCTTCTCCCGTCCTTCCAGATCGGGGCGAACTACAGCTATATCCGCCGCTCGTTCAAGATCAGCCCGCAGCCCGGCAGCATCCTGCCCGCCGCGTTCGAGCTGACCGACGTGCCGACCCACAAGGCGTTCGTCTATGCCAATTGGGAGCCGGTGGCGGGCCTCAGCATCGTGCCCACGGTCGAGTTCGCCTCGGACCGCACGATCCTCGCCTCCTACGCACCGCCGCTCGCCTCTGCGCCGACCGTGGCCGGCCCGCCGGTCTATTATCGCGGCGGCAGCTATGTGAACGCCAGCCTGCGGATCAACTACGCGATCACCGAGCAGATCGAGCTGGGCGTGGGCGCCCGCAACCTGTTCGACGACTATTACGAGCTGGCGGACGGCTATCCCGAGCCCGGCCGCAGCATCTTCGTGACGGCGCGCGTCCGCTACTGAGGATCACCGGGGCGTTCGCCGGGAGCCAGAGCGCTTTCGGCGGACGCCAAGCGGCAACGGGCCGCATCGCCTAAACTCATCCTGACCCCCGTTCGTGTCGAGCGCAGTCGAGACACGCCCGACGCGAACGGATATGAGTCCTCCGCCGTCAGAGCGGCGACGAACGGGAGCAGGGCGGATGCGGACAGGCAGCATAGCGGCACGAGCGCTCCGGCATGCGCTCGCCCTCCCCATCCTCCTCGCCCTCACCGCCTGTGGAACCTCCGCCAGCGAGGAAGCCGACTGGCCCGTCTATGGCGGCGCAACCAACGAAAACCATTTCAGCCCGCTCGGTCAGATCAACGCCGGGACCGTCGCGCGCCTGAAGCCCGTCCACGCCATCGACCTGGCGGTGCCGCGCGCCAACAGCGAGCCGATCGAGGTCGGCGGCGTGCTCTACGTCACCGGCGGCCTCAGCATCGTGCAGGCGTTCGATGTCGAGACCGGCAAACGGCTGTGGCGCTTCGAGCCGCAGCTCGACTGGACGGCACCCAAAATGCGCTTCGGCTGGGGCGCGCGCGGCCTCGCCTATGCGGGCGGCCGCATCTTCGTGGGCGCGCAGGACGGCCAGCTTTTCGCCATCGACGCGAAGACCGGCAAGCAGATCTGGGCCGTGCAGACCACGCAGGGCCGCGACGATGGCCGCTACATCACCGGCGCACCACGCGTGTTCGGCGGGCGCGTCGTCATCGGCCATGGCGGCGCGGATTTCGCGCCCGTGCGCGGCTACGTCACCGCTTATGATGCCGCCACCGGCAAGCAGCTCTGGCGCTTCTACACCGTCCCCGGCGACCCGGCCAAAGGCTTCGAGGACGAGGCGCAGGCCATGGCGGCAAAGACCTGGACCGGCCAATGGTGGACCCACGGCGGCGGCGGCACCGTGTGGAACGCCATCACCTACGATCCCGATTACGACCGGCTCTACCTCGGCACCGGCAACGGCGCGCCGTGGAACCCCAGGATCCGCAGCCCGCAAGGCGGCGACAATCTCTTCCTTGCCTCCATCGTCGCGCTCGACGCCAAAACCGGCAAATATCTCTGGCACTATCAGGAGAATCCCGGCGAGGCGTGGGATTACAACAGCACGATGGACATCGCGCTCGCCCGCCTGCGGATCGGCGGCTACCACCGCAACGTCATCCTGCACGCGCCCAAGAACGGCTTCTTCTACGTGATCGACCGCGAGACCGGGAAACCGATCTCCGCCGACAAGCTCGGCAAGGTGACATGGGCCAGCCGCATCGACCTCAAGACAGGCCGCCCGGTCGAGAGCCCCGGCATGCGCTATGAAGGCGGCGCGGCGTCGGAAGTATGGCCCGGCAATCTCGGCCTGCACAACTGGCCGCCCATGGCGTTCAACCCCGGCACCGGCCTCGCTTATATCCCGGCAGTCGAGACCGGCATGAAGATGACCGATAAGGGCGTCGATCCCGCCCGCTGGCAGCCCATCCCCGGCGCGCTCAACAACGGCGTGCCGGAGCTTTACGCCGATGGCTTCCGCGCCACCGGCGCCGCCTCGCTGATCGCATGGGACCCGATCCACAAGAGCAAGGCATGGGAGGTCAGGACGCCCGCCCCGTGGAATGGCGGCGTGCTGGCCACCGCCGGCAAGCTCGTGTTTCAGGGCCAGATTGACGGGCATCTGGTTGCCTATGACGGCGCGACCGGCAAGCAGCTCTGGCGCTACCCCACCGGCACCGCCGCGCTCGGCACGCCCATTTCCTACGCGCACAAGGGCCGGCAATATGTCAGCCTCGTCGTCGGCCCGCCGCTCGGTTCGCAATTCGTGCTCGAAGGGGTGAGCGCCCACGGCTACAATTACCGCACCCAGCCCGCGCGCCTCGTCACCTTCGCGCTCGACGGCACCGGCACCATCCCCGCGCCCGCGACGCCCGGCCCGGAGCAGCCGCTCATCGACCCGGCGATGCAGCTCGACCCCGCCAAGGTGTCGCTCGGCGGCGCGTTATGGGGCGCCTGCATGGCCTGCCATGGCACCGCCGCCCGCTCGCCCGGCTCCGCACCGGACCTGCGCGCCTCGCCGCTGCACCATATGCAGGCCGCCTTCCGCCAGATCCTCCATGACGGCACGCTGGCGAGCCGGGGCATGCCCGCCTTCCCCGAGTTTACCGACGCGCAGATCGAAGCGCTGCGCCACTATATCGAAGCCATGGCCCGCGCCGATAGAGCGCCGCCCCGCTAGAAGCGCCACCAGTGCTCCTGCGAAGGCAGGAGCCCAGGGCCCAGCCGCAGTACCTTGCCGCCATGGACTCCCGCCTTCGCAGGAGCACTGGCTCGTCCCTGTGGGGAAGGTCCATCCTTCCCGTCCCGAGCGAAGGCGCAACAACCCGGCGCTCAGCCGCGTCGCTTACTCCGCCGCCACCACCGGCATCCGCCGTGGCCGCGCGCGCGGCCTGGGGCGCTTGAACCAGAAGGTCCACACCGCCAGCGTACCGAGCATCCCCAGCGTCAGGCCGGAGAGGGTCATCACCAGCCGGTAGGGCAGTCCTCCCACCTTGGCCGCATGCAACGGATAGAGGCGGTTGTAGAGCACCACCTGCGTCGGCGCGGCGCGGAAATCGCGGCTGCCCACCAGCGCGCCGGTATCGGCCGCGAACCACAGCATGGTGCGGCCGTTGGGCAGCCACTCCTCCGGCTGGCGCATGCGCACCGTCACCAGCCCGTGCTCGCCGCGCGGCGCACTGACGATCCGCAAGTCCGCCTCCGGAAAGCGCTCGTGCGCTGTCCTGATGAGCGCCCGCCAGTCAAAGTCCGGCGCCAGCGCAGCGTCCTTATAGGCCGGCGCGCCGGAGAAGCCCTTCAGCGCCGCCTCGGTCCCCGGCCCCAGCGCCACGCCCGCCAGCGGCCGGAACACGAATGTCGCGCCGGTGAATAGCGAGAGCAGCAACAGCGGCGCCATCACGATGCCGAGGTCGCGGTGATGCCGCACGATGGAGGGCCGCGTCAGCCGCGCCGGCCACAACCGGAAGGCGAAGGTCTTGCGCGTCCGCCACCACAGGATGATGCCGGAGATGACGAAGAACAGCCCGCACAGCGCCGCCACGCCCAGCGCCGTCTCCCCGGTGTGGCCGGTGAACAGATGATGGTGCAGGTCGAAGATCCACAGCTCCGGCCGTTCCCACTGGCTCGCCCAGCGCGTCACCACCCCGCCCGCCTGATCGGCATAGGCGCCGGCATCGCCCGCGAAGCTCAGCCGGTTGAGGCCGAAGCTGTCGCCGGCATAGAGGATGCTCTGCGTGCCCGCCGGGTCGCTCATCATGCGCTGCGTCGCCTCGGCTAGCGTCGTCACGTCGGTCACGCGCGCGTCGCCGGCATAGGGCAGCCGCACCCACGCATCCTTGTGGACGAGGAGGGCGCCAGTCAGCCCCATCATCGCGAGCAGCAGGCCGACCAACCCGCCCACCCAGCGGTGCAGGAGGTCGAGCAAGCGCATCAGAAGCGGAAGTCCCAGCCCAGCGTGAAGGTGCGCCCCCGCCCCGCGAAAAAGGCGAGGTTATCATTCGGCAAGCGGGTGTCGCTGTTATAGTCGATGTAGAATTTGTCGAACAGATTCTGCACGCTGAGGCTCAGCCCGCCCAGCCCGGTGTCGTAGCGCAGATAGGCGTCGGTGATCGCATAGCCTTCGAAATTGTTGCGCGGGTCCGGGTTGGCCTTTCCGTAGAAACCGCGCGAGAGGTAGAATTGCGTCTGCAGCCGCGCCGAGAGCGGTCCGCGCGCATAGCTGATCGCCGCGTTGAAGCGGTCGGGCGAGATGTTGGTGCCGTCGAGATCGGTATCGACGACGCCGTCGACCCGGTCGCTATCGTAACGGCCGATCAGATGTGCGTAGCCGCCGCTCAGCCGCAGTCCGTCGATCGGCGTCTGGATGCCGAGGTTGATCTCCAGCCCCTGGATCTCCACGCGCTGGCGCTGCACCTCGAAGATGCCGTTGCCCGCCGCGATCAGCACCTGCCCCTTGTTGCTGGACGACCAGAAATAGGCCGCGCTCGCATCCAGCGGGCCGCGTTTCACCTCCACGCCGATCTCGCGATTGTTGGAGATGACCGGGCTGATATCGAGATAATTGTCGAGGTCGATGCCCGGCTCGTCGATGGCGCGGGTAATGCGGCCGATGTCGGCCATGGTGTAGCCCTCGGCATAGCTCGCATAGCCGCGGATGCCCGGCACCGGCTCGATGATGATGCCGCCGTTGAACAGCACGTCGCTGAAGGTCGGCTTGCCGCCTTTCACATCCACGCCGCCATAGGTGGAGAGATCCGGCGCCTCATAAGTGTTGGAGGCCAGCGTGTGATAATCGTCGATCTTCACCGCCGCATTCTCCCAGCGCACGCCGCCGGCCAGCCGCAGCTTGCCGTCGAACAGCTTGAGATTGGCCTGCGCGAAGGGCGCGATGCTCTGGAACTCGCTTGGCGGCACCCACACGCGGTCGGTGGCGATCAGCCGCTGCTCGGTCTTGTCGTAGAGCGCGTCGACGCCGAGGGTCGCGGTCAGCGCCTCGAAACCGGGGACGGCGCGCTCGTAGCTGAACTTGGCGCCCAGCTTGCGCGAGCGGTTCTCGGACTGGTCGAACAGCGTGCCGACCGGCGCGATCGCCGGATCCTGGAACGAGGCGATCGGGTTCGGCTCGCCGCCGAAGGTATCGTAATTCCGGTTGAAGAAGAGCTGCGTCACCAGGTCGCCGCCCCACACGTCGCTGTCCGTATAGGAGAGCGCGACGCTCTCGGTCTTGTTGGCGGCGGGCTTGCCGGGCGGGTCGCCGCGCGTCGCGCTGGTCGGCAGGCCGGTGAGGCGGTTGCCGGCGAGGGGCACGTAACGGCCATAGCCGTTCAATTCGTAGCGGTTGGCCATCAGGTCGAGCCGGCCAGTCTCGCCCACTTCCATGCCGATGCGCGCGAAAACATTGAGCGTCTTGGAGTCCTGCGTCTCGCCCTGCGTCAGGTTGATGCCGAGCGGGCGGCCCTCCCCGTCGAAGAACACGCCGCGCTTCTCGAAGGAAACGCCCACCGTCACGTCGAAGATGCCCGCCTTGTGCTGGACGAGCGCGGCGGCCTTGCCGCCCAGCCCCTCATTCTCGAACCCGTCGCTGGCGGTGCCCTGCAACAGCA
The DNA here is from genome assembly GCA_001899715.1 of Sphingobium sp. 66-54. GTDB lineage: Bacteria > Pseudomonadota > Alphaproteobacteria > Sphingomonadales > Sphingomonadaceae > Sphingobium. The sequence goes on from MKWI01000014.1 coordinate 136,990, forward strand.
CCCGGCCGGACCAGCCCTCGGCCCTGGGCGCGCCGACCGTCACCTGGTTGACGATGCCGCCGGTGCCGCCGATGCCCTGCAAGGCGTTGGAACCGAAGATCACCTCCACCCGGTCGATGAAGAAGCCGTCGATGGTGAAGCCGTCGCGGCTGCCGTCGCGCAGCGGGGTCGACTGCGGGATGCCGTTGATCGCGTAGAGCGGCGAGCGGCCGCGCAGCGACTCGCCCGCGCCGGAGAGCTTGCCGCGCGTCGGCGAGAAGGAGGGGGTCAGCGTCGCCACCGCGTCGACCACCGATCCGCCGATCGCGATCTGCTGGGCCAGCTCCTCGGCGCCGATCACGTCGATGGTCAGCGGCAGCGCATTGGGCGGCAGCACGGTGCGCGCGGCGGTGATGACGATGGTGTCGCGGTCGCCCGCATCGGGCGCATCCGCCTGCGCAAAGGCGGGAACGGAGATCAGGCCGCAGGCCGCGGACGACAGCAGGCGGAAGGAAACGGAACGCATTATCACCCCTCTTGGAAAACGAGTTCCCGCTAATCCAGGAAAGGCGCTAATGCAAGTTATTCTCAATATAAAAGGACATGACAAACCGTCAGCCTTTTATCGCCCTTCACGCCCCTAAAAAAAAACACCCTGCCCCGCCGCGGAACCGGGCACGCCGCCACACATCGGCTTGATTCCGGCGTCCTGCGAGCAAACCTTTGCCTTCCCGGTTCGCCCCGAGAAGGCTGTCCTCTCCCCCCAAGGCGATCAGCGCGGGCAAACGGCAGCCCCTTCCCCGACCATGGATAGCGAACCGCCGGGCCGCCTCCATTCCGGCGCTCCCCTAGTAGCGATAGTCGAACGCGACCCGCAGCGTGCGCGGCCGCTGGGGGGTGATGAACGCCCCCTGCGCCATGTCGAACGGCGTGCCGAGCGCGAAGCGGTTGCCCTTGGCGTCGAACAGGTTGGTGAGCGAAAGGGTGAGGCCGCGCCGCGCGTCGCCCAGCCGGGCGGCAACGCCGGTGTCGAGATAATTGCCCTGCTCGTCGCCCAGCCGCGGGCCGACGCCGAGCCGCGAGGGGCCGACATATTTGAACCACGCCCCCAGCCGCAGGTCGTCGCGGCCGATGGGCATACGATAGTCGATACTGCCCTGCGCCGCATAGTCGGCTACATTGGGGATGCGCCCCATCTCCGCCGCCGGGCCGAACTGGCCGAGCGCGCCCATCGGCGGCAGGTTGGGCCGAAACTCGGTGAGCGGCAGATTGATCGCGGACGAGGCGGCGAGCCGCGCCACCTCCGGCGTCAGCGCCACCACCCGGCTGTGATTATAGACCGCGCTCAGCGCCACGCTCAGAGTCTGCGTGGGCCGCAGCGAGAGGCTCGCCGTCACCGAGGTGATGCGGCCGTTGCCGATATTGGCGGTGCTCGGCAGGCCGTTGCCGTCGATGAAATCGGCCTGGATGTCGCGCCAATAGACATGGGCGAGCGCCAGGCTGGCGACAATGCCGTCGCGCGGGCTGCCCCAGCGCGCGCCGCCCTCCCAGCTCTGCACATGGTCGTTGCGGAACCGCCGCACGAAGTCCGCCTCGATGGCGAGGCCGCCGGGGCGGAAGCCCTCCTCGTAGCGCGCATAGAACGACAGGCCCGACGCGGCATGGATGAGCAACTCGGCCGAGGGCAGCAGCTCCGTCTCGGTCCGCTCGGCGGTGATCGCCGCGCCGGCCAGCACGAAATTGGGCTGCACGTCCACGCCCGATCCGCCGAGCCGGCTGTGCGTTACCCGCCCGCCGCCGCTCAGCAGCACGCCGGGCAGCGGCTCGATGCTGATCTTGCCGTAGCCGGTAAACTCGGTGACGCGATTGGTAACGCCGGTCGCACGCGCCCGCCGTAGCCCGCCCTCGAAGGCGCGACGCTGCTCGGTGCGGTTGTCGATGGCGCTGAAGCCGATCACCCAGCCGAAGCCCTCGCGCACCGGCCGCCACAGCCGGGTCTCGCTCACCCACATGCGCGTGCGGTTGTCCTGTTCGAACAGCGCCGCCGTGCCGCCCGTCCGGCTGGCGTCGAACCGCTCGTCCAGGCGGTGATCCACATAGGCATTGGAGGATTGCAGCAGCAGGTCGCCCCAGTCCTTGCGCACGATCGCCATGCCCATGCCGTAATGGGCGTCGGCATCCTCGGTGACGGGGCTGGAGCGGGTGAGCGGCGGCCCGTCGCGGTCGGCATATTGCGCGTCGTCGATGCCGGTAAGCTGGTAGATGCCGCCAATGTCGACGGTCCATGCATCGCCCGCGTCGAGCCGCACCGCCGCGCGGCCGCCGCCGATCCGCGTGCGGTTCACGTCCCGTTCGCCGCGCAGTGGGTTGTCGATATAGCCGCCGTCGTTGATGCCATAAGCGGTCACACGCAGCGCATGGCGGCCATTGCCGAACGGCGCGTTGAGCGTCACCGCCAGATCGCCGCCGGGGTCGCCATGCTGGGTGAGGCTGACGCCGGCGGTCGTCTCCAGCGAGAAGCCGCGCGGGTCGGGGTCGTTGGGCACCAGCCGGATGATCCCGCCCAGCGATCCGGCGCCGTAGAGCGTCCCCTGCGATCCCTCCAGCACCTCCACCCGGTTGATATCCTGCAAGCGCAGGTCCGGGTCCGGCGCGTTGTAGGAGAGGCGCAGATCGCCCAGATATTGGCCCACCGTCGCCTGCGTCGGCCCGGTGAAGCTTGAATCGGCGATGCCCCGGATGAACAGCTTGTTGCGGCCGGGGCCGAGATGGGTGGAGGCGACGCTGGCCAGCCGCGAGACGATCGAGTCCGTCCCCCGCTCGCCGCCAAACCGCAAATCGCCGCCGTCGAGCATGTCCACCGTGCCGGCGAAGTCGCTCGAAGGCTGGTCGATCTTGCTGGCGGTGACGATGATCGGCGCCTCCGCATCGTCCTCCGCGGGCGACAGCGCCACCGGCGGCCCATGCCGGGGGTCCGCCCGCGCGATCCGCATCGGCGGCGATCCCGCCTCGATCCGCCAGCTCGTCGCGCTCAGTTGCACCGCCCGGCTGCGCGTGCCGGAGAGCATCCGCGCCAGCGCCTCGCCCGGCGTCATCGTGCCGCGCACCCCGCGCACCCGCGTGCGCCACACCGCCTCGCTGGTCACGCTGATGCTGACGCCCGCCTGCCGCGAGAGCTGCGCCACCCGCTCGGAGAGCGGACCGGGCGGAATGTCGATCCGCCGCATCTCCCCGGCGTGCAACGGGGCCGCGGCGCACATCAACGCAATCAGGGCCGCCGAGGCTGGGAGCGCGCGCATCACCGGGAGAGCGTCCATCCTCCTGTGTCGCGGGTCGCGCGCGTGCCGGAGAGCGCGGCGAGATCCTCGACCATCCGCGCCTCGTCCGCGCTGGTCTGGAACGCGCCCCGGAACGGGATCGCCGCCGCGCCGGGGCTGGTGCTGATCCGCACCCCGGTCGTCCGCTCGATCTCCGCCGCCACCTCACTCAGCGGCGCGCCGTCATAAACGAGCTGCCCCGCCTGCCAGCCGCCCACCGAGGCGGGGCTGACCGGGCCGACCACCGCCTGCCCGCCGGAATCGTCCACCGCCAGCCGCCGCCCGGCATCGACGCGCACATTGCTGCTCGCCGGATTATAGACCACCGCGCCCTCGGACACGGCGACGATGGTCCGCCCGTCCGTGCGGGTCACGTCGAACACGGTGCCCACGTCGACGATCTGCGCCGCGCCCACGCTCACGCGGAACGGCGCCTCGTCGCGGTGGACGACATGGAACAGCGCCTGCCCGCGCTCCAGCGTCGCCCGGCGCGGATCGGCCTTGTCGAGCAGAATCGCCGAGCCGCCGTTGAGCGCAATACGGCTGCCGTCCGCCAACGCCACCGTGCGCGTCTCGCCCAGCGCCGTCTCGATCCGCTGCGTGTCCGGCGCCTGCCGCAGCACGCCGATGCCGGCCACCACCGCCAGCGAGGCCGCGAGCGCGCCGCCCAACCACCAGCGCCGGCTAAGCCGTGCCGGTTCAGCAGGCGCATCGTTCGCGGGCGCCGGATGCACCGGCAGCGCCTCCAGATCGCCATCCAGCAGCGCCAGCTCATGATAGGCGCTGGCGTGCGCCGGGTCCGCCCCCAGCCAGTCGGAGAAGCGCTCCCAGTCCGCGAACGCCGGGTCGCGCTGGCGGATGAGCCAGTCGATCGCGGTCGCCTCTATGGTCGGCTCATGCGTCATCGGACTGCCTCCTCGCGGCGATCAGCGCCGCATAGGCGCGCCGCAGGTCGCTCTCCACCGTGCTGAGGCTCACCCCCAGCTCGGCGGCGATCTGCTTTTGCGGCACCCCGTCCAGCCGGAAGCGGCGGAAACAGCGCGCCGCCCGCTCGCCCAGCGCACCGAGCGCCGCGTTCAGCCGGCCCAGTTCCTGCCGCGCGATCAGCACCTCCTCGGCGGTGGGTATCGGCGCCCGCTCATCCAGCCCGCCGCGCACCTCGCTCCACGCATGGTCGCGCTGGCGCGCCTGCCGTTCCGCCCGGTAGCGGTCGACCATCAGATTGTTCGCCGCGCGATAGAGATAGGCCAGCGGATTGCCGACCGGCCCGGTCGGCCGCTGCGTCACGCGGATCCACAGCTCCTGGAACAGATCCTCCGCCGCATCGCCCGCGCCATGCGATTCGAGGAAGCGCATGAGCTGCACGCGGTGCGCCAGCAGCACGGCATCCATGCCCTGGTCCATGTCTGGTCCGATTGGGGGTCCGGGTTCGCCTCTCATCACCTGTCCGCTCTGGCCCTCGCCGGTCACGGCCGCCCGCGCGCCTGCCTGCCACCCCCCGGTAGTGGCCGCCGGGTATAGCGGGGCCATGACGCGGCGCAAGGGCCGCTCGCCAGAGGAGCATGGAAGCGCCGGCATCGGGCGGACCGCCCTCATGACGGCACGCATCGGGGGTGGGCAAGAGGGAGGCGGGTGGTGGAGGGCAAAGCCCACTCCCTCTTGCCCGTGCGCCGGCATCCGCCGTCCGCAGGCCATGGCCTGATGGGCGTCAGAGACCGACACGAAGACTGGCACGCAGCGAGAGGGCCCAGTTGCCGTCCTGCCGCTCCGCGCCCAATTCGCCGCCGATCTGGAAGCCGCTGTTGCCGGCGACGCCGCGCAGGCGCCCCAGCCAGCCGCTCTCGCGCTGATCGGCGATCAGGGTGAAGGCGTCGCCGTCCTTGAAGTGCGCCACCGTATCGCCCAGCTTGCCGCTGACGATCTCGCGCCGGCCCAGTTCCAGCTCGAAGCGCGACCAGCCGGCCCACTGGTCCTGCCCGCCGGCGTCGATGCCGATCACCGCGCTGCCGGTCACGGCCAGTTCGTCGCTGGTGCGCGATCCCACCACCAGGTTGAACGCATCGCCGCCGCCGGTCTCGGCATAGCCCTTCTCGCGCAGGCGGTAATAATCGAGCGAGACGACCGGGCGGAACGAGAGGTTCCCGCTCACCCAGTCATAGGCCAGCGTGCCGGCGCCGGAATAGAGCCGCGCGCCATGATCGGAATTGGCGGTGAGCGAGACCTTCTGGTCGCCGTTCATGCCCTGGAAATTGCGCACGCCCTCAAGGCTGATGAACGACATGGTGCCGCGCGCATTGGCCCGGAACCCGCCGGCCCTCAGGCGCCAGTAGGCGGCCAGCTCATATTGCGTGGCGTTGACCTGATTGGTCGTGTCCCCATCGCGGTTGCGGCTCCAGTAATAAGCCGCCGATCCGCCGAAATTGCCGAAGCCGGTCTTGATCTCGCCGCCGCCGCCGATGCCCCAGCCGCTGGTCTCGTAGCCCGCCGTATCCGCCCGGTCCTTCTCCACGCCCCAGGCGACCTGGTTGATCCAGTAGCCCCACTTGCCCTCGTCCTTGAACGGCCCGGTCGGCTCCTCCAGCATCCGGCCGAAGGTGCGCGAGCCCTGCGTCACCGCCGCGAAGGTGCCGCCGGCATGGTCGGGCAGCATCTGCCGCAGCGAGGCGCGGAACGTCTTGCCCTCGGTGATGCCCAGGAACGCGCCGGCCACCTTGGCGTCCTTGGCGAGTGCGGCATAGACCGCGTCGAACGCCGCCGCCTCCGAGCGGTTGAGGCCAAGGTCGCTCACCGACTTCTTGGCCAGCGTCACGGTCAGGTCGTTGCCGCTGTTGGCGAGCGTCGCGTCGTAGAGGAACGGCACCAGCGTGGTGTCGGTGGTGATGTTGCCCGCCCCGGTCAGCGTGCCCGCGCGCAGGATCAGGTGGTCGCCCACCGCCTTCTCCACGTCCGTCACCCGCAGCGCGATCCGCGAGTCCGCCGCGAAGCTGGCGGCGCCGGAAACATCGAGCAGCGGCGCGGTGTTGCCGGCATCGCCCAGCGTGATCGCGAGCAGGCCCTTGTCGGTGACGGCCAGGCTGGAGATCTGCGCCGGCTGGCTGAGCGCCATCTGCCCGCCCGCCAGCGTCACCGCCAGATTACCGGCGTTGGCGAGCGTGCCGGCGAAGGCCGATCCCGTGCCCACGTCCAGCGTCGAGGCCGCGCCGCCGAAATCGGCCGTGCCGTTGAACAGCGAGGTGCCGGTGACGCTCATCGTCGCCCCGCCGCCGCCGAACGCCACCTTGCCGGTATAGACCGCGTCGCCGGAGAGGGTGAGCGTATCCGCCCCCGCGCCGAACGTCGTGTCGCCCGTCACCGTGCCGTCCGCGATATCGAGCAGGTTGTTGCCCGCGCCGAAGCGGATATCGCCCACGATGCTCGGCGCCGTCTTGCCCGATGCCACCGCCGTCTGCTTCACCACCACGTTGCCCGTCGCGGCCGAGAGGTCGATGGCGATGTTGCGCCCCGAATCCGCCTTGGCGCCGCTCGCCGAGATGGCGCCGCTGTTCTCGACGAGGCTGACCGTGCCGGACGCATCGACGATGCCCCGCGCGGTGCCGTCCTCGCCCGATGCCGTCGCCTTGATCGAGCCGGCGTTGCGAATGCCCGCCACGCTCGCGCCGCTGTCGATGGCGATGCCGGTCGCCGCCGTGCCCGCCGCGTTGCTGCCCGAGGCTTCGACCTTGCCGGTCACATGGATGAGCGGCGTGCTTGCCCCCGCGCCCATGCGGAGCGCGGTGGCCGAGGCGCCGTTCGCGCTGGCCGAGACGGTGCCGCCGATGCCGATGCCGCCCGCGATCGTCACCGCATGGCCCATGCCGCCCACCTGCAAGCCGGTGCCCTGCACGCCGCTGTAGACGCCCGCGCCGGCAATCGTGCCGTCGATGATGAGGCCGTAGCCCGTGCCCGTCGCCGGCACCGCGCCGATGGCGATATCCCGCGCGTCCGAGCCGATCCGCATGGCCGGCGCGGCACCGTAGGAGCGCACGGCGGCCGAGCCTTCCTTGCTGTCCTCGATGCCGTCCTTGTCTTCGTCAGTGTCGGTGGTGCTGCTGTCCGCCGGCGGCACGGCGAGGATGATGCCCCCGGCCACGTCGCCCGCCACGATCACCGCCGAGCCGCCTTGCAGCAGATCGTCGGCATCGAGCTTGGAGGGATCGGAGGGCGCGGTGGTGCTGCGGTAGCCGGTCGAGCTGATCGCGCCCTGGATGGTCAGCGTGCCGCCGATATCGCCGTCGAACCGCGCGCCCACCGCGTCGACGCCCGCCGCGCCGATCGTTCCGGCCAGCCGAACATTGCCGCTGATATCGCCCGCCTGCACGCCCACCGCACGGTCGCCGAGCACCGTGGTCGTGCCGTCATGACTGAATTTGCCGGTCAGCGGTCCGCCCAGCCGGATGCCAAAGCTGTCATTGCCCTCGATGGTGATGGCCGCGCCGCTGGTGACAGTGATGTCGCCCGCATAGGCGCCCGCCGTGGCGATGCCGACGCGGTTCTTGCCGACCGCGAACGGCCCGTCGAGATCGCCATCATTGTCGCCATCGGTCGGCGTATAGCTCTCGTCGAGCGTGATCTTGCCGCTGTGGACGATCCCGCCGGAGGTGCCGGCCAGCGCCAGGATACCGGTCGCATCATCGGCATTGCCGATCGCGATGGTGCCCTCGTTGGTTACCTTGTTGGCGCTGTCCACCGTCACCGCTACGCCGCTCGCCGTCAGTTCCACCGATCCGGCGGAGGTGATCTTGATATCGTCCGCCGCACCGCTCTTGATGGTGGACGTGCGGATCGGCGCGGTCTGCTTGGTCGTCACGCTGGTTTCGGCAAACGCCGCCGCCGAAGTGAGCGCAAGGCAGCAGGTCGAAGCGAGCAGGAAAGAACGCATGGGGGCTCCCGGACAGTCTGTGGTTCCAGGCGGGTCCATGCCCGCCATTGCCCCTCAAGACGGAGCCGGGAGAGCGCAGCCTTGATGGGCGAGACGCGGAGGAGAGTTTGTGCCCGCTATCCGCAAGGGAGAGGCGCTCGCAAAAAACATTTCCTCCGCACGCAGCCCCACGCAAGGGGCGACAATTAGGTGGTTCGGCCCGGCCATGCTATGCATGCGCTACCGTCGGCAAATTCTCGTCAAGCGCTGCTGGCTGAGGGACATCTTGCTCCCGCTTGCAAACCGGGAGTACCGGGCCATGGACCTCAATCGTTCCTACGCAGACCATCAGTTGGCGCTCATGCGCGCCGCCACCGCGCCGACATGCGGGATCAGAGCCGAACACCGGGCCGACGCGCGGCGGATCGCAACGCTGATAGCTCAGGATCGGGCCGTCCGGTCCACCGTCGGCGGGCTGACCACGACCGATCCTTTTCTTCTTCGCCGCGGGGGATTGCCCCGCACGTGCTAGCCCGCGCTCACGCCACCCTCGTCACGGGCTGCGCCTTCGTGGAGCGGCATCCTTTTCAGTCCGATATTGTCTGCCCACGGGCGTGCGGCGTGCGGAATCGCGTGGCGGCCAACCACCTGCGCGAGCTGGATCGGTTCCTGTGCGTTCTGCTGGAGGAGGCCGCGTCTCTGCTCGGCGGCGCCGATCACGATGCACCCTGCTTTGCGCGATTGAGAAGAACGTCCGAGAAACTGCGGACCGTGGAACGGGCGATCGGCCTGCCCGGCGGGCATGGCAGCCGTCTGGCGGCGATTCGCCGGATCGCGGCGCGCTTGCGGCGGTCCAGCCCCGATTCCCAGGCAAAGGATATCCTGCTCGCTTGCGATGCCCCGCTCGACTTGCCGTCAGCTCTTCAGTCGATCGCTCGATTTTATCGCAATCTCGGCGATCATCTGATGAAAAAAATCCTGGTCAAAAAGCAAATTATTGACTTTTCGAGATCCTGCATCCATATTGAAAAAGCTAACGTCGCCTGCGACGGAATTTGACGCCTCGGGCGGATCCTTCCTTTCTCACGCTACCAGCTCCGCCAGCACTTGCCGGCGGGTCATTTCTGTTTTCGTGAAAGGAAACATATCATGCCTATTGGCACCGTAAAATTCTTCAATGCTGACAAGGGCTATGGCTTCATCAAGCCCGATGACGGCGGCAATGACAGCTTCGTTCACATCAGCGCCGTGGAGCGCGCCGGCATGGCGACGCTGCGGCAGGACCAGCGCGTCAGCTATGAGGTTGAGACGGATCAGCGCGGCAAGCAGTCCGCCGTCAATCTCGAAGCCGCCTGAGGCTTGGCCAGGGAGGATCTGCCGGTCCTCGACGGCCCGATCGAAGAAAATCCTTCCAGATGGGCGCTTCCGCGTCCATCTGGACAATTCCATCCGGACAATCATGTCCACATGCATCGCCTATACGGCCGGCAAGATACGGCCCTTTCGCGTTCGATCCGCGGTCGGCGATCACGTCGAGATGACGCCCTATGATCCCGAAAAAGGCAGATCATCTTTCGCGAGCGCACACCCTATAGCAGCGGGCCGCCGCAGCGCGGCCGGCGCCGCCGCTCCATCATCCAATCACGCATATATCGACGTGCAACGAGTATATTATGAATTTTCGTCCTGATTTCCTGTTCAAGCCACTTTCGTTCTGCGCTCTGAAGCTGAACCGCTCTGTCCGCAGCGCAGTCCCTCAACCTGTCGTCACCGGAGCGACGCTCTCGCGGCACGATCTCCGGCGCCTGGTCGCCGAAATGGTCGACTGATCCAACTCGGGAGGACGCGCCATGTCCATCAGCAGTGACTTCTATCTGGCACGCGCCGCCGATTGCGCACGCGAAGCAACGGAAACGCGGCTCACCAATGTCCGCGACCGATGTCTACGGTCCGAGGCGGCATGGCGGACGATGGCTGAGCGCGTCCTCAAGACCGAAGCCAGCAAATCGCTCCAGGAAGCGGAAAAAGCGCGCATCGGCACCGCCGGCGAATAACCGTTCCCGAAAAGGGCGGCGTTGTAGCCGGCAGCACCTCCTCTGGCAGCAAGGGCCGCTTCCCGGCCCGTCCGGCAATATCGCCACCAGCGACACCCCACGGGTAGAGCCGATGCGAAAGCCTGTGTCCGGTCGCTCAGCTTGGGAACGGATGGCGAGCGGCCGGGTGCGACCGCCCGTTTTCCCGGAAGGCTCATGACCCGCTGCGGCTTCTCGCCGACAACCTCAGGCATCAGGCATCAATGAGGCACCCGGCGGCCCTATCCGCATAGCTTCCTACCTTGGCAGAGGGCTTATCCGTCGCAAACGGCACAAGCTTCGGCCTATCGCGCGCCTATCGCGCAGCGGCGCGCTTTCCTGCCGGGGCCACTTTCGGCCTTCCCCATTTCACCCATGTTTCACTGCTGACATTTTCAAGCAGGTTTGCGATTCTATTGGGACCGCCATGTCACCAAGGACGTCCCTCCCTTCCTCCGCGCGCCTCGTCGGCGTTGCCTTGCTCGCGCTGGCCACGCAGGCGTGCGCAGTCGGCCCCGACTATCGCCCGCAGGCCGCCGCCGCGCTCCATGTGCCGGATCGCTATCAGGCGCCCGCCGCCGACAGCGTCGACACTGCCCGGCTCGCCCATTGGTGGGCCGCGTTCAACGATCCGACATTGACCTCGCTGGTCGAGCGGACGCTGGCCGGCAATACCGATCTTGCCGCCGCGCAGGCTCGGTTACGCGCCGCCCGCGCCTCGCTCAAGGCGTCGCAGGGCGCGTTGCTCCCCAGCCTCTCGGCGGGCGGCTCGGCCAGCCGGCAGGAGGTTGTGGAAGGCCCCGGCGGCGGCAACAGCGGCTTCCAGGCCGGGCTGGACGCAGCCTATGAGGTCGATCTGTTCGGCGGTGTGCGCCGCTCGGTCGAAGCGGCCCGCGCCACTGCCGAGAGCAGCGCCGCCAGCCTCGCGGACGTGCAGCGCTCGCTGGTCGCCGAGGTCGCGCTCAATTATATCGACGCGCGCTCGACCCAGGCCCGCCTCGCCGTCGCTCGCGAGAATATCGGTCTCCAGGACGAGACATTGCAGATCGTGCGCTGGCGCGTCGAGGCCGGGCTGGTCAGCGATCTCGATCTCCAGCAGGCCATCGCCCAGCGCGCGCAGACGGCGGCCAGCATCCCCACGCTGGAGCAGAGCTACGCCGCCTCGGTCAACCGCATCGCCGTCCTCATCGGGCAGGCGCCCGGCGCGGTGACGGCGGAGATGGCGGCGCAGCAGCCGATCCCGCTCGGGCCGGACGCGGTCGAGGCCGGGCTGCCCGCCGACCTGCTCAACCGCCGGCCGGACCTGATCGCTGCCGAGCGCAGCCTCGCCGCCGAGGTCGCGCGGATCGGCGTAGCGGAGGCGGATCTCTATCCCGCGCTGCGTTTGAGTGGCTCTTTAAGCTCGAACAGCACCAGTTTCTCCGCGCTCGGCGACAATATCATCGGCAATCTGATCGGCAGCATCACCGCGCCGATCTTCCAGGGCGGGCAGATCCGCGCGCGCATCGAGCAGCAGCGCGCGACCGCCGATGTGGCGCTCGCCAACTATCGCGGCGCGGTGCTGACGGCGCTCGAAGACGTTGAAAATGCGCTGGTTTCCATCGACCGCACCAAGGCGCGCGAGAGCGAGTTGCTCACGGCGGAAGCGGCCGCGCGCCAGAGTGTCAGCCTGGCCGAGGCGCAGTATCAGAGCGGCCTCATCGACTTCCAGGCGTTGCTGTCCACCCAGCAGAGCCTGCTTTCGGCGCAGGACAGCCGAACCACCGCGCGCGCCGCTCGGGCGAGTGCTTCTATCCAGCTTTTCAAGGCGTTAGGTGGCGGCTGGGACGCCTCTGAACGGACAGGCTCGTAAAAACATGACCGACGCAAGCACCCAAATCGTTGTTGATGAGTTTCTCGGCACCGCCGATCGCCCCCGCCTCCCGCGCTGGGCCAAGTGGGGCGGCATTGCCCTCACGCTCGTCGTGCTGCTGCTCATCGCCCGCGCCCTTTTCGGCGGCGCCGCCCCGGCCAGCTACGCCACGGTGGATGTGAAACGCGGCGACATGCGCGTCCACGTCACCGCCACCGGCAACCTTGCGCCCACCAACGAAGTGTCGGTCGGCTCGGAGCTTTCGGGCCTCATCGACAAGGTGCTGGTCGAGGAGAATGACCGCGTGGTGAAGGGTCAGGCGCTCGCCCAGATCGACCCCGAGAAGCTGACCGACGCTATCCACCGCAGCGAAGCTTCGCTCGCCTCCGCCCGTGCCAGCGTCCAGCAAGCGCAGGCCACGGTCGCGCAGACGCAGGCCACGCTCGCCCGCCAGGAGGACGTCGCGCGCGCCTCCGGCGGCAAGGTGCCATCCAAGACCGAGCTGGACAGCGCCCGCGCCGAGTATCAGCGCGCGCTCGCCAACCTCGCCGTTGCGCGCGCCAGCGTGGACTCCGCCGCCGCCCAACTCTCGACCGACCGCACCAACCTCGCCAAGGCGACGATTCGCTCGCCTGTCACCGGCGTTATCCTCTCGCGCGAGATCGAGCCGGGCCAGACGGTCGCCGCCTCGTTCAATACGCCCACCTTGTTCCTCATCGCCGAGGATCTGAGCCAGATGGAGCTTGAGGTAAAGGTGGACGAGGCCGATGTCGGCCAGGTCAAGGAGGGCCAGAAGGCAACCTTCACGGTCGACGCTTGGCCAGGCCAGACCTTCCCTGCAACGATCAAGCGCGTCAATGTCGGCTCAAACAACGCCACCGCCGCGACAAGCACGTCGAGCGCCGCCTCGTCCTCCTCGGTGGTCAGCTATGGCGCGGTGCTCACCGTCGCCAACCCGGATCTCAGCCTGCGCCCCGGCATGACCGCGACGGCGACGATCACGACCAGCGAGGAAAAGAATGTGCTGCTCGTGCCCAACGCTGCTCTCCGCTTCCAGCCGCGCAATCCCAATGCGGTGGCCCAACCGGCCGGCGGCAATGCCTTGATGCCTATCCAGATGGGCCGGGGCCGGCGCCCGTCGACGCAGGAGGTCAAAATCGGCCGCGGCTCGCGCCAGACCGTGTTCACGGTGGGCGAGAAGGGCAAGCTCACCCCGCACGTCGTCATCGCCGGTTCGACCAATGGCTCGGAGACTATCGTCACAAGCGAGACGCTCAAGCCCGGCATGAAGGTCGTAACGGGCGAACTAGCGGCGCAGCCATGAGCCTCATCGAACTGCGCGGCGTCACCAAGGTGTTCGGCTCGGGGCAGAGCGCTTTCCAGGCGCTCAAGGGCGTCGATCTCGACATCGAAAAGGGCGAGTTTGTCGCGGTTATGGGTGCCTCGGGCGGCGGCAAGTCGACCACGATGAATATTCTCGGCTGCCTCGATACGCCGACCACCGGCACCTATCGGTTCAAGGGGATTCCCGTGGAAACGCTGACCAACGATCAGCGCGCCATGCTGCGCCGCCGTTACCTCGGCTTCGTGTTCCAGGGCTTCAACCTGCTCTCGCGCACCTCCGCGCTGGAGAATGTGGAATTGCCGCTCATCTATCGCGGCGAGGATCGCAAGACGCGCCGCGCCGCCGCGCTCGCCGCGCTGGACCGCGTTGGCCTGCTGCAATGGGCCGACCATACGCCCGCCGAGCTTTCCGGTGGCCAGCAGCAGCGCGTCGCCATCGCCCGCGCCATTGTCACCCAGCCGCAGGTGCTGTTTGCCGACGAGCCGACCGGCAACCTCGACAGCGAGCGCTCGATCGAGATCATGGAGTTGCTGAGCGCGCTCAATCGCGAGCAGGGCATCACCATCGCCATGGTCACGCACGAGCCGGACATGGCCGCCTATGCGGGCACCATCATCCGCTTCCGCGACGGGCTGGTCGAGGAGCGCATCGTCAACAAGGTGCTCGCCTGATGCTGCTCACCAGCTTCCTGCTCGCGTTGCGCGCCATCCGGCGCCACCTGATGCGCTCATTCCTGACCACGCTGGGCATCATCATCGGCGTCGCCGCCGTGGTGACGATGGTAACGCTGGGCAACGGCGCCACCGCTTCGGTCAAGGAGCAGATTTCCGCGCTCGGCTCCAACATGCTGACCGTGCGCCCCGGCGCCGGGTTCGGCCGGGGCGGCGGCGGCGGACCGCCGCGCCCGTTCGAGGATGCGGACGTGGAAGCCGTGCGCGCGCAGGTCGGCGGCGTGCTCCATGTCGCGCCACAAGCGACGACCAGCGTCACCGCCGTCTATGAAGCGCAGAACTGGTCGACCACCGTGACCGGCACGACCAACGACTATTTCGCAGCTTCCAACTTCAAGCTGTCCGAAGGCCGCACCTTCAGCGAGCCGGAGGAACAGGCCGGCAAGTCGGTCTGCGTCATCGGCGACACTATCCGCACCAGCCTGTTCCGCGATGTCGATCCGGTGGGCGCCAGCCTGCGCCTCAACGACATCAGTTGCCAGGTCATCGGCGTGCTGGAGAAGCGCGGCCAGGCCGGCCCCGGCGCCGATCAGGACGATCAGGTCGTGATGCCGATCAAGGCGGTGATGCGCCGCCTCACCGGCAATCGCGATATCCGCGCCTTCCAGGTCGCAGTCGATCCGCGCTTCGATACCAGCGCTGTCAGCGCCTCGATTACCTCGCTGCTGCGCGAGCGCCGCCATCTCACCGGCAACACCGAGAATGATTTCAATATTTTCGACGCCAAGCAGATTTCCGACACGCTCTCCTCCGCTACCCAGACGATGACGGCGCTGCTTGCCGCCGTCGCCGCGGTCAGCCTGGTGGTCGGCGGCATCGGCATCATGAACATCATGCTGGTCTCCGTCACCGAGCGCACCCGCGAGATCGGCATCCGCCTCGCCATCGGCGCGGTGCAGCGCGAGGTGCTGATGCAGTTTCTGGTCGAGGCCGTCACCCTCTCCTGCCTGGGCGGCATCATCGGCCTGTTCCTTGCACTGGCGCTGACCATCGGTATTTCTTCAGCCATGCATATCCCGTTCGTGTTCGACGTGAAGATCAACCTGCTGGCGTTCGCTTTCGCGGCGGCAATCGGCATCATCTTCGGCTTCTTCCCGGCACGACGCGCGGCCTCGCTCAACCCGATCGAGGCACTGAGGCACGAATGACCGGGCAGCCGGACTCGCCGCACGTCCTCGTCGTCGATGACGACCGGGAGTTGCGCGAGCTTGTCGTCGACTTCCTCAACACACATGGCCTGCGCGCTATCGGCGCCGGCAACGCGCGCGAGATGGATGCCGCCCTCGCCACCGGGGATGTTGACCTGATCGTGCTCGACCTGATGATGCCGGGCGAGGACGGCCTCTCCGTGCTGCGCCGCATGCGCGGCGGCACGCGCCGCCCGCCGATCATCATGCTCTCCGCCATGGGCGCGGATTCGGACCGGATCATCGGCCTTGAGGTCGGCGCCGACGATTATCTCGCCAAGCCGTGCAACCCGCGCGAACTGCTCGCCCGCATCCGGGCGGTGCTGCGCCGGGGGCAGGATAACCCCGGCCATCCCGTCCGCCGTTTCGGCGAATGGACGCTCGATCTGGTCGAGCGCACCATTGCCGGGCCCGGCATTGAGGTCACGGCGCTCACCGACACCGAATTCCGCCTGCTCGGTGCTTTTCTCGACCGGCCGCAGATGGTGCTTACTCGCGACCAGCTCATGGATCTCGCCAAGGGTAGCGATACGATGATGTTCGACCGCGCAATCGACGTGACGCTGAGTCGTCTGCGCAAGAAGCTCGGCCCACGCGCCCCGATCCGCACCGTCCGGGGCGAGGGCTATATGTTCACGCTGGTGCCGCAATGATCTGGCGACGCGGCGGCCGCTCCATCCTGAGCCAGAGCTTCTGGTTGCTGGTTGCGGGCATGATCCTCGTGCAGTTCGTGCTGACCGCGAGCATCTTCCTGCTGCCGCCGCCGCGCGAGGAAGGCGTGCCGCTGGGCGAGATCGCCGAGCGGCTCGGCGGGCCGCGCGCAACCCATAGCCGCTGGCGCGTGCGCAACCGGGATCTGCCTGTCACCGTGCTCAAGGAACCGCCGACACTTACGCGCGGATTGACCACCAGCGCCCCGCTCTCGCACGCGCTTGCGGACCGGCTCGGCGTCGGCAAGAACGACGTCCGCCTCTATTATCGCACCGACCAGATCAGCCGTTTCTGGCGTTCGCGCAATCGTGGCAGCGACGGCATCGTGCGCTGGCGCGGCGAGCCTTTCTTTTTCGACCGCACCATCGCCGCCGCGCGGATCGACGGCCAGTGGCGTGCGATCCGCGTGCCTGACCGGCCGTTCATCGCCCAGTGGCAAATCCGCATGGCGGTGGCGTTCAGCCTGGCGCTGCTCTCGCTCATCCCACTCGCCTGGCTATTCGCCCGGCGGATGGCGCGGCCGATCCGTGCCTTCGCCGATGCCGCCGACCGGGTCGGGCGGGACAGCTCGGCACCGATGATCCGCGAGGATGGGCCGGCCGAGTTACGGGTCGCGGCCCGCGCGCTCAACGCCATGCAGGGGCGCATCGCCGAGCAGATGAGTGAGCGGCAGGCAATGGTCGCCGCCATCGCGCACGATCTGCGCACGCCGCTCTCGCGCATCGCCTTCCGCATCGAGGGTGCGGACGACCGGCTGCGCGAGCCGATCCAGCGCGATATCGACCAGATGAAGGCGATGATCAGCGCCACTCTCGATTTCGTGCGCGGCAATCTGCGGCAGGGCATGGGCGAACGCATCGACCTCTCCGCCCTGCTCTCCGCACTGATCGAGGATGAGGTGCAGGTTGGCCGGCCAGTGCGCTGGCGAACGGTGCCGCCGGCAGTGTGTCCGGTTGCCGGCGACCGCGTCGCGCTACGGCGGATGATCCAGAACCTGCTCGACAATGCGCTCAAATATGGCGGCGAGGCCGAGTTGGACCTGCGGATCGTGGATGGTGCCGCGCGCATCATCATCGCCGATCGCGGTCCTGGACTGGCGCCGGAGGATATCGAGGGTATGTTCGCGCCCTTCGTCCGGCAGGATCCATCGCGTAATCGGGAGACCGGCGGCGCCGGCCTCGGTCTCGCCATCGCCCGCGCCATCGCCCGCGATCATGGCGGGGACGTCACCTTGGCACCACGAGATGGTGGCGGGCTGAAAGCCACTATCTCGCTGCCGGTGGCGACGGCGCAAGCGCGAAACTGACGAGTCAGCGAGCGAGGCTGATCGCGAGGAGAAGGTCCGAGCCTCGCGTATCTGGAGGACGCTGGACACAAATCAACCGAAGCGATGTCCCCCTGCGCAGGCTGGAGCCCAGGACGATAGGGCCCTGCGGCCGGGCTTTGGGCTCTTGCCTCCGCAGGAGCACTGACGGCTTTAAACGATTGGCGACATTCTCCAGCTTCGCGCTGACGGCGCCAAGGCACTGCGTTCTCGGCCGGCGTCCTCCAGATACGCGAAGCTCGGTGCTCACGCCCAGCTTCAGTCCACGAACGCCCGCTCGATCACATAAGCACCCGGATTGGCGTTGGACCCTTCCTTGAATCCCAGCGCATCGAGTCGCGCGGAGAGGTCGCGGATCATCCCCATGGAGCCACAGAGCATCACCCGGTCGGTTGCCGGGTCGAGCCGCGCCGGACCACCCAACGTGTCGAACAGCCGCCCGCTCTCGATCAAATCGCCGAGGCGCCCTGTGGTGCGGAAAGGCTCGCGCGTGACCGTCGGCACGTAGTGGAACTGGAGCAGCGCCTGATCCTGCACCAGCGGATCGCCAGCAAGCTGGCTCTCCAGTTCGGTGCGATAGGCGAGATCAGCCACGGAACGCACGCAATGGGCAAGCACGATTTGTCCGAAGCGATCGTAGATATCGGGATCGCGCACGATGCTGAGGAACGGCGCCAGCCCGGTCCCGGTCGACAGCAGAAACAGGCGGCTGCCCGGCGTCAGCGCATCGGCCACCAGTGTACCGGTCGGCTTGCGGCCGAGATAGATCTGGTCGCCCGGCTGGATATGGCACAGACGAGAGGTCAGCGGCCCGTCCGGTACCTTGATCGAGAGGAACTCCAGCTCATCGGCATAGGAGGCGCTGGCGATGGAATAAGCACGCAGCAGCGGCCGTCCATTCGCGGGCAGGCCGAGCATCACGAACTCGCCGGAGCGGAAACGGAAGCTTGCCGGCCGCGTCACCGCGAAGCTGAACAGGTGCTCGTTCCAGTGACGCACCCAGTTGACCCGCTCGACACTCAGCGCACCGGTCGGCGCGAAGTCGAAGCCTTGGCGGGACAAATCATTCATTGGAAAACCTCGCACAATCGGGGTCGAAAATCGGACCGGCGGGGAGCCGGCTGGCGCCCGCGAGCGCATGCGCCAACGCCGCCATCGGCACAAGCAAATGTGTGACCTGCGCGCGGGCAACGATCAGCGATGCGGTGCGCTCGGCCTGCGCCAGATCCGGCCCACATGCTGCGCGGAGCATAGACAGGACGAGCGCCTCATGCTCGCTTACACGCTCACAATCGACGGGACCGAAGCGCATCTTCTCCACCGCATGGCGATTGAGCACCGCCATCATCACATGGAAATGCGGGAAGGCAGCGCCCAGCGCCTTGCCATCAAACGCGGGGCGGATATCGCCACACGGGCAACGTCCAATCTGGACTGCCCGCACCCAGTGCCGCATCGCCCACACCAGCATACGGCCGCCCCGGTTGAGCGACGTGACCGGGCGGTCGATAAAATCATACATCGCGCATCTCCTCCTCGGCGCCGAACTGCCAGCCTTGCGCCGGGGACCACGGCGGTCGGCAGACCGCGCGCAAGCAACACACGCAGGTATTTATGCTAATGAGAACGACTAGCAATAACCCCCTGCTAAGAACGGAGCGCTTCGTCAAGTCCTTTCTGCCAGCGGCACCGCCATGGCCGCCACGAATCGTTTTGGCTTTCCGCTTGCAACCGCCGATGCAGCGGATCGGCTGGACTTGACGTTGCGTTATCGCAAGACGAGGCTGGAATTCACGCCCTTCATGATGAGGAATCCACCGTGCCGCACAAGACCGCACCGTCTTTCCCGCAATATGGCGGCTGCCAATGCGGCGCGCTGCGTTACCAACTGTCCCGCCCACCGCTCGCCATCTGGGCCTGCCACTGCAATCAGTGCCGCAAACAGAGCGGCGGCGCCTTCGGCATGTCGGCGAGCGTCGCGGTGGAAACACTTCACTTCATCGCGGGCGCGCCGGCCATATGGCCCCGGCAGACAGACGCCGGCCACTTCACCGACTGCCTGTTCTGCGCCCGATGCGGCACGCGCATTGCCCACCGGCGGCGTGAGCATGGTGGTCGCATGGCTCTCAAGCCCGGCACTCTCGACGATACGAGTTGGGTCGTACCGGAACGCCACGTCTTCACCGATACCGCGCTCGATTGGGTGACGCCGTTGATCCCCATCGAGCCGGCACCATGAAGCAACCACACGGCCTACCCTCTCAACATAGCCAGCCTGGCACCTTTCAGAGTTGTTTTTATCAACATTCTCTTGTTGCGATTTTGCGCGGAAAAGCGATTATCCTCGCCCTCTATCCACCTGATCCAACGATATATTAATGTTGGTTCTTGCAACTGTTTATAAAATATACCATTGCGGTATTGATAGAGAATGATGGGTCGATTCCGATACGCGCAAACCGGCGGCAGAAACCCCGGTCACTCGCGGCGGCGATCATAAGAGAGGGGGAGGTTTGTTCGTGCGAATTCCGGCTGCGCTGGCGCTGAGCGCCGTGTTCATGGTGCCGATGGCTCATGCCCAATCCGAAGCGACGCCCGCCCCCGGCGATTGGCCGCGCTACGCCCGCGATCTCGCTGGCACGCGCTACTCGCCGCTCACCCAGATCAACAGGAAGAATGTCTCCAGGCTGACCAAGGCCTGGTCGTTCCGCGTGCGGCCCGAGGGCGGCGGCAGTCTGGTGACGTCCGCGACCCCGATCGTCATTGACAATGTCCTTTATTTGCCGATCGGCAACGCCGTCATCGCGCTGGAGGCGGACAGCGGCAAGGAGATCTGGCGCCACCCGATCGAGAAGGGTCTCGCGCGCCGCACGGTCTCCTACTGGCCGGGCGACAAGGATCACGGCCCACGCATCTTCTATTCGATCAGCGACGCGATCGTCGCGGTCGACGCGCGCACCGGCAAGCTCGACACCGCTTTCGGCGAAAACGGCCGCATCGCGCTGGACGTGCCCTATGGCTCGCCGCCGACAGTTTACAAGAATGTCCTCGTTGTCGGCGCCAACACCGCCGAGATGCAATCCGGCCCTCCCGGTGACACCCGCGCCTTCGATGCGCGCACGGGCAAGAAGATTTGGGAGTTCCACACCGTTCCCCGCCCCGGCGAAGTCGGCCATGAGACATGGCTGGACGATGGCTGGAAGAACCGCTCCGGCACCAATGTGTGGATCTGGTATATGACGGTCGATGACAAGACCGACACGCTCTACATGCCGGTCGGCGGCCCCTCCGCCAACTATTATGGCGGCGACCGGCCGGGCGCCAATCTGTTCGGCAACTCGGTGGTCGCGGTCGATGCGCTGACCGGCAAATATAAATGGCACTTCCAGACCATCCACCATGACCTGTGGGATTCGGATCTGCCCGCGCCGCCGGTGCTGGTCGACGTCAAGGTCGGGGGCAAGACCGTCCAGGCGCTGGCGGAGACTGGCAAACCCGGCTTCATGTACATTCTCGACCGCCACACCGGCCAACCCGTGTTCGGTGTGGACGAGAAGCCCGTCGCCAAGGCCGATGTGCCGGGCGAATGGTATTCGCCGACCCAGCCCATTCCGATGAAGCCGGCCGACCTCGTGCGCCATAGCTGGACGCCGGACGACGTGGTGACGGCGGCCGACACCAACGAGGCGCACGCCGCCGCCTGTCAGGCGTTGCTCAAGAGCTATGGCGGCAGTTTCTTCAACGCCGGCGCCTTCACCCCCTTCTTCCTGCATGAGGAAGGCGGGCCGGTGAAAGCCTCGATCAACCTGCCCAACAATGGCGGCTCCAACTGGGGCGGCTCGGCGGCCGATCCCAAGACCGGCTACATCTTCATCAACGTGAGCGAGGGCGGCAGCATCGGCTTTGTCGAGAAGCGTAAGGACGGTGCGGACTATGGCCGCGGCACCGCCGGCTCAACCCAGCTTTACGACCGCGCCAGCCTCAGCGGGCCGGGCGCCTATTCGACCTTCCAGGCGAGCTACAAGGACGAGAACGGCCGCACCGTCAGCATGCCCTGCATCCGCCCGCCGTGGGGCCGCCTGATCGCCGTGGACGGTAATACGGGCGAGATCGCCTGGGCCACGCGCCTAGGTCTCTCGGAGGCCCTGCCGGAAGGCAAGCAGAACACCGGACGGAACAATACCTTCGGCGGGCCGATCGTGACCGCTGGCGGTCTGGTATTCATCGGCGCGACCGACGATAGCCGCTTCCGCGCCTTCGACGCCAAGACCGGCAAGGAAGTGTGGAGCGCCAAGCTGGACTATAGTGCCATGTCCGTGCCGGTCACGTATCGCGGCAAGGATGGGCGGCAATATGTCGCAGTCGTCGCGGCGGGTAACAGCTTCGGACCGCCGCAGCGCGGGCCGGATGGCAAGCCGGCCAATAACGAGATGTTGATCAGCTTCGCGCTGCCCAAGTAAGCGGGCCGGACGGGATCGGGAGAGATGCTCATGAAGAAGTTTCTGTTCGCCATGGCCGGCAGCCTGCTCGCCACGGCGGCCTGCGCGCAGCCGCAGACCGTTACCACTCCGGAAGGCGCGCTGATGGATAGCGGCAGCGACCTCGCCTACAAGCCAGGCGCGCTGACGCACGAGCAACTCATGAGCCCGACCCGCAGCCTGTTCGCGCAGGATTCGATGAACGTCTTCCGCCGCTTCCCACGCGAGCAGACGGAGGCGATGGTCAAATTCTACACGCAGGCATTGGCGCTGCGCTCGCTCAACCCCATCCAGCTCACCTCTTCGCAGCAGATGCTGCTGACCGGCGTGGGCAGCGGGCAGATCAAGCTCTCGGCGGGGCAGCAGGGCAACCGCAAATATCATCTGGACGGCGGTTACAAAGGTGCCACCGGTATCCGCTTCTTCGTGCTCTCCTATCCGGATGCCGCTCTCGTCGCCAAGCGCTTCGCCGATGCCGGCTTCCCGGCGCCCCAATTCACCGATCAGGGCGACGGCACCAGGGCGGCGCTCGTCGCCGATCCCTCCGGCTTCCAGATCCAGCTCGTCATCCGGCCCGGCGCCAAGGATAACAGCAACGACGGCGTCGGCGTCGGCATCAACGTCTCGGATCTGGAGAAAAGCCGCGCCTTCTACCGTGAGTTCGTCGGGCTGGACGAGCTCCCACCGGTGGAGGACAAGCTGCTCGGTGTCACCAAATACCCCTATCGCCATAAGGAAACGACGCTCTACCTCTACCATGTCGGGCAGGGTCTTCCCGCCGACACCGGCAGCGCCGGCATCCAATATGTGGTGCGCGATGCACCGATGATCGACGCTAAGGGCAAGGCCCGCAACGTCGCGGTGGAGACGCCGCTCAACAAGCTGCGTGGCTTCGATCTGATAACGGTCTGGCTCAACGATCCCGATGGCGTAACCAACTATTTCGCGCAGGTCGGGCCGCGCCGCGTCTCCGCTGGGGCAAACGGAAGCGGGGGTCAATAGAGGAGATCGCACGGCAGCGACACGAAAGACCGGTCCCGCAACCGGAAGCCGGCATTTCGGCCCTGGGAAGCGACGGGGAAAGTCACGCCCATCCAGAGGGGTCACGGGGGCTGACGCGCGGCTCATGCAATCCGCGCGCCGCTATTATCCAAAAGGCGCCCATCCGAGACAGCGCCGTCTCGTCGTTGCCTGCTCTGTCAGCTCTCCCGGCTTATGGCGTCCGCACCCATTATCGCCGTCAACTTGAGTGTAGCCAATCCAGATTGAACCATACTGGCTCCTGCGAAAGCAGGAGCACGGATTCTACATCATGCGGATGACCCCCCAGCTACGCCTCATGCCGGCGTCACCCAGATCCACTATCCCCACCTTGATGCTGCCCGGCGATCGCTCCCCTCGATCCGTGCCGCACTTCTCCCTGATGAGCGTCAAGGCATCTCATTCGCCTCGAAAAGCCCAATCGCACCCAAATCCCCATCGGGGCGCACGCCGCACTCCGATACGACGATGCCGGAACCCCGCATTGGGATCCCGGCATTATCCTTGCCTCGGTTCAAACGAGGCCCCCTAGTTTGGGCCCCGTCCCGACCGATCTTAGTTGCGCTTGGCGCGCGCCGCGGCGGCAGCGGCTGCCTCGGTGGTCGGGTTGCCGAGCGACAGTTCGCGGCCGTCGGGGAAGCTGATCTCGGCAGCGCTCGCACGGGTGTCTCCGTCACGGGCGCGGAAGGCCTGCACGGCGATCTTGGTGCCCGCGGGCAGCGAGTTACGGTTCCAGCCACGACGCAGCAGGGCACTGGGTGCACCGCCCTCGACGCGCCAGACCTCGGTCTTCTTGGTCTGCGGGTTCACAACTTTGATGTGAATCCAGCTATGCGGATTCACCCATTCAAACTTCTGAACCTCACCCTCCAGACGGATGGGCTTGTTCTGGTCGAATTCTGCCGCGAACGAGTGGTGAGCGAGCACGGCGCCCGTTCCGCCAAACGCCAGCAGGGCACCGACCACGCCGGCATGCCAGATTTTCATACGCACGGTTTCGTCACTCCTTGTAGCTTTTAGCTGTTCCTATATTCCTTCAGGTTTCTCCCGCCTGAATATTCTTATTTGGCAGCGCCCTGACCCTGGCGAAGATCGCCGTAGAGAAGCTCTTCCGAGAAGGGCACGCAGCGGAAATCCTGCAACTCGGCATTCGCTTCCATGTGGCGATAGATGGGCATGCTCATCTTCCACGGCTTGGTGAACGTATCAGGATCCTCGATCGTCACTTCGTAGCGGATCAGATTGGGGCCCTCGGGCGTGAACCGCTCGGTCACGGTCGCGTGCGAGGTGATGTAGTTGCCGGACCGGTCGATCCAGGTCACGCCCGCATACAACTCGCCGCCCGGCGCCTTGATGTCACCCGGGCTCAGACCGAGCGTGACGACCTTGAGCGTATCGCCTTCCCACTCGCCGAAGGAGGTGCCCATCCAGGTGTCGATCGGCGGGATTTCCACCGGCTTCATGTGGACGATGCGGTTAGCCGAGGCATATTCGTAAACGAACAGCAGGTCATCCTTGTCGCCCTGCACGATCTGGAACGGATGATCCATATAGGTCGCGCGCGGAATGCCCGGCAGATAGCAGGCCGCTTCCGGATCCCACATCGGCGCCTTGCTGCGGTTCTCGTCGCGCAGCTTCACGGCTTCCGGCTTGTAGGGGATGCCGCCACCTTCGACCACGCCCGGGCTGGCCGGGATCGCGCCGATGGCACCGAGCTTCTCCTGCGCGGCGGGAGCCGGCGCCGCGCTGTGCGGCTCCACGTTCCAGTTGGCGCCGCTCATCGTCTGCCAGATGCCGTTGAGGTTGGGCTTGCCGTCGATCCGCGAGAGCGTCTGCTGCCCCGCCGCCGGCTTCTGTGTCTTGGACGCTTTCTGCGCCAGCGCCGGCGTGGCCCCCATCGCGAGCAGCGCGGCTGTCGCCATCAGTTTGAAAGTCATGTTCATCCCCGAAAAATCCTCTCGTTCAGACCGGAAATCATGGCAGCGCATAAGCGACAAGGGTGCCGCCCGCGTTGATTGCAACATACTGCTTCCCACTGCGTCCCCGATAGCTGATCGGGTTGGCATTAGCACTATTACTGATTGTTGTTTCCCACAATTGTTGCCCCGTTGTGGCATCAAATGCACGGAAACGCTTGTCGTTGGTGGCGCCGACGAACACCAGCCCGCCGGCAGTCACGCTCGGCCCGGCGCTGCCGGTATCGCCCTGGAGTTGCTTGCCCTCGGGCAGACCCTCGACCAGGCCCAGCGGCACGGCCCATTTGACCTCGCCGCTATTGGCGTCGACAGCCGTCAGCCGCGCCCATGGCCCCCTATAGCAGGGCGCACTGGGGCCGACGCCCCGGCCGTTCTCGTCATATTGTCCGCTGATCGGCGCGGAGAAGGAGAAGAACGGCCCCTTTCCATCCACGCTGGCACGATCATAATCGCCCGGCACCGTCGCATCGAAGCTGTAGGATTTGCTACCCGCAGGCACTTTCTCCGTCCAGCCGACCAGCGATGTGTCGTGGGCGTTCACATAAACCATGCCCGTCTTGGGATCGGCCGCCGGACCACCCCAGTTCACCCCGCCGATGCCGCCGGGGAACTGGATGGTGGAGCGCGGCGGATCGCCATCTTTATGGAACAGGAAGGGCGTGAACGGCCCCATATTGTAGAAACCGCCGGCCTTGTCCCACATCGCCTGACAGGCCGCGGCATGCTCGGGCGTGGTATCCTCAGCCGTCACCATATCGGCCTTGGTCATGGCGACGCGGCTCAGCGGCGGAGTCTTGACCGGGAAAGGCTGGGTCGGATGGTAATATTCGCCCGGCACGTCACCCCTGGGCACCGGCCGCTCTTCCACCTCGAACAGCGGCTTGCCGGTCTTTCGGTCCAGTTCGAACACGTAGCTGGTTTTGCCGACATGGAAGATCGCGGGATGCGTCTTGCCGTCGATGGTCACGTCGACCAGCGTGCCGGCGGTCGGCATGTCCGAATCCCACAGATCGTGGTGGACGGTCTGGAAATGCCAGCGATACTTGCCAGTCTTGAG
The DNA here is from genome assembly GCA_001899715.1 of Sphingobium sp. 66-54. Classification (GTDB taxonomy): domain Bacteria; phylum Pseudomonadota; class Alphaproteobacteria; order Sphingomonadales; family Sphingomonadaceae; genus Sphingobium. Next base: position 162,957 of record MKWI01000014.1, read on the forward strand.
ATCGACCGCGACGATCGAGTTGCCGAACAGGTTGGTGCCCGGACGGCTGCCGCCCCAATAATTGGGTGAAGGCGAGCTGATCGGCAGGAATACGAGCCCATTCGCTTCGTCGATCGGTGCCGAGAAGGCCCACATGTTGGTGCCCGAGCGGCCCTTCCAGCCGTCACCCCACGTGTCGTTATACTTCTGGCCGGCCTGCGGGACCGTCTGGAACTCCCAGAGCTTCTTGCCCGTGCGCACGTCAAAGGCGCGCGGATTGCCCGGATCGCCGACCGGATTTTCCAGCGTCGCCGCGCCGATCACCGCCACGTTGCCCGATATCGTCGGTGTGCCGCCATAGGCCACGCCCACATCGGCATAGCCATTCTTGCCGAAACTCTTGACGATGGCGCCAGTCGCCGCGTCCAGCGCCACCATGCGGTTGCCGAGCATGACGAGGATTCGCGCCGGCGTTCTCGCGTCGCCCGGCCAATAGCCTGCGCCGCGAGTCGAGAAACCGGTCGGACCGCGCGCGCCGGCAACCGGCGGCTCCTCATGCACCCACAGTTCCTTGCCGCTGTCGGCATCGAGCGCGACGAAGCGCGAGCCGGCCGGCACATACAGCGTGCCGCCCACCACCAACGGCGCGGCCGTGTTGAACGTCTTGAGCGGATAAGACCAGGCCAGGGCCAATTGCGACACGTTCGAGCGATTGATCTGGTCGAGCGGCGAATAGCGAGTCGCCGCGAGATCGCGGTTGAGCGTCCACCAGTCGCCATCGGGCACGCTCGTACGGGCGTCGGCACCGGCCGTCGCCACGGATGCGAGCATCGCAGCCAGTCCAAGGCAGCCGGCAAAACGCATAAACACCCTCCCAAAGCCAAACGGCCGGCTTCCGCGCCGGAGGAGACCAGGGCCCTTCGACAGCGCGCGAAATGCAACCGTTACTGCAACCGTTAAATTTGACAATGTCCGGAATCAAGCGTTAGTTGTTTTTGACAACATCATTCGCCTTCGGCTACCCCCGCGTTGGGGGGAAGCCTTGATGCTTGTGGCGATCGTTCAGCAGATGATGGATTACGGTGCAAACCAGGAAACGGCGGCGATACGCAGCCCGATCGCTCGGTCTGCCGCCGCATATCCGTCGCCCGGCTGGCTGCCTCGCTGCGGCGGCGCAATGCGCGCGCGCCGGCATGACCGGCCCGGCTTCGCTTATCCGCCATTGCAGAAACGAGAAAACGGAGGGGCGCGCACCGGGGCGCGCCTTGCTCCATGCAAGGGACCCACGCTCTAATGTCATTTTCCGACCTTTTGTTTGCCTTTACCGAGTGGCTGCGCACGACGCCACTGGTCGAGACAGCCCTCTCCATCTCCGAGCATCCGCTCAGCCTGCTCATAGCGAGCCACTTCTGGGCGATTCCAATCATCCAGACGCTGCATATTCTCGCGCTGACAGCCGCGTTCGGCTCGGTGCTGATGATTAACCTGCGCATCCTCGGCCTGACCGGGAACAGCCGCACCTTCGCCCAGACAGTCAAGCGCTTCCGGCCATGGACGTGGTGGGCGCTGCTGGTGCTCGTCATCACCGGTATCGGCATGATTATCGGCGAGCCGATCCGCGAACTCATCAACCCGATCTTCTGGATCAAGATGGGGCTTATCGTCGTGCTGATCCTGCTCAGCCTCTGGTATCAGGCAGCGCTCTCCCGCTACACGGTCGAGCCGGGCACGGCGCTCAGGTTCGGCGCGGGTGCGCGCCTTGGCGCGGTGGGGCTGATCCTGCTGTGGTGCGTCATCATGTTTGCCGGGCGCTGGATCGCCTACGCACCGGTTTGAGGGGAAGATCATGAATCTTGGACAATTGTGGGAGGCCATCCAGGCTTCCTCCCTGGGGATCTATATCGCCGAATCGGCGTGGGCCTTCCCCACCATCGAGAGTGTGCACGTCATCGCTATCGTGACCGTCGTCGGCACGGTCGCGGTCATGGACCTGCGCCTGCTCGGCCTCACCGCGCGCGACTATCCGGTCACGGTCATGTCGCGCGACACGCTGACATGGACCTGGCTCAGTTTCGTGCTGGCAGCAATCACCGGCCTGCTGCTGTTCGCCAGCAAGGCGACGAACTATATGGCCAACCCCTATTTCCTCGCCAAGATGGCCATGCTCATCCTCGCCGGGCTCAACATGGCGGTGTTCCACCTCATCACATGGCGCACCGTGAGGGAGTGGGATACCGCGGCGATCATGCCGACCGGCGCCAAGATCGCCGGCGCGCTGTCGCTGTTCTTCTGGGTGCTGGTGATCTTCTTCGGCCGCACCATCGGCTTCACGTTGGGAATATACGAATAGGCGACACGGCGTTGCGCCTCCCTCGGGAGGTTGAGTCTCCGCGCTTGGGAAAAGGGGCGATCGGTTTGGACCGATCGCCCCTTTGCCACCTCTGTCGCGCTCGGCTTTAAGGGAAGGCCCGCCTCCCTTCGGCAGCGCCGGGGTTGGATATTCGGATAAACGGCTCTTCAATATGACTGGCGCCACATGGGCTTTATCCTAATCGGGCTGAAGCGCCGATCCCGCTCATGTCGAGCATAAGGCAAGACACGCCTATACTAGGCCAGCATATCTCGACCGCGCTCGACATGAGTGGAGGAAGATGGCCGACAAGTAAGAGCCTGATTGCTGCCTGCCCCCACGGACCCAATACTCAAGGAAACTCATTTTACGCGGCAACCATCGCTGCGGGCGCCCTCCCGTCATCGGCGGAGGCGCGCCCGCAAATGGTTATCAACGGACGGTCACGTCCCGCTCGAACATCTTCTGATAGAAGTCGATCTTGGCCTGGCTCAGCCACGGCCCGCGCCCGGACGCACCCGCGTCCAGCACCATGGCCTCGGTCGGCGCGAGATTCTTGACCATCGGCCACTCGGGCAGGCCGGGGCCGTTGGGATTGCCAGTGCGCGCGAAGTTCACCCAATAGGACGAGATCTGGTCGGCGAAGGCTTCCTCTGTCGGATTGCCCGCCATCAGCGCGACGGAGCTTTGGCCGGGGAAGGTGCGCGGCGCTGCCAGATTATCGAATACATAGGGGATCTCGGCGGTATGGCCGGCGCCAAGATCGGGCTTGCCCGGATCGTAGGGCGGCCGGTGCTTGAAAAAATAGTGCCATGCGTTCTTGCCGATCTTCACCTGCTCGTCGGCATAGAGGCGCATGTGCCAGCCCATCGCATCCGAGAAGGGAGCGGAGGCGACCTGCTTGGCGTCCTCGTCGGTCGCCGGATAGGCGGCCATGCCGGCTTCCGCCAGGCTGCCCCAGCGCTTTTCGGCACCTTCACGCCACGAGGCGGCGGTCATCGGCGGACCCATGCCGGCAGCGAACGATCCTTCCTCCGCATTGGAGCCGACCAGAATGTCGACCGCGTTCTGCCGCCCCTTGGCGAAGGTGATCGTGAGGTCCTCGGGGATCACCCAGCCGTCCACGATCATGCCGGTGCGCGGCAGCTTGTCATAGGCGTCCTGCGCCGGCAGCGCGCGCAACTCCGCCAGCGTCTTGGCCCCGATCTTGTCGGCGGCGGCCACGGCCTGCTTCTCGGCCGCTTCGCGCGTCATCATGTTGGTGATGCCGAGCCCCATCCACGCCCCGCTCTCGGAGATGGCGCGGCGGATCAATCCCTTGGCCTCGGGCGAACCGACCAGCGCGGCCGCCATGCAGGCGCCGGCGGATTCGCCGAATACGGTCACATTATCGGGGTCGCCGCCGAACGCCGCGATATTGGCCTTGATCCACTTGAGCGCGGCGATGGTATCCATCAGCGCATAGTTGCCCGAGGCGTTCTTGCCCGATTCCTTGCTCAGCTCCGGGTGTGCCATGAAGCCCAGCGAGCCGACGCGATAGTTGAACGTGACCAGCACCACGCCCTTCTTGGCGAGCTGATCGCCTTCGCTAAACGGCGCGTTGCCGCCGCCCTCGCCATAGGCGCCGCCATAGATCCACACCATGACCGGGCGCTTCTCACCGGCCGCCTTGGCCGGGGTCCACAGGTTGAGCGACAGGCAATCCTCGGACATGCCCGGCGAATCCGGCATATCGGTCGCCGGATTGACGCGGCCGTTGCCCGGCGGCTGGATGCACACCTTGCCATATTTGTCGGCGGTGCGGACACCCTTCCACGGCGTCACCGCCGCCGGCGCCTTCCAGCGGCGCTCGCCTACCGGCGCTGCCGCGAACGGAATCCCCTTGAAGGCGGTGACACCTTCCACCTTGCCAGGCGTGCCGGAAACCAGGCCAGCGTTGGTCTTCACCGGCTTGTTCAAATCCGCATGCGCCGCCGACGCAGCAGCCAGCATCGCCGTTGCCGCGGCGAGACGGAGCGTCACCTTATGACCTTTCATGGAGTCCCCTCTTCCTTCTGACCCCGAAGTGCTCGGGATGACGTGATGTAGTTTCGGATCTGAACATTGCCTTCATGGCAGGCATATTCGAAGAACTCGTAGCCATCGTTGCGCTGCCAATCGAGCCGCACCGTCCAGGGCGCGGTGAACACGACCGGATCGGTATAGGTCATCTCATAGACGATGGTGTCCGGTCCGGTCATGGTGAAGCGCTCGACGACGCGGGCCTGATCGCTGATCGGCGTGTCGTTCTCCGGTGGTGAGCCGGTGGTGACGATGCTGGTCGCGGATGGGCCGACCTTGAGGTTGGTGGTCGTCACCACCAGCGTATTGCCGTCCTCCCAATGGCCGTAGCTGCGTCCCAGCCAGTTCTGGAGCGATGTAGGCTCCATGCCGCGGCCGTCGGTGGGAATGATCCGGCTCTCGTGAACCATCTCCAGGCTGATGACCACCTGCCCGGGCGTCTGGAAGATACGGATACCGTTATTATACTGCATCGGCAGCATGGAGGCGGGGATGCCGCGCGTGATGCAGCGGTCCCAACTATCGAAATCCGTGGTCCAGTCGAAGGTCTGGCCCTTGCGCCAGCTCGACCGCATCAGCGCCGAGCGGCGCTTGCCTTCCTCGGTCATCGCCGGCAGGCGGCCGTCCGCCGGGCTGATGAGCAGCGATGTGCGCCGGCTCGGCTTGCCCATCTCCACCCAGTGGCCCTGGCCGAGCTTGTCGCCGGATTCCTCCTTGTCGTAGCGCGCTGCCAACGTATCGACCCGCTGCGTCCGCGCCGCAAATTCCTCGTCGGTCAGGAACATGCGGTTGCCTTGCGCGGGGTCGCGCTGCATCGGCGTGCCGTTGAGGTGGTCGATCGGCCAGGTGCCGCGCAGATCGGGCTCCCCCCAAGGGGTGGCCTTGGGCTTGTAGGTCTTGGGCACGGGCGGAACCACGGTGAGATCCGCGCCCGGCTCCTGCGCGGCAAGCGGTATTGCGCCCATGAGCCATGCGCCTGTGGCCAACATGGCGATCTTGAGACCAGCGCGATACGGAACGGAACGAGCAGTCATTCACTAACCTCCCCTGCAACCGCGCGCTGGGCTCGGGACGAGGTGATGTAGTTACGGATCTGCACGTTGCCCTCATGGCACGCATACTCGAAGATCTCGTAAGTCTCGTCCCGCTGCCAGTCGACGCGCGCCGACCAGGGTAGAGTGAATATGATCGGATCGGAATAGTTTATTTCATAAACTATAGAGTTTTCACCGGTCATGGTGAAGCGCTCGACGATCCGGGCCTGATCGCTCACCGGCGTGTCGTTCATCGGCGGAGAGCCCCAGGTGCCGACATTGGTGGCGGATGGGCCGGTCTTGAGGTTGGTGGTTTCCACCACCAGCGTATTGGCGTCCTCCCAATGCCCCCGGCTCACGCCCAGCCAGTTGCGGATCTGGGTGGGCGGTGCCGCGCGGCCATCGGTGGGGATGACGCGCACCTCGTGCACCATTTCAAGCTGGAGGACGACCAGCCCCGGCGCCTGGAAGATGCGGATGCCGCTATTATAATTGAACGGGAACATCGAGGCCGGCATGCCGCGCGTAATGCAACGATCCCAGCTATCGAAATCGGCGGGGGAATCGAACGTCTGCCCCGGCCGGTAACTGGAGCGCATCAGCGCGGAGCGGCGCTTGCCCTCTTCCGTCTTGTCCGGAAGCCGGCCGTTGACGGGATCGACGAGGAAGGATGTGCGCCTGTTGGGTGCGCCGGGCTCAACCCAATGGCCCATGCCCATCTTGCCGGCCTTCTCCTCCTGCCGGTAGCGTTCGGCGGTGGCACCGAGCTGCTTCACCCGTGCGGCATAGTCCGCATCGGTCAGGAAGACGCGATTACCCTGCTCGGGCGGTCGCTGGAAAGGCGTGAAATTGAGATGGTCGAGCGGCCACGTACCACGAAAATCGGGCTCGCCCCATGCGGTTCTGCCCGGCCTGTAGGTCTTGGGCACCGGCGGAAGCACCGTAAGGTCCGTCTGCCGACTGGAAGCAGCACCCAACTCTTGCGCCACAGCCGGTCCGGATGCCGTGCAGGCGGCCGCGCCAAGAAGCGCGGCCGCCAGAACAGGATGAAGGCGACCGGAGGACACCTTCAGACGGTCACTGCTTCTTTGCGGACTCGGCCGGCTTGGCCGCGACTGCGGCGGTTTTCTGAGCCTCCGCAGCCCGCTCGGCGCGCGACGAGTTGATGTAGTTGCGAATCTGCACATTGCCTTCATGACAGGCATATTCGTAGAATTCGTAACCGTCGTTCCGCGGGATATCCATGCGGATGGTCCACGGCGCCGTCCAATATTGCGGGTCGGTATAGGTCATTTCATAGACCAGCGTGTCGGCATCCGCGAGCGTGAAGCGCTCGTGCACCTTGGCGTCCTTGCCCGTCGGCAGGGTGTTGTTCGGCAGGCCGCCGATCGTCGCCATGTTGATCGGTGCCATGTCGCTTTTGAGGTTGGTCGTGTCGACCACCAGCGTATTACCTTCCCAGTGGCCGCGACTCTCGCCCATCCACGCCGTAACATTGCTAGCGGGAGCCGGACGGCCATCGGTATAGATGACACGTGTGCCGAGCATTTCGAGCGCGACGACGACCACGCCCGGTGCCTGGAAGATGCGGATGCCGTTATTGTAGCGGAACGGCATCATCGAGGCCGGGAAGCCACGCGAAATGCAGCGATCCCAGCTATCGAAATCCGTCACCCAATCGAAGGTCTGGCCCCGCACCCAGCTCGAACGGCCAGCGGCATTGGCGGCCTTACCCGCAGCAGTCAACTCCGGTAGGCGGCCGTTCTGCGGATCAATGAGCAGCGAGGTCCGGCGGCCGGCGCCGGTCATCTCCACCCAGTTGCCCATGCCGAGCTTGTTGGACTTGGTCTCCTTGTCAGCCGCCTCGCGCGAGCGCTCCATGGCGGCTTCGCGCTTCTCATATTCCTCCGGCGTCAGGAAGACGCGGTTGCCCTGCTCCACGGTGCGCTGCATCGGCAGGCCGCCGAGCGAATCGATCGGCCAGCCGCCGCGCAGGTCCGGGTCGCCCCAGGCCGTTTTCTTCGGCTGATAGTTGGGCAGCGGCGGGAGATGCGTGAGATCGGGCTGAGCAGCGGCCGGAGCGGGCGCCTGCGCCTGCGCGAAAGCCGGTGCGCCGGCCAGGCCCAGGCCGGCAAGCGACGTGGCGGCCGCCAGGGCCAGCGCCCGTGTCGCGCGATGTTTGAAACTGCGGGCGGTCATGAATTCCCCTCCTTCTGTGCGGCACCTCGTGCGCGCGATGACATGATACGATTACGAATCTGCACTTCAACTTTCGTGACGGTTCCGGTCGAAGCGATCTTATCCCTTCTTGCCGTGTCCGTCAGCCTGTGGCGGTTCAGTGGGCTCCCTCCACGGTCGCGCCGGCAGGCAGCGCAAAGGCGATATATTGATTGGGGCCCGGCTCCGGCAGGTCGAGTTTGGGCGCCCAAAGACCCAGGCCGCCGACCGGAATGGCGATGAACTGGCGGCCACCCACCTCATAGATGGCCGGCACGCCTTCGGATGCGGCAGGCAGATCATATTCCCAGAGGATCTTGCCGGTCGCCGAATCCCGCGCGCGGAACTTGCGGTCGGTCGAGGTGGCGTTGAACAGCAGCCCGCCCGCCGTCGCCACCGGCGCACCGCGCCCGATATGACTGCCCGTGCCGGCGATCCCCTTGTCCGCCAGCGGCTTCACTTCGCCATTGGGGAGCTGCCAGATGATCTTGCCATCGGTCATGTCATAGGCGGTGATCGTCGACCAGGGCGGGCTGATCGCCGAAAAGCCGTTGCTCTGGATCATGAAATCCACCGGCGACTGGTAGGGGATCACGTCCCCGCCGCCATTGGGCATGTTGGCGATCGCCTGCGGGCGCTTGTCCTCGTTGAGCTTGATGATGACCGGCAGGTTGCGAGCGATCACGAACACGCGCTTGGCCTGCGGGTCGGCCGCCGCCATCCCCCAGTTGGAGCCGCCATTATGGCCCGGCATGGAGATGGAGCCGCGCACGCTCGGCGGCGTGAAGATACCGTCATTGCGCATGGTGCGCAGTTGCTGGCGGACCTTCTCCTGATCCTTCTCGGGGATGTAGGGGTTGATGTCCGCCTCGGTGAAGCTCTGCCGCGCGAAGGGCAGCGGCCAGGTCGGCACCGGCTGCGTCGGCGAGGCTTTTTCGCCCGGTACGTCGGACGCCGGCACCGGCTTCTCCTCGATCGGCCAGATCGGCTTGCCGTTGCGCCTGTCGAGCACGAACAGATAGCCCTGCTTGCTTGGCTGGACGATGATCGGCACGTCCTTGCCCTCATGCCTGATCGTCAGCAGCTTGGGTGCCGTGGGCAGGTCATAGTCCCAAAGGTCGTGATGGACGGTCTGGTAATGCCACAGCCGCTTGCCGGTGCGCGCGTCCAGCGCGAGGATGCTGTTGGCGAACAGATTGTCGCCCTCCCGGTTGCCACCGTAGAAATCGTAGCGCGCCGTGCCGGTTGGGATGAAGATGACGCCGGCTTCCTTGTCGATGGTCGCTTCCGACCAGTTATGGACGCCGCCGAACTTCTCATGATCCTTGGCCGGCCATGTATCGTAGCCGAATTCGCCCTTCTGCGGCACGGTATGGAACTTCCACACCAGCTTGCCGGTGCGTACGTCATAAGCGTGGATATCGGCGGGCGCGGAGGCATAATCATAAGCGCCGGCGGGCAGCGACATGATGATGAGATTCTCGAAGATCCGCCCCGGATTGTCGGTTTGAAGCGGCCGCACCTTACTGACGTCGGCCACATCCAGGCCCGCGCGCAGGTCGACCTTGCCGTCCTGCCCGAACGACGTAATCGCCTCGCCGGTTTCCGCCGAGATGGCGCGGAGCATGCCATCATTGAGATAGAGCAGCCGGCGATCGTGCCCGTCCGCGCTTTGCCAGTAGTTCATGCCGCGCGCGCCGATCCGTCCTTCGTTGGCGTGGCGCCACAACTCCTTGCCCGTCGCGGCATCCAGCGCGACGATTACATTGTCCTGCGCCACCACATACATGACACCGTTGACGACGACGGGGTTGAAGCGCGGCGGCTGCGTCCCCCCGGCCTGAAAGGTCCACGCGACCTGAAGCTGGGTGACGTTCGACTGATTGACCTGATCCAGCGGCGAATATTGCGCCGAATTATCGCCGAGATAGCCCTCCCAGTTGGGGGAGGCGGGCGCAGCGGACGCCGCCGTGCGCGGTGCCGGCTGCTGCGCGCAAGCCGCGACCATCAGCCCCAGACTCGCGACGCCCAGCTTGAACGCACCACCAAAAGCCCGGCGGCGAGCCGAATGCGGTTCCGACAGATTATGCACTTCCAGTCCCCTAATCCCAGTCAATCAGCCTGTTTGCTCTGTCGGCCCGTCGCGACGCTGCTGTTCGGCACTGGAAGATTAGACTAGATTTTGTCAACTTGACAACAGCCCACTGCACTCGCCATTGACTTTGTCCGTTAAAAGGCTGTGTCGCCGCTTGTGGCGGTGAGACCGGGTTGCCGCCCATTCGGGACGGCCGGTCGACGCGGGTCATCGGTTCACGCACTGGCAATCTGGCAGCGCATAGACGCCGGGATGGCGCGATCCTAACGCAGCCCGAAGGACGTTGAAAAGGAGAAGCCGTGGTGCCGGCAACTGGAAGAACGAAGTGGGTGAAACTGGGGTTCACGGGCGCAAGCGCGGCTCTCGCGCTGGCAGCGATGGCGCCGCATATGGCAGGCGCGGCGACCGGCGATGTCGCACCGGCGGGTCCGGAAGCGCAGGCGGCGGCTCCGGCCGGCCCCGAAGGCGCAAGCGCGGACGCAATCGCCAAGGGGCGGGAATTGTTCAACAACTGGTCGTGTGGCACCTGCCACGCCCTCAAGGATGCGGACGCCTCCGGCCATGTCGGCCCCGCTCTTGACGGCAATCCCCATCTGACCGAGGCGTTCATCGTCGACCGCGTGACCAACGGCCAGGGTCCGATGCCAGCCTTCGGCGGCCAGCTCAGCGAGGAGGAAATCACCGAGCTCGCCGCCTATATCCATCAGGTCGCCGCGAAATAGTATGAGAGCGCGGCCGGCGTGGCCGCGCTCGCCGTCCGGGCCGACATTGCCGAGCACATATGGGCCGAGCACGTGTGGCTGATCTGCTATTCGCTCGCATCCCCCGCCATGACCCGTCACGGCTGCGGCGGCACCACGACCAGCGGAACAGTCGTCGGCACATTCACGGGCGTAGCAGGCGCAGTTTCGCTCCGTCCGGCGGGTTGGCTACTGCCCGGTTGCGCGGAAACGGTCGGCGGCGATGACGCCGGCGCTGATCGACTCGGTTGCGCGCCCTCCCCCTCCGATGGAACTGGCCGACTCGGCGACACGTTGATCTCGCGCGCCCCATCGGTGCCAGCGGGATGCGTCGCACTGGGACGTGCGGGTGCCGCTTTAGCCCGGACAGCCGTAACCGGAAGGGGAGAGGTCGCCCCTTCTGCCGGGCGGGCGGAGGGCGGGCTCGCCGGCTCAGCAGTAGCCGCGGGCTGCTCGCCTTGCACAGACGCCGGTAGCGGCGCGGGAGCGGGTGCAACGGGCTGTCCATCCTCCGGCTCACCCGCGATGGTCGACGGTTCGGGCACCGCTTCGGGCGGGACAGGCGACAGCAGATAAGCGACGCCGACCGCGACTGCGAGCGCCAGCAAGCTCAACAGCACAACAGGCAAACGCCGCAGCACCGCTTCCCAGGCGACCGCCCGCGCTGTCTCAGCGGCGCGCTCTTGCTCCGCGCGTGCCAGATCGCCTGCCCGCTCGCTGATCTTGGCGACCAGGTCCGGCGGCAGATCGGGCTGGCGCAACAACGCCCGCAGCGCCCCCGGACGCAGCGCGACAGGCCGGCGCGAACCGCTCATGCCCGCCGCTCCCATCCCCAGCCGGCCGCGCAAGCCCGCCGGGATCCGCATCGCGGCGATCCGCCCGCCTCGTCGTCCATATGATGGTCCGCATCGCCCAAAGAGCGCCACTATAGCCATGATCCGCGGGGCAGCAATGCCGCAGCGCGGAGGTCCCTAGCTGACGGACACGACCGTCACACGGCTCGCCGGCGAATGCGAGCCCGAGTCGCTGGAGAACGGGTGCGCAAGCGCGCGAAAACCTGTGCGGCCTCCACGCGCTCCACCTGCTTGGGTTGGGCGGTTTCTCAGTCCGGTTTCGCGGACCAGACGGTGATCGTCCCCTCATCGCCATCGACCCGCACCCAGTCGCCGGTGCGGATCACGTCCAGAGGGTCCTGATCGCAATCGGTGATCGTCGGGATGCGCATCACCACCGCGCCGAGCGCCGCCTTGGTCGTCATGATGTTGAAGATCATCGCCTTCGGTGCGGTCCCGGCCAGACGGGTCAGGTGGAACGTCGCCGACCAGCCGGACGAGCCCTTCGCACCGGGGAACACCAATATCTTGCCGGCGAAGCTCTGGTCCTTCAACTCATGCCGGCTCTCGATGATCGTGCCGGTCATGGCATGAACACCGCCCCAGCCGGAGATCGTCTCGCGCGTGACCAGCGCCTCACCCTCGGCGACCCCGCCGACGACCTTGCGGCCCCGGATGACGGCGCGCGGTTTGTCCATCACCTCGCTCATGACAGTTTTCCTCTCCATTTGCCGGTGCAGGCGGCGTCGATGCATTCGGCGGTGGTGCCGTACCAGCCTTCGATCTTCATCATCGCCGGCAGATAATGCACCTGCTTGGCGCTATCGAGCGCCGCCACCTTCGTGCCTTCCGGCACCGCCTGGCTGATCGCCGAGCAGGTGTCGGTCATGAGGTAAGCGCCCGCGTCGCGCAGGATTTTCGTATAGCCGTTGGCGTCCGCCGTCGCCTTGACCGCGCGGCTGGTGAAAACCCACAGCGCGCTGTTCGTATGTACCTTGCGGCCCTCGATCAGCGCCGCCGCCTGGGCGATCTGCTCGATCGAATAATGCGGGCAGCCGAGCATGACGTAATCGACATCATCGCTGGTGCCCACGCTGTTCAGTGACTCGTAGATGCGTTTGCGGGCGGAGGCATCATAGACGAAGCGCTCGCCGCGTGCCGCCCCGCCGAAAGCCGCTTCCACGCTGGGCGCTTCGGGCGTGATGCCGACCATGTGATACATTTCCACGCCGCCGGAGGAGGCCGCCGCCGCGCCGAAATGCTTGTGGCGAATGAGGCTGGCATCGCTCACCGAGCCCGTGATGACGGGGATGGTATCCTGCACCGCATCGCCCACGAAATAGCCGAGCATGCCCCACTCGAAGATGCTGTCGACCGGCACCTGCACATCGACGCTATGGTGTCCCCTGCGGAAATCGTCGGTATGGAATCCCCAGTCCGGGATGCGCTTGGCCAGCATCGCCGCGCTGGTCGATTCACGCCCCTCGCAATTGGTGCGCGCGCCGATCACGGAATTGGCGAACACCACCGCGCTCGATTCCATCCATGCGCAATGTTCGCCCATCACGGGCACATTGCCGGCCAGATAGGGCGTGCATGTCTTGAGGATCTGGATGCCGTGCGCGGCCACGTCGCTCTCATCGGACTGGAAGTTGGCGAACGCATCCTCGCTCATGCCCTGCTCGCGCCACAGGCTCGGGTCCATGCCGCCCTGCAAATGGCAACTGAAGGCATTCATGCGCGGCACGTCCACCACCTCGTCCGAGTCGAGGTCGAAACGCGAGAAGACGGCGCGATAATCGCCGCCGTCCTGCGCATAATATTGCTTGACCCAGGGCGGGGCCGATCCCGGCACGCCAGCGACGTTATTGGTCTCGACAAAGCGCTCGGCTCCCAGCGCCTCGGCGTAGCGCACGAGCAGTTCCATGGCCTTCTGCGTCGCCGCGCCGGCATCGCCGTCGAGCATCGCCCGTTCCGCATCCGTCAGTTCAACCATGGCTCACCTCGTTTTCTTTTAAGATATAATATGACCGGCCCGGCCCTCAACAAAGCTCATCGAGCCGGGCGTGGATGCTCTCCAGCACCTCCAGCGTCACGGCCAGCTTGGCCGGGTCGATATCGCGCAGCAGATCGGCACGCAGCTCGTTGGTGATCGCCATGATATCGCGCGTCACCTCCCGCCCGCGGGGCGTGATCCGGTTATGGGTGACGCGGCGGTCGACACCGCTCTGGTGGCGCTCGATCAACCCGTCGCGCGCCAACGAGTCGAGCATGTGGACCATACTCGGCCCCTTGACGCCCACAAGACGCGCCAGCTCGCCCTGGTGCAGCTCCTCGTCGGCACAGGCGAGCAGATAGAGCGTCTCCCACCGCGCCATGTTCTGGTTGACGCTGCGTACCCGGTCATTGGCAAGCTTGCGCCAGCGGCGGGTCGCCACCACCAGCGAGCGGGTGATGCGGAAATAGGTTTCGTCGCGCGCATCCGGCTTGCTGTCGCCATAGAAGGTGCTGAGATGCTGCGCCGCCCGGTCGATCGAGAAACCGCCGAAATGCTGACCGGACGCGTCTCGCCCCGCACCGGGAGACGCCGCTTTGGGCTGCGGCCCATCGAGTGCTGCCTTGGGCGCCCTCTTATACCGCGTCCGCATGGACCCTTTTTCCGCCAACGATCTTTCTCCCCAGATGCCTGCCGAACGCGCGGACCTGCGCGCCGCACCGCCATGGCCATAGCACGCTCCAGCCACCCGTTGACTAGCCCGGCGGCGAAAAGCGGCGAGTCCTCTCCCCTCTCCGGCCAACGCACGGATCGGGAGGGGAGAGGAACAAAGAACCATCGGCAATCTTCCGGCGCATGGCGCGCGAACGAGGGAAAAGTGCCGGACCGCACGGCCCGGCACAGCTTGGGGAAACCCTAGAACACGGCGCGAATACCGGCCTTGAACATCCGCCCCACCGGGTTGAACAGCACGTTGTTGCCGCTGCCGTTGGCGCCGGGGAAAGGTGGCGGATCCTTGTCGAACAGATTGTCGACACCGAAATAAACGGCCATCCGGTTACCCCCGCCCACCGGCACCTTCACCGTAGCGAGCAGGTCGACATAGGTGCGGCCGGGCACGGCATTCGTGCTGGAGCTGTTCGCCGCCGTGATGACGTAGCCGGACTGCTCCGCGCCCACGAAGGCAGAGTTGTAGAAGCCCTTGTTGATCCAGCGAACATGAGTGGAGAAAGCGAACAATTCACCCAGGGTCAGGCTGGCATTGGCATCGACCGTCCAGTCCGGAATGCCCGGAGGCGTACCGCCCCGCAGGCCGGTCTGCCCCGCGCGCTCCACCGGGCCGACCGCGTCAACCGTGATAAGATCACGCACATTGCTCGCCATCACGGAGAGGTTCAGCATATTGTCGGCCCCGATGGGCTGACGATAGCTCAGCTCGATATCGATCCCCTTCGCGATGAGCTGGTTCACATTTTGAACAACGTCGGTGACGTTGAGAATGTTCTTGTTGGTGCTGTTGGGGATATCGCCAAACGTGATCAGCGAGCAGCTCAGCACATCGCCCTGCGAGCAGCGCGTCGCGATATTCTGCTGGCCGAGCGTGCCGATCGCATCGTCGATATCGATGTTGTAATAGTCGGCCGACAAGCGGAACCGACCGAGGAAACCGCCGGTGGGCTGCAACACCACGCCAGCCGTGAAGGTATCGGCTTTCTCCGGGCGCAGACCGGGATTGGACCCGAGGGTGAGCGACACCACCGCTTGCTCCCCCTCGTTGAAGGGGTTGTTGAGGATCCCCGATCCGGCCGTGACCGGACCGAACAGTTCGGCGACGTTAGGCGCGCGAATGTCACGCGACCGGGTGACGCGGAACCGGATGGCGTCGATCGGCGCCCAGACACCACCGACTTTCCAAGTCGTCACGTCGACGGTGCTGCTCGGGAACAGCGCACTGGAGCGTTTGTAATGCGTGCGGCGGATCGCACCGTTGAAGCTCAGTTCTTCAAAGCCGGTCATGCCGCGCAGGATAGGCACCTCCGTCTCACCATAAACCTCGGCCACGTCGATCTTGCCCGAGATGGCGGCACCGTTGCCCATGAAGAAAGCGTTGGCGCGCGACAGGGCGTCGGCATCACCGTTGACCGAATCGCTGCGATATTCGCCGCCGACCGCGATGCCGAGCTTGCCCGCCGGCAGATCTATGAGCGACCCGGTGACGTTGGCTGCCACAACATGCTCGGTCGTGTTGTTGGTCTGGAAGCCATCGGCCTTGATATAGGCCTTGGCAGCATCGAAGGTCGCGCCCTGACCCGAACCGAACGGGTTGAGCGGAACGCAGGCCGGGTCGTCATTCGTTGCGGTCGCGTCGGCATTGACCCGGCAGACCGGCACGCCGCCGCTCGTCGTCGCGTCCAGCGCCTTCACGATGCGGGAGGTGATGGTGCCGCCGATCATGTCGCTGCGGAACTTGTTGCGGCCATACTGATAATAGATATCGGCCTTCCAGCCCCCGCCGAGATCATAGTCGGCCGAAGCGACGATCCGATACATGTCGTTCTTCACGATCAGATCGGCCGCGCCGATATCCCTGAAACCCTTGCCGAGCGTGAAGCGGTCGAGGCCGCTCTGCGCCAGCAGCGTGCGGATATCGAGGCTGGGATCCGCCGAGGTGGGGATGAAGGGGTTGTCGTCCCTGATGGTGATTGCGGTATTACGATAGGCGACGGCACGGTGGCGGCCCTCGCTATGGCCGTAATTGACGCCCAATTCGAGAGTGAGAGCCGGCGTCGCTTCCCAGGTCGCAAAGCCCATGGCGTTCCAGCGCTCGGTCGGCGAGACGATCGGGAAATCGAAATAGATGTTCTCGCCCGGTCCGTCATTGGTGCCGCCCTGCTGGAACAGGCTGTTGGCAAGCGTACCCTGCGTCGCGCGATAGGGCGTGCCGTCCGGCTTGAAGGCGATCCCGTCGATCGGCCGCAGCGTCGGCACGAGCTTACCCGCGTAAGCAGTCGACGGCGGCGTGGTAATGCCGTTGTAAGGTGCCGTCCAAGGATAGACGTTGAACAGCATGTTATTGGCGGGCAGGCTGGTCACACCCGGGTTGCGGCTGATGTTGATGAGGCCATGGGCGCACCAGTCGCGCTCAGGGCAGGCTTCCACGCCATCGGCCTTTTCATATTCGCCGCCGATCATCAGGTGGAAGTTCGATCCGAACTGCCAGCCGGCAGCCGCACCGAACTGGCGGGTGAAATTATCGCCATATTCGGAGAATCCGATCTGGCCGTTGACCTTGTAGCCGGTGAATTTCTTGTCGAGCAGCAGATTGACCACACCCGAAACGGCATCCGAGCCATAAACGGCGGAGGCGCCGCCCGTCACCACTTCCGCGCGCGACAGCAGGATCGACGGAATCATGTTGGTGTCGACCGTCGCCTGCGTGGTCGACGGCACGAAACGCTTCCCGTCGACCAGCGTCAGCGTGCGCACGGCGCCGAGGCCGCGCAGGTCGAGGATGCGGCCGCCGATATAGTTGCCCGCCGTAGCGCCAAGACCGGAGGAAGCCGGCGTGTTGGTGGCGCGGAAGGAAGGCAATTCGTTGAGGGCATCGCCCAGATTGGTCGCGCCGCGCTCCGCGAGGCGGTCGGCGCCCATGACGGACACCGGCGTCGGCCGGTCGAAACCCGAGACAATGCGCGAGCCGGTAACGATGATCGCCTCTTCGCTCCCGCGGCGGGTCGCATCATCCTGATTGGCGGCGGTGGCTTCGTCTGCTCCGGCTGGCTGCTGCGCCAGTGCCGGGGTGGCCGCGATCCCCAGCAAACCGATGGCAAGTGCGCCCATGCAAGCGTGGCCCCGCAAGCTGGCAATGGCAGTGTTCATGCTATCCCTCTCCTGATGACGGTCGTTTTCGTTAGCTAGGCAACTATCAAATAGATCATTAGGTCGCAATCTACTTGTTTTACCCTTTTCACCGAACGATGCGAACCGGGCGCAACCGTTGCGCTGCGGCAACAGGAGGAGGGACCGGGGAGGATCGGAAAAAAGCAGTGCCCCGCCATCAACGGCGAACGACACTATCATGGTTGCGAACATAATTTTCGATGAGGCCAGGGCCCAGCTATCGCCGCTTCGTCCGCACGCCCGGCGGAACCGACCTGCCGATCAGAACCGTTCACTCGAAAAAACGGCGCCAGGCTGGATCACCAGCCCGGCGCCTGGGAGATAGTCGTGCGGGAACCGAGCCCATTGAGGCGATCTGCGCACCAGATGGACGCGCCTCTGCCGGACCTTACCCGCTATTTGTTCTGGGCATCCATATCTATCGGCTTGCCGTCGGGCCCCAGCGTGTATGTTTTCCCAGTCACCGGATCGACGGGATTTCGGTTATTTTCGGCACAGGCATAATCCATGATCCGCACGTCGCCTGGCAGCTTCCGATAGGTCTTGGTGACGGTCCAGGGACGTGTCAGCGCGACCGGGTCCTCGATCGTGATCTGAGCCTCCATCATCCCGTCTTCGCGTTTGCGCAGGCGAGTGAGGCCACGTGCCTGATCGCTGATGATGGCCCCCGTCCGGTCGATGATCGTACCATTCTCACCGCGCAGACCGATGGTAGTGAACACCAGCGTGTCACCTTCCCAATGGCCAACGGAATCGCCGGTATAGGTCGGCCAGATCAGATCGTCGGAGAGATGTTCGCGGCCATCGGTATAGACTCTGACAACGTTGGGGCCATTCTCCGTCAGTATCCACGTCTGCTTGGGCGTGTTGACGAATTCGTAGCCGTCGACCACCTGCATCACCCGCGGAAAACCGACGGGCACACCGCACATCGTGATCGGGTCGGGGAACCGGTCCGCAGCAACCGCGGCGATGTTGCGCTTGTATTTTTCTTCCCATTCCGGCTTGTAAGGCGGATGCTGTCTGGCGCCCGGATCACCGGCGCGAGCATCAGGCGGGTCGGCCGTCGTCCTGTCGTAGAGCGTTCCCCCTACGAGCGTCCAAACCCCTGTCCAATCCGGCATTTGGGCTTGGACGGGAAGTGCCGCCAACGACGACACGAGAACAATTGCTGCGATCTTCGTCTTGCTAAGCATCTCGGTTCCAAGGGCTGATGGGCTGCATTATGGCAACCGGCTGCACGGTAACTCACTGGAGAGGAAGAGTCTTTCCTTCCGCATTGACGGCGGAGACAAAGGCACCTCCGGCGGATCCGTCGCGCATCGGGTTGATCTTGACGGTCACGCGATCACCAGCCTTGAAGCTCGTCTTGCGCCAACCGCTGCGCGACATTGTATTCGGGCTTCCCATTTCGATACTATATTCCTTCGTCGCGCCACGGGCATCGCGGACGACGAGTTGCAGCCAGCTATGCGGATTGGTCCACTCGAACGACTTGACCGTCCCGGCGAGCGTGACTTCCTTGGTCCTGTCGAACATGGCGAAGGAATGATGCGAAAGCGCCGGTTGCATCGGCAGGATAGCCGATGCGGCCAAAGTAACGACGAGCGATATTGGAATGACGCGGTTCATGCGGCCCTCCCTTGCGACAACCCCGTGCTCCACAGGCCAGAGCCTGGGACCCACGGAACACGATAAAACAGGCGATAGACAGACAGCTTCATTGTCCCGCTCCCGCTGAAGCCGGCGCCCGCCCCTTGAGGAAGGCGAGGATCGGCCCGCTCAGCGACTGGTCGGGGGAATTGATGCTGTAAACGCCGGACATATGGCCATGGTCCTTCAGCATGAGGAATGGCGGGCAGTTGCCCGTCGCACACACGCTTTCGAGCAGCTTTCCAACCTGCAGGTGGAACGGCGCCGGGTCTCGCTCGGCCACGATGACCATGAAGGGGACCTTGGTGGCGACCAGCCCGGGGATCGATGATTTGTCGCCGCTGTCCGCGCCGAAATAGGCGTGGGGCCTGTCGCCTGACGGCGCAAATTCATAAGAGCCGGAACTGAACACAGCCCGCCTGATGCCGGTCTGGCCACCGGGGCCGAATTCCGGATGAGCGACATAGCTCGCGACATGCGCCGCGCCGGCCGAATGCCCCATCAAGTCGATCTGGTTCGGATCGCCGCCATAACGCTGGATATTCTGCTGCACCCAGCCGATTGCTGCGCCGATATCCTGCTGGACGGCGGGATATTTGAATTCGGGCGCCAGGCGATAGTTGATGTTCACGCCGACCATGCCGTTCTTCACAGCCCACAGCATGATGTTATCATAGAAAGCGCTTTGCTTGCCGGTCTCGTCGATGACCTTGTCGCCTGCAACAAAGCCGCCGCCATGGACCATGACCAGCACCGGCAAGGGCGCCTTGCCCGCTTTGCTTGGCGTGAATACGTCCAGGCCCTGCTTTTCATGCGGGCCAAATTTGATGTCCCGCTCCACGCGCACACCGGCATAGGGCGGCCTGGCCTGGAGCGGAGTATAGATTTTAGAGGTCGCGATCGTATCCACTTTCCGGCCAATGGCTTGGAGCTGGGGTTCGATCTCGTCGGGAACCGATGCCATTAACATAGCTGGAAGGGCCATCGCCGCACCCGCGAGGGCGGTCAGCGCCCAATATCCTTTGTACTTCAC
Source organism: Sphingobium sp. 66-54 (assembly GCA_001899715.1). Classification (GTDB taxonomy): domain Bacteria; phylum Pseudomonadota; class Alphaproteobacteria; order Sphingomonadales; family Sphingomonadaceae; genus Sphingobium. The sequence goes on from MKWI01000014.1 coordinate 182,848, forward strand.
TCCATCCTCCCAATCGGCAATGGGAGCGTGCCCCGGCGGGCACGCTCCGCAAATATCCTAGAACCTCTGCGTGAGACGCAGGCCAAACTCGCGCGGGCGCTGCGGCGTAATTGTCGTGAACGGATTATACGTCACGAAGATCGGGCAGTCAGGATCCTGATATCCTGTCGTCGTATTGAGCGAGCAGCCGCCCCGGTTGGCGCTGCGCCCGAGGGCCGCTCCGCCATTCAAGACATTGTTGACGAACAACTCCACCATAAGGCCGGAGAAATTGTAGCCAGTCCGGAAGTTCAGCACGTCCATGCTCTCGGCATTGCGGTTATCCGGGCTATAGGCGTTTACGCCCGGCCCAGGACCGCGGAAATACTTGCCGACATATTGGTAATCGAGGCGCGCATACCCCCTGTTTCCACCCAGGTGGAAATCATATTGACCGCCAATGCTGAACTGCCACTTCGGCACCGGGAAACTGTCGCCCTTGCGTACGATCGGCGCAGGCAGGACCGGACCGATCGGATCCGGACCCAGCGCGGTGGCCGTATATTGCGCGTCGGTATAGCCCACGGTGATGTTCGTGGTGATTGGGCCCAGCCGTGCCTGGATCTCGGAATCGAAGCCCTGGCTGCGCGCTTGTCCCGCGTTCTGGGTATAGGTCTGGCCGCAGCCCGGAATACCGACGTTCAACTGAACGCCCGTCCAGTCGATCCGATAAATACTGCTATTGACTTGCACCCTGCCCTGGAAAAGTCGGAACTTGCCGCCCAACTCGTAGTTCCACACCGTGTCCGCCCCATATTCCTTGGGGATATCGTTCACCGTCAGACCCACGTTCGCCAGCCCCGCGCCGCAGATGGATTCCGAGATTGGGGAGTTAACCTCTCTTATTCACGACGCTCGGTTTCGGGCCCGCTCTGGGCATTTGCTGCGGCTGGCTGTATTGCGCG
>MKWI01000015.1 GCA_001899715.1 Sphingobium sp. 66-54
CGCATGGCACGGGGACGGTGAGCGACGAGGCGATCGAGCAGGCGATCGGCAAGATCGACAAGCTGGGCGGGCTGACCCCGCGCGCCATCCGCACCCACCTCGGGCTCAACAAGCCCATCTACGAGAAGACCGCCGCTTATGGCCACTTCGGCAGACCCCCGGAAGGCGACTTCTTCCCTTGGGAAAAAATCGACCTCGTCGAGGAGCTGAAAAACGCACTGGCGTGATAGGGGGCGTTTGGCGAATTAAGGAGGGCGTGCCCGGAAGCGGGTGCGCCCTTTCCTTTGCGGCTTTTCGGTGAGCCCGAATAACGGTAAACTCCGTGGCAACGCCAGCGTGAGGTGGTGTCATGACGGGACGACGGATCGCCGGGATTGCGGGAGTTGCGCTGGCTGGCCTGGCCGCAGCGGCGGCGATGGCGCAGACGCCGCGCATGACGGCGGCGCAGGCCAGGCTGCTCTATGCGGCGGGCGGCTTCCCGATCAGTGCGGACGGCAAGAATCCGACTAACCGCTGCGGCAAGGCGGCCAATCCGCGCATCACCTTCGTCGACATGAATGGGGATGGGCGCAGGGAAGCGCTCTTTATCGACGCGGGCGCCTGCTACCAGCCGGATGGACGCTGGCATGCCATTGCGACGCAAAATGCCGATGGAAGCTGGCGCCGCATCCTCGAAGGACCGGGCAGCACGGCGGCGGCCGGGACCATGGCCAATGGCTGGTTCGTGCTGACCGCGACCAGCGGCGGCAAGACGACGCGGCTTCACTATGATGGCACGGCTTACGCGGAGGCGCGGGCGGCACCGGCGGTCGCTGCTCCGGCGAAATCCGGGGCGCCGCCGGCCGCTCCTGCTCAGGCGAAAGCCGCGGCCGCGCCGGCCACTGCCGCTGGGGGCGGCGCGGCTCGCGATGCGGCGATTTTCCGCGCGGCCGGCTTCCAGCAAATCCGGGGACGCTGGGAGAGCGGCTGCTACGACCCGAGCAGCGGCTCCTATTATGAGCCGGGCACCATCTCCGAGGTGAAGGACCTGAACGGGGACGGGCGGCCGGAGGCGATCGTCACCGAGGGGACCACTTTCTGTTACGGCATGACCGGACAAGCCTTCTGGCTGGTGAGTGAGCAGGCGGATGGGGGGTGGAAACTTATCACCAACGAAATCGGGATTCCCGAGTTCCTCACGACCAGGGGCGTCGGCGGTTGGCCGGACATATCGGTGGGCGGGCCGGGCTTCTGCTTTCCGGTGATGCGGTGGAACGGGCGGGCTTATGCGACCCATCGGATGGCGTATGAGGGCAAGCCCTGTAATCGGTGATAATCATTAGATAACAATATATTATGTTCAAGTTTGGCCGCTCACGGTTCGCCGGATGGCGGGCGGTCCGGAAACAGGCCCGCCTTGTCGCCGGCACCTTCCCACAGGCGGGCGAAGCCGGGCATGAAGGGGCGGGCGCGGCGCTGGAGACGCGGAGATGAGCGACCTTGTCCTCACCACTTTCGACTGGGTGCCGGCACCGCCGCGCGGCTTCGTGCGCGATATCCGCGTGCGCTGGGCGCTGGAGGAGGCGGGGCTGCCCTACCGTGTCGAGAGCGTGCCGTTCGGCGAACGAAACGCCGCGCATCTCGCGCACCAGCCTTTCGGCCAGGTGCCGTGGCTGACCGACGGGGATCTCTCGCTGTTCGAGAGCGGCGCGATCCTGCTGCACCTTGGCGAGCAGTATACGGCGCTGATGCCGGGCGACCCACATGCGCGTGGTGCGGCGCTGGAATGGCTGTTCGCGGCGCTCAACTCGGTCGAGATGGCGAGCCTGCCCTGGGCCATATTGAAGTTCTCCGGCGGTGCGGAGGATGGGCCGGCGTGGAAAACGCTGGACGATTTCCTCACCCTCCGGCTCCAGCGGATGGAGCCGGTGCTGACCGATCGGGACTGGCTGGCGGGGCCGTTCTCCGTCGCCGATATTCTCATGGTGGACGTGCTGCGGCTGGTCGACCGGTTCGATGGGCTGGCGACCTATCCGGCGTGCCGCGATTATGTCGCGCGGGCCACGGCCCGGCCAGCCTTCACGAAGGCACATGCGGACCAGATGGCGCATTTCGCGGCGGCGGATTGAGCGGGCGGCTGCGTCGGCGGGGCGGGCTTTGGGATGGATCGCCCGGCGATGAGCGACCTGGAGCGTCCTGCCTTGCGCCTTCACGCGCCGCTCTCCGGGCGGATCGCCTGGCGATGGGGCGTTAGATCGGCCTTGCTTGCGCGCTTGAGGCCCGGCTCCGTGCGGCTGCGTCGGGGTGGATCGCTTGTCGACGAGGGGCTGGATCGGCCTTTCTTGTGTCATCGCCGAAACCTGCTCTCCACGCTGGACGTGGAGCCCGCATCGGTGCCCGAGGCATCAGCGCCCGGACAAGCCCGGCAGTGGGCCGGCGCGTTGCGGGCGATAGGCGGCGCCATCGCGCCTTCCGTTGGGTGTGGCGCGGCGGAGAGGCCGCGCTGGTCTTCCGCTCTCCCTTCCCCATTGCCGCACCCCCCGAACATGCTCTAGGCGGCGCGGCATGACCGCTTTCAAGTCGGGCGATCCGACCACGCTCAACCGTCTCTATGGCCGCCAGTCCGGGCACAAGCTGCGCGTGGGGCAGCAGGAGCTGGTCGATCGGCTGCTGCCGGCGATCAGCGTGCCGGAAACGGGCGAGGTGACGGCGCGGACGCTGTTCGGCGACGCCGAGGCACATGGGCGCCCGCTGCATTTCGAGATCGGCTTCGGCTCGGGCGAGCACCTCGCCTACCGGGCCGACCTGCTGCCCGACCATGGCTTCATCGGCTGCGAGCCGTTCCTGAACGGCGTGGTCGGCGCGCTCGGCCATGTGCGCGACCGGCGGCTGACCAATGTGCGGCTGCACATGGGCAACGCGCTCGACGTGCTGGCGCGCCTGCCGGACGGGGCGCTGAGCTTCGTCTATCTGCTCCACCCGGACCCCTGGCCCAAGGCGCGCCACGCCAAGCGGCGGATGATGAACAAGGGGCCGGTCGACCTGATCGCCGCCAAGCTCAGGCCCGGCGGCGAGTTCCGCTTCGGCACCGATCATCCGGTCTATCTGCGCTGGGCGCTGATGGTGATGCGCGAGCGGACCGACTTCGATTGGCTGGCGGAGAGGCCGGCGGATTTCCTCACCCGGCCGGGCGGCTGGCCGGAGACCCGCTACGAGGCCAAGGCGCGCGGGAAGGGACATGAGGTCTGGTATTTCCGCTATCGGCGGGTCGGGTAGATTTAACCTATTTGGAAAATTATACTTGACATCGCGACGCTGTTTGGTTAGTAAAGGGCATCATCGCAAAATGTGAGTCGGGCCCGAGGGGATGGGGCGAGGGTTTGGCCTGTCGCTTCAGAGTCGAGACGGTTTTTGTGGGACGGGTCGCGAGGGCTGCTTTGGCGCCCTGTGCTCCTGCTTTCGCAGGAGCACAGTGGTGTATCGAGGATGTGGCGTGGCTGCATTTTCGCATTCCGCATTCCGCATTCCGCATTCCGCATTCCGCATTCCGCATTCCGCATTCCGCATTCCGCATTCCGCATTCCGTCCTGCATCCTGCATCCTGCATCCTGCATCCTGCGTCCTGCATCGGGCTGGGTTCGTTTTCATCACCGTTTCACTGCCCGACCTTGAGGGCAGGATGGAGGCTGGAACCAATTCAGCATGACGGGGTGAAAGGGGGACGCGAGCGTGCTTTCGTTCACCAGAGCGCCATGGCGTCGGGTGAGGTGAACCCTTCGACACGGCGCGGCCGCTAGCTGGCGGTCCCCGGACTGAAGCCGTCGATTGAACAGGTCCGATGCGGGGTGCAGCGGCGGGCAAGAAGCTCCTTGGCAACCGCATTGGCGCTTTTCTTCCCATGGCGGCCCCAGGGCTGGCGGGCGGATGCCCGGGCAGGCGGCGGGTTCTGTGCCCGATCCGCCCGATTCACGAACTGCTCCAGACAGGAGCCGGGAGTCTGATCTCATGACTGCAAGCAAAATCACGCCGGGCCGCGCCGGCCGCGCCATCGTGCGCAAGAGTGCCGCGGGCAAGACCGTGGCGGGTAGGGCCATTGTGCGCGCGACTGCTGCGGGCGAGACCGTGGTGGACGAGACCATGGTGAGCAAGACCGTGAACAGGGCCATCGGTGGCAAGGCCATCGCGGTCAGAACCGTCGTGGGCGAGGCCGCCGCTCGCAAACGCCGCGTGCGCAAGAAGGGCGGCGTGCGGTGGAACGGCAGGCGGCGCGCGCTGTTCCTCGCCGCGCTTACCGAGACGGCCAATGTGCGCCGGTCGGCCAAAACGGCGGGCATGTCGCTGGCGGCGGCCTATGCGCTCAAGCGGCGGGATCCCGCTTTCGCCCGGGCCTGGAAGGAGGCGCTGGAGATTGGCTACAACGAGGTGGAGATGGCGCTGCTGCGCGAATCGCTCAATGGCAGCGAGCGGGTCGAAACGGTGCAGGAGGGCGTGAACAAGACGCTCAAATATATCAAGACGGTGCGCAGCTTCAATTTCTCCGTGGCGGTGCGGCTGTTCATGGCGCACCGCGCGGAGGTGCTGGCATTCCGCCGCGAGCGGAGGGATGAGGCGGCGGCGGCAACGGGCACGATCGAGGAGACCGAGCATTATCTGGCGCTGATCCGGGCGCGGCTGGGCGGAGCCGAGGATGAGGTGGCCGCTGGTGGCGAGATCGGGAGCGGTGGCGAGCAGGGCGTGGTGGCCGGTGCCGATCCGGCCGATGCGCCGGGGCGGGCCGATGGCCGGAGCGAGACGGATGGGCCGGAGGCGAGGCGATGAGCGCCGGTCCGGCATCCTGGGTGGAGCGGATCGCGGCGCTGCCGGCCAATGAGCGCGCGGGGTTGCTTGCCGCGCTTGGCAGCGCGGGGCGCAAATGGCTGCAAGCGGACTGGCGCAGCCAGGCGCGTCCGTCACAGCTTGCGCCGGCGGGAGAATGGTCGGTGTGGCTGATGATGGCCGGGCGCGGCTTCGGCAAGACGCGCGCCGGGGCGGAGTGGGTGCGCGGGATCGCGGAGGCGGACGGATCGGTGCGGATCGCGCTGGTCGGTGCGAGCCTGCACGAGGCGCGGGCGGTGATGGTGGAAGGCGCGAGCGGGCTGCTCGCGGTCGCTCCGCCCGGCCGGCGGCCGCTGTGGCAGCCGGCGCTGCGGCAATTGCGCTGGGCGAACGGGGCGAGCGCGACCATCTATGGCGCGGCCGAGCCGGATTCGCTGCGCGGGCCGCAGCACAGCCATGGCTGGGCGGACGAGATCGCCAAATGGCCGCGCGCGACCGAGGCGTGGGACAATCTGGCGATGGGGTTGCGGCTCGGCGTGCGCCCACGGCTGATGGCGACGACGACGCCGCGGCCGGTGGCGCTGGTCCGCCGGCTGGCGGGCGACCCGGCGGTGCGGATCACGCGCGGGCGGACATGGGAGAATCGCGCGGCGCTGCCGGCGGCGTTCCTGGCGGAGATGGCGCGGCAGTTCGGCGGCACGCGGCTGGGGCGGCAGGAACTGGACGGCGCGCTGCTGCTGGAAGCCGAGGGCGCGCTGTGGACGCGCGCCCTGCTCGACCGCTGCCGGGCGGCGACGGTGGATGCGGCGGAGGGCGGCGCGGCGTTCGCGCGACTGGTGGTGGGGGTCGATCCACCCGCTGGCGACCATGGCGATGCCTGCGGGATCGTCGTCGCGGCGGCGGACGCGGCGGGGCGCGCGTACGTGCTGGAGGACGCGACGGTCGAGAGCGCCGGGCCGGAGCGCTGGGCGCGGGCGGTAGCCGATGCGGCGGCGCGGTGGCGGGCGGACCGGGTGATCGCGGAGGCGAACAATGGCGGCGCGATGGTGGGCGCGGTGCTGCGCGCGGCGGATATCGCGCTGCCGGTGCGGCTCGTCCACGCGGCGCGGGGCAAGGTGGCGCGGGCCGAGCCGGTCGCGGCGGCCTATGAGGCGGGGCGTGTGCGCCACGCCGGGCTGTTCGCCGCGCTGGAGGACCAGCTTTGCGGGCTGATCCTGGGCGGCGGCTATGGGGGGCCGGGGCGCTCGCCCGACCGGGCCGACGCGCTCGTCTGGGCGCTGAGCGAGCTGCTGCTCGCGGCGCGGGGGCCGGCGCGGATCATGGGTTTGTGAGCGGGCCGGCGGGATTGGCCTCGTCCGAATGGCGATCCGCTCCGGCGCTCGTCCAGAGGAATGGGCCAGCACATCTGCGTCGGCAGGAGACCAGGGCGAGGGCTGGCGCGGCTGGGCCCTGGGCTTCCGTCTGCGCGGGCGCGCTGCATCGCGCGTCTCGAAAAGCTTGCGTTTGCGGGCGGATGAGCAGAGCATGCGCCGCTTGCCGGCCGGTGGGGACGCCCCGGATGGATGAGATACTGCACAGCATCGCGCATGCGCCGACGCTTGCGCTCCTGTGGCGCCAGATGACTCGCTATTTCGTCCGCCATGGCTTTGGCGGCGTGAGCTATTATTGGCTACGCGCGGGCACCAACCTGCCGGCGGTGATCCCGCTGCAATATGGCTTCACCCGCGAGCAGCGGGCGGTCTATCGCGCATTCGATTTCCAGCGGCTCGACATCGTGCCGCGCGCGGCGCTGGCGGCGGGTCGGCCGATCCGCTGGAGCGAGGTGTGGCGCGGACCGGAGATCACCGCCGAGGAGCGCGGCTTTCTGGCGGCCCTGCGCGACGCCAAGGTGACGGACGGCTTCTCGCTGCCCTGCTACGGGCCGAACGGGCGCAATGCCGTGGTGGGGCTGGGGCGGATGACGGCGAAAACCGACACCAGTGCCGACCATCTGGCGCTGCTCCACTTCGCGGCGCAGGCGGCGCATCTGCGGATCTGCGCGCTGTTCGCCGAGGAGGCGCCGCGCGAGAAGCATCTCTCGGCGCGCGAGAAGGAGATCCTCGACTGGGTGGCGCGCGGCAAGAGCAATGGGGTGATCGCCGAGATCCTCAAGATCGCGCCCGGCACGGTGGATACCTATATGCGGCGGATCTACGAGAAGCTGGAGGTCTCCGACCGGACATCGGCGGCGGTGAAGGGTGTGGGGCTGGGGTTGATCGCGGCCTGAGGGCGGACGTGGCGCTTGCGTTTGTAGTGCCGGGGCCGGGCCGTTCGAGCGTGGCGTGCGGTTGCGTGAGAAGGGATCGGTGCTCCTGCCAAGGGCGCGCGCGCGCGGGAGGGAACGCAGCCGCGGGCTTTAGGCGCCTGCCTGCGCAGGAGCACGGCAGGGTTCAGTCGGAAGGGGATGCACTCTCGTCGGGACGGCCCGTTCGAGCATGGTGGGCGTCTGCATGAAAGGGTCGGTGCTCCTGCGAAGATGGGAGTGCGGGAGGGAACGGAGCCGCGCATGCGCTCTGGGCTCCTGCCTGCGCGGGAGCAGGGCGGGGTTGGCCTGAAGGGGAGCTTCTCGTTGAGACCGGCCCGTAGGAGCGTAGCGTTCGTCCGCATGAGAAAGGATCGGTGCTCTTGCGAAGGGGGAGCGCGGGATGGAACGGGGCCGCGTATGTGCTCTGGGGCCCCCGTCTGCGCAAGAGCACGGCAGGGTTGGCCTGAAGGGGATGCATTCTCGTTGGGACCTGCGGGGCCGGCGCCCGGCGTGTCTCGACTTCGCTCGATACGGATGGGCGTGGTGGCCGCGTTGAGCGATGGATGAGGGGGCTTGCGGCTGGCGGCGGGGGTGCCGTCCGCTGCCCGATGATAGGTTCTTGCGAGCGATAGCCGTGTCGCCCGTGCGCAGGAGCAGATGTTTTTGCGGAAGGGCCGGCGCCTGGGTTTGAGGTGCCGGCCCTTCCGCTTTTTCCAAGACCGCCGCTCCGGCGGCATTGATCCAAGGAGACCGCCATTGAACTGGTTTGGACGCAAGGGCGCGGCGAGTGTGCCGCGGCCGCCGCTGGCGCGCGCCTGGTCGGGCACGCATCTGGGCGGGGGCGGCAACTGGCCGCAGGGCTATGAAGCGCAGATCAAGGCGGCGGTGCTGGTCAATCCGGTCGCGCAGCGCGCGCTGCGGCTGGTGAGCGAGGCGGCGGGCAGCGTGGCGCTGAGCGCCACGGCGGACGATCCGGCGCAGGCGGGGCGGGCGCTGCGGCTGGTGCAGGCGCGCCCGGCCGGGCAGGGTCTGGTCGAGACGCTGGCGGCGCATGTGCTGCTGCACGGCAATGGCTATGCTCAGATCGGCCACGGGGCGGACGGGCAGCCGGCGCGCCTCTATGCGCTGCGGCCGGACCGGGTGCGGATCGAGCAGGACGGGCAGGGCTGGCCGGCGGCCTATCGCTACCGCGCCGGCGAGCGTGACGTGCGCTATGCCAGCGAGGATGCGGCGGGGCGCACCGCGATCATCCATATCCGCGCGCTCAATCCGGCGGACGACCATTATGGCCTCGGCTGCCTGGGCGCGGCGGCGGGTGCGGTCGCCATCCACAACAATGCGACGCGGTGGAACAATGCGCTGCTCGACAATGCGGCGCGCCCCTCCGGCGCGATGGTCTATGAACCGAAGGACGGCGGCGTACTCTCCTCCGACCAGTTCGACCGGCTGAAGGATGAACTGGCGGCGGCCTTTCAGGGCAGCGACAATGCCGGGCGGCCGATGCTGCTGGAAGGCGGGCTGCGCTGGCAGTCGATGAGTCTCTCGCCGCACGACATGGATTTCGTGGAGCTGAAGGCGGCGGCGGCGCGCGACATTGCGCTCGCCTTTGGTGTGCCGCCCGTGCTCGTCGGCCTGCCGGGCGACAGCACCTACGCCAATTATCGCGAGGCCAACAAGGCGCTGTGGCGGCAGAGTGTGCTGCCGCTCGCCGACAAGATATTGGGCGGATTGGCGCAGGGGCTGCGGCCGTTTATGCCGGGGCTGCGGCTGTGCGTGGACCTGAACAATGTGCCGGCGCTGGTCGACGACCGCGCGCAGCTCTGGGACCGGGTGGCGGGCGCGGACTTCCTCTCCGATGCGGAGAAGCGCGCGATGCTGGGGCTGGACGGGCAATGCGCGTGAGCGGGGCGGATGACGGCGCCCCGGTGCGCTTCGCCGGCTATGCGGCGATCTTCGACAAGGTAGACCAGGGCGGCGACGTGATTGCGCCCGGCGCCTTCGCGGCGAGCCTCGCGCGGCGGGGTGGCGAGGGGCTGCCGCTGCTCTGGCAGCACCGCGCCGACCAGCCGATCGGCCGCATCGCGCTGGCCAGCGAGGATGGACGCGGGCTGCGGGTGATCGGCGCGGTCGAGGGCGTCAGCACGGCGGCACGGCAGGCGGCGGCGATGCTGCGCGCGGGACGGATCGACGGCCTCTCCTTCGGCTACCGCGTGGTGGTGGCGGAAGGGGACAAGCCGCGCCGGCTGGAGGCGCTCGATCTGGTGGAGGTGAGCTTGGTGACGCACCCGATGCAGCCGTTGGCGCGGGTGCATGCGGTGGCGTGAGAGGGGGATTTGACGATATCTCCTCTACGGAGTAATAGGAGTAATTCCTATCGAAAGGAGATATCATGCGGCTGTCGACCATCGAGATTGATTTCGAGATCCATCAGGCAATCGAGGCGGAGCGGCGCGGGTTCGGCGAACCGCCGTATCTGGCGCTGCGGCGTCTCTTGAAACTGCCTGATCCCGAAAGATCAGCTTCGAAAAGTGAAGATCGGCCGGCGTCCACGGATGGGCGCCCCTGGCGGGAAGGGCCGGTCGAAATCCCGCACGGTAGCGAGGCGAGAATGACCTACCAGAGAGGGCGGCAGATTTTTCTCGGGCAGTTTTTGGACGGCCAGCTTGTCGCGTCCGGGCGGGCGTTCGATTCGCTGTCGGAAGCGGCGAGCGAGCTGGCCAAAACCCGCAACGGCACGAAGCCCAATCTCAACGGCTGGGAGTATTGGGAAGTGCGTTACCCCGGCGAGCGTGGCTGGCGCCGGCTCAAGGACATCAGGAAGGGCGCGCGCGGTAAGTAATCGACGCCATTTGGGGAATTCCGTTCGGGGGGCCGTTTTCGGCCCCCATTTTTTTGACTGAAGGAGACGTGACCTATGCTGGAAGTGAAAGCCAATGCCCTGGAGGAGAGCTTCGATGCGGTGCTCCAGGCTGAGCGGATGACGGGCCTTGAGGCGCGGATGGACGCGCTTGGCGCCGCGATGGAGGCGCAGGCGGCGCGGGGCGGCCGGCCGCCGCTCGATGGCGCCAAGGGCAGCGCGGTCGACCCGGCGCGGGCGGCCTTTACCGAGCGCTATCTGCGGCGCGGCGTCGAGGCGGGCGTGGAGCTGAAGAGCTTCTCGGGCGCCAGCGGCGGCGCGGGCGGTTATGCCGTGCCGCGCGAGATCGACGAGATGATCGAGGTGGCACTGAAGGCCATCTCGCCGATCCGCGCGGTCGCCAATGTCGTGCGGACCGGCAGCGCGGGCTATCGCAAGCTGGTGACGACCGGCGGCATGGTGTCCGGCTGGGCCTCCGAGACGGGCGCGCGGGGCGAGACCGCCACGCCGACCTTCCAGGAGATCGCGCCGCCGAGCGGGGAGCTGTACGCCAACCCATCGGCCACGCAGGCGATGCTGGACGACACGCAGTTCGATGTGGAGGGCTGGCTGGCCGGCGAGATCGCGCAGGAGTTTGCGCGGGCGGAGGGTGCCGCGTTCGTCAATGGCGACGGGACCAACAAGCCCAAGGGGTTCCTCAAATACACGACGACCGGCGAGGTTGACGGGGTGCGGGCGTTCGGGACGCTGCAATATGTCGCCTCCGGGCAGGCGGGCGGCTTCCCGGCGACCAGCCCGCAGGACAGGCTCATCGACCTCGTGCAGGCGCTCAAGGCGCCCTATCGGCAGGGCGCGGCGTTCGTGATGAACTCGACTACGCTGGCGCGTATCCGCAAGTTCAAGACCAGCGACGGCGCCTTCCTGTGGCAGCCGAGCCTTGCCGCCGGGCAGCCGGCGACGCTGCTCGGCTATCCGGTGATCGAGGCCGAGGACATGCCGGACATCGCGGCGGACAGCCTCTCCATCGCCTTCGGCAACTTCCAGCATGGCTATGTGATCGCCGAGCGGAACGAGACGAGCATCCTGCGCGATCCGTTCACCAACAAGCCGTTCGTGCAGTTCTACGCCGTCAAGCGGATCGGCGGGGCGGTGACGAACAGCGAGGCGATCAAGCTGATGAAGTTCGCGGCCTCGTAAGCGCGGCGGTGGCAAGCTGATGAAATTCGCGGCTTCCTGACGGGGGAGCCGCCGACCCAAAACCTATGGCTGCGCACCGCGTGGCCATGGGTGCGCGCCATGCCGGATGCTCCCCGCCGGCATGGCGCTTTTCGTTTCCCTGATGCGCGAAGGAGTGTTCGCATGACCGTGACCATAGAGCCGGCGCCGGTGCCGGCGGCGCCGTTGGCGGCGCTCAAGGCGTATCTCGCCATCAGTCTCGACGAGGAGGACGCGGCGCTGACCGGCCTGCTTCACGCCGCGAGCGAAGCGGCCGAGCGCTATCTCGGGCAATTGCTGATCGCGCGGACGGTGCGCGAGGTGCTCGGCGCGCGGCACGACTGGCAGCGCCTTGCGATCCGGCCGGTGAGCGCGATCACCACCGTGGAGGGGCTGCCGGCCGAGGGCGCGGCGTTCACGCTGCCGGTGGAGAGCTATGCCGTGGATATCGACGGCGGCGGGACCGGGCGGGTGCGCGTGCTCAACCCCGGCGCGGCGGGGCGGGTGCGGATCGGCTATACCGCCGGGCTGGCGGCTGACGTTGACGGCGTGCCGGAGGCGATCCGCCACGGCATCGTGCGGCTGGCGGGTGAGTATCATGCGCGGCGCGAGGGGCTGGAGGCGGATCCGCCGGCCTCGGTGACGGCGCTGTGGCGGCCGTGGCGGCTGGTGCGCCTGTCATGAGCGGCGCGGTGATTGTGCGCGGCGCCATTCATGCGGCGCTGAGCGGCGACGCGGATCTGGCGGCGCTGGTCCAGCAGGTGAGCGATGGCGCACCGCTCAAGGCCAGTGCGCCGTGGCTGCAACTGGACGACAGCGCGGCGACCGGCTGGGGCGCGCGTGGCGTGGACGGCATCGCGCTGCGCCAGCCGATCCGCCTCACCCTGCGCGGCGACGATGGCGCGCGGGCGGAAGCGGTGGTGGCGCGGGTCGAGGTGGTGCTGGCCGGCATGGCGAGCGAGGCCGGCGGCTGGCGGATCACCAGCTTGCGGCTCGACCGGGCGCGGATCGTGCGCGGGCGGGCCGGGTGGCGGGTGACGCTCGATTATGACGTGCGCGCGGCCCGGCTGGGCTGACGCGCGCGAATTTTCCCTCTGAAATGCGAAAGGAAAACCACCCATGGCAGTGGAGAAGGGCAGCGCATTCCTGCTCAAGATCGGCGACGGCGGCGCGCCGGTGACCTATGCGACCGTCGCCGGCATGCGCACGACGCAGGTCTCGGTGAACGGCGAGCCGGTCAACGCGACCAGCAAGGATTCGGGCGGTTGGCGGCAATTGCTGCCGGGCGCGGGGGTGCGCTCCGTGAGCGTCTCCGGCGCGGGGATCTTCACCGGATCGGCGGCCGAGGTGAGGCTGCGCGACCATGCGCTCGCCGGCGCGATCGACGATTATGAGCTGAGCTTCGAGAGCGGGGAGCGGCTGCGGGGGAAGTTCCTCGTGACGCGGCTCGACTATGCCGGGGACTATAATGGCGAGCGGACCTTTACGCTCAGCCTCGAAAGCTCCGGCGCGGTGAGCGCGCTGTGAGCGGCGCGGCCAATCCCGCGCGGGGGGAAGCCGCGTTCATGGTGGCGGGCTGCGACCTGTGCGTGCGGCCGAGCTTCGCGGCGCTGGTCGCGGCCGAGGGCGAGGTGGGGCCGCTGCTGGCGCTCGCCGAGCGGGCGGCGCAGGGGCGGCTCACGCTGGCCGAGATGGAGGCGCTGCTCTGGCATTGCAGCGCCGGGCGGCCCGAGGGGCTGGCGCGGGAGCGGATCGGCGAGGCGCTGGTGGCGCAGGGTGTCGGCGCGGCGATGCCGGCGGTGCGGGCGATCCTGCGGCAGATCCTGCTGGGCGGACAATGAGCGGCTTTGCGGAGGCTGCGCGGCGGCTCGCCGGGCAGGCCGGGCTGCTGCTCGGCTGGCGGCCGGAGGAATTTTGGGCGGCGACGCCCGAGGAACTGGCGAGCGCGCTGGCGCCGCTCGGTGAGGCGATGGGCGTGGATACCCCGGCGGTCGACCGGGCGCTGATCGTACGACTCAAGGAGATGCACCCCGATGGATGAGGATGATGACGAGCGCACCGTGGCGGTGCGGGCGGACGTGGCGCGGTTCACGCAGGACATTGCCGAGATGCGGCAGGCGCTGGAGGGGCCGCTGGTCGCCGGCGCCGACAAGGCGGGCCGGGCGATCGAGGCCGGGCTGCTGCGCGCGGTGCGCTCCGGCAAGCTGGGGTTCGAGGACCTGGGCAGGGTGGCGCTCTCCATCCTCGCGCAGATTGCCTCGGCGGCGGTGCGGCAGGGGCTGGGCGCGCTTGGTCTTGGCGGCGGTGGGCTGCCCGGACTGGCGGGCGGATTGCTGGCCGGTGCGCTCGGTCTGCCGGGGCGCGCGACTGGCGGGCCGGTGGGGCCGGGGCGGGCCTATCTGGTCGGCGAGCGCGGGCCGGAGCTGTTCCTGCCGACGAGCAGCGGGCAGGTGATGCCGGCGGGCGGCGGAGCCGGACGGGACGTGCATGTCTCGATCACCGTCAATGGCGGCGGGGCGGAGGCGCCGCGTGCGTTGGCCCGCAGCGCGCGGCAGGTGGCGCGAGCGGTGCGCGGGGCACTGGCGGAGTGAGGCGTTCCGGTTGTGCCCTGATGTGTCTCGATTTTGCTGGATGTGAACGTGGCTTGGGTTGGCGGAGCATGGGATTTGGACGCTTGCGCCGGCCCTATGGGTGCTGATGGGCGGGGGTGGTCGCGGAGGATGGCCCCCACACGTTCCCTCCGTTTGTGTCGAGCGGAGCCGTGAAGGATCAGGCCGGGCGCGGGCGGGCGAGCCAGGCGCCGACGAGGGCGCCGAGCAGCTTGAGGGCCAGCGTGCCGATGACAGCAGGGACGAAGAAGCCCCGGAAGGCGACCAGCGCGCCGTCGATGAGGACGTAGAAGCCGAACACGGAGAGGGCGAAGACCCATGGATTGCGGTCCGGCCGGCGGCGCGAGACCAGCCAGACGAGCAGCGCGAACAGCAGGGGCCCGGCGATGCGGGTGGCGACGGTGGAGAGGGCGGGCGCGAGGGCGACATAGTGGTCGCGCGGATGGCCGGGGTCGATGGCGACGCTGTAGAACGAGACCGTGGCGAAGGCGCAGGCAAGGTCCAGCGCGAGGATCAGGATGGCGACGCCGAGCGCCTTGACGAAATCGACGGGCTGCATGGCGGTCTCCCCCGTGGTGCGGGGCCGAGAATAAACGCGGCGGGTGACTGCGTAAAGCGGCTGTTGGCAGGTGCGTGGCATGCGGGGCGCGGCGGATCGTATTCGGGATCTTTGGATGGGGCGCCGGTCATCGGGGGGCGTCATGCTGGCTCGTTCCAGCATCCATGACGCCTACGGGACCGGCGCTTGCCGGCCTGCTGGACGCCGAAACACGAACAGCATGACGGCGTTGCGGGCGGAGGCTTCTCCGTCCGTTGATTGCCGTCCCTTTCCGGCGGTGGACAGGCCGGCCTTGGCGGCGCCGCAGACACAGGTTCATATCAGGAGGAGCGGAGCATGCCCCATTGGCTGGCGGAGGCGCGGCGCGATCAGGAAAGCGGGGTGCTCAAGCGGTTCGCGGCGCCTTATTGGACGGTGGATTTTCCCCGGCCGATGATGGCGTCCGTCGTGACGCAGGGCATGGACGGGCTGCGAGTGGATGCGGCGTTCTATGGCTCGGGCGATCTGGCCGGGCTGATCTGGGAGAGCGAGGACCGCTGGGACCATCCGCTGCTGCGCTATGCGACGGTGCGCGACTATGCGCATTGCACGCTGCGGTTCCGTTGGCGGAGCGGCGGAGTGAAAGCGCTCGACGCCATCGACGGGCCGACACTGACCATCGAGGGACGCGACGCGGGCGGCACGGCGCGCAGTTGGTATGTGCGGCTGTGGAACTATGCCGAGGGCTCGCCCGAGGATGCCGTCATCACCCTGCCGTTCGACGCGCTGAGCGGCGGCTTCCTGCTGCCGGGCGAGGCTGACCCGGTGTGGCCGGGCGATATCGACCGGATGTTCATCTCCATCGTACCGCCGGCTTATGACCATGGGACCAGCGTGTTCCCGGCGGCGGTGGAGGGATGGGTCGCGCTGAGCGGGATGCGTTGCGATGGGTCCGGCTCGGTGCTGACCGTGGGCGATGTGATGGTGCCCGAGCACGGCCTCTCTATCGCGACCGGCTATGACGACGCCTATAACCAGACGCCCGAGCGGATTGTGGGGCAGGCGCTGGCGCTCGGCTATCGCGGGGCGATCAACCATTATGTCGGGATGAGCCACTTCATGCGGCTCGCGCCGGTGGCGGGCGGGTTCGAGGTTGCGCCCGGCGGCGGGGCGCTGAACGCGCCGTGCGCGCGATGGCATGCGGATTTCGCGGACCGGTGCAAGGCGCTGGGGTTCGAGTTGATCCTGTCGCTCTCCTATGAGCTGTTCGATGCCTATTGCCCGGCGGCGTGGAAGCAGCGGGCGTGGGATGGGGCGCCGGCGCTGACCGGATGGGAGCCGCCATCGACCCTGCTCTCGCCCGCCAATGACGCGGCGATGGCCTATCTGCGCGTGGTGGCGCGGGCATTCGCGGGGGTCGCGCGGGCTGCCGGACTGGCGGTGCGCGTCCAGATCGGCGAGCCGTGGTGGTGGATCATGCCGGACGGGCGGCCGTGCCTTTATGATGCTGCGGCCAAGGCGCTGTTCGGCGGGGCGCCGCCGGAGATTGCGACGATGCGCGGGGCGCTGGATGGCGCGCAGATAGCGCTGCTCGACGCGGCGGGGGTGGCGCTGGCGGCCTCGACCGCGGCGCTGGCCGATGCGGTGCGGGCGGAGGCACCGGGGGCGGAATTGCTGCTGCTCGCCTATCTGCCGACCGTGCTCGACCCGGACATGCCGGAGGCGCGGCGTGCGAACCTGCCGATGGGCTGGGCGGCCCCCGCGTTCCACCGTTTGCAAACCGAGGATTACGACTGGGTGACGGGCGGGCAGACGGCGCGCGCGGCGGCGGCGCGGGCGCTGGTCGACGCGCGGCTCGGCTATCCGCCGGGCGAGCAGCATTATCTGGCGGGCTTCGTGCCGGCTGGCCTCTCGGCGGACGAGGTGCGAACCGCCTGGGCGCGGATTGCCGGGGCCGCGGAGGCGGCGCGAAAGCGCGATCCGGCCGCCATCTTCATCTGGGCGCTGCCGCAGGTGGCGCGCGACGGCTTCACTTTCTTCAACCTTGCGGGAGACGCGGCCATGCAGGCTTTTGACGATGTGTCCTTTCCGCTCGCTATCGGCCGGCGCGCCCAGGTGGCCCCGGCCTTTTCGACGCGGGTGATCGAGAGCGCCTCCGGCCATGAGCAGCGCAGCACGCAATGGGCGGACGCGCGGCTGAGCTTCGATGCCGGGCCGGGGGTGCGATCCGAGGCGGATATTGCGGCGCTGATCGCCTTCTTCCGGGCGCGGCGGGGGGCGGCGCGGGGGTTCCGGTTCCGCGATCCGTTTGATGGCGCGTCGGGTGCGTTCGGCGTGGCGCCGGGGCCGCTCGACCAGATGATCGGCACGGGCGACGGCGCGGCGACCGGCTTCCGGCTGCGCAAGGCTTACGGCGCGGGGGCGGAGGCGCAGGTGCGCATGATTACGCGGCCGGTGGCGGGCAGCGTGCGGGTGGCGGTCGACGGGGTCGAGCTGGGTGCGGGGTGGCAGCTCGGGCCGCTGGGTGAGGTGCGGTTCGATGACGCGCCGGCGGAGGGGATGGTCGTCACCGCCGGCTTCCTGTTCGATGTGCCGGTGCGCTTTGCCGAGGACCGGCTGGAGATCGACCGGGAGACGTTCGCGGCTGGGGTCGTGCCCTCGGTGCCGCTGGTGGAGGTGCGCGAATGAGCGGGGTGGCGGAGATATTGGCGCAGCCTTTGTGCGCCTTCGCCTTCTGCTGGCGGCTGGAGCGGCGCGACGGCGTGACAATCGGCCTTACCAGTCACGACCGGCCGCTGGAGGTGGCGGGGCTGCGCTATGAGGCGGCGCCGGGCATCACGCCGAGCGCGCTGGTGCGCGGCGGCGATGGCGCGTCCGAGTTGGCCGATATCGAGGGCGCGTTGAGCGCGGCGGCGATCACAGAGGATGATCTGGACGCGGGGCGATGGGACGGGGCGACGCTGCTGCTCCATCTCACCGAATGGACCGAGCCGGGCGTGCTGTGGCTGGAGCTGGCGCGCGGCACGCTGGGCGGCGTCGAGCGGCGGGACGGCCGCTATGCGGTGACGCTGCGCGGGGCCGGGGCGCTGCTCGACAAGGCGGTGGCGCCCGTCACCAGCCCGACCTGCCGGGCGCGGCTGGGCGATGGCGCGTGCCGCATCGACATGCGACGGCACCGGCGGATCGTGCGGGTGTCAGAGGTGACGGGCGACCGGCTGCGCTGTGCGGGGCTGGGGGCGGGGCTCTACCCGTTCGGCCATGTCCGCTGGCTGGGCGGGGCGAATACGGGGCTGGTGCAGATGATCGTCGATCAGGACGGCAACGACCTGTTCCTCGCCGAGCCGCCGGCTTTCCCGGTGGCGGCGGGGACGCTCGCGCTGCTGGTCGAGGGCTGCGACAAGCGGCTGGAGACCTGCGCAACCCGCTTCGCCAACGCCGTCAATTTTCGGGGCGAGCCGCATCTGCCGGGGATGGACCTGCTCACTCGCTATCCGGGGAGCTGAGCGATGGGCCTGGATGATCGTATTGCCGCCGAGGCGCTGGCGCTGCTCGGCGTGCCGTTCCGGCTGCATGGCCGCTCGCCGCTGACCGGGCTGGACTGCGTGGGGCTGGCGGCGCTGGCGGTGGCGCGGGCCGGCGGGCGGGTCGGCGCGTTGCCGGACTATCGGCTGCGCGGGACGAGCGTGGCGCGGGCCGAGCGGGCCTTGCGGGCGGCAGGGTTCGCGCTGGCCGATGCGGCGACGGCCGGCACGCTGCTGGTGGCGCGCAGCGGGCCGATGCAGCTTCATCTGATGATCGCGGCCGGGGGCGGGCTCGTCCATGCCGATGCCGGGCTGGGGCGCGTCGTGCTCATGCCCGCCCCTTCGCCCTGGCCGGTGCTCGGCCGGTGGCGGCTCATTCCCTCCAGCACGCAGGACTGACGCTATGGCAACCCTCGTTCTCACCGCTGTCGGCTCGCTGGTCGGCGGACCAGTCGGCGGCATGATTGGCGCGCTCGCCGGGCAGGCGATCGACGCGCGGATCTTCAAGCCGGCCGGGCGCAGCGGCCCGCGCCTCAACGATTTGCAGGTGCAGACATCGCGCTACGGCACGCAGATTCCGCGCATCTATGGGCGGATTCGCGTGGCGGGCACGGTGATCTGGGCGACCGACCTCAAGGAGAGCAGCGCGACCAGCGGCGGTGGCAAGGGGCGGCCGAGCGTGACGAGCTACAGCTATTCGGCGAGCTTCGCGGTGGCGCTCTCCGCGCGGCGGATCATGGGCATCGGGCGGATCTGGGCGGACGGCAACCTGCTGCGCGGCGCGGCGGGCGACTTCAAGGCGCCGGTGGGGGCGTTCCGCCTGCATGCGGGGGAGGCGGACCAGGCGGTCGATCCGCTGATCGCCGCCGATGTCGGGCCGGCTTATGCGCCGGCGTTCCGCGATTGCGCCTATGCGGTGTTCGATGGGCTGCAACTGGCCGATTTCGGCAACCGCATTCCCTCGCTGACCTTCGAGGTGATTGCCGATGCCGGGCCGCTGGGCGTAGCGGCCATCGCTTCCGATCTGGCGGGCGAGCCGATCGGCTATGCGGGCGATGCGCCGGCGCCGACGCTCTCGGGTTTTGCGGCGGATGGCGCCGATCTACGCGATGCGGTTGGGCCGCTGACGGAGATTCACGGGCTGCTCTGGCGCGATGGCGGCGGCGCGTTGACGCTTGCGGGTGGGCAGGAGACCGGGCGCGGGATCGGTGCGGCGGCGGCGATCCGTGCGGTCGACGGCAGGGCAGTGGCGGCGGAGAGCCGGCAGCGGCTGCCGATCGAGGCGGTGCCGGTGCGTCTGGCGCTGCGCTACCATGATCCCGAGCGGGATTTTCAGGCGGGCATCCAGACGGCCGAGCGGCCGGGGCCGGGGACACGGCAAGAGAGCATCGACCTGCCCGCAGCACTTTCCGCCGGTGCCGCGCGTGGGCTCGCCGACGCCGGGCTGCGGCGGGCGCTGCGGGAGCGATTGCTGGTGCGCCGTGCGCTGGGCTGGGCGGCGCTCGACCTGCGCATCGGCGACGTGGTGACGCTGGTGGACGAGCCGGGGCGCTGGCGGATCGAGGCCAGCGATTGGGACGACATGGCGGTGAAGCTCACGCTGCGCGCGCAGGGCGGCGGCACCCGCGCGGCGGCATCGGCGGGCGATCCGGGGGCGGCGCTGCGGGAGGCGGACCTGGTGCAAGGGCCGACCCGTCTCGCCATCGTCGAGCTGCCGCCGGATGGTGTGACGCTGGCGACGGCGCCGACAGTGTTTGTCGCCGCGACCGGGGCGGATGCCGGATGGCGGCGCGCGGTGCTGCTGCGCTACCATGCCGGACTGGACGGGGCCGAACCGATCGGCCGCACCGCGCCGCGCGCCGTCCTCGGCACGACGCTGGAGGCGCTGCCGGACGGCGCGCCGTGGCGGATCGACCGGCGCGGCGCGGTGGAGGTGGTGCTCGACAATGGGGCGGACGCGCTCACTGGCGCTGGCGACGAGGCATTGCTCGCCGGGGCGAATCTCTGCCTGATCGGCGAGGAGGTGCTGCAATTCGGCGTGGCGGAACCGCTGGGGACCGGGCGCTTCCGGCTCTCGCGGCTGATCCGGGGCTGGCACGGCACCGAGTGGGCCTGCGCGTCGCATCAGGCGGGCGAGCGGTTCGTGCTGCTCGATGCCGGCCGGCTGGCGCCCATCGCGCTGACGCCGGGTGATATCGGGCAGGTGCTGGACGTGCGGGCGATCGGCAGCGGCGATCCGATTCCAGCCGAAGCCGCGCGCCGCCTCGACGGGCGCGGGGCGCTGCCGCTCGCGCCGGTGCATGGCCGGATCGCGGTGCAGGTCAATGGCGATCTGGCGATCCGCTGGGTGCGCCGCAGCCGATTCGGTTGGGCGTGGCCAGATTTGGGGGACGCGCCGCTGGGCGAGGAACAGGAAGTCTATCTGCTGCGCGTCATGGCGGGGGACGCCGCGCTGCGCAGTTGGGAGGCGATTGATCCGTTCTCGACCTATCCGGTGGCCCATGTCGCCGCGGACGAGGTGGCTGCTGCCGGCGCACCGTTGCGGATCGAGATTGTGCAGCGCGGTACCAGCGGCGTCAGCCGGCCGCTGATCCTGCCGCTTGCATCTTAACGCCAACCCCGAAAGGAAACCGATCATGCTTGAGACCGATCGCCTGGGCCTGCCGCTGCTTGCGGCGGGGCAGGCGCAGAAGGAAATCACCCACAACGAGGCGCTAGGGCTAATCGACCTGATCGCGCAGACGGTGGTGGAGAGCGCGGACCTCTCCACGCCGCCCACCGCGCCGGAGGCGGGCCAGTGCTGGGCGGTCGCGGCGGGGGCCGCTGGAGACTGGGCCGGCCGGGAAGGCGCGATCGCGGGGTGGACCACCGCCGGCTGGCTGTTCCTCATGCCCGGAGCCGGTTGGCGCGCCTGGGCGCGGGACCGGGGCGGCATGATCCGGTTCGACGGCGCGGCGTGGGCGGACGAAGCCGTGCGGGCGGACGGTTTCTATCTCGCCGGAGAGCGGGTGCTGGCTGCGCGTCAGGAGGCGATCGCCGCACCCTCGGGCGGTGCCACGCAGGATGCGGAGGGGCGCAGTGCGATTGCCGCCATCCTCGCCGCATTGCGGGCGCATGGTCTTATTGATGCTTGAGGAACCGCCCAACGAGAACTTAGTTCTCAACGGAGCTTTTACCTTGTTACTGGAACGTGACTGCCAAATTGGCAAAAAAATGCGGTAATTGAGCAACAGTTTCTGTGAACTGTGACCCTCATGCCCTTGAAACCCGCGTTACATGCACGTAAAGGAGCAGGGCAGCATTTTGCGACCTACATTGGAAAGGGGAATGATATGCGGAAGCTTGGCATTGCCATAGCGCTCGCGTCGACCGCGATGGCTTCACCATCGCTCGCCAAGGATAATTCCTGGTACATCGGTGCCGACATCGGTGCCATGATCGTCGAGGACGCCGATACGACGTACGCGACGGGTGTAACGGCCAATACGCCCCACAAAGTCGGCTACGATGCTGCCGGATATGTGGGTTACGACTTCGGTGGTTTCCGTCTTGAGGCGGAATATTCGCACAAGAAGGCGGATAACAAGAACACCACCTACTCGGCTGGCCCGATCCTGTCAGGCGGCATGGCCCGCGTCGACAGCGTGATGCTGAACGGCCTGATCGACTTCGGTCCTGACGATGGCCTGCAGGGCTTCGTCGGCGGCGGTGTCGGCGTGGCGCGCTCGAAGATCTCGCTGCCCGACACGCGCGATTCCGACAGCGGTTTCGCCTGGCAGCTCCTTGCCGGTATTCGCGTGCCGGTGACGAGCAGTGTCGATGTGTCGCTGAAGTATCGCTATTTCCGTCACGACAACATCAAGCTGCGCAACGTGGCAGCGAACAGCCCGGGTGGTCCGGCCGGCACTGGTCTTGAGACCGACGTGACGAGCCACAGCGCGCTGCTGGGTCTGGCGTACAACTTCGGTGGCGCCGAGCCGGCTCCGCCGCCGCCTCCCCCGCCGCCGCCGCCTCCCCCGCCGCCGCCTCCCCCGCCGCCTCCGCCGCCTCCGCCGCCTCCGCCGGTGGCTCAGTGCGCGCCGGGGCCGTACATCGTGTTCTTCGAGTGGGACAGCGCGGACATCACGCCCGACGCCGCCTCGATCCTCGACAACGCGGTTTCGGCTTATGCGAACTGCGGCAGCGCGCAGGTCATGCTGGCGGGTCACGCCGACAAGTCCGGCTCGGCCCAGTACAACGTTGGCCTGTCGGCACGCCGCAACACCTCGGTGCGTGGCTACCTGACCTCGCGTGGTATCCCGGACGGCGTGATCTCGTCCGAGGCATTCGGCGAGAGCCGTCCGCGCGTCGAGACGGCCGATGGCGTCCGCGAACTCCAGAACCGTCGCGTGGAAATCACCTACGGTCCGGGTTCGGGCTCCTAAGAGCCGGGCAAGAGCCAATGCCGTCCTGCGACGGCAGACAGGATGAGAAGGGGCCGGTTAGCCGGCCCCTTTTTTCGTGCGGATCATGTGTGGGGGTGTGAGCCCTTCCCCTAAGCGATGTAAAGAGAGCGACGTGCTCCGGCGAAAGCAGGCGCCCAGGGCCCGGCCGAGGTGCCTTCCTGCCCTGGGCCGGATCGCCATTCAGTTCTGGCGGCCTGCGAATGGCGTCTTTTCACGCTTCCGGTGCTCACGGACCGGCAGTTCGCTGCGCTCCGGGTCACGCAAATCCATCATTTTGCCCTGCGGTCATTACCGATTCCGGCTTACCACCTCCGGAATGGCGATCCGTCCCAGCGCCTTTCGCAGGAGCAGGTAGGTTCGTTTGGTCATTCATATCCGGAGCTGTCGCAGGAGAGGGCCCGTTGCGTATCCCGGCTACGTTCGGTGGGAATGCTTCGTTTGAACGGGCGTTCCGGGCCGCTTGGTGCCGCCTTCTCTGGGTTTCTGCCTGTGCAGGACCACAGCAGGTTTCAGAGGATTGGGCGACCTGTGGGCCGGGGCGGCGCAGTCGCTCCATTGCATCGGGTAGGATAGGGCGGAAACGGCGGTGGCGGACGGCCAATCCGGCGTGTTCCGGCGCTTGACCCGGTTTTGCTTGAAACCGGCGCGTAGAGGCACGATATTGCGATGCGAGGGGTCGCATTGTCGCCGACCCGAAGGAGATGATGAACATGGCAAACTGGCCGGATCCTCGGACGACGTCGCCGGGTATGGGCGGCGTTTCCACTGGCGCTGGCGAGGTCGCATTCGACGCTGGCCTGCGTTCTTACATGCTGTCGATCTACAATTACATGGCAAGCGGCGTGTTGCTGACGGGCATCGTCGCGCTGCTGTTCGCGCCCTATGCAGGACAGGTGCTGATGAACGAGACCGGCACCGGGATGTCGGGCCTTGGCTGGATCATCACGCTGGCGCCGCTGGCATTCGTGATGGTGCTGAGTTTCGGCATCAACCGGTTGCAGACGAGCACTGCGCAGATTCTCTACTGGGCTTATGCGGTCGTGATGGGTCTCTCCATGGCGTCGATCTTCCTGGTCTATACTGGCGCGTCGATCGCCCAGACCTTCTTCGCCACGGCCGCCGCCTTCGCAGGGTTGAGCCTTTATGGCTACACGACCAAGCGCGATCTCTCGGGTTTCGGCACGTTCCTCATCATGGGCGTGGTCGGCATCCTGATCGCCTCGCTCATCAACATGTTCCTGCAATCGAGCGCGCTGGAACTGGCGGTGAGCATTCTGGGCGTGCTGATCTTCGCGGGCCTCACCGCCTATGACACGCAGAAGCTCAAGAGCATGTATGCCTATGTCGCCGGCACCGAGATGATGGGCAAGGCGGTCATCATGGGCGCGCTGTCGCTCTACCTCGATTTCGTCAACATGTTCCTGTTCCTGCTGCGCTTCATGGGCAGCCGCGAATAATCGTCCCCATAGCGACGAAGATCGGCCCGGCAGATGCATATCCGCCGGGCCTTTTTCGTTTGATGCTTGTGGTCTTTTGCGAGCAGCGATGGACGACCGCTCCAGCCGCTGTCCGGCAGATGATCGGGCTTTGGCGAAATGTCTGGCGCGGCGGAGGTGCGGCTTTTCCGGCTCGGACGTCTGCAAGCTTCTTTGCGACCGTTTACCTCGGGGACGCGCACCTTTGGCACCGTTGCCGGTGCGCTTAGGACGACACATGTCAAGTTGAGCCCGATCGGCCTACAGCCTACTTTCCGTGCAGTGGCGATCGGCGCCTTGTCGGTTTCGGTGCGGCGGTCGGCGGGCGCTGCTGCCTTGGATCCGCTTTGCGATCTGCTTTGGACCGCCAATCTCACGCGCCGCATCCAGTGCGCGCGTGACGTGCTGCGCGTGTCGGCGGTGTCCGAGCGGAGGTCAGCCAGCTCCCTGTGCGGCCGCGATCAGTGTATTGTCGATCTCCTTGGCGCGCCGGTAGGCAGGGCGCTGTCGCAGGCGTTCGGCATAAGCGGCGAAGGCCGGCCGGTCAGGGATGGTCTTGAATTGTAAACCCCAGTCGATCTGTGACCCGACGTAAACGTCGGCCGCCGTGAAGCGGGCGCCGCAGATGAAATCGCGCCCGGTTACACCCGTTTCCAGTGCGGCCATGGCGGTCTCGTAATTGCCGTAGCCGACCATGCGCTCGCGCTCCGGCGCGACCGCGAAGCCCGCGGCGCGGTTGGTGACGGCCGCCTCGACGGGACCGGCGGCGAAGAACAGCCAGCGATAATAGTCCGCGCGCTCATCGTCGGTCGGTGCGAGGCCGGCAGCGGGGAAGACATCCGCGAGATAGGCGCAGATGGCCGCGCACTCGGTGACGGCCTTGCCGCGATGGACGATGGCGGGGACCTTGCCCATCGGGTTGATCGCCAGATAGGCGGGTGCTTTCATGGTCGTCTGATAATCGAGGATATGCGCCTCATAGGGTGCGCCGGCCTCCTCCAGCATCCATCGGACGATCTGCCCGCGCGACATGGGGTTGGTGTAGAATTGGACTGTGTCGGTCATAGGTGCCTCCTGCGGCGCTTTAGGCCGGACCGCCGTTCAGGTCTCGCAGCCTGAAAATTGTGGTTTTCCGCGCTTGCCATGCTCACGGATTGGAAACCCGCTGCGCTCCGGAGCGCGACAATCCACCATGTTCAACTTGCCATCTCCTGAATGTCGATCCGCCCCTGGTTTGCGTGGTTTATACCCCTCGTCGTTCGCTTCAGGCGTCGTGAGCGAACCGCCCGTGCTCGATAAAATGCCCGATCTGGCGATGGGCAGCGCGATGATAAGGCAACATGCTGTGCGAGAGGGGAAGAACGATGTGATCCGCCGCACCGTCAAGCCGGGTTGAGGCGACGCTCACCTTGCCGTCGCATGGCGTCGGCAGCAGCCGGGTCGCGGCGATCGGCATGAGCGGGCGGCTGCCGGCGATGATGCCGAGATCATAGTCGACCGGCCCGAACAGCGCCTCGATGGCGGCTGGGCGATGCGTCACCAGCGCCGGGGCGGCGCGGCCGAGAATGGGTTTCAGATAGGGCGAACGTTCGAGAAAATCGGCGATCTCGCTGCCGCCGTTGGGCGTACCGAGCATGACGACCTTACCGAGCCGCGCCGGACGGCAGCGCCGGATCAGCGCGCGTGCCACAAGGCCGCCCATCGAGTGGGCGACGATGTGCAGACTCCCCGCCTCCGCGTGGTCGAGTTGGGCGAGGAGCGGCTCCAGCCGCTCACAGATCTGGTCGAGCGAGGCTCCCCAACTATCGTAGCCGATCTCGACCGGCCGGTAGCCGGCGTGGCGCAGGGCGTGGGCCAGCGGCCGGTTCATGATCGCCACGCCAGCGAAGCCGTGCAGCAGGAGCACGGTGGGGCCGGTGGCCTGGAGGGATGGCCCGGTTCTCCGGCGCCCCGTGCCGCGAGCGGCCTCCGTTTTTCGGCGGAGGCCGCTGCGTTGGTCAGGGAGCGGCGAGAGCCACATCGTTCGGCCGCACGATCCGGCTCAGCTTTTCGGCGCGGCTACCTTCGGCTTCCGGCCCCCGGTCTTGCCGGATGCCCCGCCCTTGGCGCGCTTGGGCGGCGCGGGCGTGATCTCGAAGGCGAGCGCGTCGTCCTTGAGGCGGACATGCACCTCGCCGCCATGAACCAGCTTGCCGAACAGCAGCTCCTCGGCGAGCGGCTGCTTGATCTTCTCCTGGATGAGCCGGCTCATCGGGCGGGCGCCATAGAGCTTGTCATAGCCGCGCGCGGTGAGCCATGCGCGAGCCTCGTCGTCCAGCGTGATGTGGACATCGCGGTCGGCCAGTTGCAGCTCAAGCTGGATGACGAACTTGTCGACCACCCGCGCAACCACCTCGGTCGGCAGATAGCCGAACGGCACGATGGCATCGAGCCGGTTGCGGAACTCCGGCGTGAACGTGCGCTTCACCGCCTCGTCGCTCGCATCTTCCTTGCTGATGTCGCCGAAGCCGATGCCTTCCTTTGCCATGTCGGACGCGCCGGCATTGGTCGTCATGATGAGGATGACGTTGCGGAAATCGACCGTCTTGCCATGATGATCGGTGAGACGGCCATGGTCCATCACCTGCAACAGGATGTTGAACAGGTCCGGGTGGGCCTTCTCGATCTCGTCGAGCAGCAGCACGCAATGCGGGTTCTGGTCGATCGCGTCGGTCAAGAGGCCGCCCTGATCGTAGCCGACATAGCCCGGAGGCGCGCCGATCAGCCGGCTGACCGAGTGGCGCTCCATATATTCCGACATGTCGAAGCGCTGGAGCGGGATGCCGAGCAGGCTGGCAAGCTGCCGCGCGACCTCGGTCTTGCCGACGCCGGTGGGGCCGCTGAACAGATAGTTGCCGATCGGCTTGTCCGGATCGCGCAGGCCGGCGCGACTGAGCTTGATCGCGGAGGAGAGCACCTCGATCGCCTTGTCCTGCCCGAACACGACGCGCTTCAGATCGGTTTCCAGCGATTCGAGCACGGTCTTGTCGTCGGTCGACACGGTCTTGGGCGGGATGCGCGCCATGGTGGCGATCACCGCCTCGATCTCCCTGGGGCTGATCATCTTCTTGCGGCGCGAGGGCGGCACCAGCATCTGCATGGCGCCGACCTCGTCGATCACGTCGATCGCCTTGTCCGGCAGCTTGCGGTCGTTGATGTAGCGCGCCGACAGGTCGACGGCGGCCTTGATCGCATCCGGCGTGTATTTGACCGAGTGATGCTCCTCGAACGCCGAGCGCAGACCCATGAGGATCTTGATCGTATCCTCGACGGTCGGCTCGTTGACGTCGATCTTCTGGAACCGGCGCAGCAGGGCGCGGTCCTTCTCGAAATGGTTGCGGAACTCCTTGTAGGTGGTCGATCCGATACAACGGATCGCGCCGCCCGAGAGCGCCGGCTTGAGCAGGTTGGAAGCGTCCATCGCCCCGCCGGAGGTGGCGCCGGCACCGATCACCGTGTGGATCTCGTCGATGAAGAGGATGGCTTCCGGCATCTTCTCCAGCTCGCTGACCACGGCCTTCAGTCGCTCCTCGAAATCGCCGCGATAGCGGGTGCCGGCGAGCAGCGCGCCCATGTCGAGCGAGTAGATCACCGCATCCT
This sequence comes from Sphingobium sp. 66-54, assembly GCA_001899715.1. Classification (GTDB taxonomy): domain Bacteria; phylum Pseudomonadota; class Alphaproteobacteria; order Sphingomonadales; family Sphingomonadaceae; genus Sphingobium. The sequence goes on from MKWI01000015.1 coordinate 27,378, forward strand.
TGAGCACATCGGGCACCTCGCCCAGCACGATCTTGCGCGCCAGGCCTTCGGCAATGGCGGTCTTGCCGACGCCGGGATCGCCCACATAGAGCGGGTTGTTCTTCGAGCGGCGGCAGAGAATCTGGATCGTGCGGTCAACCTCGGCGTTGCGGCCGATCAGCGGATCGACCCGGCCCTCGCGCGCCTTGTCGTTCAGGTTGACGGTGAACTGGTCGAGCGCCCCGTCCTTCTTCTTGGTCTCGGCCTTCTTCTCCTCCTCGGGCTGGGCTGGCTTGGAGGGCTCCTGCGAGGACGCGCCCTTGCCGACGCCGTGGCTGAGATAACTCACCGCGTCGAGCCGGCTCATATCCTGCTGCTGGAGGAAATAGACGGCGTAGCTCTCCCGCTCGGAGAACAGGGCGACCAGCACATTGGCGCCGGTCACTTCCTCCTTGCCGGAGGACTGGACGTGCAGGATCGCGCGCTGGACGACGCGCTGGAAGCCGCTGGTCGGCGAGGGGTCGACATTGCCGGAGACCTTGAGGCTGTCCAGCTCGGTATCGAGATAATGGGTGACGGTGTCGCTCAGTTCGCCCAGATCCACGCCGCAAGCCTGCATGACCTTGGCGGCGTGCTCGTCGTCGATCAGGGCGAGCAGCAGATGTTCGAGCGTGGCATATTCGTGGGTGCGCTCGGTCGCATGGGCCAGCGCGTTGTGCAGCGTGGTTTCGAGCGCGGAGGCAAAAGAGGGCATGTCTAACTTTCTCCTGCGGCCGGAAGGGACGGCCGCGTCCTGACCAATGTCGGAACCTGTGCTGCCGCCTTCAAGTGCGGCCCGTCACAGGCCCAATGGCGCGGAGACCGATATCTGCCCGAAGACGATCCTGTCTCCCCTCTCCTCATTTCCTGAATAGCGCCTCGGCGCTTGCCTTGTGATGAACGGCGTATTCCCGCTTGGCACGCGTGCGTTCGATCTCTGCGGTGAGCAGGGCGATGCGCTCCTCCAGCTCGGAAACGGACAGCCGGTCCAGATCCTCCTTCGCGAGCTGAGCCGCGAGATCGCCGGGGCGCGCCGGGCGAGGGGCGTCGTCGAAATCCATTCCCGCTATCGTCGCCGCAACGGCCTGCGCTGTCAACGCTCTACCGCGCGGATTAACGCTTGGCTGCCGCTGCCGGCAGCGGCTAGAGGGACGGCCTCGATGGGGTGGAGAGAGGAGCGGGGGAACCATGGCTTTACCGGAGACGATGCGGGCGATTGCGATCAGCGCGCCGGGCGGGCCGGAGGTGCTTGCCGAGCAGCGCGTGCCGGTGCCGGAACCGGCGGCGGACGACGTGCTGATCGAGGTGGCGGCGGCCGGGGTCAATCGCCCGGACGTGCTCCAGCGGCAGGGGCGCTATGCGCCGCCGCCGGGCGCATCGCCACTGCCGGGGCTGGAGGTCGCCGGGCGGATCGTCGCGGCGGGCAGCGCGGTCGATCCGGCGGTGATCGGGCAGCGCGTCTGCGTGCTGACGCCGGGCGGCGGCTACGCCGAATATGCGCTGGCGCCTTATGCCCAATGCCTGCGCCTGCCGCCCGATTTCCCCTTCGAGCAGGCGGCCGCCATGCCCGAGACGCTGATGACGGTGTGGCACAATCTGTTCGAGCGCGCTTATGTGGCGGAGGGCGACACGGTGCTGATCCACGGCGGCACCAGCGGCATCGGCACCATGGCCGTCTCGCTGTGCCGGCTGTTCGGCATCACCACCATCGTCACCTGCGGCAGCGACGACAAATGCTGCGCGGCGCTCGATTGGGGCGCGAGCTTCGCGGTCAATTATCGCAGCGACGATTTCGTCGAGGCGGTCAGGCGTATCACTGACGGCGCCGGAGTGACGGCGGTGCTTGATATGGTGGGCGGCGATTATTTGCCGCGCAATCTCAACTGCCTGGCCGAAGATGGGCGGCATGTCTCCATCGCCGTGCTGGGCGGCGGCAAGGCGGAGGTGGCCATCGGCCAGATCATGGTTCGTCGGCTGACGCTGACTGGCTCCACGCTGCGGCCGCGCAGCCCGGCCTTCAAGGCGGCGCTGGTGGATGAGATCCGCCGTACCGTCTGGCCGAGCGTGGCGACGGGGGAACTGCGCCCGGCGATGGACCGCATGTTCCCGCTGGCCGAGGCGGCGGCAGCCCATGCGCGCATGGAAGCTGGCGACCATGTCGGCAAGATCGTGCTGGCTGTGCGCTGAGCGGCGCGATCCTCCCAAGTAAAACTGTCACATATCTCGTCTAGGCCGCGGGCCGGGAGAAAGAAGCTCTCCCGTCAGGGGTTCGTTGCCATGAACGCGCTTGGTTCGCTTGCGCCGCACCGCTCTGCCCGCAACGGGCGGACGCGGCTCCATTTTCGCACCATCTGGATCAGCGACATCCATCTTGGCACCAAGGGATGCAATGCCGCGATGCTGGTCGATTTCCTCGACAGCGTCGATAGCGAGACACTCTATCTGGTCGGCGATATCGTCGACGGCTGGCAGCTCAAGAAGCGCTTCTTCTGGCCGACCGCGCATAACGATGTGGTCTGGCGGATCATGAAGCGCGCGCGGCGCGGCACGCGGGTGATCTATATTCCCGGCAACCATGACGAGATTTTCCGCCAATTCACCGGCATGAACTTCGGCGGGGTCGAGATCCGCCGCAAGATGATCCACACGACGGTGGACGGGCGTAAGCTGCTGGTGCTGCACGGCGACGAGTTCGACGCGGTGATGCTCGCTCACCGCTGGCTCGCCGTGCTGGGCGATGCCGCCTACACCGCGCTGATGGGCGTGAACCGCCGCGTCAACCAGATGCGGCGCTGGCTTGGGCTGCCTTATTGGTCGCTCTCGCGGATCGCCAAGCACAAGGTCAAGAACGCCGTCGCATTCATCTCGCGCTTCGAGGAGATCGTGGCGCATGAGGCGGGGCGCAGGCGGGTGGACGGGGTGGTCTGCGGCCATATTCACACCGCTGAAATCCGCCAGTTCGGCGACGTCACTTATTATAATGACGGCGATTGGGTGGAAGGGTGCACCGCGCTGGTCGAACATCATGACGGCACGATGGAGGTGCTGCACTGGGCCGAGATCATGGCGGCGCGGGCGAGTGAAAGCGCAGCGATGGAGCTGGCGGCATGAATCGCGCTCCCGTGCGTCCGCGCCAGATTCTCATCGTGACCGATGCCTGGGTGCCGCAGGTCAATGGTGTGGTGCGCACGCTCCAGGCGGTAAGCGTGGAGCTGCGCGCGATGGGGCATGCGGTCGAGGTGATCGGACCTGATCGGTTCGCGACGCTGCCGTGCCCGAGCTATCCCGAGATCCGGCTCGCCATGGTATCGCCCCGAGCGATCGGGCGGTTGATCGACGCGATCCGGCCGGATGCGATCCACCTTGCGACCGAAGGACCGCTGTGCCTTGCCGCGCGCCACTGGTGCCTGCGCCGGGACATCCCTTTCACCACGGCCTTCCACACCAATTTCCCAGACTATGTGCAGAGCCGCACGGGCCTCTCCGCCGACTGGTTCTGGCCCTATTTCCGCTGGTTCCATGCTCCGGCGAGCGCGGTGCTCGTCTCGACGCCGAGCGTTGCGGCTGGGGTGCATAGCGCCGGAATTCGGCAAACTCATCTTTGGGGACGGGGCGTCGATCTGGCGCTGTTCCGGCCGGATGGACCGAACCACCCGGCATTTGACGGTTTGCCGCGCCCGATATTGCTCAATGTCGGGCGGGTTGCGGTGGAGAAGAATATCGAGGCTTTCCTCGCGCTCGACATGCCGGGCAGCAGGGTGGTGGTGGGCGAGGGGCCGGCACTACCGGCGCTGCGTGCGCATTATCCCGACGCGCATTTTCTCGGCTTGCAGACCGGCGCCGCGCTGGCCGCCGCCTATCGCAGCGCGGACGTGCTGGTGTTCCCCAGCCGGACCGACACGTTCGGCCTCGTCATGATCGAGGCGCTGGCCTGCGGGACGCCGGTGGCCGCTTTCCCGGTCATGGGGCCGGTCGATGTGCTGACCGGCATGACCGGAGCGATGGACCGGCGGCTCGATGTCGCGGTGCGGCAGGCGCTGGTGCTGGATCGGGCGGTGTGCGCTCGCGATGGCCGCGCGTTCAGTTGGCGCCGGAGCGCCGAGCAGTTTCTGGCGAGCCTACATTGGCTGGATGCCACCCCGGCCGCGCGCGCCGCCTGATCGCGTTTGCGTCCTATTTCCACGCCGGCACACCGAAACCGCGTCTCCGCGCTTGCCGAAAATCCTTCGATCGCTTATCTGTGGGCAGGATCAAGGCCATCCCGCAAGGGGTGGCCCTTATATTTTGGAAAGAAGGACTTTCTCGTGGCCCAGCCGCTCATGCCCCACGCCACCGCCAGTTGGCTGGTCGACAATACCGCGCTCAGCTTCGAGCAGATCGCGGAGTTTTGCGGCCTGCATATCCTTGAGGTCCAGGCGATCGCCGACGATACCGCCGGCACCAAATATACCGGCCGCGACCCGGTGCGCGCCCACGAGCTGACCAACGAGGAGATTCGCAAGGGCGAGGCCGATCCCGACTATCGCATGCAGATGCTCAAGGGGCCGGACCCGGTGCGCCGCACCAAGGGGCCGCGCTACACGCCGGTCTCCAAGCGGCAGGACAAGCCGGACGGCATCGCATGGATCCTGCGCAACCACCCGGAGATTTCGGACGGCGCGATCGGCAAGCTGATCGGCACCACCCGCACCACCATCGCCGCGATCCGGGACCGCACGCACTGGAATATCTCCAATATCCAGCCCAAGGATCCGGTGACGCTCGGCCTGTGCTCGCAGCGCGAGCTGGACGCACTGGTGGCCAGGGCGGCGAAGAAGGCGGGTATCGAGGCGCCGGCCGACAACCGTCTGGCGGGCGACCGCGAGGCGCTGATCCAGGAGCTGCGGCAGGAACGCGAGGACGCGCAGCGCCGCGCCGAGGAGACGATGCGGGCCGAAGAAGCGCTCCAGGCCGAGGCGGATGCCTTCATCAGCCAGCAACAGCAACAGCAGCAGCAGGCGGACTGATCGGGCGAGCGTCGCGCTGCGAGGCGGCCTAGGGTGGCCAGTGGGCCTCCTATGCCGCGGCCGTAACGTTCCGCCCGTCCGAATTGCATTGCCGTGCGCCTTGGCCTAGCGTTCGGTCATGGAGAGCAAGCGCTGGGTCTGGCAGGACCATTTCGATCATCCGGCGAGCTGGGCGCAGGATGTGCCACCTTTGTCGTTGCCCGCCATGCTTGCGGCGACCGCCGCGCGCGATGGCGCGAAGCCGCTCATCGACTTTTACGGCCGCCATTACAGCTACGCCGAATGCCTTGACGGCGCGCGCCGCTTCGCCTGCGGGTTGATCGCGCTCGGGGTTGAGCCGGGGGATCGGGTCGGCCTCTATCTGCCCAATGTGCCGCATTATATCGCCGCTTATTACGGGGCGATGATGGCGGGGGCGATCGCGGTCAACTTCTCGCCGCTCTACACCGTGGAGGAACTGGTTCATCAGGCGAATGACAGCGGCATCCGCCTGCTCGTCACCCTCTCCGCCAGGCCGCTGTTCGGCAATGCGCTGGCGGTGCTCGATCAATGCACCTTCGTCGAGCGGCTGGTGGTGGGCTCGGTCGCCGGCGCGCTGCCCGCCGGTAAGGCGCTGTTCTACCGGTTGTTCAAGCAGCGGGCAAGCGATACGCCGGTGCCGCACGATCCGCGTGTGCTGCGTTTCTCCAGCCTGCTCGCCAATGACGGCGCGCTGCCGCTGCCGACCATCGACCCGGAGCGCGACCTCGCCCTGCTGCAATATACCGGCGGCACGACGGGGCGGCCCAAGGGAGCGATGCTCACCCACCAGAATCTGTCCGCCAACGCCCGGCAGGTCAATATGATCGACCCGTGGAAGGGGCAGGATGACCGCATATTGGGCGTGTTGCCTTTCTTCCATGTGTTCGCCAACACCGCCGTGCTCAACCGCACCGTGGTGAACGGCGGCGAGATCGTCATGCTGCCGCGTTTCGACGCCAAACAGGCGCTCGCCGCGATCCAGCGGACGCGCGTGACCTCCGTGCCGGGCGTGCCGACCATGTTCCAGGCGCTGCTCGATTCCCCCGATCTCGCGCGAACGGACATGCGCTCGATACGCTGCTGCATCTCGGGTGGCGCGCCGTTGCCGCTGCCGCTCAAGGACGCGTTCGAGGCGGCAGTGGGCGCGCGGCTGGTCGAGGGCTACGGCCTCACGGAGAGCAGCGGCGTCGTCTCCGCCAATCCTTATGGTGCGCCCGGCAAGGCGGGGTCGATCGGCCAGCCCATCCCCGGCACGCGCGTCAAGCTGCTCAATCGCGACGACCCGAGCCGCGATGCGCCGCGGGGCGAGCCGGGTGAGATTGCCGTGGCAGGGCCGCAGATCATGCGCGGCTACTGGAACAACCCCGCCGCCGATGCGGAGGTGTTCGCGGGAGATTATCTGCGGACAGGGGACGTCGGCACGATCGACGCCGATGGCTATCTGCGCGTGGTCGACCGGATCAAGGACATGATTACGGTGGGCGGCTTCAAGGTGTTTCCCAGCCAGGTGGAGGAGGTGCTGTATCGCCACCCGGCCGTGCGTGAGGCGCTGGTGATCGGCATCCCCGATTCCTACAGCGGCGAGCGGCCCAAGGCGTTCGTGACGCTGCAAGCCGATGCCCCGGCCGATCTGGATGGCGCCGCACTGCTGGCGTGGCTCAACCCGCAACTCGGCAAGCACGAGCGTGTGGCAGCCGTCGAGATTCGCGACATGCTGCCCAAGACGCTGGTTGGCAAGCTCTCCCGCAAGGAACTGGTCGCCGAGGAGCGGGCCAAGGCAGGGCGGGGCTGAGAAATGGGCTCACCATCGTCATGCTGACATATGTGCGGCATGACGAGACGTGCAGGAAACGGCGCTCCTAAGCGGTGCCCGCCTTAATGGATCGTTCCCATGGTCTGGTTGAGCGAGAGCAGGAACAGCATCCGCTCGATCTGGCGCCAGTGGCAGAAATGGATGTGATTGCCGCGTTCGCGGCTGAGATCGGCGCGCAGGGCGGCCTCCACGCCGGCATCGTCGCCGAAGGTCTCGATCAGGGCGGCGGCATCGTCGTAGCTGCGGCGATCCACCAATATGGGGAGATGCATGTCGAACCCTTGTTGATGCAGGCACGCGGCCGGCTGGTTATTCATCCAAGCGCCGTGCCAGTTGGACAAAAGCGCGGGATGCGGCGTGCGTTGCTGGTGAAGAGACGCTTAGCCAAATCCCGCCGTGGGACAGACCGTTTCGCTACGATACGGCGGGGACGGAAGGCGGCGTGCGCGGTCTATATGACGGCATGGCTGGCGTCCGGACGCGGGACGTGGCAAGGGCGGCACGATATGGCCGATACTCCTCCCCCTCCCGACTCCCGGCCGCCCATGGGCGGCGGCGCGCCGCTGGCATTGCTGTTGCTGGCCGGCGTCATTATCGGCGGCTTGCTGGGCCAGCCTACCATCGGCTTGCTGGTCGGGCTGGCTCTCGGCATCGTGGTCGCGGTGCTGATCTGGCGGATGGGGCCGCGCTGACCGGGGCACGCCGCAGCCGGTTGCGCGGCGGCCTGAGCGGGCATAAACCGGCGCCATGAGAAAATATCTCCTGATAGCGCTGGTGGCGCTGATCCTCGCGGCGGGCGGCATCCTCTTCTATCTCTCCCGTCCGGATGTCGCGCGTCTTGCCGAGGCCGATCTGGAAGGGCGCGAGCCGCGCTTCACCGAGCCGCGGCGGCAGATCATCCCCACGGTGGCGATCGCCAAGCCGGTCGGCTGGGCGGATGGCGCGGCGCCGGTCGCCGCCAAGGGCTTGCAGGTGAGCCGCTTCGCCACCGGGTTGGACCATCCGCGTTCGATCCTGCACCTGCCCAATGGCGACCTGCTGGTGGCGGAGACCAACAGCCCGCCCCGGCCCGCTGAAGGGCTGCGCGACTGGATCACGAGCAAGCTGATGGGCTCGGCCGGCGCCGGCAGCCCCTCCGCCAACCGCATCACCCTGCTGCGCGACGGCGACGGCGACGGCGTGGCCGAGCAGCGGCACGTTTTCCTCAAGGGGCTGAATTCGCCCTACGGCATGGCGCTGGTGGGAGGCACACTTTACGTTGCCAATACCGACAGCCTGATGGCCTTCCCTTACAAGGAGGGCGAGACGCAGATTACGGCGGCCGGACGCACGATCGCCAATCTGCCGGCCAATGCACCCAATTATCACTGGACCAAGAGCCTTGCGGCGAGCCCGGACGGCAAGCTCTATGTCGGCGTGGGTTCGAACAGCAATATCGCCGAGAACGGACTGGACGCCGAGGATTATCGCGCCGCGGTGCTGGAGATCGTGCCCGGCGAGCGCTCGGTCAATATTTTCACGAGCGGGATGCGCAACCCGACCGACCTCGCCTGGAACCCGTGGACAGGCGCGCTCTGGGCGGTGGTGAACGAACGCGACATGCTGGGTTCGGACCTGGTGCCGGACTATCTGGCGGAGGTGGAGTTCGCCGCCTTCTTCGGCTGGCCGTGGAACTATTGGGGCGGCTACGAGGACAAACGCGTGCAGCCCGAGCGCAAGGATCTGCGCGAATATACCCGCCGGCCCGAATTCGGCCTGGGCGCCCACGTCGCCCCGCTCGGTCTCTCCTTCACGCCCGGCTCCGCGCTCGGCGCGCCGTTCGATCATGGCGCGTTCGTCGCCCTGCACGGGAGTTGGAACCGCAAGCCGGCGGCGGGCTACAAGGTCGCCTATGTCGCCTTCGACGCGAAGGGCGCGCCGCAGGGCAAGCTGGTCGACCTGCTGACCGGCTTCCTAAACGACAAGGGCGAGGCGCAGGGGCGGCCGGTCGATGTGGCGGTTGCCAGCGACGGGGCGCTGCTGGTGAGCGACGACGTTGGCGGGATCGTCTGGCGGGTGAGCAATCCGGCCGCGCCCAAGGCAGCGGCAGCGGCGGTTGCCGCGACGGAGTAGGGCAGGGAACCATGATGACCGGCCTGTGTCTGATCGTGCTGATGCTGGCAAAATTCTGGCCGGAAACGCGGACCGGCCAATGGCTGCACCGCACGCTGGTCGAGGAACCGCTGGCGCTGGCCGCGCGGATCGAGCGCAAGCATCTTATCTTCCTCGTCATCGGCCTCTTCGCCATGCAGAGCTTCGCGATGGTGATGAGCGCGGATATGGCGATGCTCGCGGCGCTCGATCTGGCCAGCTATGTCGACGCCGCGCTGACCGTGTGGACGGTGGCGGCCTTGGTGCGGGTCAAGGTGTTCGGTGGTTGGCTAGCCGGCTGGCGGCGATTCGGGAGAGCGCGGGGGGCGCGGCGTTTGGTCGGCCAGCGCACCCGCCGACGCCGGCGGCTTCCGATGGCGCGCCGGGCACCGGCCAATGATGACGATGCGGTGGTCGCCGCTCCCCTCGCGGCCTGATCTAAGCCTGCGCCTCGCCGTCCAGCGCGCGGCCGGCGCGCCCAGCCAGTTCCACGACGAACTGCCACGCGACGCGGCCCGAGCGATTGCCGCGCTGGGTTGCCCACTGGATGGCGGCGGCGGGGTCGAAGCTCAGCCCGTAGCGCTCGGCGTAGCGGGCGACGATAGCGACATAGGCGTCCTGATCGAGCGCATGGAAGCCCAGCGAGAGGCCGAAGCGGTCGGAGAGGGCGAGGCGATCGTCGATCACGTCGCGTGGATTGATCGGGTCGTCCTGCTCGCTCATGCTCCGGGGCACGATGTGGCGCCGGTTGGAGGTGGCGTAGAGGCGGACATGGCTGCCGCGCGTTGCCGCGCCGCCTTGCAGCAGCGAGCGGAGTGCGCGGGCATCCGCGCCGAAGTCCCCGTCGAAGCCGAGATCGTCAATATAGAGGATGATCGGCCGCCGGGTGGCACCGAGCAGGGTGAACAGCGCGGCGAGGCTGCGCAGGTCGTCCGTCGCCACCTCGACCATGGCGAGCGGCAGGCCCTCGCGCTGCACCTGGCCGATGCAGGCGCCGACAGTGGCGGACTTGCCGGTGCCGCGCGCGCCCCAGAGCAGAATGTCGTGCGCGGCATGGCCCTGGGCGAGCCGGCGACTATTCTCAAGACAAGCCTGTTTCTGCGCGTCCACGCCGGTGAGCAGCGCATAGTCGATCGGCCGGAATTCCTCGATGACACTGATCCGCTGGCCGTCCCAGCGATAGGCCGGGTGCGCCTCCAGATCGACTGCCGCCGGCGAGGGGGGCGCCAGCCGCTCCAGCGCGGCGGCGATACGCAGGAGTGCGGTTTCGGTCGTTTCTATCGGCTCGGTCGTCATGGGCGTCTCTCTAGGGGATGAGGTCCGCTCTGGCAAAGCCGCGTTCATGACTTTGTCATGACGCACGGGGGCGCTATAGGCCGGCCATGTCGCCGCGCACCCGCTTCGTACCCACCCAGATCCGAGCCTATGACAAGACATCGCTGGCGGAAGCGGCGGCGCTGATCCGCGCGGGTGAACCGGTCGCCGTGCCGACCGAGACGGTCTATGGCCTCGCCGCCGACGCGACCAGCGAGGCGGCGGTGGCGCAGATCTATGCCGCCAAGGGCCGCCCTTCGTTCAACCCCCTTATCGTTCACGTGGCGGACGTGGCGATGGCGCGCCGGCTGGTCGCGTTCAATCCGGCGGCGGAGGCGCTGGCGAGTGCCTTCTGGCCCGGCCCGCTCACCATGGTGCTGCCGCGTCTGCCCGATTGCCCGGTGGCGAAGCTGGCCAGTGCCGGCCTGCCGACGCTGGCGGTGCGGCTGCCCTCCCACCCGGCGATGCGTGCGCTGATCGCGGCGGCGGGCGTGCCATTGGCGGCGCCCTCCGCCAACCGCTCGGGCGCGATCAGCCCCACGCGCGCCAGCCATGTGCAGGCGAGCCTGGGCGGGCGCATCCCGTTCATCCTCGATGCCGGGCCGACCAGCGAGGGCGTCGAATCGACCGTGGTGCGGCCGGGCGAGGATGCGGTGGCGCTGCTCCGTCCAGGACCGATCACCGCCGAGAGGATCGCGGCCGCCTGCGCTCTGCCGGTCGTGCGGCCGCAGGGCGAGGGAATCAGCGCGCCGGGGCAGATGGCGAGCCATTACGCTCCTTCCAAGCCGCTGCGGCTCGATTGCGCGCAGCCGGTGGATGGGCAATTCCATATTGGTTTCGGCCCCGGCCCCTGCCAGCGCAATCTCAGCTCGCGCGGCGATCTGGTCGAAGCGGCGGCGAACCTCTTTGCGGCGCTGCACGAGGCGGATGCGAGCCATTTCACGGGCATCACCGTAGCGCCGATCCCGCAAGAAGGCATCGGTATCGCCATCAACGACCGGCTGCGCCGCGCCGCCGTCTGACCTGCTACCCCGGCCCTATGCGCGGCCGGGTCGTCTCGCCCTCGGCACGCCATATCGTGCATCCGCGCGGTTTGCGTCTCTGGCTGGCAACTTGTTCAGCTTGCCGGGGTTATCGACCCGCAAGGTGCACCGGGCCGCTCGATACGAGGCTGTCCATGCACAGGTCGTCGTGTTTGCGGTTTGCGCCGTGTGCGTGATCGCTCATGGCCATGCCAAGCGACTCGAACCCGTTTCGGAACGATACCGAGCGCGGGGCGGGGCAAAACAAAACAGAGTAGGTCGCCGAAATTGATTTCGTTATCCCGTTCTGATCTCGATCCCTCCCTCGTCTTTATCGCCTTTCTCGCTCTTTACGCGGCTTTGCTGACGCTCAGGGCCGTGCGGGCGCCGCACCGCATCGGGCGGCCCGTCTCCGAGGAAGCGCTGGAGCTGTTCGGCGCCTGCGGGGGCGCATGGTTCAGCACGGCACTGACGACGGGAAGCCTGTTCGCGGCCATGCCGCTGTTCCTGCTCTGCATGACCGGCGCCGCCGTCGTGCGCTATCTGACCATGCGGCTCAGCATGCCCGGCATTCTCTGGATGACCGCCACGGCGGCCGGTTTCGCCGTCTCCTGCCTGTGGAGCGTGCTGTTCATTGCTGAGATGGGTTTGCCGGAACCGCTGAGGACGCTGGCGCTGGCCGGCCTTGGTCTCTCCGCGATCGTTTTCGCGCTGAGCCAGTTCGCCGGCTTCGCGCGCGAGGCGGTTCTCACCCATGAGCGGTGGCGGCTGCCCTTCACGCCGCCCGGCACGGGCGAGGCCACGAGCAGCGTCAAGGTGTCGCTCCAGTTACCCTGCTATGCCGAGCCGCCCGAGGTGGTGATCGAGACGATCAACCGGCTCGCGGCGCTGGATTACGATAATTACGAGGTGCTCGTCTGCGATAACAACACCAGGGACGAGCGGCTGTGGAAGCCGCTGGAGGCGCATTGCCGGATGCTCAACGAGCGGCTCGGCTTCGAGCGGTTCCGCTTCTTCCACGTTGCGCCGCTGCCGGGCGCCAAGGCCGGTGCGCTCAATTTTCTGATGAAGCATATGGCACCGGATGCCGAGGTGATCGGCGTGATCGACGCGGATTATTTCGCGCGCAGCGATTTCCTCGCGCGGCTAGTGCCTTATTTCGCGGACCGCGAGATCGGCTACATCCAGACCCCGCACGATTATCGCGGGCAGCAGGCGACCACCTATCTCACTGCTTGCTATTGGGAATATATGCCGACCAACAAGGTCGATTATCCCGGCATCCACGAATATGGTGGCGCCTTCACCATCGGCACCATGTGCCTGCTGCGCACAGAGGCGCTGCGCAAGGCCGGCGGCTGGGCGGAATGGTGCCTGACCGAGGATTCGGAGGTCTCCGTGCGGCTGCGCGCGGCCGGCTACCGCGGCTATTATTTCGGTGAGACCTTCGGGCGCGGCCTCATTCCCGAGACGTTCGACGATTACAAGAAGCAGCGCTTCCGGTGGACCGCTGGTCCGGTGCAGCAACTCCGCCGCCACTGGCGCCTGTTCCTGCCCGCGCCGCTCGCGCCGGCCCTGCCGGGCTGGACCAAGCTGCTTGAGGTCATGCGCTGCATCTCCCCGCTCCAGAGCGTGATAGGGTTGGCGATGGTCGTGGCCGGCATGATCGGGCTGATCGTGGCGCGGATGACGGGCGGGATGGAGCCGGTCCATGTCCCCTCCATCCTCGGCCTGCTCATTGCGCTGGGCGCCGCGACATGGTGGGTGCGCACCAAGCACCGCTATCACCTCTCCGGCTGCACCAGCACCGAGGACATGATCCGGGGCGAGATCGCACGCGCATCGCTGAGCTGGGTGACGCTGACGGCGGGGCTGGCCGGCCTCTCCAATAAGCCGCTCGCCTGGCGCCGTACGCCCAAGTTCGCGGGGCTTGAGGAGGCGTCATCGCCCTTCGCCTCGACCATGCCGGAAACGATCGCGGGCTCGGTCTTTGCGGTGCTGGCGCTGGTGATGCTGGCTCTGTCCGGTCTGCTCGGCACCGGGTTGGCGCTGCTCTCGTTCCTCGGTTGCGCGGGACTGGCGCTGCGCTTCTTCTGCGCGCCGGTGATGGCGGCGATGGCGATCCGCCGGACGCGACCGAATGCGACCGTGGCCGGCTGGACCACCCCGCGCCCGACGCTGCCGCAGCCGGTGCCCGCCCTGTCACGCGACCCGGCGGACCGCCTGCGCGGCCGCCCGGCATCGAGTGCGGGCCGCCCGCTGGTTCACTGATCCGGGCGAGGCTGCGGACGAGCGTCAGTCGCCGCAATAAGCGGGGTCGGGATGCTCCTTGCACTTCTTGCGCAGTTCGCGACCCCGCTTGCGATCGGCTTCGTCACCGCTGACCGTTGCCCAGTCGGCCGCCTTTGATGTCGCCTGTACGGGCGCGCGCACCACATTATAGGCGGTCTTCGCGACGCAGCCCGGCAACAGCAGGGTGCAAGGCGCGAGCAGGGCAAGGGAGCGGATCGGGATCATGGCCGGTCTCCTCGGAGGATGCGTGCTTCTAGGCGTTCCGCTATGGGCAGGCGAACGCACCTGCGGCAAACCGTGCCGGGGCAGGGGCTCAGGCGCGCAAGCGCTCGGCGAAACCCTTGCGCAGCTTCTGGAGCTTGGGCGGGATCATCGCCATGCAATAGGGGCTGCGGGCGCCGGAATGCTGCCAATAATCCTGATGATAGGTCTCTGCCGGATACCAGGCGGAGAGCGGCTCGATAGCGGTCACGATCGGGTCGGGCCAGTGCGCCCGCGCGCGCTCGATGGCGGCGCGGGCCTCGGCCTCCTGCGCGGCGTCGTGCGGGAAGATGGCGGAGCGATATTGAGTGCCGATGTCGTTACCCTGGCGGTTGAGCGTGGTCGGATCGTGCGTGGCGAACAGCACGTCGAGCAGGTCGCCATAGCCGATCACCGCCGGATCGAAGGTGATGCGGATGGCTTCTGCGTGGCCGGTCCGCCCGGAGCAGACTTCCTCATAACTGGGGTCGGCCTTGGTGCCGCCGGTATAGCCGCTTTCGACGGACTCGACGCCTTCGAGGTTGCGATAGACCGCCTCGGTGCACCAGAAGCAGCCGCCCGCCAATGTCGCCGTTTCGCGCATCAGGTCCGGTCCTTTCTCCCTGTTGGATACGTGCGCCAAGATAAGAAGCCGGCGCCGATCCGCAATGTCAGAGGCGCAGGCCCGTGGTCTCCGGCAGGCCCGCCATCAGGTTGAGGTTCTGCACCGCCGCGCCGGATGCGCCCTTGCCAAGGTTGTCGAGCGCGGCGACGAGGCGGATTTGTTCACTCTCCGCATCGGCGAAGACGAACAGTTGCATGCTGTCCTTGTCGCGCAGGGCTTCAATGGCGAGCGTGGCCGGCTCGTGGGTCTGCGCCACGGTGATGATCGGCGACCCGGTATAATGCGCGGTCAGCGCCTCGCGCAATATGGTGGCGCTCGCACCGGCGGATAACATCGCCGCATGGAGCGGGATCTCGACGATCATGCCCGAATAGACCGGCACCACGGCCGGCGCGAACAGGGGACGCTGGCTGAGGCCGCTGCGCGCCTGCATCTCCGGCACATGCTTGTGGCTGAGGGTGAGCGCATAGGTGCGGAAGGCGGAAGGCGCGCCGCCTTCACTCTCATACTCGGCGATCATCGCCTTGCCGCCGCCCGAATAGCCAGAGACGGCGTTGCAGCTCAGCCGCGCGTCGGCGGGCACCAGCCCGGCGCGGACCAGCGGCGCGATCAACGCGATGAAACCGGTGGAGTAGCAGCCGGGATTGCTGACGTAGCGCGCCGCCGCTACGCTATCCTGCCCGGAAAGCTCCGGCAGGCCGAACACCCAGCCCGGCGCGATGCGGTGCGCGGTGGAGGCGTCGATCACCCGCGTGGTCTCATTGGTGATCATCGCGACGGATTGCCGCGCCGCCTCGTCGGGCAGGCAGAGGATGACGATATCGGCGGCGTTGATCGCCTCGGCTCGCGCCGCGTCATCCTTGCGCGCGGCCTCGTCGAGCAAGATCAGCGAGAATTCAGCGCGGTCGGCGAGGCGCTCACGGATCTGGATGCCCGTGGTGCCTGCCGCGCCGTCGATGAAAAGTCTCGTGGTCATCTCTCTATCCGTCTGATCGCCGTGATCGGTTGCTCATACTGGTCGCGCAGCCGCGCGACGACATCGGCCAGCGGCTCGATCGTCACCGCCATCCAGTGCGCGTTGGCATGGATCATCCGCGTCTCACCCATCATCAGCCCGACATGGCCGGGGAAAAAGACGAGGTCGCCGCGCCGCAGCGGCGCATCGAGCGTCAGCGCGGTACCGATCGCCTCTGCCTGCTGATCCGTATCGCGCGGCGCCGCGATGCCGCAGGCGGCCAATACCATCTGCACCAGCCCCGAGCAATCGACCCCGAAGCCGCGCCCGCCCCAGACATAAGGCGCGCCAAGATAGCGCTCGGCGATGGCGACCCAATCGGTGTCGTGGCTGCCCTCGGGGCACACGTGGCGGTTGTGGACGAAGCCTCCCGCCGTGGCGAGGAAGGCGCCGTCCACCGTGCCGGTGAGACGCGCGCCGGGGGGCAGCAGCGCGGCGACCGGCGCCTTGATGTCGGCCGATGCGAATAGCGGCGCGGTTGCAACGGTGACGTGGCTGGTCTCCTCTGCCTCGCCGAGCGCTTCCAGTGGCACATAGCCGACATAATGATCGTGGTCGCAATAGCCCCATGCCCAGATGCCGCGCGTGTCCAGCAGGTGGAAGACCTCGCCGCGCAGCAACTCGGTAACGGCGCTGGCAGCGGCATCGGGTTTGCCGCGCACCATGACCGAGGGGGCCGCGCAGGCGCGTGCGACGGAGCCGGCATAATGCGGCGCGAAGCACAGGTCTGCCATGGCGACATCGGCCAGATCACCGCGGATCGCGCTCACGCGCGGATCGTAGCTGCGGGAAACCCCGTCCAGCCTCACGCGCTTGCGTTGTAATGATGATGGAGCGGAGCCGCCCGCCAGGGTCTGGTGCATGGCCCGCCCCCTGCGCTAAAAAGCACGAAAAGGTCAAGGGTTGGCGGCGGTTTTCGCTATCCGCCGTAGCGCTGGCGCAGCAGGGCGAAAACTGCCCGCAGGCCATAAGCCTCGCCGCCCTTGGCACGGCCGGGCTTGGCAGTGGGGCGCCAGGCGAAGGTATCGAGATGGATCCACTGGCTGCTCTCCGGCACGAACCGCTGGAGGAACAAGGCAGCGGTGATCGCACCCGCGAACCCACCCTCGCCGGCATTGGCGAAATCCGCGATATCGCTCTTGAACAGGGCGTTGTAGGGCTCCCACAGCGGCAGGCGCCAGAGCGGATCGTCGGCCTGCGTGCCGCACGCTGCGAGATTGGCGGCGAGCGCATCGTCAGTGGCGAACATCGCCGGCAGGTCGGGCCCCAGCGCTACGCGTGCGGCACCGGTCAGCGTGGCGAAATCGACGATCAGCTCCGGCGTCTCCTCGCCCGCGCGGGCGAGGGCATCGCCTAGGATCAGCCGCCCCTCGGCGTCGGTGTTGCCGATCTCCACGGTCAGCCCCTTGCGGCTGGTCAGCACCTCGCCGGGGCGGAAGGCGTTGCCGCTGATCGCATTTTCCGCGACCGGCAGGAGCAGGTGCAGGCGCACCGGCAGGTTGGCGCCCATCACCAGATCGGCCAGCGCCAGCGCATGCGCCGCGCCGCCCATGTCCTTCTTCATCAGGCGCATGCCTGCGCTCGGCTTGATGTCCAGGCCGCCGCTATCGAACGTCACCCCCTTGCCGACGAGCGCGATGCGTGGGTTCGCCTCATCGCCCCAGACCAGCTCGATCAGGCGCGGGGCATTGGTGCGGTCGGCGGCGCGACCCACCGCGTGGATCATCGGATAAGCGGATTCGAGTGCATCGCCGCGTGTCACGGTGAGCGTTGCGCCGTGCCGCTCCGCTATGCCATGCGCCAGCGCTTCGATCGCATCCGGGCTCATGTCGGCGGTCGGCGTATTGACCATGTCGCGGACCAGCGCCGTCGCGCGCGCCAGCGCCGCCATATGGTCGATGGCGCCCGGCTGGCTGGTCAGCAGCACGCGCGGACCCTTGTCGTCCGCCGCCTTGCGGTAGCGGGTGAAGCGATACTGTGCCGTCATCCAGCCGAAGATGGCCGGGCCGGGCGCACCCTCGGCCAGCCGGTAACTCCCCTCCGGCAGCACGTCCGGCAGCTTGGCGAGGCACCAGCTCGACAGGGCGGCAACATTGGCTACGCTGGTGACGACGGCCCAATCGTCCGGCCGCTCGCCCGGCAGGATCGCGTGGGCGTACGCCTTGGGCTTGAAGCTCTGCGCATGGAGCGCGACGCGGTGCCGTTCCGGCTGCGCGGTGAGCCAATCCTCGAATGTTCCGGAGTCGATGAGATGGATGGTGTGAGCACTCTGTCCCGTATCGGGACGTACGAGATCGGCAGGGTCCGTCATACCTCCGGCTTAATCGGCGCATTGGCACTCGGCAAGCGGCCGTTGATGCGTTACCTTCGCGTCTTCATGGCTCGAAAGGAGACAGCGATGCGGTCCATCTCCCTGTTCGCCTCATGGCCGGCGCTGGCCGTGCTCGTGCTCGCCGGATGCGGCGGCGAGCCGAGTAGCCAAACCAATGCTTCCAATACGGCGGCAACCAACCTCGCCCAGCCCCCCACCGCGGCCAAGCCGGTCAACGACGTTGCGATCAGCGAGAAAGCGGGGGAGATCGCGTTCGAATATAGCTGGCCACAGGCGGCGGCGGGTATCGCCGAGCTGGACGGCTGGCTGCGCGGCAACGGCGAGCGGCTACGCAAGGAGACGATGGATGGCGGCCGCAGGGATCAGGCCGAGGCGGAAAAGGCCGGCTATCCGTTCCGGGGCCACACCTATGAGGAGCATTGGGGCGTCGCGGCTAATCTGCCTGCGCTGCTCGTCATGCAGAGCGAGGGTTATGTCTATACCGGCGGCGCGCACGGCATGCCCATCGTCACCACGCTGATCTGGGACAGGGAAGCGAAAAAGCGTCTTGCGACCGATGCGCTGCTGGATCGGGCCGTGCTCGACCGGGGATTGAAGGACCGCTTCTGCGCCGCGCTCGACGCCGAGCGGGCCAAGCGGCGCGGTGAGCCGGTGAAGGCGGGCGCGCGCGACCAGCTCGACGAGTTCACGCGCTGCGTGGATCTGGCCAAGCAGACGATCCTGCCGGTCTCGCTCAAGGGACAGGCGCTGGATACCATCCGCGTGGTCATCATGCCCTATGAGGCGGGGCCTTATGCGGAGGGTATCTACCAGCTCGATCTGCCGGTGGATGCGGCTGTGCTGCAAGCGGTGAAGCCGGCTTATAAGAGCGCGTTCGTTCAGGCTTGATCGCTACATGGCCAGTGTGACGCGGGTTGGAGTGCGTCCGCCTCAGGGTTGAATCGCGCCGTTCTCCTGCGCAGGCAGGAACCCAGGGCGCATGAGCGGTTCTTTTCCGCCCTGGGTTCCTGCCTGCGCAGGAGCACTGATCTCACTCGTGTAAACCGGCCGTTTTCTTGACGAAATGCCCTGTCTCCGTCCGCGCGCGACTTACGCCGGCACCCCGAACAGGTCGTGCTCGTCGGCATCCTCGATCACGGCGTCGATGATCGCGCCGGGCACCAGTGCCGGGTCGACGTCGCGCAGGAAAACGCTGCCGTCGATCTCGGGCGCGTCGGCCTGCGAGCGGGCGGTGGCGCCGATGCTGCCCTCCTCGTCCGGCTCGCCCACTTCGTCGATGATGACCGGGAGCGTGCGGCCGATCTTCGCGGCCAGCTTGGCGGCGGAGATTTCGGCGCATTTCGCCATGATGCGCTGATAGCGCTCCTCCTTCACCGCCTCGGGCACCGGGTCGGGCAGGGCATTGGCCTGCGCGCCCTCGACCGGTTCGAAGCGGAACGCGCCGACGCGGTCGAGCTGGGCTTCCTCCAGCCAGTCGAGCAGATATTGGAAATCGGCCTCCGTCTCGCCGGGGAAACCGACGACGAAGGACGAGCGCACCGCGATATCCGGGCAGATCGCGCGCCATTGCTTGAGGCGCTCCAGCACCTTCGCCTCGTTGGCGGGCCGCTTCATGGCGCGTAGCACATTGGGCGCGGCGTGCTGGAAGGGAATGTCCAGATAGGGCGTCAGCAGCCCCTCCGCCATCAGCGGGATCACCGCGTCGACATGCGGATAGGGGTAGACATAATGCAGCCGCACCCACGGCGTCTCGCCCTGCGGCGTGCACAACTGGCCGAGCGCGCGGGCGAGGTCGGTCATGTGCGTGCGGATCGCCTCGCCCTTCCACACCCGTTCCTCATGCCGCACGTCCACGCCATAAGCCGAGGTGTCCTGGCTGATGATGAGCAGCTCCTTCGTCCCGGCATGGACGAGCTTCTCCGCCTCGCGCAACACCGCGTCGATCCGCCGGCTGACAAGCTTCCCGCGCAGCGTAGGGATGATGCAAAAGGCGCAGCTATGGTTGCAGCCCTCGCTGATTTTCACATAGCTGTAGTGGCGGGGGGTGAGCTTGAGGCCGCCCTCCGGCACCAGATCGACGAAGGCGTTGGGCACCGGCGGCGCGGCGTTGTGCACTGCGTTGACGACGTCCTCATATTGCTGCGGGCCGGTGACAGCGAGCACAGCGGGGAAACGGGCGCGGATGACATCGGCCTCCTTGCCCATGCAGCCGGTGACGATCACCCGGCCGTTCTCGGCAATCGCCTCGCCAATCGCCTCCAGGCTCTCTTCCTTGGCGCTGTCAAGGAAGCCGCAGGTGTTGACCAGCACCACGTCCGCACCGGCATAATCGGGCGAGAGCGCATAGCCGTCGCTCCTGAGCTTGGTCAGGATGCGTTCGGAATCGACCAGCGCCTTGGGGCAGCCGAGCGACACCATGCCCACTTTGGGCGCGTCGGGAATCTTCAATGCCATGATTGCGCGCGCCTATAAGCGCACCGAGGGCAAAAGGCGAGTCGCAGCGTCGCATTTGCGGAGCGGGCGATAAGGCGGCAGAACACGACGCTCGCCGGCCCGGCGTGGAAGGGGAGCAGCATGCGCATCACATCCATCGACCTCCTGCATGCCGATGGCGGCTGGCGGACCATCTCCTATCTCAAGCTCGGCACCGACGCGGGGCTGACCGGCTGGGCCGAGTTCAACGAGACAGTGTGGAATCCGGGGTTGACGCCGGTGGTCCAGGCAGTCGGCGCGGCTGCCATCGGGCGCGATCCGCGTGCCTTCGCCGGGCTCTCCGCGACGCTGCACGCGACGCTCAAGCTGGCGCCGGGCGCGTTCGGCTGTCAGGCGGTCGCGGCGGTAGAGAATGCCTGTATCGACGTCGCCGCCAAGGCAGCGGGCGTGCCGGCGTGGCGCCTGCTCGGCGGGCCGGTGCGCGAGCACATTCCGGTTTATTGGTCTCATGCCGGGCTGTTCCGCGCGACCCTGCCGGACCTGTTCGAGCGCGCGGTGGGCGTGCCGCCGATCCGGGCGCTCGACGATTTCAAGGCGCTCGGCGCGGAAGCGAAGGCACGCGGCTTCACGGCGCTCAAGACCAACCCGGTGCTGTTCGGCGAGCAGGGTGCGATCATGGCCAACACCGGCATCCGCGCGACGGCGGACCTCGACCTCGCCGGGGCCGGGCGGGGCTATCCGCTGGCAAGCGTCATCGCGCAACTCGAAGCGCTGCGCGACGGTGCCGGGCCAGCCATGGAGATCATGCTCGACCTCAATTTTTCGTTGCGCGGCGACGGCATCCGGCGGGTGGCGTCAGCGCTGGACCATCTTGGCCTTGCGTGGTTGGAGATCGATACAGATGTGCCCGCCGCGCTGGCAGATGCGCGTGCGGGTCTCGCCACGCCCATCGCTTCGCTCGAATCGCTGCACGGCATGGCGCAATACCGCCCGTGGCTGGAGCAGCGCGCCTGCGACGTGGTGCTGATCGACCCGATGTGGAACGGCGTCTATCAGTCGCTGCGCATCGCGGCGCTGGCGGATGCCTTCGGCTTCAACGTCGCCGTCCACAACTGCTACGGCCGGCTGGGCGACCGGATGGCGGCGACCTTCGCCGCGCTCGCCCCCAATCTGCGGATCATGGAGATGGAGGCGGACGATGTGCGCTGGCATGACGATCTGGTCGACGCGCCGCTTGCGTTGGAAGGCGGCACGCTGCTCCTCGACGAGCGGCCCGGTTGGGGCTGCCTGGTGAACGAGGAGGCGCTGCGCGCACATCCGCCGCGTCCCGATCCCGCACGCCCCTGGCTGGCCTGATCGCTCTTACTCCCGATCCATTCACCCATTGCCCGGCACGATCTCGACGATGGTGTCTCCGGCGGTGAGCCTGGTCGTGTCGCTGTCTCTGTGGCCGAGCGGCTGGCCGTCGCGGTAGATGCGCACGCCGATGCCGGTAGTGATCGCCCGCAGCGGCTTACCGATTTCCACCTCCGCCACCGCCCGCTCGACCAGCTTCACGTGGCCACCGGTCGCCGCCAGATCGGCCAGATAATCGGCGATATGGGCACCCTGACACGAGCCGGCGAGCAGCAGCCCGGCGAAGCTCGCGGGATTGATGACGGTGGTGGCGCCGGCCTGCCGTGCGAGATCCTCATTGTCCTGCGCGCGGATTACGACGCTAATCGGCGCGCGCGGGGCGAGGTGACGCGCGGTCAGGGTGATGAGTACCGAGGTATCGTCCCGCCCCGCCGCGACGATGACGGCGCTGGCCCTGTCCACGCGCACGTCGTTCAGCGTCTGGTCGCGGGTCGCGTCGCCCTTGAGTACGTTGCAGCCGCACGCTTCGGCCAGGAGCAGCGCCGGGTCGTTGCCGTCGATCACGACGATCTGCGTCGGCTTGATGCCGCGCGCGATCAGTTCGCGCACCGCCTCCGCGCCGCTAGTGCCGAACCCGCAGACGACGATATGGCCGTTGAGGACCTTCTGGATGCGTGACATGCGCCACCTCTGCCAAACATTGCGGAAAACGAAGTGATAGGCCGTGCCGAGGAACACAAGCCAGACGAAGATGCGGATCGGCGTGACGAAGAAGGTCTCGAACAGCCGCGTGGTATCGCTGATCGGTACGATGTCGCCATAGCCGACCGTAGTGACGGTGACGGTGGTGAAATAGAGCACGTCGATGAAACTGATCTTGCCGTCGAGCGTGTCGCTAAGCCCGTCGCGCTCGATCCAGTGGACGACCAGCACGGCGGCCATCAAGGCGAGGATCAGGCCGATCCGCCAGGCGAGATCAGCCCAGACCGACAGTGCGGGACGGCGGCGCAGAAAGCCCGGCGCGGGAGTTCGCGGGTCGTCGCGTTGAAACATTGCCGCAGACCCTGCCAGCCGATGCGCGGATCGGCAAGCACTTGCGGGTTACGGTGTCGCCGTGGCGTGGGCTAGCAAACCACGTGCTCCTGCCTACGCAGGAGCACGTCATTGTCGGAAAGCGGCCGCCTCTGCCCCTCAGCCGAGCGCGCCGTCCAACGTGGCTTGTAGCGCGGTCAGCGAGGCGTCGTGGGTCAGGTCGAAGTGGAGCGGGGTGACGGAGATATAGCCATCCGCCACCGCCGCGAGGTCGCTCGCTTCGGGCGTCGAGTCGCTGTGGTCGAGCCCGAACCAGAAATAGTCGTAGCCGCGTGGGTCTGTGCCCTTGACGATGCGGGTGCGCTCGACATCGTGGAAGCCCTGCCGCACCACCTTCACGCCCTTGATCGCCTCGGGCGGCAGGGCCGGGAAGTTGACGTTGACGAGCGTTTTGGGCGTCTCAGCGCGGGCGAGGAGGGCGCGGACGACCCGCTCACCCCAGACCTCCGCCGCCTCGAAGGGGACCGCGTCGCCCGCCGCCTCACGTGCATAGACCTGGCTGAGCGCGATCGAACGCACGCCGGAGATGGCGCCCTCCATCGCCGCGGAGACGGTACCGGAATAGGTCACGTCCTCGCCGAGATTGGCGCCCCGATTGACGCCGGAGAGCAGCAGGTCCGGCCGCCGGTCCTTCATTAGATGGCCGATGGCGAGCGCGACCGCGTCGGTCGGTGTGCCCGAGACGCTGTAATGCTGCGGCCCGTGCCGGCGGATGCGCAACGGATGCGCGAGGGTAAGGCTGTGGCCGGCGCCGGACTGTTCCTCCATCGGCGCGACGATCCAGATATCGTCCGAGAAAGCGCGCGCGATTGCCTCCAGCACCTTGAGGCCGGGGGCGTGGATGCCATCGTCGTTGGTGAGCAGGATGCGCATCAGCGCGGTGTCAGCGTGGTAAGGCCGCCGGTATAGGGATGCAGCGCTTCGGGGATAGTCACGCTGCCGTCCGCATTCTGGTAATTCTCCAGCACCGCCACCAGCGTGCGGCCGACCGCGAGGCCGGAGCCGTTGAGCGTGTGGACGAAGCGCGTGCCCTTCTCGCCCTCCGGCCGGTAGCGGGCGTTCATGCGCCGCGCCTGGAAATCGTCGCAGGTCGAGATGGAGCTGATCTCGCGATAGACACCCTGGCTCGGCAGCCAGACTTCGAGATCGAAGGTCTTGGCGGCGGAGAAGCCCATGTCGCCGGTGCAGAGCAGCACGCGGCGATAGGGCAGGCCCAGCGCTTCGAGGATCCCTTGCGCGGAAGCGACCATATGGGCGTGCTCGGCTGCTGCCTGCTCGGGCGTGGCGATGGCGACCAGCTCGACCTTCTCGAACTGGTGCTGGCGGATGAAGCCGCGCGTGTCGCGTCCGGCGGCGCCGGCCTCCGAGCGGAAGCAGGGGGTGAGCGCGGTGAAGCGCAGGGGGAGATCGGCCTCGCCTAGAAACTTATCACGTACGATATTGGTGAGGCTGACCTCGGCGGTCGGGATGAGCCAGTGGCCGGTGGTGGTGCGGAACAGGTCCTCGGCGAACTTGGGGAGCTGGCCAGTGCCGAACACCGCATCGTCACGCACCAGCAGCGGTGGGTTCACTTCTTCATAGCCGTTCGCGCCGGTCTGCCGATCCAACATGAACTGCGCGATGGCGCGGTGGAGGCGGGCCATGCCGCCGCGCAGCGCGGCGAAGCGGGCGCCGGACATGGCGGCGGCCGCCTCGAAATCCAGCCCCAGCGCTGGGCCGAAATCTGCATGGTCCTGCGGCGTGAAATCGAAGGTGCGCGGTGTGCCCCAGCGATGCTCCTCGACATTGGCGGTCTCGTCCGCCCCGTCCGGCACATCGGCGGCGGGGAGGTTGGGGATGGCGGCGAGGCGCGTTTGCAGCGCCTCGGCCAGCGTGCGCTCCTCGGCTTCCAGCTCGGGCAGGCGGGCCTTGAGCGCCGCGACCTCGGCCTTCAGCGTCTCGGCCGTGGCGGTGTCGCCCTTCGCCATCGCCTGGCCGATCGCCTTGCTGGCCTCGTTGCGGCGGGCGAGCCCCTCTTGCAGCGCGGTCGAAACGGCGCGCCAGCGTGCGTCCTCCTCGACGAGGGCTGCGCCGAGCGGGGCGAGGCCGCGGCGGGCGAGGGCGGCGTCGAACCCGGCGGGATTGTCGCGGATGAGCTTGATGTCGTGCATGGGCGCAAGCCTATGCCCCGCCGCTGACGGCCGATCAAGCGCGCAGGCGGACGCGGGCGCCCGGGGCGCCGTTGCAGGCGTGCGATTCGGCTGCGGCGGTGCCGGGGTGGGGGAAGCCGTGGCCCGTTCCAGAAGCGGGATGCTGCCCGTTGGGGGTAGGAGAGGATAGGGTGCCCCATCCGCGCGCCGGGGTGTGGCGGCCCCGTTGCTGGCGGCGTCAGAACAGCAGTTCTTCCTCGCCGGACCGGAGCGTGTTTGCCCATGTCGTCGCTGTGTCGAGGAGCGGCTGATTGTCAATCAAACCGGTTGATGGCTCTTTATTCGGCTGGCGCTCTATTTGGTGGTAGCGCCGGGCGACTTAATTGATTCAGATTTCGTTCATCATCAGGAACGGCCGTTGCAATAATGAATGCACCGACTCATCGCCATATCTCACCATGATTGTGCGCCGCCGCAAAAATATGCGACGAAGCGTTATCCAAGGCTGCTTAAACAGTGCTTGTTTCGCTCCGGGCGGGGCATTATAGGCCCGCGCCGGAGCCGCTGGAAACAAGGTGTGCCCGGTGAGGCGTGAACCTGCGGAGAAATGGATGGCGACGTTCGTGAGTTCGTCTGAGGACAAGGCGCCGAATGCGAAAGGCGCGCGGATCGA
Organism: Sphingobium sp. 66-54; assembly: GCA_001899715.1. Lineage (GTDB taxonomy): Bacteria > Pseudomonadota > Alphaproteobacteria > Sphingomonadales > Sphingomonadaceae > Sphingobium. The sequence goes on from MKWI01000015.1 coordinate 52,889, forward strand.
ATTGCCCGAGGGTTATCGGCCATCCGCGGATGAAGAGTTCATGGGGCCGCTGCAGCAGGAATATTTCCGCCGCCGCCTGCTCGACTGGAAAAAGGAAATCCTCTCCGAAGCGGAGGGGACGCTGGCGGTGCTGCAAAGCGAACCGCTGCGCGAGCCCGACCTCAACGATCGCGCCTCCAGCGAGACCGACTGGTCGATCGAGCTGCGCACGCGCGACCGGCAGCGCAAGCTGATCGCCAAGATCGACGCGGCGATCCGCCGGATCGACGAAGGCGAATATGGCTATTGCGAAGTCACCGGCGAGCCCATCTCGCTCGGCCGGCTGGAAGCCCGCCCGATCGCGACGATGACGCTGGAAGCGCAGGAGCGGCACGAGCGGCAGGAAAAAGTCTCGCGCGACGATTGAAGGCCGCCGCACGCGGCAACGCAACGGGAATGGAACCAAATGGCGCTGGGGAGCATATTAAGGAAATCTCCAGCCTTTTTTGTGTTATGCATTGAAAATGGTCGCATCTGATCCGACGGCACCTCCACAGGACGGGCCGGAGGGCGGTGAAGCTCGGCGCGCCGCCAAACGCGATAGCCTGTTCCTCCTCGCGGTGTTGACCGACGAGGCGGGCGCGTCGCGCGGGAATGCGCGCGTGCGAAACCTCTCCGAAACCGGCTTGATGGCGGATTGCGAACTGAGCTTCCGCGCGGGCGACCGGCTGGTCGTGCATCTGCGCGGCATTGGCGAGGTGGCCGGCGCGGTCGCCTGGGCTAATGAGAGCCGCATCGGCATGATGTTCGACCACCGCATCAATCCGCAGGCCGCGCGCAAGCCCGTGACCGGTAGCACGAGCCATCAGGTGCCCGATCATCTGCGGCCGGTGCCGGGCTCCTTCCGGTTCCGGCGCTGAGGGTATGGGGAGCGTCACGGGCGGCCGAAGACGGCGGGCCGGGTGAGGCTGTATAGAGCATGGCCCGATCAGATTGAATCGGAACATGCGCAATATTTCCTCGTTTTTCCCCATTTTCCGAGTCGCCGGATGAAGCCATTTGACTCGAAAATACTCTGGGCTCGCGATCGGCGTTTCGTGGGAGGTCGTATCCGTGAAAGCGACGGCAGGAGCCTAGAGCCCAGCCGCAGTGCCGTATCGCCCTGGGCTCCTGCCTGCGCAGGAGCACATGTCGTTCGAAAGAGCCACGGCGTGGGTAGCGGGATGGCTGCGGAGGCGCGTTCAGCGTGATGGTGAGTGACGTGGGAACCGGTCCGCCCTTGCGCATTTGGGGCGGCGATTTTTCCCTTCCACCGTCCTGCGGATGGCTCCCGGCTCCAAGGCAAGCGCGGGGAGGATCTTCGGGCGCGGTACCCGTGTGGCTTCGCGGCTGGGGGGAGAAAGAAAAGGCGGAGGAGAGCTGCCACGGTGGGCGCTCGATCCTCCGCTTGTCTCGCTACGCGTGCCGGTTTTGCCGGCGGCTCCCTCTCCGAATAATCTTGTTATGCGCGCGGGACGGGGCTGCGTAGGGCATCGGCGCGCAAAAAAAAAGGGCTGATCTCGTGAGAGACCAGCCCATTTGAGTCTTAGGAGAGGATGCCTGAAAGGCAGGTTCTGGTTAGCATATCGGAAATTTGCTGCAAGTGCGAAAATACAGAATCAAGATGCAAAAAATGCAATCAAATTATAATCACCTGAATTATCTACATAAAAACTCTAAATGCGAATAGGTTGCATATAGGATTACAGTATCCTTTCATTCCTCTCGCTATCGCGAAATTGATCTGATGCCGCTTTGTTGCGAGTGCGATGGAGCGATAAATCGGCCGGATCGTGCGATGGGAGGAAGGCTGCCAGCCGCTTTTCCGTAGCGTCTTGCGGTTTTCTGGCCCGTTTTGGAGTGCGAATCGGGCCTGTGTCTGGATCTGGCAGTGAGAGTGCGGCCGATTCTGCCCCCGAGTCGGTTATCGATTGGAGCATTCTTCCGGCCGCCGCCGCACCGCCGGGATGTGGCCAGCGCCGCTCCCACATGTCTCGACTGCCTCGGTCCGGCCGGAGAAGATCGAACCGGCCTTGCTTCCACCGCCGCTCCCGGCCGTGCTCTAGCGGCCGGCCCCGAAGGTATCGCACGCGGCCGGGTCGCCGGTTTCCAGCCCGCGCCGCAGCCACGCCATGCGCTGCTCGCTGGAGCCGTGGGTGAAGCTGTCCGGCATCGGGCGCTGGCCTGCCTGGCGCTGGAGCGTATCGTCGCCGATTGCCTCGGCCGCGCGCAGCCCCTCCTCCATGTCGCCCGCTTCCATCAGGCCGGTGCGCTTGCCCCAGACGCCCGCATAGCAATCCGCCTGCAACTCCACCTTCACCTGCATGGCGTTGGCCTGCGCCTCGCCGGCGCTGCGCTGCGCCTGGTTCACCTGCGCGAGCGTGCCCTCCAGATCCTGAATGTGATGGCCGACCTCATGCGCGATGACATAAGCCTGCGCGAAGTCGCCCGGCGCGCCGAAGCGCTGGCGCAGCTCGGCGAAGAAATCGGTATCGAGATAGATCTTCTTGTCGAGCGGGCAGTAGAACGGCCCCATCGCCGCCTGCGCCGCGCCGCAGCCCGAGCGCCCCGACTGCGAGTAAAAGGAGAGGACGGTCGGCGTATATTGCTGGCCGTGCTCGCGGAAGACGTCGCCCCACACGCGCTCGGTGGTGCCCAGCACCTTGAGCGAGAAGCTCTGCACGTCGGTGAGTTGCCCTTGCTGCCCCGCCGGCGCGCCCTGTTGCACCGGGGCGCCCGAATCGCCGCCGGTCAGCAAGCCGCCGCCGCTGAAGTTGAGGAAGGCCAGCACCGCCAGTGCGATGACGATGCCGGTGCAGCCGAACTTGCTGCCGATGAGCGGCAGCAGCATACTCACCATATTGCCGCCGCCACCACCGCCGAAGCCGCCCAATCCACCGCCGCCGCGCTGGATCTCGTAGTTGCTGCTTTCCTCCTGATCGTCGAGCCGCATGGCCACGGTCCTTCCGCACGCTGGATTGCCTGCGCAGCCTAGGGAAAGCCGGCGGCCAAGAAAAGAGGCGAGCATGCACAAGGCGTTGCGGCGGCGTAGATCGTTTCTAGTCCCCGCCGGGTGGCGTCGGCTCCAAAAATGTTATATTGCACCGCACCATGGATATGCCGAAGAAGCCGGGGCGCCGCGGTCATGCGCCGATGCCCCTGCCGGATCAGGTGGCGCTCGTGCTGCAAGGGGGCGGCGCGCTCGGCTCCTACCAGGCCGGCGTCGTCGAGCGCCTCGCGCAACTGGATATCGCCATCGACTGGGTGGCCGGCATTTCGATCGGCGCGGTCAACGCCGCGCTGATCGCGGGCAATCCGCCCGAGCGGCGGATCGAGCGGCTGATCCGCTTCTGGGAGCTGGTGAGCGGCGGCTTGCCCAATTTCTGCCTGCCGGACGTGCACGACCTGCGCGAGGCGGCGCATCTGATGGCGGCGGGCGCCGTGGCGCTGTGGGGCATTCCCGGCTTCTTCCGCCCGCATTGGCTGCCGAGCTGGCTCGCCCCGGCCGGCGCGCCCGAGGCACTGAGCTATTATGACGCCTCGCCGCTGCGCGAGACGCTGGACGAGCTGGTCGACTGGGAGCGGGTCAATTTCGGCCCGACCCGCTTCTCGGTCGGCGCGGTCGACATCGAAAACGGCAATTTCGTCTATTTCGACAATCAGGACCCGCAGTGGCGCGGCAAGATCGACGCGCGGCATGTGATGGCGTCGGGTGCGCTGCCGCCCGGCCTGCCGCCGGTGGAGATAGACGGGCGGCATTATTGGGACGGCGGCCTCGTCTCCAACACGCCGCTCGCCCATGTGCTCGACCACCAGACCGGCGACCTGCTGATCTTCCAGGTCGATCTGTTTCCGGCCGAGGGCCCGCTGCCGAGCGAGATGACCGAGGTGTGGTCGCGCCAGAAGGACGTGCAATATTCCAGCCGCACCCGGCAGGTGACCGACCGCTATCTGCGTCAGCGCCACGAGCATCTGGCGATCCGCGCGCTGCTCGATACGCTGCCGGACGACATCGCCGATACGCCGCAGGCGCGGGCGGTGGCGGACATGATCGAGGAGGGCGCGGTCAACATCGTCCACCTCATCTACCGCAGCCGCGCGTGGGAGAGCGGGGCGCGCGACTTCGAGTTCTCGCGCGCGACCATGCTCGACCATTGGCAGCAGGGCGGTGATGCCGTCTCGGCGGTGATCGGCCGGGGCAACCGGCTGATCGCGCAGAACATCGTCAGCGGCAAGAGCGCGGCGTTCGACCTCGCCAACGGGGGCCAGATCAAGGAGAAGCAAGCATGACCCAGTCCCGCACCCTCGACGGCAAGACCGCGCTCGTCACCGGATCGACCTCCGGCATCGGCCTCGCCTACGCCAAGGCGCTGGCCGCGCAAGGCGCCAATGTCGTCATCAACGGCTTTGGCGAGGCGGACGCCATCGAGACGGAGCGGGTGGCGCTGGAGCAGGCGAGCGGGGCGAAGGCGCTCTATTCGGGGCACGATCTCACCAAGCCCGACCAGATCGAGGCGATGATGGCGGAGGCGGCCAAGGCGTTTGGCGGAGTGGATATCCTCGTCAACAATGCCGGAGTGCAGCATGTCGCGCCGGTTGAGGAGTTCCCCGTCGCCAAGTGGGACCTCATCATCGCGCTCAATCTCACCGCCGCCTTCCACACGACGCGGCTGGCTGTGCCTTATATGAAAGAGCGTAAATGGGGGCGGATCATCCAGACCGCCTCGGCCCACAGCCTCGTCGCCTCCCCGTTCAAGAGCGCTTATGTCACCGCCAAGCATGGGCTGGCCGGCTTCACCAAGACGGTGGCGCTGGAGCTGGCGACATTCGGCGTCACCGCCAACTGCATCTCGCCCGGCTATGTGTGGACGCCGCTGGTCGAGAACCAGATTCCCGACACGATGAAGGCGCGGGGGCTGACGCGCGAGCAAGTCATCAACGACGTGCTGCTCGCCGGGCAGCCGACCAAGCAGTTCGTCACCGCCGAGCAGGTCGCGGCCATCGCATTGTTCCTCTGCTCGGACGCGGCGAGCCAGATCACCGGCGCCAACGTCAGCGTGGACGGCGGCTGGACGGCGGGGTGAGCGGCGAAACGGGTTCAGGCGAGCGGCGGCAGGGGAAGCCGGCCGGTTGCTGAGCGATTGATCGCGGATAGAGAATGGCGCCGATCCAATGGATTTGGCGCCATTCTGCCTTCAACGAACGCCGGGAAAACTTGTTCTCCTGCGAAGGCAGGAGTCCAGGGTCCAGCCGGAGTGTCCTGTCGCCTTGGGCTCCTGTCTTCGCAGGAGCACGGACGTTGGTGGATGGCTGCGCGGTCTTTCCGGCGTAGAAATGGGAACCCCCTCCACTCTTGCGAGGGGAGGGGGCGGGGTTGGGGAAGAAACAGAAGCACTGTGGGAGAGTGCGGGTTTCCAGCACTGTGGGAGCAGCGCTGAGGACGGGTATAGGCCGGACTTGTCACGCGAATTTGTCGGGCAGGGCGAAGTTTGTATCAAAGTGTCGCAACGCGGCGGCTGCTTGTCTCATGTGATCCCGCCATCGGAATCAGAACTTTGTGCTGATGGATTGTGAACGGAGTCACGCTCCCTGCCGTTTGCTCTGAGCTTGTCCAGCAAGCCGTGGGTGAAAAATAAGGACGGCCGCCTTCGACCGCTAGCCTGCGGCAGTCGCTTGAAGCGGGCTTCGGCACGCGCAACGCGAGCAGTCCTGTTTGGACGCAATCCGCTATCGCTTCGGCATCGCACGCAATGACGAGGCCCGGCGCCGCGAGACGCGGGCCGGGCCTCTTGATGTGACGCCGAGCGCGATCAGGCGGCGGGCGCGGCCTCGCCCTTCATGCGTGCGGTTTCTGCGGCGGTCGATTGCGGCCCGGTGTTGCGGTTGTACAGACCGCCGCCGACACCGGCGCCCTTCAGGAACGGCTCCGGATCGCCCTCGCGCAGTTGCAGGCCGAAGATCGGCGACAGGCCGGGGTGCCGGCCGAGGCCACCGTAGAGATCGAACCCGCGCTCGATCCAGTCGCGCAGCGGATCGTCGTCGGTCAGCACCGGCGTGTCGGCGACCGAGGCGGTGAACAGGAACACGGCCAGCAGGCGGAAGTCGGCATAATTGGGCGTATCGCCGCCGAACCACTTGTTCTCCGCCAGCGCGTTACGCATCAGTTGCAGCGTTGGCGGGACGAGTGGCAGCCGATCCTCGCGGCCGACGATGATGTCCTCGATCTTGCGGCCGAACATGCGCTCGCGCGATTCGGTGACATAGGCGTGGTCCTGCGGCAGCGAGCGGTCGCGATACTGCTTGATGAAGCAGGTCATCCACGGGCTGATCGCGGTCTGCCACAGCCAGCCTTCCATCGCCTGGGTCAACGCCTTGACGCTGGGGTGCGGAATGAGCGTCGGCCGGTCGGGATAGGTCTCGTCGAGATATTCGGCGATCAGCCAGCTATCGAGCACCCATTTGCCATCGTCGACGATGGCGGGGAGGCGCTCGGTCTTGCCGCCGGTCCGCTCGGGAATGCCGGAGAAGCCGCCGGGCACGATATCCAACTCGAACCCTTTGTGGGCGATGGCATATTTGGTCGCCCACACGAACGGGCTGATCGTTGCGCCGCTCGCCAGCGCCAGGTCATAGATCGTGATCTTGTTGTCTTTCGCCATGGCATCCTCTTTGCGGATCGGGGTCTCACTGCATCGGGCATAAGGGCAAGATGTTCGTAAGGCCAGTGGCATCGTGCCGGTTCGGGCGGCTGGGCGGAGCATGGCGGTTCAAGCGGTATGTTGACTATGTCTGGAACGGAGGGTGTGCTGGCACGTCCGCCCTCCCGCGCGCTCAGGCTCGTGTCAGCCGTGTCATCAGAGCGCTGCCAGCAGCGTCCGGCTCTCCGCCGTGGCGGACAGCATCGCTCCGTCTTCGATCAGCCAGCATTGGCCCGCGTCCCAAGCTTGCCCGTCGAGCGTGCCATGGCCGGTGAGCGGGATGAACCAGCATTGGCCGGCGGCGCCGAGGGCGTGGTCGCCGGCTGCGAAAGTGGCGAGTTGCAGCGCAAAGGGGGCCTCATCGCGGCCGAGCAGGGCGGCGGCGTCGCGCTCGGCCACATTGGTGGCCGTGCGCGCATAAGGCTCGGCGCGGCTGACCGCGACGCCATCGTCCAGATGCAGTTCGCGCGGGCGGCCATAGTCGTAGAGCCGGTAGGTCACATCGACATTCTGCTGGACCTCGACCAGCGTCACGCCCGCGCCGATGGCGTGGACGGTGCCGGCCGGAATGAAGAAGAAATCGCCTGCGCGCACCGGCTTCCAGTCGATGAGTTGCTCGATCCGGCCGTCGAGCGAGGCTGCGCGCAGGGCCTCGGCGTCGAGCGGCTGGTGGGTGCCCATGCCGAGCGTGGCGCCGGGCTCGGCATCGAGGATCAGCCAGCATTCGCTCTTGCCGCCGGGCAGGCCGCGCGCCCGTCCCTGTACATCGTTGGGGTGAACCTGGATGGAGAGCCGCTCGCTGGTGAAGATATATTTGACCAGCAGCGGCGGGTGCTGGCCGTCCGGCCCGTCGAACCACACCTCGCCGATCCTGCGCCCCGCGCCATCCGGGAAGAAACCGGGCAGATCGGTGCGCCCCCAGGGTTTCTCGACATATTTGGTGGCGAGTCGGGTGGCGGTCATGGCTTACTCCCGTGGGCCGATCTGGCCGGGCGTGTCGCTCGGGCGGTTTGTGCTTGCCGTGTCCTTCGTGACGATGCGCTGGCCGCCGATCCACACCTCCATGACCTGCGTGGCGGGTAGTTCGGCCGGGCGGGCCAGTTCGATGTCGCGGTCAAGGATGAGGAAGTCGGCGCGCTGGCCGGGCGCGAGGTTGCCGAAGCGCTGCTCGGCGAAACCGGCATAAGCGGCGCCCCAGCCATAAGCACGCAGGGCGTCGGCGAGGGCGATGCGCTGCTCGGGATGCCAGCCGCCCGCCGGCTGGTCGGCGCTATCCGTGCGGGTGAGCGCGGCCTTGAGACCGAGGAAAGGGTCGGCCGGCTCCACCGGCACGTCCGATCCGAAAGCCAGCGGCACCTTGTTGTCCAGCATCGCGCGCCACGCATAGGCGCCGTCCAGTCGTTCCGGGCCGAGGCGGGCGGTGGCCATCTGCCAGTCCGAGGCGGCGTGCTGCGGCTGCATCGAGGCGACAATGCTGTGCTGGCCGAACCGGGGCACATCAAGGGGGTCGACAATCTGCGCATGCTCAATCCGCCAACGCCGGTCGCCCTTGTAGGTTTCCGAAAGCTCGTCGATCGCGTCCAACACTTCGGCATTGGCGCGGTCGCCGATCGCGTGGACGGCAAGCTGGAAGCCATCCATCGCCGCGCGGCTCATCTGGTTGCGCAGTTGCGCGGAGGTGAGGCGCGGCAGGCCGGTCTCGCCCGGCGCATCGGCATAGGGCGCCTTGAGCCACGCTCCGCGCGAGCCGAGCGCGCCGTCGAGCAGCAGCTTGACGCCGCCGAGCCGCAGCCGGTCGTCGTAGAGCCAGGGCGTCGGGCCGGGACCGGCGATCAGCGAGGCCTGCTCCATGCCGGCGGCATAGCCCATGATGCGGATGCGCAGCGCGCCCCGGTCGCCGGCGCGGCGGAACGCCTGCCACGCTTCGATGGTGGTGCCCATGTCGGCGATGGCGGTGACGCCGCGCGCGAGCAGCGCTGCCTGCGCCTTGAGCAACGCCGCGTCGTAGTCCTTGGGCTGCGGCTTGGGCAGCGCGCCGTCCATCAGCCGCATGGCGTTGTCGACGAGCACGCCACCGGGCTTGCCGGTGCTGGCGAGGATGCGCCCGCCGGCCGGTGCCTTGGTGGCGGCGGTGATCTTCGCGGCGGCCAGCGCGGCATCGTTGGCCCAGCCGGCATGACCATCGACCCGTACCAGCCAGATCGGCCGGCCGTCGCCAAGCCCGGCAAGGTCGGCGGCGGTGGGGAAGCGGCCGAGGCCCCATGCCTCATGATCCCAGCCGGTGCCGATGATCCACGGGCGGCCGGGGTTGGCGGTGGCATAGGCGGCGATCCGCGCCTTGGCCTCGTCCAGCGAGCGGGCGGTGCTCAGGTCGAGATTGAGCGCGGCGAAACCCAGATCCATGACATGGCCGTGCGCGTCGATCATGCCGGGGACGAGCGTGCGGCCCTTGCCATCATAGCGGAAATCTGGGCGCTCGGGCCGCTTGTCGCCCCGCTGGAGGCGTTTCTCGATGCGACCCGCGCTGTCGATCACCAGCCCGGTGAAATGGACGAGGTCGCCGCTTTCGTCGACGGTGAGGCCGTTCACATTGTCGATGAGGCCGCTCGCCCCGACTGGCGCGGCGGCAAGCAGCGCGAGCAGGAGCGGGCCGAGCAACCGGCTGGCCTTGCCGACGATCATCAACGCGGAACCATCACGGCTTGCGGATACGCCGCACCAGCGCGCTGGTATCCTGCCGCGCGCCGCCCATTGCGGCGACCTCGGCATAAAACTGGTCGACCAGCGCGGTGACGGGCAGCGAAGCGCCGATGGCGCGCGCCTCGTCCAGCGCGAGGCCGAGGTCCTTGCGCATCCATTCGATGGCGAAACCGAAATCGAAGCGGTCCTCCGCCATGCTCTGCCAGCGATTGTCCATCTGCCAGCTTTGCGCGGCGCCGCCGGAGACGGCCTCATGCACCCGGTCGAGATCCAGCCCCGCCGTCTGGGCGAAGCGCAGCCCCTCGGAGAGCCCTTCGAGCAGGCCGGCGATGCAGATCTGGTTGACCATCTTGGTGGTCTGGCCCGCGCCCGCCTCACCGCAATGGACGATGCGCGCGGCGTAGCTCTGCATCACCAGCCGGGCGGCTTCGACCGCCGGTTCGCTGCCGCCGCACATGATCGAGAGCTTGCCCGCTTCCGCGCCCGATTGCCCGCCGGAGACCGGCGCGTCGACGAAATGCAGCCCCTTGCTCTCCGCCTCCAGCGCCAGTTGCCGCGCGATGCGGGCGGAGACGGTGGTGTGGTCGATGAACAGGCTGCCGGCGCGCATGGTGCGGAAGGCGCCGTCGCGCCCGAGGGTGATCGCTTCGAGATCGGCATCGTTGCCGACACAGCTCAGCACGATATCCGCCTCCTGCGCGGCCTGCGCCGGGCTGACCGCTGCCTCGCCTCCATAGCGCTCCACCCAGGCGTGGGTCTTGCCCATGGAGCGGTTGAATACGGAGAGTTCGTGGCCGGCGGCGGCGAGGTGCCCCGCCATCGGTCCGCCCATCACCCCCAGCCCGATAAACGCAATTTTTGCCATGCAGGGGGCATAGAGTGTGTTTTCTCCCGACGCCAGATGGGATAGGGGGCCCCATGACCACAACAGACCAGCTTTCGCCTCGGGCGGTGCAGCGCGATGCGTTGTCCGCCACCGCTACCTCCGTCACTGTGGCGCCCGTCACCGTGGCGGACGTTCGTGCGGCGCGGGAGCGAATTAACGGGTCGATCCAACGCACGCCCACCATGGTCAGCCAGACACTCTCGCAGATGACGGGCGCGACGGTCTATCTCAAGTTCGAGAACCACCAGTTCACCGCCGCCTACAAGGAGCGCGGCGCGCTCAACAAGCTGCTGCTGCTCGGCGAGGAGGCGCGCGCCAAGGGCGTGATCGCCGCTTCGGCCGGCAACCACGCACAGGGCCTTGCCTATCATGGCGCGCGCCTTGGCCTGCCCGTCACCATCGTGATGCCGACGACGACGCCGACGGTGAAGGTGATGCAGACCGAGGGGCATGGCGCCACCGTGGTGCTCCACGGCGAGACGTTCGACGAAGCCTATGCCCATGCCCGCCGGCTGGAGGCCGAGCGCGGCCTGACCTTCGTTCACCCGTTCGACGACCCGGACATCATTGCCGGGCAGGGCACCGTCGCGCTGGAGATGCTGGAGGATGCGCCGGAGATCGACACGCTGGTCATCCCGATCGGCGGCGGCGGTCTGCTCTCCGGCATGGGCACGGCGGCGCGCGCGATCAGGCCGGATATCGCGCTGGTCGGCGTGCAGGCCGAGCTTTATCCGTCCATGTATGACGTCATCAAGGGCGCGAACCTGCCCTGCGACGGCGATACGCTGGCGGAAGGCATCGCGGTCAAGGAGCCGGGGCAGATCACGCGCGGGATTGTCGACTTGCTGGTTAACGATGTCGTGCTGGTGACGGAGCGCGCGCTGGAGCAGGCGGTGAGCCTGCTGCTCCAGATCGAGAAAACGGTGGTCGAGGGTGCTGGCGCGGCCGGCCTCGCCGCGCTGCTGGAACATAAGGCGATGTTCGCCGGGCGCACCGTGGGCCTCGTCCTCACTGGCGGCAATATCGACACGCGGCTGCTCGCCAATGTGCTGCTGCGCGACCTTGCCCGTTCGGGCCGGCTCGCCCGCCTGCGCATCCGTTTGCAGGACCGGCCGGGGGCGCTCTATCAGGTCTCGCGTATCTTCCACGAGCAGCAGGTCAACATCATCGAGGTGTATCACCAGCGCGTGTTCACCTCGCTGCCGGCCAAGGGCCTCATCACCGATATCGAGTGCGAGACGCGCGATGAGGCGCATCTCAAGCGGCTAATGGCGGCGCTGGCGCAGGCCGGGTTCGATGCCCAGCCGGTCGAGCTGGCCTGATCCGTACGTGGGATTGCGCAAGGCGGCCGGTCAGGCATAGTGTCGGGTGATGACCGGCACGGCGCAAATCAAGCTCAAGATCCAGCTCATGTGCGGCGAGGAGATCGCCATGGGGCCGGGCAAGGCCGACCTGCTCGATGCGATCAAGACGCATGGTTCGATTTCCGCCGCCGGCCGGGCGATGGAGATGAGCTACCGGCGCGCGTGGATGCTGGTTGACGTGATGAACCGCTGCTGGCGCGAGCCGCTGGTCGCGACCTCGCCCGGCAGCTCGCACGGCGGCGGCGCGCGTGTCACCCCGTTCGGCGAGACGGTGCTGGCGCAGTATCGGGCGTTGCAGGCGGCCTTGAGCCGGGCGTCCGACTGCCCGGCTCATGCCGCGCTGGCGGCCGCGATGCTGGCCGAGCCGCGCGCTAGCCAGAAGGGTTGAGGGGCGGAGGCGTCCCCGGTGCCCATATTCAGGAATCGTCCGCGGATCCGAGAGCGTGTCCATGTGAGATAGCCCCCGTGCTCCGGCCAGCGCAGGAGCACAACTTGGTTCAATCGGAATAGGGCGAACTCCAATTTCCGCCTCCTTGCCGGATTTTCGGCCGGAGCGTGCCGGCACGATGATGCTGAAACAAGGTCTGCATGACGGCCTTGCACGAAGGACCCCTTCGGCTCCGAACCCCTCCGTCCTATCGTTTGCCCGCCCTTCCGATTGCTGTATAGCGCGCACTACAGCCATTTTCTGCGGACCGACCATGCGCCTCGCTCTCCGATTGTTCCTGCTCGCCCTGTCGGCCTGCCTGCTCGCGCTGGCGCCCGCCCGCGTGGCGGCGCGCGGGCCGCTGGTGCTGGCTGCCGCGAGCTTGCAGGAGGCGATGACCGATGCGGCGGACGTCTGGGCCGCGCGCCGGCACGAGAAGCCGGTGCTCTCCTTCGCCGGTTCCTCCGCGCTGGCACGCCAGATCGAGGCGGGAGCGCCGGCCGACCTGTTCGTCTCCGCCGATGAGGAATGGATGGACTATGTCGCCGGGAAGGGCCTGATCCGCCCCGGCTCGCGCGCGCCCTTCCTCTCCAACCGGCTGGTGCTGATCGCCCCCGCCGGCAGCCGGGCCAACCTGACCATTGGCCGTGGGTTTCCGCTGGCACGCGCGCTCGGCACCGGCCGGCTGGCGATGGCCGACCCGGATGCGGTGCCCGCCGGCAAATATGGCGCGGCGGCGCTGACCAGCCTCGGCGTGTGGGACGGGGTGAAGGGTAAGGTCGCCCGCGCGGAAAATGTCCGCGCGGCGCTGGCGCTGGTCGAACGCGGAGAGGCGCCGTTCGGCATCGTCTATGCGACGGACGCGGCGGCCTCCAGGAAGGTGCGTATCGTCGGCACCTTCCCGCCGCGCAGCCATCCGCCGATCACTTACCCCATCGCCTTGCTCAAGACGTCGACCAACCGGGATGCCGAGGCGTTCCGCCGCTTCCTGCTCTCGCGCGAGGGCAAGGCGATCTTCGCCCGGCGCGGCTTCGCGGTGCGGTGAGGATGGCAGGGGGGGAGATGGCAGCGGGCGGCGGCGTGCGTCGGCGGTCAGGGTTCGCGGGCTGTTCCATTCACCCGTTCGTGTCGAGCGAAGTCGAGACACGCCAACGCTGCGCCAAAATGTCTCGACTTCGCTCGACACGAACGGGGAGGTATTCGGTTGAGGCCGCGTTCACGCCGGCCCCTCACATCCCGCAGACACGCGCATGACCGGCGAGGAATGGGAGATTATCGCGCTCTCACTCAAGGTGAGCGGTGTCGCGGTGCTGGCGACCATGCCGCTCGCTTTCGGTCTCGCCTGGCTGCTGGCGCGCGGGCGCTTCCCCGGCAAGGTGCTGATCGACGCGCTGGTGCATCTGCCGCTGGTGCTGCCGCCGGTCGTCACCGGCTGGCTGTTGCTCATCGCGTTCGGTGCCAACGGCCCGGCCGGGCGCTGGCTCGCCGACTGGTTCGGCGTCACCCTCATGTTCCGCTGGACCGGCGCCGCGCTTGCCGCCGCCGTCATGGCGCTGCCGTTGATGGTGCGGGCGATGCGCCTCTCCATCGAGGCGGTCGACCGGCGGCTGGAAGGGGCGGCGCGCACGCTCGGCGCCTCGCCGCTGCGGGTGTTCCTCTCGATCACGCTGCCGCTCGCCACGCCGGGGCTGCTGGCGGGCGCGGTGCTCGGCTTCGCGCGCTCCATCGGCGAGTTCGGCGCGACGATCACCTTCGTCTCCAACATCCCCGGCGAGACGCGCACCATCCCGCTCGCCATCTACGGCGCGCTGCAAATCCCGGGCAACGAGACGGTAGTAACGCGGCTTGCCATCATCGCGGTGCTGCTCTCGCTCGGCGCGCTGCTGGCCTCGGAAATCCTCGCGCGGCGGGCGGGCTACGGGAAGGGCGGCCATGTCCTTTGAGATCGCGGTCGAGCGGCGGCTGGGCGACGCGCACATAGCGCTCAGCCTGACCAGCGCGGCCGGGCTGACCGCTTTGTTCGGCCCCTCCGGCGCTGGCAAAAGCTCGGTGCTCAACATGGTCGCCGGCCTGCTGCGGCCGGACCGGGGGCGGATCGCGGTGGCGGGGGAGACGCTGTTCGACAGCGCCGCCCGTATCGACCTGCCGCCCGACCGCCGCCGCGCCGGCTACGTTTTTCAAGACGGCCGGCTGTTTCCGCACCGCTGCGTGCGCGACAATCTGCTCTACGGCTGGCGGCTCGCCGCGCCCGATCATCGCTGGATGACGCTGGACGAGGCGGTGGCCTTTCTCGGCATCGGGCATCTGCTGGAGCGCTGGCCGCGCACCCTGTCGGGCGGCGAGGCGCAGCGGGTCGCCATCGGCCGGGCGCTGCTCAGCGGGCCGCGCTTCCTGCTGATGGACGAGCCGCTCGCCTCGCTCGATGCGCCCCGGCGCGAGGAGATCATGCGGGTGATCGAGCGGGTGCGCGATGAGTTGGCGCTGCCGATCCTCTATGTGAGCCATGATCGCGCGGAGGTGGAACGGCTGGCCTCCACAATCGTTACGCTGGAGCCGGCACGGGTCGGCTGAGCGCCTGTCCGGGCTTGAGTTTCACCGCGATCGGGTTCAGGACGCAGAGCGCAACGGACCATAGAGGGCCGCTGGTCGCGGCCCGTTTCGGCATTGCCGGAGGGAGGCGCCCTTGTCGCCGTGGGACCATGAGCTTGCCCTGCTGCTCGCGCGGATCCAGTTCGCGTTCACCATCAGCTTCCACTTCCTGTTCCCGGCCTTCACCATCGGGCTGGCGAGCTTTCTCGCCGTGCTGGAGGGGCTGTGGCTGACGACCGCCAAAGCGGTCTATGCTAATCTGTTCCGCTATTGGGTGAAGATCTTCGCCGTCGTCTTCGCCATGGGCGTCGTCTCGGGCGTGGTGATGTCTTACCAGATCGGCACCAACTGGTCGGTCTTTTCGGACAAGGCGGGGCCGATCGTCGGGCCGCTCATGGCCTATGAGGTGCTCACCGCTTTCTTTCTGGAGGCGGGCTTCCTCGGCGTCATGCTGTTCGGGCTCAACAAGGTGGGCAAGGCGCTGCATTTCACCGCGACCTGCGCGGTGGCGGTCGGCACGCTCCTCTCGGCCTTCTGGATTCTCTCGGCTAATAGCTGGATGCAGACGCCGACCGGTTACGAGATCGCGGCCAACGGGCAGTTCGTACCCGGCCCGAGCTGGTGGGCGATCGTCTTCAACCCCAGTTTCCCCTATCGCCTCGTCCACACCACCATCGCCGCCTTTCTCACCACCGCCTTCGCGGTCGGCGGGGTTGGGGCGTGGCATCTGCTGCGCGACCGGGACAATCCCGGCGCGCGGACCATGTTCTCCATGGCGATGTGGATGGCGGCCATCGTCGCACCGATCCAGGTTGTGGCGGGCGACCTGCACGGTCTCAACACGCTGGAGCATCAGCCAGCCAAGGTGATGGCGATGGAGGGCCATTATCAAAGCCACCCGGACGGCGCGCCGCTGATCCTGTTCGGCATCCCCAACAGTGCGGAGAAGCGCGTCGATCTGGCGGTGGAAATCCCCAAAGGCTCATCGCTGATCCTCAAGCACGATCCCGACGCGCCGCTCGCCGGCCTCGATACCGTGCCGGATGCGGACGAGCCGCCGGTCGGCATCGTGTTCTGGGCGTTCCGCATCATGGTCGGGCTCGGCGTGTTGATGGCGGGGCTGGGCCTGTGGAGCCTCGTCGCGCGCTGGCGCCGCCGTCTCTACGACTGGCCGCTGCTGCACCGCGCGGCGGTGCTGATGGGGCCGGCCGGCTTCGTCGCGGTCATCGCCGGCTGGGTGGTGACGGAGGTAGGCCGCCAGCCCTTCACCGTCTATGGCCTGCTGCGCACCGCGTCGAGTGCTTCGCCGCTCGACGCGCCGGCCGTCGCCGCCTCGCTCACGGCGTTCGTGGTCGTCTATTTCGCCGTGTTCGGCGCGGGCATCTGGTATCTGTTGCGGTTGATGAGCCGCGCCCCGGACGCGTATGAGGCCGGGCTGGACGGCGCGCCGATCCGCACGGCCGGGATCACGCCCGCCATGGCGGTGATGGAGGGAGACGTGTCATGATCGACCTCACCGTCATCTGGGCCGGCATCATCGGCTTTGCGATCGTCGCCTATGTGGTGATGGACGGGTTCGACCTCGGCATCGGCATCCTGTTCCCGCGCTTCAAGGTGGGCGCCGAGCGCGACATGGCGATGAACAGCGTCGCGCCGGTGTGGGACGGCAACGAGACCTGGCTGGTGCTTGGCGGCGGCGGTCTGCTCGCCGCCTTCCCGCTCGCTTATGCAATTATCCTGCCCGCGCTCTATGCCCCGCTCGTGGCGATGCTGCTCGGCCTCATCCTGCGCGGCGTCGCCTTCGAGTTCCGCTGGCGTGACCCGGCGCACCGGCCGGTGTGGGACCTCGCTTTCACCATCGGCTCCACCGTTGCCACCTTCGCGCAGGGCATAACGCTGGGGGCGCTGCTGCAAGGCATCACCGTGGCGGGGCGTGCCTATGCCGGCGGCTGGTGGGAGTGGCTCTCACCATTTAGCGTGCTGACCGGTATCGGCCTCGTCATCGGCTATGCGCTGCTCGGCGCCGGCTGGCTGATCTGGAAGACGGACGGGCCACTCCAGGAGAAAGCCTATCGCCATGCGACATGGCTCGGCATCGCGCTGCTGGCGGTGATTGCGCTGGTCAGCCTCGCCACGCTGGGGCTGGAGGCGCAATATCAACAGCACTGGCTCGCTTATCCCGGCGTGCTGGTGACGGCGCAGGTGCCGCTGGCGACGCTGATCGTGAGCGTGCTGTTCTTCCGCAGCCTGAAGAAGCGCCAGCATGCGGGGCCGTTCCTTTATGTGCTGGGCCTGTTCGGCCTGTGCATTGTCGGCCTCGGTATCTCGATCTGGCCGGACGTGATCCCGGCGCGGCTCACCATCTGGGACGGGGCGGCGCCCTATCGCAGCCAGCTTTTCATGCTGGTCGGCGCGGTGGTGCTGGTGCCGGTCATCCTCGCTTACACCGGCTGGGCCTATTGGGTGTTCCGCGGCAAGGTGGGCGCGGAGGGCTATCACTCATGAGCATGCCATCGACCGTCACGTTGCGCCGGCTCGGCTGGTTCGCGCTGATCTATGCCGCGAGCGTGCTGGCGCTAGGTGCCGTCTCGCTGCTCATCCGCTGGTGGATCGGCTAACCCCATGCGCCGTGCCCCGCCTCCGCCGCAAAAAGCCGTGAAAACCGCGACGCGCACTGACACGCCCACAGTAAATGATCTTTTCACATTGGCCGGTTATGGGCATAGTCGATCTTCAGCGAGTCTTGGGCCGCGCGTGCGGCCATTGGGAGACGATGTGAGCGCAGCGTTCCGTTTTCCACGGTTCTTCATGACGAACGCGGGCCCCTGCCCCTATCTGCCGGGGCGCACGGAGCGCAAGGTGTTCACCGAGCTCGCCGGCGAGCACGCCGCCGAGTTGAACGATGCGCTCGGCCGCATCGGCTTCCGCCGCAGCCAGAATGTCGCCTATCGCCCGAGCTGCGTCGATTGCACGGCCTGCGTCTCGGTGCGGATCGTCGCCGGCGAGTTCAAGGCCAACGGCACCCAGCGCCGGCTGGTGCGGCGCAACGGCGATCTGATCGTGCGTGCCTGCAAGCCCTGGTCGACCGACGAGCAATTCTCGCTGCTCCAACGCTATCTCGCCGCGCGCCATCCCCATGGCGGCATGACCGAGATGGACGAGATGGATTTCGCCGACATGGTCGAGCAGACGCCCGTCGAGACCTACGTCATCGAGTATCGCGAGTCGGACGTCGACGGGCGACCCGGCCGGCTGGTCGGCGCCTGCCTGACCGACAAGCAGTGCGATGGCCTCTCGATGATCTACAGCTTCTTCGACCCTGACTGCCCCGAGCGGCTGGGGTTGGGCAGCTTCATCATCGTCGACCATGTGCTGCGCGCCCAGCGGGCCGGACTGCCCTATGTCTATCTCGGCTATTGGGTCGAGGGGGCGGAGCGGATGAACTACAAGATCCGCTACCAGCCGCTCGAAAAGCTCGGCCGCGCCGGCTGGGAGCGGTTCGATCCGCCGGTGCCGGGCGGGACTGTCAAGGCCACGCCGGGCCTGTCGCGCGATCCGGCCGGGCGCGTGCTCAAATAAGCGCCGCGCTCTCCTTCAGTTCGACCCCGCCAAAGCTGGCATGATCGCCGCGCACAGCGCTTCCAGGCCCTGCGCATCCGCCTCGTCGAAGCGGCCGATATGGGGACTGTCGAGGTCCAGCACGCCAAGGAGCCGGCCCTTATGGACCAGCGGCACAACGATCTCGGAAGCCGAGGCGGCGTCGCAGGCGATATGGCCGGGAAAGGCGTTCACATCCGGGACGAGCTGCGTCATCCGCGTGGTGGCCGCCGTCCCGCAGACACCGGCGCCGAGGGGAATACGGATGCAGGCCGGCTTGCCCTGGAACGGGCCGAGCACCAGCTCCCCGCCGACCAGCCGATAGAAGCCCGCCCAGTTGAGGTCCGGCAGATAGTGCCAGATCAGCGCGGCGACATTGGCCATGTTGGCGATCGGGTCCGGCTCGCCCGCGACGAGCGCGGCGGCGGCGGCGCGCAGATCGGCATGGAGTGCGACTTTGTCATCGGTGATGACGGGCGTGAAAACGTGCATGGCGCCGATGTAGGCCGCGCCGGGCTGGGGCGCCAGAGCGGATCGGAGGGCGCAATGGGTTGCGCGGGGTAGGGGCCTTCGCGTAGGGCGAGCCCTCCATCAACGAGGAACGACCATGGCAGGCGCGATCAAGCTTACGCTCACCGAGGATGAGGCCGAGATCCTCATCGACGCGCTCGAGGCCGATCTGGAAGGCTATGTCGAGGCGGCCAAGGAAGCCCGCGGCAACAATAATCGCGCGGACGTGGAGACCTTCACCGAGGCTGCCCAGCGCATCCAGGCCCTGATGACGCGGCTACGCGAACTGGTCGGCGAATAAGCGCGGCAGGCGCGGGCGTGACGCTGCGCCCGTGTGTGTGACTCCTGTCGCGTGGAGCGCGTCCGCGAAACGCGAGCTGCAATCTACGCCGGATAGACCGCCCTCCACCTATCTCGACTTCACTCGATACGAACGGAAAACATGTGCTTCTGCGAAGGTGGGGGGCGCAAATCCCATCCCGTTCGCCCCGAGCGTTCGAAGGGTCATTCTTCTTCCGGGATATCCGCCTCAAAATGACAGCCTTTCGACGCGCGCGAGAACGGCGTTTTCGCTGTCGAACACATTTTGGGGTTCGTCCGCACGCGATGGAATCAGGGCACTTGCGGAAGCAGGAGCCGAGGGCCCAGCCGCGGTGCCTTGCCGCCCTGGGCTCCTGCTTGCACAGGAGCACGGTGTTCTTTTCTGAACTGTCAGCCTCAGGATTGTTGGCCAGAACCGGCTGACGGCCAAGAAAGGCCCTCAATCCCCCGTCACCCGCCCGCGCCCGGCCTTCACAGCGCTGCGGGCCTTTTTCGCGTCCACCCGGCGCGCTCTGGCGGCCTTGGATGGCTTGGTCTTGATCCGCCGGGCGTCGCGCTCGTCGGCTTTGTCGAGCATCGCGGTCAGCCGGGCGCGGGCATCCTCGCGGTTGGCCTCCTGCGTGCGGAAGCGCTGAGCGAGGATGACCAGCACCCCTTCGCGTGTCAGTCGCGAGCCGGCGATGGTCTTGAGGCGCCGGTAGCTCTCCGGCGAGAGGCCGAGGCGGAAGACGTTGACGCGCAGTTGCACCGCGCTCGCCACCTTGTTGACATTCTGACCGCCTGGGCCGCTGGCGGTGATGAACCGCTCCTCGATCGCGTCGTCGGGGATGGATCGCTCAGCCATGGTCCGGTGCGGCGGCTTGCGTATCCAGCGCTTCGGCGTCGGCAAAGCCGCCCTCGGCGAAGCCGGGCGGGATGGGTGCGACGGCGGCGGCCGGCGGCTTGCTTCCACGCGGCAGCGAGAGGCTGCGCGCATGGAGCAATAGCCCGCCGCGCCAGCCGGAGCTGCCCTGCGGCGCGCGATAGACCAGGTCGCCAAGGATACCGAGGCCCAGTCCGTGCAACGCGTGGGCGCGCAGTTGATGCGTGCGGCCGGTCTCGGGCTCGAAGCGGATGAGGGACCGCCCGTCGCGCGCGGCGAGCAGATGCCACCGGGTGATCGCGGCCTTACCCTTGGCGTCCGGCGTCATTCGCCAGCCGGCTTCGCGCGTGCTGGTCTTGCCGAGCGGCAGGTCGATGAGCCCTTCCGTCTCCGCCGGCACGCCGTCCAGCACCGCCAGATAGCTCTTGCTAACCTGCCGCGCCGCGAAAGCGTCGGCAAAGCGCCTGGCCGCCTTGGGGTTGCGGGCGAGCAGCAGGCAGCCGCTGGTGTCGCGGTCCAGCCGATGTACGGCGACTGGCCAGCGCTGGAAGCCGAAGGTCAGCGAGGCGAGGTGGTTCTCCAGGCTGAGGCCGCCATCGCGTGGCGGATCGACCGGCAGGCCGGCGGGCTTGTCGAGGATGATCGCCTCGCCGTCGATGAACAGCACGCGGTCGGTGATCGGCGAGAGGCCGCCGGCCGGGGCGCGGCGCGAGGATCGGGAGTTGACGGACATGAGCGAGCCTATAGGGCTTGGCCATGAGCGGGGGAAGCGGCATCGGTGGTTCGAGGGGCGGTTCGGGCGGCGCGGCGGCGGCCGTGCGCGGCCGGCAGCGCCTGCTCTGGGTCGATGCGCTCAAGGGCCTCGGCATGATCGCGGTCGTCGCGGGTCATGTGTGGACGCGCGGCCCGGTGCGCGATGCGATCTATGCCGTACATATGCCGCTGTTCTTCCTGCTCTCCGGCTATACCGCCAGCGCGGTCCCGTGGCGCGCATGCCTGCCGCGCCTTGAGCGCGGGCTGCTGCTACCGTTCGTCTGCTTCTCGGTCCTGCTGCTCGGTGCCGACTTCCTGATCGAAGGGCTGCGGGGCATGCGCCCGATTTTCCCGAATTGGCGGGTGGGGGCGGAGGCGCTGCTGTTCGCCACCGCCACGCTGCGCGGGCCTTTCACGATTTTCTGGTTCATCCCCTGTCTGTTCCTCGCGCGGCTCGTGTGGAGTGCGGCAGCGGGCGGGGGAAGGCGGCCGGACAGTCCCGCCATGCTGGTCGGTGCCGCACTGCTGGTCGGCTTGGCATTGGCCGCGCAGAGCCATGGCGGCCGCTCGCCCTTCGGCCTGCTGGCGGTGCCGGGTGCGCTGCTGTGCCTCTGGCTTGGCGCGCTGTGGCGCCTGCGGATGCCGGTGGAGCGGGCATGGGGCATCAAGGCGCCACTCGTTGCGGCGTTGGCGCTCGCCACGCTGCTCTGGCTACCGCCGCTCGACATGAAGCAGGGCGATCTCGGCTGGCCGCTCATCTCGCTGATCGGGGCTGCTGCCGTGACGATGGCGCTGGCCTTGGCGCTGCACCGGGTGCCGGCCGTGGCGCTCCGTCCGCTCGTCGCTATCGGGCGCGCCTCGCTGGTTATCATGTATGTCCACGTCGCCTTCATTCACTATCTGGCGCCCTATGCGCCCAAGGCGGTTTTGCTCCCCGTGGCGCTGGCCGGGGCCTGGCTGCTGGACTGGCTGATCCGCCGGACGGGGCCGAGCCGCCTGCTGCTGCGCGGCGAAGCGAAGGCCGCATATTAACTTATTGACTCACGACCGCCCGCTGATCGGCGCCGACTGAAACCATCGAATGACTCGCCTCGACTCGTGGATTCAAGCCGCTTTACGCAAAATTAACCTTTTGCGTTCATTCATCCTATGGTTAATAGTTGCGATCGGGGCCTGCCAACAGGCGCGCCGGACTTCGCCATAAAGGGGCTGCATATGCGCGTGCTGCTGATTGAAGACGAACCGACGACCGCGAAGGCGATCGAACTGATGCTCACCACGGAGGGGTTCAACGTTTATACGACGGACCTCGGCGAGGAGGGGCTCGATCTCGGCAAGCTCTACGATTACGACATCATCTGTCTCGACCTCAACCTGCCCGACATGCACGGCTACGACGTGCTCAAGAAGCTGCGGGCCGCGCGGGTGCAGACGCCGGTCCTCATCCTCTCGGGCATTTCGGAGATGGACAGCAAGGTCCGCTCCTTCGGCTTCGGCGCCGACGATTATGTGACCAAGCCCTTCCACAAGGACGAGCTGGTGGCGCGGATCCACGCCGTCGTCCGCCGCTCCAAGGGCCATTCGCAATCGGTCATCCGCACCGGCAAGCTGGCGGTCAACCTCGACGCCAAGACGGTGGAGGTGGATAGCAACCGCGTCCATCTGACCGGCAAGGAATATGCGATGCTGGAGTTGCTCTCGCTCCGCAAGGGCACCACGCTCACCAAGGAGATGTTCCTCAACCATCTCTACGGCGGCATGGACGAGCCGGAACTCAAGATCATCGACGTGTTCATCTGCAAGCTGCGCAAGAAGCTGAGCCTCGCATGCGGCGGCGAGAACTATATCGAGACCGTATGGGGCCGCGGCTATGTGCTGCGCGATCCCGATGAGATCGGCGACGAGGTGGCGACGCAGGTCGCCTGAGGTCGCCCGAGGCGGAGCGTTCCGCCGGATTTTGGTAAACGCGCCGGGTCCGCCCGGTTGGTGGCGGGTTCGATCCGATCTACCGCGAATAACCGTCTCCCTCGGCGTCTCGACGATGCCCGGCACGAACGGGCGCAGTGCGCTCGAAGCCGTCCGAGCCGATGAACTCACCGTGTTCCGGGAACCGCCGCGCTTATAGAACTGCCGTGCTCCTGCGAAAGCAGGAGCCCAGGGCGATAGGGTGATGCGGCTGGATCCTGAGCTTCTGCTTTCGCAGGAGCATGCCGTTTCCTCCCAGGATCGTCACGGCGAAAGCGGGATCGGGCGAACCCATCCGCCTCCCTCGCCCGCTGCCCCTCAGCCGACGGTGCTCAAAAACCAGCGATCCGTGCCCTCCAGCCCCACGGCGGTGAGGATGCCGGAGGCGTAGGCGCCGGTGTCGATGCCGACGCGGTTGGGCCGCTCCTCGACGTCGGCGGTGATCGAATGGCCGTGGACCACGAAATAGTCGTGCGGCTCCGGGAAGGTCAGGAATTCGTCGCGGATCCAGCGCAGATCGCGCGCTTCCTGCTCGCCCATCGGTACGCGCGGGCGCACGCCGGCATGGACGAAGGCGTAGTTGCCGATCAGCACCTTCTCCGCCATCCCCTCGATGAACTCAAGGTGCGTTTCCGGGATGTTGACCACCAGCCAGTCGCGGAGCTGGCCGAGCGTCATCGTGTCCAGCTCCTCTTCGGCGGCGCCGTAGCTGAGCAGGGTTTCGCGGCCGCCGATGCGTGTCATGAAGCGCAGCGCGCTTTCGTCGCCGCGCGCGGCCATCAGGAACACCTCCTCGTGATTGCCTTGCAGACAGGTGCTGTCCGGCCACCAGTCGCGCAGGCGCATCACGAAATCGAGCACGCCCTTGGAATCGGGGCCGCGATCGACATAGTCGCCGAGCAGGATGAGGTCTGTGCGCTGCGCCGGCCCGCGCGCCAGATCGTCCTCGGCGATGCGGTCGATGAGCTGACGGAGCAGGTCCAGCCGACCGTGAATGTCCCCGATCGCGTAAGCGCGCCGGCCCTCGCCCAGATCGGGCGGCGCGGCCGGAGGTGCAGGCTCGGCTCTGGATCGGAAGAAGCGCAGCATGGGCAACTCAGTATAGGATCAGGCGGGGCATGGCGGTAGCCTTATCCCGCCGAGTCCCAACAAAGCGTTGCACGCGCCGGCGCGGCAGGTGGGCCATGCGGGCGCAGGCGGCCTCCGGCGCCGCACCGCCGCCCTCACAGGCGCGGCAGGGTGACGCCGCGCTGCCCCATATATTTGCCGGCGCGGTCGGCATAGCTGGTCTCGCACGGCTCGTTGCCCTCCAGAAACAGGAACTGGCAGGCGCCCTCATTGGCGTAGATCTTGGCCGGTAGCGGCGTGGTGTTGGAGAATTCCAGCGTGACATGGCCTTCCCAGCCCGGCTCCAGAGGCGTCACGTTCACGATGATGCCGCAGCGCGCGTAAGTGGATTTGCCGAGGCAGATCACCAGCACGTCGCGCGGGATGCGGAAATATTCCACTGTGCGTGCAAGCGCGAAGCTGTTGGGCGGGATGATGCACACGTCCGTCTTGCGGTCGACGAAGCTGTTGGAGGCGAAGTCCTTGGGGTCCACCACCGCGCTGTCGACGTTGGTGAAAATCTTGAACTCGTCGGCCACGCGCGCGTCGTAGCCGTAGGATGAGAGGCCGTAGCTGATGCATCCCTCGCGCCGCTGGCTTTCCACGAACGGCTCGATCATGCCCATTTCCTGCGTCTTGGCGCGAATCCATTTGTCGGAGAGAATAGCCATGGGGTTCCTTGTTCTTCAGGCTTGGACGATGTGCCAGAGCGGACCGCCGGGGGCGAACACATAAGCGACCCGCAGGCCCCAGGGCTGCATGGCCGGTGGCCGTGGCGCGCCTACGTCGAACGCGTCGGCGAGCTTGAGGCTTTCGATATGGGTCCACCAGGCATCGAGATCGGCGACGGCGAGGCTCATCATGAAATTATCGTTCCAGCCGGGGAAAACGGCGTTCTGGAGCAGAAAGCTGCCGCCCTCGCAGGAGAAGCCGGCGATGTCGTTGGCATCGGACACGAAGTCCTGCGTGAAGCCGAGCGCGGTATAGAAGCGCCTGGCGGCCTCGAAATCCGGTCCGCCGGGAACGAAGGGCCGCACCGCAATCGTGGTTGGCATCATGGGCGCGTCTCTATCGTGATGAGGGCGAAGGCGTGGGCTGACAACGGGCCGCGATCATGGCGCGCCGCCGGCCAGCCATGCCCCATCGCGCCGCGCGTCACGGCGATCAGGGCTCTCTGCCGGCTGGTCAGCTTGCTCATGGCCGCACCACGTTCCACTCGATCTGCCCATCAATGCCGTCCACGCGCCGCCATGTCGAGGCCGTCCATAGTACCCAGCGGCGGGTGGCGTAATCGGGCGGGAAGAAGCCGCCCTCCAGCCACAGCGTGCGGTTGATGCCGCTGGCAACATCGTAGCGGGCTTCGAAATCGTGGCTGACGCGGATCAACGCCGGCTTGGCGGCATGGGTCTCGATCTGGTTGAGGAAGATGTTGAGGTCCGCCAGCAGCGTGTCGCGGTTGGGCCGCGCAGCGCAGTCGTCGCCCAGGTCGAGCTGGACGGCGGGCGGCAGCATCGCCGTGTCGCGCGGGACGGTGGCGATGAAGGCGGTCGCCTGGTCGTAGGGGCGCTCGCACAGGCTGTAGCGGTGGAGGGCGCCGTAGCGCAGCCCTTCCGCGCGCGCGCCGGCGAGATAATCGTCGAACGCCGGGTCGCGCCCGTGCGTGCCGCTGGTCGCGACGATATAGACGAAGTCTGCGCCATCCGCGCGCGCCATCCGCCAGTTGATTGCGCCGCTCGCCGCCGAGACGGTGAGGCCCTGCACGGGGTAACGGCTGTGTGAGGGCGTCCAGTGCCGGGCGAACCATATGAACCCGCCGACGAGCAGCGTGCCGATGAGCACCGCCGCGATCATCAGGCGCAGCGGCGTGATGCGGACGGCAATGCGCCGGCGGCCGCGAGGGGCGTTCGGCATGGTCATCCGCGGATATGCAGCACGCAGATCAGCGTGAACAGCCGCCGCGCCGTGTCGAAATCCATGGAAACCTTGCCCTCCAGCCGGTGCGTGAGCAGTTCGGCGGCGCGGTTATGGATGGCGCGGCGGGCCATGTCGACCGTTTCGATCTGCTGCGGCGTTGCCTGCCGGACTGCCTGATAATAGCTCTCGCAGATCGCGAAATAATCGCGGATGGTGCGGCGCAGGCCGGTGAGGCTGAGGACGAGCGCCTCCAGCGGGCTGTCGTCCGCCCGGCGAATATCGACGACCAGCCGGCCGTCCGTCACGCGCAGGAGCACCCGGTAGGGCCCGGCATAGCCGTCCGCATGCACGCGCACGGGGGCGAACAGATTGCGCTCCAGCAGATCGACAATGGCGATCTGCCGCTCCTGCTCGATGTCAGCGTTGCGCCACAGGATGGTCTTTTCGTCCAGCGCAATGTCGATGATGCGGGGGTCGGCCATGCGAGGCTGTCCTAGGCGGTCGCGGGTGCAACGACAAGGGAGGTGCCGTGCGGTGAGGTGCCGGTCCCGCTTGTCCACGTTGTTATCCACAGCGCTCCACATCGTTCCTTGGGTGCCTGGAAACATGGCCATTGCCGATGGCGCGGCAAAGGTGGATTATAACCGACCCATGGCCGACCCTTATCGCTTGACCCCGGTGGCGGACACCGCCGCCGAACCGCGCCTGCCCCGCAATGTCGAGGCGGAGGCGGCGCTGCTCGGCGCGCTGATGGTGGATAACCGCATCGTCGAGGACGTGCAGATGCTGCTCGCCGCGCAGCATTTCTTCGAGCCGCTGCACGGCCGCATCTACGAGGCGATCCTCAAGCTCTCCGATCGCAACATGGTCGCCAATCCGGTGACGCTGAAGCCGCTGCTCGAAAGCGACCCGGCGCTCAAGGAACTGGGCGGCCCCGGTTATCTTGCCCAGTTGACCGGCAGCGGCGCGGCGGTGATCGGCGCGCGCGATTTCGCCCAGCAGATCTATGAACTGGCCTTGCTGCGCGAACTGGTCGGCGTCGGCCGCGAACTGGTCGACAAGGCGCTCGACACCTCCGAATCGATCAACCCCAAGGGCCAGATCGAGGAAGCGGAGATGGCGCTCTACGCCGTGGCGGAAGCCGGCGGCGATACCGGCAGCATGAAGACCTTCGCGCAGGCCACCCGTCTTGCGGTGGAGATGGCGGAGAAGGCGCTCAACTCCGGCGGCCATGTCTCGGGCATCACCACCGGACTCGATGGTCTCAACGCCCGCACCGGCGGCCTGCATCCGTCCGATCTCATCATTGTCGCCGGGCGGCCGGGCATGGGTAAAAGCTCGATCGCGACCAATATTGCCTACAACGCCGCGCGCCGCTGGGTGCGCGATTTGGCGGACGGCATCCCCGAGGAGAAGTCGATCGGCGCGCCCGTCGCCATCTTCAACCTGGAAATGTCGGCGGACCAGCTCGCCACCCGTATCCTCGCCGAGCAGTCCGGCATCAGCGGCGAGGCGCTGCGCATGGGCAAGATCAGCCATGGCGACTTCCAGAATCTCGTGCGCGCCTCACGCGAGCTGGCTGACCTGCCGCTCTATATCGACGACACCGCCGGCCTCACCATCGCGGCGCTGCGTACCCGCGCGCGGCGGCTCAAGCGACGGCACAAGATCGGCCTCGTCATCGTCGACTATCTCCAGTTGTTGCAGGGCTCGGGCCGGGCGAGCGACAACCGGGTCAACGAGATTTCCGAGATCAGCCGCGGCCTCAAGACGCTGGCCAAGGAGCTGAACGTCCCCGTCATCGCGCTCTCGCAGCTCAGCCGTGCTGTGGAAAGTCGCGACGACAAGCGTCCGCAACTCTCGGATCTGCGTGAATCCGGCTCGATCGAGCAGGACGCGGACATGGTCTGGTTCCTCTATCGTGAAGACTATTACGAGATGAACAAGGAGCCGAGGATCGAGGAAGAAGGGGCCTATGCCGCCTGGTGCGAGAAGATGGAGCGCATCAAGGGCCATTCGGAGTTGATCGTCGCCAAGCAGCGCCATGGCGCCACCGGCAAGGTCCGCCTGTATTTCGATTCGCGCATCACCCGCTTCTCCGATCTGGCGGACGACAGCTTTGGCGATGACGGGCACGAGTAAGTGGCGGCCTCGCGGCTAATAGCCACTCCAAGCGCGAAAAGGTACGGGCTCATCAACCCGAGGACGGCCCATCTCCGGTCGGACAGGTGGACCTCGGCTCATTCTCGTGGGAACACGGCGATGAACGGGCCATTGCGACCGGACCCATTGATATCCAAAGCCGAAAGGGGGACAGGTGGCCGCCATCGGCCGAACCCCTCCACCATGCGATCAGGCGGCGGCGATTCGCATATTCCCCCGCCGGGCACGCAGGGCGCCACCGGCCAGGCCGAAGCCGCAGATCATCATCGCCCAGCTTGCGGGCTCGGGTACAGCGGGCGTGGTCGGCAGTGTCACCGATGCCGAATAGGGAGCGCTACGGGCGTCGAGTAGGCCCGCATCCACCAGCATCTCGCCCGGCTGAGACAATAGGTAAAGCTGATATTTGAAAAGGTTGCGTTCAATGCCATCGTCGCTGCGGCCGTAGATCACGATGTCGCTGATGTCGAATGCCTGGGTGAACGTGACCACCAGACGCTCGGAGGTGCCGGCACCATCGCTGTGATAAATGTCTGGAAAGGACGTGCTGATGATGCCGTCGGTCGCCTTGTCGGCCGTGCTCATCCCATCCCAACTACCGCTGCCTTCAACGATTGCACCATTGCTCGCCAGCGCGATATTCACGCCATTTGCGAACACCTGCAACTCGCCAATCTGAAGCCAGTCGCCTCCGCCGATGCCGCTACTGATCCTGATTGATGTTGCGAGCACCGCATTGGCCGGCGCGCTGGCACCCAGCAGCGCGGCGGCGGCAATAGCGCCGCCGGCGAGCGCCTTGATGGAAATTGTCATGATTTTCCCCCAGTGGAAACAGGCGGCTTCCCGCCGTCTGTTTCGCCGCTAGGGCAAATCATGACATACTAAAAGTGCGTTAACTATCCAGCGCTATAGCCCCGTCCACCATCTGGATTATTGGCCGGTGCCATGGCGGCTTGCCACGCGGCCAGGCCTGTCAGAACACCGGCTGGTTGGCTGGATCGTCCGGGTCGGCGGTTGGCGTGGAGGCGGTGTGGATGCCGCATTCCACCTTGTCCCAGCCGCGCCAGCGGCCGGCGCGTGGGTCCTCGCCGGGCAGCACCTTGCTGGTGCAGGGCTCGCAGCCGATCGAGAGATAGCCCTGCGCTTCCAGCGGGTGGCGGGGCAGGGCGTGCGCCTCGAAATAGGCGTTGAGCATGTCCTTGTCCCAGTCGCCCAGCGGGTTGATCTTGAGCCGGCCGTCTTCGATCTCGAAGCGCGGCAGATTCTGGCGGGTCACGGACTGGAATGCCTTGCGGCCGGAAATCCACGTGTCCAGCCCGGCCTTGGCACGCGCCAGCGGTTCGACCTTGCGGATCGCGCAACAGCCGTCCGGATCGTAGGACCAGCGCAGGCCCTTGTCGTCTTTCGCGGCCAGCACGGCCGGGTCCGGCGTCACCACCTGGCTGTCGGTGAAGCCGAACTGCTCGATCAGCAGGGCCCGATAGTCCAGCGTCTCCGGGAACATCTTGAGCGTGTCGACGAAGACCACCGGGGTCGCCGGGTCGGCCTGCGCGATGAGGTGGAGCAGCACCGCGCTCTCGGTCCCGAAGGAGGAGACGACGGCAACGCGGCCCAGCTCGTGCTCGCGCAGCAGGATGCGCAGCATTGCAGCCGCATCGACGCCGGCGAAGCGCGCGTTGAGCGCGTCCGCATCGGCTTGAATCCAGCGTGGCCGGGCGTCGATCCGGTCGATGACGCGCGTCCCGTCAGCCATGCCGCAGTTTCCAGACCGGCACGGCGGCGTCGGCGGCGGTCTGATAGACGTAGGGATAGCGGTTGAGCGCGGCATCCAGCACATCGGGGTCGATCGGCGCATCCGGCGCGAAGCTGTCGAACCCGCAGCGGCGCATGAACAGCATCTGGTCGACCAGCACGTCGCCCGAGGCGCGCAACTCGCCTTTATAGCCGGCTTCGCGCAGGATGCGGGCCGAGGAGTAGCCGCGCCCATCGCGGAAGCGGGGGAAATCGACCTCGATCAGCGCCAGCCGGTCGAGAAAGGGGATCAGCCGGCGCGCATCCTCGCCCGCCTCGACGCGCACCGCCGTGGCGTTCGACTGATCGAGGAACGCATCCAGCGACACGGCGGGCTCCTCGTGCGGCTCGTCGTCGCGGAAGCGGATGATGTCTTCAGCCATAAATGGCCTCCTTGAAGGGCTCGACGCCGATGCGGCGGTAGGTGTCCAGGAAGCGCTCGCCGTCCTGCCGCTCGCGCAGATAGACGTCGGTGGTTTTCTCGACCGCGTCGACGATGCCGTCCTCGTCGAAGCCGGGGCCGGTGATCTTGCCGAGGCTGGTATCCTCCGCGCCCGAGCCGCCGAGGAGGAGCTGATAATTCTCCGTGCCTTTGCGGTCGACCCCCAAAATGCCGATGTGCCCGGCATGGTGGTGGCCGCAGGCGTTGATGCAGCCGGAGATCTTGATCTTCAGCTCGCCCAGCTCGAGCTGCCGGTCGATATCGGCGAAGCGCTGCGCGATCTTCTGCGCGATCGGGATCGAGCGCGCATTGGCGAGGCTGCAATAATCGAGGCCGGGGCAGGCGATGATGTCGGTGACGAGGTCCAGATTGACGTCCGCGAGACCCGCCGCGTCGAGCGCCTGCCACACCGCATACAGGTCCTGCTTGCGGACATGCGGCAGCACCAGATTCTGGCCGTGGGTGACGCGAATGTCGTCGAAGCTGTATCGCTCGGCGAGGTCCGCGACGGCCTCCATCTGCTCGGCGGTGATATCGCCGCCGATGCCGCCGACCCGCTTGAGGCTGATGTTGACGATTGCATAGCCCGGCGCCTTGTGCGGAGCCGTCTGCCGGTCGACCCACAGCGCGAAGTCGGGATCGGCGCGGTCGATCTCGTCGGGCAGGCCCGTCTCGAACGGCGGTGGCGCAAAATAGGCGGCGATCCGCTCATATTCGGCGCGCGGGAAATCGGTGCCCAGCGTCAGGATATGCGCGAAAGCTTCCTCTACCTGCCGCGTGAACTCCTCATGGCCCAGGTCGTGGACCAGGATCTTCATGCGCTGCTTGTGGATATTGTCGCGCCGCGCATGGCTGTTCCACACGCGTAGCACCGCCTGAATGTAGGAGAAAATCTGATCCGCGGGGCAGAAGGCGCGGATCGGATAGGCGATGAACGGGGTGCGGCCCATACCGCCGCCGGCGAATACCTCGAACCCTTCCTCGCCCGCCTCGTTGCGCACGATGCGCAGCGCCAGGTCGTGCCAGCGCAGCGCCGCGCGATCGGTAGGTGAGGCGATGAGCGCGATCTTGAACTTGCGCGGCAGGTAGCTGAACTCGGGGTGGAAAGTGGTCGCCTGCCGGATCAGCTCGGCCCAGGGGCGCGGATCGCAAATCTCGTCGGCCGCGGCGCCGGCATATTGGTCGGCGGAGATATTGCGGATGCTCTCGCCGCTGGTCTGGATGGCGTGCATCTCCACCGTCGCCAGCTCGGCCAGAATGTCCGGTGCGTCCTGAAGCTTGATCCAGTGATACTGGATATTCTGCCGGGTGGTGAAATGGCCGTAGCCCCGGTCATAGGTGCGCGCGATATGGCCCAGCATCCGCAACTGCCGGCTGTTGAGCGTGCCATAGGGGATGGCGATGCGCAGCATATAGGCGTGGAGTTGCAGATAGAGGCCGTTCTTGAGGCGCAGTGGCTTGAACTGATCCTCGGTCATCTGTCCGGCGAGGCGGCGTGCGGTCTGGTCGCGGAACTCGTCGACGCGGGCGTCGACGATCGCCTGATCGTAGTGGTCGTAGCGGTACATGGTCAGATCACCCAGGTGCCGACGGTCGGGTCGGCCGGCTTGAGGCTGAGGTCGAGCCGCACGGTCGGGCCGAGCGCGCGGATGCGGTCCTTGATATGGGCGGGGCGGATGCCTGCCTCGTCGCGGGAAGCGTCGATGATGTAGGGGCCGTTCACACGGCGCGCTGCGGCCTCAGTCTGGGCGATCTCGTCGCCCTTCTCGCCGACATCGGCGGATTCCTCCACATGGCGCGACCAGCCGGAGCCGGTCCACCAGATCACATCGCCCGTGGCGAGATCATTCCCTGTCAGGATTTTCATGTCGTCAAGGCTCCAATGGATGCAAAATGATGCAGCGGCAGACAGTCGATCGCGTCGGCCTGCGCCACGACGTCGCCCACGACGATGAGGCCGGGGCTTTTCACCTGCTCGCGCCCGACGAGATCGCCAAGGTCGGCGAGCAACGAGCGCAGGACCCGCTGCTCCGGCCGGGTTGCGTTCTCGATGACCGCCACCGGTGTTGCCGGCGAAAGGCCGTCGTTCATCAGCTTCTCGGCAATGTCGTAGGAGGTGGCGAGGCCCATGTAGATCACCAGCGTGCGCCCGGCGCCGGCAAGGCCAGACCAGTTCTGCGCGGAGAGCCCCTTGCACTGCCCGGCCACGAAGCTGACGATGCTGGCATGGTCGCGGTGGGTGAGGGGCAGGCCGGCCGCCGCGCCGCCGCCGATCGCGGCGCTGATGCCGGGCACGACCTCGCACGGCACGCCCGCCGCGCGGCAGGCTTCCAGCTCCTCGCCGCCCCGCCCGAAGATGAAGGGATCGCCGCCCTTGAGGCGCACCACGTCGCGGCCTGCCAGCGCCTCACGCACCAGCAGCGCGTTGATCGCCTCCTGCTTCATTGTGTGGCGGGCGCGCTGCTTGGCGACGGAGATCAGCTCCGCGTCGGGGTGTGCCATGGCCATGATCGCGGGATCGACCAGCCCATCATGCACGATCAGGCCCGCGCGCGCGATCAGGCGCGCAGCGCGCAGCGTCAGCAGGTCGGGATCGCCCGGCCCGGCGCCGACAAGATAGACCGTCCCCGGCCGAAAGGAGTAACTGGCTGCCATGCGGGCTAAATGCGCAGCACAGCGCCGATCCGCAAATGAAGCTTCCTTTAGTATGGCCTAGGGATTCTTTTGGGGGATAACCCAAATCTTTTTCGTGGATGGACGACTCGCCGATCCGGGTGATGGGTAGCCGTCAGCGGTCCGCGACGACCTCGACCGGCCGTAACCCGACGCCGAGCGATGCGCGTGGCTGCTCGACCTCGGTGGAGACGACCGGGTAGGCGCAGTTATCCGCCGCATATTGCCCGCCGGGGCGGTGATTGCCCGAGAAGCCGACACCGCCTGCCGGGCTGCTGCGCGGCAGAGCGTGCGTCGGCCGGTTCCAATTGACGATGCCGGCCCGCGCGTTGGACCAGAAGCGGTCATATTGCTCCGGGCTGCCGCCGATCAGCGCGGCGGCAAGGCCGAAACGGGTCTTGTTCGCCTCGGCAATGGCCTGCTCGAACGTTTCGACACGGATGATCTGGAGGAGGGGGCCGAACAGTTCCAAATCCGCCCGGTTGGCCATCTCCGTCACGTCGATGATGCCGGGTGTGACGAATGGCAGGCCGTCGAACGGGCGCTGCATATGCTTGATGGGGCGGCCGCCGTTGCTCATCAGGTAGAGGAAGCTTTCGGTGAGCCCATCGGCGGACTCCATGTCGATCAGCGGGCCCATGTAAGGCTGCGGATCGGCATGGGGATGGTCGATGACGAGGCGGTCGGTCAGCGCTCGCACCGCGCCGATCAGCGGCTCGGCGAGCGTGTCGCGCACGATCAGCCGCCGGGCGGAGAGGCAATGCTGCCCGGACGCGCCGAACGCCGATTGCACGATCAGCGCTGCGGCGCTC
Source organism: Sphingobium sp. 66-54 (assembly GCA_001899715.1). GTDB lineage: Bacteria > Pseudomonadota > Alphaproteobacteria > Sphingomonadales > Sphingomonadaceae > Sphingobium. The sequence goes on from MKWI01000015.1 coordinate 86,478, forward strand.
TCGATATCCGGCGTGTCCCAGGCGATAACCGGATTGTTGCCGCCCATCTCCAGCGCGAGCAGCCGGTCCGGCCGGTCAGCGAGCGAGCGGGCGATAGCGAGGCCGGTCTGCGGCGCGCCGGTGAACAGGATGCCGTGCACGTCCGGATGCTCCACCAGCGCTTGCCCCGCCTCCCATCCGCCGATGACGCAGCGGAGCAGGTCCTCGGGCACGCCGGCATCGTGGAGCAGCGAGACCAGCATCGCGCCGGTCGCGGGTGTCTTTTCTGAGGGCTTGAACAGCACGCCATTGCCGGCGATCAGCGCCGGGATGATGTGGCTGGCGGGCACCTGCGCAGGCAGCACATGCGGGCCGATCACCGCCAGCACGCCGTGCGGCTTGTGGCGCAGCGCCGTGCGGGCGCCGAGTGCGCCTTCCAAACGGCGCTGGCCGGTGCGTTCCGAGAAGGCGCCCACCGCCTTGTCGACGCGCGTGACCACGTCGGCCACTTCCGCGTGACAATCCCAGAGCGGCCGGCCGGTCTCGCGGGCGATGCGGTCTGCCAGATCGGTCTCGGCCGCGCGCACGCCATTGGCGAAGCGGCGCATCGTCTCGATGCGGAAGGTGAGCGGCATCGCGGCCCAGGCCGGCCAGCCGCGCGCGACCTGCGCGACCTCAGCGGCTATGTCGCTCAGTGGCGCCTGCCAGAGCTGGACGCCGGTTGCCGGTTCGATGGAGAAGAGAGTCTCTGACATTGCGGGCGGTTATGCGCCCAATTGGTTGCCAGCCGATTTACGACGTTAACCCTTTTGCCGGCGCCGCGCGGCCATGCGCCGCGCCCATGGCACGGATCGCCGCGATCTTCGCCATGAGGGGCGCCCAGTCGTCGCCGCTGTCGATTGCCGCCCAGAGTGCTTCCACCTCGTCGATATGCATCGAGCAAGGGCCATCGCCTTGCCAGTAAGCGTGATCGAGCGCGCCGGGGCGGAGCGTGAGCGCGGCGGCAGCTTCTCGCGCCTTGTCCCAGGCTTCGCTCCCATAGAGGGAGCCGGAGCGCTGGCCGCGCCGCCAGTCGAAGAAGAAGCGGTCGATCGGCACCTCACCCTCGCGCAGCGCTTCCACTGCCGCGATCACAAAGGCGCGGGCGGCCGCCATATCCGGCGCATCATGGCCGAGCCGCCACAGGAAGCGCGCGATCAGTCGCTGCTCGTAAATGTCGGCATAGCGCTGGAGGATCGCGATCAGTGCGTCCTGATCGGCTATGGAGATCAGCGAGCGGGCAAGCTGGACGAGGTTCCAGTGGATCGCCTCGGGCTGGCGAGCAAAGGCATAGAGGCCGGTCTGGTCGAAATAGGCGGCGGTGAAGCCCGGCGTCCAATAAGGCGTGAAGCGCCACGGGCCATAATCGAAACTCTCGCCGCTGATATTGATGTTATCGCTGTTGAGCACGCCGTGGACGAACCCGGCGACCATGTAGCTGGCGGCGAGATCGGCGGCGCGTTCGACCATGGCGGCGAGCAGGGTCAGCGCGGCGTTATCGCCCGGCGGCATGTCGAGCAGGTAGCGCAGGCAGTAATCGGCGAGCCGGGCGATATTCTCCGTCTCGCCGCGATAGGCGAGACGCTGGAAGCTGCCGATGCGAATGTGCCCATGGCTGAGCCGCACCAGCACCGCCGAGCGGGTAGGGGAGGGCTCGTCGCCGCGCACCAGTTGTTCGCCGGTCTCGATCAGCGAGAAGCTGCGCGAGGTGGTGACACCGAGCGCCTCCAGCATCTCGGTCGCCAGAATCTCGCGCACGCCGCCCTTGAGGGTCAGCCGGCCGTCGGCGGTGCGGCTGTAGGGGGTGAGGCCCGATCCCTTCGTGCCGAGGTCGAGCAGTCGCCCCCCAGCTTCCGCCCGCTCGCGAAGCTGGGCGAACAGGAAGCCGCGCCCGTCGCCGAGATCGGGATTGTAATAACGGAACTGGTGGCCATGATAGCGCAGTGCCAGCGGTGCAGGCTGGGCACCCGGCAGCGGCCCGAACCGGCCGAAATGGGTGATCCACTGGGCGTCGTCGAGCCGGTCGAGACCCACCGTAGCGGCCGCCCGGTCGTTGCGGAAACGCAGGATATGCTGGGGGAAATCGGCTGCGTTCACTGGATCGGCAATGAAATCGGCAATTTCATCGATTGCCCGCTCGGGCACGTAATTGTCGGCTTGCAGGGCGCTGGTCATGCGGCAATATGGGCGCCGGCCGGGGAAAGGATCAAGCTTGGCGGGCTTCGAGGATAAATTTTGGTGGTCGCAGGATGGCTTGCGCCTCCATTACCGGGATTATCCCGGCCGTGAGGATCGCCCGCCGATCCTCTGCCTGCCCGGCCTCACCCGCAACGTGCGCGATTTCGAGCCGGTGGCCGAGCGGCTGGCGGGCGAGTGGCGGGTCATCTGCATCGAACTGCGCGGGCGCGGCGAGAGCGCCTATGCCAAGGACCCGATGAGCTACGTGCCGCTGGTCTATCTACAGGATATCGATCGGCTGCTGGATGAGCTGGCGCTGCCTCGGCTGGTCGGCATCGGCACGTCGCTCGGCGGCATCATGCTGATGCTGATGGCGGCGACGCGGCGCGGGTGCCTCGCGGGTGCCTTGCTCAACGATATCGGCCCGGACATTGCCGAGGCGGGACTGGAGCGCATCCGCCGCAATGTCGGCTCGGGCAGCGCTCAGCCGACCTGGGTTCACGCCGCGCGCACCGTGGCTGAGGTGCAGGGGATGATCTACCCTGATTACGCGCTTGAGGACTGGCTGCGGCTGGCCAGACGCTTCTACCGCCTGACCGGACAGGGGCGGATCGTGCTGGACTATGACCAGCGGCTGGCCGAACCGTTGCGCGCCCCCGGCGGCGGTGCGGCGGGGGTTGATTTATGGCCGGCGTTCGAGGCGCTGGCGGGCGCGCCGCTGACGCTGGTGCGCGGTGCGCTCAGCGATCTCCTGACACCGGAGACCGCGGCGGAGATGCAAGTGCGGGTGCCGCAGATGGACTTGGTGACGGTGCCGCGTGTCGGCCATGCGCCCACGCTGGAGGAGCCGGAGGCAGTCGGCGCGATCGACCGGTTGCTCGACCGGGTGCTGGCGCAGGCATGAGCGCGCGGGCGGCCGGCGGCGAACGCAGCGGGCCGCTCCGCGTGCTGCAACTGCACGGCACGTTCGATCGTGGCGCCAAGGAAGCGCGCGTCATCCGGCTGATGACCCATTGGGGCGCGCGCGCAAGTCACGATATATTGATCGGGGACCCGGCGGCGGATGGCGCGCGCGTGGACGTTGATCCGGGGCTTGCGGTGCGCTTTCTCGACGGACCGGCGCTGCGGGGGCGCCCGACATCCGGCATGCTGCTCGCACTGGGGCGACTGATGCAGCGTTATGATCTCGTCCTCAGCTTCGGTTGGGGCGCGATCAACGGCGCCATGGCGCACCGCCTGCTGCGTCGCGTGGAGCAGCTTCCTCCGCTCATCCACCATGAGGACGGGTCTGCGCAGGATGGGGGGACCGCGCGCAACTCCACCCGCAATCTCTATCGCCGTATCGCGCTGGCCGGGGTGTATGCGCTGGTCGTTCCCTCCAACCGGTTGGCGCATGTCGCCCAGCAGGAATGGCACCTCAAGGCCGAGCGGGTGCATCAGATTCCCAATGGGATCGATACCGCCGCTTATGCTGTTCCCCCGCAGCTTTCCGCGATTCCGGGCCTGGTGGCGGACGGCCGGATAGTCGTGGGGACTGTGGCGGAGCCGGGCCAGGTTGCTCATCTACATGCTCTGATGCGCGCCATCGCGCCGCTGCGTGGCCGGCTGCGTCTCGTCGTCGTGGGTGAGATCGAGGAAAGCGAAGCTATCCGCGCACAGGCGGCGGCTCTGGGCATGGACGATGTGCTGATGGCGGGGTCCCCGCCGCATCCCCGGGATTATATCGGCGCTTTCGATATATTCGCGCTCTCGCCGGACGGTGGGCCGGTTCCGGTCGCGCTGGTCGCGGCAATGGCGGCGGGCTTGCCCGTGATCGCGGCCGATGCGGCAGACGTATCCGCCATGGTCGCACCGGGGAACCGCCGGTTTGTCGTGCCGCCGGGCGACACGGCCCGCTTGCGTGCGGCGCTGGAGACATTGGCCGCGGACCCGGCGTTGCGCGCCCAACTGGGCGATCTCAACCGCCTGCGTGCGCGGCAATGTTTCGACGAGGCGGTGATGTTCCAGCTCTACGATCGCCTCTATGGCGCTGCCGTGGGAGACGCGCGTGCGCTAGTGTGATAACTGTGGCAAAATTGTGCGCAGTTTCTTGAAAATCCTGCTATGCGCACAAGATCGTGCCGACCCGGCGGTCGCGCGGCTGGGCGACTAAGGAGTTGATATTTGTTCAAGGGCTTGAAGCCGATCGTCTATGGCGGTCGCGAGGTTTGGCCGCTTATCGAAGGCGGCAAGGGAGTCGCGGTCTCCAATCATGCGAGTTCAGGTGCTTGGGCTGCGGCCGGTGGCATCGGCACCGTCTCTGCCGTCAATGCCGACAGCTACGATGCGGACGGCCACGTCATCCCGCAGATCTACCAGGGCCGCACGCGTGTGCTGCGCCATGAGGAACTGATCGAATATGCCATCAACGGCGCCGTTCAGCAGGTGAAGCGTGCGTTCGAGATCGCCGGCGGCAAGGGGGCGATCAACATCAACGTGCTGTGGGAGATGGGCGGCGCGCAACGCGTGCTTCAGGGCGTGCTGGAGCGGACCAGGGGCATGGTCGCGGGCGTTACCTGCGGCGCTGGCATGCCCTACAAGCTCTCCGAGATCGCGGCACAGCATGGCGTCAATTATCTCCCCATCGTCAGCTCCGGCCGCGCCTTCCGCGCGCTGTGGAAGCGCGCCTATCACAAGGCGGCAGAGTGGCTGGCGGCGGTGGTCTATGAGGATCCGTGGCTGGCGGGCGGCCATAATGGTCTTTCCAACGCGGAAGACCCCACCAAGCCGGAAGATCCCTATCCCCGCGTCAAGGCGCTGCGCGAGACGATGCGCGAAGGCGGCATCAGCGACGACGTGCCGATCGTGATGGCCGGCGGCGTCTGGTATCTGCGCGACTGGGATCACTGGATCGACAATCCCGAGTTGGGCGCCATCGCGTTCCAGTTCGGTACCCGTCCGCTGCTCACCAAGGAAAGCCCGATCCCGCAGCAGTGGAAGGACAAGCTGATGACGCTGGAGGAAGGCGATATCCTCCTCCACCGCTTCTCGCCGACCGGCTTCTATTCCTCGGCGATCCGCAATCCCTTCCTGCGCAATCTGGAGGCGCGTTCGGAGCGGCAGATCGCCTTCTCCATGGAGGAAGCCGGCGACCATACCCATCAACTCGACGTGGGGGTGAAGGGTCGCAACTTCTGGGTGACGCGCAACGACCTGCTGCGCGCGCGCGAGTGGGTGATGCAGGGTTTCACCAGCGCGCTCAAGACGCCGGACAATACGCTCGTGTTCGTCACCGATGAGGAGCGTGCGGAGATCCGCAAGGATCAGGCGGACTGCATGGGCTGCCTCTCGCACTGCAACTTCTCGTCGTGGAAGGACCATGACGATCATACGACCGGCCGCCTCGCCGATCCGCGCAGCTTCTGCATCCAGAAGACGCTGCAAGACGCGGTGCATGGCGGCGATCTTGACAAGAACCTGCTGTTCGCCGGCCACGGCGCATTCCGCTTCAAGCAGGACCCGTTCTATTCCAACGGGTTCGTGCCGACGGTGAAGCAGCTTGTCGATCGCATTCTGACGGGAGACTGATGGCGATGATGCGCTCGCCCGATATGCCTGGCCTTGCCGTGCTCCAGTATCGCGCGGCGGATTATCAGGTCGTCCGCCCCGGCCGCTTCGTCATCTGCGCGGTGAGCGGCGCGGAGATTCCGCTAAGCGAACTGGCCTATTGGAGCGAGGCGCGGCAGGAAGCCTATCGTAGCGCGACCGAGGCGACCAGAGCGCTGGCGGGCGTTTAGCGGTCCGACCTGTCAGAAGGATGCGTTCCGCTGTGAGCGCTTCATTGTAACAGCGTCAAAAGCTCTAGCGAAAGCAGAAGTCCGGAGCGATCAGGCCCGCGGCTGGGCTTGGACGTCGCTTGTATAGAAGCGGATCGGTTGCCCCGAGGCATAGGGTTCGCCTTTTGCTTTACCGGAAATTGACCGTTTCTGCGCCCAGCGGCGGCGCGGCGCCGGTTGATGGCAGGTGGTGAGCATGGCAGAAGCGGCCGTCTTGCATGGCTCGCGACACGGGAGGTTCCTTCATGATTCAGCGCTTGGCGCTTCTCTTCGTTGCGTTGCTCATTGCCGGCGCGACCGGCGTCGCCGCGCAGACCGGCAAGCCGGTGCCTTATTGGGCCTCGCTCGCCAAGGGAGAGGCGCGCATGCGTGTGGGGCCGAGCCAGGATTATCCGGCAAGCTGGATCTATCGCCGTCGCGACCTGCCGGTGAAGGTGATCGAGGTCTATGCCAACTGGCGCAAGGTGGAGGACCCGGACGGCACACAGGGCTGGCTGCATGTGCGCCTGCTCAAGGACGATCCGACTGCTATCGTGAAGGGCGAGATCGCCGCGATGCATGACGGCCCTTCCACCGATGCGCGCGTGCTCTATCGGCTCGAACCGGGGGTTGTCGGCCGCCTTTCGGGTTGCGCCAACGGCTGGTGCGCCATGGATGTGAAGGGGGCGCGGGGCTACGTGTCCGCTGACGACCTGTGGGGCGCGACCGATTGAGGCTATTTTTCCCATAAAGGCGACATTTGCACCTTTTCAGCCGTTAACGCGCTTGCCGGCCGCTCCCGGATAGGACAGCATGCAAATCCTTATAAGGGTGGGGTAAGGTCGCGCTGTTGTTGCTTTCTCGCAGCTATTCGCCATCGGCTGATCTGGCGGGCTATGTGCGGCGCTATTATGTTTTTGATGCCGATCTTCCGGCCGATTTCCTTCTTGTCGATAAGCTGCTCTCGGAGACCGCCTTCATCCGCATCCTGTTGAACGGCGATTGGGCCGCTGAGGTTGCGCCCGATCAATGGGCTAATTTCGGCCCGGTGCCGCTGATGGGCTCCAACGGGATTCCGTGGCGGGTGCGTGTGCGCGGGCCGTTTCTCGTCGTCGGTGTCGCTTTCCGTCCGAGCGGCTGGAGCGGCATGTTTGCGCAGCCGGCCTGCGAACTGGCCGATCGCGCGGTGCCGCTTGCGGACCTTTGGGGGCCGCTGGCCGACCGCCTCCACGACGAAGTGGCCGCCGCGGATGACGATGGCGGTATCGTCCGGGCGATCGAGCAGGCGTTACGCGAGCGAGTGGCGGCGATGGGCACGCCTTCGCCTCTGCCCGCCATGGCGGCGTTCGAGCGGATCGCCCGCGACGACAGCACCATATGGGTGGCGGAGGCCGCGCGGCAGGTCGGGCTCTCGATCCGCCAGTTCGAGCGGCAATGCCATGCGACGTTCGGTCACAGTCCCAAGGTGATCCTGCGCCGCAGCCGCTTTCTCGACATGGCGCAGGCGCTGCGCGGTTTTAGCGAACCCAGCGCGGAGCAACTCGCGGCGCTGCGCTATTTCGACCAGAGCCACCTCAATCGCGAGTTTCGCCACTTCTTTCAACTTACGCCGGGGCAGTTCGAGAAGGTGACGACGCCGCTGTTCACCGCCGGCCTCAAGCTGCGCGCCGAGGGGCTGGCGTAGGTTCTTGGCTGGGGGAGCCGTTAGCGTTTCAGGCTAACCGCCTCCCGCGCCAAAGCTTCCACCCTGGCGGGGTCGAGCGGTCCTTTAGGCACCACCCAACTCCCACCGACGCACCCCACGAACGGCTGGGAGAGCCAGTCCGGGGCGCTCTCGGCGGTGATGCCGCCGGTTGGGCAGAAGCGTACCTGCCCGAACGGCGCCGCCAGCGCCTTGAGGGCGGGCAGGCCGCCGCTGGTCGAGGCCGGGAAGAACTTGAATCGGTCGAGCCCCAGATCGAGCCCGCGCATGATGTCGCCTGCCGTTGCGGTGCCGGGCAGGAAGGCGGTGCTGGCGGCGATGGCGGCCTTTCCGAGCGGCGCTGTGAGGCCGGGCGAGACGATGAAGCGCGCACCTGCGGCCAGCGCGTCGTCGAGCATCTTCGGGTTCAGCACGGTGCCGGCGCCCACCACTGCGCCCGGCACCTGCGCCATTTCGCGCATCACATCGAGCGCGGCGGGCGTGCGCATCGTCACCTCCAGCACGGGCAGGCCGCCCGCCACCAGCGCCCGCGCCAGCGGTATCGCGTCCGCCACGTCGTCCACGATCAGCACCGGGATCACGGGCGCCAGCGCCATTATCTCATCGACGGTCATCATGGCTCCTTCCGCCCGTGCCCCATCTTCTCCCGCCACGCCGCTGCCGCACCGAAAAGGCCGATCTCCGGGTGGACCGCGATCCGCACGGGGATGGTGCGCATCAGCGTCTCGTAGCGCCCCTTGGCGGTGAAGCGGCCGTGGAAGCCGCTCTGCGTCAGCAGAAAATCGCGCATCCGCTGGGTCAGGCTGCCGGCCAGCACCACGGCATGCGGTCCCTGCGCCAGCGCGAGATCGCCCGCGACCGAGCCATAAGAGAGGCATAGCCGCTCCAGCGCGGCGCGGGCGGCGCTGTCCGTGCCGTCGAGCGCGGCCTGCCACAGATCGGCATCGTCCATCAGCACAACCGGTTCGTGGCTGAGCGTCGCCATCGCCTTGTGGAGGTTGTTGAGGCCGGGCCCAGAGACGATCCGTTCGACCGAAACGCGCAGATATTTGCCGCGCAGATAATCGAGAATACGGTCCTCCAGCGCATCGAGCGGAGCGAAATCGAGATGGCCGCCCTCGGTCGCGATAATGTGCGGCCGCCCGTCGTCATAGGCGATCAGCGCGACACCGAGCCCCGTGCCCGGCCCGATGACGGTGACGCCGCCATCGCGCGGGAATGGCCGATCCTCGCCGAACAGCAGCGGCAGATTCTCGGGCGACAAGCGCGAGACGGCGTGTGCGACCGCCTCGAAATCGTTGACCAATCGCACCTGCTTGAGGCCGAGTTCATCGGCCAGCGTCGCGGGGCGGATCACCCAGCTTGAGTTGGTGAGCTTGATCTGCGCCTGCGCGATCGGCGCAGCGAAGGCGATGGCGGCACCGTCCGGCAAATCACCGGCATCGTCCGCCGCGAAGGCGCGCCAGCAGGCGGCGAGGCTGGGGAAGTCCGCAACCTTATATTTGTGCACCGTGCCCAGCGTCGGCAGGCCGGCGGCGTCCAGTGTCGCGCGGGCGAAGCGGGCATTGGTCCCGCCGATATCGGCCGCGATAATCTCCCTCACGCCTCGCGGTCCATCGCTGCCAATATGGGTGAAGCCCCCATTTCCGCCAGATCGCTGTTGTGGCGGAACAGGGCGAACAACTCGCGGCCAGTGTCATGCGCTGGCGGCGGCGCCTCGGCGGACGTGCGGGCCGCCCACGCGGCGGCATCGACCAACGCGTCGAGATGCCCTTCCTGTGCGCAGACTCGCACTACGTCGCCATCGCGCAGCTTGCTGATGGGGCCGCCGCCCAGAGCCTCGGGCGAGAGGTGGATCGCGGCGGGCACCTTGCCGCTCGCGCCGGACATGCGTCCGTCCGTCACCAGCGCGACCTTGAAGCCGCGATCTTGCAACACGCCGAGCGGTGGGGTGAGCTTGTGCAGCTCGGGCATGCCATTGGCGCGCGGCCCCTGGAAGCGCACGACCACCACCACGTCACGATCCAGCTCACCGGTCTTGAACGCGGCCATCACCTGATCCTGATCGGAAAACACCCGGCACGGCGCCTCGATCGTCCAGCGCGCCGGATCGACCGCGCTGGTCTTCATCACGCAGCGGCCGAGATTGCCGGCGAGCAGTTTCATGCCGCCGTCCGGGTTGAATGGGTTGGAGACCGGCCGCAGGATCGTGTCGTCGGCGGGTGCGGTCGGCGGCTGGTCCCACACCAGCGCATCGTCGACCAGCATCGGCATGCGGCCGTAATCGGTGAGGTCGGCCCGCGCGACCGTCATCACATCGCGATGGAGCAGGCCATTGCGTATCAGTTCGCTGATGATCCACGCCATTCCGCCCGCCTGATGGAAGCGATTCACGTCGTCCGCGCCGTTGGGATAGACGCGCGCAAGCAGCGGCACCACCGAGGACAGCTCGGCGAGGTCGGTCCAGTCGATGACGATGCCGGCCGCGCGGGCGATGGCGGGCAGGTGGATGGCGTGATTGGTCGAGCCGCCGGTCGCCAGCAGGCCGATGGCGGCATTGACGATGGCCTTCTCGTCCACGCAATGGCCCAGCGGGCGATAATCGTCGCCATCCCAGCCAATGGCGGTGACGCGGTGGACGGCGGCGCGGGTCAGCTCCTGCCGCAGCCTGGTGCCGGGGGAGACGAAGGCGGCGCCGGGCATATGCAGGCCCATCACCTCCATCATCATCTGGTTGCTGTTGGCGGTGCCGTAGAAGGTGCAGGTGCCCGGCGCGTGATAGCTGGCGGATTCCGATTCCAGCAGCTCCTCACGCCCCACCTTGCCCTCGGCATAGAGCTGGCGGATGCGCTGCTTTTCCTTGTTGGGCAGGCCGGATGGCATCGGGCCGGAGGGGACGAAGATGGTCGGCAGATGGCCGAAGCGCAGGCCCGCGATGAGCAGTCCCGGTACGATCTTGTCGCAGATGCCGAGCATCAACGCGCCCTCGAACATGGCGTGGCTGAGCGCCACGGCGGTCGAGAGCGCGATGGTATCCCGGCTGAACAGCGAGAGTTCCATGCCGGCCTGTCCCTGCGTCACGCCGTCGCACATCGCCGGCACGCCACCTGCCACCTGCGCCGTCGCGCCCACTTCGCGCGCGGCGATCTTGATCGCTTCCGGGTAGCGGCCATAGGGCTGATGGGCCGAGAGCATGTCGTTATAGGCGGTGACGATGCCGATGTTCATCGCGTCGCCGGCGCGGATCACCGGCTTGTCCTCGCCGCTTGCCGCGAAGGCGTGGGCGAGATTACCGCACGAGAGGTTGCCGCGATTGGTGCCGGCATCCCGCCCGCGTTCGATCAGGTCGAGATAGCGCCGCCGCGTGGGCGCGCTGCGTTTGACGATCCGCTCGGTAACGGCGGCGATGGTATTATTGAGATCAGTCATGCCAACTTGCTCCGTCGCGCTCGATCAGCGCGATCCCTGCCGATGGGCCCCAGGTGCCGGCGGCATAGTGCACCACCTTCTGCTCGGCGTCCGTCCAGCTTCGCGTGATCGAGTCGATCCACGCCCATTGCGCCTCGACCTCGTCACGGCGCACGAACAATGTGGTGTCGCCCTCCAGAAAGTCGAGCAGCAGCCGTTCATAGGCGATGCGTCGTCGTTCGCCGGCGAAGGCGTGGGCCAGGCTGACGTCCAGTTCTACCTGCTCCAGCTTGACGCCGCCCCGGTCCAGACCCGGCCGCTTGGCCATCAGCGCGAGGCGGATATTTTCGTCCGGTTGCAGGCGAATGATGAGGCGGTTGGGCTCCACGTCGCCCCCCCGGCCGTTCCGCCCGAAGATGCTGTGCGAGACCGGCTTGAACTGGATGAGGATCTCGGACTGGCGCTCGGGCATGCATTTGCCGGTACGCAGGTAGAAGGGCACCCCGGTCCAGCGCCAGTTGTCGATATGGGCCTTTAGCGCCACGAACGTCTCGGTGTCGGACGGGTGGCCCAGTTCCTCGGCATAGCCGGAGACGAGTTTGCCCTTCACCGCGCCGTCGCGATACTGGCCGCGCACGCTGTGGGTGCGCACCGTTTCGGCATCCATGGGCCGCAGCGAGCGCAGCACTTTCACCTTTTCGTCACGTACCGCCGTCGAATCCATCCGGGCCGGCGGCTCCATGGCGATGATCGAAAGGATCTGGAGGACATGGTTCTGCACCATATCCTTCAGGGCGCCGACCCCGTCGTAATAGGAGACGCGCCCCTCCAGCCCCACCGTCTCGGCGACAGTGATCTGGACATGGTCGATCGCGCTGGCATTCCATAGCGGCTCGAACAATCGGTTGGCGAAGCGCAGTGCCAACAGGTTCTGCACCGTCTCCTTGCCGAGATAATGATCGACGCGGAAGATCCGGGACTCGCTGAACAGGTCGCCGATGGCGTCGTTGACCGCGCGCGAGGAGGCGAGGTCCTGCCCAATCGGCTTCTCCATCGCGATGCGCGTGGCCGGGCCGACCAGACCGGCGGCTGCCAGCCCCTGCGCCGTTGGGGCAAACAGAGATGGCGGGGTGGAGAGATAGAAGGCCATTGGTCTATCGCCCAACGCCCTGGCCCGCTCGGCCAGCGCGGCGAACTGCGCTGCGTCGCCCGCCGACACCGGACAATAGCCGATCATGCCGAAGAACGTCGCGATCCGATCCTCATCGAGCAATTCGGCCTGTGCATAGGTGCCGAGCGCCTCGCGGATCGTCGCGTGGAACGCCGCATCGTCCATCTCGGTGCGCCCGGAGGCGAGGATGTGGAACGGCTCGGGCAGCAATCCATCGCACAGCAGGTGATAGAGCGAGGGGAAAATCATACGGTGCGCCAGATCGCCCGTCGCGCCGAACAGGATCAGGGTCGTGGATTTGTCCGTCAAAGGTGCCGCCTTTCCCGGTTGCTGGCGCTGCACGTGGCCGCCCCGGATATCGCATGGCTGCTTCTATGGGCAGAGCATCATCGACGCAACCGAGCCTATGGTCGGAGGGGGATGACAATGATGGTGCGCAAAGCGCTGGACGCGCTCGCCCTGCCTGGCTTATTGGCGAGCGCTCACTGGCCGTGCGGGCGTGGTGAAATTGGTAGACGCGCCGGACTCAAAAAGTGGTTTGTCTACCATATCCACAGGTTTTGCGACGGGCCGAAAGTGTAGTAAGTCGAGTGGGTTAGAGAGATAGGAGTTTACGCCGCCGGAGTTCAAAAATCGCGCTAGGTGCAGTATAGGTGCAGAGAGCGACGGCTAGAATCGGCGGCAAATGTGCGGGTGTGGTGGAATTGGTAGACGCGCTGGATTCAAAATCCAGTTCCGAGAGGAGTGCCGGTTCGACCCCGGCCACCCGCACCATCTCTTTTTTAGTCATGTCTACACCTCCTAACATCTTGACTAGCGCGTCGACGATGCGGTCAAGCAGTGGTCGCTCCTGCCCGCACCATGCGGGTCATTGGGCCCCCTCTGTGATTGGCATGAGTGCTTCATCGGGCTCCGTGATTTGAGCCGGCGACTTTCACGATCGGCTCAGAACTGCTGTCCTGCTTTCAGAGTCTAACCATCGTCGCTGTACTTTTGCCTGAGAGTTCCCAGGGTGGTTGCTCTGTCGGCGCCGATTAAGAAAACTCAAGCTATCTCTCGCGCTGGAAAGAATGCAGCGCATTTCTATTTAACCTATCAAGCTGGATATTGATTAAATCCTATCTTGTGTTGACCGAGGAATTAAACGGTTTCAATATTAGTGTTCAATGTTGTTAGGTGGTGCGAGTCATGGAGTCTGCAGCTGCACAGGTAGGGTGTCTTCGTCGGACCTCGCTCTCCGTCAGCGATGTTGAAGGCCGGCACCGCGAGATGATTGTCGGCGACCGCTCCACCTGGTCTTTCAGGGTCCACTACCATTCCGGCGACGAGATCGTGCACATGCTTGCCGGACGAGCCATGCTGAGAATCGGGCAATCCGCGCGCAGGGTCGAGGCGGGTGAGACCGTTGTTGTGCCGGCCGGCGTGGTTCACCGCTTCGAGGCACTTGATCAACTCGGCTGGGGCTTTGTCTCCGAATTCGTCGCGCCGGGAGCCGAAGGTCCAGGTCCTGCCAAAACTGAAAGCAGCCTGATCGCTGGAGTCCGTGCGATGTTGGAAGATCGCTATTCGTTGCGGACGGACGTCGCGCAAATTGCCGATGCCTGCGCAATGTCGAAGGGCTATCTGTCTCGCCGGTTTCGGCAGGAGTCCGGGATCAGCCTTCACGATTTTCACATGCTGATCGCTCTGCACAATGCCAAATCCATGCTGAAGGGCGGTTCTTCCATTGTCGAAGCTGCCCTCGATGCAGGCTTCTATGATCAAGCCCATCTGACGCGCGAGTTCGTCCGAACCTACGGCTTCACGCCAGGAGTTTTTCGCGCGGCCTGGCAAAGCGCGCCGCGTCTGCCTTCCCTGACTCATCACTAACCCGCACCGACCGGAGGCCAATCAGCGCGAGGCGCTCGCTCAGGCATGCGAGCCCAGGAATAACTGCGCAATGAAGGCGCCGCCGAGGAACGTGCCTGCGTTCGCAGCCAGCGATACCACCACGATGCGCCAGCCCAGTTTACGAAACGCCGGCAGGTCCTTGGCGACCGAAAGCCCTGCTAGCGAAATCACCGGAGTAGCCAGCGCCAGGAAGTTGATGCGCCCGGTAAGTGGCGCGATCTCGGCAGCATAGGGCATCGATGGATGGGTCAACCCCATGGCCACGAGCGAGACCCAGAGGACTGCTGGAACGACGCCTCGGGTGAGCTTGTAGATCGCGTAGCCGATCGCGACGCAGCACAGGATGATTCCAAGTCCCGCCAGCGTTGAGGCGTCGGGCGCCGTTTTGAAGGCGATGTTGTTGGCCGCCAGGGAGATTAAACCGACGCCTACCCAGATCATGAAGATCTCGACCAAGGAGATTCTGTCCGCCGACTCCGACGCGTTGTTGACCTCGGAGATATCGCCACCGGATGCCTCGACCACGGAGCTGCCCTTGGCGCGGCCGAGAATGGGTTCGAGCACGCCATATGCCCAAACGGTGAAGGGCAAGGACAGAAACAGCGTGAAATAGGTCCCGATCGTCGTGGTGATCAGATTGCTGGCTGCCGCGAAGGCGGCAACTTCCTTGGCCATTTCCGGCGTCTGTTGCGCGGCGATCGCGCCGGAGGCCGCTGCCATCAGACTGCCCGACCCCATGCCCGCTCCCATCGCCAGGGCATGGGGGTGGAAGATACCGATCCCTGTGACGAGGGAAGCGAAGAGGGCGATGAAGACCGTCCCGAACACGGTGCCGGTGATGTATTCGGCCAGGACGCCGTGCCCCTCCGGGCTCGACATCCCGTAGCGCTCGCCGATGATAGCGAGACTGGGTTCACGCCCGACGGAGAAGGTCGCGCCAATCGCTTCCCGTTTGATGCCGAGCAGAAGCGCGATCGGCAACCCGATGACCGCAGTTCCGAAAAAGTGGCCGAACTCCTGGAAGGCAAGCGACCAGCCGGAGGACAGGATTTTAGGAAGCGATCCGCCAACGAGAAGACCAAGCTTGGCGATGAAGAGCAGCAGGGCGAATTGCAGGGCGACGCTGGCGAGGCGCTGAGCCCCCAGATCGATCCGCAATGCTGGAGGAAGCCGCGGCGACGTGATGCCCCAGGCTGCCCCGATCAGCAACGCCCATAGGAAAGGCAGCATAATGATCCGGTAGCTGCCGCCGAGCGGGATCGTTGCAGAGCCCACGAATTCAGCCAGCACGACGCAGACCGCCGTGCAGATTAATAGCTTGACCAGTAGTGGCCAGTGTACTGCCGGCGAACCGGCCGCGAGCTTCACTTCCATTCCCCGCTCCCCTTGTTTTTGCGGTCGAGCGAGGGCGACGGCCTTCACTTCAATCGGGGAATAATTGCCGCTGGGGAAAGCGGCCGTCTTGTATGAAAGGAACCTCGTAAGGAAGGGCTCGGCGACGCTCTCCGCGGCAGGGCATATCTGTACAAGAAACGCCTTTGGTTTTGACCTAGCGTAATTGAACACAGGGGACAAACCATGCAGAAGAATGACCTCATCGATCAGATCCTGCCGGATGTTCTGGCCTGGCAGCGTGAGATCCATGCCAATCCGGAACTCGGCTTCGAAGAACACGCAACCTCAAATCTTATCGCGGAGAAGCTCGCGGAATTCGGCCTTGAGGTGTATCGAGACGTTTCCGCCACCGCGGTCGTCGGTGTGCTCAGCGCCGGCTCTGGCGACCGGAAGATCATGTTCCGGGCGGAGCTCGATGCCTTGCCTGTGAAGGAAGATACCGGTCTGGTACACAGCTCCCGCGTCGAGGGTGTGATGCATGCGTGCGGTCATGACGCTCACAGTGCCATGCTGCTGGGGGCAGCCAAATTGCTGTCACAGACCCGCGAATTCGACGGCACGATCTACTTCGTCTTCCAGCCGGCCGAGGAGGTCCTCGGCGGCGGAAAGCAGCTTGTAGCAGATGGGCTGTTCAAGCGCTTCCCGGCTCAATCCGTCTTTTCGCAGCATAGCTGGCCGGGCCTGAAGGAAGGCAGCGTCATAGCGACCTCGGGGCCGTTCATGGCGGCCGTCGACGACTTCACCCTCACCTTCAGTGGCAACGGTGCCCATGCCGCGATGCCAGAGCTGGGCGACGACCCGGTCCTGGCATCGGCCGAGTTCATTTCAGCAGTGCAGCGCGTCGTCAGCCGGTCGGTCAATCCGCTGGAAGCGCTGGTTTTGTCGATCACGCAGGTCCATGGCGGCTCGATCAACAACATCGTGCCTGATCGGATGGAGCTGCAGGGCACAGCGCGCTTCTTCACCCCCGCCTTTTCCGACCATGTCGAGAGGCAGTTGCACAAGATCGCCGGCGGCATCGCGCAGTCGCACGGAGTGGCCTACGCGCTCGACTATCGGAAAGGCTATCCCGCGGTCATCAATACCGAGGGCGGCGCCGCTGCCGTTCGGCGGGCGGCCGGCACCTTCCTCCCGGATGACCGGATCATCACGAACCAGCCTCCGACACTCGGCTGCGAGGATTTCGCCTTCATGCTCAACGCCGTCGGCGACGGCGCGCATATCTGGCTCGGTGCTGGCGAAGTTGGCCCGCGCGCCGGCCTTCACGGCGACCAGTTCGTGTTCAACGACAAGCTGTTTCCGCTGGGCCTGCGACTCTGGCAGAGCCTGGCGGGCACGCTACTGCCGCGAGGCGCGTGATGTCGGGCGTTGGAACCATCGCCGCACGGGATCGACGCGGCCATGTGATGCTGGGCGAGCGGCGCGTCCTGATGCTTGGCTCGAACGACTATCTCGGCCTTTCGACCGACTCTGCGGTCACGAAGGCCGCTGCGGCTTCAATCGAGACCTACGGGACGGGACTGACGATCTATCCCGTCTTCGTGGTGAGTGGCGAGCATCGCGCCCTCGAACGGGAGCTTGCAGCCTTCCTGGGCACCGAGGCAGCCATGCTCACTACCTCGGGTGGCGCGGCGAATGCCGTGGCGCTGACGGGTCTCGTGGGCGACGGAGACCTGATCTTCTCCGATGCCGATAATCACGCCAGCACGATCGATGCCGGCCGTCTCAGCCGCGCAGACGTCAAACCTTGGCGCAGCCGCGATGTCGGACATCTGGCCGAACTCCTGGAAGTGTCGCGCGCGCCCAACCGGTTGGTCATAACCAATGGCGTCTTCAGCATGGACGGCGGCATGGCGCCGCTCGGCGACATCTCCTCCCTCTGCGCTCGGCATGGCGCCATGCTGGTCGTCGATGATGCTCATGCCACAGGTGTGGTTGGGCCCGGCGGGCGCGGAACATTGGCGGCAAGCGGCTTGCCGAACGCTATGCCGGCCACCTTCGTAACCGGCTCGCTCTCGAAGGCGCTGGGCGGAGCAGGCGGTGGCTTTTTTGCTGGGCCGCGCGCTGAGATCGACGAACTTCGCAGGAAGGCGCGCAGCTATGTTTTCACGCAAGGCATGACCTCGGCTGCGACCGCCGCCGCGCTCGCAGCCTTGCGAAGGCACATCGATGATCCCTCGATCCATCGGTCGCTCTGGCGCAACATCGAGGCCGTTCGTCAGGCTGCCGTAAAACATGGGCTGACGCTCCTGCCGAGCGACAGCGCAATCCTGACCCTGCTGGTCGGTGAAGAGGGTACTGCCGCAGCGCTGCAGGAGCGGTTGTTGGAGCGCGGGATCTTCGCACAGGCGATGACCTTCCCGATCGTGCCGAAAGGAGCTGCCCGCCTGCGCCTTCAGCCCTCAGCAGCGCACGAAACCCAAGAACTTGAAACCGCGATTGCGATCATCACTGAGGAGTTCAAGCCATGAAGACGCCTGCTGATCGCCTGTTTGCGAAGGATTATGAGGATGCTCGCGGCAAGTTCCTCAATGCTGCAGAGATCGCAAGGGGGGAACATCGCGCCTACGGCCACAGCCTCAAGGGGCCGGCTGGCGAGCATCTGACGACCGACGTCGTTTGGCTTGGAGAGAAGGATGCAGCGAACGTGCTCGTTCTCAAGAGCGGCACGCACGGCGTCGAGCTCTATTGCGGCTCCGCCTGCACGATCGACATACTCCTCCACCAGCGCATTCCGAATGATTGGGCAATCTGCTGCATCCACGCGGTCAATCCCTGGGGGACAGCTTGGGGACGCCGGGAGAATGAGCAGAATATCGATCTCAATCGAAACTATGTCGATTTCGATGCTCCGCTTCCGCGAAACGATCTCTATCGCGAAATCCACGCCGACCTGCTTGTGCAGGGAACCGATGAGGCCGCACTTGCTGCTTCCAATGATGCGATCACGGGCGCCGCGGAAACCCATGGCGCGCGCGCGATCCTGACGGCCCGTTCGGCAGGGCAATATGAATTCCCGGACGGCCTGCACTACGGTGGGACGGGACCAACGGCGTCGCGGCTCATCATGGAGCAGATCATTGCTGACTATGGGTTGAGCAGCCGAGCCAATCTTATCATTTGGGATTACCACACCGGGGCGGGCCCGTTCGGCCACTGCGAACCGATCTTCCTCGGGCCGCCGGTTGGGCAACATTACAACTTGGCCAAGCAGATGTTCGGCCCGTGGCTGACGACACAGCATAACGACGGGGCGGTGACACCACCACAGACCGGGCTTGGTTCGGAGTTATGGGAGCGGCTCTGCGGCGAACGCACCTACCTCCTCGGTCTCGAATTCGGTACGTATCCGATGACGCCTTCCGGCGGCATTCTTCGGCTCGATCACTTCCTTCATCGGCAGGCATCTATCGATTGGGACCAGCCGCAGACACGCTGGATCAAGGAAGGACTTCGTGAGGAGTACGACCCCCAATCCGATCTCTGGCGTCAGCTAGTACTTGCTCAGAACCGGATCACTTTCGGAATGTTCGAGGCTTGGGCGAATGAGTGAAACGAGAGCGCGCTCGCCGCGAGGAGACCATCCGGTTGTCCTTGAAGACCAGCTCCCAATCAGCCAAATCGGGAAAGGATCGCCTTGAGGGCGAACCGACCGAATGATGATTGCAGGCGCGCAGCCGAAAATCGCGCTCGAACTACAGTTGATCGTCGCGAGCGTGAGGCGGATGGAAACAGGTCCACTAGCTGATATTCAGTATCGTTTCTCGTGGATCATTCGAAATTTTCATATCACCTTGTATGTGCTTGAAGAGCGGGCTGTGACGGCCAAATTCTAAATTAGACAGGCTTCGATCTCGCAGTTAGCCTGGAACGGAGTTCTCGCAAAGAGGAGACAAAACATGGCAAAGGGCGCGGAGCTTCTCGTCGCGGCCCTCGAGAACGAGGGCGTCGAACGGATCTTCGGCATTCCGGGCGAGGAGACGCTGGATATCGTCGAGGCGTTGCGACACTCCCGAATCAAGTTGATCCTTACCCGGCATGAGCAGGCCGCCTCTTTCATGGCCGCAACGCAGGGCCGCCTCACCGGCCGCCCCGGCGTGTGTCTGGCGACGCTTGGCCCTGGCGCGCTCAATTTCACGACTGGCGCTGCCTATGCCCATCTCGGCGCTATGCCGATGGTGATGATCACAGGGCAGAAGGCTATCAGGAGCGCCCGCCAAGCCCGCTTTCAGCTCGTTGACATTGTCGGCGCAATGCGCCCCCTGACCAAGATGACGCGGCAGATCGTGTCGGCGGCGTCGGTGCCGAGCATCGTGCGCGAGGCCTTTCGCGTCGCCACCGAGGAACGGCCGGGACCGATCCATCTGGAGCTGCCCGAGGATATCGCGGTCGAGGATGCCGATGTGGGACTCGTCCCGCCCCACCCGATCGCGCGGGCTGTCGCCGCAAGGCAGGCGCTCGAACAAATCACCGATATGATACTAGCGGCCAAGAGGCCTCTCGTGATGATCGGTGCCGCGGGCAATCGGCCGCACCTCGTCGAACCGCTTTCGCGATTCGTCGTTGGCCTCGGCATCCCCTTCTTCAACACGCAAATGGGCAAAGGCGCGGTCACCGGCGGATCAGACCTCTATCTCGGCACCGCAGCACTGTCCGAACGCGATTATGTCCATGACGCAATCGAGCGGGCGGATCTGATCGTATCAATCGGACACGACACGGTGGAGAAGCCGCCGTTTCTGATGGGGCAGGTTGCGGGCGGGCCGACCGTGATCCATGTCGGCTATGCGTCGGCCAATGTTGAACAGGTC
The DNA here is from genome assembly GCA_001899715.1 of Sphingobium sp. 66-54. GTDB lineage: Bacteria > Pseudomonadota > Alphaproteobacteria > Sphingomonadales > Sphingomonadaceae > Sphingobium. The sequence goes on from MKWI01000015.1 coordinate 106,845, forward strand.
TTCCACCCGGACGCTGAGTTGGTCGGCGATATCGGCACTTCAGTGTTGGCATTGGCCGAGCGGCTGGAGGGCCGCCTAACACGCGACCCCTTGATTCTGTCAATCCGAGAACGCATTCTTGCCCATGTCGGCGAGGGCTCCGACGCCCCGCAATTTCCCGTCACACCGCAACGGCTGGTCCACGACGTCCGCGCGGCGATGCCCCAGGACGGCATCGTCTGCCTCGACAACGGGATGTACAAGATTTGGTTCGCGCGCGGCTACCGCACCCACGTGGCGAATACCCTGCTCCTGGACAACGCGCTCGCGACGATGGGCGCTGGGTTGCCCTCCGCGATTGCCGCGAAGCTCGTACACCCCGAGCGGCACGTATTGGCGGTGTGCGGGGACGGCGGGTTCATGATGAACAGCCAAGAGCTGGAAACAGCCGTGAGGCTAAAGCTCAACCTCGTCGTGCTCATCGTCGAAGATCACGCCTATGGCATGATCCGCTGGAAGCAGGCGGTCGACCATTTCGCCGATTTTGGCATGACCTTTGGCAACCCCGATTTCGTCGCCTATGCGGCGGCCTACGGTGCGACGGGGCATCGCATTTCGGCGACCGACGAACTTGTGCCGGCCATCGAAGCAGCATGCGCCGCTGGCGGTGTGCATGTGATCGTCGTGCCGATTGACTATAGCGAGAACACCCGCGTGCTTGTCGACGAGCTTGGCGGTCGTGTCCCCGATCTCGACCCAAGCTGAGCGGGAGAAACACCATGATTGAAGTCGTGCAAGCCTATGACCGTCTGCCGATTACCCGGATCGATAGCGACGATGCCGATGCGTTAGAGCATAAGCTCGCGACGGCATACGGGCTGTTCAGGGACCGTAAGGGATGGCTGGAACCGCATCAGCGGATAGCGGTGCTGCGTAAACTCGCAGAGTTGATGGCGGAGCGCCGCGACATGCTCGCGCTGCAAATCGCGCGTGAAGGCGGTAAGCCGCTTGCCGATGCGCTGATCGAATCGAAACGGATCGTGCGATCGACGGCGTCCGCAATTCTGCGGAGGTGCTGCGCACCCGCGCAGGCGTTGAGATCCCGATGGGACTTACGCCTGCCAGCGAGCGCCGCCGCGCCTGGACGATCCAGGAACCCATCGGGGTTGTGGCGGCCATCTCGGCTTTCAATCATCCACTAAACCTAGTGGTGCACCAGGTCGGGCCGGCGATTGCAGCGGGGTGCCCGGTGATCGTGAAACCCGCGTCGACGACGCCACTTAGCTGCCTTGCACTGGTTGCCATGACCCTCGAGGCAGGCCTCCCCGAGGGATGGGTGCAGAGTTTCCTGCCGGAGGAGACTGAACTGGCGGAACGGCTGGCGACTGATCCGCGTATCGCCTTTCTGAGCTTCATCGGATCGGGTCGGGTCGGGTGGTATCTCCGTTCGAAACTGCCGGCAGGGACGCGTTGTGCGCTTGAACACGGCGGTGCTGCACCGGTGATCATTGATGCAAGCGCTGATCTCGACCGGCTCATCGAGCCCATCGTAAAGGGCGGCTACTATCATGCAGGCCAGGTGTGCGTGTCGGTCCAGCGCATTTTTGTGCATCAAACGCTGCGCGAGGCGTTCATCGAGCGTTTAGCCGCGCGGGCGGCCGCGCTCAAGGTTGGCGATCCGACGAAGCCGGAAACCGAGGTCGGTCCGTTGATCACGCCGCGGGAGGCCGTACGTGTTGAAACCTGGATCTCCGAGGCGGTGGCAGCCGGCGCGCGACTGGTCGGCGGCGGGCGCCACAGCGAGACGACGCTCAATCCCAGCATCCTGATCGATCCGCCGGGCGATGCGAAGGTCTCGACCCTTGAAGTGTTCGGGCCGGTGACATGCGTCTATGGCTTCACCGAGATTGAGCGGGCGATTAGCGAGGCCAATGCACTGCCTGTCGCCTTCCAATCGAGCATCTTCACGCGCGATCTCGAAACTGCGCTTCACACGGCGGAATTGCTCGATGCTTCAGCGGTGATGGTCAACGACCACACCGCGTTTCGCACCGATTGGATGCCGTTCGCCGGCCGGCACGAGTCGGGCTACGGGGTTGGTGGTATCCCCTACACAGTCAAGGAAATGACCGCAGAGAAGATGATCGTCTTCAGTTCCTGACTAGAGGGTCAATGTGAGTTCCTTCAATCGCACATACTAAGGAAAGAAGATGGCACCGCAAGGGCGCTCTGCGGCCGCTGAAGTGCAAGACCGTCTCTGGCGACAAGCATGGCCAGCCTGATTCCGGACAGCTGTCACCCACTGCGGAAAACGATGTCGCGCCAAGCCTCGAAGGCGCTTGCAACATCGAGCTGATCGTCTCAGGCGAAAAGGCCGTTTCAAAGAGCGGCGATAGCGACTGGTGCGACTAGGAGGACCGGGAGGCTCTGTGGGAACTTCTTCAACGACGTGCGCTTAGGACGGCAGCTCCGCTGGTGCGAAATCACAATCCAGCCGCAGCGGAAATAAGCGGTGGAGCCGTCCTACAGGGGGTAAAGCCGCAACGGGCAATCGCTGACGCTGCGAAAACGATCGAAAAATGGCAGCGAACTCACGGCGACCAACCATCAGTTGATAGACTTTGCTGTATTTCGACTTTGTGCTGACAGTCGGTACTGGCGAGGCGAACATCCATTCGCGCGCTTGAAGGCACGTGAAAAGGATCGCTCGCAATCATAGCCGACCTCGGAGGCGATATCCGCTGCCGGCTTCAGGCTCGTGGCTAGCTTGTCTTGCGCAAGCAGCATCCGCCAGCGGGAGAGATAATCCAGCGGCGCGATCCCCATCGCTGCTCTGAAGCGCAGCGCGAAGCTGGTGCGCGACATGCCCGCATGCGCCGCAAGCGATTGTACGGTCCATCGACAATGTGGTTCCTCGTGCATCGCGCCAAGCGCCGCCCGCAATCGGGGATCGGCGAGCACTGCGAGCCATCCGGAGCGCGAACAAGTACCCTTTGCCACAGATGACCGCAGTGCCTGCACGAGCATCATCATCATAAGTTGCTCAGCGAGGGCATGGGTTCCGAGGCCTGGATCGCGCAACTCCGATGTCAGCCGTTTGACGCACCATTCCATCGTCTCCCGATCCCGTCCTTCACCGAAGCGAATGACGGGTGGAAGTGCACTGAGAAGAAGATCCTTCTGCTGGCCAGCCAGCGAGAAGAAACCGACCACCGCCAAGAACTCTCCACCACCGTTGTGGATCACGATGCGTCCATCGAAAACGGACGGGCTAAGCGACCCCGCGCTCGTCGGTTCGACCGGCGCTCCATTTCCAATACGGAAGGGCCGCCCCTGCGTCGCCAAGAAGCATTCGCCGGCATTGACCTCGAATGACGGTCCACTTTCGTCGAGCGACACGAAACAGTTTCCGTGGACGACGACGAAGACTTTCATCCCCTCATGGGCAGGGATTTGGATTGCCCAATCACCACCGGCATCGAGCCCGGCCGCTCCATAGCTTTGTATTTTGAGCAGGCGAAGGAGTTGGGAGAGGAGATCCATAAGGGCACTTTTGAACGATCTGCTACAAATCGCGAACGTTGTAACATAGATCCACCCGATCTGAACGTCTATTTTACGGTCGATATTTAGGAAGAGCGATATGGGTCGGCTTGTAGGAAAACATGCGCTGGTTACAGGGGGATCGAGCGGCATCGGGCTCGAAACGGCGCGCCAGTTTCTGGCTGAAGGTGCGAAGGTCGCTATCACCGGACGGTCGCAGGATGGCTTGGATCAGGCGAAGCGCGAACTCGGCGATGGTCTTCTGACCTTTCGGGCTGACGCATCTGACCTTTCGGCTCACGCCATTGTCGTGGACGAGTTGTCCAGTGCATGGCCAGCAGTCGATATCCTGATGTGCAACGCCGCCGACCCGACGCAACTGCCGTTCGAGGAATGGACGCCCGACCGGTTCGACCGACTCGTCGCGACAAACCTGAAAGGTCCGTTCTTCCTCATCCAGTCGCTGCTACCGTTCTTCGCGCGTCCGGCATCGATTATCCTGATCGGTTCGGTGTCCGCGCTTATCGGGCATCGCCATTCCACGGCCTATGGCGCCACCAAAGCAGGCCTGACAGCACTGGCGCCAGGCCTGTCCTACGAACTGAAGGAGCGAGGAATACGCGTTAATTCCATCAGTCCAGGCCCGATCGTCACCAACGCGTTCAAGGCGCTCGATCCGGCGGTGCGAGACGCCCTGTACGAGGAGTTTGCAAGGCAGGTTCCAATCGGACGGAACGGACAGGCGATCGAGATTGCCAAGGCCGCGGTCTATCTCGGCTCCGACGAGTCCGGCTTCACCGTCGCCCAGCTTATCCGGATTGACGGCGGTCTTGGTCATGTCGCCGTCGGCTGAGGGGCGGGTTCCTGTCGTCGCCGTGGTGACGGGAGCAACCGGAGGACTAGGCCGGGAAATCGCCCGCGGGCTTGTTCGAGCAGGAATGACGGTCGTTCTCGGCGTTCGAGATCTACCGGCGGGCGAAGCCGTGGCGGCGGAACTCGCCCGTGAGGCGGGCGGCGGCCACGTAGAGGCCCTTCCGCTCGACCTCGCAAGCATCGCTTCTGTGCGCCACTTTGCGGGCAGCGTCGCCGCTCGGCACTCCTCTATAGGGCTCCTGATCAACAACGCCGGCGCCTGGTTCAACACGCGCCGGCTATCGCCTGATGGCCACGAGATGACGCTCGCGACGAACGTCCTCGGCCCGTATGTCTTGACGCAGGAATTGCTCCCACTCTTGTTAGCGGGCGTGCCGTCTCGGATCGTCAACATAGTCTCCGCAGCTACCAGCGACTATGACACCAGCGACCTCGATTGGGAAAGTCGGCGATTCAACGGCTTCAAGGCCTATGCGCAGTCCAAACAGGCGCTACGGCACATGACATGGGCGCTGGCCAGTCGACTCGAGAGCAAAGGCGTGGCCGTAAACGCCGTATCGCCCGGCTTTGTCAAAACCGCCTTCCTCGACCATCCAGAGGCGTCATCCCGTCGATGTTGCGCCTGCTCTTGCCCTTTGCAACTCCACCCAGCAAGGCTGCGGACACTCCGCTCTGGGTAGCGCTCGACCCCGAATGGGCCGGCAGAACCGGAAGGTATGTCGAGGCGCGCAAGGAGAAGAAAAGAGGGCCGGAGAACCAGGCTGATCACGATGAGCTCGAACGACTGTTGCGTAGCATGGCCTCCGCAGGGCGGTCCGCAGGATGAATGCGCTCCTGCAGTTTAGTGAACTCGGCAACCGCCTCAAGTCGCATCACTCGAAAAACATGAATGGCAGAGGTGAATGGCAGCGCGCGGAGTTTGAACGAGCCCGCGTGCAACCGTGCTTTCGCATTGAAAAATATACCTTTGATCGCTGCGTCAGGCTTTGCGGGCAAATGCGATTAGTCAGCCAATTCCTTCAATCATATTCTAACGCGGGAGATGAGTGCCCGCCAGACGTGAGTGCTCATCGGTTTCGATGGTGTGTGTTCAATGTAGTCGCAGAGGTATCGGAAGGATAGCGAAATGCGTAAGCCTTCGGGCTCAACAATGAGCAACGGCTCGCCCGCAAGAAGCGACCGAAATTCTTTGACTGTTGGACCGAATGGACCCGTCGTACTTCACGATGTTCATTTTATCGAACAGATAGCTCACTTTAATCGCGAAAAGGTTCCTGAGCGCCAGCCTCATGCGAAGGGTTCAGGCGCGTTTGGTGTGTTCGTTACGACCGAAGACCTTTCTGGATATACCAAGGCATCCCTTTTCCAAAAGGGAACAGAGACGGACATGCTCGCCCGTTTCTCGACCGTGGCGGGTGAATCTGGCAGCCCGGATACTTGGCGCGATGTACGTGGGTTCTCGCTTAAATTCTATACATCTGAGGGAAACTACGATCTCGTCGGAAATAACACTCCAGTTTTCTTCGTGCGCGATCCGATGAAGTTTCCACATTTTATCCGGAGCCAAAAGCGGCTTCCGGAGTCCGGCCTCCGCGACAATAACATGCAATGGGATTTCTGGACCAGTAATCCCGAGACCGCACACCAAGTGACATACTTGATGGGTCAACGCGGGTTACCACGCAGCTGGCGTCACATGAATGGCTATGGCTCACATACTTACATGTGGATCAATGCTGCTGGCGAGAGGTTCTGGGTGAAATACCACTTCCACACCGCCCAAGGCATGCGCTTCTTTGACAATGCAGAAGCTGCGGCAATGGCCGGTGCAGATGCCGACTACCATCGTCGTGACCTTTTTGAAGCAATAGCGCGTGGTGATTTCCCGATCTGGAACCTGTCGGTGCAAATCATGCCGTATGCCGATGCGGTCCATTACCGCTACAATCCGTTCGATCTTACGAAGACATGGTCGCATGGCGACCATCCGTTGATGCCGGTCGGAACGATGACGCTCAATCGGAATCCCGAAAACTTCTTCGCTCAAATCGAGCAGGCCGCCTTTTCTCCGGGTAATACCGTCCCTGGTATTGGTCTCTCCCCGGACAAGATGTTGCTCGGCCGGGCATTCGCGTACAATGACGCGCAGCGCAATCGGATCGGCACGAACTTCCACCAACTACCGGTCAATCGGCCGAGGGTTTCGGTCAACACCTACATGGTCGATGGCCACATGAACTTCGATCATAGCGGAGCTGCCGCGACCTACGCTCCGAATTCTGGTGGTCGCCCTTGGGCCGATGAAACGGGTCCCGCAGAAGATGGCTGGGAGACTGATGGTGAGATGGTGCGAAGTGCTTACTCATTGCACAACGAAGACGACGATTTCACGCAGCCAGGCATCTTGGTTCGGGAGGTAATGGACGATCATCAGCGTGGCGCATTGGTCGAGCAGGTCGCAAGCAGTTTGCTCGCCGGCGTTAGGGAGCCCGTGTTGAGCCGCGTGTTCGAGTATTGGATAGACATCGATCCCGCTATCGGACGGCGCATTATCGATGCGGTGCGGTCTCGCGTGGCCTCGCGAACTGTCGAAGGCATGGCGTAGGCCTAGATGGTTCGACGCGCATGGCATCGGTGGGATCCGAAAGACCGTAAGGTCAATTGGAGGAAGATGTGGGCGTGAAAGTTCTCGTTCTGGGCGCGGCGGGCAAGATCGCGCGGCACGCGATCCATCAGTTCCTTGAGGAAGAAGGA
>MKWI01000016.1 GCA_001899715.1 Sphingobium sp. 66-54
GTCGTCCGCGCAATACAGCCAGCCGCAGCAAATGCCCAGAGCGGGCCCGAAACCGAGCGTCGTGAATAAGAGAGGTTAGCAGATTGCCCCAATGCTGATTCACGCGGTCCTGCAAGCCGGCATAACCCGCCGCATCGGCGCCGGGCTGGCGCTCGAGAACGATAGAGCGGCCGTCCGGCATGATGAGCCGGTCCCAGGTGAGCAGCACTCGGGTCTGCCCCGCGGCGACCTCGCTGTCATATTCGCCGATCAGTCGCGCGCCCTGCGGAATGAGCAGGATGCGCCCTGTGGGGCTGTCATAGACGTTAGCCGTCACCTGAGCGGTGATCTGGCCGGGCAGGTCGGAGCGGATGCCGGTGATGAGCGCGGCGGGGATGATGCTGCCCGCCTGCACGATGTTGGGCGAAGCCGGCGCGGTCAGCCGCTCGGCGCTGACTGTGCGCTGGTTGGCGGCCTGTGCCATGAACGCCCGCTTTCCGGCCTGATCACCCTGCGTCGCTGAGCCGTTTTGCTGCTCCGGGGATTGCGGAGCGGCGGTGTCCGGCGCTGCTATCGCCAGTCCGGGCAAGGATGGCATCGCACCGGCCCCGGCACTGCCGCCGCCGAGAAACACCGTGCTGGTGCGGGCGGCGTCGCGTTCCTGGGCGATGCGCTGGCGCGCGGCTTCGGTCGCCTGGACGCGCGGATCGGGCTGTGCGCCGATCGGCGGCGCGGGCACGTCTTGCCCTCGCTGCTGCGCCGAGACGATCGGGCCGCCGAGATCGCCGGGGAGCGGCTTTCCGAGTTTCGGAACCTGGCCGTAATCCTTCGGCCCCGACGTGATGGTCTCCGCTGCGGCGCGGCTGTCGGTATTGTAGAGTTCCTTGGCCGCCTTCTCCCCTTCGGGCGCGAGCGCATAATAAAGCGAGCCGCCGATGCTTAAGCCGGCGACGACACCGAGCGTGGCCAGCGCCTTGCGCGACAGGCGCATGACGCGCGGCGCCGGCCCGCGAAGCTGGAAGGCGGCGGGATTCGCCGATGCGGGTTGCGGGGATGCCTGCGTCGCGGCGGCAGCAGGCTGGACGGGCGTGTTGGCGGGATCGGCCATCACCGCCCCCTGCGGCGCGGTTCCGCCCCGTCGCGCACGATGCGGACGCGCTGCTCGCTGCGCTTGTCACCCAGACGCAGCTCGGCGGCGGCGAACAGCCGGTCCACCACCATGTAGCGGCCCTGCACGCGGTAGTTGACCAGTTCGGCATCCCCCGCCGCGCCGGTCACGAACAACGGCGGCATCTCGCCCTGCGCGATCTGGTGAGGAAACTCGATGAACACCTGGGCGGAATCGTCGAAGGCGCGGACGGGCTTCCATGGCACACGACCGCCCTCGATCCGGTAACGGAAGTTGAGCGCGGCGAGATCGAGCCCGCTCGCCACAGGGGCGGCGGATGCGGCGGCAGCGTTGGCCCCGCGCAAGGCGATCAGCGCATCCTGCGGATAGGTCCAGCTTACCGATGCCATGTAGGTCGATGGCGTCGCTCGCAGTTCGAGATGATAGGTGCGCCGGTCGGTGTTGATGACGAGGTTCGTGCCGATGTCGGGCCGGGTGGGCTTTGCCAGGATATGCACGCGCGCCGTGGGACCGGCGCCGCTCACCGTGTCGCCGATGATCCAGCGCACGGTGTCGCCCGCCGCGACCGGCCCCGGCCCGACAAGCTGTTCGCCTTCCTGCAATGCGATGTCCGTCACCTGGCCGGGCGCGGCATAGACCTGATAGAGCGCACCCTCGGTCCACGGATATTGCTGGATGGCGTTCACATAACCGTCGCGGGTGGGCTGGACGCGGGCGGCGGCGTTGGCCGCGCCGATGCGCTGGCGCGGATCGGTGGACTCGGGACGCCGCGCGCCTGCCGTGACCGGCTTCAACTGGCCGGGCAGCGGCAGCGGCTCGGGGACCGTCACCACCTCGACGGCGCGCGGCGGCTCTGGCGCCGGGGACGCGGCGATCTCGACCTTGCCGGCATCGGGCGTCTTCGCCGATGTGGTGGAGCAGGCGCCGAGTGCGGATGCGGACAACAGCATTACCGCGCTGGCGACGTGGTGGATGGACAGCCGGGTCATTGCGACAGCTCCTTGCTCCAGTTGATGGCGTTGACGAACAGGCCGAGCGGGTTCTTGCGCAGCGCGTCGGGCGTGCGTGGCGGCTGCACGACAATGGTGAGGATCGCCGACCAGCGAGTTGTCTCTATCAGGCTGCCGTCCTGATAGCGGCGCTCGGTCCAGGCGACGCGGAAGCTGTCGGGCGAGGCGCGGATGACGCTCGACACGTCCACCGCGACCTGGACCCTGCCGACATTGGCGAACGGATCGTTCGACCGCGCGTAATCGCTCAGCGCCTGCCCGCCCTTGTCGGTGGTGAAGTCATAGGCGCGCAGCCAGTTCTGGCGGATGATGACCGGATCGGCGGGGATCGCGCGCACCTGTTCGATGAAGCGCGCGAGATGGAACGCGATCTGCGGGTCGGTCGGTCTATAACCGGCTTCGGCCGGAGCGACCGCCTGTGCTTCACCCAGCCGATCGACCTCGACCACCCAGGGGACGATATGTCCACGCGCCGATTGCCAGACGAGGCCGGCGGTAAGTCCGCCCGAGAGGGCCAGCGCGCCGAAGAAAGCCATTCGCCAGGAACGCGCCTGCACCCGCGCGGAGCCGATGCGGTCGTCCCACGCCTGGGCGGCACGCTGATATGGCGTGACGGGTTCTGGTGTCTGTCCGTAGCGAATGGAAGGTCTGCGGAACATAGCGGTTTAGTCCTTGTCCTTGATGTCGGGTCCGGAACCGCCGCCATGACTGTCGCCCGCCTTCATCGTGTGGGCGAGAACGGTCGCGCCGTGGCTGGTGGACTGGCGGTTCTTCATGGCTGCCGCCCATGCGGGCTGCGTGGAAGCCGGGGCGGCGGGTGTTGCCCCAGCCGTGCCGGCACTTGCGGTGGGGGCTGCGCCCAGCCCGGCACGCACGCCGGAGCGGAAATTATCCTTCATGGATGCGCTGGCCTTGCGCAGCGGCGACATGGCGGCATGGGCGGCGGCGCCCGCCGTCTTCTGTCCGACAGCGGCCATGCCGCCCTCCACGGCGCTGCCGCCCGTCTTGCCGAACGAGCCGACACTGTATGCGCCCATGGCCGCGCCGCTTGCCCGGGCGCCGGCCTGCGCGGCTGCCCCGGTCATCCGTCCGGCCGCGCCGAGCCCTGACCCTGCAGCGCCCACACCCAGCTTCGCGGCGGCTGCGCCACCGACCAGCGCGCCGCCCGCCGCCAGCGCGGTGCCAGCCGCGGCGCCCGCGCCGAGCTGCGGGCCGCCCGAGACGATGCCGTTGGCGATGCCGGGACCGAAGATGGCAAGGCCGAGCAGCGACAGCGCGCCGAGCGCGATCGCCAGCACTTCCCGCGCATCGGGTTCAGGACCGACCGTCGCCGTGAACGTGCTGAACAGTGTGGTGCCGATGCCGGTGATGACCGCGAGCACCAGCACCTTGATCCCGCTGGAGACGATATGCCCGAGCACCTTCTCGGCCATGAACGCGGTGCGGTTCCAGAAAGCGAACGGCAGCAGGACAAATCCGGCCAGCGTCACCAGCTTGAACTCGATCAGCGTGATGAAGACCTGGATGGCGATAATGAAGAAGGCGAGGACGACGATCAGATAGGCCAGCAGCAGCACGGCGATGATCGCCAGATTGGCGAACACCGACCAGAGGCTATTATAGGCCTCCATCGCGTCGATCAGCGGTTGAGCAGCGTCGAGTCCCTTGCCGGCGATCGTGCCGGGCTTCATGAACTCCGCGAGGCTTAAGGAATCGCTGCTCGCCTTGAGCCCCAGCCCCGCGAAGCTGTCGAACAGGATCGTCGCCAGCGTCTGGAAATTGCCGATGATGAAGGCGAACGCGCCGATATAGAGCGTCTTCTTCACCAGCCGCTGGATCACGTCCTCGTCGGCGCCCCAGGCCCAGAACAGCCCGGCGATGGTCACGTCGATCGCGATCAGGGTGGACGACAGGAAGCCGACCTCGCCGCCGAGCAGGCCGAAGCCGGAATCTATATAGCTGGTGAAGGTGTCGAGGAAGGTATCGACGATTCCGGTATCACTCACGGCGCCGTGCTCCCGGCCGGATCAGCGGGGACATAATTGCCGGGCAGTTCCGGCCGGATCGCGTCTTTCGCCCGGCTTCCGTCGCTGCCTGCGCTGTCATCGTTCGTGCTGTCATAGACGGGGGGAAGCGCAGGATGCTCGCCCGGCGCGTGCGCGTTGGCATCCTTGCCGAAGAAGCGGCGTCGCTTCTCCACCCATGCCGCTTCGCAGCCGCTGTCGGGCATGGTGAGCGTGGCGCAGCGTTCCAGTTCGCGCGCCAGACGCTTCTCCTGGTCTCCCTGTTCAGGGATGGGCAGGACAGTTTTGAGTGCTGGTTCATAGGGTTCGCGCATGCCCGCGAGCGCCACGGCCAGCATGATGCCGCCGAGCGCCGCGACAGCCGCGATCTTTGCATTGCGCGACATGCGGCTTCTCCTGTCAGTCGCGGCCGAAGAAACGGCGGAAGCGTTCGCGCCCCTCCGCCTCGATCGCGGCCTGCCGCGCGGCGTCGAGCGATTGCGCCCGGCCTTGCGCGGCGACGGCGGCGGTGAGATCGGCGAGCTGCTGCGATTGCAGGGCGAGAAGCTGGTTGCCCGCCTGTGCGGCCTGGAGCGCGCCGGTCGCCGACTGGCTGGCCGAGACCAGGCTGTTCATCGTGGTGCGGGCGCCTTCGATGTTGCCGACCACGCCGGCCTGCACCTGCAAGGCGTCCTGGAACGCGCCGACGCTATCCTCCCAGCGCGCGTTGGCGTTGGCGATCATCTGCGCGTTGGTGCCGGTGAGCGCGGTCCCCTTGTAGCGGCCCTCGAACGCCTGCTGGATGTCCCGAACATCGTAGGCGATGCGCTGGACCTGTCCGAGCAGCTGCTGCGTCTGCCGGACCTGCTGCTGGAGCGTGTCGACCGTCGAGAGCGGCAGCGAAGCGAGATTGCGCGCCTCGTTGATGAGGCTGGTCGCCTGCTGCTGGATTTGCTGAATCTGATTGTTGATCTGCTGGAGCGACCGGGCGGCGGTCAGCACGTTCTGCGCGTAGTTGGTCGGGTCATAGACGATCCCGCCGAACTGTGCATGCGCCGGAGTCGCGGCGGTGATGCCGGTCATGCTCGACGTGGCGAGGACGCCAGCCAGCATGGCGCGGCGCAGGGGGGAGGCTTTCATGGGATCATGTCCTTCACGGCAAGGGGGAACTGGCCGGTATCTTCCCGGCGACCGGCCAGCGGATCTGGTTGGGGTTCGGGAAGAAGCTCGACGGCCCAGGCGCATCCGCGATGCCGCAGCCATTCGGCGGCGAAGGCGGGTTGGCCGTGGGTTTCGATGATGTCGGCGATGGCGATCTGGTCGGTTTTCGACGACGCGGCGGCGAAGGCCAGCGCCACCTCGCCCAGCCCCAGCTCGAACAGGCGGTTTCCCCGCCGGCTCTGACAGTAATAATCCCGCTTCGGGGTCGCCCGGTTGAGGATTTCGATCTGGCGGGCATTGAGCCCGAACCGCTCGTAGATCGCCGCGATCTGCGGCTCGGCGGCGCGCTCGTTGGGCAGGAAGATGCGCGTCGGGCAGCTCTCGACGATGGCGGGCGCGATCGGGCTGCCCTCGATCTGGGCGAGCGACTGGGTGGCGAAGATGACGCTCGCGTTCTTCTTGCGCAGCGTGACCAGCCATTCCGATAGCTGTTTGGCGAAGGCCGGCGATCCCAGCGCGAGCCAGCCTTCGTCGATGATGATGAGCGTGGGGCTGCCGTCGAGCCGCCCCGCGATGCGGTGGAACAGGTAGGAGAGCACGGCCGGCGCCGCGCCGCTTTCCATCAGTCCCTCGGTCTCGAACACCTGGATCGCCGCTTCGCCGAGCCGTTCGGTCTCGGCGTCGAGCAGCCGGCCCCAGGCGCCGCCGACGCACCAGGGCGCCAATGCCTGCTTGAGCTGCTGGCTCTGAAGCAGGACCGCGAGCCCGGTCAGCGTGCGCTCGGCGATCGGCGCGGTGGCGAGCGAGGTCAGCGCCGACCAGAGATGGTCCTTGGCCTGCGGATCGACGATCACATTCTCGCTCGTGAGGATCGCGGCCAACCATTCGGCGGCCCATGCGCGCTCGGCGGGATCGTCGATGCGGGCGAGCGGCTGAAGCTGCACGCCGTCGCCGGCCTCGTCGGCAAGCATCCCGCCCAAATCCTGCCAGTCGCCGCCCATGCCGAGCGCGGCGGCGCGGATGCTGCCCCCGAAGTCGAAGGCAAAGACCTGCGCCCCCGCATAGCGGCGGAACTGCATCGCCATCAGCGCGAGCAGCACCGACTTGCCCGAGCCGGTCGGCCCGACGATCGACATATGGCCGACATCGCCGACATGGAGGGAAAACCGGAACGGGGTCGAGCCTTCGGTCCTCGCGTAGAGCAAAGGGGGCTGTCCGAAATGCTCGTCCCGTTCCGGCCCCGCCCATACCGCTGACAGGGGAATCAGGTGGGCGAGATTGATGGTGGAGATCGGCGGTTGCCGGACGTTGGCGTAGGTATGGCCAGGAAGGCTCCCCAGCCATGCTTCGATCGCGTTCATGCCCTCGGGGATGGCAGTGAAGTCGCGGCCCTGGATGACCTTCTCGACCAGCCGCAGCTTTTCCGCCGCAATGGCGGGATCGCGGTCCCAGACCGTCACCGTCGCGGTGACGTAGGCCATGCCGGCATAGTCGGCGCCCAGCTCCTGCAAGGCGATGTCGGCGTCGGCGGCCTTGTTCGAGGCGTCGCTGTCGAGCAGCGTGCTCGCCTCGTTGGTCATCACCTCTTTCAGGATGGCCGCAACCGACTTGCGTTTGGCAAACCACTGCCGGCGAATGCGGGTCAGCAGCTTCGTCGCATCGGTCTTGTCGAGCATTAGCGCGCGGGTGGACCAGCGATACTCGAAGGCGAGCCGGTTCAGCTCGTCCAGCAGGCCGGGAAAGGTGACGCTGGGGAATCCCACGACCGTCAGCGTGCGGAGATGATGATCGCCCAGCTTCGGTTCGAGCCCGCCGGTGAGCGGCTCGTCAGCGAGCAGCGCGTCGAGGTGCATCGGCGTCTCGGGCACGCGCACGCGCTGGCGACGGGTGGAAATCGTGCTGTGCAGGTATGTCAGGGTCTCGGCGTCATCGAGCCAGCGGACCTCGGGCACGAAGCCTTCGACCAGACCCAGAACGCGATCGCTGCGGTCGGTGAAGCCCTTGAGCAACTCCCACGGATCGACGCCCGTGCCGGAACGGCCTTCATAGAGCCAGGTTTCGGCGCGGGCGGCGTCTTCGGCCGGGGGCATCCACAGCAGCGTCAGATAATAGCCGCTCTCGAAATGCGCGCCTTCCTCGCGGAACTGTTCCCGGCGCTCCATGTCGACCAGTGCCGAGACGGGATCGGGAAAGTCGGATTCCGGGTAGTCGAGCGCGGGCGTGCGCTGCGCCTCAACGAAGATCGCCCAGCCCGAGCCGAGCCGGCGCAGCGCATTGTTGAGCCGCGCCGTGGTGGCGACCAGCTCGGCGGGTGTGGCGCTGTCGAGATCGGGGCCGCGAAAGCGCGCCGTGCGCTGGAACGAGCTGTCCTTGTTGAGAACCACGCCCTCGCCGACCAATGCGGCCCAGGGCAGGAAGTCGGCCAGATGCGCGGCCTTGCCGCGATATTCGCGTAAGGACATCATGGCCGCATCCACGTCGGATAGCGAAGGTGGCGGCGGGCCACGTCCACGAACTGCGGATCGCGGCGCGCGGCCCAGACCGACAGCGCATGGCCGATCGCCCAGATGGCGAGGCCGGCGATCCAGAGCCGCAGCCCCAGCCCGATCGCGCCCGCCAGCGTGCCGTTGACGATGGCGAGCGAACGCGGGGCGCCGCCGAGCAGAATCGGCTCGGTCAGCGCCTGATGGACCGGGGCGAAGTAGCCCGCGATGGGTTCGCCATGATCGGCCGCGCCGGTCATGCGATCAGCGCCCCGCCGCCGAACGAGAAGAAACTCAGGAAGAAGGAGCTGGCCGCGAAGGCGATCGACAGACCGAACACGATCTGGATCATTCGCCGCGCCCCGCCCGACGTATCGCCGAAGGCCAGGGTCAGGCCCGTCACGATGATGATCATCACCGCGATGATCTTGGCGACCGGCCCTTCGATCGATTCGAGGATGCTCTGCAGCGGCGCCTCCCACGGCATCGACGATCCGCCCGCATGGGCGGGCATCGCGTAGAGCAGGCCGGCGGCGGTGATGCCGATATGGCCGAGGCGGTCGAGCATGGTGCCGCCGAGCAGGCGGCCCTTCATGGTCCTGAGAGGCTTGGTGTCGTCGGTCATGGCAGGTCTCCGGTCTGGGGGGTGGTGAGCGGCGTGAGGCGGTAGTCGCCGGTCGCGGCGTCGAGCCCGTCGACGCTGGCCAGCTCGGCGAGGCGGCGGCCGTGTCCGTCGCGAACGAGGACGGCGATGAGGTCGATGGTCTCGGCCAGCAGCGCGCGGGGGACCGTGACCACGGCCTCCTGGATGAGCTGCTCCATGCGGCGCAGCGCGCCGAGCGCGGAACCGGCGTGGATGGTGCCGATGCCGCCGGGGTGGCCGGTGCCCCAGGCTTTGAGGAGATCGAGCGCCTCGGCGCCGCGCACTTCGCCAATCGGGATGCGGTCGGGTCGCAGGCGCAGCGACGATCGGACGAGATCGGAGAGCGAGACGACGCCATCCTTGGTCCGCATGGCGACAAGGTTCGGCGCGGCGCACTGCAGCTCGCGCGTGTCCTCGATCAGGACGATCCGGTCGGTGGTCTTCGCCACCTCGGCGAGCAGAGCGTTGACCAGCGTGGTCTTGCCACTGCCGGTCCCGCCCGCCACGAGTATGTTGGCGCGGGTTTCCACGCCCTGCCGCAGCGCCTCGGCGTGAGCCGCCGACATGATCCCGGCCGCGGCATAGTCGCCCAGCGTGAACACCGCGACGGCGGGCTTGCGGATGGCGAAGGCGGGCGCGGCGACAACGGGCGGCAGCAGCCCCTCGAACCGCTCGCCGCCTTCGGGCAGCTCGGCCGAGACGCGCGGGGACCGGGCATGGACCTCGACGCCGACATGGTGCGCGACCAGGCGAACGATGCGCTCGCCATCCGCCGCGCCGAGCGTCATGCCGGTGTCGCTGATGCCTTCGCCCAGCCGGTCGACCCACAGCCGGCCGTCCGGGTTCAGCATCACCTCGATGACGGCGGCATCGTCGAGCCAGGCCGCGATCGACGGCCCCAGCGCCGTGCGCAGCATCCGCGCACCGCGCGTGTTCGCTTCTGATCGGATCGGCTGGACGGACAAGGAACGGCCCCTGAATTGGGCCGGGCGAACCGCCGCCCGGCGTCAGGGACACATCAAGAGAGATAGGAAATCGCGCGGGGCAACAACTATGTCAGGGCGTAGTAGTGACGGCGGTAGATAAGTGCGCGTTGCGGTCGGACACTTTCGGCGCCGCTTTCCGCCCGCGCTATTTTCGCGAATATACTTGGCCGAGTCGCGCGTGGCCGGTCCCGATTGGTTCGCTCCACTGTCATGTGTCGGCGGAGCCGCCGTCACGACCTGCAATATCCTCCGGTATTTCGTCGAGCAGGCTCTTGCCGCTGGCATAGCGCCGGCCGAGCGTCTCGACAAAACCCTCATAGCGCTTGCGCCCCTTGACCTGGGCCGCCGCCTGATCCTCGTCGGGCAGCGGGGGCGTAACCGCCAGCCAGAAGCGCACGAACAGCGCCAGCGCCTCGGTGGTGAGGCCGGTGTTGCGTTCGAGCCGCTGGACCTGGCGCGAGAGCCGGTCGAGCCGCCGCGCGAAGGCTGCCTCCATCCGGTCGGCGCCGTCCGGCGACATCCAGGAAGTGACCGCCGCTTCGACGATCGCAGAACGCGAGATGCGGCGGCGGATCGCCAGCTCGCTCACCTGGCGGGCCAGTTCGGGGGGGAAATAGACGTTGAGACGGACGCGCATGGGAACCTCCTACAATTCGATGCCGTCGTCGGGATCGAGCGACGCCTGCCGAGCGATGCCCTGCATCCGGCGCCGCGCCGCGGCCTGGCGCGCGGCGTCCTCGGGCTCGTCCTCGACGATGGAAAATTCCTGCGCGGGCGGTGCGGGCGCCGTCTCCTTCACGATGGCGACATGATCGGGAAGTTCGGGCTCGCGGCGCAGCCCGCTGTTGGCGGCATCCTCCTGGCGCCGGATGATCGCGGCGATCTCGGCGGGATCGGCCGAAGCGGCGAGCCCCGTCCAGTCGTCGGAACGGACTTCGCGAGGTGGCAATGCGGCCGGATCGGGCGGCGGCATGATCCGCGCGGCGAGACGGGGATCGGCATAATAGGCCGCCTTCTTAGCGCGGATGGGCTGGACACCCGACACCATGACGATTTCCTCGTCGGGCGGCAGCTGCATGACCTCGCCCTGCGTCAGTAGCTGCCGGGCGGTTTCGGAGCGCGAGACCATCAGATGTCCGAGCCAGGGCGAGAGCCGGTGCCCGGCATAATTCTTCATCGCCTTCATTTCGGTCTTGGTGCCGAGCGCCTTCGACACGCGGTCCCCAGTCTTCTCATTATTGGTGGCGAAGCTCACCCGGACATGGCAGTTGTCGAGGATCGCATTGTCCTGCCCGTAGGCTTTCTCGATCTGGTTCAGCGATTGGGCGATGAGGAAGGATTTCAGGCCATAGCCTGCCATGAACGCCAGCGCGGACTCGAAAAAATCCAATCTCCCGAGCGCGGGAAACTCGTCGAGCATCAACAGCAGGCGATGCCGGTTGCCCTGGTTCAGTTCCTCGGTCAACCGTCGCCCGATCTGGTTGAGCATCAGGCGGATGAGCGGTTTGGTCCGCGAGATGTCGCTGGGTGGAATGACGAGGTAGAGCGTCGCCGGCTGCTCGCCCGCGACCAGATCCATGACGCGCCAGTGGCAGGCGCGCGTGACCTGGGCGACGACGGGATCGCGGTAAAGCCCGAGAAACGACATGGCGGTGCTGAGCACGCCCGAACGTTCGTTGTCGCTCTTGTTGAGCAGCTCGCGCGCGGCCGATGCAACCACCGGATGCACCCCGGCTTCGCCGAGATGCGGTGTCGCCATCATCGCGGCCAGCGTCTGTTCGATCGTGCGCGCCGGATCGGACAGGAAGGCCGCGACGCCGGCAAGCGTCTTGTCGGGCTCGGCGTAGAGCACATGCAGGATCGCGCCGACCAGCAGCGCATGGCTGGTCTTTTCCCAGTGGTTGCGTTTCTCCAGCGAGCCTTCCGGGTCGACCAGCACGTCGGCCACGTTCTGCACGTCGCGGACCTCCCACTGGCCGCGCCGCACCTCCAGCAGCGGGTTGTAGGCGTCCGACGCCGCGTTGGTCGGGTCGAACAGCAGGACGCGGCCATGCTGCGCGCGGAAGCCGGCGGTCAGCGTCCAGTTCTCGCCTTTGATGTCGTGGACGATCGCCGACGCCGGCCAGGTCAGGAGCGAGGGCACCACCAGGCCGACGCCCTTGCCGCTGCGGGTCGGCGCGTAGCACAGCACATGCTCGGGACCGTCATGGCGTAGATAGGCGCGGCCCAGCTTGCCGATCACCACACCGTCGTCGCCGAGCAGTCCGGCCGCGCGAACCTCGTCCTCGGTCGCCCAGCGCGCCGAGCCGTAGGTTTCCGCGTTCTTCGCCTCTCGCGCGCGCCAGACCGACATGGCGATGGCGACCGCGACCGCCACGAAGCCACCTGACGCGGCGATATAGGCGCCGGCCTGGAAAATGCCGGGCGCATAGGCGTCGAAGCTGAACCACCACCAGAAAAAGGCGTAAGGCGGATAGACCGGCCAGCCGAGCGCCATGAACCAGGGTTCGCCAAGCTCAGGCTGATATGCCAGCGCCGCCGCCGTCCATTGCGTGGCGCTCCAGATCGCGGTGAGCACAATCAGGAAGACGGCGATGATCTGGCCCCAGAGGATTTTGGTAGCGGGCATGGGTTATCTCCTTGTTCAGATGCCGAGGCCGCGCTTGCGGCCCAGCGACCAGCCGATGCCGCCGCCGTCGCGGGCGACGCCTGCGATCTGCCGGCCCAGGTGGCGTTCGAGGTCGTTCGACCAGGGGACGAGCCGGAAGCCCAACCCGTCGTCGATCATGGCGAAGCGGCCCGAGGCGAGCGCGAGGCGCTGGCGGCAAATGCCGGAGACCCTGTCGCCGGGACTGGTGGGCCGGTAGGCGAGCCCCGTCCGGCCCGCGATCTCGGCGCCGGCCGCGTCGAGTTCACGGCGGCGCAGCGTGTCGAGAAGACCCCGCTGGAACACGACGCGATCGCCGTAGCGACGCGCCAGCCCTTCGCGCACGAGATGGTCGGTGCGCTCGTCCATCGCCCGGCGCACCTCCGCCCCGAAGCCGCCGTCCATGACGCCCGCGCCACGCTCGATCAGGCGATGATCGAGCCAGGTCGCGCCGGGCACCTTCATCTGCGCGGCAAGGTCGAGATCGGAGCGCGTGGCGAGGAGCAGCGTCGGCTTCTGCTCGCCCGGCCTGCCGATGGCGCGCAGCTCGACGATGCCGCCGATGTCCGGGCTGTGCTC
The DNA here is from genome assembly GCA_001899715.1 of Sphingobium sp. 66-54. Lineage (GTDB taxonomy): Bacteria > Pseudomonadota > Alphaproteobacteria > Sphingomonadales > Sphingomonadaceae > Sphingobium. Next base: position 12,621 of record MKWI01000016.1, read on the forward strand.
CAGCGCCTCGATGCCCGGAAGCCGGACATGGTGGGTGCGCCCGTCGATACCGTCGATCACCGCATAGGCCGAGCCATGCAGCTCGTCATGCAGCCCCTTGTCGATCAACCGGCCGACGATGGGTTTTTGCGGCGCCGCGCTGACGATCTCATAGCTGTCGAGCGGACGCTGCAGGCCGCGATCGTTCAGCGCCTTCCCGATCGTGCGGATGATGTCGCCGCGCGTGCCCAGATCGCGCAGCTTCGCCTGCGCGCCCTCGGCCATGACCCATTGGCCGGGCTCGGCTTGGGCGGCGAGCCCCATCGTCTCCAGATGCTGCAATCGGCCGATCATCAAGCGGCGCACGCGAGGATCATCGGGGCCGCGCTGCTCGGGGCGAAGGTCGACGACGCCCAGCTCGTCGGCCGAGCGTGTGATCTCGGCGTCCAGCCTCGTCCAGCGTTCGGCCGTCACCTCGCGATCGAGCGCGCGCTGGATTTCATGTTCAGGCTTCGGGCCGAGTTCGGCATAGGCCAGTTCTTCGGCGCGCGAGCGGAGGTTGTGGCTGATATACTCCCGGTTGATGACGAGGTCGGCCCCCTGGTCATCGACGCCGCGCACCAGCAGATGGACGTGCGGATTGTCGGTGTTCCAGTGATCGACCGCGATCCATTCGAGGCGCGTCCCGAGATCGGCTTCCATCTGGCGAACGAGATCGCGGGTATATTCGCGCAGATCGGCGAGGTCCGCCGCGTCCTCTGGCGAGACGATGATCCTGAAATGATGCCGGTCGTCCTTGCACCGATCGGCGAAGGCGCGGTCGTCGGCGCCATCGCCATTGGCGTCGAACATCCGCGCGGGCGATCCGTCGCGGGTGACGCCCTCGCGCTTGAGATAGGCGATGTGCGCGGACAGCGGCGCTCTCGGCCGCCCGTTCCGGTGGAAACGGGTGACCGGCACGATCTTGACCAACACGCGCCGGCCCGATCCGAACAGTCGGCTGCGCGCGAACGATGTGCGGCCCCGGCCGAAGTTCGATTGCCCGCGCGGGCGCGACCCGCCCCAGCCGCCCGGTCGCCGCCCGCCGCCGCTGCGCGCGGCGACACGCAGCACCTGGGCGACAAACCCTCGCGCCCTGGCGCCGCGGCGGCCCCTGTCGCCGACCTTGCCCGGCCGGATGCGGAAATCGCCATCCTCGCTCACGGCCGGGCCGCTTTCCGCCGAAAATGGCCTGTGGTGCCATTCGGCGCTTTGAGTTTGCTTGCTTTTTTCTTCCGAGCGGCACGCTCGCCGACCGATGTACCCGCGCCAAACCGCTGAAAAACAGCGGCTTTTGGCGAAATCAGGGTGCGGCTTCTATCTTGCCGTCCCTTCCTTCGGCTTTTTCCTGCCCTTCCAGGCACTTTCACCTTCCAACCGGGCAATCTGAAAACGGGGGCGGTCATGGTGCGCCGGCCTACCGCCGGCTTGCGGACGGCGCGCGGCCTGGCCGCGGCGGCGCTGCAACGGGATCTCCCGGCAATGCGAACTTGAGGCGCCAGGTTCGCCACGCTTCGGCGACGGCGCCGGTGCCGGGGAACAGGTCGTCGAGCATGTCGTCGGGACGCGCGGCGACCGTCTCGAAACACCAGTGGCAGACCGCTTCGGGCTTGGCGCCGGTGAGACCGCGGCGCAGTGTGATCGGGCATTCGATCCAGTCGCGCAGCACCAGCCGCTTGCTCACGACCGGCTTGCGCGCAGGCTTTATGATGACGGGTTCCCACGCATAAGCGACCGGCACGTTGCGCTTGAACGCGGCGAAGCCCTTGACCCATGCCATCCACCGCGCGCCGGTTTCGCGCACAAGCGGCGCGAGCACGGCGACCGATTCCGGCGTCGCGGCGGCGTGCAATATCCAGCCGTCATAGTCGCGTTCGAGCCGCTCGATCAGCGCCCGATGGTCGACCTCGCCTGCGTAGTCAGGATGGCCACGATAGAGATGTGCGCAGCCGATATAGGGCGGATCGGCGTAAGCGATCTTCACGGCTGCCTCCGGCCCGACAGCGCGACGAACAGGCTGTTCGCAGGCGGTTGGGCTGCGGCGGGACCGGAGGCCGGACGTTCGTCGGGCGCCGGTTCCGGTGTGGCCGGATCGTCGTTGGCCCGCGCCGCGAACAATGCGGCCCGGCGCCATGCGAACGGATCGGACGAAGGCGCAGCGGCAAGCTGGCTGTCGCCCGCGCTGCTGGTGATTGACGCCAGCTTTGCCAGATAGGCGCGCGTCTCGGTGGGCAGCGGACGGCCGCGCGAAAAATATTCGTCGGTGCGGCCCGGCCCCGCGTTGTAGGCCGCCAGCATCGCCGTCACGTTGCCATAGCGGTCGTGCATCTCACGCAGATAGGCCGCGCCCGCCATGATGTTGTCGCGCACGTTATAGGGATCGCTCCTCAGCCCGTGGCGTGCGCGCAGACTCGCCCAGGTCGCGGGCATGATCTGCATCAGACCCATCGCACCCGCCGACGATACCGCGCGGGAATCCCCGTTGCTCTCGACGCGCATGACGGTCCATATCCACGCTTCCGGGATGCCGAAGCGCCGGGCCGCGTCGGCGACGTGGCCGGCATAAGGGTCGCGCGTAGCCGCCCGTTCGGGCGGAGGGGACTGCGCGGCGGCGACACCGGAAAGCTGCACGACCGCGACCGCCGCCAGGACCGAATTACGGATGAATCGGCGCATCCGTTCAACCTCCGCTGGCCGGTTCGGGCGGACGGTTCCAGACCAGGTAATGAACATCGCCATGTCCGGCGGTGAGCAGCATGGCGTCGATCGGTCGCGGAAAGAGCGGGCCGTCGATGCGCACCGCGATGTGGAATCCGCCCGGTCCACCGGGGCGATGCCGCGCCTCGCCGACCGGAAATCCCTCGGCGCTGTCGCCGAGATGCACGCGCATGTCGGGGCACTTGCCCTCGTTCTCGCGTGGATCGACTTCGGCGAGATAGAGCGGCGCGTCGAGGCCGAGCGTCTGGATGCGGCCTTTCCAGGCGCCGTTATCACGGCGAAACGTGCCGATGGTGATCTGGTTCATGGGTCTGCCTTTCGTTTGCGGGGGAAGAGAAAGCGTCAGCGCCGCGACTGATCGGCGTGATCATCGCGCGGTCGCAGGCGCGTCCACGACAGCCGGAATGTCCGGCCATCGTCATCGGCACGGAACAGCACCGGGCGGAACGGCGACGAAAAAAGCGGGCTGTCGATCTCCAGCGCGATGTAGTCGCCGGCGCGTTCGCCGACCCGTTTCCACGCGCCGCCGACCTCGGGACCGTCCTCGTCGTCGAGGTGGACGCGGTAGTCGGGCGCGTTCTCGGCGTCTCCAGGATCGATCGCGACCAGCACGATTTGCTCGTCGATGCCGAAATGCCGGGCGCGTCCGGCAAAGCCGTTGGCGGTGGATTCAAAGATATTCGTCGGCACGGCCGATCTCCTTTGCTCTGGGTGGTGAAGCTGGTGTGGACGGCGCGCGCAGATGCAGCGGCGTTGCGCGGCCGATGACAGTCGAGGCCGGAAGCGGGCCGAAGTAGCGGCCATCCAGGCTGTCGGGGGCGGAGGGGTTGAGCAGGAATATCTCGCCGGGCTTGAGTGCTCGGCAGCCCTGCCAGACCGGCAGCGGGCGGCCCTGGCCGTCACGCGCGCGGGCGGTGGCGACAGGCCGGGCATCGAGGCTCACCACGTCGCCGGTTCTGCACACACGCTGCCCGGCTTTCGCCGCGACATGCTTGAGGAGCGGCACGCCTTCGGGCAGATAGCCGCGCGCCGACAGCCAGCGGGAAAGGTGCTTGGGCGGCGCGACGGCGACCAGCGCGCCGAGCGGCGGATCGCGGTCGGAATGAATGCGGTAGAGCCCGATCGGCGCGCTGGCGCTGGCGTTCCAGATGAAGCGCGGGAACGGATCGCTGATCGCGACGGCGACAAACGCCGCGGCGAAGGCGGAGGCGGCAATGGCCGTCGCCATGACATAGCGGCGGCGCGTCATCCCTCGATCTCCTTGCGGCGGAGCCAGGCGCGATGGCGCTCCATCGTGTAGGGCCGAGGCTGGTGCCCCGCGGCGATGCGGTTATGGACGTGCCGCCAGTGATCGGCCGCCGCGTCGCAGGGATCGACGCCGACCGCTTCCACCGCGTCGATCGCGGCGAGCACCTGGCTAACCTTCGGCCAGCTCTCGATGTGCAGAAGGATGTCACCGCCCGGACGGACGAAAGGAAGCGTGGTGTAAGGCTCGCCCGGCGAGACCGCGCGCACCACGTCGATGCGCGAGGTGATTGTGCCATAGTCGTTCGCGGTCCAGCGGACGAAGGCGAAGATCGCGCCGGGCCGGAAGCCGACGACGCGCGTGCGGCGCGTGAGGATGCGGTCCTGGGCGATACGACCGAAGCGTATCCAGTGCTCCAGCTTCTTCTCGATCCAGGTCAGTTCGACTTCGGTCAGCCGCGATTGCGATGCCAACGCCGATGGCAATGTCGGTGTGCGTGCCGCCTGCGCCTGCTCCGCCGCCTGCCGGCGCAGCGCGGCTTCAAACCCGCTGAAGTCGATCTGCTGTGGACGCGTGGGATCGCTCATCGTTCGTCTCCGGTCATGTCAGGGGATGCGCGCCCGAGCACGAGGTCGAGCGCGGCTTCGGTGCGCAGGATCGCGCGGGCGATGGCTTCGGGGATTTGCGGGAGAACGGCGTCGCCGAACGCCTCGACGATCAGGCTGGCCGCAGCCGTCCCGCGTGGACCGCCGAGCGCAATGCGCGTGTCAGCCACCCAGGCGGAAAGCCCATCATCCAGCCATAGGTGATAGGCAAGGCCGCCGTTCCAGTCAGCCCATGGTTCCGCAGCATCGCCGCCAGCGCGCGGGCGCCCGCCCATTTGTCTGGCGCGCGATCCGTCATGGCGCCGTCCATCACCGCGTCCATCGTCGGCGATTTCCTGCGGTCGTAGGCCGGACTCCAGCCGTCCATCCGGCTGTCCCGCTTCGTCGGCGTCGGGAGGATTTCCGCCGCATGGCGCAGCAGGTTCGGCGTGTCGATTTGCGCCTTCGCGCCGTTCGCCCGGCGTCCCGTCTCGATCTCCTGCGCGCTCAACCTGCGCCCGCCGTTCGGCTTCACTGGCGTCGGCATCATCCCCGCATGGCGGCTCGCATGGCCCTGCAACTGGCTGAGCACGTCGCCCCGGCCGCCCTTGTCCGCATCCGATTTCCGGGGCGTCGCCAGGATCATCCGCAGCGGATATGTCGATCCCGCGCCGCCCCCGGCTCCGTCCGTCATCCCGTCCGTCGCCATCGGGGTCGGCAGCCTGTTCAATGCCGCCGGGTGCATCATTGTCGGCAGGTTCATGCCCGTCCGCTTCGCGCCCTGGACCTTGCACATCTCCGGGCCATGCGCCGCGTCGCTGGTGCGCGGCGTAGGCAAGTTGTTCGGGATCGTAGCCGATAAGCCATGACCGCTTGCGGACATGGTTGGCGCCGACATTTTCAGCAGCCACCACGCACGGTTCGCAGGCGTAGCCGAGCGTTTCCAGGAGAAGGAGCAGCCGGTCAGCGCCGCGAGTTCGCAGATTAGCGCTGTTCTCAAAAGCGAACCAGCGAGGGCGGCACTCTCCGACAAGCCGGACGGCTTCGAGATAGAGACCCGACCGCTCGCCTTCGATTCCCCTGCCTTTGGTGTTGGCGCTGGAGATATCCTGGCACGGCGGCGAGCCGACGATAATGTCAGGCAGGAATCCGAGGTCGGAAACAAGTCGAGCTGCCGTGAGGCCGCGCACGTCCTCGTAAAGTCTGACATGGGGATTGTTCTCCGCGTAGAGGATGCGGCGCCACTCGACGATTTCGCAGGCGGCGACGGTGATGAAGCCGGCGCGGTGCAGGCCGAGCGACCAGCCGCCTGCCGCCGCGCTGAACAGGTCGAGCGCGCGCATCATTCGCACAGCCCGTATTCGCTGTCGCAGAGCAGACCGTGCTCGTCCGCCTCGCGCTGCTCCTGCGCGATGAACAGGTCGTAGTTGCGGCCGCCCCGGCTGGTGCGCGACCACGCGATCGCCCTGTCGATGGTCGCCCGGCCATGATCGGCCGGATCGCCGGGAACGGTCGGCGCGGGCAGCAGGGATGCCGGCGTTCCGGCAACGGCGCTGCGGCGGGAAACGAGGCTGACCAGCCGCTCCCACTCCCGCACCCGGTCCACTTCGGCGGGGAAGCGCATGGCCCAGGCGCGCAGCTCGCGCTTCCTGACCATGATGCAGGTCGAGCAGCCGACGCGGCTCATCCCCATCGTATAGAGGGGATTGTGGCGCAGGCCGTGGCGCTCGGAGATCGCGAAGGCGTCGGCCGCCGACCAGCGGAAGATGGGCCTGTAGAGCACCTGCCGGGCGCCGCTCGGATGCCGCACGGACTGGATCGGCGGTTTCTTCGCCCGCGCGTGGCTCTCGTCGGCCCGCTCGCCGATCCAGTCGATGACCGGCCGCCCCGCGTCGAGCAGCGGGCGCTTGCGGTGCATCATAGGGATCAGCTTGGTCTCGTCGGTGCAGAAGCGCGTCTTGGTGCCGGGAAACCGGCCGTGCAGCATCGCCATGTCGAGGAACGGGATGCCGGTGGGATGGAGCAGCGCGATCACGCGCTCGATCAGAGGCTCGGGGACAGGCGACGAGACCAGGACGGGGCAATCGCACCCGGCTATCCACATGGCCCTGGTGATCGTGCCCGCCTGCCATGCGGCGCGGCGCTGGTTACACGCGCCTCTGTGGCGTGTCCGCCGCTTCTCCTTCGACCATTCCTCGCGCAACATGGCGCGTTTGCGGGCGAACGCCGCCTGATCGGTGAGGCCGGGCACATCATTCGCCGATACGATCTCGATGCGCAGGCCGAGGCGCTGCCACAGCCAGTCGTCGAGATAGGCGATGTGATCGAGCGTGATCGGGTTTTCGTGGCCGTTGTCGGCGGAGAGGAAGCGCGGCGCGCGATTGCCGAACGCGGCGAGCCCCTTGCGCTCGATCCGCTCGACCATCAGGCAGAGAACGGCCTGGCTGTCCTTGCCGCCCGAGATGCTGCCGAAGTGCTGGGCAGCGATCATGGCCGGCGTTCCGGCCCGCGCCGCGCAGCACAGCGCCGGGATTGATCCCCGCCCGCAAAAGGCGTAGCAGTATAGCGTAGCGGTAACGGCAGATTTACTGCCGTATACTTCGCATCATTGTGCGAATTATCCACAAAGCGAAATCGCGTTAGAAAGAATACGAAGTATTCTTTACTGTTAGCATAGTTAGAAGGGGCCCGATTCCGCAAGCGATTCCAGATGCTTGCGTGGGGGTCCGGTTTTTTATAGGCCGAGTCAGCGGTTTTTAATCGGCCGAGTCCGGCGGTTTTCAATAGGCCGAGTCTCATGACCGGTTATCCACAGCCAGCCCCATGCGCCGCGCCGCCTTCTCGAACGGATCGGCGGGCACCGGCGCGAAGGTCAGCCGCTCGCGCCCGAACGCACGCTCGATCGCCAACGCGTAGCCCGGCAGGGACTGGCGCCGGACGATGCCGCGCAGCTCGAACGCGAATTGCTTAAGCGGCGAGAGCGCGCCGGATTTGAGATGAAGGTGAGGAAGGTCGAAGCTCCAGCCGCCTGCCTGCTGGCCGCCATGCTTGCGCACGATCCGGTAGAGCCAGCGTTCGAGCCCGCCCGTCAGGTCGAAATAGGCCCGGTCGATGGTGAGCACGAACGTGCGATCGACCACGCCGGCATAGAACCAGTCGGGCAGGATCAGTTCGATGCCGAGCGGCCGGCCCTCACCGTCGAGCCGCTCCTGCCATTCGTTGATCCAGGAGAAACGATGACGGCGGCGCTGATGGTGCTGGCGGATCGAGGTGGCGACCGTGGTGGATTGCAGCCGGTCGAGCGCGGCCTTCAGTCGGTCGTAATGGTCCTTGCCGGTGCCCCGCCCGGTGAAGGTGAGGATTTCGTGCGGGGTCGTCGCCATCAGCCGCGAGGTCGGCAGGCCAGCGTCGCGCGCGGCGATGATCTGGCTCGCCGCCCATATCAGCACGTCGGCGTCCCAGATGGTCGCCATGCCGTGCTCGGGAACGGCTTCGACCGAAATCCAGGTCGCGCCCATACGGAAGTCGATCGGCGTCACCCGTCTGCGCTTGGCGAGGCTGAAGAACGGCCAGGCCATGAGGTCCTGGGCGTCGCGCGGCGCGATGTCGTAGCCGAGCGACGGGAACAGGGCGAGTTGCGCGCGTTTGGCGGAACGGGAAGCGTCGCGCGGTTTCATCGACGGCTCTGCGTGATCGCGGCATCCCGCCGCGGCATGAGGTCGTCCTGACCGGGGTCGGATGTGGAATATTTGGTGCCGAGGTCGGCCCAGGCGCGCAGATCGTCCACCGAATAGACTACCCGCCCGCCGATCCGCCGATAGGCCGGGCCGCTCCCGAAATAGCGATGCTTCTCAAGCGTGCGCCCGGAGAGGCCGAGGAATCGCGCCGCCTCGGGAGTCCGCAGATAGCGCGGCGGAAGCGTGACGGGCGGTCTGGACAAGGGGCGTCTCCTGCGAAGCGGGGTGGCAGGAGGCGATCATGGCGAAGTGCTGACGGCAGGGTGGGGAACGAAGATTTGTAACCGCGCCGATGTGCCCACCCCCCCCCGGGCTACGAACACGCGGCCGGAACGATCAGCGGATGCGCAGCAGCTTCCGATAGTCGCCCTTCATCATGGCGGTGGCGTCGCGCACGAGGCGATAGGCGAAGGATCGGGCGTCCGAGTTCTTGAAGTCGGACGCCGAGAGATGCGCGGCTTCTTCCCTGCCGAGCGCGATCGCGATTTCGCGATACGTTGCCCCGCCGAGCCGCAGATCGAGCGCGCGAAGCATCAGTTCAAGCCTGGCCGCCCGAATTTCGGTGAGCGGCCATCCGCGCGGCGACGGGCCAGTCCGCTTGCCTGAAAGGAGCCGATGGAAGCGCAACAGGCTCGCGATGCGGGTGACGAAATCCTTGTCGAGCGGGATGATCGCGGCGAGCGGCCGGCCGGGTGTCGGATCGCGCAGCCATAGCCGATGCTCGCCGGCCGCGTCAGCGACGACGACATGGCGGCCGTCGATTCCGGCCCGGTCGGCGAGCAGCGCGCCGAGCGCCAGCGGGTCGACGGCTTTTGCGCCGGTATATCCTTCCGGCGCGGCGTCGAGGATCACGGTGACGGCGGTCAGTTCCGGCCGCCAGATCACCGTGCCCGACAGCTCATCAGGCATATAGGCGAAAGGATAACCCCCATCGGCGGGCGAGCGCCGTTCGCTCGTTCGCCGGGGCGTCGCGGTTCAGACGCGCCTGGTCGGTGCGATACTGGCGGTTGCGTTGCAGGAACGCGGCGGCGAACTCGGGGCGCCCCGGCATGCCCGGTGCATGACCGGAACGCCGCGAGCGCCGGCCTGGCGACGTCGACATAAGCATCCTCCCCAGCCGCTTGTTGCGGACTCTGGATCGGCGAGGATCGGGGGGCACACCTCGTCGCGACAGGGCGAAGGCCGCGCCGGGCCATGCCGGCGGCGCACCGGAATCAAGGACCGGGAAAATCCATTCCGGTCTGAATGTTAACCTATTCCGTCGCGCGCGGGCCGAGCAGATATGCGTAGCCGATCTCGGTCATCCAGCGCGCGCGGGCGAGATGGCTTGCGTGCATCGCGCGGGCGCGTTCGGGCTCAGCGGCGGGGTCGATGCCGAAAATGAGCGCCGCAGCCTCACGCCAGGGCGTACCCCCGTCGTCTGCATCGAGCAACCCGATATAGTCGGCCAGATGATCTTCGTCATAGGCTGTGAGCTGCGGCGCATCGGGCGCGCGATCCTCGAAATGCTTGCCGGTCATGACGCCCCGTTCCTCCAGCCCCGTTAACCTATCCAGACCGAAACGGAGATGATTCTATACGCGCGGCGGGCATGGTTCCGCGCGTCCTCCGCAATGGCCGGCTCCTGGGCGAGAGGCGGTTTGTTTGCGGTGCGCCCCCGCAAACATCTCTCCTGACCCTGATCGGGGAGTGGTAAACCGCGTTTAGTCGGCCCCATGACCTTTAGCTCGGGTGAGCCTGTTGCATACGTCACAGGCTCCCCGACCATGTGGTCAAGGATGGCGGCGCCGTCACGGCCGGCGCCAAACCGCTAAACGTGGGGCTACCAACCCCAGGCCGCCGCGTAGCGACCCGCGTCCTTCCTAAAGCGAAGCAATGATTTTTTCTACCGTCATCCCGCGAGCCGGGCCGTGCCCGGCGAGCGCGCGCAATCCGGCCGCGCGGACCTTGGGGACGCGCGGCCGCCGCCGATCCGGGCAGGAACGGCGGAGGGGTCATTCAGGCGCAAGTGGCTATGGCTTGAACCTGCGCCATCCCTTCTGGCTGCCTGTGCGCCTGTAGCTCATCCGGCGGCAGCGGGCATGGGTGTTCCAGGTGAACATCAGCGGCTCAAACCCGTGCCACCAGTCCGCGTCAATGTCGCCGCACCGGCCTTCAAAACAAAGGAAGCCAGCCGCATTGTATAGCCGGAACTCCATGGGCAGATCATGACCTTGTGAAACTTCGGCACGGGCGGGGATTCCCTCGCCATTTTCGCCAAGTCCCAGACAGCCGCCCATATAGTCGAGAGTGATAATCCAGCGCATGATATGATTCCTTGTGGGGGTGCGCCCGTCGCGGGGACGGGCGCGGATGATGGAAAAGGTGCGGCCTATGCGGCCGCCCGATGAAGCCGCGATGCGAGCCGCTTGCTGGCGGTGTGATAATGGCCGTTATCCAGCTCGATGCCGGTCCAGTCGCGCCCCAGCTGCTGTGCCGCCGCCAGGGTCGAGCCGCTGCCACTGAACGGGTCCAGCACAAGTTCGCCGGGCTGCGTGAAAGCCTCGATCAAGGGCGCCAGTGCCTCAACCGGCTTTTGCGTGGGATGCAGGCGGTTCCCGCTGTAGGGAAAATCCAGCACATCGGGGATAGGTCGCGCGGGGTGCGTCGGATTGCCCTTTGCAAGCAAATATGCCTGCTCATGTTCGTAACGGAGAAAACGAGCCGACGACGCATAACGCTTGCGGAACACAAGATGGCCGACAACGCGGAAGCCTGCTGCCTTCCATGCGTCCATGAACAAATCCACCTTGTTCCAGCCGTAGAAGGAAACCGCAAAGCCGCCATCCTTCAAAACGCGGTGCATCTCGCGGAAGGCCGGACGGAGCCACCGGCCGTTATCGTCGTTCGCAACCTTGCGGCCCTGGCGGTCCCGGTAGCGGGTCACATAGGGCGGATCGGTCAGGATGAAATCCACCGTGCCGGTATCGAAAGCTTGCATCACATCAATGCAATCGCCGTTGAAGACACATTGCGGGGAGCTTGTGCCTTGCTGGTCATGTCTCAAATCCTTTGGGTCTGAAGTTCAGCGAAGCGGAACGCCGCGCCTGAACTTCTGCCCGTCGGCGAGACCGGGGTAGCAACGGGACAAGGGCGACCGGGGCGGAGGGGAATCACCCGATCTGCACAAGCGAAGCGCGGAAGATTGGGGATACCGCCCCGGACGGTTCCACTTCCCTTGACCGGCGCGAGGACAGCGTCCTTAGCAACGATCGCGCGGCCGAATGGCCGCGCTGGACAACACACCGGCTATGCCGGCACCGAATTGCGTTCAGGAAAAAGGCGTCAGGCTGCCAGACGTGCGGTCGTTATGCCAAGCGGCCGCGTCAACAAGATCCGCAGCGACTTCACCGCGCAACGGAGCGAAACGGTGAGCCCGCTGCCGCCCGATGGAAGGCCGGTCCCATCGAACAGATCGATCAGGCGATGCTCGTCTTCGGAAAGTGTTGGGCCGTTGCCGGTGGTAATGCGCCTGCCGGACACGTCTTCGGCCAGCGTCATGATGCTGTCGAACACCGGCGCCAGCATCCCATGACCATAGCGGGAGAGCATCGCGAACAGGCTGGGCTGGACCGGCTTCCGGTTGTCCCGCGCGTCCCGCCAGCAACGCGCTGCCTCGATCAGCATCGCGGGCATAATGCTCGCATCATGCGATGGCGGCGAGAACTGGCGGGTCATGGTCGGTCCTTTCGTGCTGCCCCTCACCTCTTTTTGAGAATTGCTCGCAACAATAGTCGTATGCGATGACAATCACAAGATAGAGCCGCAAAATTCGACGCTGTCCGCGACCGTCCTGACGACAACGAAAGGCGCGCCCCGCCAGAGATGGCGGGGCGCGAGTGGCGGTCAGCGAGACCAGAGCAGGACATATTCGCCGGGGCGCTCGTTGCTCTCGACCAGGCTCGCGTAGAGCGGCACCGGGAAGCAGGGATCGTCGATCTTGACCGAGAGATAGTCGCGCTCGTTGCGGCTGGTCCTGATCCAGGCGGCGCCGACCTCGACGTCGATGTGATCCGCGTTGGCGAAGGTGAGCCGATAGTCGGGCGCCTTGGGGGCGTCCTTCTCTACGGGCGTGAACACCGCGCGGGTGTTGAGTGTGAGGGTGACGACCTTGCCTTCGATGACGCCGTCCTTGTTCCTCGTGAAAGTGCCGATGGTGCTCATGATGATTCTCCGTTCGCTTGTCCGGGCCGCGCCCATCGCAGCCTCGTGGCGATCGGTGGATCGGGGACGTTCGGCGGCGCACCGCTGCTCGGGGTTCCCGTCGCGCCTGCGCGTCGGGGTGGGCTTGCGGCCCCGGGACGGCCGAGGGCGGCTTTTTTGCTTCGCGCTGCAAAGCCGAAGGCGGCGGAAAAAAGCCGTCCGGCGCCGTTGCGCCGGCAGGTGGAACCGATCAGATCAGGCCACGGGTGAGGCCGTATGGGCCGGACAGGCAGGCAGGACGGGAGAAATTCGTGCGCCCGGCATTCCGGGGGAAAAGAGAAGCATCCCGCGCATGGCGGGGGGTCATCTCCTTCATACCGCGCCTGAGTTCAGCGGCGAGCGAACAACTCTCGAGACAGGCGCTCGGCTTCCCGGCGTCCTTCCGGGGTCATCTCGATCGAGCGGGCCTTGCCGACCGGATCGGAAATCAGCCCGCGCGCGTGCAGCCGTTCCATCGCGGTCCACTCGAATCCCTTCCATGCCGCGCCGGTGGCGCTGAGATTGAGCCACAAGAGGGCCAGCACCGCCTCGTCGACCCTGTCGGTGTCGATGTCCGTTCGCGAGTCCATAGACGGGATGATAGCGAACCGGGTAACGCAGGGCATCCGCGAACCCGCCGTGAGCACTTATCTGCCGCCGTCGCTACTACGCTACGGTTCGCCGTTTCCGCTCTGCGCCGCCGTGCGCCGAATCCCGCCACCGTGGCTACGCTTCGGCGCGTGTGGGCACGACGGGGGATTCTGTTGGATTCCAGCGGGGCGTGCGGCAGCTTGAGTGCATGGGACTCTCTCGCAAACGTCGCCGACGCGCACCCCGCGGCTGGTCGGAAGGGCTGGAAGACCTGCACGATTACATGCAGCCGCAGCCGACGCGCGCATCGTCTCGCAGGAGCGCTACCAGCGCGCCGATCGTCGTTACCGACGACTGGCCTGAGCAGGTTCCCATCGGGGATGCCGAGCTGCGCGTCATCGAAGGCGCTTTTCGCGAGGAACTGGACGCCTTGTTCGGGTCGCTCCCCTGAAACGGCCATAGGGAAAGGAGTTGAAATGTTTGTCCAAATGACGCACATTGTAGCAGAAATGGATAGGTCAGGAGTCAACCCCATGCCGCGAAAGCAAGCTGTAGCGGAATCAGCCAGAGCGAATCGCGTCGAGCGGCTCGGCTTCCGCATCGACGAAGAAACCAAGGATTTGATCGAGCGAGCCGCTCATCTCTCGCGGCGCAAGGTCAGCGATTTTTGCGTGACCGCGCTGGCGGACACGGCGCGGCGGACGATCGCCGAGCATGAGACGCTCGTGCTGTCGGATCGTGACCGCGAGGCGTTCTTCGATGCGCTCATCAATCCGCCCGAGCCGAGCGAGCGGCTCATCCGCGCTTTCCGGGAGCACAGGCGCCGGGTTGCGTCCTGATCATGACGGCACATGGGGATTTGCGGGTGGAGCCGTTGGGGCCGCACCATGACCGGGAAGGATTTTCCTGCGGCATCGACAGCCTCGACAGGTATCTGCGCAGGCAGGCGGGTCAGGACATCCGCCGCCGGTCGGCCGGTGTGTTTGTTCTTGCCGCGCATGCAAATCCCGGCGTCATTCTCGGCTACTATACGCTCAGCCAGGCGAACATCGCGCAAGGCGACATTCCGGCATCGGCGCGCAAGCATATCCCGCGCTACCCGCTCGTCGGCGCGACGCTCATCGGCCAGCTCGCGGTGTCCCAAGCGCGGCAGGGCGAACGCCTCGGTGCGGTGCTGATCGCCGATGCCGTCGAGCGCGCCTGGCTGACGGCGGCGACGGCTGGATCGTCGATGCTCATCGTGGACGCCATCAATGATCGCGCAGCCGCGTTCTACGAAGGCAATGGCTTCGTGCGACTGGCAGATTCCCAACGTCTCATACTGCCGATGCACATCATTCAGAGATTGGTCGAACGATGAAGAACGCTGCTCTCGCACCTTCGGAAACCCCCAATGCGCAACCGGCACAGCGGGCCGCGCTCTATCTGCGCGTTTCCACCCCGCGTCAGGCCGACCATGATCTGTCGATTCCCGATCAGCGCCGGCAGCTTGAGGGCTATTGCCTCTCGAACGGCTGGGAGGTCGCGGCCGAGTTCGTCGAGCCAGGTGTTACAGGGACCGATGATCGCCGCCCGGCTTTCCAGGAGATGATGGACGCGGCGATGGAAAAGCCCCCCGCGTTCGACGTGGTGGTTGTCCATAGCTTCTCGCGCTTCTTCCGTGACCAGTTCCAGTTCGAGTTCTACCTCCGCAAGCTGGCGAAGAACGGCGTGCGCGTGGTCTCGATCACACAGGTTCTCGGCGATGATCCGGCAAGCGAGATGATGCGCAAGATCATGACGCTGTTCGACGAATATCAGTCGAAGGAGACGGCAAAGCACACCCTGCGCGCCATGAACGAGAATGCGCGGCAAGGCTTCTGGAACGGCGCTCGGCCGCCGATCGGCTATCGCGTGGTCGAGGCCGAGCAGCGGGGCACGAAGATCAAGAAGAAGCTGGAGGTCGACCCGATCCATGCCGAGACGGTGCGCCGGATTTTCCGGCTGGCGCTGGAAGGCCCCGATGGGCGCGGGCCGGTTGGGGTGATGGCGATCGCGTGCTGGCTCAACGAGAACAATATCCGCACGCGCTATGGCGGGCGTTGGGGCAAGGGCATGGTGCATCAGGTGCTCACGCGGACCACCTATATCGGCCAACACCGGTTCAACACCTATGATGCCAAGAAAGGACGCCGAAAGCCCGAGACGGAGCATGCCATCATGGAAGTGCCGCCGATCGTAACGGTGGCGGAGTTCGAGGCCGTGCAGCGATCGTTGAAGTCGCGCAGCCCGAAGATGATGCCGCCGCGCGCCGTGGGCGGATCGACGCTATTGACCGGCATCTGCTTTTGCGCGTGCTGCGGCGCGGCGATGACGCTACGCACCGGCACCAGCCGGAGCGGTCAGGAATACCGCTATTACACCTGCGCGACCAAGGCCACGAAGGGGAAAACGGGATGCCCCGGCGTGTCGCTCCCGATGGACCAGTTGAACAAGGCGGTGATCGAGCATCTGGAGACACGGCTGCTCGATCCCGCGCGGCTCGAAGTGCTGATGGACCAGCTTATCGCGCGCCGGGAAGAATGGGTAACCGAGCGCCGCCAGCATGTCGCCGAGATGGAGCGGCGGGCGACGGAGGCCGAAACCAAGCTCTCCCGGCTCTACGAGGCGATCGAAAATGGACTGGTCGATATGGGCGATCCATCGCTCAAGGGACGCATCACGGAGCTGACCACCATCCGCGATCAGGCCAGAGGGAATGCCGAGCGGGCGGTCGCGCACATCGAGCGGATCAGCCCGGAGATCACGGTCGAGAGCCTTCATGCGTTCGCGTTGGCCGCGAAGAAGAAACTCCGCCACGACGACGGCACTTATGCGCGGAACCATGTTCGTGCGGTCGCACAGCGGGTCGAGGTCCATAGTAAGACGGACGTGCGAATCCTCGGCACGCGCACCGAGTTGCTGCGGACCCTCACCGCCGTCTCTGGCGTAGAGGCGGCGGTGCTAGGGACTCGCGGTTTTGGACCGAAATGGTGCCCAGAAGAGGACTCGAACCTCCACGACCTTGCGATCGCCAGCACCTGAAGCTGGTGCGTCTACCAATTCCGCCATCTGGGCACGGGCAGGCGATTGCCTGCGGGGTAGGCTGGCGCGGGTAGCTGGCAGCGCGCGGCTTGTCAACGATGCGTCGCATGCTTTGCGTCGATTTCGTGAGAAAGGGGAGATCGGGCGAGGTGGGGGCTTGCAGCGTCATCCCGCAGAGGGCCCCATGCTCATGCCGGGCGACGTTTCCGGGCGTGGCCGGATTGGCCCGCGAGCCAGCTTCGGGCTGATGACAGGGCTTTGCATGGGCAGGGCGCCGGCCTCCGCGCCGCCCGTTACGGCCGCTCAGCCTCCGCCGGTGAGGCCGAGGGTGGCCCAGTCGAGCACCGGGGCGATCTCGCCGGGCTGGGCGGCGGGTGCGCCGGCGGGGCGGATGAGCAGTGCGTTGGCGGCGGCGGCCGCCTGCATCGCCGCGCTGTCCTGGAAGGCGAGCGGAGTGACAACGCCATCGGCGAGCGTCGCCCGGATATAGTTGGCGCGACCGCCCACCGCCGGCATAGCGGCACCCAGCCGCGCGGGCTGTGGGTGCGGCAGCGGATCGTCGGCGCCGGCCAGATGGCGGACCAGCGGCAGCAGGAACAGGGCGCCCGTCACCATGGAGGAGATCGGATTGCCCGGCAGGCCGAGCACCGTCGCCTTGCCCAGCCGCCCGACGATCAGCGGCTTGCCCGGCCGCATGGCGATCCGCCAGAAGGCGATGGTGCCGCCCGCCGCCTCCAGCGCGGGGCGGACGAGGTCATGGTCGCCCACGGAAGCGCCGCCGGTGGTGACGATGACGTCTGCGTCCGCGCAGGCGCGCAGGGCCTCCACCAGCCGGGGCAGCACGTCCGGAACGATCCGGCTCGCGATCATCTGTGCTCCGGCGCCCTCCAGCAGCGCGCGCAGCATGATGTCGTTGGAGGCGGGCAGCTTGCCGGGCGGGCAGGGGGCGCCCGGCGCAACCAGCTCATCGCCGGTCGAGAGGAGGGCGACGCGCGGGCGAACGCGCGCGGGGACTTCGGCATGCCCGGCCAGCGCTGCCAGAGCCATGCGCGGCGGACCCAGCCGCAGGCCAGCAGGGAGCAGCACGGCGCCCTCGGCGAAATCGCTGGCGCGCGGGCGCACATGCTTGCCTGCATGACCCGGCCCGTCGCCGGTGAGGCGGATGAGGCCATCCTGCGCGCTCACATCCTCCTGAAGCACCACGCTGTCCGCGCCGGGCGGCATCGGCGCGCCGGTGAAGATGCGCATGGTGGTGCCGGGGGCGAGCGTCCCGCTGGGCAGCCCGGCTCCTGCCGGCACCTCGCCGGCGAGGCGCCACGGGCCGGGCATGTCGGCGAAGCGGATCGCATAGCCGTCCATCGCGGAGAGATCGGTCCACGGCTGGTCGCGCCGGGCGACGAGCGGCTCGGCGAGATAGCGGCCGGCGGCGTCCGCCAGCGGCACGGCCTGCGCGGGCAACGGGTCCGCCAGCGCCAGCAGCCGCGCCTGCGCCTCATCGACCGGCAGCAGGCTCATGCGACCCCCTGTCGCACAGGGCGGAAGTAAGCGATCCGCTCCGTTTCCGCGAACCCGACCGCGCGATGGAAAGCGTGGCTGGCATGGTTTTCCAACGGCGCATCCGATGCGAATTCGGTGACGCCGTGCCTGCCTGCCCAGTCGATCCCGGCGTCGATCAGCGCGCGGACGACACCTTGGTGGCGGTCGCCGGGTGCGACGTAAATGCCTTCAGGAAAAGCGACTGGCGAGCTGTCGCATCCGTTCACATCGTCGTTGCGCAAGGCGATTTCGGCGAACCCGACCGCCGTGCCGCCGTCGCGGGCAATGAGCGCGAGGTCGCGCGCCTGCGGACCGGCCACCTCAGGGATCCGGCGCCGCAAGCCCTCGATCGTGCTGGCTGGCCAGAGCGCACCGCACAATGCGGCGAGCGCATCGAGATCGGCAGCGACGGCCCGGACGATCTCCATCGCTCAGGCGGTCCAGTCGCCGGACTTGCCGCCCGCCTTGGCGGTCACGCGGATCGCGCCGATTATCATATGCTTATCGACGGCCTTGAGCATGTCGTAGAGGGTTAGCAAGGCGGCCGAGACGGCAGTGAGCGCTTCCATCTCCACCCCGGTCTTGCCGCTCGTGCGCACCGTCGCGGTGGCGGTGGCGCCGTCCGCGTCCAGCGCGAGGTCGAGCGTGATGCCGGTCAGCGGCAGCGGATGGCAGAGCGGGATGATCTCGCTCGTCCGCTTGGCAGCCATGATCCCGGCGATGCGCGCGGCGGCGAACACATCGCCCTTGGCCGCGCTGCCCTGCGCGATGGCGGTGCGCGCGGCTTCGTTCATCGTGATGTGCCCGGTGGCGCTGGCGGTGCGGGCGGTGTCGGCCTTGTCGGAAACGTCCACCATGCGCGCCGCGCCGGCTTCGTCGGTATGGGAGAGCTTGCTCATCGCCCGATCAGCGCGCGCGTGGCGGCTTCGACATCGGCCTGCCGCATCAGCGATTCGCCCACGAGGAAGCAGCGCACGCCATGCTCGGCCATGGCGTCGAGATCGGCCCTGGAGCCAAGTCCGCTCTCGGCGACGAAGGTGCAGCCCTCCGGCGCGCTGCCGACCAGCTCGTAGGTGCGTGCAAAGTCGACAGAGAAGTCCTTGAGATTACGGTTGTTCACGCCGATCAGGCGGGACTTGAGCGTCAGCGCGCGCTCTAGCTCTGCCGCATCATGCACCTCGACCAGCGCGTCCATGCCGAGGCCAAGCGCGACCTCCTCGATCTCCGCCATCTGTGCGTCCGAGAGGGCGGCAACGATGATGAGGATGGCGTCCGCGCCGATTGCCCGGCTCTCCAGCACCTGCCAGGGATCGACCATGAAATCCTTGCGCAGCACCGGCAGTGTGCAGGCGGCGCGGGCGGCGGCCAGATAATCCTCATGGCCCTGAAAATAGGGCGCATCGGTCAGCACCGAGAGGCAGGCTGCCCCACCAGCCTCATAGGCGCGCGCATGGGCGGGCGGATCGAAATCGGCGCGGATCAGGCCCTTGGAAGGGCTGGCCTTCTTGATCTCCGCGATCAGCCCGTAGCCTTCGGCGGCGGCGCGGTCGAGCGCGCGGCGGAAGCCCCGTGGCGGTGTCTGTGCGGCGGCGCGCCCCTGCAAGTCGGCCAGGCTGGTCGCGGCCTTGCGGGCGGCCACCTCGTCGCGCTTGGTCGCGCAAATCTCGTCGAGCTTGTTCATTGATAGGCGATCCAGCAGTCGAGCAGCGCCTTGGCAAGCCCCTTGTCGATGGCCTCGGCGGCTTCCTCCGCGCCTTCGTGCAGATCGGCCGCCGCGTCCGCCACGACAAGTGCCGCCGCCGCGTTGAATAGCACCGCGTCGCGATACGCGCCCGGCTCGCCGATCAACAGCGCGCGCAGCGCGGCGGCGTTATGCGCCGGGTCGCCGCCGCGAATAGCGTCGAGCGGATGGCTTGGCAGGCCCGCATCGGCGGCCGAGATGCGGCGCATGGCGACGATGCCGTCCGCATGCACCTCCGCCACGTCGTTGCCGCCGGCAAGGGAGAGTTCGTCCAGCCCCTCATCGCCGGAAATCACCATCGCCCGTTCGGTGCCGAGGCCAGCGAGCGCCTGCGCGTAGATCGGCACATAGGCCGGCCGGGCGATGCCGATAAGCTGGCGCTTGACGCCCGCCGGGTTGGCGAGCGGCCCCATCAGGTTGAAGATGGTGCGCCGGCCGATCCTGCGGCGCAGCGGGCCGAGCCGGCCGAGCGAGGGATGGTGCTTCTGCGCGAACAGGAAGCAGATGCCGAGGTCGGCCAGGCAGCGTTCGGCCGTCTCCGCCGCGCGGTCGAGGTCCAGCCCCAGCGCCTCCAGCGTATCGGCCGCGCCCGCCTTGGAGGAGGCTGCGCGGTTGCCGTGTTTGGCGACCGGCACGCCGCATGCCGCAACGACGAGGCTGACGGCGGTCGAGACATTGAGCGTATGGTGCCCGTCGCCGCCCGTGCCGCACACGTCGATGGCGCCCTCCGGCGCCGCGATGGGGATCAGCCGCGCGCGCATCTCCCGCGCGGCGGCGGCGATCTCCACCGCCGTCTCCCCACGCTCGGACAGGGCGATGAGGAAAGCAGCGATCGCCTCGTCATCCACCGTGCCGTCGAGGATCGCGGCGAAGGCGTCTGCGGCGTCATCGCCGGTCAGCGGCAGAAGAGGATCGGGCAGGGTGCGCATGGCAGCACGCCATAAAGGCGGTGCGTGGCAAAAGTCGAGGACTTTGCTGGCCGTGTCCGCGCCAAATAAAAAGCGGCATCTCCATCAAATGAATGAGGCGACGGCCGCCAGGCCCACTTATGGTTCCGCGGTCGCTCAAGTGGCGACGATGTTGGAGGTATGAACCGTGAGATACCCGATTCTTGCCTTGGGTCTCTGTCTGCTGCCCGTTGCGGTGGGCGCGCAGGCACTGGCTGACGCGGATGGGCCGGAAGCCGTCATGACAGCGATGGACGATTGCTGGGCGAAGCGCGACGCCGATTGCCTCGCCGCGCACGTTACCGATGACCTCGTCTATACCAACGCCACCGGTAGCCACTGGCGTAGCAAGGCGGCGCGTCAGGGCTGGCAGGCGCTGCTCGCAAGCGACATGGCGGCTTTCCCGCAGACGGAGGAGCGGCTGGTCCGCCGCCTCGGCCCGGATACCGCTATCGTGTGGGAGCGTGGCCGGCTCTCCGGCTTGAAAACGCCCGATGGAAAGGCGTTACCGCCCATGCAAACCTTCGGGACCATGACGATGGTTCGGCGTGGCGGCATATGGCTGCTCGCTGCGGGGCAGACATTGCTGGTGCCGCAACCGTCCGCGCCCTGATGCGGGAACGCCCCCTCAGACCAGCTCCACTACATCCGCGATGGAGGCCAGCACCCGGCTCGGCCGGTAGGGGAAGCGTGCCACCTGATCGGCCCGCGTCGAGCCGGTAAGCACGAGGATCGTCTCCAGCCCGGCCTCGATCCCGGCGACGATGTCGGTATCCATGCGGTCGCCGATCATCACCGTGCTTTCCGAGCGCGCCTCGATACGGTTCATGGCGCTGCGGAACATCATCGGGTTGGGCTTGCCGACGAAATAGGGCTTGGCCCCCGTTGCGGTCGCGATCATCGCGGCGACCGATCCGGTGGCGGGCAGCGGCCCTTCGGGCGAGGGCGATGTCACGTCCGGGTTGGTGGCGATGAACCGCGCGCCGTTGCCGATCAGGCGGATCGCGCGGGTGATCGTCTCGAAGCTGTGCGTGCGCGTCTCGCCCAGCACGACATAGTCGGCGTCATGGTCGGTCAGCGTATAGCCGACCTCGTAGAGCGCGGTGGTCAGCCCCGCCTCGCCGATGACGAAGGCCGATCCGCCCGGCTTCTGCGAGTGGAGGAAATCCGCTGTCGCCAGCGCCGAGGTCCAGATCGCGCGTTCGGGCACGATCAGGCCGGAGCGGGCGAGCCGCGCGGCCAGATCGCGCGGGGTGAAGATCGAGTTGTTGGTGAGGACGAGGAAGGCCCGGTCCTTCTCCACCAGCCGGGCGATGAACGCGGCCGCGCCCGGCAGCGCCGTATCCTCGTGCACCAGCACGCCGTCCATGTCGGTCAGCCAGCATTCGGGCTCCCTGCGCTCGGTCGTCATGCACGTCCCCCTTCTGGCGGCTCCCGGTTCAGGCCCGCTCCGTCACGGCCAGCCCGGCCAGCCGCATGAAGTTGGCCAGCATTGCATGGCCATGCTCGGTGGCGATGCTCTCCGGGTGGAACTGCACGCTGTGGATCGGCAGGCTCTTGTGGCGGAAGGCCATGACCGATCCGTCCTCGCTAGTCGCGTTGACGATGAGGTCCGCCGGAACATCCTCGACGATCAGCGAATGGTAGCGCGTGGCCGTGAACGGGGAGGGGATTCCTTCGAACAGCCCGGTCCCGTCATGCGTTACCGGCGATGTCTTGCCGTGCATCAGCCCGCCGCGCACCACCTTGCCGCCGAAATACTGGCCGATCGCCTGATGGCCCAGGCACACGCCGAGCAGCGGCTTGCCCGCCTGCGCGCAGGCCGCGACCAGATCCAGGCTGATGCCCGCCTCGTTGGGCGTGCAGGGGCCGGGCGAGAGCAGGAACGCCTCCGCGCCGGAGGAGAGCGCCTGCCCGGCCGAGATGGCGTCGTTGCGCACCACCTCCACCTGCGCGCCCAGCTCCATCAGATAATGGACGAGGTTCCAGGTGAAGCTGTCGTAATTGTCGATGACGAGGATCATGATCGGCATCTAGGCGGCGGCGCGGCGGCGCGCAAGTTGCGACAGCGCAGGGTGGGTGCGTTATAGCGGCCGCATGACAGACATGACCGACCCCATCCTCGTGCTCACCACCGGCGGCACCATCGACAAGCTCTATTTCGACGCGCTCAGCGAATATCAGGTAGGCGAGCCGATCATCGCCCGCCTGCTCGCCATCGCGCGGGTGACGCAGCCGTTCGAGATCGAGAGCCTGCTACGCAAGGACAGTCTGGAGCTGACCGACGCCGACCGCGCCCTCATCCGCGCGCATGTGGCGGGGGCGGGCGCATCGCGTGTTGTCATCACCCACGGCACCGACACCATGACCGCCACCGCGCAGGCGCTGGCGGATGTGCCCGGCAAGACCATCGTGCTCCTCGGCGCGCTCGCCCCGGCGCGCTTTGCGGAGAGCGACGCCAGCTTCAACCTCGGCATGGCCTTCGCCACCGCGCAAGTCGCCCCGCCGGGCATCTACATCACCATGAACGGCACGGTGTTCCGCGCCGGCGACGTGGTCAAGGATCGCGCGCGCGGCGCCTTCACGCGCAAGGGCTGACGGCGCCTGACCACGGCTGATGACACCCAGATGTGTGCTCGCGAATATTGATGTGCTCCTGCGCAGGCAGGAGCCTAGGGTTCAACCGCAGTTCCCTATCCCTCTGGGCTCCCGCCTGCGCAGGAGCACGCTCATTCTACGTGGGAAGGAGGCCGAAAGCCGGCTTCCGCATCAGCGGGATCAATCCACCCCCTCACTCACACGCTGCGCACGCTGCCTCGCCATCCACCTCGATCTGCACCGTGGCATGGTCGATATGGAAACGCTCCGCCAGCTCCGTGCCGATTCGCTGGAGGAAGGCGTCGCCCGGATGGCCGCCCGGCATGCGCAGATGCGCGGTGAGGGCCGTCTGCGTGGTGCTGAGCGACCAGATGTGGAGATGATGCACGTCCGCCACGCCCGGCTGCGCGCGCAACCAGCCATCGACCGCGTCCCCGTCCAGCCCGGCGGGCACCGCGAGCAGGCTCATCTTCACCGAATCCTTGAGCAGTCCCCAGGTGCCGAAGGTGATGACGATAATGATGATGAGGCTGGTCAGCGGGTCGATCCAGAGCAGGCCGGTGAGGCCGATCAGCACGCCGGCCACCACCACGCCTACCGAGACCAGTGCATCGGCCACCATGTGCAGATAGGCGCCGCGGATATTGAGGTCGCTCTTGCGCCCGCGCATGAACAGCCACGCCGTGAAGCCGTTGATGAGGATGCCGATCGCGGCGACGAAGATCATCGTCCCGCTGCTCACCGGCGCGGGGTTGAAGAAGCGCTGCACCGTCTCCAGCGCGATCGCCCCCACCGCGATCAGCAGCAGCGCGGCATTGAGCAAGGCGGCGAGAATGGACGAACTTTTGAACCCGTAAGTGAACCGCGCGCTCGGCTCCTTCGTCGCCAACAACGTCGCGCCCCAGGCGATCAGCAGCCCGAGCACGTCCGAGAGATTGTGCCCCGCATCGGCCACCAGCGCCATCGAGCCGGACGCCAGCCCATAACCGGCTTCGACCAGCACAAAGACGCTGTTGAGCACGATGCCAATGACGAACGCGCGCCCGAAACTGGCGGGCGCATGGCTGTGGCCATGGTCATGCCCGGCGTGGCCGTGTGCGGGATCGGAGTGGCTGTGAGCGTGCATGGTCTCGATGCGGTTCCCCGGTGACGCTTGAAGCGTGCCTATCAGAGCCTCCGTGCGGTTGGAAGGCAGGTGAGGGTGGAGCGATCTCTGGAAGACTGTCGGCGGCTCGCTTTGCAGCCATAACCCGCCCCGTCACCCCGGGATTGACCCGGTGTCCCGCTTCCTCGGTCACACCAGCCGGTCGAACAGATCCCGCCAAACGGGGTTGCCGCGCTCGATCAGATCGAATTTCCACCGCCGGCGCCAGCGCTTGAGGCGCTTTTCGTGCGCGATGCAGTCGGCGATGTCCTCGCCGCGTTCGGCCCAGGCCAGACAAACCAGCCCATAGCGCGCACAGAAGGCGGAGCCGGTGCCGGATCGGTGCTGATGGATGTGCGCGGCAAGATGCGACGTAACGCCGACAGACAGAGTGCCACGATAGCGGTCGGCCATGATATAGCCCCAGCCGCCTCGTTGCCCCCGCTCCATCGACCGGGGATGAGAGAAGCGGGACCCCGGGTCAAGCCCGGGGTGACGATGGTTGTGGATCGTCGCTCACTACCCCGTGTGGGGCTGGTAAGCGTTGCGAAAAGAGGCGGCCGATATCGTGCCGGAGGACCCGCCCCTACTGCCCGAACCCGCTCTCCTTCGCGACCTTCACTGCCTCGCGCGCGGCTGCAAATAGCGCGCCGGATTTGTGCTCGCACTCGCGCTGCTCATAGTCCGGATCGGAGTCCGCGACGATGCCGGCGCCGGCCTGCACGTGCATCACGCCGTCCTTCACTAGCGCGGTGCGCAGCACGATGCAGCTATCCATGTCGCCGTTGGGCGAGAAATAGCCGACGCCGCCCGCGTAGGGCCCGCGCGTCTCGCTCTCCAGTTCGGCGATGATCTCGCAGGCGCGCACCTTGGGCGCGCCGGAAACGGTGCCGGCCGGGAAGCCCGCGAACAGCGCATCAAGCGGGTCGTGCTTGGGGTCCAGCCGGCCGACCACGTTCGAGACGATGTGCATCACATGGCTGTAGAACTCGACCGTGTAGCTGTCCGTCACGCTCACCGTGCCGGCGCTCGCCACGCGGCCGACGTCGTTGCGGCCGAGGTCGAGCAGCATCAGATGCTCGGCGCGCTCCTTGGGGTCGGCGAGCAGCGAGGCGCGGTTGGCGGCGTCCTCGCTTGCGGTCTTGCCACGCGGCCGGGTGCCGGCGATCGGGCGGATCGTCACCTCGCCGTCGCGCACGCGCACGAGGATCTCAGGGCTTGAGCCGGTCAGCGCGAAGCCGGGCAGGTCGAGATGGTAGAGGAAAGGCGAGGGGTTGATGCGCCGCAGTGCCCGGTAGAGGTCGATCGGCGGCAGCGTGAACGGCGTGGTGAAGCGCTGCGCCAGCACCACCTGAAAGATATCGCCGGCGAGGATATAATCCTTCGCCTTGAGCACCATCTCGCGATAGCGCGTGGCCGGCACCACCGGGCTGGCCGCGATCTCGGGGAAATCGAGCGTCGCGGCCGGCGGCGCCACGAACGGCCGCGCCAGCTTCGCGGCGGTCTCCTCGATCCGGTCGCGCGCGGCATCCAGCGCCTTGTCGGCGTCTCCCGCGTCGCCCGCCCACACCGGCGCGACGATGTAGAGCGCGTCGGCCAGCCGGTCGAACACCAGCACCACGGTCGGGCGGACGAACAGCATATCCGGCGTGCCGAGGCCGTTGTCGGCCGGGCGCGGCAGCTTTTCGACGAGGCCGATCGTCTCATAGGCGAAATAGCCGACGAGGCAGGCCAGCGCGCCGGGCAGGGCAGGGTCTACGTCCGCGCGGCACTCGGCGACGAGCGCGCGCAGCGCCGCCAGCGGGTCGGCATCGAGCGGGGTGAAGGCCGCCCGGTCGGTCCGCCACGTGCGGTTGATTTCGGCCTGTCGCCCTGTGGCGCGAAACACGAGATCGGGGGCGAGGCCGATCAGGCTGTAGCGCCCGCGCGTCGCGCCGCCCTCCACCGATTCGAGGATGAAGTCGCCCCGTTGCGGCTCGATCAGCTTGAGCGCGGCCGAGACCGGCGTCTCGGTGTCCGCGATCAGCCGCTGCCAGACGAGCGCCGAGCGCCCCTGCGCGAGCGCGGCGCGTGCCGCGGCGATGCTGTCCGTCACCCCGTCCAAGGCTTATTGTCCGCCGCCGCCGCCGCCATTGGCCTCGCGCAGCGCCTTCTCGACGGCGGCCATGGCGGCGTCGTTCCGCGTCACGCCAAGGTCCTTCTGGATCGCGGTCATGAACTGGCGGGCATATTCGCCGCCGAGCACGTTGGCGAGCCCGGCCTGGGTCGAGGCGATGAGTTGCGGCACCTTGAGCGGGTCCTGCGGCGTGATGCTGTCCAGCCGCACGACGACGAAGCCCTGGTTGTTCTCCAGCGGCAGCATCCGCGTGGCGCCCTTGTTCAGCGTGAACAGCGCTTCGAGCGGTGGCGGGATCTGGCCGCCGTTGCGGTTGATGTCAGCGCGGCGCGCTTCGATCGGCTGGCGCTGGATCTCCGGGATATTGAGCTTGGCGAGCGCCGCGCCCGGCTCCGTCCCCTTGCCCAGTTCGGCAGCCAGTTGCGTGGCGGCCTGCCGCGCTTTCTCAGCGCCCTTGGAGAGGCCCCAGACGACCTGCACGGCAGCCTTGACCTGCGCGAAGGGTGGAGGCCCGGCCGGCACCACGTCGGTCACGGCGACGATGGCGGCTTCCTCGTCCTCCTTGACCGGCACGATTTGCGGATCGTCGTCCACGGACATGTTGAAGGCTTGCTTGAGCATTTCCGTCACCGCCGGGTCCGGCTGATAGGCCGGGTTGTCGGGCGCCTTGCCGTCCTTGGTGAGCAGCGGCGTCTCGACCAGCGTGAGTTGCTTCTCCTTGGCCAGCTCGGCGAAGCTCGTGCCGTCGCCCAGCTTGCCGTCCATATCGTTCAGATATTCGCTGAACAGCACCTTCTGCTTGGCCGCGCGCACCTCCGGCGCCAGTTCGGCGCTGGCCTGCTCCAGCGTCTTGCCGGCGGTCTCGCGCGCATCGTCCACGCGCAGCACCGACCAGCCGAGCGCGGTCCGGTAGGGGCCGAGCACCGCGCCCTTCTGCGCGGCGAAGGCAGCCTTGGCGATGTCCGCGCTAGTCTGGCCCGCCAGCTTGTCCTGCTCCTGATCGGTCAGCTTCATCGCGGCGAGGCCGAGCCCGCGCGCCACATCGGCGAGCGCCTGTCCGCCCCTGGCCTTGGCGGCGGCGTCCCTGGCGGCGGCCTCGCTGGTGAGGATGAGCTGGCTCACATCGCGCACCTGCCGCGCCTTATACTGGCTCGCCTTGTCCTTATAGGCTTTCTCCAGTTCCGCCTGGGTCGGCGCCGCCGCGCTCTCGAAGCGGGCAAGGTTGACCAGCGCGTAGCGCAGCTTGCGCCGCTCGGGGATGGTGAACTGCGCCGGATTGGCGGTGTAATAGGCTTGCAGTTCCGCGTCGCTCGGCTGCTCCCTGGGCGCGAACGCGGCGGAGGGGACGGCGAACAGCTCGCCCTTGCGCTCCTCGATCAGCATCGCCGCATAGGGCGGCACCATCCCGTCCGGCGCGCGCGAGCCGGCGCCGACCGGGGCCAGCACCTGCTGCTGGATGATCTGGGCGGTGATATCGTCGCGGAAGTCCTGCTCGCTGATCCGCCGCTGGGCGAGGAGCTGGCGGAACACCGTCTCGCTGAAATTGCCGGTGGCGTCCACGAACGCGCT
Organism: Sphingobium sp. 66-54; assembly: GCA_001899715.1. Taxonomy (GTDB): domain Bacteria; phylum Pseudomonadota; class Alphaproteobacteria; order Sphingomonadales; family Sphingomonadaceae; genus Sphingobium. Next base: position 40,450 of record MKWI01000016.1, read on the forward strand.
GTTGCTGGCGATCTGCGCGTCGACCAGCGCCTTGCTGATGCGCATGCCGTGCTTCTCGCCATAGACGATCAGCGCCTGGGTGGAGATCATGTCGTCCGCCACCTGCCGCAGCAGGCCCTGGCTCAGGAACTGGTCGATGGTCAGCTCGGGATTTTCCTCGCGCATCCGCTCGAAGATGGTCTGCGCGCGGCTTTGCAGCGCGTCGGTGGTGATCCCGCGCCCGCCGACCTTTGCGATCGCGTTGCTCGATGTGCCGGGAAGCTGGAAGGTCAGGTTCCCCGTTCCCGACATATCGGTGAGCACGAAGGCGACACCGATCAGGAGAAGGAAACCGACGGCAAAATAGCCGCCGATCTTGGAACCGAGCATGCGCCTGAAAAAATACATGTCCTTGCCACCAAAGCTTGCCGGGCGAAAACGCAGGCCGACGCTTTAGGGGGTGTGCTCCCGCTCCGCAATGGCCCAGAGCAGGCCGGCGGCGCGGCGGGGCGGGGCGCGGGGTCTGGACAAAGCGGCGGCGCCCGTCCATCGCGCTCTCATCCGGCGACAGGCCACCAACTGGAAAAAGGGACTCCGCGAACCATGACGGCACGGCGCAAGCTCATCGCAGGCAACTGGAAGATGAACGGCCTCTCGGCCCAGCTTGGGGAAGTGAGCGCCATCGCGCAGCTCGCCGCCGGGCGGAGCGATATCGACGTGGCGCTCTATCTGCCCGCGACGCTGATCGCCCCCGCCGCGCCGCTCGCCGGCACTGTGCTGATCGGCGGGCAGGATTGCCATCAGGAGGAGGCGGGCGCCTTCACCGGCAACGTCTCTGCCGCGATGCTGGTGGAAGCCGGCGCGCGCGGCACGCTGGTCGGCCACAGCGAGCGGCGCGCCTACCAGCAGGAGAGCAACACCGATGTCGCCGCCAAGGCCGCCCGCGCCCATGCCCACAGCCTCGCGGTCATCCTCTGCGTCGGCGAGACGCTGGAGACGCGCGAGCAGGGCGACGAGGCGGCGCACGCCTGGGTGGTCGAGCAGCTCCGCGCCTCGCTGCCCGAGGGCGCGTCCCCCGATTGGCTGACCATCGCCTATGAGCCGGTCTGGGCAATCGGCACCGGCAAGGTCGCCACGCCGCCGCAGGTCGCCGCCATGCACGCCGCGCTGCGCACCGCGCTGGTCGAGGCGCTCGGCGAGGACGCCGGCAACGTCATGCGCATCCTCTATGGCGGCTCCGTCTCCGGCGACAACGCCGCCGATATCCTCCACACCGCCAATGTCGACGGCGCTCTGGTCGGTGGCGCCAGCCTCACGGCGGCCAAGTTCGCGCCGATCGTGGATGCCGCCTGACGGAAAGGCCGCAAAGGACAAATTTCTGTGCCGCTGGCGTGCTTGACGCTGGCGGCCAATCTCCATCATTTTCCCGGATGCTGCCTCTGAGGCCGCATGCAAAAAAGGGGGAGAGCATGGGCAATCAATGCAAGGGTCTGTTCGGCCGATTGACAGTGGCCTTCGCTTTTCTTGCCCTGTCCGCGCTGGCCACAACCCCCGCTTCGGCGCAGCAGTGCGACCGCGCATGCCTGGGCGGCCTCATCACCCAATATGTCGATGCCATGGTCGCCAAGGATTCCTCCCGGCTGCCGCTGGCGGGTAAAGTCCGCGTGGTGGAGGATACGCAGGAGATCAAGCTGGGCGAGGGGGTGTGGAAATCCGTCACCGCGAAAACCGATTTCCGCCACGACTATCTCGACACCACCCGGCAGATCGCCGCCGCGCATGTCGTGCTCAAGGAGGGCGTTAACCAGATCCTCCTCTCGTTGCTGCTCCACGTGACGGACGGGAAGATCGGCGGCATCGAGACGCTGGTCCAGCGGATCACGCCGGCCTCGCGCTGGCAGCCGACCGAACTGGGCGGCCCGATCCGGGGCATGGAGGATACGGTGCCGGCCGGCAAGCGGCAGGCGCGCGAGGCCATGATCCGCACGGCGCTCACTTATACCGAGGGGCTGCGGGTCGGCAGCTTCACCGATGGCGGCACGCCGTTCGCGCCCGGCACCTATCGCGTCGAGAACGGCGTCATCACCGCGGGCCCCGGCTGCGGGCGCGGCGATTGCGATCCTTACGCGCAGCGCATCATGGTCCATCCCAGCATCCTCGCCAAGGTGGCGGCTGTCGACGAGGAGAAGGGCGTCGTCCTGCTGTGGATGAACTTCGGCCATACCAACAGCTACGAGCCGGGCAATTCGCTCGTCACCTTCGAGGCGTTCAAGGTGTGGGGCGGCCAGATCCATTCGATCCTCGCCTTCTTCCGCACCATGCCCATCGCGACGCCGCGCTTCTGGCCCTCATCCGATCCGCTGCCCAAGCCGTAAGGGGGACGGCTTGAGCGGGCGGACCTCACCTGCCCGGATATTGCACGTAATAGGCGACTTGCTGACGCAGCTCGGTCGCGACATTGGCGCCCGCAGAGTCTTTCATCGGCACATATCTGAATGGTGGCGTCGGTCCGCAGATTGGAAAGAGCAGCGCCGCCGCTCCTCTGGTTTCGAGCATCTGGCAATCGGAGCGCATGCCAGATGGACTGATGGCAACGGTGGCGCTGGTGTAGCTGATCTCCGTCTCGTCGCCCTTGACGCTTGCCCTTATGAGGTCGCCGCTCGCCTTCGGGGAAACGGAGAGAAGCAAGGCAGCCCGAAGGGGGGAAGGCGGTGCCTGTTCGAGAGTCGCCAGGATGTTTCTACCCTGATTGACCAGAACGAAACACGCCATTTGCTTCATATAGTCCGAAATTTCGCCGCTGATCTCCGCAGTGCATTGAGGCATTTGCCTACCAGCGAGGTCGATGACCATCTCCGCTCTGACCAGCCCATTCGCTGCCCAGTTGGCGTTGGTGACAACCTGCCATGTGACGGCGTGCGAAAACGTGCCTTTGATGGCCCGTCCGTCCTTGTCTGTCGCCGGTTTAAACTGCGCCCGTGCAGTGAGAAGGCGGCAGCTATGCTCATCCAACAGATTATGGCCTGAGCTTTTCACGACGCGGCAGCCCGTCACCTTACCCATAGAGTCCACGGCGAGTTCCACGGACACAGTGCCATCGAGACCGAGTCGGCTCGCCTCCGGCAGATTGTCCGCTCCGGTTATCCATTGATCGACAGCGATGGGCTGGGGCGGGCCTGCAAGGACCGGCGCTGCCCAATTGGCTACGAATACGAATATAAACGGAAAAATCGTTCCCCCTGCCTTCATGATCCTTCCCCCCAGTATAAAAATTATCTCCGCCCGGTTCACCTCTTCATCAGGTCGTTGAGACGATCTGGAGGATTATATCCGGGGTCGCTTCCCGTCCCAAACACCCATTCGCCATTTCCACTCGTTCGCCCTAGAAGCGCTCCATGACCAGCCTCGTCGCCTCCGCGATCGTCTGCGCCGTCCGCTCGCATGGCGAGCATGGCGCGATCGTGCGGGCGTTGACGCAGGAGGCGGGCCTGCTCGCCGGCTATGTGCCGGGCGGGCGGTCCAGCCGGCTGCGGCCGGTGCTGATCCCCGGCAACATCGTGCGGGCGAGTTTCCGGGCGCGCACCGCAGAGCAACTGGCCAGCCTGTCGGTCGAGCTGGAGCATAGCCGTGGCCCATTGCTCGCCGAGCCGCTGCCTGCCGCTGCTATCGACTGGGCCTGCGCGCTCGCCGCCGCCGCCTTGCCCGAGGGCGCGCCGTATCCCGCCGTCCACGCCACGCTCGCCGCCGTGCTCGATGCGGTGGAGGCGGCCCCCGCCGCGCGCGGTTGGGCGGTGGCGCTCGTGCGCTACGAGCTGCTGTTGCTCGCCGAGCTGGGCTTCGGGCTCGACCTTGCCGAATGCGCCGCCACCGGCGCGCGCGACGGGCTGACCTATGTGAGCCCGCGCACCGGCCGCGCGGTGAGTGCGGCGGGCGCGGCAGGGCATGAGCATAAGTTGCTCCCGCTGCCCGCTTTCCTCACCCAAGGCGGCGAGGCGGGCTGGCCGGATATCTTCGCCGGCCTCGCGCTCACCGGCCATTTCGTGCGGCAATCCCTGCTGCCGGAACGCCGTGTGGACATCCTGCCCGCCCGCGAGCGGCTGGTCGATCGGCTCAAAAGAGCGGTTGCGTGAGCGCGCGGTGGGCCATATGCGTCCGCGCCATCAGAGATTTGAAGAAGGGGTAAGGCGATGCTTGTCGCGGTTCTGGCGGGTGATGGAATTGGCCCGGAGATCGTCGCGCAGGCACGGCGCGTGCTCGATGCACTGGCGATTCCCGATCTGCGCTTCGAGGAGGCGCTGGTTGGCGGCGTGGCCTACAAGGCGAAGGGCCATCCGCTGCCGCCCGAGACGCTCGCCCTCGCCGAGCGGGCCGATGCCATCCTGTTCGGCGCGGTCGGCGACCCCGATTGCGACGCTCTGGAGCGCTCCCTGCGTCCCGAACAGGCCATTCTCGGCCTGCGCAAGGCGCTCACCCTGTTCTCCAACCTCCGCCCCGCGAAGATGTTCGCCGAGCTGGCCGACGCCTCCACGCTGCGCCCGGAGGTCGCCCGCGCCATCGACCTGCTCATCGTCCGCGAGCTGAACGGCGACGTTTATTTCGGCGAGAAAGGCATGCGCAAGACGGCCGATGGCCTGCGCGAGGGCTATGACGTCATGGCCTACAACGAGGCCGAGGTGCGCCGCATCGCGCACAGCGCTTTCCGCGCGGCGCAGGCCCGGCGCGGCAAGCTCTGCTCGGTGGACAAGGCCAATGTGCTGGAGACCAGCCAGCTCTGGCGCGACGTGGTGAGCGAGGTCGCCGCCGACTATCCTGACGTGGCGCTCAGCCATATGTATGTGGACAACGCCGCGATGCAGCTCGTGCGCGATCCCGGCCAGTTCGACGTGATCGTCACCGGCAATCTGTTCGGCGATATCCTCTCCGATCAGGCGAGCATGTGCGTCGGGTCGATCGGCATGCTCGCCTCCGCCTCGCTCGATGCCAATGGCAAGGGTCTCTACGAGCCGATCCACGGTTCCGCGCCGGATATCGCCGGGCAGGGCAAGGCCAATCCGCTCGCGACGATCCTCTCCGCCGCGATGATGCTGCGCTTCTCGCTCGGCCAGCCGCAGGCCGCCGACCGCATCGAGGCGGCGGTCGCCAGGGCGCTCGCCGGCGGTGCCCGCTCAGCCGACCTCGGCGGCACACTCGGCACGCAGGCGATGGGCGACGCGGTGTTGGCGGCGCTCTAGGGTCCCCAATAGCAACCATGGGCTCCTGCCTGCGCAGGCGCACAAGGTTGGGCATGGCCGGATGCAATCGGAAGCGGATTATCTGCGGTTGGATGACGCAGAGCGACACCCCCCGCAGGAACACGGCACGGTTTGTCGGTGCATCATCATCATCGGATAGCCGAGTCGCCCCTCTTGGGCGTCGCTCCGCCACCACCGGCACCCGCCGCCGCGCCCCCTCGCGAAAAAATCGCATCCCCGAAAAACGCCCCGATTGACGCGGCATGAGAGGCGCACGCGGCCCCGCGCACCGGCCCTCCCACACCCCCGCGCATTGACCGCGCAAGGCGAGCGACTAGAAGCGGCGCCATGAAAAACGCTACCGGCCAAGATCGCTCCATTACCTCCCGCTGGCGCCCCGCCACCCAGGCCGTTCGCGGCGGCACCTGGCGCTCCGAGCATGGCGAGACCAGCGAGGCGCTGTTCCTCAACTCCGGCTACACCTACGATAGTGCCGAGACGGTCGCTGCCCGCTTTGCCGGCGAGCAGAAGGGCATGACCTACTCGCGCCTCCAGAACCCCACCGTGGCGATGCTGGAGGAGCGCATCGCGCTGATGGACGGCGCCGAGGCATGCCGCGTCCAGGCGAGCGGCATGGCGGCGATGACGGCGGCGCTGCTCTCCCAGCTCAGCGCGGGCGATCATATCGTCGGCGGGCGCGCCGCATTCGGCTCATGCCGCTGGCTGACCGATCATCTGCTGCCGCGCTTCGGCGTCGAGTCCACCATCGTCGACGCGCGCGACAATGATGCGTGGGAGAAGGCGATCCGGCCCAACACCAAGGTGTTTTTCTTCGAGACGCCCGCCAACCCGACGATGGACATCGTCGATCTGCGCCACGTCTGCGGCGTCGCCCGCGCGCACGGCATCACCAGCGTGGTCGATAACGCCTTCGCGACCCCCGCGCTCCAGCGCTGCCTCGATTTCGGGGCCGATGTGGTCGCCTACTCCGCGACCAAGCTGATGGATGGGCAGGGCCGCGTGCTCGCCGGCGCCGTCTGCGGCACGGAGAAGTGGATCAACGACGTGCTGCTGCCGTTCCAGCGTAACACCGGGCCCAATTGCGCGCCGTTCAATGCCTGGGTGGTGCTGAAGGGGCTGGAGACGCTGCACCTGCGCGCCTTCCGCCAGTCCGAGAATGCGATGAAGGTCGGCAAGTTCGTCGAGAGCCGGGTGCCGCGCATCCTGCATCCCGGCCTGCCCAGCCATCCGCAGCACGAGTTGGCGATGAGCCAGATGAAGGCCGCCGGACCGATCTTCTCCTTCATCCTGGAGGATCGCAAGCAGGCCATGGCGCTGCTCAACGCGCTGGAACTGATCGACATTTCCAACAATATCGGCGACGCCAAGACGCTGCTCTGCCACCCGGCCTCCAGCACCCACCACAATATGGGGCCGCAGGGCCGCGCCGAGGCGGGCGTCGAGGAGGGCATGCTGCGCATCAATGTCGGCCTTGAAGATCCGGACGATCTCATAGAGGATCTCGACCGGGCGCTGACCGCCGTTGGCCTGTGATCGGCGCGTGGGCCGGATCAGCCCCGTTGCCGAGCGGGCGGACAGGTCCTAGGGTCGGCCCCGGTCAGCCCGTGAGAAACGCCATGATGCACGCCTTCTTCCCCTATGCGGAAACCACGCACGATGTAACCGTGCGCGTTTCTGTCTCGTTTCTCGCCGAGCAGTCCGAGCCGGACATGGGCAAATGGTTCTGGGCCTACCATATCCGCATCGAGAATGGCCGCGACCGGCCGGTGCAACTCCTCACCCGCAAATGGACCATCTCGGACGGGCGCGGCGCGCTGTTCCAGCGGGAAGGGCAGGGCGTGGTCGGCGAGCAGCCGGTCATCCAGCCGGGCGAGGCTTATGATTATGTCTCCGGCTGCCCGCTCTCGACGCCGACCGGCGCGATGGAAGGCAGCTATATGATGCTGGAGGGCAGCGGTGGCATGATCGAGGTGCGCATCCCGCGCTTCGCCCTGCTGGCGCCGGCGGTGTCGGGATGAAGCGCACCCATCTCCCGCTCAACGGCCTGCGCGTGTTCGATGCCGCCGCGCGCCATCTCTCCTTCACCCGCGCGGCGGACGAGCTGGCGGTGACGCCGGCCGCCGTCGGCCAGCAGATCCGCGCGCTGGAGGATATGCTCGGCGTCGTGCTCTTTCGCCGTACCCCGCGCGGGCTGGAACTCACGGCGGAGGCAGAGGCCGGCCTGCCTGCGCTGCGCAGCGCCTTTCTCGATCTGGAGGAGTCGGTCCGCGCCATTCAGGCCGGGCAAAGCTCGCAGCATCTCACCATCGCCGCCCCGCGCGATTTCACCGCCAAATGGCTGAGTGCCCGGCTGGCGCGCTACGCGGTGGGGACGGACGATCTCCAGTTCCTGCTCGTCGCGGCGGACGAGATGCTCGATTTCACCGAGGCCAATCTGGACCTCGCCATCCGTCTCGACGATGGCCCCGGCGAGCATGAGGGCGTGCCGCTCGGCGCGCCGCATTTCGTGACCGTGCAGGCAGCGGACGGCAAGGGCGCCGATGCCCCCATCGCCTGGCCGGGCTGCCCGGTCGAGGATGGGCAGGCGGTGATGCGCGTTGCCGATGCCGGCCTCGCCATCGACGCGGCGGCCAATGGCTTCGGCCGCGCCTGCGTGCCCGAACTGCTCGCCCGCGCGGACATCGCCGCGGGCCGTGTCGCCCCGGTCGGCGCCGAGCGCCCCGGTCGCGGCTACTGGCTGATCGCCCCACTGCCGCAGTGGCGCCAGAAGAAGGTCAAGGCGCTCGTCGCCGCCCTGACCGACGACTGACCTCCATCCTCCCGGTCTTGCTCGGGGGACACCCGGCTCGCCGCATGGTGGAGGGGGCACCTCTACGCAGCTTTCCCTAAACGCGCTCTTGTGCTCCTGCGAAGGCAGGAGCCCAGGGCGATAGGGAACTGCGGTTGGACCCTTGTGCTCCTGCCTTCGCAGGAGCACAAGCTATGTTTCAGCATCCATCTCGCGCAGCGGACCGGACCCCGCAAGCACGATGAACGCTGAAGCAGGAAGCTCCCACTGCGTCCTGCCTCCTCCGCCGCCCTATCTCAAAGCGCCTTCAGCCCCAGCATCTCCCGCGCCTCGCCGGCACCCATCGGCTCGATGCCCATGTCGGCCATCTGCCGCACCAGCCGTTCGATGAGCATCAGGTTGGTCGCCTTCACGCCCCGGCTGAAATAGTGATTATCTTCCAGCCCCACGCGCACATGGCCGCCGAGCAGCAGCGCCTGTATGGAGGCGGGGAGCTGCGCCGGGCCGATGCCGGAGACGCACCAGATCGACTCCGGCGGCAGGCACTTTATCATGAAGTCCAGCACGTCATGGCTGTAGGGCATGGCGCCCTGGAAGCCCTTGTCGCCGCCCAGCACCATGTTGATGTAATAAGGCGGCTTGTCGTAGCCCTTCTGGATCAGCCGCGTCACGTCCTGCAAGATATGCTCGGGGCTGAACACTTCCCATTCCGGCTTGATGCCCTTGTCGGCCATGCGCTTGACCAGCGTCTCGCAGCGCGAGGGCGGGGTGATGACCACCACTTCCTTGTCGCCCACCGTGTCCACCACCGTTACGCCGTCGAAGGTGCACATTTCCGCGCCGATGCCGTCGCAGCCGCGCAGCCGCTCGTCGAAGTTGGATTCCCAGAGGCCATCGCCGCGCTCGACCAGCATGTCGCCCGAGTTGCCGCCGCCGGTGGAGTTATTGATGATGATATCGCACCCCGCGCGGATGCGCGTGTTGATGTCGCTGTAGATATCCGGGTTGCACGTCGCCTGATCGTCCGGCCGGCGCGCATGCACCGCCACGATCGCCGCGCCCGCCTTCGAACATTTGATGACGTCGTCGGCGATTTCCTGCGGCTGTGTCGGCAGGTTGGGGTTGGCGGTCTTCATCGACATGCCCCCGGTCGGGGCGATGGTGACGATGCGGCGGTCGCTCATGATGGGTCCTCTCTCGATGGCGTTTCCCGTCTGCTGCCCGTTCGTCACCCCATGGTCAAGCGGCGGTGCCCGCCATGGTGATAAAGGGCCGATCGGCTGCGAGGGGGCGGGCGGCCCTGCGGTCCCTTGCCTGTCCAGCCGCAATTCATCCGATCAGATGAGACGATGCGCGCCCTCCAAACGCTATGCTCCCGCGAACGATATGTCCCGGTGAACACCGTGCTCTTGCGCAGGCAGGAGCCCAGGGCAGCAAAGTACGGCGTTCATAAGTATCGGGGTCAACCACTGGCCACCTTACGGTTATGGAGGGGCCATGGTGGCCCATCCGCCAGCCCTCACTCCACCCAATCCAGCCCGATATCGCGATAAACGTGGCGGTCCTCGTCCCAGCCTTCCTTCACCTTGACGTGGAGGTAGAGGTGGACCTTGACGCCGAGCAGCGCCGCCAGCTCCGCCCGCGCTTTGGAACCGATCTCCTTGAGGCGTTGGCCGCCCTTGCCGAGGATGATGCCGCGCTGCGTCGGCCGTGCGACGAGGATCTGCTGGTGGATCTCCACCGATCCGTCCGGCCGCTCCTTATACTGCTCGGTTTCTACGGCGCTCTGGTAAGGCAGCTCCTCGTGGAGCTGGTGGTAGAGCTGCTCGCGGGTGATCTCGGCGGCGAGCAGCCGGTCGGTCGCGTCGGAGACCTGATCCTCCGGGAAGTGCCATGGCCCCTCCGGCATGGCGGCAGCCATCGCGGCCTTGAGGTCGGCCAGCCCCTCGCCGGATTGCGCGCTGACGAACCACGTTTCGGCGAAATCGACCCGCTCGTGCAGCCGCTCGGTCAGCACCAGCAGCTTGTCCTTGGCGGCGATGTCCACCTTGTTGACGATCAGCCATCTGGTCTCGCGCCGCTGGGCGAGCCCGTCGAGGATAGGGTCCATCTTCGGCCCCAGCCCGGCGCGCCCGTCGACGACCAGCGCGATCAGGTCCGCGTCCTGCGCGCCGCCCCATGCCGCCTGCACCATCGCCCGGTCGAGCCGGCGGTTGGGCTGGAACACGCCGGGCGTATCGACCAGCACGATCTGCGTTTCATCCGCGATGGCGATGCCCATCACGCGAGTCCGCGTCGTCTGCGCCTTGGGGCTGGTGATCGCCACCTTCTGGCCGACGAGCGCGTTGACCAGCGTCGACTTGCCGGCGTTGGGCGCGCCGACCACGGCCACCACCCCGCACCGCTGCTGCCCGCCCGCCGTCTCGCTCGTAGCCCCGCTCGTCGCCTTGTCGTTAGCCAAAATCATCTCCGTCTGGATGTATCTCAATCGGGCAGTGATACGCGGCCCCTCCGCCGCTCCTGCCGTCCTGGGCTCCTGCCTGTGCAGGAGCACAAACTGTTATGCGCGCGGGCCGGTCCTCATGCCTGCCATCGTGCATGGCAATGCCGCCATCACCCCGCCACCTGCGCCAGCAGCGCCACCGCCGCCGCCGTCTCGGCCTCCTGCTTGGAGGCCCCTTCGCCGCGCGCCTCGCCCACGCCCTTGATGACGACCGATACCGTAAAGCGCAGCGCATGCTGCGGCCCGCTGCGGTCGATCAGCGCATAATCGGGCGGGCGGCGATTGTTGGCGGCCGCCCATTCCTGCAAGGCGGACTTGGGGTGCTTGGGTGCGCTGCCCTGTCCCTCGACCTCGCCTTCCCACAGCCGCAGGATGAGGGCGCGCGCTGCCTCCATGCCCTTGTCGAGATAGACCGCGCCGATCAGCGATTCCATCACGTCGCCCAGCACGTTGTCGCTGTCCACCGCGCCGTCGTCGCGTGCCTGCTTGCCGAGCCGCAGATGCGTCCGCACGCCGATCTGGCGGGCGATATCGGCGCAGGTGCCGCCGGCGACGAGTTGGTTGAACCGGCGCGAGAGCTGACCCTCCTTCTCGTCCGGGAAGCGCCTGTAGAGCCACTCCGCCATCACCAGCCCCAGCACCCGGTCGCCGAGGAATTCCAGCCGCTCATAATGCTCGGTGCTGGCGCTGCCATGGGTGAGCGCCTGCGTGTAGAGCGAGGGCTGGCCCGGCTTGCCGCCAATCAGCGCGCTCAGCCAGCGGTCGAGATCGGCCGCGCTCAAAAGCCTTCGCCGATCCGTTCGGCGCGGGTGGCGGTGAACCACGTCCACGGCATCAGCCATTGGGCGCTGCCGTCGGTCGAGAAGAAGCTCACCATCGCCCGGCCGATCAGGTGGTCGACGGGCAGCGCGCCCACGCCGCCATTTTCGGGCGCGATGCGGCTGTCCGCACTGCGGTCGCGATTGTCGCCCATCACGAACAGATGATCCTTCGGCACCACATAAGCGCCCGTATTGTCGGCCGAAGTTTCGATCAGGTCCAGCACGTCGTAGCTTTTCCCGTTGGGCAGCGTCTCGCGGTAGCGCGGATAGCGGCAGAAGCGCGCGTCATCCTTGCCCGCTACCTCGAAATCGGGGCGGAAGCAGGGGGAAATCTCGCGCCCGTCCCGTGCCGCCGCCAGCATATTGGCCGTGACCGGGATCACCAGATCGTCGATCCGCTGCTTGGGCACCGCGCGGCCATTCAGGTAGATCACCCCGCCGCGCATCTGCACCGTGTCGCCCGGCAGGCCGATTACCCGCTTGATCCAGTCCTCCTTCGGATTATGCGGCGAGGCGAAGACGACGACATCGCCGCGCTCGGGCAGCCCCGCCGGGATGCGCCCTTCGAACAGCGGCGGGTGGAAGGGGAAGCTGTAGCGCGAATAGCCATAGGGCCATTTCGAGACGAGCAGATAGTCGCCGATCAGCAGTCGCGGCTGCATGGATTCGGACGGGATGTTGAACGGCGAGACCAGCAGGCTGCGGATCAGCGCCACCACCAGCACCAGCTTCACGAGAAACGCCAGGAAATCCAGCGTTTCGGATTTGGTGGACATGAAGCGATGGCTTTCTGGCTGGATCGGTTGCCGGGGATGGCGCGTTTCGTCTTTGCGAAGGGCGGCCGGCCCCGTCAAGCCGCACGCACGGGATTCGCCCGCCCTTCGCACGTGCAAAACCGCCACCGATTGGATATGGCGGCGCTTCCGTGCTTGAAGGAGAGACCGGACCCATATGGCCGACACCGCCCGAACCGCCGCCTGCTGGAGCCGCCTCGCGGCGCTGCCCATGCCCGATCTGCGCGCCTTGTTCGCCGATGAGCCGGACCGGCTGGCGCATCACGTCATCGAGGAGAGCGGCCTGCGCTTCGATTTCTCCAAGACACACCTCACCGCCGACGCGCTGGCCGCCTTTGCCGATCTGGCCGAGGCAACCGAACTGACCGCGATGCGCGCCGCGATGTTCGCCGGCGAGCCGATCAACGTCACCGAGGGCCGCGCTGTCGAGCACGGCGCCGAGCGCGGCGAGGGTGCGGCGGCGAGCGTCGCGGCCGCGCGCGAGCACAAGCTGCGCATGCGCACGCTGATCGACGCGATCGAGGCCGGCGCACTGGGCGATATCCGCCACATCCTCCATGTCGGCATCGGCGGTTCGGCGCTGGGGCCGGACCTGATCGTCGATGCGCTCGCCCGCCATGCGGACCGCTACGATGTCGCCATCGTCTCCAATGTCGACGGCTGCGCGCTGGAGCAGGCCATGGCGCGGTTCGATCCGCGGCAGACCTTGCTCGTCGTCGCCTCCAAGACTTTCACCACCACCGAGACCATGCTCAACGCTGCCAGCGCCATCGCCTGGATGACGCAAGGCGGCGTCGACGATCCCTATGGGCAGGTGATCGCGCTCACCGCCGCGCCGGACAAGGCGATCGAATGGGGCGTGGACGAGACGCGCATCCTCGGTTTTTCGGAGAGTGTCGGCGGCCGTTACTCGCTCTGGTCCTCCATCGGTTTCCCCGCCGCGCTGGCGCTCGGCTGGGCCGATTATGAGGCGCTGCTGGAGGGCGCGGCGGCGATGGATCGCCATTTCCGCCACGCGCCGCTCATGGAGAATGCCCCGGTGCGGGCGGCCTTCGTCGATCAATATTATGCCCGCATCCGCCTCTGCCAGACCCGCGCGGTGTTCGCCTATGACGAGCGGCTGCGGCTGCTCCCTTCCTATCTCCAGCAGCTTGAGATGGAGAGCAACGGCAAGTCCGTAACGCGCGACGGCAAGCCGGTGGACGGCCCCACCGCGCCGATCACCTGGGGCGGCGTCGGCACGGACGCGCAGCACGCGGTGTTCCAGCTTCTCCATCAGGGCACCCATCTCGTGCCCGTCGAATTCCTCGCCGTCACCGAGGCTGGCGACACGCTTGATCCCGCCCATCACCAGACGCTGCTGGTCAATTGCTTCGCGCAAGGCGCCGCGCTGATGCAGGGCCGCGAGAACCCCGCCGACCCTGCGCGGGCCTATCCCGGCAACCGCCCATCCACCAATATTCTGCTCGACGCGCTGACGCCCCACGCCCTCGGCGCGCTCATCGCCTTCTACGAGCATCGCACCTTCGCCAACGGCGTGCTGATGGCCATCAACAGCTTCGACCAGTTCGGCGTCGAACTGGGCAAGGAGATCGCCCGCTCCATCGAGGCGGACGGCGCCCAGGGCTTCGACCCCTCCACCATGGCGCTGATCGACCGGGCGCTGGGGTAGGGCAGGGCGCAGGTCGGGCCAAAAGCAGCCCCCTCAGGCTAACAGGCTAAAAAGAGCCGCCCTTCAGGCTAAAAAGAGCCGGACTCCGCCCACCAGCGTCACCCCGGACTTGATCCGGGGTCCCGCTTCCTGTCCCCCCGTAGCAATCGGTCTGCGGACCAATCCCGCTGGCCGTGTGACCAGAGCGCATATGCTTAAGGTTGAACCATACCGTGCTCCTGCGCGGGCAGAATCCCTGCTTCCATTCAGGAGAAATTCCGGGAAGCAGGACCCCCGCATCAAACTCCAGAACGTTGTCGCCCGCCCCTTGGCAGCCCCTCAGCGCCCTGTCCTACACGTCCGGCTTCATGCTACCATCGCCGTCATGACGACCTCTCACCCTGCTCGCGTCATCATTCCGCCGAGGCCCTCCAGACAGCGAATTTTTTCCGTTCCACCCCGCGACCTTCGAGACTTTCGAAAGAATATTACGTCTGCACGCACGATCGTTTGCCAAACATTCAGCCCTCGTCCCAAACCTCACCCGATCAGCCTCACAAGCAAAATTGCTTTGCCCCACCGCCTCCGCGCTTCCATATGCGCCTCACATCATCATCCGGCGGTGAGGGCTTCCCATGAGCGACTATGAGTTCGACCTGTTCGTGATCGGCGCGGGCTCCGGTGGCGTGCGCGCGGCGCGGGTCTCGGCCAGCCATGGCGCGCGCGTGGCGGTGGCGGAAGAATATAAGGTCGGCGGCACCTGCGTCATTCGCGGCTGCGTACCCAAGAAGCTGCTCGTTTACGGCGCCCATTTCGCCGAGGATTTGAAGGACGCCCGCCGCTTCGGCTGGGACGTGCCGGCCGATTGCCGCTTCGACTGGCCGACCCTGCGCGACAACGTCATCGCCGAGGTGACACGGCTCGAAGGGCTCTACACGCAGACGCTCGACAACAACAAGGTGACGATCATCCACGAGCGCGCCACCATCGAGGGGCCGCATGAGGTGCGCCTCGCCGGCGGCCGGCGCATCACCGCGCGCACCATCCTCGTCGCGACCGGCGCCTGGCCGGCTCTCCCGGATGCGCCCGGCGTGGAGCATGGCATCACCTCCAACGAGGTGTTTCATCTGGAGACGATGCCGAAGCGCTGGGTCATTTTTGGCGGCGGCTACATCGCCAACGAGTTCGCCGGCATCTTCCACGAGTTCGCGTGCGACGTGACCATGGTGCTGCGCGGCGACCAGATCCTGCGCGGCTATGACGAGCAGATCCGCGACCGGCTGCTGCAAATCTCCACCGCCAAGGGCATCCATTTCCGCTTCAACGCGCCGCTGGAGAAGATCGAGAAGCAAGCGGATGGCTCCCTGCTCGTCCATGTCGGCAGCGGCGATCCGATCGCGACCGATGCGGTCCTGTTCGCCACCGGCCGCGCGCCCAAGATCGACGGGCTGGGACTGGAGAAAGCCGGCGTGGAGATTGAGAGGGGCGCGATCAAGGTCGATGCCAACAACCGCACCAATGTCGAGAGCATCTATGCGGTGGGCGATGTCACCAACCGCGTGCAGCTGACGCCCGTCGCGATCCGCGAGGGGCAGGCGTTTGCGGACACGGTGTTCGGCGGCAATCCGCGCACGGTGGATTATGACAATATTCCGGCGGCGGTGTTCAGCCATCCGCCCATCGGCGCCGTGGGGATGACCGAGGCGGAAGCGCGTAACAAGCTTGGCTCGGTGAAGATCTACACGTCGGACTTCCGGCCGATGAAGAACGTCCTCGCCGGCCGCAACGAGCGCAGCCTCTACAAGCTGGTCTGCGATGGCGACAGCGGCAAGGTCGTCGGCATCCACATGATAAGCCCCGACGCGCCGGAAATTCTGCAAGCCGCCGCCATCGCCGTGAAGGCCGGCCTCACCAAAGCGGATTTCGACGCCACGGTCGCGCTGCACCCGAGCATGGCCGAGGAACTGGTGCTGATGCGGTAGGGGGAGGGTGCATCGTCGCGCGATTAAGAACCACCGTGTTCCTGCGCAGGCAGGAACCCAGGGCGGCGAGGAACTGCGGCTGGGCCTTGGGCCTTGGACTCCTGCCTGCGCGGGAGCACCGCACGGCTCAATGGGAGCGGCGCTCACCCAATCCCGTAAGGCACAACCCCCCGCCGCCCGCGCTCGATGTGGATCGGCCGGTCGAGCGGCGGAAAGGCCCTCTGGTCGCAGCTTGCGCGCGGGCAGAGCCGGCAGGACATGCCGATCGGCGTTGCCGCCGCCTCGTCGGTCAGGCGCAGCCCATCGGCGTAGACGAAGTTGGCGGCGTGCTCGCTCTCGCAGCCCAGCGCCACCGCATAACGGCGCGGCGCGCGGGCATAGCGGCCGGAGGGCTTCACCAGCCCCTTGGCCATGGAGACGTAGCGCACCCCGTCCGGCATTTCGGCAAGCTGGACGACGATCCGGTCGGGGATCGCCACCGCCTCGTGGACGACCCACAGCGGGCATGCGCCGCCGAAGCGGGCGAACTGCATCCGCGTCGCGCTATGCCGCTTGGTAATGTTGCCGGCCATGTCCACCCGGCAGAAGAAGAAGGGGATGCCGCGCTGCCCCGGCCGCTGCAAGGTCGAGAGCCGATGGCACGCCTGCTCGAAACTGACGCCGAAGGCGCGCGCCAGCGGGTCGATGTCATGCCGCAGATCGCGCGCCGTCTGCCGGAAGGCCCCATAAGGCATCAGCAGCGCTCCGGCCGCATAGTTGGCGAGGCCGAGCAGCAGCAACTGGTCGGCGATCGGATCGGCCAGCCGCGCCTCCGCCACGATCCGCGCTATGGCCGCGCCCAGTTCGAACTGCATGAGCTGGTTGGCAAGCTGGAAGCTGCGGCTCGGCGGCGGCAGCGCGGCGTTGACGGTGAGGCGCTGCCGCTCGCTATCGAAGGCCCGCAGCGTCGTCGCATCCGTCTCGCTGAATCGCGCCTCGCACCCGTGCCGCTCCGCCAGTGCGCGTGTGAGAATGGCCGCGTTGTCCGCACCATCAAGGCCGATCCGCCCGTACAACTCCTCCGCCGCCACGTCCAGTGCGTGGATATAGTTGCCCGCCTCGTGGAACCAGTCGCGCACGGTTTCCCACGATGTCCGCGCAGCCGGCGCCGCCTCGCCCGCAATGGCTTCCTCCAGCATGGCGAGCCGGTCCTGCGTCTGCCGCAGTGCATGGTGCAGCTCGACATAGCGAGCCGCGAAATCGGGATAATGCAAGTGCAGCCGCTCGGCCCGCGCCGGATCGGGCGGCGGCGAGCCGAGGCCGGGATTGGCGAGCGCCCAGTTGAACGCGCCGAGCAGTTGCTCCTCCTGCCGTTCGTCGAAGGCGGACCAGTCGAGCGGGAATGCGCTGGCGAGCGCGGCCTTCACCTTGGCGGTCAGCGGCCGGTCGTCATTTTCGAGCTGCGAGAGGTAGGAGATGGAGATACCAAGCAGCCGCGCCATCGCCGCCTGATCCATCCGCGCGTCCGTGCGAAGCTGGCGGACCTTCTGTCCGGCGAAGAGTCTGGTGCCGCGCGCCATATCGAGATCCCGCTAATCCGCAAAATCCCCCCGCGCAACTCCGCAAGTTCGCAAATCATCCGCGTGACAAAGCGGAAACGCAGCCATATCCTTTCCTTTCGAGGCTTCGCAGGGGAGGGCGCTCTACCCGCTGCAAGGCCTCGCCCGGCATGAGGCCAAGCGCGCATGGGGCGCTGCCCTTTCCGGATTTGGGAGTAACCATGGCCACCGATCCCACTCTCATCCTTTCTTACGCCCGCACGCCGATGGGCGGCTTCCAGGGCAGCCTCTCCGGCGCCAGCGCGACGCAACTGGGAGCGACGGCGGTTGCGGCGGCAGTGGCGCGCGCCGGGGTCGATCCCGCGCTGGTCGAGCGCTGCTACATGGGCTGCGTGCTGCCGGCCGGGCTGGGGCAGGCGCCGGCGCGGCAGGCGGCGCGTGGGGCAGACTTGCCCGATGCCGTGGAAGCCGTGACGATCAACAAGATGTGCGGTAGCGGCATGATGGCAGCGATGATGGCGGCGGACGCCATCGCGGCCGGATCGGCCGGGGTCATCGTCGCGGGCGGCATGGAGAGTATGTCCAATGCGCCCTATCTCCTGAAGAAACACCGCGCTGGCGCCCGCATCGGCCATGATACCGTCTATGACCATATGATGCTCGATGGGCTGGAGGATGCCTATGAGCCGGGCAAGGCGATGGGCGTGTTCGCTGAGGCCACGGCGCAAGCCTATCAATTCACCCGTGAGGCGCAGGATGCCTACGCTATCGAATCGCTTACCCGTGCGCAGGCGGCGCAGGCGAACGGCTGGTTCGACAGCGAGATCGTGCCGGTGGAGATCGCGACCCGCAAGGGAACCGAGACGGTCGCGCAGGATGATCAGCCGCGCAAGGGCGACGCTTCCCGAATTCCTTCGCTGCGTCCGGCTTTCGCCAGGGACGGCACAATCACTGCCGCCAATGCCA
The DNA here is from genome assembly GCA_001899715.1 of Sphingobium sp. 66-54. Taxonomy (GTDB): domain Bacteria; phylum Pseudomonadota; class Alphaproteobacteria; order Sphingomonadales; family Sphingomonadaceae; genus Sphingobium. The sequence goes on from MKWI01000016.1 coordinate 58,724, forward strand.
GCTCCATTTCGGACGGCGCGGCGGCGCTGGTTCTGGCGCGCGCCTCGCTCGCGGACGCGCGCGGGCTCAAGCCGGTCGCGCGGATCGTCGGCCACACGGCCCATGCTCGTGAACCGGCGCAATTCACCACTGCGCCAGTCGGGGCGATCGAGGCGCTACTGGCCAAAACCGGCTGGACCGTTGCCGATGTCGACCTGTTCGAGATCAACGAGGCGTTCGCCGTCGTCACCATGGCGGCAATGCGCGATCTGGCCATTCCGCACGAGAAGGTGAATATCCACGGCGGCGCGACCGCGCTCGGCCACCCTATCGGCGCTTCGGGCGCGCGGATCGTTACGACGCTGCTCGCGGCCCTCCAGCGCACCGGCAGCACACGCGGTATCGCCTCGCTCTGTATCGGCGGCGGCGAAGCCACGGCCATGGCGGTGGAGCTGCTGTGACGCCCCCCATCCTCCTCATCGCGCTGGAAGACGGCGTCCTCACCCTCACGCTCAATCGGCCCGAGCGACTGAATGCGCTTTCCACCGCGCTGCTCGCCGCACTCACCGAGGCGCTCGACAAAGGCGTCGTGGCTGGCGCGCGGGCAGTGCTGCTCACTGGTGCTGGGCGAGCCTTCTGCTCCGGTGCAGATCTGGCCGGGGATGGCGGCGTCAGCCCCAATCTCGGCGAGACACTGGAGCAATTCTACCATCCGCTGTTCACGCGGCTGGCCGGGTTGGAGATCCCGGTGGTGAGCGCGGTCAACGGCCCCGCTGTAGGCGCGGGCGTGGCGCTGGCGCTCGCCGGCGATATCGTGCTGATGGCGCGCTCGGCCTATCTCCAGCTCGGCTTCGTCAATATCGGGCTGGTGCCGGATGCCGGCGCGACCTGGCTGATCGCCCGCAGTGCCGGCCGTGCCCGCACGCTGGAGATGGCGCTGCTCGGCGAGGCGATGAGCGCGGATGAAGCGAAAGCCGCCGGCCTCGTCGCCCGCATGGTGGCGGACGACGCGCTGGCCACAGACGCGCAGGCCATCGCCCGCCGGCTGGCGTGTGGGCCGACCGTCGCCATCGGTCTTATCCGCAAGCAGGTTGCCGCCGCACTCGATGCGCCCCTGGCCGACACCATGGCGATCGAGGCGGGCAACCAGACCCGCGCCGGTCGCACGGCGGATTTCCGTGAGGGGGTCACCGCTTTCGTCCAGAAGCGCGCGCCTGCGTTCAAGGGCCAGTGACCAGCGGAGCCAATCCCGGCAACCGGCTGTCGCAAGGCAGTGATGAGAGCGATCAGGCTCTTGCGCCCGCGAGGCCGTGCGGCCATCAAAGGCATTGTCGGCGGCGTTCCGCCGCAGGATTATAAGCCGGCCCGCGGGTTATCCACGGGTCGGGCGTTTCCGTTCCTGATGCTGCTCCGGGGACGGGGCGTGCCTGTTCGGCCAGTAGCCAGCCATTCACCGATGCGCCTGGGGCGCAACAGACGATTAGGAGATCATGGGTGACACAGAAGATCGACACGCTCGCCGTTCAGGCCGGAACCGAGGTGGACCCGACCACCAAGGCGCGGATCACGCCGATCTACCAGACGACCTCTTATGCGTTCGACGATGTCGATCACGCCGCCGGCCTGTTCAACCTGGAGATACCGGGCAACATCTACACCCGCATCATGAACCCCACCTGGGCTGCGCTGGAAGGCAAGATCGCCGCGCTGGAAGGGGGCGCCGCCGCGCTGGCCGTCGCCTCCGGTCATAGTGCCCAGTTCCTCGCCTTTCACACCATGATGGAAGCCAATTGCCATATCGTCGCGGCCAACAAGCTCTATGGCGGTTCGCTCAATCAGATCGGCCACAGCTTCAAGAAGATGAGCTGGGGTTCCACCTTCGTCGATACCAGCAACCCGGATAATGTTGCGGCTGCGATCACCGAGAAGACGCGCTGCGTGTTCATCGAGAGCCTCGCTAATCCGGGCGTGGTCGTGCAGGATATCGAGGCGATCGCCAAGGTTGCCCATGCCGCTGGCGTGCCGCTGATGGTCGACAATACGCTCGCGACCCCCGTGCTCTGCCGGCCGATCGAGTATGGCGCGGATATCGTCGTGCATTCCGTCACCAAGTTCCTCAACGGCCACGGCAATTCCGTCGGCGGCGTGATCGTGGATGCCGGCACGTTCGATTGGGCGAAGTCGGGTAACTACCCCTATCTCAGCGAACCCAATCCGTCCTATCACGGCAAGGTCTTTACCGAGGCGTTCGGTAATCTCGCCTTCATCCTCGCTGCTCGTGCACTCGGCCTGCGCGATCTCGGTCCGGCGATGGCGCCGATGAATGCCTTCCTCACCCTCACCGGCATGGAAACGTTGGCGCTGCGCATGGAGCGGCATTGCAGCAATGCGCTGGCGCTGGCGCAGTGGCTCCAAAAACACCCCAAGATCGACTGGGTGCGCTATGCTGGTTTGCCGGACGACGAATATCACGCGCTCGCCCAGCGCTATCTCGGCGGCAAGGGCGGCGCGGTGTTCACCTTCGGTCTCAAGGGCGGCTACGAGGCGGGCATCAAGCTCGTCTCCAACGTCGAGATGTTCAGCCATCTCGCCAATCTCGGCGATACGCGCAGCCTCATCATCCATCCGGCGTCGACCACCCATCGCCAGCTTGATGAGGAGGGTCTGCGCCTCGCCGATGTCGGCCCCGATGTCGTCCGTGTCTCGGTGGGCATCGAGCATATCGACGACATCATCGCCGATCTGGCGCAGGCGCTGGACCAGGTCTGAGCCATGGACTCCGATCGGCGCGAGGCAGCGGCATGAGGCTCGGTTTCACCGTGCCCGAGCTGCTACGCGCCGGCCGGGGCGGTGGCGCGTTGCGCATGGGGCTGCGGCGTGTCGCGGAGGTGGACTGGCTGTGGCCGGATTTCGACCGGGTGGCGCGCGCGGCCGCCTTTGATGCGCATCCCGAGGCGGTCCGCGAGCAACCCGGCGCGGCGGATGCCGTGCATGAGTTGGCGGCGTTCCTCGGCATCGACGGCGGGCTGGCACAGATTGCGCGGGCGCATTGGGAAGATATCTGCATCCTCCAGTCGGACGAGGAGGGTGCGCCTTACCAGCTAACGGCGGCGGCCGTGGCATTCCCCACCGATTGGCGTCTGGACGAGAAAATGGGGCAGGGGCTCACCGCTATCCATGCGCCGATCCACGGCTATGCCGAGCAGCTTGCCGCCGGGGTCGATCATTTCTTCAACATCCTGCCGCCGGGCGACATTTTCGGCCGGGCCAACTGGTTCATCGTCGCGGATAGTGCATGGCGCTATCTGCCGGAGGACGATCCCGCAACCCGCTTCGCCCATGTCACGGCCGCCAATGCCGGCGAGACCTTGTTCGTGCGCTGTGAACGGCAGACGCTGCGCCGCCTGCCCAAGACGCGGGCGATGATCTTCACCATCGGTGTCGCGCTGGCGCCGCTCGGCACACTTGCGCCCGATCTGGTGCGTCGCCTCGCCGATGCGCTGCCCGCGCTACCGGAGGGCGAACAGCAGCGCCGCCATGTCGTCGGCTACGCCGCGCCACTGCGCGCTTATGCGGATGGCCTGACGAGGCACGCCGCATGATTGCTCCATATTTTCACCAGATGAACAGTGACGGCTTCCCGCCACACGGGGTTTTCATGACCGGCATCCTGATGCACAGCGCATCCCATGCGGTCCATGGCCGGACCCCGTATCAATGAAGGATGATCCCGTGACTACAGAAACGCGCACAGACTGGACCCGCGAGGAGATCGCCGCGCTGTTCGATCTGCCGTTCCTGGACCTTGTCTACGAGGCGCAGACCATCCACCGGGCGCACCATCCGCATAATGAGGTGCAGCTTTCCACGCTGCTCTCGATCAAGACCGGCGGCTGCCCGGAGGATTGCGGCTATTGCAACCAGTCCGTCCATGCCGAGACCGGTCTCAAGGCGACCAAGCTGATGGACGTACAGGCCGTGCTCCAGTCCGCCGCGCAGGCCAAGGATCATGGTTCGGGTCGTTTCTGCATGGGGGCGGCGTGGCGCAACCCCAAGGATCGCGATATGCCCGCGCTCATCGAGATGGTGAAGGGCGTGCGCGCCATGGGGCTGGAGACATGCATGACGCTGGGCATGCTGACACCCCATCAGGCGCAGATGCTGGCCGAGGCTGGGCTCGACTATTACAACCATAATATCGACACCGCGCCGGAGAAATATGCGGAGGTCATCTCGACCCGTACTTTCCAGGACCGCCTCGATACGCTGGACGCGGTGCGGTCGGCTGGCATCAACGTGTGCTGTGGCGGTATCGTCGGTATGGGCGAGACGCGCAGCGACCGGGTCGGCTTTCTCCATGCGCTTGCGACGCTGCCGGTGCACCCGGAGAGCGTGCCGATCAACGCGTTGGTGCCGGTCAAGGGCACGGTGCTGGGCGATATGCTGGCCGACACGCCAATGGCGAAGATCGACGAGATCGAGTTCGTCCGCACGGTCGCGGTGGCGCGCATCGTCATGCCCGCTTCGATGGTACGCCTCTCCGCTGGCCGCGAGAGCATGAGCGAGACGTGTCAGGCGCTGTGCTTCATGGCTGGCGCCAACAGCATCTTCACCGGCGACAAGCTGCTCACTACGCCCAATGCGGGCGACGACAAGGACAGTGCGCTACTCGCCAAGCTCGGCATCGCCGCCATGCAGGCCGCGCCGCACAGTCATCTGGAGGAAGCGGCGGAGTGAGCGTTGCCATGGCAGGGGGCTGCGGCCTCCTGTCGTCTCGCCGGGACGCGCCTTTCCCGTACTGTCTTGCTGAACTCGTTTCAGCATCTGCCCCGCTGTAACGACCCGGTTGGCGGCTGAGGATGACGCCAAGCTAGGCCAGAGCCCCACGCGAGGCGGCTGGATGCCATGTCTATCCCGAACCTCCGTCGCTAGCCGGGTCTGCCGCCCCGCCGACATCGTGCTCCTGCACAAGGATTCCCGGCGGGCCGCTCCATGCCTCCCACGTGGGGGGTGTTCACAACGTGCCCCCAATTCCCTACAGCGTCCGCAAGTCCATAAGGAGGGGGTGCAATGGCGGCAGATGGCGTATCGGTCACGAATGGCGATGCGGACAAACAGTCGATCCCGCTGGTGATCGGCGCATCGTCGGCCGGTACACTGTTCGAATGGTATGATTTCTTCATCTATGGAACGCTTGCGGCCAGCGGCATCATCGGCCGAACCTTCTTTCCAGCCGGCAGCGAGACGCTGCAAACCCTGCTCGCCTGGGCCGGTTTCGCGGTCGGTTTCGGCTTCCGGCCGCTGGGTGCCATCATATTCGGCTATCTGGGCGATCGGTTGGGGCGCAAATATACCTTCCTCATCACCATCACGTTGATGGGCATCGCCACGGCGGGCGTGGGCATGGTCCCCTCCGCCGAGACGATCGGCCTTGCCGCGCCGCTCCTCATCATCCTGCTGCGCATCTGCCAGGGACTTGCGCTTGGCGGCGAATATGGCGGCGCGGCCGTCTACGTCGCCGAGCATGCACCGGACGGCCGGTCCGGCTTTTATACCAGCTTCATTCAGGCATCAGTTTCGGGCGGCTTCGTGCTCTCATTGTTCGTTGTGCTCGGCGTCAAGAGTGGCATGACCGCGCAGGCATGGGAATCGTGGGGCTGGCGCATCCCCTTCATCCTTTCCATCATCCTGCTCGCGGTCTCGGTGTGGATGCGCCTGCAACTGCGCGAGAGCCCGGTGTTCGAGAAGATGCGCGCGCGGGGCGAGATGGCGCGCAATCCCTTCATCGAGAGCTTCACCTATCCCGGCAACAAGCGACGGTTGTTCGTCGCGTTGTTCGGCGTCGCGGCGGGGCTGACCGTCATCTGGTACACGGCGATGTTCTCCGTGCTCTCCTTCCTGCAAGGGCCGCTGAAGGTGGAGTCGACCACCGCGCAGATCGTCGTCGCGGCGGCCGCGCTGGTCGGCTCGGTCTGGTTCATCCTGTTCGGCCATCTGTCGGACAAGTGGGGACGCCGGCGGATTATCGGCATCGGTTATGCGCTTACCTTGGTGCTGATGATGCCGATCTTCTGGCTGATCGGCTCGCAGGCCAATCCCGGCCTTGCGCAGACCGCCGAGCGCGCGCCTATCGTGGTGAGCGGCACGGGCTGCCATTATGATCCCTTCTCCAGCAAGCAGGCCACACCCTGCGGCCGCGTGCTGGATCAGCTCACCGCCAAGGGGCTGCCTTATACCATCGCGCCGGGCGAGGGGCTGCGCGTTACCATCGGAGGTGCAGCGGTGGCCGATCCGCAGGGCGAGGCGCTGGAGCAGGCCATCGTCGCAGCCGGCTACAATCTCACGCCGCAGACGCCCCCGATGCGTAACCTCCTTGTCGTATTCCTCGGCGTGGTGGCGCTCAGTTTTCTCTCGGGCATGACCTACGGGCCGGTCGCCGCGCTGCTGAGCGAGATGTTCCCGCCCGCGGTGCGCTACAGCTCGCTTTCCATCCCCTATCATATCGGCACCGGCTATTTCGGGGGTTTCCTGCCGTTCATCGCCAGCTACATCGTGGCGAAGACGGGCGACCCCTATGCAGGTCTCTGGTATACGCTGGCGGTCGTCGCCATCGCGCTGGCGGCCATCCTGTGGGGCGCGGGCCGCTCGTGGGAGAAGGATCAGGCGGTCCCCCAACCGGACTGAAGCGCCTTGCGACCAGCGGCGTTGGCAAGCTGTTCCACTGCGGTGCAAAATGCACTAACGCCGCCGGGATATGGTCAAGCTCCCGTCCGCGCCGCTGGCGCTCCATCTCGATAGCGCCGCGCTCAAGGCCAACTGGCAATGGCTTGCCGGGCGGAACGGCACCGCGCGCTGCGGGGCGGCGGTCAAGGCCAACGGCTATGGGCTGGGCGCCGTCGAGGTCGCCAGGCATCTGCTGGCCGCTGGCTGCCGCGACTTCTTCGTCGCGACCTGGGCGGAGGCGGCCGAGTTGTTGCCGCATCTGCACGGCGCCGCTTTATCGGTCCTGCACGGAGTGCGGCCGGAGGACATGGCCTTCGCGCTCGCCAGCGGCGCCCGGCCGGTGCTCAATTCGCCCGAGCAGATCGCACGTTGGAGGGAGGCTGATGGCGGCTCCTGCGACGTGATGGTCGATACCGGCATGAACCGCCTCGGCCTCTCCACTCGCGACGTGCGGCCGGACCTGCTCGCCGGCTTGCGGATCGAGACCCTGATGAGCCATCTCGCCTGTGCGGATGAGGATCATCCCCTCAACAGCGAACAATTGCGCCGCTTCCGGCAGGCAGCCGCCGGCGTCGGGGCCAAAACCCTCAGCCTCGCTAACAGCGCGGGCATCCTGCTGGGCGAGAAGTTCGCTTTCGGTCTTACCCGGCCGGGGCTGGCCCTCTACGGCGGCATTCCCCGTGGGGACGGGGCAGGACATATCCGGCAGGTCGTGCATCCGCGCGCGCAGGTGCTGCAACGTCGCTTCATCCGCCCCGGCCAGTCGGTGGGTTACGGCGCCACTTATGTAGCCGAGCGCCGCCGCGAGATCGCCATCCTCAATGTCGGCTATGCGGACGGCTATTTGCGTGGCTTCTCCGGCACTGGCGCCGCCCTGCACGAAGGTGCGCACTTACCCGTGCTCGGCCGCGTCTCGATGGATCTGCTCGCTATCGACGTCAGTACCGCGCCGGAGGTTGGCGAGGGCGATTGGCTCGATCTGGAGTTCGATCTCCCCAAGGCTGCCGCGCAGGCCGGCCTCTCGCAATATGAATTGCTGACCACGCTCGGCCGCCGCTACGCCCGCATCTGGCGCTGAAGAACGCCGTTATTTGGAGGTTAGGGGGGAGGAGCCCCATCCACCAAGGCCGTGTCGGGCCCGGATTTCGAGTGAAGCTGGCAGTGCTCCTGCGAAGGTAGGAGTCCAAGGCTCAACCAATGTGCCTTGCCGTCTTGTGCTCCTGCCTTTGCAGGAGCACAAGACGATGTGCATGTCAGAAACCTCGCGCGCGCCTGAGCGCGTTCACCGCACCGTCTCGGCCGCTAACCGTTCCCGCTCAGCGCTCCACGCACACTGCAATTCCCATGCCGCCGCCGATGCACAAGGTCGCGAGGCCCTTCTTCGCGTCGCGCCGGCCCATTTCGTGGAGCAGCGTGGTGAGGATGCGCGCGCCCGAAGCGCCGATGGGGTGGCCGATGGCAATGGCGCCGCCGTTCACATTCACGATCTCCGGGTTCCAGCCCATATCCTTGCCGACCGCGAGAGCCTGCGCGGCAAAAGCCTCGTTGGCCTCGATGAGGTCGAGATCGCCGACCGTCCAGCCCGCTTTCTCCAGCGCGCGGCGGCTCGCCGGTACGGGGCCGATGCCCATGATCGACGGATCGACGCCGCAGGTCGCCCAGCTCGCGACCCGCGCCAGCACCGGTGCGCCACGCCTGGCCGCCTCATCGGCGCTCATCAGCACCAGCGCCGCCGCGCCATCGTTGAGGCCGCTGGCGTTGCCCGCCGTCACCGTGCCGTCCTTCTTGAACGCCGGTCGCAAGCTGGCCATCGCCTCGACGGTGGCGCCGGCGCGGATATATTCGTCCGCGTCGACGACGGTGTCGCCCTTGCGACCCTTGACCGTCACCGGCGCGATCTCATCGGCGAACCGGCCCGCCGCGCGCGCCGCCTCGGCCTTGTTCTGACTGGCGGCGGCGAAAACGTCCTGCTCCTCGCGGGTGATCTGGTAGCGTTCGGCCAGATTCTCGGCAGTGATGCCCATGTGGTAATTATTGAACGCGTCGGTCAGGCCATCGTTCACCATCGTATCGATCAGGGTGAGGTTGCCCATCTTGGTGCCCGGCCGCAGCAGTTGCGCGTGCGGGGAGAGCGACATGCTCTCCTGACCGCCGGCCACCATGATCGTCGCGTCGCCGGTCTTGATCGCCTGCGCGGCCAGCGCCACCGCACGCAGGCCCGATCCGCAGACCTGGTTGATGGTCACGGCGGTGCGGTCGCTGGGGATGCCGGCATTGACTGCAGCCTGCCGCGCCGGGTTCTGGCCCTGCGCAGCGGTCAACACCTGGCCCAGGATCACTTCGGAAACCTCGTCCGGCGCCACGCCCGCTTTCTCCAGCGCGGCGAGGATGGCGATACGCCCCAGTTCATGCGCGGGCGTGGTCGCGAACGCACCGAGAAAGCTGCCGACGGCGGTGCGCTGGGCGGAAGTGATGACGATATCGGTCATAGGAAGACATGTCCCCTTGGTGAAGGCGGTGGCCGTCAAGCGGTCGGCGCGCCGTAATGATCGGTCTCTCCGGCGTCTAGCATCAGCCGCCGGTGCGTAAAAGCCAATCGCTCAGCCCTCTCCACAGCCCGTCCTCGGCGCGGCTGCCGATCATCATGCCGACATGCCCCAGCGCCAAATCCATCCGCTCTCGCGCAGGCGGAGCGACGGCGGCCGGAACGATCCTGTCGCTGGTCGAGGCGATGGCGAGCGTAGGGCAGGTGAGCGCTGCCGGGTCCACGCGCGTTCCCAGAATCGACCATTGGCCGCTGCCCGTCATATTGCGCGCGTAGCAGCGCTGTGCAAGGTCGCGGCCGCTTTCCAGCGTCAGCGGCGCGCCCTCATTGGCCCAATCTTCCACCGCGATGAAGCCGTGATAGGCGGGCGTGTCGGCCTCCATCTCGCCGAAGCGCGCATATTTGGCGATGGTGCGGGCCGGGTCGAGCGCCCAGAAGCCGGTCTGGAACACCTCCATCGGCACCAGCCCCAGTGCGGTGCAGCCCGGCTCGGCCTGCTGCCATATCGTCGCGACCTGCTCCCGCAATGCTGCGTCATAATGCGAAAAATCCCATGGCGCGGCGATTGTCGCGACGCCCTGCACCGGCCGTCCCAACGCCGCGAGGCGCGCTGCCGCGCCGATGGCGAGCGTGCCGCCCAGGCAATAGCCGACCAGGATCGGCGGCCGTTCGAACCTGGCGAGCAGCGGCAGCAGGAGCCGCTCGACATGATCGGCGAGGTCGCTCCGCGCGTCGTCTCCGGTCGGCGCGCCCCAATCGACCACATAGGCGTCATGATTATTGCGCAGCAAAAAGCGCAGCAAAGATCGGTCTTCAGTCAGGTCGAGGATGCGCGGCGGATTGATGAGTGAGGGGATGAGGACCACCGGTGCACGCTCTTCGGCGCCCGGCTTCCCAGTATCTTGTGCGGTGCCGTTTCGCGTGAGCAAAGCGGCTCGTCCGGCGCGTACGGCGACTCGTGGTGGAGCGGGGTCGGTGGGCCGGGAGGCAAGCTGGTAGCAGCGCAATCCGGCGAAAGCGCGTCGCCGAAAATCGCTGTCTTGTGCCGTTTCGGACCACAAAATGGAAAGAAACAGCGGCAACGGCCGTGGCCCATGTTGCGACGCGGAAAGAGTCGATGTTATGCTGCGGCCCACGGGTGCAACAGACGTTGGGGGAGGAGCAGAGCACATGGCGCGGTCTAAGTCGGGTGGCGAGTCGGGAACCATCGTAATCAAGAAATATGCCAACCGGCGACTCTATGACACCGAAACGTCGAGCTACATCACGCTGGAGCTGCTCTCGCAAATGACGCGCGAGGGGCGCGATTTCGTCGTGGTCGACGCCAAGTCGGGCGAGGACATCACCCACAGCGTGCTCACTCAGATCATCATGGAGGAGGAGCAGCGCGGCGAGAACATGCTGCCGGTCAATTTCCTCCGCCAGCTCATCTCACTCTATGGCGACTCCATGCAGTCGATGGTGCCGCAATATCTCGAAGCCAGCATGGAAGCGTTTCGCAAGAACCAGCAGCAGTTTCAGGAGGCGATGCAGGGCGCCTTCACCGGCGGTCCCTTCGCGGATATCGCCAAGCGCAACATGGAGATGCTGAGCGCTGCCGCGAGCGCATTCAAGCCCGCTACCCCGGCCAAGCCGGCCGCCGCAGACAAGGCTGAAGCCGCTGCCGACGAGGTCGCCGAGCTGAAGGCCCAGCTCGCCGCGCTCACCGCCAAGATCGACAAGCTGGGCGGCTGAGGGGCGCAACGGGAGGGGCGCCTCCAGAGCTGACCTCGATCGCAAACATCTCCGTTCGTGTAGAGCGAAGTCGAAATAGCATCGGCGCCGTGCGCGGCGGATGCGCGATACCAACAAACAAAGCGTTGTGCTCCTACCTTCGCAGGAGCACCGCCAAGAGAGAGCGCACACGCCATACACGAAACCAGCAGGCCCTTCTCCGGCAGCAACAGCGCTTCCCCCCACGCCCAACCGCCGCTAAGGCAAGCGCACGTCGGCACCGATAGACTTCAGAGGCTCATGAGCACCCCCACGATCAAGCACGCCCTTCCCGTCACCCGCGCGCAGGATTTCGCCGCCTGGTATCAGGCCGTCGTCAGCGAGGCCGATCTTGCCGAGGAGAGCGGCGTGCGCGGCTGCATGGTCATCCGGCCGTGGGGCTACGGCATCTGGGAGCGGATCCAGAAGCTGATGGACGCGCGCATCAAGGCGGCGGGCGTCGAGAATTGCTACTTCCCGCTGTTCATCCCCCTATCCTTCTTCGAGAAGGAGGCCGATCATGTCGACGGCTTCGCCAAGGAGATGGCGGTCGTTACCCATCACCGCCTGCGCGGTATCGACGGCAAGCTGGTGCCGGACCCGGACTCGAAGCTGGAGGAACCGTTGGTCGTGCGTCCCACCTCGGAGACGGTGATCGGCCAGGCGATGGCGCGCTGGGTGCAGAGCTGGCGCGACCTGCCATTGCTTACCAACCAGTGGGCCAATGTCGTGCGCTGGGAGATGCGCACCCGCATGTTCTTGCGCACCAGCGAGTTCCTCTGGCAGGAGGGGCACACCGCCCACGCCGACGAGGCGGACGCGCGCGCCGAGACGATGCGTGCGCTGGAGATGTATCGCGATTTCGCCGAGACCGAACTGGCCATGCCGGTCGTCGCCGGCGAGAAACCGGAGAATGAGCGCTTCCCCGGCGCCGTCGCCACTTATTCGATCGAGGCGATGATGCAGGACGGCAAGGCGCTGCAAGCCGGCACCTCGCATTATCTCGGCACCGGCTTCGCCGAAGCGGCCGGCATCCGGTATCAAGATCAGGAGGGCGGCCAGCAGTTCGCCCACACCACCAGTTGGGGCGTCTCCACCCGCCTGATCGGCGGCGTCATCATGGTCCATGGCGATGATGACGGCCTGCGCTGCCCGCCGATGATCGCGCCGCATCAGGTCGTCATCGTGCCCATGCTGCGCGACACGCCGGAAGACGAGGCGGTCCTCGCTTATTGCGCGGATCTGGCCAGGGCGCTGGGCGGCGTGGATGCGTTTCACGAGCCGCTGCGCGTGCTGTTTGATCGCAAGCCGATCAAGGCCGCGCCCAAGCGCTGGGGCTGGGTCAAGAAGGGCGCGCCCGTCATTGTCGAGGTTGGCGGGCGTGATGTCGCGGGCGGCAATGTCTCCGTGCTGCGCCGTGACCGGCTCTATAACGAGGCTGGCAAGCTGGCGAGCGAGGTGATGTCGCGCGACGCCTTCGTCGCCGGCGTGGCGGAGATGCTGCGCGGTGTCCAGGCCACGCTGCACGAGCAGGCCACAGCGCGTCTCGCCGCAAATATCCGCCGCGATGTGACCGATAGGTCCGCGCTTGCCGCTGCCTTCGTGGGCGATAAGCCCGGCTGGGTCGAGGTCGAATGGGCCAAACCCACCGGCCCGGCGCTCGACGCGGTGGTGGAGTGGCTCAAGAGCCACAAGCTCACCCTGCGCAACGTACCGCTCGATGCCGCGCCGGCCAGCGGCATCTGCGTGTTCACCGGCGAGCCGGCGGTCGAGCGCGTGCTGGTCGGCCGGAGCTACTAGAGTTGGTTCGACCGGTTTGAGCCATGCAGTGCTCCCGCGCAGGCGGGAGTCCGGGGCGCAGGAGCAGTTATCTTCCGCCGTGCGCTCCTGCCTGCACAAGAGCGCTGGTTCAACTTCATACAAATGAACTTCAGGATGGATTGTCCTTCAGGCCGAGCAGAGCCGTAGTCGCGGACAGCCGGAGGGTGAGCGGATGATTGTCCATGATGCCGAGCACCGCCTGCTCGGATAGGTGAACGCAGCAAACGCGGGATAGTGTCGCTTTGGGGCGGGCATGGGTTGAATGGCGGTGGGCGGGCCAGTCTTGCGGCCCGCGCTCCCACGCGGGCGGGAGCCATCGCCCCGCCGGCATCGTGCCGCTGCTCAGCGCATATGCCCCAACTCGCGGTCGACCCAGCGCCAGAAATCACGCGCGGCCGCGGCGACCGTCTGGGCGGCGATGCGGAAAGCCGCCGGGTCGTCGCGTACCCGGATAGTGGGCCATTCCGCCTGATTGATCGAGTTGGAAGCGCGGAAGGCGGAGAGCAGCCGCAGCGCTTCGGTCATCCGCTCCGGTCGGTCGACCAGCCACGGCTCCTGCTCCAGCGCATTGCGCAGCACGGCGAATTCGTGAGCCATCTCCCGGCGCCGCTCGACGAAGGCGGACGCCTTGCTGGCATCCATCGTCTGACCGAAGGTGATGATATCGTTTTCGATCGTGGCAAAGGCGCGCAGCGCGTTCGCCAGCTCGGCGCCGATCGGCATGTCGTTTCCCCCCAGGGTGCGACCGGAGCCCGTGCCCGGCGGCGGTTTGTCGTGGCGTTGTCGGTTGATTGGTGCGGCAGCCGGCTGGCCATCAACCGGGGCGATGGTATTCCGGGGCAGCAGGGGCATCGTCCAGGCCGAGCCGATCGCGGCACCAGCGCCAGAAGGCGGCCGACTTGACCTGCACATGCTGCGCGGAACTGTGATAGGCGACCGGATCCTCGTCGATGCGCACCACCGGCCAGTCGGCCTGATGCAGCGCCAGGGCATAGCGCATCGCAGCGAAGAGGTGGCTCATCTCGCGCTGCGTCTCCGGGTCCGTAGCCAGCGTTTCGTCCTGCTCGATGAGCGGGCCGAGCTGGCCGAGTTGTTCGGCGAGCAGCCGGCGGTCCCGCAGCAGTGCGCGCTTGGCCTCGTCGCCCCGGTCGGGGGTCGCGGTCGAGACAGCCGCCTCGATCGCGGCATAATCCAGCAGTGCCCGGTGCAACTGCTCTGACAAGATCATCACCTCTTCCTCTCCGTGGCGCGATGCGCCGCCGCCTACCGCTGAAAACTGGCGGTAGGGGGCCATAACAAGAAAGCCTTGCCGAATTCCTTCGACAAGGCTTTTTTGCCGTTAACCGGATGGTCGGCGTGGTTTGCGTGTCGGTCTGTGCTGCCGCGCTCAATGAAAGGGCTGGGTTTGTTGCAGATAGCGATGCTTGAGGTCGTGGAAGGGCGACGGAGTTGGCTGGGTGCCGGTTTTCTTCACGCGTTCCGCCAGTGCTTCCGAGATTTGCTGCGCGATGTCGACTAGCATCGGATAATAAAGCTGGGCGGCGCGCGCTTCGGTCATCGCCACGCTGATCCAGGTGAGACCGAGCGAGGCGATGACCCGCCCGTTCCCCATGACCGGAATGGCCATGGTCGAGGAGCGCGGTTCAATCGTCCGGTCGCGCGTGGCATAGCCCTGCTTGCGTGCCGTGCGCAGAAGCTCCGCGAGCTTGTGCCAGTCGGACCAGCGGCGATCCTCTTCGTTGCCGCTCTGCTTGATGATCTCGAAAATGATCCGGCGTTCGTTCGGCGAGCAGTGGGCGAGATAGCAGCGGCCCATCGCCCGGCTGGTCATCGGCAGCCGCATGTTGAGGGAAGAATGAAGCAGGGAAAGCGAGGTATAAGGGATCGTGCTCGCCCGCACGATCATGGCGTCGACATCGAAGAGGGCGAGGGCGAGCGGCCAGCCCTCGCGCTTGGTGAATTCGACCATGATCTCATCGGCAACCTCGATGATGAGGGGTTCGTGATGAAAACCGCAGCTCAGCGTCTTCACGTGGCTAAGGAGTTGATAGGTGCCGTAGCTTGAGCTTTGCGCGACCATGCCCTTGGCTTCCAGCGTGCGCAGCAGCCGCACGATAGAGGGCTTCGGCAGGCCGGTTTCCAGATGGAGGTCATGCAGCGTCGAAATGGGGCGGCGGTTGAGCGATTGCAGCAACTCGATCGCCCGCTCCACCGACCGGATCGAATGTCGCCTCGTCTCGTCCCGGCCTGATAAGGGCTCCTGGTTCTCCGCCTCGTCAAACATGGCTCCCTCCCTGCGTTTCTGCTTCTGCGGTCCACGCTAGACCTGCCAGCGCCCCATACACCATTCCACCGAATTGATATTCCGCGTAACGAAAAGTTTTGGTCTTCGATTTGATGTTGCGGGTCTGATGTAACACTGGGCCGGCTGGAAATCCGGCACAGGGAGGCAGAGAATGGCGACCGATCCATTATTCGACATCAGCGGCAAGGTCGCGCTCGTGACGGGTGGGACCAGCGGCATCGGTCTGATGATCGCGCGCGGTTTCGTGCGGCGGGGCGTGAAGACCTATATTGCGTCGCGGGACCAGGCGCGCAGCGACGAATTCGCCGCGCAACTCTCCGAACTGGGCGAATGTTACGGCCTTGCTGCCGATTTGGGGGATGAGGGCGGGCCAGCCGCACTGGCGGCTACTTTCGCCGAACGCGAGGGGGCGCTTGATATTCTGGTGAACAATGCCGGCGCCAACGCGCGCGGCTCGATCGAGGAGATGATGATCGACGCGTGGAACATGGTGATGAGGGTGAACCTGGGGGCGGTCTTCTTCCTGACCCAGCAACTCCTTCCGCAGATCAAAGCTGCGGCGAGCGCGGAATCTCCGGCGCGGATCATCAATCTCGGTTCGATCGGCGGGTTGCACATCCCCAATTGGGAAGCGCATCCCTACGGCGCGTCCAAGGCGGCGGTGCATCATCTCACCCGGTCGCTTGCCAAGCGCTTCGGCCCCGAGCATATCCGCGTCAACGCGATCGCGCCCGGTCCTTTCCACTCCCGCCTGACCGACACGACGTCCGAGGCGGTGAAGAAGAGCGTCGCCACCTATATTCCCGCCGGCCGGCCGGGCACCGAGGAAGATATCGAGGGGCTCAGCGTGTTCCTTGCTTCACGCGCCGGGGCGTTCGTCAATGGGTCGACCATCGCGCTCGATGGCGGTTACATCGCCGCGCTCTGACGGTCCCGCGAAAAGGCTCGGTCAGGGCAACAAATTGGGCGGTGTCCGGCCGCTTACCGGGTTACGGTAATGGAACCACAGGCGATCTATGGCCGGGAAGGGCGGATAAGCCCGCCCCTCGATGGGGCGGTCGGGCGGCATCGTTTGCAGCAAGGCGGCGGGGGAGCGGGAGAGCGCCTGTCCAGCCCCCTCCGGCAATCGTGCCCACCCTTTCGCGTAACTTTCGGTCAGCCAGATATGGTCGATGTCGTCGAAGCTGAAGCGCCAGATGCCGTCCTCGATCGCCAGTTGGTCCTCATACATGCCCGCCGTCATGGAGCCTTCGCGGGCATTCGCGCTGTTGAACTGGAGTAGCCGGGTGCGCAGCTTCGCGCTGCGACCGTCCGGCGCGACATGGATGACCGGCTGGATGCGCAAATGCAGCGGGATGAATGCCCGTGGGCGGCGTAGCGGACCGTTGCGGGTCATCTGCATTTGCCAGATGCGGTCGCGCCCCTGATAATAGCCGGCGGACGGTGATTTACGCCAGCCATCGACTGTGAACAGGCGGCTCAACTCATACCATCTGGAATCATTGAGATACTGGCCCAGCGCGCTCGATATGTTTTCGATTGCATCGAACGCCGCGGCGCGGGCGAGGGCGGTTTCGGCTTCAGCGATGCTTCCGCCGGGGCGAGCGTCTATGGCTTCGCCGTTGAATGGATGGCTAACGGGGGCGAGATTAGCAGGATAGCGAACCGCCATGCCACTAGCGGGATTGACCGGAAATGCCGCAATACGGCGACTTGTTGCCGATTGTCCGCCGTCCCACCCCTTGTAATAGTCTGCGCGTGCGTCCGGGTAGAGGCGCATGCCCGCGATTGCCCATGTGTCACCGCGCTTCAGGAAGCGATTGTCGAAGGTCGTGAAGGTCCACGCTGCATCCCCGCCGTTGCGGCCGGTCATGCCGAGATCAAGCCCGCGCACGCGCGCTTCCACGCCCGATGGTGCTATCTCCACGGTGAGGTTGAACTGCGGATGGTCGTTCAACTCACCGTGGCGCAGCCCCGCTGGTCCGTCGCGTTCGAGCGCCTGCAATATCGCGGCGCGGCCCTGAAAGCGGCCCACGCCATCAATCGTCAGCACGCCCTCGGGCGCGAACAGGTCGGCCACGTCGTCCCACATCTTGCGGTCGATGTAATAGCCGTAGATATGCTGCAAATTGCGCGCCGCATCTTCGGCCGCGAGCGCTGCCAGACGAGGCCCGACCTCACTCAACCGGTCGGTCGGCTGGGGCGCGGCATCGGCTCCGGTCTCGGGACGGCCCGCGCTATCCGGCGTGTAGGCATAAGGGATGACTGGCAGATCATCGCTCAGATTGCGCCAGCCGGTGTCGAACGGTCCGGCAAAGATCGGGTGATTGACCAGCCGCGTGATACGCCAGCGCCCGTCGAGGCGCGCATAATCGGCGGTCAGCAGGCTGGCGGCCCAGGCGTGTGGCCCGCTCGCCATACGAACCTCATGCCAGCGTCCGCGCGCCTGCTCACCTGAAGGCGACAGCGTGACCACTGGGGTCATCAGTAATTGCGCGTGGACCGTGCCGGCCGGCAGCCCATCCATGCCGCCCCCAATCGCCTTGCGCAGATGGGCAGCTATCGCCGGTGGGCCCATCATCACGGCGCCATCCCATGCAAGCGTGCCGTCCGCCGCGAAGAGTGCGCCTATCTCGTCCCACAGTCCGTGATGGACATATTGGGCGAAGCTGGCCTGCAATCTCTTCACCGCGCGTAGGCTCTCGGTCCGGTCGAGTCCGGCAAGCAGCCGCCCCAACCGTGCCTCGTCGTCCAGGGGAAGGGGCGCTGCCGCCAGCCGCCCTGAGGCGGCAACCGCAGCGCCGGAGGAGAGGAGCGCGCCGAGGAATGGGCGCCGCGCGATCATGGCTCGGCGGGCGATTTGCGCAGGGCCGGGATCGAGAGGATCGTCGCCGCACCCGCCAGCGCGATGGCGGCGAGGCCGAAGAAAGCCGCGCTGAAATTGCCGGTGGCGTCATTCAGGATGCCGATAACGAACGGGCTGGCATAGCCGGCGAAATTGCCGATGGTGGTAATCAGCGCGAAGCCGGCGGCCGCTGCGGCGCCCGCCACGAAGGTCGCCGGCAGCGAAAAGATCGACGTGGCCGCGATCTGCACCCCGCATTGCGCGATCACCAGCGCACCCAGCACGATGAAGGCGCTGTTATTGAATGCACCCGCCAACGACAAGGCGATGCAGGATGCGCAGAAGCCGCCGACGGCGTGCCATCGCCGCTCGCCGGTCTTGTCCGAATGGCGGGCATTCAGGATGAGCACCGCCATCGGGATGACCGCCAGCCCCGCGGCGATCATGCCCGTCGCGAAAATACCGGTCTGGCTGACGTCCTGAATGATCGTCGGGAGCCAGAACTGGATCGCATAGAGCGTGCAGAGATTGCAGAAATTGGCCAGGACGAGGCACCAGATATTGATGTTGCGGAACGCGTCGCCAAAGCGCTTGCGTCCACCGCTCTGTTGGTCGCCGTCCGCTGCGAGGTCGGCGTTGACGAGCTCTTTCTCGCGTGGATTGAGCCACTTGGCGTCGCTGGGCCGGTTGCGCAGCACTATCAGCACGACGATGCCGAGGAAGGTCGCGGGCAGACCTTCGACCAGAAACAGCCACTGCCAGCCGCGCAGGCCGCCCGCCATGTCGAGAAACTCCATGATCGTACCGGCCAGAGGGCCGCCAAGGATCGCCGCCAGGCTGGTCCCGAGCAGCAGGATGGAGATGGCCTGCCCTCGTGCGAAACGCGGGAACCAGTAGGTCAGGAACAGCAGCGCGCCGGGATAAAAGCCAGCCTCCGACACGCCCAGCAAAAAGCGGATCATATAGAATTGGAAGGGCGTCGTCACGAACATCGTGGCGGCCGAAAGCAGGCCCCACATAATCATGATGCGCGCAAGCCACACGCGCGCGCCCACCTTGTGCAGCATCATGTTGCTGGGGATCTCGAACAGGCAATAGCCGACGAAGAACACGCCGGCGCCAAAGCCGTACATGGTGGCGCTCAGCCCCAGGTCGTCGCCCATCTGCAATTTGGCGAAGGCCACGTTCATCCGGTCGATCGTGGCAATGGTGTAGCCGGCGAGGATCAGCGGCAGGATGCGCCACGCGATGCGGTTATACAGGCGCCACCGTTCCTCGTCCGGTGCGCTCGCGCGGCTGATCAACGTCATTGCAATCCTCTCCGTTCTGATGCGAACCTGCATGTGGGCGCCGCGCGTGGGGTGCAAGAGGCGCAGGCGAATGTTCCACCCATCGGAATGTGCCGAGGCGGCCCTGCACCCGCGCTACTGGATCAACTCGTCAGCCTCGTCGATGAGTTCGGGCGGGAGGGACAGGCCCAGTTCGTGCGCCGCCTTCAGGTTGAGGCGCAGTGGGTTGCGGAAGCTGCGTTCGACCGGAATGTTGGCCGGGTCCTCGCCATCCTTCAGGATGCGCACGATCACCTGCGCCATCGCTTTCCAGCCGCGCTCGAAGGGGGGAGAGAAAGCCGCCAGTCCGCCCCCGGCCGTAATCGAGGTCTGGATGCTCACCGCGGCGAGGTGGTATTTGAGCGCGAGCTGGCCGATCTTGGCGCCGTTGTGGTTCAGCAGTTCGTGGGGACCGACCACGAATCCCCCGCAGCCTTGCGCCGCGATGGCCGCGATCTGGGGTTCGATCTCTTCCTCGCGGAGCACTTCGTTGAGCGTGACCGTCACCCCCATGCGCGTGCCTGCGTGAACAAGGTTGCGCACCGTTCCCGCCGCCGGCGCGTAAGTGTGGTTGTAGAGGTGGCCCACGCACTTGATGCCGGGGATCGCCATCTTGAGCAGCCGCAACTCCACGTCCTGGAGATAGGGCTCGTTGGTGAACCCGGTGAAGTTGGTGCCGGGTTTGCTGTAGCTCTTGATAATCCCTGTCTCATATGGATCGGCCGACCAGAAGACCACCGGCGTGTGCGTGTCCTTCGTGGCCTCCTGCACGGCGACATGCGCGTTGGTCATCAGCGAGATGATGAGATCCGGCTTCCAGGCGACGAGTTCGCTCGCCCCGCGCTCCGTTGCCTTCATGTCGCGCCGGCCCTCGCGCGCTTCGTAAACGACATCGGTGCCTTCACGCAGGCCGAGCCGCGCCAGCTCGCGCTTGACGGTGCTCTCCAGGCCGAGATTGGCGTAAGTGATGATGCCGATTCGGTAGGGACGGCTCACTCCGGCTGCGGCATCGCGTGCCACGGCCGGTTGGACCGGCAGCGCCAGCGCCATCCCGGCGAGCAATCCCAACGCGCATGTCGCCAGTGTGTTGACCCTCATCCCTCGTCCCCTCCTGCCGGCCTTGTCGGCGCGGATTGTCACATGATTGATAAGCTGATCGCCCCCAGCGAACCGAAATCGGCTGTGACCACGTCGCCGGGGGCGAGGGCGGCCGGCTTCAGCGGTGAGCCCGTCAGCACTATGTCGCCGGGCTGGATCGAGCCGCCGCGGCCAGCGAGTTCTCGGGCGAGGTGGACCAGCGCGTTTTCGGGGCTGCCGAAAACGTTGGAGAACAGGCCCGTCTCCTTCGCGTCGCCTGCGGCGAAAACTGTCTCGATCTTCGCGAGATCGAGCGAGCGTGGATCGAAACCCGTCTCGCTCATGACGAAGGCGCATGTACCGCCGGCGTCCGCGATGATGTCCAGCGCGCGCCGGCCATGGCCTGTTTCAGGATCGCGAGCGAAGACGCGGTTATCGATGATCTCCATCGCGGGAGCCGCATAGTCGATCGCCGCGAGCGCCTTCTGCGCCGTGCAGTCGCCTGCGAGCGGGGCCTTCATGACGAAGGCGAGTTCGGGCTCCGCACGCGGAGCGATCAGGCCCTCCAGCGCGAGTGTCCCGCCATCGGCAAGGCGCATGTCGTCGAACAGCACGCCGTAAATCGGGCGGTCGATCCCGAGCCCCTGCTGCGCGGCGGGTGTGGTGAGACCGAGCTTGTAGCCGATTGCCCTGCGCCCGGTCGCGCGATGCCGTTCGGCCCAGCTCTCCTGCACTGCGTAGGCATCGGCCAGGGCCAGGTCCGGATACAGCACCGTGGGCGCGCGCGTCGCCGTGCCGGATCGGGCGGCGCCGTCAAGCCGGTCCACGAGGGCGGCGATGTCATCCTTGTTCAGCATATCACAGTCCCAGAATGGCGCGGGCTTCGGCGGGGCTGGCCGGCTCCGCACCCAGCATGTCGAGCAACGCAACCGCCTTTTCGACAAGCTGCGCATTATCGCGCACCAGTTCGCCGCGGCGAATATAGATATTATCCTCCATGCCCACGCGGACATGCCCGCCAAGGCATTTCGCAATGGCAAGCACCGGAAATTCCTCACGTCCGATGCCGAAGGCCGACCATGCCGCGCCGGCGGGGAGGATGGATTTCATATAGGCGATCGTCTCGGGCGTCGCGGCGCAACCATAGCGGACTCCCGTGACGATCTGGAAAAACGGCCGACCGGGCAGCAGCCCCTCGGCGATCATGTCCCCGGCCATGTGGATGTCGCCGGAATCGAACACTTCGAGCTCGGGCTTGACCCCCGCCTCGATGATCGCGGCGGCCATCTTGCGGATGTTGGCCGGCGTATTGATGACGACATGCGGCCCTGAATTCATCGTGTTGAAATCGAGCGAACACAGATCCGGCTTCAGCGCGACCACATGCTCGGTCCGCCGGAGCGGGTGGAGCAGCGTCGTCCCCGGACCGGCGACGCGCGGGTCGTCGTCCGAAGGGGCGAAGCGGCCGCCTTCACCGGTGGTGAGATTGATGAGGATATCCGAGCCCGAATCCCTTATCCGCTCCACCACCTCGCGAAATAGGTCGAGCCGCATCGACGGCCTGCCGCTGTCCGGCTCGCGCACATGAATATGGGCGATCGCAGCTCCGGCCCTGCCGGCGTCGATTGCCGCGCGGGCGATCTGCTCGGGCGTCACGGGCAGGCCCGGATGCTGCTCCGGGCGCACGAGATTGCCCGTAACCGCACAGGAAATGATCGTCTTGCCGTTTGGCATCATGTCTCCGCCCGAAGGGGCGTCCGCCGCCCGTTTTTCCGGCGGGACCATGTCGCGCCTGCCGGCTCCTTTTCAAATCGAGACGCGCATCTTTCCGCAAGGCGGAACTGTCCGAGAGGCGGAAAGCGCGGATTGGCTTCTTCACCTAAGGGAGTCCCGTTTGCCACAAGCGGGGCGGTTTTAGGAGATTGGTATGGAAACTCCATCGGCGGGTAACACCGTGCATTCTGATATCGAGCAGCGGGTCGACGCGCTGCTGCGCGGTGCGATTGACATGCATTGCCACAGCGGGCCGTCCGTGATGCCGCGCATGCTGGATCATATTGAGGCGATGGAAGAGGCGTCTGGTGCCGGCATGTCCGCCCTGTTGTTCAAGGATCATTTCTATTCGGTCACGCCGATAACCGAGCTGCTCAGCGCCCATTATGGCCATCTCGATATCAAGCTCCTGTCGGGCGTGCCGCTCAATGACACCTCCGGCGGCCTCAACCCCTACGCGGTGGATCATGGGCTGAAGTTGGGCGCGCGCTTCGTGTGGATGCCGACCTTTTCGGCCGCGAACCACATCCGGCACAATCGCGCCAAGGACCTGCTCAAGACGCGGATGGCGATGAAGCCGGCCAAGATGCTCACCGTGGTGGACGAGGACGGCAAGCTCAAGGATGTCGTCAAGGAAATCCTCGACCAGATCGCCGAATTCGACGCGGTGCTGTCCGCCGGGCATCTGCACATTTCCGAGATTTGGCCGCTGTTCGAGGAAGCTGAGAAGCGCGGTGTGAAGCGCCGCGTGGTGCAGCATCCGACCTATACGATCGACGCGACCCTGCGCGATATCACCGAGCTGGCCGAAGGCGGCGCCTTCCTTGAGCATTCGCTGTGTATGTTCATTGATGAATCGCGGTTCAAGAAATGGACGCCCGAAGACCTCCGCGCGATGATCGAGGCCGGCGGCACGCACCAGACGATCCTCGGCTCGGATCTCGGCCAGATCGAGAATCCCACGCCGGTCACGGGCTTCCGTTCGGTGATCCGCCTGTGCATGGACCTGGGCTATGACGATGAGATCATTCGTCGCCTTGTCGGGGGCAATGCCGCGCGCCTGCTGGGGATCGACCAGTGACGATCCAGCTCGGCACATTCGTCAAGACCTGCTCGCCGCAGATCATCGAGGTTCTCGGAACGAGCGGACTCGATTTTGCGGTGGTCGATGCCGAGCACGCGCCGTTCGGGCGTGGCGAAATCGACGTGATGGTGATGGCGGGCCGGGCTGCCGGTCTCCCCGTGCTGGTGCGGATTCCCGATCATCGGGCGTCGACCATCCTCAACGCGCTCGACGTGGGTGCCGCCGGCCTTGTCGTTCCGCATGTGGATACGCTGGAGGAGGCGCGCGCGATCGTTGACGCGGCGCGTTTCGGGGTAGGCAATCGCGGTTATTCCAGTTCGCCGCGTTTCGCTTCCTACGGCAGTATCGGCCGTGCCGCCGCGCTGGCCAAGGGCGACGAAGCGCTGCTGCTCTGCCAGATCGAAAGCGGCGAAGGCGTGGAGAATGCCGGCGCCATCGCCGCGCTCGAAGGGGTGGACGGCCTGTTCATCGGCCGTGCCGATCTCTCGCTGTCGCTGGGCGAGACGGACATCGTGGCGCCTCGTGTCGTTGCGGCAACGCATCGGATCATCGAGGCCGGGCTGGCCGCGCGCAAGCGTGTCGGCATGTTCGTCGGCTCGGCCGAGGAGGCCGGACAATTCGCTCGGGAAGGCGTCGACTGGTTCGTCGTCGGTTCCGATCAATCCATGCTGCGTCAGGGTGCGCGCGCCGTCGCGGACAACGCCGCCCGCGTGGCGAGTGCTGAAAGGCAAGTGCAATGACTGTTCCAACACGCCCTGCGTCGGGCTGCTGGCATTATCGGGAAGCCCCGCTGACGGATATCGACCCCGGCGCCAAAACGTGGATCGCCCGCGCGGCGAATTTCGTCACCGTGGTCAGCGAGGCGCCGGCCGGCACCGTGCTGGCCCGCGCCGACAATCCCGACGAATATATGATCGTCACCCATAAGGTCGGGGCGCATGTGACCGCCGGGGGTGAGACGATCGCCATCGAGCCCGACAGTCTCACCATCGTGCCGCCGGGCGCGAGCAGCGTCACGCTGGCGGGCGAGGGCGCAATCGTACGCATCTTTTCCCACCGTGCCGAAGACCTCGCTGCCCGCGCCGGCAATGCGCGTGACTTTGCGCCACGGCCGGACGATGTCGCGCCGCTGGTGCCCTGGCCCGATCCGGTCGACGGCTTCAGGCTGCGAACCTATCGCCTGGCCGACCATGTACGCGAGGGCACCAACATGCGCGTGTTCCGCTCGACCAACCTGATGGTGAACGTGATGACGCCGCGCAATGTCCCGCGCGACACGTCCGCACTCAGCCCGCATTCGCACACCGATTTCGAGCAGGGCTCGCTGGCGATTGGCGGTACCTATGTTCACCACCTGCGCTATCCGTGGACGAAGGACATGGCCGCCTGGCGCGCGGACGAGGCGGTCGAGATGGACAGCCCCTCGGTGCTGATCATCCCGCCCAACGTCATTCACACCAGCCGCAACATCGGCGCCGATCCGGGTCGGCTGATCGACGTATTCGCCCCGCCGCGCGTGGATTTCTCGAAGCGGGAGGGGCTCGTCGCCAACGCGGATGAGTATCCGATGCCGGAGGCGTTGGCGAAATAAATATAAAAATAATATAGATAGATCAATATCTTGTATAAAATTTGGCGGGTTTGTGCCCGCGCAGATCTGAAAGAATGGGAGATAGAAAATGGGGAATGAAGATAGCATCGGGCGGACGGGATCGCGGCGCACGCGATGTCTGCTTTCGGCGAGCCTCGTTGCGATTGCGGCGCTCGGAGCTTTGCCGGCGATGGCGCAGGACGCCGCTGAGGACGAGCGTGGTATTGCCGATATCGTGGTCACGGCCACACGCCAGTCAACCAATATGCAGGACACGCCGATCGCCATTACCGCGGTGACGGCAGGCGCGCTGGAGGAGCGCGGCCTCAAGTCGGTGGCCGATCTCACGGCGGTGGTGCCCAATGCCGAGTTCCGCCGCACCCACGGCGCTTTCGGTCCGGGTGTTTCCGCCTCCATCCGCGGCATCGGCGCGGCCGACACCAACATCGGTAACGACCCGGTGGTGGCCTATTATGTCGACGATATCTATTATCCGACGCTGCTCGGCTCGAACTTCGATCTGCTCGATATCGACCATATAGAAGTGTTGCGTGGACCGCAGGGCACGCTTTTCGGCCGTAACTCGCTGGCGGGCGCGGTGAATATCGTGTCGAAGCAGCCGCGTTTTGATGAGCAGTCGGGCTATATCGAGCTGACGACGGGCGCCTTCCAGCGCACCGATGTGCGCGCCGGCTTCAACATGCCGTTGGGCGAGAACCTCGCGGTCATGGTGTCAGGCGCCTACAAGAAGCGCCAGGGCTATCAGCGCATGCTTGATTTCGTATGCGAGATGAACCGCCGTGGGACGCCGGCATTGGCCGCCAATATCCCGCCCTATGACCTCGCGACCACGAGCAATCCTCGCTTCAGTCCTGATAACTGCGTGATCGGGCGCCTGGGCGGTGAGGATGTGCGAGCCGTCCGCGGCAGCCTGGCCTGGGAACCGGCGAGCAATGTTCGCCTCACGATCACCGGCGAATATATCCGGGACGAGTCGCAAAATCCGGCCGATACCACGCTGTCGCTCAATCCGGCGCTCAACACCCCGAATGAAACCGCTTCGTTTGCCTATTACGGAGCTGCCTACGATTCCCGCTTTATCACGGGTAATCCTTATACGACCTACGAGACCTACAATGACCCGATCGGCGCCGGCACGGTCATTCCCGGACACAGCTACTATAACGGCTCGCCTACGCATGGCGGGCATACGCTTCCGGCAAAGGGCGATCTCACAAACTGGGGTGTCTCGGCCAAGCTGGTCGTGGGCCTCACCAGCGACATCGACCTCACCGCGATCGCCGGTTATCGGACCCTCGACGAGACGCACATCTACCAGAAAGACGGTACCCCGCTGATGACCGAGATGACCACCAACGTGGTCACTAACAAATATTTCACCGGCGAAGTGCGCCTCTCGGGCAAGCATGACTGGATCGACTGGATCGTCGGTGCGTTTTATTTCGATGCAGACGGTTTCCAGCACGCGGTCGTCGATCAGCCCCGGTCCGGTCTGATCCGCTATCTCAACAACAGCTTCGATCCGACCAGCAAGGCCATCTACGCCAATGCGACCATCCGGCCTTTCGATAATGGCCTGAGCTTTACGGGTGGGCTGCGCTACTCGGATGACAAGAAGGTCGTCTCGCTGTCCAACCTCGTCGAAACCACGCCCAACCCGACCGATATCGAGTTCGAAGTTACACCGGCGGACCAGGTGCTGAGCTGGAAGGCCGGCGTGAACTATGAGGTGAGCCCCGACATCCTGCTCTACGCATCGGCGGCGACGGGCTATACGCTGCCGGGTTTCAATCCGCGGCCGCAGCAGCCCAGCCAGATCGCGCAGTTCGATGGCAACGAGGACATCGCCTACGAACTCGGCGCCAAGCTCGATCTGCTTGACAGGCGGCTACGCCTCAATCTCGCCGGCTTCTACACTGACTTCAACAAGCGTCCGCAGGCGCTGACCGGCCAAGAGCTTCTCCTCGGTCCCGATGGCCAGCCTACGGCCGGTAACAACGTGCTGACCCCCTTGCCTGAAGGCCCCGCAGGATCGACCACCTGCCGGGCGCGCACGGCACAGGAAGTCACTGACGGCGTTCCCGGCTATTCGTGCATCACGCGCAGCTACTATCTGAATACGCCGGCCACGATCTGGGGTTTCGAGGCAGAAGCGACGGCGGAGCCGATCGACGGTCTGGTGCTCAACGGCGCGCTGGGCTATCACAAGTTCAGCTCGCGAGACGTCGACAACCGGGCGATCAACCCACGCCAGCCCGAGCCGTTCTGGACCGCCAATGCTGGTGTGCAATACACCATCGAGGGCGCTCCGCTGGGCGGCACGATTACCCCGCGCGTGGACTGGAGCTACCAGGGCAGCCGGGCGCCGAGCACCCGAACTACGGCCTGGAACCAGCCCGGTTACTCGCTGGTCAATGCGCGGTTGACCTATAACTTGTCCGACGAAGGTTTCTCCATCGCGGCCGGCGTGACCAATCTGTTCGACAAGTTGGTTTATGAGAACTTCTTCATCTTGCAGGATTCCGGGCAGTCGAACGTCCAGGGCCAGCCCGGTGCGCCGCGGCAATGGTATCTTCAGTTGAAGAAACTTTTCTGACCGGGTGAAGCAAGACGATACGAGGCTCCGGCAGCTTAGGTTGCCGGAGCCTCGGCGTTGCGGCGGCAGGGGGCGGCCCACCGGTTTCGGTTGTTCGCTCTGGCAAACGGGAGATCATAGGATGATTGGCACGAGCTTGGTTGTCGGGTGGCGGAGGCGTCTACTTGCGGCCCTTGCATGCGGGGCGGTTGTGGCGGGAGCCTCGCTGCCGGGTTTGAGCGGCAGCGTCGCCGCGAGCGAACCTGCTGGCTCACAGGCGCCTGTATCTGACGCTCCGATCGTTCTTTTGCGGCAAGGCGCTTTTGCGGCTGGCGGCACGGTTTTGCGTAAGGGCGATGCGACACTGTCTTGCGATCACGGCTATGTCGAATATCAGATCCCGCAAAACCCGCGCTCGGTCTCGCTCTTCATGTGGCACAGTTCCAGCGCGGCGGTATGGCAGAATCGCTGGGACGGCGGAGAAGGCTATCAGAGCATTTTTCTGAGGCGCGGTTTCCCGGTCTATCTATGGGACGGCCCCCGCGTGGGCCGCGCCAACTGGGGCTGCGAGGAATATGACTACAAGCCCTGGGTCGGGCGCGATCAGGGCAATTTCATTGCCTGGCGCTTCGGTGCGCGTGCTGGCGAATGGTTCGACGGGGTCCAGTTCCCCAAGGATGATCCCAAGGCTTTGGAGCAGGCCATGCGCGCCCGCTATGCTGAGTTCGACGTGGTGCGCAATGCCCAGCTTGAAACCGATGCCGCTGCGGTGGCGGTGGATCGGATCGGGCCGACGGTGCTGGTGACAAATTCGGCCGGTGGCTTTCGCGCGCTTCTTACCGCGATGAAAAGCGGCAACGTCAAGGGCATCGTCGCTTACGAGAACCCCGGCTATGTTTTTCCGAAGGGGCAGGGGCCGCAGCTGAAGGAAGGGGTATTCGGCCCGGTCTATGTTTCGGACGAGGAGTTCGATCGGCTGACCAGGATCCCGATCCAGTTCGTCTGGGGCGACAATATCGACAAGTCCGAAAGCTGGACCCAGTTTCGCGACCTGTGCAAACAGTTTGTTGCTCTGGTCAATGCGCGCGGCGGTCATGCGGAAATCCTGAACCTTCCCGATGCCGGGCTCCACGGGAACACGCATATCCCGTTCGCGGATCTCAATAACCATGCGGTCGCCGACCTGCTTTCGGCCTTTCTTGCGCGCAACAAGCTCGATCCGGCAGGCGCCGGGGAAGGCAAGGCCGGTCGCTGAACCCGGCGGGCCGCCGATCTCGGAACGGCGGCTTTCGGTCTCCTTGCCGACCGAGGGCGCTAACGAAAAGGGCCTTGCCGGCATTCCGGCAAGGCCCTTTTCGTTGATTAGTGGCGTCGCTCAGCCCTTGAGCTGCGTCTCCAGCTCGCCGAGCACGCGGTAGCAATCGAGCACCTTGTGGACCGAGCTGTTCGGCTCGCGGCCCTCGCGGATCGCGGCGATAAACTCGCGGTCCTGCAACTCGATGCCGTTGTTGGAGACGGTAACGCCGGTCAGGTCCACCGGCTCTTCCTTGCCGGTCAGCAGATCGTCATAGCGGGCGATCCAGGTGCCGTTGTCGCAGATGTAGCGGAAGAAGGTACCGAGCGGCCCGTCATTGTTGAACGAGAGGGAGAGTGTGCAGATCGCGCCCGTCTCGCTCTTGAGCTGGATGGACATGTCCATCGCGATGCCCAGCTCGGGGTGGATCGGCCCCTCGACGGCATTGGCCTGGACGATCTTGCCCGCCTGATAGGCGAACAGATCCACCGTGTGCGCGGCGTGGTGCCAGAGCAGGTGGTCGGTCCACGAGCGCGGCTCGCCCTTGGCGTTCATGTTCTTGCGGCGGAAGAAATAGGTCTGCACGTCCATCTGCTGGATGGCCAGCTCGCCCGCCACGATCTTGTTGTGGATATACTGGTGGCTCGGGTTGAAGCGCCGGGTGTGGCCGACCATGCAGACCAGGCCAGTCTCCTGCTGCTTCTTTGCCACCGCCTCGGCCTCCGCCCAGCTATCGGCGAGCGGGATCTCCACTTCCACATGCTTGCCGGCGTTCATGCAGGCGATGGCCTGCTTGGCGTGCATCTGGGTGGGGGTGCAGAGGATGACGGCGTCGACATCGTCGCGCGCCAGCGCTTCGTCGAGTTCCGTGCCGCTATGTTTCGCACCGTATTTCTCGGCAACCTGCGCGGCCTGCTCGGCCTTGCGGCTGATGATGGAGACGATCTCGACGCCGTCGATATTCTTGAGGCCGTCGAGATGCTTTTCGCCGAATGCGCCGGCGCCTGCGAGGGCAATTCTCATATCTGGTCCTTTCTACTCCCTCTCCCCCTTTGAGGGAGGAGAGGGGCTAGGGAGAGGGGG
The DNA here is from genome assembly GCA_001899715.1 of Sphingobium sp. 66-54. Lineage (GTDB taxonomy): Bacteria > Pseudomonadota > Alphaproteobacteria > Sphingomonadales > Sphingomonadaceae > Sphingobium. Next base: position 88,520 of record MKWI01000016.1, read on the forward strand.
CAGCGATAGAGAGGAAAGGCCAAAAGCGCGGGGCGATCGGCCAATCCCTCTCTCAACCCTCTCCCCGGAAGGGAGAGGGCTTCCAGGTCTAGGCCGGTTCGAGCACCAATTGGCCGAGCGCGGTGTTGGAGGCGGGGATATGATAGAAGCGGTGTAGCTCCTTTGCCTTTTCGCCCAGCGCGCCGCGCATGATGAGCCACATCACCAGCTCGATGCCTTCCGAGCCGGATTCGCGCAGATACTCGATGTGCGGCATCTTGCGCAGGCGCTCGGGGTTGGCGGTGATGTCGTTCATGAACGCCGTGTCGAACTGCTCGTTGATGAGGCCGGCACGCGGGCCCTGGAGCTGGTGGCTCATGCCGCCGGTGCCCCAGATATGCACCTTGAGGTCCTCCTCATAGCTCTCGACGGCGCGCTTGATCGCCTCGCCGAGCATCCAGCAGCGGTTGCCCGAGGGCGGCGGATAGGTGACGACGTTGACCGGCAGCGGAATGACCTTGCACGGCCATTCCTTGGGCTCGCCGAACATCATCGAGAGCGGCACGGTGCAGCCATGGTCGACGTCCATCTGGTTCATGATGGTCATGTCGAATTCGTCGAGGATCAGGCTCTGGGCGATGTGCCAGGCAAGGTCCGGGTCGCCGATCACGTCCGGCACCGGGCGCGGGCCCCAGCCTTCGTCGGCCGGCTTGAAGCGCTCGGCGCAGCCGATGGCGAAGGTGGGGATGATGTTCATGTCGAACGCCGAGGCGTGGTCGTTATAGACCAGGATCACCACGTCGGGCATGTTCTCGGGCTTGGCGATCCAGTCCTTCACCCACTGGTAGCCGCGGAACACCGGGCCCCAATAGTCGTCGCCGGTCTTGCCGGTCTGGATGGCGGCGCCGAGCGCGGGAATGTGGCTGGACGTGATGCCAGCGGTAATGCGTGCCATGTCAGTAGCCTCCCTTGATGGAGCGCACGCCTTCGGGCGAACGGCCGCCCTTCAGCATCATTTGGGCATATTCTTCCTGCGTCATGCCGGTCATCGAGCCGGCGGCATATTGGAAGCTCTTGCCGTCGGTGGAGAACAGCTTGGAGAGGAAGTAGACGTTGCCGCCCTCGTCGATCATCGCATTATAGTCGCGTGCCAGAACAGCGGCCTTCTGCGCGGGCGTCAGGTTCCACTTGTCCAGATAGCCGGACTCGTCGGCCTTGAACGCCTCGCGATTCTCGGCCTTCATCAGGCTCATCGCGAACTGGTTAAGCCAATAGCCCTTGCGTGCCCGCTTGGCGGTGAACACGCGCGTGCCGGGAATATCGTCGAACGCGGCGAGATATTCGTGAATGTCCTTGGGGCCGCTCATAGGCCTCGCTCCTTCAGTTTGGCGTCGAGCCTCGGGAAGACGCGACGCGCATTGCCCTCATAAATCGCGTGGCGCTGCTCGTCGGTGATGTCGAGGGCGTCCACGTAGCGCTTGGTATCGTCGAAATAGAAGCCGGTGGTCGGGTCGATGCCCCGCACCGCGCCCACCATCTCGCTGCCGAACAGGATGTTCTTGGTCTCGATCACGTCTGTCAGCAGGTCGATGCCCGGCTGATGATAGACGCAGGTATCGAAATAGACGTTGTTCATCAGCAACTCGTCGAGGCTGGGCTGCTTGAGCATGTCGGCCAGCCCCCGGTAGCGGCCCCAGTGATAGGGCACCGCGCCGCCGCCGTGCGGGATGATGAAGCGCAGCGTCGGGAAATCGGCGAAGAGATTGCCCTGGAGGAGCTGCATGAAGGCGATGGTGTCGGCCGCGAGATAATAAGCGCCGGTGGCGTGCTGCGAGGGGTTGCAGCTCCCGGAGACGTGGATCATCGCCGGCACATCCAGTTCCACCATCTTCTCGTAGAAGGGGTACCAGTAGCGGTCGGTCAGCGGGGGCTGCTTGAAAAAGCCGCCGCTCGCGTCCGGGTTGAGGTTGCAGCCGATGAAGCCCAGCTCGTTGACGCAGCGCTCCAGCTCGGCGATCGAGCTGGTCATGTCCGCTTCCTGCGACTGCGGCAGCATGCACACGCCGGCGAAGGTCTCCGGGAACAGGCCGGCGACGCGCGCGATCAGATCGTTGCAGGCGCGCGCCCACGGCACCGTGACCGACTGGTCGCCGATATGGGGCGCCATGGCGGAGGCGCGGGGCGAGAAGATCGTCATGTCCGCGCCGCGCTCCTTGATGAGGCGGAGCTGGTTCTTCTCGATCGTCTCGCGGATCATGTCGTCGGGAATGTCGGGATAGGCGGGCGCCTTCTCGCCATTCTTGAACGCGGCTTTCTGGGCCTCGCGCCATTCGTTGTGCGGCTCGGGCGCCGTCGTATAGTGGCCGTGGCAGTCGATAATCAGCGTCATTGAGTCACCTCTCATCGTGCCGGCTTCAGGCGCCGGCATCGTTCATCCAAATCCTCAGGCGGCGTGCTCGGCCGCCGCCTTGTCCTTCAGCTCCGGGTGGCGCTCGTGCAAAAGCGCCAGCTTGGCCGCGAAATCCTCGGGCACGCTGTCGCCGGCGAGCAGTTCGCCCATCGCGCGCTGGCGCACCACCGTGCCGCGCGTCAACAGCGGCTCGATGCCCAGCTCCTCCAGCGTCGCAACCACTTCCTCCATCTCGGCCGCGCGGCGCCGGCCGTGGGCCAGCATCCGATCGAGATTATAGTCCGCGCGCTGGCGCCAGTCGCCGCCCAGCGAATTCAGCACCGCATCGGTCACGCCGGCGGTCTGCGCGGCGAGCAGCATCTCGGCGGTCAGCGCCTCGATGCCCTTTATCATCACCGAGCGGACCATCTTGGTCGCGCTGGCCGCGCCCACCCGGTCGCCGCAGATCGTCACCTTGGTGAAGCCGATGGCGAGCAGCGCCTCCGCGCCCGCCTCGGCGTGCGGTCCGCTCACCAGCAGCGGCACATTGAGCGCCGCCGGCTGCACCGGGGCCATCACCGCCACGTCGACATAGCGCCCGCCCGCCGCCTCGATCGCCGCCGCGTTGCGCTGCTTGGCGCCGGGCGAGACCGAGTTCATATCGAAGAACAGCGCCCCGGCCGGGAAGGTGCCGGCCGCCGCCTGTGCCGCAGCCGGTGTCTGGTCGGCGGTGACGAGGCTCAGCACGATCCCCGCGCCCGCCAGCGCCTGCGCCAGCGTGTCGCAGCCGGTGACGCCATGCTCGGCATAAGCCGCGCGCATCGCCGGGGCGGATGCCGCATCCTGCGTCTTGATATCGAAAACACGCGCCGACTCGCGCCAGCCGCCCGCTGCCGCAAAGGTATGTCCGGCCTCGCCAAAGCCAATCAGGGCAATCGTCTCATTCATGCCTGAACCTTTGCCCCGGCGGCGCGCGGACCGCAAATTTGATCGCGCGCCATGCTATAAGGTGAGGCGAATGGTTCGGCCGCCGCCCTGTTCAGTTCGGCGATGAAGGCGGCCTGCGCCGGGCCGGGCCGCCACTGTGCGCGGGTGGTGATGCCGATGGTGCGGGCGAGTTGCCCCGGCGGCCGGCCGAGCGAGACGAGCCAGCCCGCCTCGCGCTCCACCGCCACCTGATCGGGCGAGAGCAGGGTGAGGAAATCGGTCTGCATCAAGATCTCGCGGATAATCATCACCGATCCGCACTCGATCGGCACGATCGGCGGGTTGAGCCCGGCGGACTTGAACATCGCCTCGAACCCGGCACGCAGCGGTGCCCCCGAGGAGGGGACGATCCACGGATAGCGGGCGAGATCGGCTAGCGATGGCAGCGTCGGCTCGCGGTCGCGCGGCAGCCCCGCGGCGAGCGGATGGCCGGCGCGGGCGAGGGCGATGGCCTGGTCGCTGAACAGGGCGCGCTGTTCCAGGTCCGGCGCCGGTGCCGGCTCGCGCATCGCGCCGATCATGAAGTCCATGCTGCCGTCGCGCAGCGGCTCGGCCAACTCGCCATAGCTGCCCTCGGCGATGATGATCTCCACCTCGGGATGCGCGGCGTTGAAGCGGGCGAGCGCCATCGGCAGCACCCGCGCGCGGGAGAGCGGCATGGCGCCGATGGTGATGCGCGCCGGTCCGCTGTCCGCGCCGCCCAGCGCCTCGGTCAGCCCCGCCTCCAGCTCGGCGCGGGCGAGGCGGAAGGCGCGGGCGGTGCGCTTGCCCGGCTCGGTCAGGGCGATGCCGCGCCCGCGTCGCTCGACCAGCGGGCGCCGCAGGATCAGCGCGAGGTCGCCTAGCGCCCGGTGCAGCGTCGGTTGCGAGAGCCCCGTGCGCGCCGCCGCTGCCGCGTAGCTACCGCTGTCCGCCACCGCGAGGAAGGCGCGCATCTGCGCGGTGGTGACGCGACGCGAGCCGATCAGCCCAAGGGCATGCTCGACCCGCGCGGCCAGCGCCCGCGCGGGCGGCAGCGGCGTCATCCCGTCCGTCCGCCGCTCGAACAGTTGCACTGCCAGCAGCGCTTCGACTCGGGCGATCGCCTGCGTGACCGCCGGCTGGGTCAGGTGGATGGTGCCGGCGGCGGCCGAGACGCTGCCCCGGTTGACCACGGCGGCGACGGCGCCGAGGTGCCGCAGGTTGAACGACCAGGGCGATTGGCGGGGAGACTCCATCGCGCAGACTTAGCAGCAGCTTATGGTCGGTGCAAAGATCGCGCTTGCCTCGCGCGCGAGCAGGGGTGGATGAGCGCGGGCGAGTCACTATGATTGGTGATAATTTGGGGGCTGCCGTGTCATCCGCATCCCCTTCGCGCTGTGGAAACAAGGGAGAGCTGCAATGGCCAATGTCGTCGTCCAGAACATCGAGCGCGCCGATCCGGCGGTGATCGACGGGCTCGCCGCCTGCGGCGTGGCGACCGTGCACGAGGCGCAGGGCCGCACCGGCCTGCTCGCCTCCTATATGCGGCCGATCTATCGTGGCGCGCGCATCGCCGGCAGCGCGGTGACGATCAGCGCCCCCCCCGGCGACAACTGGATGGTCCATGTCGCCATCGAGCAATTGAAGGCCGGCGACATTCTCCTGCTCGCCCCGACCAGCCCGTGCGAGGACGGCTATTTCGGCGACTTGCTCGCTACCTCTGCGCAGGCGCGCGGCTGCCGCGGCCTCATCATCGACGCCGGCGTGCGCGACGTGCGCGATCTCACCGAGATGCAGTTCCCCGTCTGGTCCAAGGCCATCCACGCGCAGGGCACGGTCAAGAACACGCTCGGCAGCGTCAATGTCCCGGTGGTCTGCGCCAATGCAGCAGTCAATCCGGGCGACGTGATCGTGGCCGATGACGATGGCGTCTGCGTCGTCCCCCGCGCTCGCGCGGCCGAGGTGCTGGAGAAGGCCCGCGCGCGCGAGGCGAACGAGGGCGACAAGCGCGCCAAGCTCGCCAGCGGTGTGCTCGGGCTGGACATGTACAAGATGCGCGAGCGGCTGGAGAAGGAAGGCCTGAAATATGTCTAAGGCCGCGCGCTGCATGTGGATGCGCGGCGGCACATCCAAGGGCGGCTATTTCCTTGCCGGGGATCTGCCGGCCGATACCGCCGCGCGCGATGCCTTCCTGCTCGGCGTGATGGGCTCGCCCGATCCGCGCCAGATCGACGGGATGGGCGGTGCCGATCCGCTGACCAGCAAGGTCGCCGTGGTCAGCAGGTCGCAGCATGAGGGCTGCGATGTCGACTATCTGTTCCTCCAGGTGTTCGTCGATCAGGCGATCGTCACCGATGCGCAGAACTGCGGCAATATCCTCGCCGGTGTCGGCCCGTTCGCCATCGAGCGCGGCCTCGTCGCCGCGCAGGACGGCGAGACGCGCGTGGTCATCTTCATGCAGAACACCGGCCAGATCGCGGTCGCCACGGTGCAGACGCCGGGCGGCAAGGTCACTTATGTGGGCGACGCGAAGATCGACGGTGTGCCCGGCACCCACGCGCCGGTCCCGCTGGAGTTCCGCGATACCGCCGGCTCGTCCTGTGGCGCGCTGCTCCCCACCGGCAATGCGGTCGAGGAGGTGAACGGTGTCAGGGTCACGTTGATCGACAACGGCATGCCCTGCGTGGTCATGAAGGCGGCCGATGTCGGCATCACCGGCTATGAGGACCGCGGGAGCCTGGACGGCAACACCGAGCTGAAGGCCCGCATCGAGGCGATCCGTCTGGCCGTGGGCGAGCGCATGAACCTGGGCGACGTCAAGGAAAAGTCGGTGCCCAAGATGATGCTGGTCGCGCCGCCGAAAGATGGCGGAGCGGTCTGCGTGCGCAGCTTCATCCCGCACCGCGCCCATGCCTCCATTGGCGTGCTCGGCGCGGTGAGCGTGGCGACCGCCTGCCTCGTGCCCGGCTCGCCCGCCGCCGAGGTGGCGGTGGTTCCCGATGGGCGCCGCAAGGTTCTCTCGGTCGAGCATCCGACCGGCGAAACCACCTGCGTATTGGAAACCGATGAGAGTGGCGCGGTCGTCACCGCCGCCATGCTGCGCACCGCGCGCAAACTGATGGATGGGGAGGTATTCGTCCTGTGAGCACCGCCAACGAAGATCGCATTCTCTCCTGGCACAGCGCGCCGTCGAAGCCGCGTTTCACGCCGCCCCCCGGCGCGGTGGACGCGCATTGCCACGTCTTCGGGCCGATGGCGCAGTTCCCGTTCAGCCCCAAGGCGAAATATCTGCCGCGCGATGCGGGGCCGGACATGCTGCTCGCCCTGCGCGATCATCTCGGCTTCTCGCGCAACGTCATCGTGCAGGCGAGCTGCCACGGCACGGATAATGCCGCCACGCTGAACGCCATCGCCATGGCGAAGGGCAAGGCGCGCGGCGTAGCCGTGGTCGATCCGGCGATCGGCGAGGCGGAGTTGCACACGCTGCACGAAGGCGGGATGCGCGGCATCCGCTTCAACTTCATCAAGCGCCTCGTCGAGCATGCGCCCAAGGATCAATTCATCGAGGTCGCCAAACGCCTGCCCAAGGGTTGGCATGTCGTCCTCTATTTCGAGGCGAATATTCTGGAGGAACTGCGTCCGTTCATCGACGCGATCCCCGTGCCGCTGGTCATCGACCATATGGGCCGCCCGGACGTGACGCAGGGACCGGACGGTGCGGACATGAAAGCCTTCCGCCGTCTGCTCGACAGCCGCGAGGACATCTGGTTCAAGGCGACCTGCCCGGACCGGCTCGACCCCGCCGGCCCGCCATGGGACGATTTCGCCCGCTCGGTCGCGCCGCTGGTTGCCGATTATCCGGACAGAGTCATCTGGGGCACCGACTGGCCGCACCCCACCATGCAGGACGCGATCTCGGACGACGGGCTGATTGTCGATATGATCCCGCGGATCGCGCCCACCGCCGAGCTTCAGCGCAAGCTGCTCGTGACCAATCCGATGCGTCTATATTGGTCAGAAGAAAGTTGATCTGAGTCATAGGCAACGGGGTCCGGACCGCCCAGAAACGGGGCAGACGATAATCTGGAGAGTGTCAATGTCATTTCCCGCGACCCCGGACTATACCGGTCTCAACAAGCCGGTCGGCCAGGAAGTTTCGATCAAGGGCCTCAGGGCGTCCGAGGGCGCGATCCCGGCGGATGTGCGAGGGGCCTTCTTCCGCGCCGTGCCGGACCCGCAGTTCCCGCCCTTCTTCCAGCCGGATACGGCGCTCTCCGATGACGGCATGGTCTGCCGCCTGCTGTTCAACGAGGATGGCACGGTCGATTACGATATTAAATTCGTCCAGACCCCGCGCTGGAAGGCGGAGCACGCCGCCGGCCGCCGCCTGTTCGGCCGCTACCGCAATCCCTACACCAACGATCCGGCGGCCGAGGGTGTCATCGGCACCGTTTCCAACACCACGCCGGTGTTCCATGCCGGCAAGCTCATCATGACCAAGGAGGACGGACCGGGTCAGCTCGTCGATCCGCACACGCTGGAGACGATCGGCTCCTATGATTTCGGCGGCGCGCTCAAGTCGCAGACGATGACCGCGCACGTTCGCATCGACCCGGAGACGAAGGAAATGTTCGTCTACGGCTATGAAGCGGACGGTCTGTGCTCCAACACCATGGCCTATTGGTGGACGGACAAGGACGGCAAGCTGGTCAGGGAGCAGTGGTTCGAGGCGCCGTTTTGCAGTCTTGTCCACGATTTCGTCATGACCGAGCATTACGCGATCTTCCCGCTCCAGCCGACCAGTTCGGATCTGGAGCGCGTCAAGGCCAAGGGGCCGCACTGGGTCCACCATCAGGACCTTGAATATCATGTCGGCATCATGCCGCGTTACGGCGACGTTTCGGAGATGCGCTGGTTCAAGGGGCCGAAGGGCGCCTCCAGCTTCCACATGATGAATGCCTTCGAGACGCCGGACGGCAAGGTCCATATGGATCACCACATCACGGATACCATTGCCTTCCCGTTCATCCAGGCGGATTCGGGTATCAACATACCCGCCCAGAATCTGACCGGCGGCTTCCAGCGCTGGACGATGGACATGGCCGCGCCGGGCGAGGGCATCGAGATCACGCCGCTCGGCCCTCCCGGTGACATGCCGCGCATCGCCGATGCCGACCAGGGCCGGCCCTACAAGCGCGGCTGGTATTGCTCGATGAACCCGCAGCCCATGGGCCCTCCGGTGATGGGCGGCGTCGTCGGCGCGATGTTCTCGGCGCTGCTCCGCAAGGATTTCGAAACAGGCGAAATCGTTGGTTATAACCTTCCACCCGCGCACGGCATGAGCGAGACGGTTCACGTCCCCGCAAGCGCCGCCGGGCATGAGGGCTGGCTGGTCGCCATCGTCGACCATCAGACCGGGCCGGACAGCTTCGAGCATGCGGTCTGGATCTGGAACGCGGGCGATCTCCCCGCCGGCCCCGTCGCCAAGGTGCCGGTGCCGACCCGCATCCGCCCGCAGGTCCACGGCTGGTGGGTCCCCATGGCCGCCTATCAGGCCGCCGGCGCCGCCTGATTCCGGTCCCGGCAGGGTGGGGCGGGCGCTCCATCCTGCCCATATCTCTTCTTGCTTCACCCGAGTGGCGGGGCAGGGGATGGCGCTTCCGCATCACCCTCCACCGCGCGAAAGCGCATCCCTTGCGCTTCCGCTCGACAGACTTTCGCTAGTGCGATAAATGCCGCGGCAGTCAACAGCTTCGTTCAACCAGCATCTCGAAGGGGAGAGACGCCATGGTTCGGAAGTGTGTCGCTGAATTCATCGGAACAGCATGGCTCGTCCTGGGCGGTTGCGGCGCGGCGGTGCTCGCGGCGGCCTTTCCGGGGCTGGGCATCGGTTTTGTCGGGGTCGCGCTGGCGTTTGGCCTGACCGTGGTGACGATGGTTTATGCTGTCGGCCACATCTCGGGCGGCCATCTCAACCCGGCCGTCACGGTCGGCTTGTGGGCCGGCGGGCGGTTCCCCGGCAGAGACGTGCCGGCCTATGTCGTCGCGCAGGTCGCGGGCGGCATCGTCGGCGCGGGGATCCTCTATCTGATCGCCAGCGGCGCGGCCGGCTTCAGCCTTGATGGCGGCTTCGCCAGCAACGGCTATGGCGCCCATTCGCCCGGTGGATACAGCCTGACCGCCGCGCTGGTAAGCGAGATTGTGATGACCTTCGCCTTCCTGTTCGTCATCATGGGGTCGACGCACGGCTCGGCGCCCAAGGGCATGGCGCCGCTCGCCATCGGCCTCTGCCTCACGCTCATCCACCTCATCAGCATTCCCGTCACCAACACCTCGGTGAACCCGGCGCGCAGCACCGGGCCGGCGCTGTTCGTCGGCGGATGGGCGATCCATCAACTCTGGCTGTTCTGGCTGGCCCCGCTGATCGGCGGCGCGCTTGGCGGTATCGTCTATCGCTGGGTGAGCCCGAATACGCCCGTTGCCGTCGACATTCAGGGCGATTGAGGCGTCTCGCCGGAGCGGGGACGCGGCCTGCTTGACTGCCAGGGACGGGATGGATGGGGCCGCTCGGGTTGAGCAGCCGATACACATCGGTGTCGCCCATCGTATCTCGATTATGCCGATATGAGCCGGATCGTCCCGACTGGTCGGATGCTTGTGGCTGCCGTGCCGATAAAAGCTCGCGCAGATGTCGGCCCGGCGGTCCTTTCATGGCAAGGCGCTGCGAGCCCAGGGCGATAGGGAGGTGCGGCTGGGCCCTGGGCTCCTGCCTTCGCAGGAGCACTGATTCAGCCTCATACGGACAAGATCTAGCTACGCCATGATCACGGCGATCGACTGTGCGAACCTGCGCGTCTCCTCCAGCTCGGCGGTCACGGTGAAGGTCGCGCGGCACTGGACGCCCCCGTCCTCGATCGCCGCCGTGCCGGTGAAACGCCCTTTTGCCGCCATGTCCGCAAGGTAGGCGGCGATTGCATCATAGTCCCGCGCGGGAAAAATTGCCTGTAACGGCGCCGTCATGGTCCGTCCCTCCTCAGGTCAGGTCGTTGATGGTGATCTTCGCCCCGGCCAGTGCGGCCTTGTTGGCGGCACGGCGCAGGCGCTCGACCTCCAGCCGCTCGGGCGGCGCTTCCTCGTCGGGCAGGGCTGCCAGCGAGGTGTCGTAGATGTCCTTGAAATCCTCGGCGAACTCGGGGTGCGTGAAGATCAACCCATCGTTGCGATCCATGCCGCGGAAAATCTTCTCGCCCGCCTCCAACGGATCCATGCCATTGGCAAAGGCGCTGCCGAACTGCGCCAGTTCCGCCTCGTTCACCGGTGCGAAGCCACTGTCGGCGAACGCCGCCGGGCGCTTGAGCGCGCTCGTCCACGCGTCTGTCGCCACCAGCGCCGGGCAGACCAGCGACACGCCGATCCCGTGGGGCACGCAATTGTAACGCAGGCATTCCGTCAGCCCGCGCACCGCGAACTTGCTCGCGGTGTAGATGCCTGCCTGCGGGCCGGAGAGATAGGCCGCCATCGAGGCGACGTTGACGACATGGCCGCCTTCGCCGGTCTCCTTGATCTTGGGCAGGAAGGAAGTGATGCCATTCACCACTCCGCCGAAGTTGACGCCCATGATCCAGTCATAGTCGGCATAGCTTGCCTCGTCGGTCGGGCCGAACACGCTCACGCCGGCATTATTCACCAGCACATGGCATTTGCCGAAGTGGGCCATCACACCCTCCGCCGCGCTGGCGAAACCATCGCGGTCGGTTACGTCCAACTTGATCCAGAGCGGTTGTTCGCGGCCGTTATCGACAAACCATTTGGTACAGCGCTCCCGCTGCCCCTCGTCGCGATAGGAGAGGGCAAGCCGCATGCCGGCGTTGCTGAACGCCCGCGCCACGCCAAAGCCGATGCCGGTTCCGGCTCCGGTGATGAAAGCGACTTTACCGTTCCAATCCATTGACTTTTTCCTTCTGCGCCGGTCTTGCTTGGCTCTGGATACCTTACAACGCAGGATAGGGGAGTCGAGTATGTCTGACGTGGAAGCGCGGCTGGTCCAGCTGGAAAAGAAGGTCACTGAGCTGGAGGATATCAACGCCATCCGCCGTCTCCAGTGGGCCTATGGCTATTATATCGACTATAACCGTCCCGAGGAGGTCGCGGCCCTGTTCGCCAAGGATGGCGTGGTGGTGTTCCTCTCCGGCGAATATGTCGGATATGAGGGCGTTATGCGCCTCTACGGCACATGGTTCCAGAACCTGTTCACAGGTGGCCGGCGCGGCCCGGTGAAGGGTCTGCTGCTCGATCATTTCCAGCTTCAGGACGTCATTACCGTCGCGCCCGATGGGCAAACCGCCAAGGGCCGCTTCCGGGGCCTGCTGGCCGGTGGCTGGCATGACGAGGTGCTGCACGAGAAGCCCAACGAGGTGCCGCAGCAATTCTGGGAGTCCGGCATCTACGAGAATGACTATGTCAAGGAAGACGGCGTCTGGAAGATCAAGCGCCTCGACTATATGATGCAATGGCAGGGCGATTATGAGGGCGGCTGGGCGCACACCATCGCGCACCTCCAGCCCGCCGTGGTCTGCTACCCCGAGAACCCGGACGGCCCGGACCGGCTGCTGCCACAGCAGGAAATTCGCCAGACCTGGCCGCACCGCTACGAGGTGCCGATGAGCTTCGCCCATCCGGTGCTGGGCCAAGCCTTCATGGTCGAGAATTTCACGCCGATGATGACCAAGAAGGGCCGCTTGGGATGATCCGTGCGGCGCTTGGCGCGGCGATGCTGGCGATGGCCGGCCTCGCCGCGCCGGCGGTCGCGCAGCCACAGGCCACCCCGGCTGCGCGCTGCGATCTGTCTGCGGTCGAGATCGTCACGCGGTTCAGCCAGCTTTTCTTCATCGAGAAGAAATGGCGGGAGGCGTTTCTCACCTACGTCGCCGAGGATTATACCCAGCACAACCCCATGGCGGAGGACGGGCGCGCCGCCGCGCTGGCGCATCTGGGGCCGGTGTTCGATGCAAACCCACAACTCAAGATCGACATCAAGCGCATCTTCGGGGACGAGACCCATGTCGCGGTCCACTATCATTCGGTGATGAAGCCGGGCGATCTCGGGGCGGCGGCGGTGGACATGTTCCGCGTCGAGGATTGCAAGATCGTCGAGCATTGGGACGTGATCCAGCCGATGCCGGCGAAATCGGCCAATCCGCATCCGATGTTCTGACGACGAAATCGTAAGGAGAGGAGCTATGGGCGAGCAGCTTGCCGATGGCAGCGAGAAGGGATTGCGCGGCTATGCGGAGGAGCGCGGCGTGCGTCGGCGGGTCGGCCTGACGCCGCCCGAGGGTGCGATCGACCGCAATCCGCCCTACAAGCGCATCGCCACCGAGGAGGCGTGGACCTTTCCGGATCTGGTCAAGGCGCAGACCGATTATCTGGCGAGCGGCGCCGCCCCCGACGATCCGTCGCTGGCGATGGCCGGTATGTTCGCCGCCCAGCCGCGTTTGCAGGAGCAGCTTCAGAATTTGGGCGATCTGCGCCTTGCGCATATGGACGAATATGGCATCGACCGGCAGTTGCTGCTGCTCACCGCGCCGGGCGTGCAGGTGGTGCGGCCGGGCGAGGGGGCGGCCTATGCCCGCGCGGCCAACGATATCGCCGCGCAGGCGTGCCGCGATCATCCGGATCGCTTCTCCGCGCTGGCCGCCTTCGATCCGCGCGATGTTGCGGGCTCGGTCAAGGAGATTGAGCGGGCGATGACCGCCCTCAAGCTCAACGGTGCCGTGCTCAACTCGCATTTTCAGGGGCACTATCTCGACGAGCCGGCTTATGAGCCGATCATCGAGGCGCTCGCCGCGCACGATGCCGCGCTCTACATCCACCCCACCGCACCGGCGGCCGGGCGCATCTATCAGGAGCGCGGTTTCTACGGTGCGCTCGGCGGCTTTCCGCATGACGTGTGGCTGCATGCCATGGGGCTGATCTTCTCCGGCGCATTCGACAAATATCCGAACTTCCGCGTCGTCATCGGCCATCTCGGCGAGTGTCTGCCGCTGCATCTCTACCGGTTCGACTGGATGCAGAACAATGCGGACGGTGTGCCCGGTCTGCGCGGCGGCCAGCCGGCGGTGACGCTCAAGCAGCCGGTCTCACATTATTTCCGCAACAACATCTGGATCACCACCAGCGGCGTGGGGTGGGAGCCGGCGATCAAATTCTGCATGGAGGTGCTGGGGCCGGAGCGGGTGCTTTACGCGATGGACTATCCCTATCAGCAATCCTCGGACGAGGTGGCGGCTTATGACCGCATGGCCCTCTCGTCCGAGCACAAGATGATGCTGATGCAGACCAACGCCGAGCAGGTGTTCCGCCTGAGCTGAAAGGGACTCGCCCAGCGGAGGAGACTGCCTGCGCCAGCGTGGGAACGCGGGGCTCGATGGACGGCCGGGCCTATGTGCTTTGCGTCTGGTCAAGGCGGCGCGCGCTCCACTCCGTCATGATCGTGATCGCAGCGCACGAGCAGCGTGGAGACGACTCCTCCAGGGATCGTCGCCGCGCGGAGCTTGTTGACTCTATCTGGTAAGTTGATTGTGTCTAAAATGTCACCCCCGCCGGTCGTTGCGACCAGAGGACGCCTTAAGGGCGAGACAAATCGCTGATTCGTGCCCATAGGGGCGGCCCTCACCCCAGAGTGAAAGAGGTATTATGCGTTACAAAGTCGATATCAAGGCGGGGTCTGCGTTGCTTTTGTCTGCAAGCGCCCTCGCTCTCGGTTTGGCTCAGCCGGCCATGGCGCAGGAGGCGACCCCGGCCGCCCCGCAGGCTGCGGATGAAGGCGAGACCGCCGACATCGTCGTCACCGCCCAGTTCCGCTCGCAGCGTTTGCAGGACACGCCGCTGTCGATCACCGCGATGAACGCCGATCTGCTCAACGCCCGCAGCCAGACGGACATTGCGCAGGTCGCCGGCCAGGCGCCGAACGTCACGCTGACGCCGATGGGCAGTGCTTACGGCGCCTCCATGGGTGCGTCGATCCGTGGCGTCGGCCAGTTCGACTTCAATCCGGCCTATGAGCCGGGCGTCGGCATGTATATCGACGATGTTTACTATGCAACGCTGACCGGCGGCAATTTCGACCTGCTCGACCTGGAGCGGGTCGAGGTGCTGCGCGGCCCGCAAGGTACGCTGACCGGCCGTAACTCGATCGGCGGCGCTATCAAGCTGTTCTCGCGCAAGCCCAATGGCGAGGATGGCGGCTCGGTCGAGGCGACCTATGGCTCGCGCGACCGCGTCGATGTGCGCGGCAGTGCCGACTTCACGCTGGCGGATGGGCTCTACGGCCGCGTCGCCGGCGTCTACAAGCGGCAGGACGGTTATGTCGACATGGTCGATTATGGCTGCGCTCACCCCGGCAACCCGGAGGGCATCGCCCCGCAGCGCGCCGAGGGAAGCTGCGTTGTCGATACGCTGGGCGGCCGCAGCTATGTCGGCGTGCGCGGTACGTTGCGCTACGATCCCGGCACCGGGGTCGAGGTCATCATCAACACCGACTACACCAACGAAGACCGCACCAACAGCGCGGACGTTGTGACCACAGCGCGCAACCCCAACTTCATCTGCGGCGAGCGCTGCACCTATGCGAGCTGGTTCCTGCCGGCCGCCGGCGATGCCGCCGCGCGTGAGTTCCCGCACCGCACCACGTTCGATGGCTGGGGCGTATCGGGCCACGTCAATATCGACCTGACCGACAGCATCCAGCTCCAGTCGATCACCGCCTATCGTCACTACAAGACGACCTGGGGCACGGATGATGACTACACGCCGGACGTGGCGATCGGCGCGGGCGGCTACAACCGGCTGACGCACCGCTTCTTCAGCCAGGAACTGCGCCTCAACGCGTCGCTCAACGATATGATCGACGTGACGCTGGGTGGCTTCTACTCGGATCAGAAGTCGATCTACTACACCATCCAGGACATCCGCTACACCGGTCCGCTGCAATTCTACGGCGATGACCCGATCAACGCGAGCAGCAAGGCGGTGTTCGGCACGGCGATCGTCAAGCCGCTGCCCGACTTCACGCTGACCGCGGGCCTGCGCTACACGGACGAGGAGAAGGATTACACCTTCACCCGCCGCACCTATGCCGGCGCGGTGCACCCGATCCTCGGCGCGCTGGACGGGTTCACCTCACGCTATGCGGGCGACCGCGTCGACTGGCGTGTCTCGGCCGACTATCGCTTCTCGCCGGAAGTGCTGGCTTATGCCACCGTATCGACCGGCTTCAAGGGCGGCGGCGTCTCGGCGCGTCCGTTCAACGTGACGCAGGCGCAGAACGGTTCGTTCGGCCCGGAGACGCTCACCGCCTATGAGCTGGGCTTCAAGACCGACCTGTTTGATCGCGCCCTGCGGCTCAACGTCGCCGGCTTCATCAACAAGTATAAGGACGTCCAGCTCGCGCTGCGCGACTGCTCGGCCTATGGCGGCGGCCCTTGCGGCGTGGTGGCCAATGCGGGTGACGCGACCTTCCGCGGCATCGAGGCCGAGCTTCAGGCGGAGCCGATCGACGGCCTGAATATCGACGGCTCGGCCTCCTATCTGGAAGCGGAGTGGAAGAAGGGCAGCCTGTCCCCGGCGCTCGGCACCTCGGTGCTGGAGATCGACCGTGCGACGAGCGCGCCGAAGTGGAAGTTCAGCGGCGGCATCCAGTACAAGGCGGAGCTGGGCGACGCGGGCAGCCTGACGCCGCGCTTCGATGTTGCCTATACCGGCCGGCGTTTCGGCGGCCGGGCGGTGCTGAACACCCCCTATGACTTCGACAACTACACCATCGCGAACGCGCGCCTCACCTGGCGCAACGTGAAAGAGGATCTCGAAGTCGCGTTGGAAGTGCAGAACCTGTTCGACGAATATTATTATCCGAGCCGGTTCGACGCGATCTACCAGTTCACCGGGACGGTCTACAACAATGTCGGCCGCCCGCGCGAATGGGCGGTCACGGTCAAGAAGCGCTTCTGACCTGAACAAGATTGGGCGGCTGTCATCGGACAGCCGCCCTTTCCGTTTGAAATGCGCGGGCCTCCTGCGCTAGCCATGGACGAGGGGGCGAACCGGAACGCCTTCCGCGAGAGGGGAGAGGGAACCGATATGCAGCTCACATTGCCGCCCCGTTTGTCACCGCAGGGCTTCGATGCCGCGGTCAAGGCGTTGCAGGGCGTCGTCGGCGCCGGCTGGGTGATGACGACCGACCAGGATCGCGACGCTTATGCGGATATTTACGCACCGGGGCCGGAGACGCTGTGGGGCGCCAGCGGCGCGGTTGCGCCGTCGACCGTCGAGGAGATCCAGGCGGTCGTGCGCATCGCCAACGAGCACAAGCTGCCCCTGTGGACCGTCGCGCGCGGCAAGAACCTGGGTTACGGCACCGCCGCGCCGCGCATGCCCGGCTCCATGGTGCTGGACCTCGGGCGCATGGACAAGATCATCGAGCTGGATCCGGAACTGGGTTACTGCGTGATCGAGCCGGGCGTCGGCTTTATCGACCTTTACGAGCGCATCCAGCGTGAAAAGCTGCCGCTGATGATGTCCGTCCCCGGCAATGGCTGGGGCTCGGTGCTCGGCAACGCGCTGGACCACGGCATCGGCTACACGCCCTACGGCGTCCACGCCAAGAACATCTGCGGCATGGAAGTGGTGCTGGGCACCGGCGACCTCATCCGCACCGGGCTGGGCGCGATGGAGAAGAACCACGCCTGGCACATGTTCCCATTCAACTACGGGCCGAGCTGGGACCAGATGTTCAGCCAGTCCAACCTTGGCATCGTCACCAAGGCGGGCATGTGGCTGATGCCTGAACCGGACAGCTCGCTCGAACTTAATCTCGACATTCCCGAGGCGGAGGATATCGGCTGGGTGGTCGATACGCTGACCCCGCTGAAGCTCTCCGGAATCATCGACCAATCGATCTTCATCCCGAGCTGGCTCGGCAAGATGGTGATCCTCGGCCAGCGCAAGGACTTCTGGGACAAGCCCGGCGCCATACCCGACTGGCGCGTCGCCGAGCTGCTCAAGGAGCACAAGCTGGGTTACTGGAAGGTGCAGATCCGCGTCTATGGCGACGAGGCCGTCAACAAGGCCAAGGCGGAGGTCATCAAGGCCACCTTCAAGAAGCATATCGCCACACCGATGGAGGAAGTCTGGTGGCGCCGGGGCGACCCGACCAACGTGATGGACACTACCCTCGGCGTGCCCTCCGCGGTGCCGCTGCAAATGGGCGACTGGGTCGGCGGCAAGAGCGCGCACCTCGGCTTCTCGCCGGTGGTGCCGGCCACCTCCAGGCATGTGCTCGACCAGATGAAGCGCAGCCGCAAGATCATCTCGGACCACGATGTGGATTTCTACGCGAGCTTCACCATCGGCGGGCGTTTCGCCAATAACGTCAACATGCTGATGTATGACCGCGACAATCCCGGTCAGGTGGAGGCGATCAAGAAGCTGTTCAACGCGCTGATCGCAGATGCGGCGGCTAACGGCTATGCCGAATATCGCACCCACATCGGCTGGATGGACACGATCGCCGACACGTTCGATTTCAACGATCACAGCATGCGGCGAATGACCGAGAAGGTGAAGGACGCGCTCGACCCGAATGGCATCCTCTCCCCCGGCAAGCAGGGCATCTGGCCTACCGCTTATGCCGATCAGCGCGGAAAGGCACTGGCATGAGGGGGGTGCGCACGGGCCTCGTCGCCCTTTCCATCGCGCTGGCGCTGACCGGCTGCAAAGTTGTCGAGACCGACAACAAGGCGCAGGCCGATGGCGCACCCGCCGGGCCGCCGCCTCCTCCGCCGCACCAGATGCGCGCCGAGATGGCCGCCGGCGACCGGCTGCATACCACGATGACCGGCGAGGATCTGTTCTCCAATCGTTGCGGCACCTGCCACCTCGATTGGGGCATGGGCACGAACCTCATCACCAAGCAGCAAGTGGCGCTTGGCCGCCCGCCGAGCATGGGGCTGCTCGCCAACCGCGATGATCTTACCGCCGATTATGTGAAATCGGTGGCGCGCATGGGCAAGGGCGCGATGCCCCGCCAGACCCGTGTCGACGTGACCGATGCGGAGTTGGACAGGATCGCTGCCTATCTGGGGAAGGGCAAATGAGCGTCTCGCGGCGGGAGATATTGGGCGGCGTGGCGCTGCTTGGCGCGGCGGGCACCTTCGGCCTGCACAGGATGGCGGGGCAGGGCGCGGCCATACCGGCGCCGCGCGTCGTCATCTATGACAGTCGCCGGCCGGCGAGCCTCGCCTCCGTGCAGGCGCGGTCGGATGCGGTGCGGATAGACCTCGCCCGCGAGCAGGTGGAGAACTGGCGCGCTGTCCGTGCGCTCGGCCGTGAGGGGCCGGTCGCCGGCGTCACCGGCTGGACCGATTATGTCGCCGCGCGCGGCTGGCTGGAGCAGCGCGGCCTGCGCGTCACCGCCGAAGCGCATGACCGGCAGGCCGATCTCATCCGCTGGACGATGGCCTGAGAGCGTTTGCTTGAAGGCACAGCCTTGCGAGGCGTGAAACATGCGTCAAATTGACTATGTCCGCGTGGGATGCATGGCCTAGAGCCAACCTTGTGTTCCTGCGAAAGCAGGAACCTAGAGCGGTAGGGAGCGGCCGCTGGGCCCTGGGCTCCTGCTTCCGCAGGAGCACGGGCGCTATCCCGTCAAGGCAACGAGGGATCGAGAGGAAGCTAAAGCATGGCCCCGGCCACCACAGGAGCGGCATCATGAGCGAGGACCTGACCCTCTACCATTGGGAGCCCAACGCCAATAGCGGTAAGCCCATGCTGACGCTGGTCGAGAAGGGCGTGCCGTTCGCCAGCCATTATATCGACCTGCTCGCCTTCGATCAACACAAGCCGGACTATCTGGCGATCAACCCGATGGGGACGATCCCGGCGATGGTCCATGGTGGGCGGCTGATGAACGAATCCACCGCGATCATGGAATATGTCGAGGAGGCGTTCCCTGGCCCGGCGCTGATGCCCGCCGACGCGCGCGACCGCTGGCGGGTGCGTTGGTGGATGAAGTATTTCGATCAGTGGCTTGGCCCGAGCCTCTCGATGCTCGGCTGGAATGTCGGCATCGGCCCCAAGGTGCGCGAGCGCGACCCGGAGGAACTCAAGGCCGCGATCGACCGCATCCCGCTGCCCGAGCGCCGCATCGCGTGGCGCAAGGCGATCTACGGCCTGTTCAGCGAGGAGGAGCTGGCCGAATCCACCCGCCGCATCCTCATCGGTATCGATCTCGTCGAGAAGACGCTGGTGCAGCGCGAATGGCTTGCGTGCGACAGCTACAGCCTTGCGGATATCAACGCGTTCAACTCGGCCTATTTCCTGCCGATCTCGCAGGGCGAGCACTGCAACGACGAGAAGACGCCGCGCATCATGCGCTGGCTGCGCACCATCTATGCCCGCCCGGCAGTCAAGACCACCTGGGCGATGGGCCGCACCGCGATGGCCAGCCGCATCAAGATTTTCGAGGGCGAGGAGGTCGAGAAATGGTGATGACCCTCTACCATGGCGAGCCGACCGGCCCGTCGCTCACCGTGCTTGCCGCTTTGTTCGAATCCGGGCTGGAGGCGGACCTGCGCCCGATCGACCTC
The DNA here is from genome assembly GCA_001899715.1 of Sphingobium sp. 66-54. Classification (GTDB taxonomy): domain Bacteria; phylum Pseudomonadota; class Alphaproteobacteria; order Sphingomonadales; family Sphingomonadaceae; genus Sphingobium. The sequence goes on from MKWI01000016.1 coordinate 108,479, forward strand.
GCGATGGGTGAACGCCACGCCGGGGCGATCCCGCTCAACGTCGAAACCAATTACAGCGTGGAAGGCGAGGGACCGGTGCTGGTCGTCGATGGCGAGGCACTGTGCGACAGCGTGTTCATCGGCTGCTTCCTCGACGATGCCGCGCCCGGCTCCGGCCTACGTCCGGCCGATCCGTATGTGCGCTGGGAGATGATGGCGTGGTGCCGCTGGATCATTGAGCGGCTGGCGCCCGGTGTCGCCGCGCTCGCCAACCGCGCCTGGACGACTCCGCGCCTCGCCGCGCTGGATGATGATGCCTTTGCGATCATCACCGGGCGGATTGTAGCGCAGGATCTGCGCGAGCGCTGGGAGGAAACCCGCGCCGGCACGCTCTCCGACGAGCACCGCGCCGCCAGCGAAGCGCGCGTGCATGAGGCGGCGAAGAAGGTCGATGATCGGCTGGTTGACCGCGATTGGATCATGGGTGATTTCAGCCTCGCCGATCTCGAAAGCTATGCCTGGCTCGCTCCGATGCGCGAACTGCTGCCCGCTGCCTTCGAGGGCAAACCGCACCTCGCCGCATGGCTGGCACGGGTCGCGGCGCGGCCCTCGGTCCAGCGCGCGCTGACGCAGGCGCGCACCCCCGAGCCCGCGCACGGCTTCGCGCCGGGGCCGGAGATCAACCGCTGGGGGTGACGGACTAAAAATCTGAGGTGTTGTGCGAGGTACACGCGCCAAACCGTTGTTTTATGAATATTCCGATTGCCTGAAAACGCGGTGCGATCGGTTGGGGACCAAGAGGGAGAGCCATGCGTTCGATCGACTATTTCGACAAGATGGCGCAGCTTTTCCCCGAGCGCACAATCCTCATCTCCGGCAATATCCGCTACACCTACGGGCAGATGCACCGGCTCACCCACCGCCTTGCCGGGGCGATGCTGGCGGACGGCCTCCAGCATCAGGAGGCGGTGGCGATCATGGCGCCCAACCACGGCGCCATCCTCACCGCGCAGCTCAGCCTCTGGCGCGCGGGCGCGGCGTGGATCCCGGTCAACACCCGCAACGCGCTCGATGCCAATATCGCCTATTTGAACTACGTTCGCGCCGGCTGGCTGTTCTATCATTCGAGCCTTGCCGCCGATGCGCGCGAAGTCAAACGGCAGGTCCCCAGTATCCGCCGCATGATCTGCCTTGATGCCGATGATGGCGACTATCCCGCGCTCGACGCCTATATGCTGGCCGAGGACGCGCCCGACGCGCCCGATCTCGGCGACCCCGTGGGCGACGGTGAGGAACTGACCGCGATCATTGCGACGGGTGGCACCACCGGCCCGGCCAAGGGCGTGCGGATCATGAACCGGAGTTGGGGCACGCTGATGGAGACAATCGGCAACCTCATGCCGGCCGACGACGCCGTCTGCCTCGCCACCGCGCCGCTCACCCATGCTGCCGGCCCGGTCGCCATGGCCGCCGTCGCGATGGGCGCGACCGTTGCGGTGCTGCCCGGCTTCGATGCCGAGGCGGTGATGCGTGCCATCGAGCAATATCGCGTTACCCACATGTTCCTGCCGCCCACGGCGCTCTACACCATGCTCGCCCACCCTCGCGTGCGCGATTACGACTATTCCAGCCTGCGCTATTTCCTGCTCGCCGGCTCTCCCGTCTCGCCGGACAAGCTCAGGCAGGCGGTGGAGGTGTTCGGTCCCTGCATGTGCCAGAGCTACGGCCAGACCGAGTGCCATATGATCGCCACCTGGCTCCCGCCCGAGACGGTAACGGCGGCGGCGCGCGGCATCCATCCCGAGCGGCTGGCGAGCTGCGGCAAGGCGTCCTATTCCGTCCGCATCGAGTTGATGGACGATGACGGCAATATCCTCCCCACCGGCGAGGTGGGCGAGATCGTCGCGCGCGGGGGCATCGTCGGCGGCGGCTATTTCGAGATGCCCGAGGCGACGGCGGAAGCAGTCGCGCACGGCTGGCACCATACTGGCGACGTCGGGCGGCGCGACGAGCATGGCTATTACTACATTGTCGACCGCAAGAAGGACATGGTCGTAACCGGCGGTTTCAACGTCTATTCGGCCGAGGTCGAGGGCGCGATCATGGAACTGGACGCGGTGACGGAAGCCGCGATCATCGGTATCCCCCACGAGCATTGGGGCGAGCAGGTCCACGCCGTGGTGGTGCGCGGCGGCGATGTGGACGAGGCTGCGATCATCGCTCACGTGAAGGCACGCCTCGGCAGCGTCAAGGCGCCCAAGACGGTGGCGTTCGTCGAGGCGATCCCCCGCACGGCGGCTGGGAAAATGGACAAGAAAGCGATGCGCGCGCCTCATTGGGGCGATCAGGAGCGCATGGTGCATTGATGGGGGCGCAGTTGAAGAGGAAAGGCTACATGTTGTCGACACTTCGACCCAATGGCCCATCGACTCCCACCATGACTTTGTCCTAATCTCACCCCGAGCCGCAAACGCTAGCGCGGCGGGATTGTCTCAGATGCCCGCTGTCAGATCCGAGGAGCTGGATGATGAACAAGATGACCAACGTGAAGCTGGAGCAATTCCCCTATTCGGAAGCCGCCAAGAAGGCGCTCGCGCGCAAGCCGGCGCTGTTCATCGACGGCGAGTGGGTCGAGTCGACCGGTGGCGAGACGCTTGCCGTCATCGACCCCAGCTCGGGCAAGGAAGTCAGCCGTTTCGTCGATGCCACCAATGCCGATGTCGACAAGGCCGTGGCGGCCGCGCGTCGTGCGTTCGATGACGGTCGCTGGTCCAACCTGCCGCCGATGGTGCGCGAGGGGATGATGCACAAGCTGGCCGATATTCTCGGCGAACATGCCGACGAACTGGCCGAGCTGGAGGCGATCGACAACGGCAAGCCGCGCGGCATGGCCGGCGCCATCGACGTGCCCGGCGCGATTGGCATGATGCACTATATGGCCGGTTGGGCGAGTAAGCTTGGCGGCGAGATGATCGAACCGAGCGCCGCGCCGGCCGGGGCCTTCCACACCTATGTGCGCCGCGAGCCGATCGGCGTCGCCGCGCAGATCGTGCCGTGGAACTTCCCGCTGCTGATGGCGGTGCTCAAGATTTCGCCGGCACTGGCGGCCGGCTGCACGGTGATCCTCAAGCCCGCCGAGCAGACCTCGCTCACCGCGCTGCGCCTCGCCGATTTCATCCAGATGGCCGGCATCCCGGCCGGCGTGGTGAACATCATCACCGGCAATGGCCACACCGCTGGCGACCGGCTGGTGCGTCACCCGGATGTCGACAAGGTGGCTTTCACCGGCTCCACCGAGGTCGGCAAGATCATCAACCGCACCGCGACCGACAGCTTGAAGCGCGTCACGCTGGAGCTGGGCGGCAAGTCGCCGGTGATCGTGCTGCCGGACGTCGATCCGGCGGTGGCGGGGCCGGGTACCGCGCAGGCGATCTTCTTCAACTCCGGGCAGGTCTGCGTCGCCGGCTCGCGCCTCTACGCACACAAAAGCGTGTTCGATAAGGTACTGGAAAATTTTGCGGAAGCCGCCGCTTTCTGGCAGCCGCGCGCCAGCCTCGATCCTGATGGCCATATGGGGCCGCTGGTCTCGGACGAGCAGTTCAACCGCGTGATGGGCTATATCGAGGACGGCAAGAAAGCCGGCGCCAGCGTGATGCTCGGCGGCGACACCCCGGCCAGCGAGGGCGGCTATTATGTCAACCCGACCGTGCTGGTGGATGTGAAGCCGGACATGCGGGTGGTGCGTGAGGAGATTTTCGGTCCGGTTGTCGTCGCCCAGCGCTTCGATGATCTCGACGAGGTCGCCCGGCAGGCGAACGATACGACCTTCGGCCTCGCCGCTGGTATCTGGACTAACAATCTCTCCGCGATGCACAAGCTGGCCGCCAAGCTGAAGGCCGGCACTGTCTGGGGTAATTGCCACTCGATGATCGACCCGGCGCTGCCGTTTGGCGGCTATAAGGAAAGCGGCCTCGGCCGCGAGCAGGGCCGGCAGGGCGTGGAAGCCTATACCGAACTGAAGTCGGTGATTATCGCGCTGTGATTTTCGGAGGCGGCGAGGTTGCGTGCGTGCGCAGACTCGCCGCCATGAATGTCGCAGTGTTCCTGCGCAGGCAGGAATGTAGGGCCAGATAGCGCTGCGACTGATTGCCCTGGGCTCCAGCATTCGCAGGAGCACGTCATGTCAAGACGGGAAAACCAAGCGCCCATGCCCATCGACATCAGCAAGGTGAAGGCCATCGACGTTCACGTCCATGCCGAGGTCTCGTGTCACGACCCAGAGGACCCGGTGATGGCGCAGTTTTTCGATGCGGCCAGCGCCTATTTCAAGGCACCACGCGAGCGGCCGAAGATCCCCGAGATCATCGATTTCTATCGTGAGCGGCAAATCGCCTTCTGCCTGTTCACCGTCGATTGCGAGAGCGCGGTCGGCGCCAAGCGCGTCTCCAATTACGAGATCGCCGAGCTGGCGGCGGACCATAGCGACATCGTGATCCCCTTCGCGTCGATCGACCCGCACAAGGGCAAATATGGCGCCCGCGAGGCCCGAGACCTGATCGAAAACTATGGCGTCAAGGGATTCAAATTCCACCATTTGATCCAGGGCATCCACCCGGCGGACCGCACTGGATACCCGATCTACGAGGTGATCGCCGAATATAAGCTCCCGGCGATCTTCCACACCGGCCACAGCGGCATGGGCACCGGCATGCGCGGGGGCGGGGGCGTGCGGCTCAAATATGGCCAGCCGATGCTGATGGACGATGTCGCGGCGGATTTCCCGGATATGAAGATGATCCTCGCCCACCCGAGCTGGCCGTGGACGGATGAGAGCCTCTCCATGGCGCTGCACAAGGACAATATATTCATCGACCTGTCCGGCTGGAGCCCCAAATATTTCCCTAAGCAGATCATCACCTACGCAAACACGCAGCTTCGCCACAAGATGATGTTCGGCAGCGATTTCCCGCTCATCACGCCGGAAAAATGGATTGCGGCGGCGCAGGAGGCCGGCTTCAAGGAGGAGGTTCTGCCGCTCATCCTCAAGGACAATGCGGTGAAGGTGCTGGGGCTGGGGTGAGCGATCCCGCCGATATCCGTGCCTGGCAACGGCTGGACGCGCGCGTCACCACCTCCGGCCGGTTGCAAGCGGGCGATCCCGCGCGCCTCGCTGCCATCGGCGTGCGCCATATCGTCAATCTGGCGCTGGTCGAGCACCCGGAGGCGTTGGCCGGCGAGGCGGCGCTCTGCGCGGCGGCGGGGATACGCTACACCCATATCCCGGTGCCTTTCGATGCGCCGGACGAGAGCCACTTCGCCGCCTTTCGCGCCGCCATCGAGGCGGATGATATGCCGGTGCACGTCCACTGCATCGCCAATTTTCGCGTCTCGGCCTTCTTCTACCGCTACCATCGCGCCGTGACCGGCATGGATGAACCCGCCGCCCGCGCGCTGATGGCGCGGCACTGGACGCCGGAGATGCACACCCATCCAATGGCGCCCGTCTGGGCAACCTTCATCGCGCCGGCCGGATCGGTGCAAACCTCATCAGGAGAGACGGAATGACGGATTTTGCCGGACGCCATGTGATCGTGACCGGAGCCTCCAGCGGCATCGGCCTCGCCACCGCGCAGATGCTTGCCGCGCGGGGGGCCAAGGTCTCGATGATCGCGCGCCGGCGTGAGGCGCTGGAGGTCGAGGCGACAGAGATCGGCACCAACGCTGCCGCCTTCGCCGCTGATGTGGCGGACCGTGCGGCGCTGGAACAGGCGCTGGCCGATGCCGCTGCCCATTTTGGCCCGGCTTACGGCCTGTTCGCCAATGCCGGGCTGGCCGGCAATTTCGCACCGGCACTCGGCTATTCCGGCACGCTGTTCGAGCAGGTGTTGACCGTCAATCTCACCAGTGTTTTCTGGGCGATGCAGGCCGTTCTTCCCGCGATGGTCGACGCGAAGGAAGGGGCGATTCTCGTCACCGGCTCCATGGCGAGCAAGCGCGGCATGGCGATGAACCCGGCCTATGTCGCCTCCAAGCACGGTGTGCTCGGCCTCTCGCGCGCCATCGCGGTGGAGATGGCGCCGCATGGCGTGCGCTGCAACTGCGTCATCCCCGGCTTCATCGAGACCCCGGCGTTCGACCTCATCCCGCCCGAGCAGGCCGCCAGGATCAACCAGCGTGTCCCCCAGCGCCGCATGGGGTCCGCGGACGAGCTCGCCGAGGTCGCCTGCTTCCTCCTCTCGCCCGCCGCCAGCCATGTCACCGCGCAGAACTGGGCGGTCGACGGCGGCGTGCTGGAGACGCTGGAGGTTTGACCCTTATTCCCGTGCAACGGAGCGACGCATGACCCTCAAATATTACCACGCCGAGCCGCTGGCCAATTCCTTGAAGTCGATGATCCCGCTCAAGGAGAAGGGGCTCGCCTACGAGTCGATCTATGTCGATCTGCACAAGTTCGAGCAGCACAGCGACTGGTTCGTGGCGATCAACCCGGAAGGGCAGGTGCCCGTGCTCGATCACAATGGCACGATCATCACCCACACCACCGTCATCAACGAATATCTGGAGGACGTCTTTCCCGAGATTCCGCTGATGCCGCGCGATCCGGTCGGCAAGGCGCGAGTGCGCTACTGGAACAAGTTCGTCGACGAGCATGTGATGAACCACGTCTCGATGCATGGCTGGCACCGGCTGGTCGGCGTCATCGCGCGCAATATCGAGAGCGGCGAGTTTGAGACGTTGCTGGCGCACATCCCGCTGCCCGACCAGCGCAAGAAATGGGCGCAGGCGCGCTCCGGTTTCTCCGAGGCGGACCTCGCCAACGCCACCGACAAGATCGTCTATGCGCTGAGGAAGATCGAGGCGCAGTTGGGGGAGACGGTGTGGTTGGCGGGCGACAGCTACAGCACGGCGGACATCAACTTCTTCAGCCATTGCGGCATGATGGTGGAGCGCATGTTCCCCGAGATGGGGGTGGCGCAAAATTATCCGCGCCTCGTCGACTGGCGCGAGCGGGTGAAGGCGCGCCCGGCGGTGCAGGAGGCGCTGGCGAGCGAGGATCGCACAGCGCCGGGCCTGCGCACCTGGTCGGGGGATCGGTGAGGGGCGCGACGTCGGAGCGAGAAGAGGCCTTGTGCTCCTGCGAAGGCAGGAGCCCAGGGCGACAAGTAAATGCGGTTGGATCTGGAGTTCCTGATTCCCCAGGAGCACGGCGAATGTCTTCGGCCTATCGTCCGGGATTGCGGTGCTTCCTTTTCGCTCTTTGTACCCGTTCGGTCGAGTCGGCACGAGTCGATGGTTTGGGCGTGCCTTCTCTTCGTAGCGGCGCCATCGGCCCGATCTCCGCCGGCTGTTACTTAAACCCATCGAATTAGTTGGATGATTCAACCGAATCTCCCGGAAAACCGCGAAAAAACCAATCCCGTTTCAAAACGGAGCTTGCCTGCGCGGACCCATTTGCTATTTCGCTACGTGAAAGGAGAGGGGGCTTGATCGAGCGCAAGGTCAAGACGGTGCGGGCGCTGGAACGCGGCCTTCAGGTGCTGTCGGAGATCGACCGACGCAAGGGCGCCAATCTGCACGAACTGCACCTCGCGCTGGGCTTGCCCAAGGCGACGCTGCTGCGCATGGTGGTGACGCTGAGCAAGCACGGCCATATCTGGCAGCGGCTGGCGGACGGTGCCTTTCTGCCGAGTGTGCGGCGCGGTTTCCCGTCCCCCGATATCGAGGGCGAGGAGATTGCGGAGGTCGCTTCCGAGCATCTCGCGCGCCTGTCCGAGCAGGTCGCCTGGCCTTCCGCGCTGGCGGTGCCCCGGTCCGATCATATGGAGATCGTCGAGACCAACAGCCCGCTGCTGCGGCTGGACGCGATCACGCTGGGCCCCGTCGGCAGCCGGCTTTCCTATCTGCACACGGCGACAGGCCGCGCCTATCTCGCCGCCAGCGAGGCGGACGAGCGTGCCGTCATCCTGCGCCGTCTGCGCCCGATGGAAGCGGACGCGGCGGGCGAGCGTCTGCTCGACGATATTCTCGGCACCATCCGCGACCGGGGCTACGCCCTGCGCGAGCCGTTTCATCCGTGGCCGGACCGCAACTGGCAGGCGGTGCGGCAGGACGGGCGCCGCTCGATGGCGGTGCCGGTCGAGATGGGGGACGTACCGGTGGCCTCGCTCAACATCACCTGGCTGCAACGGCGCAGCGAGACGGCGACGGTGGTGCAGCGGCACCTCGGCGCGCTGCGGCGCACGGCCGAGGCGATCGGCGCCGAGTTGGCGGCCCAGCGGGCGGTTTCATGAGTTGAAAAGCCGTGCCGCGCGGGGCGGACGTCGCCCGGCAATGCGCTAGGCCACGGATCGAACAAGATCAGACAGACAGGAGAAGCACAGATGCGCGCATGGCAATTGGCGGCGGGAGCCTCGTCGCTGGACGACCTCAGCCTGATCGAGACCGCGCAACCTGCGCCGGGGCCGGGCGAAGTGGCGATCCGCGTCCGCGCCTGCTCGCTCAACTATCGCGATCAGGCCATCGTCAAGGGCCGCTATATGGGTGGGCCGATCCCGGCGCCGATCGTGCCGCTGTCGGACGGCGCGGGCGAGGTGATCGCGGTCGGTGCCGGCGTCACCCGCTTCAAGGTGAGCGATCGCGTCGCAGGCACCTTCTTCCAGAACTGGGTCGACGGGCCGCCTAATCCGCATGTCGGCGCGGCGCTCGGCGCGGCCGGGGCGCCGGGCATGCTGGCCGAGGTGGTCGTGCTGCCCGAACAGGGTGTGGTGCCCATCGCCGCCTCGCTCAGCTATGCCGAGGCGGCGTGCCTGCCCTGCGCCGGCGTGACGGCGTGGAACGCGCTGTTCGAGGGACCGCGTCCGGTCAAGCCCGGCAACCGCGTGCTGGTGCTCGGCACCGGCGGCGTCTCGATGATCGCGCTGCAACTGGCCAAGGCGGCAGGCTGCGAGGTGGTTGCTACCTCCTCCGATAATGCCAAGCTGGAGCGGGCGAAGGCGCTTGGGGCCGACCATGGCGTCAACTACAAGGAGATCGGCGAGTGGGGCGGGCACATTGCCGCCACGCTCGGCGGGGTGGACAAGGTCGTCGAGGTTGGTGGCGCGGGCACGCTGCAACAGAGCTTCGCGGCGCTGCGCCACAATGCCGAGGTGGCGCTCATCGGCGTGCTGATGCCGGTGGGCGGCCCCAATCCGGCGCCGCTGATGATGACAGGCAGCATCCTGCGCGGCATCTTCGTCGGTTCGCGGCGCATGGCGGAGAAGCTTGCCACCGCCGTCGACGCCAACGGCATCAAGCCGGTGATTGGCGCTACCTTCGGTTTCACCGATGCCAAAAAGGCCTATGACCACAACGCTTCGCCGGCGCTGTTCGGCAAGACCGTCATCGAGGTCGGCTGAACGGCGGCCCCCGCGTGGCCAGTTTCCTGATGATCCACGGCGCCTGGCATGGCGGCTGGTGTTTCGACCGCTTGCGTGCGCCGCTGGAGGCGGCTGGCCACGCGATGACCGCGCCCGATCTGCCCGGTATGGGCGGCGATACACGGGCGTTGGCCGCCGTTTCGCTGGAGAGCTGGGCACGCTTTGTGGCGGAGGCGGCGGAGGCGCTGCCCGCGCCGGTGATCCTGTGCGGGCACAGCCGGGGCGGCATTGTGGTGAGTCAGGCGGCTGAATTGGCGCCGGAGCGCTTCACCGCGCTCGTCTATATCGCCGCCATGCTCGTGCCCGATGGCGCCAGCCTCTACGACATGCGCGACAGTCAACCGCGCGACGCGGCGTTCGAAGCTGGCCTGGAGCCGGTTGCGAGCGGCCTCGCCGTGGCTGTGGCGCCCGAGGTGGCGACCGCGTATTTCTGTGACCGATGCAGCCCGGCGGATCAGGCGATGGTCGCTGCGCGGCTGCTGCCTGAGCCGGTCCGTCCGCTCGGTACACCGCTGCGGTTGAGCGAGGCGCGTTCCGGGCAGGTGCCGCGCCACTATATCGCCTGCCGGCACGACCGCACGATCCCCTTCGCGCTCCAGCAGGCGATGCAGGCGCGCTTGCCGTGCGCGACCAGCGTCACGCTGGAGAGTGATCATTCCCCCTTTCTCTGCGCGCCGGAAGCTCTTACCGCCGCGCTCATCACCATTGCCGAGAGGATAGAGGCATGAGCAAGAAAACCATGGGATTTGGCGGCGAGATCGGTTCCATCGTGCAAATGGCCTATGTTGTGAAGGATATTCACGAGGCAATCGACTGGTGGATCAGGAAGGCCGGTGTCGGCCCGTGGTTCTTCCTGCCGAGTTTTGGCGGGGAAGGGCATGTGTTTCGCGGCCAGCCTTGCACCAGTGATGTCGCCATCGCGATGAGCTTCGCCGGGCCGCTCAACATCGAGCTACTGATGCCGCTGGACGACAATCCCTCGGTCTACAAGGAGACGATCGACCGGGTGGGCTACGGTTTCCACCATTTCGGTATCGCCCGCGACGATATCGAGGAGGAGGTCGAGCGTCGTCTGGCCAAGGGCGAGGTGTTGGCCCACCGCGCGCCTGTGCCGACCGGCGGCAAGGTCGCTTATTTCGAGGGTGGCGTGGGCGCGCCCGGCTTCGTCGAGCTGATCCCAGCGACTCCCGGCATGGATGAAGGCTTCACCAACTTCTGGCGCCAGACGCAGAACTGGGATGGCAAGGACCCGATCCGGCCGTTTGGGTGACAGGGGTTGGGACAGACGGTGGACTGCTCCCATATTGTCCTAAATATATGCGGTAACAGACTGTAGTCATTGACAGACCGTGCTCCTGAGAAAGTAGGAGCCCAAGGCCTAGCCGCCGTTTTGAGGTCTTGGGCTCCTACTCGTGCAGGAGCATGAGCGGCGTCTGGGGGACCCCCTCGTGCTCTCCCAACCCGCCACCTAAAAACGGGGCGCCGATTGCTCGGCGCCCCATCATGCTATTGCCGCACGGAGCGGCCGCTAATCACCTTACTTGAACACGATCGTTTTGTTGCCGATCACGAAGGTGCGCTCCTGCAGGTGCAGGCGCACGCCCTCGGCGAGCACGCGGCGCTCGACGTCGCGGCCCTTGGCGACCAGCGTCTCGGGCTGGTCGGCGTGGGTCACGGTCTCGACATCCTGATGGATGATCGGGCCTTCATCGAGGTCGGCGGTGACGTAGTGGGTGGTCGCGCCGATCATCTTCACGCCGCGCGCGAACGCTTGGTGATAGGGCTTGGCGCCCTTGAAGCCCGGCAGGAAGCTGTGGTGGATGTTGATGCAGCGGTGCGACAGGAACGCCGCGAGATCGTCCGACAGGATCTGCATATAGCGCGCCAGCACGACCAGCTCGGCGCCGGTCTCGGTGACGATCTGCTTGATCTGCGCTTCCTGCTGCGGCTTGGTCTCCTTGGTGACGGGCAGATAATGATAGGGCGTGTCGCCGATCAGCGTGATGTTGAGCGCTTCCTTGGGGTGGTTGCCGATGATGGCGACCACATCCATGTTCAGCTCGCCGATGCGGTTGCGGTAGAGCAGGTCGCCCAGGCAGTGGTCGAACTTGGACACCATGAGCACGACCTTGCGCCGTTCGCTCGCATCGCGAATCGAGTAATCGGCGTGGAATTGCTGTTTCACCGCGTCGAGCGCGGTGCGGGCTTCATCGACATTGCCGACGAAGACGATGCGCTGGAACATACGGCCCGATTCGGGGTCGCTGAACTGCGCCATTTCCTTGATGTTGCAGCCTTTCCCGGCCAGTGCGCCGGCTACCCCGGCGATCACGCCCGGCTGATCCTTGGCGGAGAGCTTCAGGATATATTCCGGCGCGCTGTTCGTGTCTGACATGATGGGTATTCCTCCTCTCGAACTCGATGCTTGACCGTGCGGCCACATATCTCAAATTTTCGTTTGTGTAGCATACAAAATTCCGTATGCTCCAGCGTGTTTTTTGATTCGACGGATTCGTCGAATGTTGGCTTGCATCTCGCGTTGATAGGAGAGGTATTGAGAATGTCGAACCCTGCAAATCTGGAACAAGTGCTTGCCGCGAACGGCAACACCGTGGAGATGCTGCGCAACTCCCAGATCGGTGCCTATGTGTATCCGGTGGTCGCGGCCGAGTTCTCCAACTGGCGTGACGAGCAATGGGCGTGGCGCAACAGCGCGGTGCTGTTCGACCAGACCCACCACATGGTCGATCTCTACATTCGCGGCAAGGATGCGCTGAAGCTCCTCTCGGACACCGCGATCAACTCGATGGCCAACTTCAAGATCAACCAGGCCAAGCAGTATGTGCCGACGACCCCCTATGGCCATGTCATCGGCGACGGCATCCTGTTCTATCTGGCCCCGGAAGAGTTCGTCTATGTCGGCCGCGCGCCCGCTGCCAACTGGCTGATGTTCCACGGCGCGACCGGCGGCTATGACGTCGAGATCATCCATGACGACCGCTCGCCGAGCCGCCCGATGGGCAAGCCGGTACATCGCATTTCCTGGCGCTTCCAGATCCAGGGCCCGCAGGCCTGGAACGTGATCGAGAAGCTCAACGGCGCTCCGCTGGAGAAGCTGCGCTTCTTCAACATGGGCGAGATGAACATCGCCGGCCACAAGATCCGCACGCTGCGCCACGGCATGGCTGGCGCACCGGGTCTGGAGATCTGGGGTCCCTACGAGACGCAGGAAGAGGTCCGTGCCGCCATTCTGGATGCAGGCAAGGAATTCGGCCTGGTTCCGGTCGGCTCGCGCGCCTATCCGTCGAACACGCTGGAGTCGGGCTGGATCCCGTCGCCGCTGCCCGCCATCTACACCGGCGAGAAGCTCAAGGCCTATCGCGAGTGGCTGCCGGCCAACAGCTATGAGGCCACCGGCGCCATCGGTGGTTCCTTCGTCTCCGACAATATCGAAGACTATTATGTGAACCCGTTCGAGATCGGTTACGGCCCGTTCGTCAAGTTCGATCACGACTTCCACGGCCGCGAGGCGCTGGAAGCGATCGACCCGGCCACCCAGCGCAAGAAGGTGACGCTGGCCTGGAACGGCGAGGATATGGCGGACATCTACGCGTCGCTGTTCGATCCGGATGCGGATGCGCACTACAAGTTCTTCGATCTGCCGCTCACCAACTATGCCAGCACCAACGCCGACAAGGTTGTCGACGCGGCTGGCAACACGGTCGGCATGTCGATGTTCACCGGCTACAGCTACAATGAGAAGCGCGCGCTTTCGCTCGCCACGATCGACCACGAGATCCCCGTCGGCACCGAGCTGACGGTCGTCTGGGGCGAGGAGAATGGCGGTACCCGCAAGACCACCGTCGAGCGCCACAAGCAGAAGAACGTCCGCGTCGTCGTGAGCCCGGTCCCCTATTCGGTGACCGCTCGCGAGAACTATGAGGGCGGCTGGCGCAAGCACGCCTGATAAAAGCTCGGTCTCGGGCGGCTGCCGTGCAGGGCGGCCGCCCGGACCACTCTCATTCCGGTTTTGGTGCGAGGAACTGATGGCTCACGCGACTCTCGATCGGGCGGCGCTCGCCCGGCTGATGACCGACTATTCGCTCGAAATCACGCCCAAGGACGTGGAAGCGCTGGAGAATGCGGCGCACATGATCCCGCAGGGTACGCTGATTTCCGTCACGTTCCTGCCCGGCGCCGAGTTTGCGGACCGCGCCCGCGCCGCCGAGCGCATCCAGCAACTCGGTTTCAAGCCGGTGCCGCATCTCTCCGCGCGCCGTTTGCTCGACCCGGACAATCTGCGTGAATATCTCGATCTGCTGAAGACCAAGATCGACCTCAAGCACGTCTTCGTGATCGCCGGCGATCCCAACGAGCCGCTCGGCACGTTCGAGGACGCGCTCGCGGTGATCGACAGCGGCATCCTCAAGGATTACGGCATCGAGCATGTCGGCATCTCCGGCTATCCGGAAGGCCACCCGGATATCACCAACGAGAAGCTCGCCAAGGCGATGCACGACAAGGTCGCGTCGCTCAAGCGCCAGGGCATTGCCTATTCGATCATGACCCAGTTCGGCTTCGATGCCGATCCAGTGCTCGCATGGCTCAAGCAGATCCGTGCCGAAGGCATCGACGCGCCGGTGCGCATCGGCGTTGCCGGACCGGCCTCGATCAAGACCCTGCTGCGCTTCGCCGCGCGCTGCGGCGTCGGCACCTCGGCCAAGGTGGTCAAGAAATATGGCCTCTCGATCACCAGCCTCATCGGCAACGCCGGTCCGGACCCGGTGATCGGCGATCTCACCGCGCAGCTCGGCGAGGAGCATGGTCAGGTGCATCTGCACTTCTACCCGTTCGGCGGTCTGGTGAAAACCAACGAATGGATCGTCGATTTCAAGAAGAAGCAGGGGCTCTAAGCCGTCGTTTCGTACATGATAGCCGGGCGCAACCCGGTGCATGGAGACCAGGCCCCCGGCGCTCGAAGCCGGTGGGCCTTTTCTTCGCGTGGGTTTTGTTGCGGCCGATCCGGGGAGGGTTTGGCGCAAGAAACGGCGTTCGGATGGACCGAACCCGTTGGGCGGACGTAATCAGGCCGAAGCCGGGGTTAGTGGAGCCTTACCGTCTGGCCTCGTTCTGTTTGCAGGCAGGCGGGGCCTTCCAACGAAACGGGAAATTCCCTGCCAATCCTGCCGAGCGAAGGGAGGGGCGCCCCGCGTTCCGTGTCACCGCAATAGCCCTTCGGGGCGCAGGTGTCATTCTACACCGCGTCTGGAGTCGATCTTTCCCTGAAAGCAGAGGGATAGAGCGCACCCACTTCTGTTCGAACCATGCTGCGCTCCTGCGAGGGCAGGGATCCTGAGTACATGAGCGGCTTTTCCTGCCCTAGGCCCAGTCTGCATTCATCCCTGACAGCCTGTAAATGGCGGCTCTGCGCGCTTCCGGTGCTCATGAACCGAAGGTTCCCTGCGCTCCGGGTTACGCAAACCCACCATTTTGCCCTGCGGTCGTCTGCGACTCTGTCACGTCATCTTCTGAATGCAGACGGCGCCCAAGAGCACCGCTTCCCTCTCGTGCGAGCGAACTTCAGGGAGCCCAACTCGCCCGCTATATTCGTTCTTGTGCAGACGTGCGGTTTCAAACTCTTAGCTTGGCTTCATGACCTCCAGTACCGCAAGCGTCATCGCTTCCACCCCGGTTCTGATCGTCGGTTCGGGCACAGGAGCATAGAAGGGCGAATGGTTGACCGGCAGCGGCTCCCCTCCGGCAGCGGCGGCAGCGACGCGGGCGGGATCGTAAACGCCGATCTGGAAATCCAGCGATGCTTTGACACCGGCATTGACGAACATCGAATAATCCTCGCTTGCCGGACCGGGTGCGGGATCGAGTATAGCCTTGTCTCCGAAGGCGGTTTGAAAGACAGGGCCGATCCGTGCCGTCAGCGCCGGGTCGTTGATAACGGAATCGGCCCCGTCGCCGATATGGATATCGGGTTCGGGCGCCCCGGCCATGGCGGCGGCCGCGCGTGCGACGCGCTCGACGCCGGCTTTCATTTTCGCCCGCACATCGGCATCGTAATTGCGGATCGTCCCGCGCACCACGACCTGATCGGGGATGATATTGCCCGCCGTGCCGCCCTGAATAGCGCCGATCGTCACGACGCCGGGCGCCTGCGGGTCTTTCTCCCGACTGACGACGGACTGGACGTCGACGACGAAGCGCGCGGCGATCAGCACCGGGTCGATGGTCGCATTCGGCATCGAGCCATGGCCGCCCCGGCCCTTGAAGCTGATCTCGATACTGTCCGAATTGGAGGTTAGCACCCCCGGCCGGTAATGGACTTCCCCATAGGCAAAGGGTCCGGTGTGCAGGGCAAAGGCATAGTCCGGCTTGGGAAAACGCGTGAACAGCCCATCCTTGAGCATGGCCGCTGCGCCGCCGAGCCCTTCCTCGGCAGGCTGCCCGATAAAGACCAGCGTCCCGCGCCAGACGGTTTTCATCGCAGCCAGCGCCCGCGCGGTGCCCACCCATGCCGCCATGTGAATATCATGGCCGCAGCTATGCGCGAGATAGGTCGGTCGCCCCTGCCATTCGGTCTGCACCTGCGAGGCATAGGGCAGGCCGCTCTGCTCGCGCATTGGCAAGGCATCCAGTTCCGTGCGCACCATCACGGTCGGCCCCGCGCCGTTGCGCAGCACCGCCACGATGCCGGTGCCGCCGACCCGCTCGGTCACGGCAAACCCCAGGGCGCGCATTTGGCGTGCGAGCAAGGCCGCGGTGCGTGTCTCGGCAAAGCCCAGTTCCGGATGGGCGTGGATATCCTTGTAGAGCGCGTCGAGCGCCGGATAGCTCTGGTCGAGCAGGCGCGCGATGGCGGCCTTGTTCGCTGTTCCATCCTGAGCCTGCGCGGGTAGGGGCAGGGGTAGCAGCAGGGCTGCCAGCCATGCGAGCGTGCCATATCTCATTGCTGCCCCCTCCGGCTCGGAGTTGCGTGGCGAGTCCCGTCGCTGCGAGCCACGCTTATATCACGTCGCCTCGGGCGCGGCCTCCCGTGCCGAGCGCAGCGGATTCTCCGGCCCGGCGAGGCGGCCCGGAAGCTGCTCGTTGAAGATCTTGCGGCTGACGAATTTCCATGCGCCGTCCACCTTGCGCATCTCGTCCTCATAATGGCCGTAGCTGCCGATCTTCGGGCTGTGGTCGGGGCCGTTATTGGCCATCTCAAACCAGTAGATGCGCCCCTTGGCGCGGTCGCCGTGGACATGGATCGACTGGTTGGTGATGAAGTGGCGCAGCACGACCGGCTTGCCCGAGCCGTCGTCGCCGTAAAATTCCTTGATGGCTTCCTTGTAGATGCCGATCTCGCGGTAGATCGCCTCGGGCCCGATCGCGGTGCCGCCCGCCCATTCCAGCTTGCCCTCCGGCGCGAACAGCGCGGCGTAGGATTCGGCATCGCCCCAGTCGAGCGCGAAGAGATATTCGGATTCGAGCTGCATGATCGCCGCGCGATCTTCCGCATAGCTGCTCGCCAGTGCCTGCCCGTGGCCCGTTTCCATCGTCATGCCGCGTATTTCTCCCTGGCCCGGTGCATGCTTGATCTGATCTTCGAAGGACTTGCACGCGTCCTTCGGATAGTCTCTAAAGCATGGAAGTCAGTGCCGGAACAAGCCGGACAGAGTCAACGTGGATGTGAAGGGAAGTGAGAGGGCTGGGCCGTCGGGGGAGGCGAGGCAGGGCTTTCTGAGACAATCGGAGAGGACTTTCCCATATGGCAATGACACCCTCGGTGGGGCAGGCGGGGTCAACGGTGCAGGACGACGCGGCGAAGGCCACGCATGTCTGGCCATCCGCTCCCGCGGCCTATTATGGCCTCACCATCATCATCATCGCGACGTTCCTGACCTTTTTCGACCAGACGGTGTTCTCCATGCTGGCCGAGCGGATCAAGATCGACTTCGGCCTGACGGACGAGCAACTCGGCATCCTGGGCGGCCCGGCGAGCGTCATTTTCTACGTGTTCGTCGGCGTGCCGCTGGCGCGGCTGGTGGATGTCTATCCGCGCAAGATCATCCTTGCGTTCAATGCGATTCTCGTCGGGACGGCGACGGCGCTCGGCGGCATCGCGCAGAATTTCGCGCATTTCTTCGGCACCCGCATGTTTCTGGGCGCGGGCGGGGCGACCCATGGGCCAGCCTCTTACTCGCTCATCACGGATATGTTCCGCCCGTTCCGCATCCCGCGTGCCTTCGCGCTGCTTCAACTCGGCTTCATCGGCGGCACGACCCTCGGCGTGTGGGGCGGCGGCAAGATGATCGCGATGACCTCCGATTGGGACAAGTCGCAGGTGCTCGGCCTGCACATCCACGGCTGGCAATGGATCCTGATCTGGATCGGCATTCCCTCGCTCCTCACCGCCATCGCTTTCCTGTTCATCAAGGAGCCGGTGCGCCGCGTCGAGCCGGCCGAGAAGGTCGTCGTGCCGGAGAAACAGGGCTTCGGCCGCGCCTTCCTCACCTTCGTCGGCTGGGATGCGTTCAAGGCGATCCGCTTCAAGGGCGCGGTCTATTATCCGCTGTTCTTCGGCCTCGCGCTCAGCGCCACGGAGAGCCAGGGCCTCACCTTCTGGCGCACCCCGTTCATGATTCGCACCTATGGGTGGGACGAGGAGACGATCGGCAACGTGCTGGCGCCGATGCTGCTGATCGCGCAGCTCATCGGCCTCGTCATAGGCGGTGTGATGGTCGAGCGGCTGGGGCGCCGCTACAAGGATGCGAACGTGCGCACCGCCGCGATCTGTTTCACCTTCACCACCGTCTGCACCTTGGCGATGCCGCTGATGCCATCGGGCGAGCTGGCGGCCGCCGCGGCCGCGCTGGCCACCATGTCCGGGCTGGCTGGCGCGCCGGCGCAGAACGCGGCGATCCAGCGGGTCGCGCCGCAGTCGATGCGCGGGCAGGTGACGGCGCTCTACCTGTTCATGTTCACCTTCTTCGGGGCGATGGGCAGCTTCGTCATCGGCTCTGTCGCGCAGCGCGTGGTGGGCGATCCGCAGAAGCTGTGGATGGCCATCTTCATCACCGCCGGTGTGCTGCTGCCGCTCGCGACCATCCTCATGTGGCGGGCCTGCAAGCCCTATCGCGAGGAGATCGAGCGGCTGGAGGCTGCGGAAGCGGCTGCGGCTGCGGCTGCGGCTGGCCAGGCAGCGGGAACAAGTTGATCCCTCACCAACTATTCCCAGGCGCGATGGAATGTGGAATGGAGGCAGCGCCGTGAGGGGCGTTGCCGCGCCCTGTGCTTTGAGTCGATTTTGGAGAGACGAGAGATGACCAGCTACCCCGCCTTGCACATGATTATCGACGGCGAAGCCGTTCGGGGCGGGGCGCGCCGCACGCAGACCATCGTCAATCCCGCCACGGGCGAGGCGCTGGGCGAGCTGCCGCTGGCCGATACGGCCGATCTCGACCGGGCACTGGCCACCGCGCGCCAGGGCTTTCTGCGCTGGCGCGATTCGACGCCGCAGGAGCGCTCGGCCGTGCTTTCCGGCGCAGCGCGGCTGCTGATGGAGCGGCAGGAGGATCTCGCCCGTATCGCCACGATGGAGCAGGGCAAGCCGCTCGCCGAGACGCGCATCGAGGTTATGATGGTTGCCGGCCTGTTCAACTTCTACGCCGGCGAGGTTTTCCGCATCTACGGCCGCACGCTGGTGCGCCCGGTGGGCACGCGCTCCACCGTTACCTACGAGCCGGTCGGCCCGGTCGCCGCCTTCTCGCCGTGGAACTTCCCGCTCGGTAACCCCGGCCGCAAGTTGGGCGCGCCCATCGCGGCGGGCTGCTCGGTCATCATGAAATCGGCCGAGGAGACGCCGGCCTCTGCGCTCGGCGTGCTCCAGTGCCTGCTCGATGCAGGCTTGCCCAAGGAGGTCGCGCAGGCCGTATTCGGCGTGCCCGATGAGGTTTCGCGCTATCTGCTCGCCTCGCCGATCATCCGCAAGCTGAGCTTCACCGGGTCCACCGTCGTCGGCAAGCACCTCGCCAAGCTGGCCGCCGAGGACCTGAAGCGCACCACCATGGAGTTGGGCGGCCACGGCCCGGTGCTGGTGTTCGACGATGTCGACGTCGACCGCGTGCTCGATACGATGGTGCCCCACAAATATCGCAACGCCGGGCAGGTCTGCGTCTCGCCGACCCGCTTCATCGTACAGGAGGACGTGTTCGAGCGCTTCCGTGACGGTTTTGCCGAGCGCGCCAAGGCCGTGAAGGTCGGCAACGGTCTCGACGCCGGCACGCAGATGGGGCCGATGGCCAATCCCCGCCGGCCGGATGCGATGGAGCGGCTGATCGGCGGCGCGGTCAAGGCCGGCGCCAAGCTGCATGCGGGCGGCGAGCGGCTCGGCAATCAGGGCTTTTTCTATGCGCCGTCCGTGCTCAGCGAGATCCCGCTCGATGCCGACATCATGAACGAGGAGCCGTTCGGCCCTGTCGCGCTCATCAATCCCTATCGCAGCGCGGAGGACATGATCGAGGAAGCCAACCGGCTGCCCTATGGCCTTGCCGCCTATAGCTGGACCAATGACGTCAAGATGCAGCGCCGTGTCGCGCGCGAGGTGGAGACCGGCATGATCGGCGTCAACAGCGTCGCCATCGGCGGGGCGGATACACCCTTCGGCGGCGTCAAATGGTCCGGCCACGGCCATGAGGACGGCAGCGAGGGCGTCCACGCCTGCCTCGTCACCAAGGCGGTGCATGAGGGCTAAGCACGATCAGACCATTCCGGACACCGCCTGCGCCCGCCATCTGGCGCGCGGGCGGCGGTCAGATGAGCAAGCATCAAGAACAAGGGAGAACAACGGATGACACACGCGCTCAGGACCGGTGGAGACCGCGGCTATCTGCGCATTGCGACGGAGGAGGCATTCGCCATCCCCGAGCAGCTCGACGCCTATTTGCGCCTCGTGCGCGATGGGCGGGCGGACAAGGCCACGACCTCGCTCTGGGGCTTCTACGGCACCTCGCCCTCCGAGCGCACCACGTTCATCCGCGACCGCCTGCTCGATCTCGATGCCCCGCGCATTCAGGCGATGGACGAGACCGGCGTCGACAAGGCGATCCTCTCGATGACCTCGCCGGGCGGCCAGGTGTTTGAGGCGGAGGAAGCCAAGGCCATCGTCACCAGGGGCAACGATGTGCTCGCCGCTGCCGTGGAGCGCTACCCGGACCGCTATTACGGCATGACCTCCATCGCGCCGCAGGACGCTGCATGGTCCGTGCAGGAGATCAAGCGCGGACGGGACGAGCTGGGCTTCAAGGGCGTGATGGTCAACAGCCATATCCAGGGCCATTATCTGGATGAGCCGCAGTTCGACCCCATCCTGCGTGCCTGCGCGGAGGGCGATCAGCTTCTCTACATTCACCCGCAGTCGCCGCCGGACAACATGATCGCCGGCATGGTCGAGGCGGGGCTGGACGGCGCGCTGTTCGGCTTCGGCGTGGAGACCGGCTATCATCTGCTGCGCATCATCACCACCGGCGTGTTCGATCGCTACCCGAGCCTGCAAATTGCGGTGGGTCATGGCGGCGAGGCGCTGCCTTACTGGCTGTTCCGCATCAACTACATGCATCAGGCCAGCGTGCGCTCCGGCCGCTACGAGCGCCTGAAGCCGCTCAAGAAGACGGTGGTCGATTATATGCGCGAGAATGTGCTGGTGACGACCAGCGGCATGGCGAGCGAGCCGGCGATCAAGCTCTGCATCGAGCAGATGGGCGAGGACCGCGTCATGTACGCCATGGACTATCCCTATGAGTTCGTGGCGGACGAAGTGCGCGTGCACGATAATCTCGCTATCCCGTTCGAGCAGAAGAAGAAGCTGATGCAGACCAACGCCGAACGGGCATTCAAGCTGTGAACGAGGCGGGGGGCGAGGCGCCGGCGCGCATCAGCGGCACGGCCTGGTATGCGCTGGCGCTGGTAGCGCTCAGCAATGCCATGTCGCTGCTGGACCGCAATATCCTGGCGATCCTGGCTCCCCGCATCAAGGCGGACCTGTCGATCGGCGACGCGGAACTCGGGTTGCTCTATGGCACCGTGTTCGCGTTGTTCTACGCGCTGTTCTCGCTGCCGCTCGGGCGGCTGACGGACGGCTGGGTGCGCACCCGCATCCTCAGCATCTCCATCGCCTTCTGGTCGCTGGCGAGCTGCCTTGCCGCTTTCGCCAACGGCTTTGCCATGCTGGCCGTCTCGCGCCTTGGCGTCGGGATCGGCGAGGGGGCGACGCAGCCGGCCGGCACCTCGCTGTTGTTCGATTATTTCCCGCGTCACCGGCGCGGTCTGGTCATGGCGGTGATTGCCGCCGCCATCGCGGTGGGCCTTGGCATGTCCTCCGTGCTCGGCGGCGTCGCGGCGGAATGGTGGGATGTGCGCTACGCCGGCGGCGCCGCGCCGCTCGGCTTCAGCGGCTGGCAGTTCGCCTTCATCGTCGCCTCGCTGCCCGGCTTCCTGCTTGCGGTCCTGCTCTGGTCCCTGCGTGAGCCGAAGCGCGGCGCCATGGACGGCATCGAAACCCAGCCCGATCCGGCGCCGTTCCGCGCCAGCGCGGCGCTGCTCGGGCAGGTGACACCGGGCAGCAATTTCCTTGCGCTGGCATCGCAGAAAGCCGGACCGCGCCAATGGCGGGCCGCCATCCTCTGCATCGTGCTGGTGGTCGCGCTGATGACCGCCCTGGTCCATGCCACCTCGGCCTTCTCGCCGCGCCCCTCGCTGGATTTCGGCTTCGTTGCGGTCAATCCCCACGTCATCCAGTGGGGCGTGATGGGCTTTGGCCTCATCGTCATCTTCAACCTGTTGCAGGGCCTCTCCCTGCGCGACAAGCCGACCTATGCGCTGATCGTCGGCTCGCCCTCGCTGATGATCGCGATGATGGTCGGCGCGCTGCAAACGGTCATCAATTATGGTGTGATGGGCTTTACGCCCACCTTCATTATGCAGCATTATGGCGAGAGCCCGGCGGAGACCGGCGTGCGCTTCGGCCTGCTCTCGCTCGCCATCGGCGTCGTCGGACCGATGGTGGCGGGTCCGCTTTCGGACTGGCTGGAGCGCCGGATACCGGGAGTGGGGCGCGTATGGGTCACGCTGTTCGCGCTGGGCGTCTCGCCGCTCGTCGGCATCTGGGTCTATTTCGCGCCGGACGCGACCAATTTCTATATCCGCTTCGTGCTCTACAGCTTCATCCTGACCTGCTGGATGCCGCCGCTCTACGCGTTGATGTATGGGCTGGTGCTACCGCGCATGCGGGGCATGACGTCGAGCACCTACCTCATCATCTCGACCATCTTCGGTCTGGGCACCGGCCCTTATCTGGTGGGCATGGTGTCGGACGCGACCGGCGGAGACCTGCGCATCGCCATCCTCAGTGCAAGCTGCGTGGCGGTGCCCATCGTCATCCTGCTGCTCATCCTCGCCCGGCGCATCAGTAAGGACGAGGCGCTGATGCTGGAGCGGGCCCGCGCGGCCGGCGAGCCGGTCTGAGTCTATCGGCATCGCTGGAGCGATATTGGAAGGCAGGCGGAATCCATCTGACGCTCGGAAATCGCGGCCAGTGACATGAGACGGGCAGGTGATTCGATTGCATTGGATCGCTTTCCCATATGCCTACCATTGTTGACTTTGCACGAAATGCCTCCAGTAATCGGAGAGACGAGTCATGCCGCGCGGCGCGCTGTCCGCGCCCGGCCAGGAGGGAAAGAACAGATCATGGCGGATGAAACGACCGTAGACTATGTCATCGTCGGCGCGGGCAGCGCGGGCTGTGTCCTCGCCAACCGCCTCTCGGCGGATCGCAACACGCAGGTTGTGGTTTTGGAGGCCGGCGGCGACGACCGTCCGACGCGCGAGCTGAGCCAGTTCCGCTCCAACCTGATGATTCATATCCCCATCGGTTTCGGCAAGACGCTGAACGACCCCAAGGTCAACTGGCTCTATGAGACCGAGGTGGATGAGGGCTCCGGCGGCCGCCCGCACAAATGGCCCAAGGGTAAGGTGCTCGGCGGCTCTTCGTCGCTCAATGGCCTGCTCTACGTGCGCGGCCAGTCGGCCGACTATGACGGCTGGCGCCAG
The DNA here is from genome assembly GCA_001899715.1 of Sphingobium sp. 66-54. Lineage (GTDB taxonomy): Bacteria > Pseudomonadota > Alphaproteobacteria > Sphingomonadales > Sphingomonadaceae > Sphingobium. Next base: position 131,974 of record MKWI01000016.1, read on the forward strand.
ATGGGCAATGAGGGCTGGGGCTGGGACGATATCCTGCCCTATTTCAAGAAGAGCGAGGACCAGCAGCGCGGCGCGATCCCGACGCACGGCGTGGGCGGCGGCCTCACCGTCTCCGATTTCCCTGAGCATCACCCGGTCAGCAAGGCGCTGATCGACGCCTGCGTCGAGGCGGGCTACGCCTACAAGGACGACTTGAACGACGGCGATCAGGAAGGGTCGAGCTGGTTCCAGATGACCGCGCGCAACGGCAGGCGCTGCTCGGCCGCGGTCGCTTTCCTCCACCCGGTCATGGACCGCCCGAACCTCACCGTCGAGCTGCGCGCCATGACCACGCGCATCCTGTTCGAGGGCAAGCGCGCCGTGGGCATCGAGTTCCGCCAGCATGATCGCGTGCGGCGTATCAAGGCGCGTAAGGAAGTCATCCTTGCCGCCGGCGCGGTGGAGAGCCCCAAGCTGCTGGAGATTTCCGGCGTGGGGCAGGGGGCGCTGCTCCAGTCGCTCGGCGTGCCGCTGGTCCACGAGTTGGCCGGCGTCGGCGAGAATCTGCAGGATCACTACATGATCGGCTGCCAGGCGCGGCTCAAGCCCGGCACGCCCTCGGTCAACAGCATGGCGAGCGGCCTGCCGCTGGTCGGCCAGATCATCAAATATGGCATGACGCGCAAGGGTCTGCTCAGCTATGCCGTGGCGCACGGCTGCACCTTCCTGCGCTCGCGCGAGGGGCTGGAGACGCCGGACGTGCAGATCCACACCATGGCTGCCTCGATGGATCTTGAGGTGCTCAACGCCAGGCAGCAGCTCGCGCTGGAGAAGGAGCCGGGCCTCGCCTCCAACCCGTGCCAGCTCCGCCCGGATTCCCGCGGCCATATCCACGCGAAGTCGCCCGATGGCTTGGATGCGCCGAAGATCACGCCCAACTATCTGTCCGACAAGAGCGACCAGCAGATGGCTGTCACCCAGCTCAAGATCATCCGTAAGATCTGGCAGCAGCCCGCCATCGCCAAATATCTGGAGTCGCCCACCGACCCCTTCGGCGAGACCGACGACCAGATGTTCCACTACGCCCAGGTCGCCGGTGGCACGCTCTACCACGCGGTCGGCACCTGCCGCATGGGCAGCGATCCCAAGGCGGTGGTCGACGCCCGCCTGCGCGTCCACGGCATCGAGGGCCTGCGCGTCATCGACGCTTCGGTCATGCCCAAGATCGTCTCCGGCAACACCAACGCCGCCTCGATCATGATCGGCGAGAAAGGCTCGCAGATGATCCTGGAGGACGCGAAGGAACTGGCGCCGGCCGCCTGAGGATTGGCGGAGAGCCTTGTATTGGGAGCGGGGGTCAGCCGGGATGCTGGCCCCCTTTCCGCTTCACGAGCGAGCGGCGCTCGCCATCGGCGCGGGGCTGAATGTCGTGCTCCTGCGCAGGCAGGGGCCCAGGGCGTAAAGGAACCGTTCGTGCGATTGGGCCCCTGCCTGCGCAGGAGCACGGACTTCATCCCGTGCAGACAGTATCCAAGTCGCTCTCACACATCTTCGAACGCCCGCGCGATCAGCTCCACCGAGCGCATCCGTGCGGCTGGATCGAACGCGGCGCTATGGACGATCACTTCGTCGGCCTGCGTGCGGCGGATGAAATTGCGCAAGCCCCGCGTCATGGTCTGCTGGTCGCCGACAATGCTGCACTGGAGGACATGCCCCAGCATAGCGCTGATCGCCGGCGGGAGGCTCTGTACATAATCCTTCACCGGGGGCGGCAGTTTGCCGGGGTTGCCGGTGCGCAGCGCGACGAAATTCTGCATGGTCGAGCTGGCGATAAACTCCGCCTCCTCATGAGTGTCCGCCGCCACCGCCGTCAGCGCGGCCGCCGCATAAGGCGTGCGCAGGACAGCGGATGGCTTGAAATCGCGCCGATAGATCATCAGCGCCTCGTCGAGATGATCGGGCGCGAAGTGGGAGGCGAAGGCGTAGGGCAGGCCGAAGGCGGCGGCGAGTTGCGCGCCGAACAGGCTGGAGCCGAGGATCCACATCTCCACATCGGCGCCGCGCCCCGGCACGGCGAGCACGCCCACGTCCGGCTCGCCGGTGAAATGCGCGCGCAGTTCCAGCACGTTGCGCGGGAATTCCTCCGCCTCGCGCATGAAGTCGCGGCGCAGCGCGCGGGCGACCTTGCCGTCGGCGCCCGGCGCCCGGCCCAGTCCCAGGTCGACGCGGCCGGGAAACAGCGCATCGAGCGTGCCGAACTGCTCGGCGATCACCATCGGCGCATGGTTGGGCAGCATGATGCCCCCGGCGCCCACGCGCATCCGGCTGGTCGCGCGCCCCGCCTCGGCGATGATGAGCGATGTTGCCGCCGCCGCCACGCCGGCCATGCCGTGATGCTCGGCGATCCAGTAGCGATGATAACCCAGCGCCTCGGCGTGGGCGGCAAGCGGCCCCACCCGGCGGATCGCATCGGCGGGCGTCTCCCCCTCGACGACATTGACGAGGTCCAGAAAGCTGAGCTTGGTCATCCGGGCAGGATGGCGGCGTGCGTGTCGTTTCGCAACGGGCTTTATTCCAGGTCGAAGATGGAATGGTTGGCAGTCGTTCGTAACCTCCGTCACCCCGGGCTTGACCCGGGGTCCCGTTTCTCGCGTTGCACGAGCCAAATATCTCGCGCCAATCCGGGTTGCCGCAGTTGGTGAGAAAAGTGGGTCCCCGGGTCAAGCCCGGGGTGACGAAAGATCCACGACAGCAATCGGCTTGCTATCTGGCAGACAGCCTTACCCCACCTCTCGACGACGCACTGTCTCCCGGAAGCCGCCAGGCAAGATTCACGTCACCCGCCACACCCACAGCTTGATCCCGGCCTTGTAGCGCGCGCCGGAGCACACGAAGATGCTGTCGTTCATCCACGCATATCTGCCCTTGGGCGCGATGAACTCCGGCACGGTGCGGAAATAATAATCTGCCGGGTCGACCTCCTCGCCCGCCGCCAGCCGCGCCATCACGTCCGGCGGGCCGTGGCGCAGGCCGCGGTTGCGGATCTGGATGACCACGCCGTCGTCGGTTTGCAGCGCATAGAGCGCGTCGGCCACGGTTACGCCGTCCGGGCGGGTGAGTTGGAAGTCGGCCGCGCTGCCGAGCAGCTTCCCCCGGATCAGCGGCCCTTCCACGCGCCCGCCCTCGAAGATCGGGATGATCCGCCGCATGCCGTCCGCCGTCTCGCCGATCGGCACCGGCGCGCCGAGGTTCCCCTCGGCCTCATAGACGAACTCCAGGCCGGGCCGGATGGCACCCTCGGGGATCATGGGCGAGCCTCTTTTAGCACCGCCTTCCCGCGCCTCACGCCGCCAGCCCGATCTGGTCTGCGTTCGCCCAATTGCCGTGCAGGCCAAAGCGTAGCGCGAAGGGGATGTGCACCGTCGCCACCGGCCCCTTCTCGATGCTGAGCGCGTCGAAGATCAGCAGGTCGCTCTTGTGATCGGCGAGGCGGTTGCACACCATCACGATCCAGCCGTCGCCTTCCGGCGCATCCTTGCTGCGCGGAATGAAGGCCGGCTCCTGCAAGGAGGAGACCGGGCCGCACCACCAGTGCTGCTCCTTCTTCGCCTCATGGTCGATCAGGCACAGGCAGTTCATCAGGAAGCCGCCGGCGCTGCCGCCCTTCAGCTCGACCGGACGCTTGGGGTCCATTTCCAGGAACCAGCCGTAGCGATAGGGGAGGCCGGTCATGCGGTCGTCGATGCGCGGGAATTCGCCCGCCGTCTCGGTGAGGCGGACGACGCTGTCGAAATCCTCGCTGTTGGAGGCGAGGTCCACCGTCCAGCGGGTGAGCTTGCTCATCGCCTGCTGCGGGTTGAACGGCGCGCCGTGCACGTCCGGGAAGAAGGGGAACATGTTGTTCTCCGCCTCGGGCACGTCGATGCTGACCTTGGTGCCGTCCTGGAAGGCGTTCATCACATGGCTGGCGAAGCAGTTGTCGCGCTTGAACCAGCGGATATCCTCCTGCTTGGTATCGTCGCGGCGCGGGATGATGCCGAGATAGACCGGCAGCGTGGTGTCGAAACCGAAATGCGGCAGGCCCTTCTCCAGCCGCTCCCAGCTCCCGATCGAGGGCACGATGTGTAGCACCAGATAGTCCTGCGTGACGCCGAAATCGTGCATCATGCAGTAATAGGGCACCTTGAACCACACCTCGCGGACCAGCTCGCCCTGCGGGTTCACCTCATAATAAGTGACGTCGTCGGTGCAAAGGCCGCTTGCCGCATAGCCGATGGCGACCATATTGCCGGTCGCCGGGTCGATCTTGGGGTGGGCGGTGAAGGTCTGGCCGGTCATCTTGCCGCCGAACTTCTCGAAGCCGAAGGTCTCCATGGTCGCCGGGTCCATGGTCAGCGCCGGGCTGTCCTCTTTCATCGCCCACAGCTTGCCGGCGTAGATGAAGGCGTTGGTGTTGGCGGTCCCGCGGATCTCGCCCTTCACCGAGGGGTCGTCGGTCAGCGGATTGCGATAGGCGCCGAACAGCGCCTTGCCGGCGGCGTTTTCCAGCTTCCATTTGTTGGTGTGGGCCCAGCGCTGGCGGATATCCACCTGCCCGTCATGGATATGGAAGCGCGTAATCATCCCGTCGCCGTTGAACGAGATGTCGTCGCCCAGGCGTGGCGGAAACTGCGGATCCGGCTGCACGCGGAAGAAGGCGCCGTTCAATTCGGGCGGGATCACGCCCTCATGCGCCAGGTTGGGAATATCGCATTCGATTCGCGAGGGGGTGTTGAAGCCGGTAAACGCGGGCGAATTGGGAAAATGCACCATGGGTTGTTCCTCTCGCGCAAATTTGTATGCTATACTTACGATATCGCCGCATATCCGGCAATCCGGCAGCAAGGGGAGTTGACCAGAGCCTTGGCAGAGAAACAAGAGTCTCGTCCCTCCCGACCGGAAAGTGGTGATAGCCTGACCAACACGACCAGCCAGCCCCCCGCAAGGGAGGATCATGGGCTGGGCGGCATTGACGAGATTGTCGGTTTTCATATCCGCCTCGCTCATGGCGCCGCCTATCGCCATTTCACGGAGACCTTTTCCGAGCTGGGCCTCACCCAGAAGATGGTCTCGGTGCTGTGGCTCATCGCCGAGCATCCGCATATCGCCCAGGCCGATATCGGGCGGCGCCTGCAAATGGACCGCGCAACCACCATGGCAATCGTCAACCGCCTGGAAGCGCGCGGTTATCTGGTACGCGGCGCCTCCAAGCTCGATCGCCGCCGACAGACGCTGACGCTCACCGAAACCGGGCAGAATGCGCTGGTCGAGGCGCAGCATGCCATCGCCGAGCATGAGTGTTGGCTGAAGTCGCGTTTCACCAAGCGCGAAGTGACGTTGCTCATTGAGCTATTGCGCCGTATTCACGAGTAGCTTCGGCGCGCAGGCGGCTGCGCGGCCGCATTTTTATATCGGGGAGGGGACTTCTTCATGGCTGCAACTCATCCGCGCCAGATCATCGACGAATCGCCCATGACGGTGCGACAATGGATTGTCATCACCCTCATGGTGCTGCTCAACGCGCTGGATGGGTTCGATGTGCTGTCGAGCGCCTTCGCCGCGCCCGGCATCTCCAAGGAATGGGGCATTCCGCGCGATGCGCTTGGCATCGTCCTCTCCGCCGAGCTGGTCGGCATGGGCTTCGGCTCGGTGCTGCTCGGCGGCGTCGCCGACCGGATCGGCCGCAAACCCGCCATGCTGATCTGCCTCGTCGTCATGGCAATCGGCATGTTCATGGCCGGCCATGCCGGCTCGGTCAACGAACTGATCGTCTGGCGGCTGCTCACCGGTCTCGGCATCGGCGGCATGCTCGCCGCGACCAACGCAATGACCGCCGAGACGTCGAGCCGCAAGGGGCGTAGCCTTGCCATGGCGCTCTATGTGATCGGCTATCCGCTCGGCGCGGTGTTCGGCGGCATCATCGCCCAGCAATGGCTGCTGGTTGCGTTCGACTGGCGTGCGGTCTTCGATTTCGGGTCTGCCGTCACGGCCGTCATGATCCCGCTGATTATCCTGCTCGTGCCGGAAACGCCGGCTTATTACGAGGCTCGCCGGCCGGAAGGTGTGATCGCCAAGATCAACAAGTCGTTGAAGACGCTCCATCTGCCGTTGATCGACGCTCTGCCGGCGAAGAAGGAAGAGGCGGCCAAGCCCAAGGTATCGGATATTCTGGCCAAGCCCGCGCTGCGCAAGGTCACGCTGCTGCTCGCCTTCGGCTATATGTGCCACACCATCACCTTCTACTATATCCTCAAATGGGCGGTGAAGATCGTCGCGGACTTCGGCTATTCGCAGCCCGATGCGGCGAGCGTGCTCACCATCGCCAATGTCGGCGGCGCGGTAGGCGGCGGCCTGTTCGGCTTCCTGATGAAGCGTTGGGATATCAAGGCGCCCACCGTCGTCATGCTGATCCTCAGCTCCGTTGCGGTCTGTGCGTTCGGTATCGCCAAGGAGACGCTGTGGGGCTGGCAGTTGGCGACCTTCACCACCGGCTTCTTCACCAACGCGGCGATCGTGGGCTATTACGCCGCCTTCGCGCAGGGCTTCCCGGCTTATGCCCGCGCCACCGGCACCGGCTTCGTGCTGGGCATCGGCCGCCTCGGCGCGGCCGGTTCGCCGATCCTGGCGGGCTTCCTGTTCAAGCTGCTGGGCAATGACGAGCTGTTCGTGGTGTCGACCATCATGGCGCTCGGCTCGATCGTCGCCATGGTCCTGCTGCTCCTGCTGCCGATGCGCGACGCCGACGCCGAGCACGCCAAGGCGGCCTGAACGGCTTCGCGAAACCACTGGAAACAGGAAGGGGCGGTCCGGGCAATCGGACCGCCCCCTTCTGCGTTGGAGCGCCGCAAAACCCAAAATCGTTCGCCCGCGCGTATCGAAGCCCCTTTCGGCAGCCCGGTTGTGGCGACCGTTCAGGGACGAGCTTCACCCCGTGCGCGGTAAACGATGTTCCGCTCTATCGAGATTTTGTGAAGGCGCCCTCTGTGGCAGAGCAGCGCAAGCATCCCGTAGGCTGCTTGCGGCCGCCGTTCGTTGAGGGAATCGAGAGTATACTCGGGCCACGTCTTCCGTGTGTCGGGCTTCGTCGGGACGCGTCAGGTCTGGCCGTTATGTCGCGACTATGCGCGGCACGAAGGGCGTGTGAGGCTCGGCGCATGCGTCTGTGAGCCTCCAGGATCGGGTGGGACCTCAGTGCTCCTGCGAGAGCAGAAGCCCAGGGTGGGAAAGAACCGCTCCTGCGCCTTGAACTCCCGCTTTCACAGGAGCACGGATAGCTCGATCTGAAGCGGGCACTGGCCAAGGGGACAAATGATCGACTGCGCCGTATCGCGGGCAGGTCGATTCCCCCACCGTAAACCGTCACCCTCAGGGCGTAACCTGAAGCACCTCGTCGTCCCGTGCGAGCGCGAACAGGCTCAGCCCCGCGGCTTGCGCGCGAGCCGCCGCCATACTGGTCGGCACGGAGATGGTGGCGAGCGTCGTCGCGCCCGCGCGCACCGCTTTTTCCACGATCTCGTAGCTGCACCGCGCGGTCGAGAGGATGAAGCCGTCCGCGATCGGCGTGCCCGCCCGCGCCAGTGCGCCGATCAGCTTGTCGAGCGCATTGTGCCGGCCGACATCCTCGCGCACGCACAGGATCGCGCCGTGCGGGTCGACGAAGGCGGCCGCGTGCATCCCGCCCGTGGCGCGATTGCCGGGCTGATGGTCGCGCAGCGCACCTAACGCGATGAAGATCGCGGCAGGTGCAACGGGATCATGCGCGGCGACGTGGGGCAGGGGCTTGGCGATCGCGTCCAGATTGTCGATACCGCACAGCCCGCAGCTCGATTCCGCCACGCGCGTGCGTACCCGCTCCTGCAACTGCTCCAGCGCGAGCGAGGCGATGGTCGCGCGCGCGATCCAGCCCTTGTCGGTCTCGGCGAGGGCGATGCCGCCCACGTCGCCGATTGCCCCGGCCAGCCCCTCGGTCAGCGCAAAGCCGCTGACGAAATCCTCCAGGTCGGATGGGCTCGCCATCATTACCGCATAGGAAATGCCGTTATATTCGAGCGCCACCGGCACCTCCGGCGCGAACGGGCGGTTCACCGCCCGCCGGCTCCCGTCCGGGCGGATCGCGGTCAATTCTGGCGTTGCGATGGTAGTGTCGCTCATGATCGTCGTTCAATCGCCCTTGGACGAGGGGCTACGAAGCAGGGTGGAGCGCTTCTACCCACGGCACCGTTACAGCACTGCCGGGTAACGGAGGCCTTCGCCGGTCCCGCCGCCAGCGCATCCCGGATCCGGACGGTCAGCCCGCCTGCACCGCCCGCTCGGCGGCCGCCTGATCGAGTATCTCGACGGCCTTCAGCGCGATCGGGGAGAGGGGCGAGCGGTCCGCCGCGCGGATCTTGGCGATCATGCTTCCGGTCCAGTAGCGTTTGATATGCGCGGCCACCGCGGTCGGATGGTCGTCAAAGCGCATGGTAGCCATGTTCTTGGCGATCTGGTTGGCCATGTGGATGAGGCCGCTGACAGTATCCATCTGCGCTTACTCCGCCGCCTCGGCCGTGATGATGCGGCGCGAGCGCTCCCGCCGCTCGATCTGCTCTTCCTGCCACTGGGTGCGCCCGTTGGAGAGCGCCACCTGCACCGCCGTTACCTTATATTCGGGGCAGTTGGTTGCCCAGTCGGAATAGTCGGTGGTGACGACGTTGGAGAGCGCCTCAGGGTGGTGGAAGGTGGTGTAGACCACGCCCGGCGCCACACGGTCGGTCACGTCGGCGCGCAGCGTGGTCTCGCCGGTGCGGCTGGCGAGCCGCACCCAGTCGCCATGCTTGATGCCGCGATTTTCCGCGTCGCTCGGGTGGATCTCCAGCAGGTCCTCGTCGTGCCAGGCCATGTTGGCGGTGCGGCGGGTCTGCGCGCCGACATTATACTGGCTGAGGATGCGGCCGGTGGTGAGCAGCAGCGGGTAGCGCGGCCCGGAGCGTTCGTCGCTCGGCACATAGTCCGTCACCATGAAACGGCCCTTGCCGCGCGAGAACTGACCGACATGCATGATCGGCGAGCCGTTGGGCGCGGCGTCGTTCACCGGCCATTGCAGCGAGCCTTCCTTGTCGAGCCGTTCCCAGGAGATGCCGGCGAAGGTCGGCGTCAGGCGGGAAATCTCGGCGAGGATCTCGCTGGCATGGGTGTAGTTCCAGTCCAGTCCCAGCGCACGGGCGACAAGTTGGGTGACTTCCCAATCCTCATAGCCGCCATTGGCCGGTTCCATCACCCGCCGCACCGGCTGCACACGCCGCTCGGCGTTGGTGAAGGTGCCGTTCTTCTCCAGGAAGGTCGAGCCGGGCAGGAAGATATGGGCATAATTGGCCGTCTCATTCAGGAACAGGTCCTGCATGATGACACATTCCATGTTCTTGAGGCCGGCCTCGACATGCTTGGCGTTGGGGTCGGACTGGAGAATGTCCTCGCCCTGAATGTAGATGGCGCGGAACTCGCCGTCGATGGCGGCGTCCATCATATTGTTGATGCGCAGGCCGGGTTCGGGGTCGAGCGTCACGCCCCAATCATCCTCGAACTGCTTGCGCACCTTGTCGTCGGAGACGTGGCGATAGTCGGAGAATTCGTGCGGGAAGCTGCCCATGTCGCACGAGCCCTGCACGTTGTTCTGGCCACGCAGCGGGTTCACGCCCACGCCGGAACGGCCGATATTGCCCGTCGCCATGGAGAGATTGGCCAGCGCCATCACCGCCGAACTGCCCTGGCTGTGCTCGGTGATGCCGAGGCCGTAATAGATGCCGCCATTGCCGCCGGTGGCGAACAGGCGGGCGGCCGCGCGCAGGTCTGCCGCCGGCACGCGGGTGACGGCTTCCAGGAATTCCGGGCTGTGCCGCTCGCCGGAGACGAACTGCGCCCAATCCTGATAGCCGTCCCACTCGCAACGCTCGCGGACGAAATCCTCGTCGGCAAGCCCTTCGGTGACGATGACGTGCGCCATCGCGGTCAGCACCGCCACGTTGGTGCCCGGCTGGACCGGCAGGTGATAATCCGCCTTGATGTGCGGCGAGAGCACCAGGTCGATCCGGCGCGGATCGACGACGATCAGTTTCGCGCCCTTGCGCAGCCGCGCCTTCATCCGGCTGCCGAACACCGGGTGCGCGTCTGTCGGGTTGGCGCCGATGACGAGGATGACGTCGCAATCCTCGATGCTGTCGAAGTCCTGCGTGCCGGCCGAACCGCCGAATGTCTGGCCGAGGCCGTAGCCGGTCGGCGAGTGGCAGACGCGCGCGCAGGTATCGACATTGTTGTTGTGGAAGCCGGCGCGCACCAGCTTTTGCATGAGGAAGGTCTCCTCATTGGTGCAGCGCGAACTGGTCGTGGCGCCGAGCGCGCGCACGCCATATTTGGCGGAAATGCGCTTCAGCTCGGAGGCGGTGTAGGCAATCGCCTCATCCCACGTCACTTCCTGCCACGGATCGTCGATCGACTTGCGGATCATCGGCTTGGTGATCCGGTCCTTGTGGTTGGCGTAGCCCCAGGCGAAGCGGCCCTTGACGCAGCTATGGCCATGATTGGCCTTGCCGTCCTTCCACGGCACCATGCGCACCAGCGTATCGCCGCGCATTTCGGCGCGGAAGGCGCAACCCACGCCGCAATAGGCGCAGGTGGTAACGATGGCGCGCTCGGGCAGGCCGATCTCCTTGATCGACTTTTCCTGGAGCGCATCGGTCGGGCAGGCCTGCACGCAGGCGCCGCACGAGACGCATTCGGAGGAGAGGAAATTGTCGATGGTCGTGCCGGCCGAGACGTGGGAGTCGAAGCCGCGCCCGTCGATGGTCAGCGCGAAGGTGCCCTGCACCTCGTCGCAGGCGCGCACGCAGCGCGAGCAGACGATGCACTTGCTGGAATTGAAATCGAAATAGGGGTTGGAGGCGTCGATGGCCTGGCCGAGATGATTCTCGCCTGTGTAACCATAGCGCACGTCGCGCAGGCCCACGGCGGCGGCCTGGTCCTGCAATTCGCAATCATTGTTGGCCGAGCAGGTCAGGCAGTCGAGCGGGTGGTCGGAGATGTAAAGCTCCATCACGCCCTTGCGCAGCTTTTCCAGCCGCGGCGTCTGGGTGCGGACGACCATGCCCTCGGCTACCGGCGTGGTGCAGCTTGCTGGCGTACCCCGTGCCCCCTCGATCTCGACGAGGCAGAGGCGGCAGGAGCCGAACTCCTTCATATTGTCCGTGGCGCACAGCTTGGGGATCGAGCCGCCGGCCTCGGCGGCGGCGCGCATCACGCTGGTGCCTTCGGGCACCGTGACGGCGTGGCCGTCGATCGTCAGCGTGACGGACTTGTCCGACTTGCTCTGCGGCGTGCCGAAATCGGCTTGCGGTTCATAACCCATGGCGTTCAACTCGTTCCAGATCTGCGGCAGTGTTGATATTAACAGGATCGCGCGGCAATTGCACGGCGCGCGCGGCGATGCGCGCGGCAAAAGCCTTCATCGAATGCTTGCCCTCGCTGTTGAGGATGGCCAGCGCATCCTCGGCCGCCCAGGCGGGCCACAGGCCGATCACCGGCATGCTGGCGACATAGGCGGGGTAGGGGAACAGCCGTCCGACCAGATCGTCGGGCAGGTCGACCGCGTCGCACGGCACGGTCAGCACCGCGCTGTAGCCGCGCGCCTGCGCCTCCAGCAGCGCGGCGGCGACCCCGCCGAGCGGCCCCAGGTGGGGCGCCGGGGTATCGGCCACGGTCGGCAGGGCGCCATGTTCGCGCCCGCAGACGATCACCTGCGCGGTCTGGGCGGTGAGCGTGTCGGTCACATGGTCGATCAGCGGGCGGCCATGGAAGGCTGCCAGCGCCTTGTCGCTGCCGAAGCGCGTCGACCGGCCGCCGGCGATCACCGCGCCCAGCACTGTTCGGCGGTCGGCGCCCAGCAGGCCGACGCAGCAGCTCACTCCGCGGCCTCGGCCACGCGCGTCGCGCCGAAATCCTCGGGCCAGTGCTTGAGCGCGCTCATCACCGGATAGGGGGTGAAGCCGCCCAGCGCGCACAGCGAGCCGAACTTCATCGTCTCGCACAGGTCCTCCAGCAGCGCGATCTCGTCTTCCAGCGCGCGCGGCGTGGTCTTGGCGTTCTGCATCTGCGGCAGCGTTTCCACCACGTCGCGGTTACGCGGCGCGCGGGCGAGGATGCGGTCGATCAGCTCGCGGCCGCGCGTCGAGCCGATCCGGCAGGGCGTGCATTTGCCGCAGCTTTCCACCGCGCAGAATTCCATGGCGAAGCGGGCCATGCCCGCCATGTCGGCGGTCTCGTCGAACACGGTGATGCCGCCATGGCCGATCAGCGCGTCCACCGCCGCATAGGCTTCATAGTCGAAGGGAATGTCGAACTGGTCGGGGTGGAGATAGGCGCCCAGCGGCCCCCCCACCTGCACACCCTTCACCGGCAGGCCGCTCTGCGTGCCGCCGCCGATCTCGTTGACCAGCTCGCCCAGCGTGATGCCGAACGCCGTCTCGTAAAGCCCGCCATGCCTGATATTGCCGGCGAGCTGGATCGGCATCGTGCCACGCGAGCGCCCCATGCCGTAATCGGCATAAGCCTTGGCGCCATGCGAGAGAATATAGGGCACCGCCGCGAGGCTGAGCACATTGTTGACGATGGTCGGCCGGCCGAACAGGCCCACCAGCGCCGGGATCGGCGGCTTGGCGCGCACTTCGCCGCGTTTGCCCTCCAGGCTGTTGAGCAGCGACGTTTCCTCGCCGCACACATAGGCGCCCGCGCCCGCGCGCACCTCCAGCACGAACGGCGCGACGAGTTGGCGGCTCGCCTTGATTGCTGCCTCCAGCTTGGCGATGGCGTGCGGATATTCGGAACGGACGTAGATATAGCCCTTGGTCGCGCCCACCGCGAAGCCGGCGATCGCCATGCCTTCGATCAGGCAATAGGGGTCGCCTTCCATCAGCATACGGTCGGCGAAGGTCGCGCTGTCGCCTTCATCGGCGTTGCAGACGATATATTTCTGGTCGGCCTGCGCCGCCGCCACCGTCCGCCACTTGATGCCCGTCGGGAAGCCCGCGCCGCCGCGCCCGCGCAGGCCGGAGGCGATAACCTCCTCCACGGTCGCCGCCTCGCCGATCTCCTTCGCCCGCGCCAGCCCCTGCCAGCCGCCGGTCGCCGCGTAATCCTCCAGGCTGGTCGGCCGGGTCTTGCCGGCGCGCGCGAAGGTAAGGCGCTGCTGTTTGACGAGGAAGGGGTGATCGGCGATTCGCCCGATGGCGAGCGGCGAGCTGCCGTCGACGATGGCCGCCACGTCGTCCGCCGTCGCCGGGCCGTAGCCCATGCCGTCGATCTCGACCAGCGGCTCCAGCCACTGCATGCCCCAGCTCGACACGCGCTCCACCGTGTGGCCGGCGAGCGTGAATGCCGCCGCCACCTGATCGGCCCCGCAGGCAATCGCCAGCGCGTCGTCGGAAATACGAACCGTCACCATGTCACGCCAGCCCCTCGATCAGTGCGCTGAGTCTGGGGCCGTCGAGACGCGCATGCACGGACGCGCCGACCATGGCATTGGGCCCCTGGCTGCACAGGCCGAGGCAATAGACCGTCTCGATCGTCACCCGCCCGGCGGCGATAGCCTCCGCATTGGCGACCAGCGCTTCCACGCCGCGCGCCTTGCAGGCTTCCGCCCGGCACAGCTTGAGCACTGGCCGGTCGGCCTTCTCGGCCTTGAAATCATGGTAGAAGCTGACCACGCCGTGCACGTCCGCGCGGGTGAGGTTCAGCGCCTTGGCGATGTGGCGCTTGGCCTCTTCGCTGATGAAGCCATGTTCGGCCTGAACATCGTGCAGGATCGGCAGCAGCGGACCCTCGCGGTTCGCATGCCGGGCGATGATCTCATCCAGTTCGCCCAGCGCGTCATCGACCATTCTCATTCTCCAAAGACTCACGCGCGAGACGCAAATTCGTCCGCCTACTGCCTATCCCCTCCCCAAATGGCAAGGGTTGCGCCCGCGCAACCTTGGCAGGATAGCGCGTTCCAGCGGAGTTTCAAAGTGCCACGGATCCTGGGACGCGTCTCAGTGGCTCGTCCGGCGGCCGAACACGCGCGGCCGCAAACCCGGCGCCGGCGCAGCGGGCCGAGTCGGCACCGGCCGCGTCAGGACCGGGCTGTTGGTGAAGGTCGGCGCCGGCGCTGCGTTGCCGTCCAGCAGGGCGATGGATTCGGTAAAGCAGCCGCGCAGCATCGCCACTTCGGCGGCCACTTCGTCCGGCGCGCTGTGCTGCTCCACGCAGCGCCGCGCCGTCATCTCGATCGCCTCGGCGATATCGCCCAGCCGCCGGCAACCGAACTGGCGGGATTCGCCCTTCAGCGTGTGGGCCGGGCGCACCATCGTGGCGGCGTCTCCGGCGGCGAGCGCTTCCTCCACCTGCACGATGGACTTGGCGCCATCCTCGCGGAAATAGCCGAGGATACGGGTGAGGTCGGCGCCCAGCGCGGCGCGCGCCTGGGCCAGCTCGGCCTCGTCCACCAGCGGAATGGCATAATAATGGGACATGGCGTGGTCAGACCTGGAAATGGAGCGATCCTGCTGCCGTCACCATGGCAGAGGCGCGTAAAAACCAGCTTAACGCGCCGCTTTTAGCACCGGCCCTCACTCTTGCGCAGATGATATTCGGCGTAGCCCGCCTGCTCGTGCACCGTGATGGCCCAGCCGTTGGCCTGCGCCAGCGCCGGCACGTCGGTCAGCGCGACCGGGTCATCGGCGAGCAGCAGGATGGCGTTGGCCTCGCGCATGGCGCGGGCGGCGCGCAGCACCGGCCAGGGGCATTTGAGGCCGCGCGTATCGAGGCGTCGCGGGTCGGCCATCAACCGGCCTCAGCCCTTGTCGAACGGATTGCGTGCGCTGCGCAGGTTGAGGCGGATCGGCACGCCGGTGAAATCCAGTTCGCGGCGGATGCTGTTCACCAGATAGCGGCTGTAGCTCTCCGGCAGCATGTCCAGTCGGGTGCCGAATGCCACGAAGGTCGGCGGGCGGATGCGCGCCTGGGTGATGTAGCGCAGCTTGATCCGCTTGCCGCCGGGCGCGGGCGGGGGATTGGCCTCCAGCGCGCTGTCGAACCAGCGGTTGAGCAGGCTTGTCGGCACCCGGCGGGACCAGCGCGCGCGCGTCTCGAACGCCGCGCCGAGCAGATCGTCGATGCCCTTGCCGGTCGCGCCGGAGACGGTGAGCAGCGGCACCCCGCGTACCTGCGCCAGCCCTTCGTCGAGCGCCTTGCGCACGCCCTGGTAGAGCGCCGACCCGTTCTCGGACACATCCCATTTGTTGAGCGCGATGACGAGCGCGCGCCCTTCGCTCAGCACCTTGTCGGCGATGCGCAGATCCTGCGCCTCCAGCCCCAGCGTGGCGTCGAGCAGCAGCACGACCACCTCGGCGAAATCCACCGCGCGCAGGGCATCGGCGACGGAGAGCTTCTCCAGCTTGTCCTGCACCTTGGCGCGCTTGCGCATGCCGGCGGTGTCGATGAGGCGCACCGGCCGCGCCCGCCCATCCGGCGCCTGCCACACCCAGTCGATGGCGATGCTGTCGCGGGTGATGCCGGCTTCCGGCCCGGTAATCAGCCGGTCCTCGCCAAGAATGCGGTTGATGAGGGTGGACTTGCCGGCATTGGGTCGGCCGACGATGGCGAGCTTGAGCGGGGCGCTGTCGTCGAACTCTTCTTCGTCCTCGGGCGGCGCTTCCTCCTCCGCCTCGTCCTCACGCTCGATATGCGGGCGGATCGCCTGGAACAGATCGGCCAGCCCCTGCCCATGCTCGGCGGAGAAGGCGACCGGTTCGCCGAAGCCGAGCGCATAGGCTTCCATCACGCCTGCGTCGGCGGCGCGGCCCTCGGCCTTGTTGGCGAGCAGCACCACCGGCGTGTCGCCCGCGCGTAGCCAGCGCGCGATATGCTCGTCGAGCGGCGTCAGGCCGACGCGCGCGTCGATCATGAACAGCGCCACGGCGGCGCCCGCCACGGCAGCCTCGGTCTGCGCGCGCATGCGGCCGGGCAGGGTCTGCGGGTCGTCCTCCTCGAACCCGGCGGTGTCGACGATGCGGAACTTGAGGCCGAGCAGATCGGCATCGGCCTCGCGCCGGTCGCGCGTCACGCCCGGCTGGTCGTCGACCAGCGCCAGCCTTTTGCCGACCAGCCGGTTGAACAGGGTCGATTTGCCGACATTGGGCCGCCCGACGATGGCGACGACAGGCAGCGCCGCCGCGCTCCCGGCGGGGCGCGCGGGCGGGGGAAGGGTGTCGCCGGGCATCAGCGGAAGGCGATCAGGCGGCCCTCGTCGGTCAACACGTAGAGCATGTTGTCCGCGACGATGGGCGGCCGCGACACGCCGTGATGGAGGTCGCGCTCGCTCTGCACCTTGCCTGTGACCGGGTCGACATAGACCATCGCACCCTCGGTCGAGACGAGGATCAGCTTGTTGCCGGCGAGGATCGGGCCGTGCCAGCGGATCGGGCCGGTCTTTTTCTTGGGCTTGCGCCAGGCGGGCAGCTCGCTGATCCAGCGCACCTTGCCGGTCGCGCGGGTAATGGCGAACACCCGTGCCTTGTCCGTCACCACGAACACCCAGTCGCCCACCACCAGCGGCGTGGCGACGCCGCCGATGTTCAGCTCCCACAGTCGCTGGCCGCTGAGCAGCTCATAGGAGGCCATGCGCCCGCCTTCACCGATGGCGAACACGCGGCCACGGTCGATCACCGGGTCGGCGTCGATGTCGGTCAGCGTGGCGACGGAAGTGGAAATGCTGGTCTTGCTGAGTGCATCGCCCCAGAGGGCGCGGCCGTTCTCATAGCGATAGGCCGTGAGTTCGCCCGAGCTGTAGCCGGCGATCACCGTGCCCTGACCCGCCGCCGGTGCTGCGACACCGAACACGCCGGTTGCCTCCAGCGTGCCCGAATCGGTCCACACCACCGCTCCGTCCGTCTCGTTGAGCGTGAAAAGCTGGTTGTCCTGGCTCATCACATAGACGTTGCCGTTGGAGAGCGTGGGCGATCCGCGCAGCGGGCCGCCGGGGCGCACCTTCCATGCGATCGTGCCGTTGCTCGTATCGAGCGCCGCCACGTCGCCAATGCCGGTGGTGGCGTAGACGCGCTCGCCTTCGACGCTCACGCCGCCGCCGAACTGCACCTTGCCCTGGTCGTCCTTCGAGCGGACGCTGGAGGACCAGAGTTTCGCGCCGGTTTTGGCGTCGAATGCGTGGACCACCGCTTCGGTGTCGATCACGAACAGCTTGCCGCCGGCGACGACGGGAGGTGAGGCGAGCCGCGCGCGGGCGCTGCCGCCGGCGATGGAGGCGGTCCACACCTGCTGCGTGCCGGCGCCCAGCGCGACATGGCCGATGGTCTTGGAGGCGTCGCCGCCCGATTGCGCCCAGTCCGCATTGGCGATGGGGGCGGGGATCGTCACCGCCATCTCGGCGACCGACTCGTCGGCCGCCACGATCTCGGTGCCGCTCAGGATGGATGTGCGCTGGCCGAACACCGGCGTCTTGGGGCCGGATTTCTTCCCGCCGATGCCGCCGCAGCCGGTGAGGGCGATGGCGACGGGCAGAATCAGCCAGGCGGCACGAATAGGCATGCGGGTCGTCATTCAGATCCTCGTCATTTGGCGGGAGGCGGGGCGCCCGTGGTCGGGGTCGTCGGAGCGGCACCCAGCGCGCTCGCCATTTGCCCGGCGCGCAGCCTTAGCGACTCCGGCACCTGGCCAGCCTTGGCGATGTTTGCGAATAGCCGCGCCGCCTCGGCGCGCTTGCCCATCTTGAGGTAGGCGAGCGCGGTCAGCTCGCCGGCGCTGCCAAACCAGGGGCTGTCTGGCGTAGCCAACGGCTGGAGCGTCGAGACGACCTCCTCCGGCTTCATCGTGTCGAAGGCGAGCGTCGTCTTGCGGATCAGCGCGGCCTCCTTCATCGGCGGCAGCGCGTCGGCGTCCTTGAGGATGGCGTCATAGTCGGCGATGGCGGCCTTGGTCTCGTTCTTGCCGGCGGCGAGCGCGGCCTTCACCAGCGCGGCCTCGGTGCGGTAGGCTACGCCGCCGTCCTTGACGATGCTGTCGTAGAGCTGCTGGTCGATCGTCCCGCTCCCGGCGCCCTTGAGCAGCGTGGCGAACTGCTCGCTGTTCTTCTCGGCCGTGGTGATGCGGTGGTGCTGCCAATAGAGAAAGCCCCCGAAGGCGGCGAGCGCCAGCACGACGGCGACGAGGACGATGCGGCCATATTTCAGCCAGAAGGACGCCATGTCGTCCTGGCGGACGGCTTCGTCGACTTCGCGAAGCAGGGCATCGGTTTCATAAGGCGACAGGGCCAAATCCGGTCTCCAGCGGCGGGGATGGGTGGGAAGCTATGCGGGCGCGGACCTTAGCGGCGGCTGAACCCCAAGCAAATCACTTTTTGGGCTCGTAGAGCTGCGCCGCGCCGGGGAAGCTGCGCGCGCGCACCTCGGCGGCGTAGGCGGCGGCCGCCTCGCCGATGGTGGCGGCGAGATCGGCATAGCGTTTGACGAAGCGCGGCGTGCGCTCGAACAGGCCGAGCAGGTCGTCCGTCACCAGCACTTGCCCGTCGCATTGCGGCGATGCGCCGATGCCGATGGTGGGGCAGGGCACCGCCGCGGTGATCCGCGCCGCGACCGGCTCGATCACACCCTCGATCACCATGGCGAAGCAGCCGGCATCGGCCACGGCATGGGCGTCGTCGAGGATCTTGCTCGCCTCGGCGGTGTCGCGTCCACGCGGTCCGTAACCACCCAGCACGTTCACCGCCTGCGGAGTGAGGCCGACATGCGCGCACACCGGGATGCCGCGCTGGCAGAGGAAGGCGATGGTCTCGGCCATCGCCGCGCCACCCTCCAGCTTGACCGCCGCCGCGCCGGTCGCTTTGAGCAGCCGCGATGCGCTCTCGAATGCCTGCGCGGGGGAGCCTTCATAGCTGCCGAACGGCATATCGACGATCACCACGCTGTGGTAGCTGCCGCGCACGACCGCCGCGCCATGCGCCTCCATCATCTCCAGCGTCACCGGCACACTGGAGGGCAGGCCGTAGATTACCTGTCCCAGCGAATCTCCGACCAGCAGCATGTCGCAATGCGGATCGAGCAACTGCGCCTGCCGTGCGGTGTAAGCGGTGAGCACCACGATCGGCTCGGCGGTGACGCCATCGACCTTGCGCGCGCGGATGGCGGGCACGGTCAGGCGCTTCATCGGCGCCGGCGTGGGATTGGCGCGGCTGGTCGCCGTGTCGAGCGTGTAAGTGGCGGACATGGCGCCCCTCTACCGCAAGCGGGGAAGCGCCGCTAGTTCCGTCCGTGCGTGCGAGGACATTGGCTCCCGCGAAGAGAGCATTGCGCTCCAGTGAAGACGCTGGACTTCGCAAAAATAAGCTAAGCGATGTGCTCCTGCGCAGGCAGGAGTCCAGGACCCAGCCGCAGTGCATTGCCGCGCTGGGCTCCTGCCTTTGCAGGAGCACAACCTGAAATAAGCTTTCCGCTCGACACGATAGGGAGAGATGTTGCTCCAACTGCCGCTCACACCCGAAAACCCTATTTCACCGCGTCCTTCACCGCATCGGCGGTATCCTTGGCCGCATCGCCCACTTTCTGCGCGGCGTCGGAGACGGCGTCGTTCTTGTCCTTGTTGCTCTCGACATACATGTAGGCGCCGATCGCGATGACGATCACCGCCAGCAGCGCGATCAGCGCTGTCATGCCGCCGCCGCGGCGCTCGACGATCACGGTCCTGGGTTCCTCGGCCATAGGGTCCTCCACGCTTCTATGCGGAGGAAACACGCGGGCCGCGCGCGGGTTCCGGGCTATTCCCGGCCGGCTATTGCCACTCCGCCAGCCGGGCGCGCAGCTTGTCCAGCGCGGCTTTCTTGATCTGGCAGACGCGTGCCGCGCCAATATTTAGCGTCAGGCCGATTTCCTCCAGGTTCATCTCCTCGACGAAGTAGAGCTGGAGCACCATCGCCTCGCGCTGCGGCAGGTCGGCGATGCAGCCGGCGACGGCGCGCTTGAGCGATTCCCGCTCCAGCGTCTCGTCGGCCCGCTCGGCGACATCGGCGAACCACATCGACTGGTCGGAATAGACCTCGTCCATGCTCTGGATCTGCGCCATGTCGGTGCCGTCGGAAAAATCGCGCCACTCGGTCGCGGCCATGCCGAGATGGGCGGCAATCTCCGCCTCGCCGGGCGCGCGACCGAGCTGCTGTTCCAGCGCATCGCGCGCCTTCTGGATGGTCTTGCGCCGCGCCAGTGCGGAGCGGCAGAGCGTCGCATGCCGGCGCAGATGATCGATCATCGCGCCGCGCACGCGCATCTGCGCATAGGTGGCGAAGCCGTGCCCCCGGTCCTCGAAGCTGTTGGCCGCCTCGACCAGCGCGACCATGCCGATCTGGAGCAGGTCTTCGATCTCGATGGCGCTGGAGACGCGGCCATGCACATGCCAGGCGATCTTGCGGACCAGCGGCATATATTGCTGCGCAAGCTGGTCCGGCGAGGGGCCGGCCTTGCGTCCATATGTCAGACCGGAAGCGGCGAGAGAGGCGCTTTGCATGATGGCGGTTTAACCAGAATTGCTTAAGCAAGCTTTGTCGGGACGGCGCCCGCGCGGGGCGAATTTTGTGCGCAGCATTTTGCCATGGCTCATGCCGCCTCCAGCCGCTCGACGCGGTTGATGCGGCTCTCGTTGCCGACCACGGCGACGACCTCCACAGGCTTGCCGTCCGGAATTTCGAGGAAGGAGAGCACCGGCGTTTCCGGCAGGTGCGGGCGGAACAGCCGGGCAAGGGCGCGCCGCGCGATGGGTGAGGTGACGATGGCGAAGTTGCGCGCCTGCGCCATCAGCGGCCGCGCGGCCTCGCTCACCTGCTCGATCAGACGCTGGCCCAGCGCCGGCTCGATCGGGTGCTGCGCATCGCCGGCGACGCGCATGGCCTGCGCAAGCAGTCCCTCCAGCTCACCGTCGAGCGTGATGACCGGCAGCGGCATCTTCACCGGCACGATGGTCTGGATGATGAGCGATCCGATGCGCTGGCGCACCGCCTCGGTCAGCATGTCGAGGTTCATGTCCGGCCGGGCGCTGTCCACCATCGCCTCGGCGATGCGGCGGAAGTCCTTGAGCGGAATGCCCTCGGCCAGCAGGTTGCGGCACAGCGCCGTCACTTGCGCCAGCGTCAGCGGCTGCGGGGTCAGGCCCTCGGCAAGCTGCGGCGCGACCTCCTTGAGCGTGTCGAGCAGCTTCTTCGCCTCGTCCATGCCGAACAGTTCGGCGCCGTTCTGCATGATGAGGTGGTTGAGGTGCGTCGCCACCACCGTCGAGGGGTCGACCACCGTATAGCCGGCGACCACCGCCTCGCTGCGCTGGACGGGGTTGATCCACACCGCATCGAGGCCGAAGGTCGGGTCCTTGGCGGCGCGGCCTTCCACGATTTGCGTCAGGTCGCCGCTGTCGAGCGCCAGCAGGTCGTCCGGCCAGATCTCGTCCTCACCCACCACCACGCCGGCGATGGTGATGCGATACTGGTTGGGGCCGAGCGCCAGATTGTCCTTCACGCGGATCATTGGCACCACAAAACCCAATTCGCGCGAGAGCTGGCGGCGGATGCCGGTGATGCGGCCGATGAGCGGCGCTTCCTTGCGCTCGTCGACCAGATTGATGAGGCCATAGCCGATTTCCAGCCCGAGCACCGCGCCGTCCGACACGTCGGACCATTCGATATGGGCGGGGTTCTCGACGACCACTTCTTCCACCGGTGCCTGCGCGGCCTTGCGGGCGTTGCGGCGCAGGCGCCAGGCGATGAAGCCGGCGAGCGCGGCGGCCGGCATCATGATGCCGTGCGGCATGCCGGGCAGGATGGAGAGGAAGGCGAGGATGCCCGCCACCGGCACCCACGCCCGGCCGACGCCGAATTGCTCGGAGATCTGGCCGGAAAGATCGTGGTTGGAGGTGACGCGAGTGACGATGGAGGCCGCCGCGATGGAGAGCAGCAGCGCCGGGATCTGCGCGACCAGCGCGTCGCCGATGGCGAGCAGCACATAGGTTTGCGCCGCTTGGGAGAGATCCAGCCCATGGCTGACCACGCCCAGGATGATGCCGCCGACGATGTTGATGACCAGCACCAGGATGCCGGCGACCGCATCGCCCTTCACGAATTTGGAGGCGCCATCCATCGAGCCGTAGAAATCCGCCTCGGTGGCGACTTCCTGCCGGCGCGCCTTGGCTTCCTCGGCGGTGAGCAGGCCGGCATTGAGGTCGGCGTCGATCGCCATCTGCTTGCCGGGCATCGCATCGAGAGTGAAGCGCGCCGACACTTCGGAAACGCGGCCCGCGCCCTTGGTAATGACGACGAGGTTGATAATCATCAGGATCGAGAAGACGAACAGGCCGACGACATAGTCGCCGCCGATCAGGAAGTTGCCGAACGCTTCGATGACATGGCCCGCCGCGTCCGATCCGGTGTGGCCGTTGACCAGCACCACGCGGGTCGAGGCAACGTTGAGCGACAGGCGCAGCAGGGTCGCGAACAGCAGCACGGTGGGGAAGCTGGAGAAATCGAGCGGCTTGGTGGCGTTGAGCGCCACCATCAGCACCGCGAGGGAGATCATGATGTTGGCGATGAAGCCGATGTCCAGCAGCATCGCCGGCACCGGCACCATCATGAACATCACCAGCAGCAATATGGCCAGCGGCAGCACCGCGCCCTTGGCGGCGCTTGTCCAGATCGTCTTGTTCACGTCGGCACGGGTCATGGCGGGCGATTACCTTCCGAAGGTAGCGAGCATGAGGTAGGCGAGCCGCGCGGTTTCGGCGCGCGGGGCGAAGTCGGAATAAGGCTGCCGGTCGGCCAGCGCCTGCTGGCTGGCCAGCGCGTCCTCGCCGGAGAGCGCGTCCATGTCGGCGAGCGGGTCTCCAGCGGCAGTTTGCGCGCGCGCGATGCGCAGATAGTCCGCCGGCTGCACATAGTTGGCGTTGGCGGGCAGGCCGGTGCCGGCACTGTCGAAGCCGTCCGCGCCGCCGCCGCCCCCGCCGCCGTTCAGCTTGGCGGCGAACTGGTCGCGGATGGCGGCGAGGCTGCGGGGGTTGCCCTGCCGGTCGTAGAAGATGCCGCGATTGGCCCGTGCCGCGTCCGGGAACAGGCTGGCGCCCGCCGTATCGGGGGCATAGGCCATGGTGCTCAGGAATTTGGCCGCGCCGCCCGCGCCGAGGAAGTGGGCGAGGTAGAGGTCCACCGCCTGTGCGGGGCGGCCGATGCGCTGCTCCAGATAGGCGCGGTTGTCGGAGGCCAGCTCGGCTGCCATGACGGAGGCGGTCTCGGGGTGGTTGCGCAGGTCGAGGATCTGCTGGCGCAGCGCCGGGTCGGCTACATAATAGCGCCCGCTGCCGCTCTTCTGGATCGCGTCGGAAGCCCATCCCATGCCGTATTTGGCGCCATGGTCGTTGACGATGGCGAGCCAGCTCTGGTCGATGAACTGGTAGAGCCCGGTCGCGCTCGATGTGCCCGCGCGCGCCGTGGGGTTCATGCTGCTCTCGATGCGCGCCTGCCCCATCAGATAGCCGAAATCGACCCCCGTGCGCCGGCTCGCCGTGGCGATGGCCTGCTGCACCCGCCCGGTCGTGCCGGCGGTGGCGTTGGTCGTCAGTCCTGAGAAAGCGGACATTGCTGCGTAGAGACCCCTGTTACTTCGGGTCTCAAAAAGCAAGAATCATGCCAATTAAAAAGGGCGGTCTGGCCGCCCTGAAAAACCCGTTTTCGTTCTCTACAAGTGTCTACATCCTCAGCGCGGCCGCCCGTAAAGCGGCTGCGGCGCATCGGGATTGGCCTTCGCCAGCGCCATATGCTTCTGCCCCGCCAGGTCGCCCAGCAGGCAAGCCAGCGTGCGCGAGGCATCCAGCTCCTCGATCAGCGCCTTGACCCGCGCCTTCGCCTCGGGATCGCTGCGCCATGCCCCCACGCCCTGCACGGCGGCAAGCGCGGCCTGAAACTGAGTCGTCGCCGTTTCGATCTCTGCGAGGTCGGCGGCCTGCATGGCCCTGCGCAGCCCCGTGGCCGCGTCGGCAAAAGCGTCAATCAGGGCAAGCGACATGAATTTTCGCCGATCAGTGCTTGGCGGCAGGCAGGTCCAGGTCGAGCATCTTTTCGGCGATCTTCTCGGGATCGACCGGATAGTTGCCGGACGCGATGGCCTGCTTCACGCGGGCAATGCGCTCCATGTCGAGAGGAGCGCCCTGCGCCGCCATGCGTGCCGCGGGGGTGGAAACCGACTGCGCCGCTTCGGACGCGGTCTCGCTGCTGACCTTCGCCGGCGCACGCGTCTGCCCGCTTTCGCGCAGCTTGGCTGCCTCGACTGCGGCGCTGAGCGCTTGGCCTACCGACTTGATCATCGCATCATCCTTTCTGTCCGACCGCTCTATATACGGACCGGTTCAGAAAAACTTAAATACCCGGCGCCCGCACGATCCCCATGCTTTCGACACGGGCCATAACCGGCGTTGCGCGCGTATCTTGCCGCACGCGAATAATCGCGCCGATAGCGCCGTCTTCATCGGCGATCATCGGACGCGAGACGGAGAAAGCATCCCCACCCGCAACGAGCTGGACCGGATCGCCCTTCTTGATGACCGGTGCGGACGTCGCCTGAATGGCCGACTGCGTCTGTCCGGCGGGGGCCAACGGCACGCGGATGCGCCAGCCGATGGCGGGGCAAGAGACGATCGCCGCATTCATTTGCGGCCCGTCGACGGTTGGAGTCGTGGGGCAGGCGGCAAGGCGCAGGCGGCGGTCGATCGGGGCAATGGGCCCGCCCGGCTCGCCGCGATTGGCGCCCATGGTCATCGCCACGAGGCTGTCCAGCCGCTCCAGATTCTCGAACGTCTGCGCCCCGGCGGGCGCGGCAAAACCGGCCGTAATGGCGAGTGCGAGCAGCGCCAGCGCGGCGAGAATCGCTCGGGAGGGGCGGATGGGCATCTCGGTCATGGCAATCGGGCTCCGGTGCATCGTGCGCAAGTCATGCCCTACGAAAAGCAAGGAGCGTGCCAGACCGCTTCAATCGTCGGCGGCGGGCCGTTCGACGATGCGGATTGTTTGCCGGTCCGGCGCTTTGCCGTCCGCTTGCTCCGCCAGGCCGGCGATGCGCAGCCGATCCTGCGGGATACCGGCCGCCACCAGCACCCGTGCGACCGCGCCGAGCCGCGCCGCCGCAAGGTCCCACGCGTCGAAGCGATACTGCCCTTTGTCGAGCCCAATGGACTGGATCTGGACCGTTCCGCCGGATGCCGCGAACGGGCGTACCGCGCGCAACAGTGCAACCCGGCCCGTTTCGCTGAGCAGCGCCTCTCCCGGTTCGAAGAGGGTCTGCGCGTCCAGTTCCGCCTGCCGGGGCGCCTCGATCGCGCCGAAATAGGTGCCGATACCGCTCAGCGCATTGCGGCGCGTCGCCTGATCGGCCTGGAGCAGCACGAAGAAGCCGAGCATCAGCAGGCAGAGATCGGCGAAGCTGAGCGCCCAGCGCGAACGATTGGCGCGGATCATGCCGCCTCGCGGGCGCTGGGCCGGCGGATTGCTCCGCCTTCGCGCTCGCCGATGGCGATCATTCGCTCGGCCAGTGCCTCCTGCCACGCCAGCTCGCGCTCGGATAGGCTGGCGAGCCGGTTGGCGACCGGGCCGGCGATCATGTTGCCGAGGATCATGCCGTGCAGCGTCGTCATCAATGCAAGCGCCATGGAAGCACCGATCGTCGCGGGATCGTGCATGCCCGCAAACATGCCAATCAGGCCGACGATGGTGCCGGCCATGCCGATGGCGGGTGCGGCATCCGCCACGGCGTTCCAGAAGGCGATGACGCGGGCGTGGCGGCCGCGCCGGTCGGCGATGGCCTGGTGCACCCAGGCCGAGAAATGCGCCACATCGCGGGCATTGGCGAAGGTGATGAGCGCCTGCATGATGAAGGGATGGTCTGCCGCCAGCCGGTCCGTGCGCATGAGGCCATGCAACTCGGCAACGGCCTCGATCCGGAACAGCAAGGCGCGGGCCTTGTCCCGCTCATGATCTGGCTGTGCGGTGAGGAGGGGGCGTAGCGCGGCAAAAGCGGCGCGGGCGCTGGCCAATCCTGTCTGGGCGCAGGCGATGAGGCAGGCGCCTGCCAGCACGGCAAGGATCGGCAAAGGCGCGAAAATCTGGACCAGAATGCCGTTCATCGCCCGCCGCCAACCCCGTTGATCCGATCCGACCGGCAATAAGCTGCCGCCGACCGGCAAAACCTTGCCGGTCTTGCCGTCCGCACGCCGCAAAGGCGCGGAAATGCTGATGTCTGCCCCGCCGATACTGCCCGGCAAGGTGATTTGGCACGGTGTTTGCAGATATGCCATGCGGGCATGGGCGCTGCCTGAACCGGACCGTCTCGTCCGATCAGAACGGCCCGGCCGGGATGGATTTTAGGGAAGGCACGAAAAAATGTCGCTCGAAGACAGTTTGTTCGGCATCCATGGCAAGGCACTGGCGCTGCGCTCGCAGCGGCTGGAGCTGATTGCCTCCAACATCGCGAATGCCTCGACACCCGGCTACAAGGCGCGCGATATCGATTTCGACAAGGCGCTGGCCGAAGCCTCCCGCCAGCAGGGCAGCGTTTCCAGCGCGCTGGAGAGCGCGATGGGCTATCGCATCCCGCTCCAGCCCAGCAGCGACGGCAACACGGTCGAAATGTCGACCGAGCAGACGCTGTTCGCCGAGAATGCCGTCAAATATCGCACGACGCTCTCCTTCCTTGAAGGGCGGCTCAACACCATCACGCGCGCGCTGCGGGGAGAATGAGCATGGACAAGCCCATGAACGTCTTCGACATCGCCGGCCGCGCTATGTCGGCGCAACTCGTCCGGCTGAACGCCACCGCCTCCAACCTCGCCAATGCCGGCACGGTCGCGGGCAGCGAGGGGCAGGCCTATCGCGCTATCCGCCCGGTGTTCCAGACCATGGTCGACAAACCCGGCGTTGCGACGGTGAAGGTCGATCGTGTCGTCACGTCCGACATGCAGGCGACGAAACGGCACGACCCCAGCCATCCGCTGGCGGACGCCAACGGCGACGTATGGGAAGCCGGTGTCGATAGCAGCGCGGAGCTGGTCGAGATGATCGAGAGCGCCCGCATGTACCAGAACAATGTGCAGGTCATGCAGACCGCAAAATCCCTCCTGCTCGAAACGATAAGGCTCGGCAAATGACCACGACAACAGTTTCCAGCCCGTGGAAGGTCGACGCGGCGACTTCCTATGCCAACCAGAATCTGGCGCAAACGTCGACCAAGCGGAATGACACCATTGGGATGGACGGCTTCCTAACGCTGCTTACCGCGCAGATGAAATATCAGGACCCGTTCGAGCCGATGGACAACAGCCAGATGGTTGCGCAGATGGCGCAATTCTCCTCGCTGTCGGCGCAGACGGAAAGCAACGGCCTGCTCGGCAGCATCGCGCAGTCGCTCTCCGGCGCGCGTATGTCCGATGCGGCGAGCTGGATCGGCCGTTCGATGCTGATCGAGAGCAACATCGCTACGCCCGACCGCACCGGCGCCTATGCCGGCGAACTGACACTTGGCGCCGATGCCGGCAATGTCGCGATCGACCTGGTCGATGCCAGCGGCAAGACTGTCAAGACGCTTGAGATGGGCGCGCAGGCCAAGGGTAGCGTGCCGTTCTTCTGGGACGGGCTGGACGATGCCGGCAACTTCATCGGCGGCAACGCGCTACAGGTTCGCGTGCGTGGCACCACGCCCACGCAGACCGCGACCTGGGCCAGCATCGCTGCCGTCCAATCGCCCGCCAGCGGCACCGACGCAAAGCTCATCACCGCACTCGGCAACTATTCGCCAACCGATGCCCTTCGGCTCGGCTGACCAGACGCATTCAACTGAGGAGTAATCCCCATGTCCTTCTATGTTTCACTTTCCGGCCTCAAGGGCGCCCAGTCGGAACTGAGCGTCGTTTCGAATAACGTCGCCAACGTCTCCTCCATGGCGTTCAAGAAGACTCGTGCCAGCTTCGGCGATATCTTCGCCTCGTCCGGCCCGACCGCGGTCGGCCAGGGCGTGCGCATGCAGAACACGGTGCAGCAGTTCACCCAGGGCACGTTGGAAACGACCGACAAGACGCTCGATCTGGCGATTACCGGCGAGGGCTTCTTCACCGTCAAGAGCGTCGGCGTCGATTCGATCGTCAGCTACACCCGCAATGGTGCGTTCGGCGTCGACAAGGACCGCTATGTGGTCGATACGACCGGGTCGCGCCTTCAGGTGATGCCGACCGATCCGGACGGCGACGGCACGCCGACCAGCACGGATCCCGCTGCCCTCACGGATCTGGTCGTTCCCAAGGTCAGTCCGGATGATGCCACGGTCACGCTCGCCAGCATCTCCATTTCGGAGACGGGGCTCGTCTCCGCCACCTTCGCGGACGGTAGCGTCAAGAATCTCGGCGTGATCGCGATGGCCAGCTTTCCCAATCAGGAGGGGTTGCGCCAGCAAGGCGATGCACATTGGACGGCCACCAACCGGAGCGGCGAGGCCGATTACGGCGCCGGCAATAACGGCGCGTTCGGCGCGGTTCGCTCGGGCACGCTGGAGCGCTCGAACGTCGACATCACCGAGGAACTGGTGGCGCTGATCTCGGCGCAGCGCAACTTCCAGGCCAACGCCAAGGCGATCGAGACCGCGTCGTCCATGACGCAGACCATCGTCAACATGCGCACCTGATCGTCGGCCGTAAGGGGGACTGATAACTTATGGATCGGCTTGTCGATATTGCCCGGACCGCGATGCGTGGTGCGATGGCGCGGCAGACGGCGATCGCGAACAACCTCGCGAATGCCAACACGGCCGGCTTTCGGGCCGAGATCGTCAATGCGTCGGCGCGCTGGGTGGGAGGGCAGACCTTCAACAGCCGCGCCGAGGCTGTCGATCAGGTCATCGCCGCCGACATGAAGGTTGGCACCGTCACCCAGACCGGCAATCCGCTGGATATCGCGGTGGACGGCGACGCGCTGATCGCGGTGCAGGCCAATGACGGGTCGGAAGGCTATACCCGGCGCGGCGATCTCAAGCTCAACGAGAGCGGCCTCCTCACCACCGGCGACGGCTTCCCCGTGCTTGGTGGCGGCGGGCCGATCACGTTGCCGCCGGCCGACAGCATCACCATCGCCAAGGACGGCGGCATCTGGATCGTGCCGCAGGGCGGCCAGATCGACCAGCCCCAGCTCGTCGACACGATCAAGCTGGCCAATGCCAAAGGCTCCACCATTGCCAAGGGAACGGACAATCTGTTCCGCGAGGTGAATGGCGGTGCGCTGCCGCAGGATCCCTTCGGCAGCGTGACCGCCGGGGCACTCGAAGGTTCGAACGTCAACGCCACCGCGGCGCTCGTCCAGATGATCGAGGCGAGCCGAGCTTGGGAGACGCAGATCAAGATGATCGACACCGCCAAGGATATCGACAGCAGCGGCGCCAGCCTCATGCGGCTCGACGGCTGAGCACAAGACACAAGAGGACCAGACCCATGACCACCTCCGCCCTTCATGTCGCCCGCACCGGGCTTGACGCCCAGGACGTCAAGATGCGCGTCATCGCCAACAATCTGGCGAACGTAAACACCACCGGTTTCAAGCGCGACCGCGCGAATTTCGAGACGCTGGGCTATCAGCAGATTATCGCCGCGGGCAGCCAGGCGGACAGCGAGAACAAGCTGGCCATCGGCCTCAACCTCGGCACCGGTGTGCAACTGACCGGCACTGAGCGGATCGACACGCAGGGTACGCTCAACACCACTGGCAACACGCTTGACCTCGCCATCGAGGGGAGTGGCTTCTTCCAGCTCCAGCGGCCGGACGGCACGATCGCCTATACCCGTGCGGGAAATTTCAAAACGAGTGCGGATGGCGTGATTGTCTCCGCCGATGGCCTGCCGCTTATCCCGCAGATCCAGCTTCCCGAGGGCGTGGGCGCGATCACCATCGGTAATGACGGCACGGTGTCCGCCATGGTGCCGGGGCAGACCGAGCCGACCCAACTCGGCCAGATCGAGACGGCGCGCTTCGTCAATCCGGCTGGCTTGCAGGCGGTTGGCGGCAATTTGCTGATTGAGACCGCTGCCTCCGGCACGCCGCAGACCGGCGCCGCCGGCCTGGAAGGGCGCGGTACCATCCGGCAGGGATCGCTCGAACAGTCCAATGTCAACACCGTGGAGGAGCTGGTCGACATGATCGAGACGCAGCGCGCCTACGAGGTTGCCTCGAAGATGATCAAGGCGACCGACGAGATGCTCCAATACGTCAACCAGCAGATCTGACCATGAGGACGCTCACCCCATTTGCCGCTGTTGCGGTCGCTGCCCTTGTCGCTATGCCGGCTTCGGCCGGTCTGTTCGGCAAGAAGGCAGATCCGCTCGCCGATCCGGCCTATCAGGTCACTTACGCCGATGCCGCACAGACCCGACCGGATCAGCCGAATGGCTCGATCTTCCAGCCAACCGCCGGCTTCTCCGCGCTGACCAGTGGCGCGCGGGCGGCCAGCGTGGGCGATATCATCACCATCCTGCTGGTAGAGCGCACGCAGGCTAGCAAGAGCACCAGTGCCAACACTGACCGCACTGGCAGCATCGGTCTTAACCCGCCTTCGACCGGACCATTCAGCAAGCTGTTCAGCGCCAGCGATGTTGGGGCGAGTGGTAGCCAGGGCTTCAAGGGCAAGGGTGACGCCGCCCAGTCCAACGCGCTCTCCGGTGAAATCACCGTGACGGTCGCCAAGGTGCTCGGCAACGGCACTATGCTGGTGCGCGGGCAGAAGCAGCTCACGCTCAATCGGGGTGACGAATATGTGCAGATCTCGGGCCTCGTCCGCCAGGCCGATGTCGGCCCGGATAACCGCGTACTCTCCACGCGGGTGGCCGATGCCCGCATCACCTACACCGGCAAGGGCGAGATCGCGCGCGCAAGCCGGCAGGGCTGGCTCTCCCGCTTTTTCTCGCAGATCAGCCCCTTCTGACGGAGCCCGTGATTCCATGATCTCTCCTATGCTTTCGATGCTGGCCCGGGCGCGCATGGCCGCGCTTGCGGTTCTGCTCGGCCTCCAACTTGCCGCCTCGCCGGCGCAGGCGGAGCGGATCAAGGATCTTGGGGCGTTCGAAGGGCTGCGCAGCAACCAGCTCATTGGCTACGGCATCGTCGTCGGCCTCGCCGGCACGGGTGATGATAGCCTCGATTACGCCACGCAGGGCATGAAAGGCGTGATTTCACGCTTCGGTCTCACGCTGCCGCCGGGCGTCAATCCGGCGCTCAAGAACGCCGCCGCCGTGCTGGTGACAGCCGATCTGCCGGCCTTCGCCAAGCCGGGCCAGCGGCTCGATGTGACCGTTTCGGCGCTCGGCAAGGCCAAGTCGCTGCGCGGTGGCACGCTGGTGCTGACCCCGCTGCGCGGTGCTGACGGTGAGATTTATGCCATGTCACAGGGCAATCTCGCGGTCGGCGGCCTTGGCGTCTCCGGTGCAGACGGCTCGCAGCTTTCGGTTAACGTGCCGTCCGCCGGCCGCATTCCGAGTGGCGCCACGGTCGAGCGTGCCGTCGCTACCGGTTTCGACAGCAGTCCGGCGCTGACCTTCAACCTTGCCGAGTCGGATCTCACCACGGCGCTGCGGGTGGCCGACGCGATCAACCTCGCGTTCAACGATCAGCGCGCCAAAGCGCTCGACGGCGTCTCTATCGCCATCAATGCGCCGCCCGGAGCGGAGAGCCGCATCATGATGATGGGTCTGATCGAGAATATCCAGGTGAAACCCGCCGATCCGCCTGCGCGTGTGATCGTCAATGCGCGCACCGGCACGGTTGTCATCAACGGTATGGTGCGCATTACGCCAGCGGCTGTCAGCCATGGCAAGCTGACCGTCACGGTCAAGGAAGCGCCGCGTATCGTGCAACCGGCACCCTTCTCCAAGGGCCAGACAGCCGTGGAGCCGTCTAGCGCCATCGAGGCGCAGGAAGAAAGAAATCCGATGTTTCTTTTTAAAGGTGGGGCGTCCCTGGCCGATATTGTGAAGGCGGTGAACGCGGTGGGCGCGTCTCCTTCCGATCTCGTCGAGATACTGGAGGCGCTTAAGCAGGCCGGTGCGATGCGGGCGGAACTGGAGATCATATGACGCAACTGGCAGCCATCGGGCCGGGCAATGGTATCGCCGCGCAACCCCCGCAGGATGCGGATCAGCGTGCCGAACTGGCGCGTGCCGCCAAGGCATTCGAGGCGATCTTCGTGCGCCAGCTCATCGGCACGATGCGGCAGGCCAGCTTGGGCGATGAACTGACCGGCAGCAGCGCCGTCGATCAGTTCCGTGAGCTTTCAGACGCGCGCATGGCCGATAGTCTGGCCGACAAGGGCGGTCTCGGCATTGCCGAGTTGGTCCTCCAGCAACTGGAGAAAACCAAGTGACGATCTCCGATCTGTTTGGCATCGGTGCCTCGGGTGCCCGCGCCTATCAGGCCGCGATGGGCGTGATCGCCAACAACATCGCCAGCGCCGATACGCCGGGTTACAGCCGCCGCACGCTTGCCCTCAAGGAATCGCCCTCAGGCGCCGGCACGACGATCTGGTATCGCTCCGGCCTTGCTTATGGCGGTGTCGATATCGACAGGATCGTGCGCTTTTCCGATCCCTATCTCGATTCTGCTGCGCGCGAGACCAGCAATATTCTCGGCAGCGCCGACCAGCGTGCCCGCTGGATGAGCGATATCCAGTCGGCGCTCAATGACGGCACGTTGGGTGTGGGCCAGCGGATGACGGCGATGTTCGCCGCGGTTGAGCGTCTCGCTTCCAACCCCTCCGACACGACGCTGCGGGCGGACGTGCTGTTCTCGTTCGAGCAGATCAATACGGCATTCGGGCAGACCCGGGGTGATCTGGTGGCGGTTCGTAACGGCATCGGCGCCGGAGCGACGACCGAGACCGATGCGCTCAACAAGGCCCTCCAGCAGCTAGCCGACGCTAATGAAGGTCTGCGGCGCTCTGCGCCCGAGACCGCCGCGCACATCGCGTTGCTCGATTCGCGCGATCAGGCGCTGGGCGAAATCGCCAAGCGGCTCAACGTCACGATCGATTTTGGCGATCACGATGCGGCGAACGTCAGTTACGGAGCGGTCAAGCTGGTCGATAACATCGTCGCCAATCCGCTTGCCGTCAGTCAGGATGCGGATGGCCTGCTGCATTTCGCAGTCGGTGGGACGGCGATCGCCGATCCGGCGAGCGGTACGCTGGGCGGCATGACCAAGAGTGCGCAGGTCACGAAAGACCGCATCGACTCAGTCGACGCGCTTGCCACCGAATATGTGACGGCGATCAACAACTGGCACAAAGCGGGGCAGACTGCTGCGGGAGCGCCGGGCACCGACATGCTCGCCATGGGTGCGGACGCCAGTGCATTGTCCGTGCTGATTACCGATCCCGCCCAGATCGCCGGGGTTTCAACCAGCGGCGTCAGCAACGGTAATTTGCTGGCGATCAATGCGTTGCGCAGCTCCGGTTCCTTCGAGGACAAGTGGGTCGGGCTGGTGGCGATGCACGGTAATCAGGTCGGCGCTACGCTGGCCGAGCAGTCGGCCGCGGCAAGCCGGGACACCATGGCTCAGCAGGCGCGTGCTGATGTGAGCGGCGTCAATCTGGACCGTGAGGCGGCAGATCTCCTGCGTTTCCAACAGGCTTATCAGGCGTCGGCACGGGTCATCCAGGTCGCCAAGGAAGTCATGCAAACCATCTTCTCGGTCTTCTGACCGACCAGCGAGTGAGCCGATATGGTCTTTATCACTACCCAGTCCCTGAACGCCGAGATCCTGCGCCAGCAGGCGATGGCGCGCGACATCGCTACCGAGCAGGCCAAGATCTCGACGGGGCACAAGCTCAGTCAGCCTTCGGACAACCCGCAGGATTGGGTGCAGATCTCGCTGGTCGGCCGCCAGCAGTCGATCAACACGGCCTGGCAGAGCAATCTCAAGTTCGCGGATTCGCGTGCGGCGCAGGCGACGACCAATCTCGAACAGATCAACGACCTCATGACCCATGTGACCGAGTTGCTGGTCACGGCGGCAGGGACGGGCGCGGGCTCGCCGGGCCGTGAAGCGGTCGCCAAGGAACTGGAAGGCATACGCACGACGATCAGCGATCTGGTCAACCAGACCGATTATCAAGGGCGACCGGTGTTCGACGACACCAATACGGTCAATATTCCGGTTGGCGCGGGTCTGGCGATCGAAGCGACGCCGACACGGCAAAGCGTTGCCGAAAACATTATCGGTACGCGCTCGTTGGACGATATTCTGGCCGATGCCATCGCCGCCATCCAGTCCGGCGACGAGACGGCGCGGGGCAATTCGCTCAACGATGCGCGCACGGCGCTCGATCACGTCATCGTGGCGCAATCGCTGCAAGGCGTCCGCACGCAGCGGATCGAGAATATCGGCAAGCGGATTGACGATACCGCGCTGACCCTGACCGAGCGTCGCTCGACCCTGGAGGATACCGACCTCACCGAAGTCGTGACCAAATTGCAGAACAAGCTGATGACGCTGGAGGCGGCGCAGATCGCGTTTGCGCGGATCAGCAAGCAGTCCCTGTTCGATCTTTTCTAAGAATCTGGCCGGTGGGGGCACCGACTGGAACGGGCGTGCGGCGAGAGTTGCACGCCCGTTTTCGGTCCGGGGCAGGGCGGGTGCGGGGTCTTAAGACGGCGATAACCTTGGCACTAAACCCTGTTTCAGCAGAGCCGTTCTAGGACTTGTCGGGACGACCAGTCCGTCCGGGCCGGGTTGCAGCTTATAAGAATGGCGCGGGGAACAGAATGTTCGCAGGTATCGGTCTCGTCGTTTTGCTGGTGATGGTTTTCGGTGGCTTCGTGTTCACCGGCGGCAACCTCGGAGCGGTCATGCACGCGCTCCCTCACGAGATGCTCATCATCGGCGGCGCGGCGGTCGGCGCGCTCATCATCGGCAACAGCGGTGCGGACCTGAAGGCCCTGCTCGGCGGGCTGATGAAGGTTTTCAAAGGGCCGAAATACAAAAAGCAGGACTATCTCGACTGCATCTTCCTGGTCAGCAAGCTGATGAAGACGCTGCGGGTCGAGGGGCCGGTGGCGCTTGAGCCGCATATCGAGGACCCGAAATCTTCCGCCATCTTCGCGGAATATCCGCGCTTGCTCGGCGATACAGCATTGATCCACCTCATTTGCGATACGCTGCGTCTGGTCGTCGTCTCCTCCGGAACGCTCGATCCGCATGCGGTAGAGGACGTGATGGACAATGCCCTCAAGACCCACCACCACGAGGCCATCCGCCCGGCCGACAATCTGAATACACTGGCGGACGCACTGCCGGCGCTCGGCATCGTCGCGGCCGTGCTCGGCGTGGTCAAGACCATGGGGTCCATCGATAAGCCGCCGGAAATTCTCGGTGCGATGATCGGCTCGGCGCTGGTCGGCACTTTCCTTGGCGTGCTGCTGGCCTATGGCGTGGTGGGGCCGTTTGCCAACCGCTGCCGGCAGGTGATCGAGGCCGATGCCTCCATCTACCAGGTGGTGAAGCAGATCATCATCGCCTCGCTTCACGGCCATCCGCAGCCGCTGGTTATCGAGGCCGCGCGCTCCAATCTCAACCACGCCAACCAGCCGGCCTTCGCCGAGGTGTTCGATGGCATGCGCGGCCGCTGACCGGGGAAGAAGAGCAACATGGCACAACCCCCGAAAAAGCGCACGAACGAGCCCGAACTCCGGCCGATCATCGTCAAGAAGGTGATTGTCGATGGCCATGGCGGTCATCATGGCGGTGCATGGAAGGTCGCCTACGCCGACTTCGTGACGGCGATGATGGCTTTTTTCCTGCTTATGTGGCTGCTCGGCGCGACGACCGAGAAGCAGCGTAAGGGGCTAGCGGATTATTTCACACCCACGCTGGTCCAGATGAAGATGGACAGCGCAGGGTCCAGTGGACTGTTCGGCGGTGATAGCTTCACCGCCAAGGAGAATTATCCAACGACCGGTGGGCAGGGCAATCTCGCCGTCACCATCCCGCGTGATGCGACCGGCGTACGCGATATCGGCGGCGACCAGTTCAAGAACCGCGATCGCCAGCAGTTCGAGCAGCTAAAGCGCGTGCTGGAGGAGCGGCTGGCTGCCAACCCGATGCTGCAGCGTTTGCGCAAGCAGGTGAAGTTCACCGAGACCCGCGAGGGCCTGCGTATCGACCTGATCGACGAGGCGGACTTCGCCATGTTCGCTATGGGGACCGACCGCCTGTTTCCCGAGGCGCGGGAACTGCTGGTGCAGGTGGCGAAGGTGATTGCCGGCGTGCCCAACGATGTCATCGTGCGGGGCCATACCGACAGCCTGCCCTATGCCGCCGGACGCAGCATGAACAATTGGCTGCTCTCCTCCACGCGCGCCGAGGCGACGCGCACTGTTTTGGCACAGACCGGCATCGGCAGTGCGCGCTTCATGCGGATTGAGGGTGTGGCGGACCGCGAGCCTTTCGTGCCAGATGACCGTTACGACCCCCGCAATCGCCGCATGTCGGTGATCCTCGCGTGGAGCAAGGCGTCGTCTGCGGA
This sequence comes from Sphingobium sp. 66-54, assembly GCA_001899715.1. Taxonomy (GTDB): domain Bacteria; phylum Pseudomonadota; class Alphaproteobacteria; order Sphingomonadales; family Sphingomonadaceae; genus Sphingobium. The sequence goes on from MKWI01000016.1 coordinate 168,624, forward strand.
GCCGCCCGAGACGGCGGAGAAAGGCAGACCGCGCCAGGATGGCCGCGTGCTCCTGCGCGATGACCGCGTGGCCCTTGCGCGTGAAGAGATGAAGAAGCTCGACCTCGGCCGCACCGCTCTGCCGGCGGAAGCGACCATCATCAACGGGAATGCCGTTCCGAACAGCAAGGGGGTCACGCCTCCCGGCATGAGCCCGGCGACCATGCGCCGCAAGAGCAGCGAGGAAGACTGACGCGGCAGGTCAGGGCGCGAGCGGCAGACTGAGTTCGGCGAGCAGCCCGCCTTCGGGGCGATTGGATAGGTGCAAGCGCCCCCCTTCGGCCGACGCGATGGCACGCACGATGGCGAGACCGAGACCCGTGCCGCCGGTATCCCGGCTGCGCGATTGCTCCATGCGCGTGAAGGGGTTGAGCATTTCCTCGATGCGATCCTCGGGAATGCCGGGCCCCGAATCAGCCACGGTCAAAATGGCCTGATCTTTCTCGACGCGCAGCGATACTTCGGCGCGCTCACCATATTTGATGGCGTTCTCGACCAGATTGGTGAGCGCCCGACGAATCGCGCGCGGATGCACGGCAACGATGGTGCGTGGCATCTCCGTGCGCTCAACGGGCGCGCCGGTATCCTCGAAATCATCGAGCGCCGCGTCGGCAAGCGCGGCAAGGTCGACGCGCTGTGGCGGCTCCCGGTCGCGACCGGCGCGAGCGAGCGAGAGAATGTCGTCCAGCATCTTGCGCATGTCGTCGATGGTGGCGATCATGCGCTCGCGGTCCGGGCCGTCCGCTGCCGTCTCGACCCGCACCCGAAGCGCGGTGAGGGGCGTGCGCAGGTCATGGCCAATCGCGCCAAGCATATGGTCCTTCTCTTCCAGCATGGAGCGGATCCGGTCTTGCATGGCGTTGAACGAGGCGGCGAGGCGGCGCACGTCGTCTGGCCCTACCTCGGGCACGGGCGGTGCGCCTTCCGGCGTGCCCACGCGCGCCGTCGCAGAGGTGAGGGCACGCAGGGGCGCGGCCAGGCGGCGCGTGAACCAGACGAGCGGGATCAGCACGAAGCCGAAAAGGAACAGCGTCTGCACGATGAGCCGCTGGAGAATGGGTTGTGCGACCGGCGCCGCGCGCGTGTAGGCCGTCACCCAGCGATCCGCCTGGAGCTTGACGCTCAGTTGCACGTCAATCCGGCGAGCGCGGCTTTCTCTTGAGCCGCTTCCAGTCAAAACCCGCGCAAGAGGCGGTTTGTGCGCAGGTTCGTCGATGGCGGCGCGCACTTCCAGTGGCCGGATGCCGGCGCTTCTGAACAGCTCGGCCGCGCGCACGGCAACCTCCGGTGCGTTCCGGCCGACTGGAGTGGGCGCCTGTGTCGTGACCTGGAGCGTTCGCGCGGCACGGATGCGCTGCCAGGAGAGTGGTCGCTCGTGCTGGTCCAACGCTTCCAGGATGCGGATGACGCCGGGTGCGGCGGCCACTGTAATCCACTGATTGCGCAGGCCGATATAATAAAGAGAGAAAGCGATGACCTGTAGCGCGAACAGAGACGCAGCGACGACAAGGATGGTCTGTCCAGCCAGCGTGCGAGGGCGCAGCCATGCGGTGAGAGCGCTGATGCGCAACGTCATTCGCGCACCACGTCCGCAGCGAACATGTAACCACCCCCCCATACCGTCTTGATGAGGCCCGGCGCACGGGCGTCATCCTCCAGCTTGCGGCGTAGCCGGCTGATCTGATTGTCGATCGACCGATCGAAGGCATGGGCCTCCCGTCCCTGGGTCAGGTCCAGAAGCTGATCGCGGCTGAGCACCTGGCGAGGATGGGTGACAAAGGCGTGGAGCAAACGGAAATCCGCGGTGCTAAGTGGAATGCCGATACCGTCCGCGCCGGTCAGCGTCCAATCGTCCGCACGCAAGGTCCAGCCATTGAAACGGTAAAGTGCACTCGCCGCCTGCACGTCGCGAGGGGAGGATGATGCACCGCCGGCCCGGCGCAGGATCGTCTTGATCCGGGCGACCAGTTCGCGCGGTGAGAAGGGCTTGAGCACATAGTCGTCGGCGCCCATTTCCAGGCCGACGATGCGGTCCGTCTCCTCGGTACGCGCGGTGAGCAAGATGACGGGAAGGTCGCCATTCTCACGGATCGAGCGGCACAGGCTGAGTCCGTCCTCCCCCGGCATCATCACGTCCAGAACAACCAGTTCGATCGCACCGCCGGCGAGCAACTTGCGCGCATGCGTCGCGTTGGCTGCCTCCGATACACGAAAACCCGCGCGCTGAAGATATTGCCCGAGCGGCTCGCGGATGGCCGCTTCATCGTCGACGAGGAGAAGATGGGGCCGGGCGGACATGGATGTCGTTCCTCTACGGACGGTCGAGTAGCGTTCCACTCCGGGTAGGCCATCGTGGCCATCTTGCAAACAGGATCGTGCTGGAGTGCCGGCGGGTTGGCAAGAGCCAGAAAGCACGGCCGACCCGGCGGGGTGTGGGGCCCGCCCGGCCGGCCGCGAAAGACCTCATGACCCCGGGGGCAGGGGCTGAGGCGAATGTGCCGGCGCAAGGTGGTCGCGCAGGGCCTTGCGGGCGGCATCACGTTCGACGGCGGAAATTCTGCCGTCATGATCGGTGTCGAGGCGGTCGAACCGGGCGAGGCCCCCCTTCACGAAATCCGCGCGAGTAATGGGCTTATCAGCGCCAGCGGCGGAGGGACGGCGCATCTCGGCTCCCTTGCGTCCCCGGTGGAAGCGACCCTGCTGTGCTGCGTTGAATTCCTCCTTGCTGATCGCCCCATTGCGATCGGCATCGAGCCGGGCGAATAGCCGCTCACGCTCGGCCGTACGGCGAGCCTGCATCTGGGCGGTGCGCTCATCAGGTGTGAGCGTGCCATCATGATTGCTGTCAGCTGCGTCGAAGCGCCGTTCGAGCGTAGCCTGTAAATCCGCGCGCGACATGGCTGAAGCTCTGTCTATGCCTTTTGCGGTAGGGGAGGCTGGGGCTACGGCCCCTGCGGCCGTACCGAAGGAGAGAAGGGTTGCACCGACAAGAATAATGCGGAGACCAGATGCCATTGCTCTTCCCGATCCGTTGACTTGGCGCCGTGGGAGCAGCGCTTGACCGCACCGTAAGTGCGATCTGTCGCTAAACTTTGTCGGTGAGTGGCGATTTTGTATCAAAATGTATTCGAGCCGCGTGGGATATGTTCAGGCGGCGACCACCCGGTTGCGGCCCGCGCGCTTGGCCTCGTAGAGAGCGACATCGGCCTGGTGCATGCATTCTTCCCCGGTAAGATCGGCGTGGAGACGCGCGACGCCGCAACTCACGGCCGCCCGGATTGTCTTGCCCGAGGGGAGGCGGATCGGGTTCGCACTGATTGCGCGAACGATCCGTTGGCAGATATCCTGCACCGTCTCCCAGTCCGAGGTGGCGAGTAGGATGGTGAACTCGTCGCCCCCTAACCGGCAGACGGCGTCGCTCGAACGCACCTGGCTGCTGATGCGTGTGGCGATCTCACGTAGCACGGCATCGCCAACCTGATGGCCGGCATTGTCGTTGATGAGCTTGAAGCGGTCGACGTCGATCATTGCGATGCTGAGTGCGCCGGGCGCTGCGGATAGCTGGGCGTGCTCAAGCTGTTGGAGGAAGCCAGCGCGGTTGAGCAGCCCGGTCAGGCTGTCCGTAGTGGCTGTGCGGGAAAGGGAAAGCTCCTGATTTTTGCGCTGGGTAATGTCGTGGATGGTCGCGATCGTGCCGGTACAGCGATCACTATCGTCGAAATTGGCGCGGAAGGTTGCCTCCAGCCAGCGATTGCCGATCTTGACGGCGCGGAACTCGGCGACGTGACTGCGGGAAATATCTTCCAGCGCTGCATCGTGCGCACGGGCGAGCGCATATTGGCCCTCCGGGGAAATCCCTTCGAACGTCTGGCCGACGAGTTGGGCCGGCTTGCGGTCCAGCAATGCCTGGGTCGTGCCGACCACTCGCTGGCAAATCCCCTCTAGATCGAAGGACAGAAGCAGGATCGGCGAACGCGCTGCGAGCAGGCGGAGCGATTGCTCGCTCTCGCTCAGCCGGTCGATCAGGTCCTGTCGGGCCGCAAGTGCCGTCGCGATCGGTATCTGGATGAGCAGCATCGCGGCGAGGAAGATCTGAAGGAAGAGGATCTGCGTATCGGGGTCGGGTGTCACGCGGGCGATCGGGCCCATGCCGGCGATGGTGGCGGCGCTGCCAATAAGCGCGATAATCATCAGCGCGATGTTCATGCCCAGCCAGCCGGCGCGGAATGTGACGAGCAGCAGCGGCACATAAGTGAGGAACAGCAGTGGGTTGCGCGCCCAGACGAACATGAGCGTGGCAATAAACGCCGTGAACAGGAACAACCCGGCCATTTCGGCGCGCCGGCGCCGCTCCATGCCGCGGAAGAAGGCCATATATTCGCCACTAAGCACGCCCGTGAAAAAGGGCGAAAAAATGAGTAAGCCCAACGCGTCGCCCGCGAACCAGCGGCCGAAGGCGATACTGTAAGGCACGTCGAACGGATGCTGCGCGATCAGGGCGCCGACGCCACTCCCGAAGCCCGGTGCGATGAGGCCCAGCCATAGCAAATGACGTGAGACTGAAGCCGGTCCGGCGTCAGCGCGCTGCTGTCGCATCACGGCTTGTAATGCGACTGCGGCGACCAGGACCTCCAACATGTTTGGCAGGCTAAGCAACAGCGCGTCCAGCACCTGTCCGCGCGTCAGCAGGTTGGCCAGGCTGTTGCCGATCAATCCCGCCGCGATCAGGATCGGCCACTGCCCCCTCGCTCTCAGGATCAGCGCTGAGAACAGGACAGCGTTGGCTGGCCAAAGCGCCGCAACCGTGCGGCTGCTCTGCGTAACTTCAATCGTCACGGCCGCCAGTAAGAAAAAAGCAATGCCGATGCCCACGGCAGCAACCAGTGGCTGGCACGCCTTCACGCTATGGAGGGGGCGCGGCGAGAGCATTCGGAGATGCTAAGGCAATATCGGTTCCCGCAGAGTTAACCGCGCCGTAAAATTTAAGGATTACTTGTTGGGCGTTGTCTGCCTGCTCGTGGGAGTATGGCAGGAGAAAATGGAGCGGGTAACGGGGATCGAACCCGTATCACAAGCTTGGAAGGCTAGTGCTCTACCATTGAGCTATACCCGCAACATACTGATCTGGCGTTGCTAATCCGTCTTGTCGGCTTTCTACCCCAACAATGATCCATGTCGGGATTCCAACTGGGATCGGCGGAGGCCCTAGCGAGAGTGCCGGGATGGGTCAATTGTATATAGACGCAGCGGGTTATCCGGCTCTTGATCGTGCGGCTATAGACTTGGCGGTGCTATTTTCAGGCGATCCCGATCTCGCGGCGATCAACAAGAGATAGCGGCTCGCTCCCCTGAGCTTCGTCGGCAGAGATGCTCGGAAATGCCTGCTGACCCGGACCAAATGGCACCATGTTGATTTGTGGCTCAAAATTCACCGCGAGTTGCAAAACATCCGGGCGCGAATAGTGGCCGATACTGTCGGACACATATTTGAACTGGGCGATCATCGCGAGATCGAGTTCGGCATAAAGGATTGCTTCATCGTCGCGGTTAGGCCCGGCGATGATCTGGCCCGTCGGGGCGATGATTGCGCTCCAGCCACCCCCTTCGCGGATCATTTCCGGCTTGCCCTCGAAGCCGAGGTCTTTGACTGTTTCCATATCAATGCGCGACTGCACGTTGATGACGAAACATTGGTTGGCGGCTGCGTGATGCCGCGCCGCCGCTTCGCTCAAATTGTCGAACACGCCGGAACTGGGATCGTGGCTCAGCGCTGAGCCAGCAGGCCATGCTGCAATATGGATCTGCTCGCCTTGTGCGGCCAGTGCGTAACGGGCCAGATCCATCGAATGCTCCCAGCAGATCAGGCCACCGATCTTGCCGAATGGAGTCTCGACAGGCCGCAGGCCAGATCCGTCGCCTCGGCCCCACACCGTGCGCTCCACGCATGTGGGCACCAACTTGCGATGGCGGCTGATGATCTGGCCGGAATCATCGAAAAATAGCAGCGTATTGTATAGCGTTCCGCCATCTTTTTCTGAAATGCCGACCACCACATGTGCACCCGCCTTGCGGGCAGCTGCCCCAATCCGGTCGGTCGCTTCGCTTGGAACAGTGACGCTGTTGGCGAACAACCTGAAATAGAATGGCGCGCCAGTGGCCGGCGTGTGTGTCCAGATCCAGAAAGGATAGCCAGGAATGAAAGTTTCCGGAAAGACGATCAGCTTGGCATCCTGAGCCGCCGCTTCGGCGATCAACGCGCAGGTCTTTTCGACCCCCGCGTCACGATCCAGAAATGGCGATGCGGCATGCACCGCTGCTACCTTCACCTTGGGGAAAACATCACCCATGATCCAAGCCTCTCCGTCTATATTTCGCGAGACAGGAGGGCATATCGTCCCGATAGAGTCAAGGTTGCGGCCATTTCTAACCTTTTGAAATTAAAAGGTCCGAAATTGCGACCTTTTTACGGGAGAGATAGCTGGAAGGTCCGCCTTTCCACAGCTGGCAAGGTGTTGCCACCCGAGCCCTGCCGCTCCATTAGGCAGGCTTGGCTCGCAACGCGACCCGCCAAAATTGCACTCCGGCACCGCTTCCGCTATCAGGCTGCGGAGAGCCCCGGCGTCCGCTGATCCTTGCCGATTCGCGTCGCCGGGGCCTTGATTTTTTCGTTATTCCTTTACGAGTAGGCACCCTGCACTATGTCCCGTCGCCGCCAAATCTATGAAGGCAAGGCGAAGATCCTCTACGAAGGACCCGAGCCGGGCACGCTCATCCAGTATTTCAAGGATGATGCGACTGCGTTCAACGCGCAGAAAAAGGGCACGATTTCGGGTAAGGGCGTGCTCAATAACCGGATTTCCGAGCATATCTTCACGCTGCTCGGTAATATCGGCGTGCCGACCCACTTCATCAAGCGGCTGAACATGCGCGAACAACTCATCCGCCAGGTCGAGATCGTGCCGCTGGAGGTGATCGTTCGCAACGTCGCTGCCGGCGGCCTGTCCAAGCGCATGGGGATTGAGGAGGGCACGCAACTGCCGCGCACACTCATCGAATATACGTATAAGGACGACGCGCTCGGCGATCCGATGGTCAGCGAGGAGCATATCGCGTGCTTCGGCTGGGCGAACCAGGAGGAGATGCACGACATCGCCGACATGGCGATCCGCGTGAACGATTTCATGAGCGGTTTGTTCGCCGCCATCGGTATCCGCCTCGTCGACTTCAAGCTGGAGTTCGGCCGCATCTGGGACGGCGATTTCGCGCGGATCATCCTCGCCGATGAGATCAGCCCCGACAATTGCCGGCTCTGGGACATGGCGACCAACGAGAAGCTCGACAAGGACCGTTTCCGGCGCGATCTGGGCGGCGAGGTCGAGGCCTATCAGGAGGTCGCGCGCCGGCTCGGGCTGTTGCCTGAGGGTTCCGAGACCGATGTGCTCGATCTCGAAAGCCACCGCAAGAAGCGCGGCAAGTAACGGGCTTGCTCCTCGGCGCTGGCGACGTCATCGGATGACGAGGTCATGCGCCCATAGGAATGAACGAGAGGCCGTGCTTCTCGCTTGAGGAACTGGTGGAGACGATCCGCCCGGCAAACGCAGGGCGGGTTCCGCTCATGCTCCGCGAAATGGAGCGGCCTGAACGCGGGCAGTGGTCCGGGGCTCGCCGGCCGATGTTGTCACCCTGCCGGCAGGCGCAGGCGCACCATAGTGCCACCCATATCCTCGCTTTCGCCGAGGGATACCGAGCCGCCGTAAATCTCCGCCACGTCGCGCACGATGGCAAGGCCGAGACCGGTGCCGGGTTTGCCGGAATCGAGCCGCACGCCGCGATCGAAGATGCGTTCGCGATCGACTTCGGCGATACCGGCACCGTCATCCTCGATGAGGATGTCGATCCAGCGGCCTTCGTCCTGCACAGTGACGAACACGCTACCGCCACCATATTTGGCCGCGTTTTCGACAAGATTGCCGAGCAGCTCGTCGAGATCCTGCCGCTCGACACGCACCACGGCGCTGTGAGATCCGGCGCGGTCGATGCGGGTCTCTGGGTAAAGCCTTTCCACCGCGCGCTCCACCGCCTCCAGGCTCGGCCAGACCGGCGTGCGGCTCTGCGCCGCGCCGCGCCGGCCGAGTGCGCGGGCACGGGCGAGGTGATGGTCGATTTGCCGGCGCATGGTAGCGGTCTCGCGGATTACCGTGGGAGCGAGATCGGGTGCGCTGGCGGTCGCGGCGTTCATGACGACAGTAAGCGGCGTCTTGAGCGCATGGGCGAGATTGCCGGCGTGGCGTCGGGCTTCTTCGGCCTGCTGCTCATTATGCGCTAGCAGCGCATTCAATTCCTCGACCAGTGGCAGCACCTCGCGGGGCAGCGGCTCAGTGATGCGGGATTTCTCGCCGGCCCGCATGCGGGCGATCTCCAGCCGGATGCGGCGCAACGGCCGCAGCCCAAAGAACACTTGAAGTGCGGCGAGCAGGATGAGGCCGATACCGAGTGCTAGAAAGCTGTAGATCAGCGTCGTGCGCAGGCTGTGGATCTGCGCATCCAATCCCTCGCGGGCTTGTGCGACAATGAAGATCCAGCGCGTGTCGCTGCCGGGCAGGATGACAGTACGTGCCATGATGCGGAGAGGCTCGTCGGCGAACTGGCTGGTGTCGATGCCTTGGCCGGGCCGTGCGCGCATCTCCGGCGTGATCTGGATTGCGCGGTCCCACAGGGAGCGCGAGCGCCAGTCCTCATGGCCGTCGCCGCTGATTTGGTAATAGAGGCCGCTGGCTGGCTCCAGAAAGCGCTGGTCGGCGAGGGGACGGTTAAACAGTACCTCGCCTTCCGGTCCGACTTCCGCCGATGAGATCATGGCGGTGAGGACATAAGCAAGGCCGTCGTCGAAGTTGCGGGTGACGGCGCTGGTCAGCACTTGGTCCAGCGCCAGGCCCCCGCCGAGCAGCAGCACGCCGATCCACAGCGCGGAAATGCCGATGATGCGCCGGCTCAGCGATCCCGTGCTGCGGCTGGACGGCGGCGCCGGCGGTGCCACGCTCTCCGCCGCCGGATCAGCCAGCGCTATCATCCAGGCTGTAGCCCAGCCCCCTGATGGTCGAAATCACGTCCGCGCCCAGTTTCTTGCGGATACGCGTCACGAACACTTCGATGGTATTGGAATCGCGGTCGAAATCCTGATCGTAAATATGCTCGATCAGCTCAGTACGGCTGACCACCTTGCCCTTGTGATGCATGAGGTAGGAGAGAAGCTTATATTCCTGCGCGGTGAGCTTAACCGGCTCGCCATTGAGCGTGACCTTGCCCGAGCGCGTATCCAGCCGCACATCGCCAGCGATCAGTTCGCTCGACGCGTTGCCAGAGGAACGGCGGATCAGCGCGCGCAGGCGGGCGATCAGTTCCTCGCTCTGGAAGGGCTTGGCAAGATAATCGTCTGCGCCCGCATCGAGCCCCGCGACCTTGTCCGACCAGCTATCGCGCGCGGTGAGCACGAGAACAGGCATGGTCAACCCTTCCTTGCGCCAGCGGTCGAGCACGGTCAGTCCATCGATCTCGGGCAGGCCGAGGTCGAGCACGATGGCGTCGTAGCTTTCGGTCGAGCCCAGGAAATGCCCATCCTCGCCATCCGTGGCGAGATCGACGGCATAGCCCGCGCCTTCGAGTGTGGACTTGAGCTGCTTGCCCAGGGTCGGCTCATCCTCGACGATCAGCAGGCGCATGATTTTCCTTTCCGTTGTGGGCTTACAGGCGCGGTATTAGCGCGTCCGGCCGATGATATTGCCGGTCTTGCCGTCCACATCAACCCAGAGCACCTTGCCGTCGCTGCGCAGGAACTGCATGCGATAGACACCTTCACGCGGGGAGGGGGCGACGCCAACATAAGTGGCGCCTTTCATCTCCGATTCGACCCGGCGTTTGATGATCGAAAAGGGCATGACGTCCCCGTCCAGCATCTGCCGGCGGGCGGACTTCTGCTCCTCACCGCGCGAGAAGCGCTGGGCGTCGGCCGCCTGGATCGTGCCCACAAGCATGAGCAGGCCGCTCAGGGCGAGAAGGGAAGAACGCAAGGTCATGCGGGCCCTATGCCCACCATCCATTGAACAAGTGCTGAATGTGCCATGCCCCCGCGATCATCGCTCGAGCATATATTGGACATTCAATGAAATCGAGGTCGAGATCTGGCCCGGCTCGATCTTGGTCTGCGGTGCGGCTTCGGCGGCCATCGCGCGCATGTTGAATACTGGCATGGGAGGCTGGAAGCCGCCGCCCTCGGAGACCGCGACGAGGCGGGCGGTGCGGTACCCGGTCGCCTGCGCGTAGAGGGTGGCGCGCTCCTGCGCCGTCTTAAGCGCCTTGGTGCGGGCTTGGTCGAGCAGCTTGTTCGGCTCCGCGATGCCAAAAGCGGGGCCGTTGATGTTGGTCGCGCCAGCCGTGACCATTGCGTCCACCAGTTCGCCGGCGTTGTCGAGTTTGCGCACCTTCACGCTGAGCTGATTGCTCGCCTCGTAGCCGAGAAAGCGAGGCCCTTGCCCCTCGGTGCGGTTGGAATAATCATATTGCGGGTTGAGGTTGATGCCGCTGGTCTGGATGTCCTTACGCTCGATCCCGCTCTTGACCAGCGCGGCGACCAGTCTGTCCATTTGCGCGGCGTTCTGTGCCATGGCGCCCTTCGCCGTCGGCGCGCGGGTCTGCACGCCGGTATTGATGGTTGCCATGTCCGGCGCGCTCTCGATGGCTTCGGAGACGTTTAGCGAGAGCAGCGGGCCGGTGGCGGGGATCATCGGGCCGTGGCCTTGCGGTTGCTGGGCAGTCGCCAAGGCGGGCGCCATCAGCGCTGCCGAAGCGGCGAGCAGGAGGGGCAAACGAGCCATATGAAGATCCTTCCAGATTGGGTCATAGCGGCCTCTTGCGGGAAGCTGGCTGAACGGGTGCTGACACGATTGTCACGTTCAAGCCTTGCTCCCGTCGTCGGCATCTGTTTTAGCGCGGCCTTATGGCGGCGCCACTCCTTTCCTATGAAAATCTCGGTCTCATCCAGGGGGCTGGCTGGCTGTTCCGCGGGCTCGACCTGCATATCGGAGCCCGCGATCGGCTGGCTCTGATCGGCCGCAATGGCGCTGGTAAGACAACCTTGCTCAAGCTGATCGCGGGCCGCGTCGAGCCGGACGAGGGCAAGCGCTCGATCGTGCCGGGCACCAATGTGGTGATGCTGGAGCAGGACCCGGACGTAAGCGGATTCGCCACCCTGCGCGATTTTGCGACGAGCGGGGCAGGGGCGCCGGCTGTGCATGAGGTGGAGGCGATCGCCGATCAGCTCGGTATCGACCTGGCGCGCGATGCGGCAACGGCGAGCGGGGGCGAGCGGCGCCGTGCGGCGATCTGCCGCGCGCTGGCGAGCGAACCGGATATCCTGCTGCTCGACGAGCCGACCAACCATCTCGATATCGCCGCGATCACCTGGCTGGAGGACTGGCTTGGACGCTACAATGGCGCCTTCGTGGTCATCAGCCACGACCGGACCTTCCTCACCCGGCTGACCCGCTCCACGCTCTGGCTGGATCGCGGCAACATGCGCCGCAACGAAGTCGGCTTCGGCGGGTTCGAGGCGTGGATGGAAAAGGTCTATGCCGAGGAGGCGCGGGCCGCCGACAAGCTGGATGCCAAGCTCAAGATCGAGGCGCATTGGCTGGAACGCGGCGTGACGGCACGGCGCAAGCGTAATCAGGGCCGTCTGGCCAAGCTGCACGAGATGCGTGCCCAGCGCGCTGCGATGATCGGGCCGCAGGGCGCGGCCAAGCTGGCGGTGGCAAGCGACGACAGCAAGACCAAGAGCGTCATCGTCGCCGAGCATGTCACCAAAAGCTTTGGCGAGCGCGCGATCATCAAGGATTTCTCGTTGCGCATCCAGCGCGGAGACCGCATCGGCATCGTTGGTGGCAACGGCGCGGGCAAGACGACGCTGCTCAAGCTGCTTACCGGCGAGATCGTGCCGGACAGCGGGACCGTCACGCGGGCTAAAACGCTGGATGGCATCATCATCGACCAGCAGCGTAGCCTGATGGCGCCGGAGAAGCGCGTGCGTGACGTGCTGGCCGAGGGTGGCGACTGGATTGAGGTGCGTGGTGTCAAGAAGCACGTCCATGGCTACCTCAAGGAGTTCCTGTTCGATCCGAGCCTGGCCGAGGCGCGGATCGGCACGCTCTCGGGCGGGGAGCGCTCACGGTTGCTGCTGGCGCGCGAGTTTGCTCGCGAATCCAATCTGCTGGTGCTCGACGAACCGACCAACGACCTCGACCTGGAGACGCTCGACCTGCTTCAGGAGGTGATCGCCGATTATGAGGGCACCGTCCTCATCGTCAGTCACGACCGCGACTTTCTCGACCGCACAGTGACGGTGACGCTGGGACTGGACGGTTCGGGACGGGTTGATGTCATCGCCGGGGGCTATGCCGATTGGGAGGCCAAGCGCCGGCCGACCAATGCGCCGAAAAAGGCTTTCGCACCCAAGGTTGAGACGCCGGCCCCGCCGCCGCCCAAGGCGGCCAAGCTAAGCTACAAGGACCAGCGCGACTATGATCTGCTGCCGGAGCGGATCGCGCAGATCGAGACAGCCATCGCACGCGACGAGGCGGCGCTCGCCGACCCTGCGCTTTATATGGAGAACCCGGCGCGCTTCGCAGCCCTCACCGCTGCGATCGAGAAAGCGCGGGTGGAGAAGGACGCGGCGGAGGAGCGCTGGCTGCACCTTGCCGAGGTCGTGGAAGGGCTGGGCGGCTAGCGCCGACCCTCCGCAGCATGATCTCTGGTAATCCCGTCCGTGCGGCGCTGCTCTGCAATCTGGCTTTGCTGCTGTTCGCATGCATGGACACGACGACCAAATATCTGACCGCGCATTTCGAAGTGCCGCTGGTCGTCGCCGCGCGCTACATCGGGAACGTCGTGCTGATGTTACTGTTCATCGCGCCGACGCACGGGCGCGAGATGGTGTGGACGCAGCGGACTGCTCTGGTCTGGGTGCGGGGCGGCTGTCTCGCCGCCTCCTCACTACTGATCGGCTTTTCGCTTCAGCGTATGCCGGTAGCGGAGACGACTGCGATCATGTTCCTCTCGCCGGTACTGGTGGTGCTGGCAGCCGGCCGGATGCTGCATGAGCAGATCGGCCTGTGGGGTTGGGGCGCGGTGTTGCTCGGTTTTGGCGGCGTGATGCTTGTCGTCCGCCCGGGCAGCGGTCTGGACCTCGCCGGCGTGTTGATGGCGCTGGCCGCCGCAGCGCTTAGCACCAGCTATCAGCTCCTCTCCCGCACGCTGGCGGCGTCCGAGCGGACGCTGGGGCTCCTGTTCTATAGCGCCGCCATCGGCGCCATGCTGTTCAGCGCGGCGCTCCCCTGGTTTTGGGCGGTCCGCGTGCCGACGCTGCTGGAAGCGAGCCTGCTGACTGCGTTGGGCGCGCTGGGCGGGATGGGGCATTATCTTTTCACGGCCGCCTTCCGCTACGCGCCCGCGTCCATCCTCGCGCCCATGACCTATCTGCAATTGTTGTGGGCGGCGGCGCTCGGCTGGATGGTGTTCCACCATGCGCCCGACGCAGTCAGCGTGCTGGGCATGCTGATCGTGGGCGCATCCGGTGTGATGGTCGCGCTGCGATCCCGATATCCGTCCTAACGGATCGGCGAATCCGGAGCGAGGCGCATGTCGAGATAGTTGTCGACACTCATCATCAGCTGGTCGAGTTCATGCTCGAAGAAGTGATTGGCGTTGCGGATCTCGTCATGGTGGATGGTGATGCCCTTCTGGGTACGCAACTTATCGACCAGCTTCTGCACGGAAGGCGCCGAAACCACCTCGTCATTGATGCCCTGCACGATGATGCCGGAGGCGGGGCAAGGGGCGAGGAATGAGAAATCATACATGTTGGCGGGCGGCGAGACCGAGATGAAGCCGCGCACCTCCGGCCGGCGCATGAGGAGCTGCATGGCGATCCATGCGCCGAAGGAGAAGCCGGCGATCCAGGTCGTCTGCGCCTCCTGATGGAAGCTCTGCACCCAGTCAAGCGCGGCAGCGGCATCCGACAGTTCGCCGATGCCGTTGTCGAACGTACCCTGGCTGCGGCCGACACCCCGGAAATTGAAGCGCAGCGTGGCGAAACCCCGGCGCACGAATGTCTTGTAGAGCGCCTGGGTGATGCGGTCGTTCATCGTGCCGCCGCCCTGCGGATGTGGGTGCAGGATCAGCGCGACGGGTGCGCGCGGACGGGGCGGGGGGCTGAAACGGCCTTCGAGACGGCCCTCGGGGCCAGGAAAGATGACGTCGGGCATGGCACCTGGAATCTGATTGGGTGACGCGGCCAACATTGCGGCTGCCGCTGATGGAGTGGGCGCTTATATAGAAAGGCAGCGTGATTTCGCAATGTTCTTGGGAGCGCTGTGCGCGCGGAGTCATGGTCCCCTTGCGGATAGGCACGAATTGTCCGATGCGGAGGCGACAGGATGAAAAGCCGCATCTATCTGGACCATGCCGCGACCACGCCGTTGCTGGAGCACGCGCGCGCGGCGATGCTGGAAGGGTTCGCCGCCTGGGCCAACCCGTCCTCCCCGCACGCCGCTGGCCGTGAGGCGCGGGCGCTGCTCGAGGATGCGCGCGCGCGTATCGCCGCCGCGCTGGATTGGGACGGGCAGGTCATCCTCACTTCCGGCGCGAGCGAGGCGCTGGCCATCGCCATCGGCCGCTCGACCGGCAGCGGCGTGCTGGCCGGCGCGACCGAGCATGACGCGGTGCTGCGGCATGTGCCGGCGGCGCAGCGGCTGGCGGTGGATGCCGGTGGGCATGTGCTGTTACCCGATGGTGTTGCGCCCGGCGCATTGGTCGCCGTGCAGCAGGTCAACAGCGAGACCGGGGTTATCCAGCCGCTCGATGCCATAGCCGAGTTGGTGCATGCGGCGGACGCGCATCTGCTCGCCGATTGCAGCCAGAGCGCGGGCAAGCTGCCGCTGCCCCGGAGTGCCGACATGATTGCGCTCAGCGCCCACAAGCTGGGCGGACCGATCGGCATCGGCGCGCTGCTGGTGCGCGACCTGGGGCTGTTGCGGCCGAGCGGCGGGCAGGAGCAGGGCTATCGTGCCGGGACGGAGGCGATGCCGCTGGCGCGCGGGTTCGCCGCCGCGCTTGAAGCGCCGCGTGGCTGGCTGGCGGACGTGGCGGATTGGCGGGCGGCGCTGGATAGCGCCATCGTCAAGGCTGGCGGCGAGGTAGTGGCGGGCGGCGTGCCGCGCCTCTGCACCATCGGCAGCTACCGGATGCCCGGCGTCTCCGCGCAGGCGCAGCTCATCCGGCTCGACATGGCCGGCATCGCGGTCTCGGCCGGGAGCGCCTGCTCCTCCGGCAGTCTGCGCACCAGCCACGTGCTGGCGGCGATGGGCTGGGACGAGTCAGCCGCCAGTCAGGTCATCCGTGTCAGTATGGGGCACGATACGAGGGCCACGGACATTGACGCCTTTCTCGCGCAATGGCAGGCCATGGCCACGGGAACGCGATAACGATGATATATCTGGATTATCAGGCGACAACGGCGCTGGCGCCGGAGGTGGCCGCGGCCATGACGGCGGTGATGGACCATTACGGCAACCCCAACAGCGCGCACCGCATCGGCCGGATCGCCGCCGCCGATGTGGAACTGGCGCGCGACCGGATCATGGCCGCGCTGGGGCGTAGCGACGGCAGGCTGGTCTTCACCAGCGGCGCGACCGAGGCGCTCAATATCGCCATTCTCGGCGCGGCGCGCACGGCCCCGGCGAGCCGGCGGCGCGTCGTCACGCTGGCGACCGAGCATGCCGCCGTGCGCGACACGGTGCTCTCGCTGCGCCATGAGGGATTCGAGCCGGTGATCCTGCCGGTCGGGCGCGACGGGCTGGTCGATCTCGACGTGGCGGAGGCGGCGATCGACGAGCGCGCCGCGCTGCTCGCCGTCATGCAGGTGAACAACGAGATCGGCGTCATCCAGCCGGTTGCGCAACTGGGCGCCATTGCGCGCCGTTGTGGCGTGCCGGTGATCTGCGACGCGGTGCAGGGCTTCGGCCGGTTGCCGGTGCCGGAGGCGGACATGATCGCGATCACCGCGCACAAGATCCACGGCCCCAAGGGCGTGGGTGCGCTGTGGCTGCGCGACGGCCTGGATATTCCACCGCTGATGCATGGCGGCGGGCAGGAGGACGGGCTGCGGCCGGGTACGCTCTCGCCGATGCTGTGCGCCGGCTTCGGCGTGGCGGCGCAGCTCGCAGCGGAACGGCGCGAGGCGGATATCGCCCATGTCGAGACGCTGTGGGCGCGCGCGCGCGATCTGTTCGCGGAGTGGCGGGTGAACGGCAGTACCGAGCAGCGCTATCATGGCAACCTCAACATCCGGCGCACCGGCCTCGATGCGGCGCGGCTGATCTCGACCCTGCGCACTGTGGCCCTGTCGCTCGGCTCGGCCTGCGCCAGCGGCACCGGGCGGCCGAGCCATGTGCTGAAAGCCATCGGCCTCAAGGACGAGGAAGCGCGCGGGGCACTGCGCCTCGGTTTCGGGCGATACACGACCGTTGAGGAACTGGAGCAGGCGGCCGCGCTCATCAACGAGGCGGCGGCGACGCAGCGGGTGGCGGCATGACGCTGGTGCGGTTCATCGGTGCCGACGGGGAACGGGTGCTGGAGGTGCGGGCGGCGCCGGGCGACAATCTGCTCGATATCGCGCAGGCGGCGGGCCAGCCGCTGGAAGGGACGTGCGAGGGGCAGATGGCCTGCTCGACCTGCCACGTCATCATTGCGGCGGAGGACTTCGGAGTGCTGCCGCGCGCCAGCGAGGACGAGGAGGATATGCTCGACCTTGCCGCCGCGACGACGCGCACCAGCCGCCTCGCCTGCCAGATCACGCTCACGGCGGAGATGGAGACACTGACGGTGCGTATTCCGGCCGAAGTGCGCAATATGCAGGGCGTTTGAGGGCCGCTCGCGCCGCTGCTTGCATTCGGTGCGGATCGCCGCCATATGCCGCCCTGGAAGTCGGGCGGACGCAGTCTTCGCCAACCTGGTCAGGTCCTGACGGAAGCAGCCACAACGAATTCGCTGCGGGTCGTTCCGGCTTCCACCCTCCTCCTCCATCATGACATTGCCGGTAGCGGCTCTCCTGCGCCCATGAGGCGGGGCGCCAGCAGCAGCTTGAACAGCACGAACACCACGCCGGACGCGGCGGCGAAGCCGGCGTGCATCAGCCAGAAACTCGGCGTTGCCATCGTCTCGTAGAGGCCGCCGATCTTGCCGACCAGCGCGTTACCGGCGAAGAAGGCGAGATAATAGAGGCCGATCACCGTCGCATTGAGGGCCTTGGGCGCCAGCCGCGCGAACAGGGCGAGGCTGACCGGCAACAGGTGCGCGAAGCCGATCGAGTTGGTGATGTGGAACATGACCGGCCAGAACAGGCCGATCTTGCCGTCCGGCCCGGCCGTGGAGGCGGCCATGAACAGGCAGAGCTGGCCGCCGATGGAAAAGAGCGAGCCGATAATCATCTTGGTCAGCTCGTCCGGCTCGGGTCTGCGCTTGCCGTACCAGCGCCAGAACAGGGCGACGATGGCGAGGAAACTCACCGAGACGATGGCGTCCAGCGTGACGAGGAACGAGGTGGGCAGGCGGGTGCCGAAGAAGACGAGATCGAACCGCTGGTCGCCCCAGATGAGATAGACGTTGAAGATCTGGTTGTTGGGCACGATCGCCACCGCCATCACCGGAATGAGCAGCAGCACGGCGGCGAGCGCCAGCCAATCCTGCCGGGAGAAAGCAGCGCGCGGGGGCGCCGCATCTGCCTTGCCGCGCGGCTCGAAATGCTCGGCCGGGAGATATTTCTGCCCCGCGATGTAGATGGCGAGGCCGATCAGCATGCCGACGCCCGCCGCGCCAAAGCCCCAGTGCCAGCCGACCTTCTCGCCGAGCGTGCCGACGATGAGCGGGGAGGCGATCACGCCCGCGTTGATGCCGAGATAGAAGATCTGGAAGGCGTCCGCGCGGCGCAGATCGTCCGGCTTGTAGAGCGAGCCGACCTGGCTGGCGATATTGCCTTTGAACATGCCCGAGCCGAGCACCATGCAGAGCAGCGCGAACAGGAAGCTCGCCTCGAACGCCATCAGGAAATGGCCGAGCGCCATGGTGATCGCGCCCAGCAGCACCGTGCGGCGCTTGCCGAGCAGCCGGTCGGCGAGCAGGCCGCCGAGAATGGGGGTGAGATAGACGCAGGCGGCGTAGGTGCCGAAGATGGCGGAGGCGAGCGGCTGGCCCTCCAGCCCGCGATAGAAGGGAAGCTGGCGGAAGGCGTCGAGCATCGCGACGCCCTCGATATGGCCGGGGAGCAGCAGATATTTGACCATGTAGAGCACGAGCAGCGTCTGCATGCCGTAATAGGAGAAGCGCTCCCACGCCTCGGTGAAGGCGAGATAGCCCAGCCCCTTGGGATGACCGAGAAAGGCCCGGTCGGCATGATCGGCGATGGTGAGCGACGGGGTCGCCTCGGCGGTGGTCATGAGTGGATGCCCCTCCCGGAACATGGGTCTGAACGCCGGTTAGAGGGCGGTTTTCGGGCGATTGCAAGCCGGGTAACAGATGGTGTTTTTCTGTCTCCTTCGCGTAATTTTCTTGCGAAAGTCACGAAAGTCGCGGGGTGAACCCGAAAATAAACGGCGGTCATGGCGGCGAATCACTCTCCGGCGGACCCTGTGGCGTGCCATGGACCGGGCCGCGTAGGACAGGGATTTGGGTAGGATAGGGATTAGGCAACATGCGAGCGTTTGGGAGCGTGGACATTTGCGGTGTGGGCGCTCCCTCACCCGGTTGCGCTGCGCGGGCGGGCGGGCCATAGGCGGGAGCCGGCACAGGGAAGGGCCCAATCGCTTGCAGACTGCATCGCGCCGCACCGTCTATCTCCTGCTCGGGCTGGTGATGCTGCTCTGGTCGGGCAATTCCATCGTCGCGCGCGCCATCCATGCGGAGGTGCCGCCATTCACGCTGGCCTTTCTGCGCTGGGGCGGCGCCTCGCTGATCGCGCTGCCGGTGGCCTGGCGGCATATCGTGGCCGACCGCGCGGAGATCCGCCGGCACTGGCTGGTGATCCTGCTGCTCGGGATGATCGGCGTCGGCTCGTTCAACGGCTTCCTCTATTCCGGCCTGCAATATACCACGGCGGCCAACAGCCTGCTGGTGCAGGCGGCGATCCCCGCGCTGGTGCTGCTGTTCGACCTCATGCTGTTCCGCACCCGGCCGCGCCTCGCGCAGATCGCCGGCTGCATCATCGCGGCGGCCGGTGTTGCGGTCATCATCTTCCGCGCCGATCCGGCGGCAGTGGGGCAGATGAGCTTCAACAAGGGCGACCTGCTGGTGCTGTGCGCCATCCTGCTCTGGGCGCTCTATACCGTGCTGCTGCGCATCCGTCCGGCGATCCACGCGCTGAGCTTCCTCGCGCTCACCATCCTCATCGGCGCGCTGGCGATGGCGCCGTTCGCGGCCGTGGAGTTGCAGAGCCGCACGATCCTGCTCTCGCCGGGCGTCTATGCCGGCATCGCCTATGTAACGATCTTCCCTTCGATCATCGCCTATTTCCTGTTTAACTGGTCGGTAGAGCAGATCGGCGCGGGGGATGCGGGGCAGGTCATCAACCTCCAGCCGCTGTTCGGGGCGCTGCTCGCCTCGCTACTCCTTGGCGAACCGTTCCACCTCTACCATATCGCAGGGATGGTGCTCATCCTGATCGGCATTGCTATTCCGCTGTTTGCGCGGCCAGTGCGCACGGTGGCGCGTGAGCGCTAAACATCCCTGCTTTCAATCGCTACAGTCCGCGCGATGAGTGATTCCCCCGACGACCCCGGTTTCGACCTCGGCGAACCGCCGGCGCCGCCCAAGACGGCGGGCTACCGCGTGCTGGCGCGCGCCTATCGTCCGCAGACCTTCGCCGAACTGATCGGTCAGGAGGCGATGGTGCGCACGCTGGCCAACGCGATTCGGCGCGACCGGCTGGCGCACGCCTTCCTGATGACCGGCGTGCGCGGGGTGGGCAAGACATCGACCGCGCGGCTGATCGCCAAGGCGCTGAACTGCGTGGGGCCGGACGGGCAGGGCGGGCCGACCATCGACCCGTGCGGCGTCTGCGAGCCGTGCAAGGCGATCGCCGAGGGGCGGCATATCGACGTGGTCGAGATGGACGCGGCCAGCCATACCGGCGTGGACGACGTGCGCGAGATCATCGAGGCGGTGCGCTATGCAACCGTCTCAGCGCGCTACAAGATCTACATCATCGACGAAGTTCATATGCTATCCCGCAATGCTTTCAATGCGTTGCTCAAGACTCTTGAGGAGCCGCCCGAGCATGTGAAGTTCCTGTTCGCCACCACCGAGGTGAACAAGGTGCCGATTACGGTGCTCTCGCGCTGCCAGCGCTTCGACCTGCGGCGCATCCCGGTGGACATGCTGCGGCAGCATTTCGCGGAGATTTGCGCCAAGGAAGGCGTGGTCGCCGAGGAGGACGCGCTGACGCTGATCGCGGTGGCGGCGGAAGGATCGGCGCGCGACGGCCTATCGATTCTCGACCAGGCGATCGCCCATGGCGAGACCGCCGACGGCGCGGTGCGGGTGGCGACCGGGCAGGTGCGCGCGATGCTCGGCCTCTCCGACCGGGGGGCGACGCGGCGGCTGTTCGGCCATATCCTCGACGGCGACGCGCCGGGGCTGCTGGCGGCGCTGGCGGATCAGGAAGCGCTGGGCGTGGAGCCGGTCGCGACGGTCAACGCGCTGCTGGAGCTGATTCATGCGGTGACGACCGCCAAGGCCGGACGCGGCGCGAACCTCGCCAATCTGGCCGAGGCGGAGCGCATGGCGGTGGGCGGCTGGGCGGAGGACCTTTCCTTCCCGGTGCTGCACCGGCTCTGGCAGTTGTTGCTCAAGGGCCATGCCGAGGTGCTGGCGGCCGCACGCCCGCAGGCGGCGTGCGAGATGGCGCTGCTGCGGCTGGTTCATGCGGCCACCATGCCCGATCCGCTGGAACTGGCGCGGATGATCCGCGAGGGCGGTGGCGGAGAGGGGACGGGAACACCCGCGGGCGGTTCGCCGGTGGGTGCTGCCGGCGCAAGTGGTGCCGGGCCATCCGCGAACGGTGGGGCCGGGACTGCCTCCAGCCATGTGGCAGACGGGGAGGCAATAGCGCCGCGAGGGGTGGACGCCGCCGCATCGGTAGGGGCTGGCTCGCCGGAAGCGGCGATGGTCCCGCAGTCCGCTGGTGCCGCTGCGCCGGGTGAGGCCGTGGCAGGCACACCGGATGCGGATGCCGCCGGGCCGGGCTGGCCCGCCGATTTTCCCGCTCTGGTCGAGCTGGTGCGGGGCCGGGCGCCGAGTCTGGCGTTTGCGCTGGAAAATGACGTGGGGCTGGTGCGGTATGCGCCTCCGGTGCTTGAATTCAAGCCGTTCCGCCCTATTGATCTGCGGGAGCTTGGCAAGGTCGTGGACGGTGTGACGGAGCGGCAATGGTCGGTCACGCTTTCCGAGGGACCGAGCGCGCCGAGCCTCTACGACCAGCAGCAGGCGGCGGATCAGGCCCGGATGGACGCGCTGCGCGAAACCCCGGTGGTTGCGGCGGCGCTGGCCGCCTTTCCGGGCGCCGAATTGATCGACCCCGCGCGGGCACAGGATTGAAGGGAAGCCACAATGAAGGATCTGAACGACATTCTCGGCATGGCCAGCCGCGTGCAGGAGGAAATGCAGAAGGCACAGGCCGAGCTGGATAATATCGAGGTGCAGGGCGTGGCCGGCGGCGGGCTGGTGACGGTGCGGGCCAGCGCCAAGGGGCGCATCCTCGGCCTCGCCATCGACGACAGCCTGATCGTCCCCGCGGACAAGGGCATGCTGGAGGACCTGATCGTCGCCGCGTTCAACGATGCCCGCACCAAGGCGGACGAGGCGGCCAACGCCCAGATGAGCAAGGTGACGAGCGGCCTGCCGCTGCCGCCGGGCTTCAAGCTGCCGTTCTGAGGCGCGCGGGGATTGAGGGGGCTGCGTGGCCGGCATCATCTTCCGCATGTTTCGTTGACGATGTCCATGCTAGGGAAGCGGGCCGCCGTTGAAACACCGTGCCCGACCCCCGATATGACGCGGGTGCGAAAGCCGGCTCGAACGGGGCCGGCAACCGAATTTCTGGAGTGACCATGGATCTTGAACTGCCCCTGTTGCCGCTGCGGGACATTGTCGTCTTTCCGCAGACGATCGTGCCGCTGTTCGTCGGGCGCGACAAGAGCGTGTCGGCGCTGGAAAAGGCGATGGCGGGCGACAAGGACATCTTCCTCGTGGCCCAGCTCGACCCCGCCGAGGACGATCCCGACCGCGACGCGCTCTATGATGTGGGCGTGATCGCCAGCATCGTGCAGATGCTCAAGCTGCCCGATGGCAATGTGCGCGTGCTGGTGGAAGGCCGCGAGCGTGCCTCGCTCGTCTCATTGACGACGGCTGAGGACCATATGGTCGCCACCGTGCACCAGCAGGAGGATGCCGAGACGGCGGGCGCCGAGGTGGAGGCGATGATGCGCTCGGTCGCCGACCAGTTCGAGAATTATACCAAGCTCAACAAGAAGCTGCCGGCCGAAACCGCCGTGCAACTGCGCGAGATCACCGAGGCGGGGCGCCTCTCCGACTTCGTGGCCTCCAATCTTGCCGTGAAGGTGGCCGACAAGCAGGCGTTGCTGGTCGAGGCCGATCCGCTCAAGCGGCTGGAGATGGTGTTCGCCTTCATGGAGGGCGAGCTGGGCGTGCTCCAGGTGGAGAAGAAGATCCGCGGCCGCGTGAAGCGGCAGATGGAGAAGACCCAGCGCGAATATTATCTCAACGAGCAGTTGAAGGCGATCCAGCGCGAGCTGGGCGGCAGCGACGGCGAGGAAGCCGACGAGCTGACCGAGCTGGCCGAGAAGATCAAGCGCCTGAAGCTCAGCAAGGAAGCGCGCGGCAAGGCCAATGCGGAGCTGAAGAAGCTGCGCGCCATGCAGCCCATGTCCGCCGAGGCGACGGTGGTGCGCAACTATCTCGATGCGCTGCTTGGCCTGCCGTGGGGCAAGAAAAGCAAGCTCAAGAAGGATCTGGTCGAGGCGCAGACGGTGCTCGACGCGGACCATTTCGCGCTCGACAAGGTCAAGGACCGGATCATCGAATATCTCGCGGTGCAGGCGCGCAGCGACAAGCTGAAGGGCCCGATCCTCTGCCTCGTCGGCCCGCCCGGCGTGGGCAAGACCTCGCTCGGCCGCAGTATCGCCAGAGCCACGGGGCGCGAGTTCGTGCGCCAGTCCCTGGGCGGCGTGCGCGACGAGGCCGAGATTCGGGGCCACCGGCGCACCTATATCGGCTCGATGCCGGGCAAGATCGCGGCCAATCTCAAGAAGGCCGGCGCGATGAACCCGCTCATCCTGCTCGACGAGATCGACAAGCTGGGCCAGGATTTCCGGGGCGACCCCGCCTCGGCGCTGCTGGAGGTGCTCGACCCCGAGCAGAACAGCAAGTTCCAGGACCATTATCTGGAAATCGACGTCGATCTCTCGGACGTGATGTTCGTGACCACCGCGAACAGCCTCAACCTGCCGCAGGCGCTGCTCGACCGGATGGAGGTGATCCGTCTGGAGGGCTACACCGAGGACGAGAAGGTCGAGATCGCGCTCCAGCATCTGCTGCCCAAGCAGATCGAGGCGCATGGCCTCAAGGCCGAGGAGTTCGAATTCACGCCCGAGGCGATCCGCGACCTCATCCGCTATTATACGCGCGAGGCCGGCGTGCGGACGCTGGAGCGGGAGATCGGCAAGGTCGCCCGCAAGGCGCTGCGCCGCATATTGGAGGGCAAGGACGAGCGCATCGTTATTGCCCCCGATAATCTCGACCAGTTCTCCGGCGTGCGCAAGTTCCGCCACGGCGAGAGCGAGGAGGAGAACCAGATCGGCGCCGTGACCGGCCTGGCCTGGACGGAAGTGGGCGGCGAGCTGCTCACCATCGAATCGGTGACGGTGCCGGGCAAGGGGCAGGTCAAGACGACCGGCAAGCTCGGCGATGTGATGAACGAATCCGTGCAGGCGGGCTTCTCTTATGTGCGGGCGCGGGCGCCGGCCTATGGCATCAAGCCCAGCATCTTCCAGCGCAAGGATATCCATATCCACCTGCCCGAAGGCGCGGTGCCCAAGGACGGCCCATCGGCGGGCATCGGCATGGTGACGTCCATCGTCAGCACGTTGACCGGCATCGCCGTCCACAAGGATGTGGCGATGACCGGCGAGGTGACGCTGCGCGGCCGGGTGCTGCCGATCGGCGGCCTCAAGGAGAAGCTGCTCGCCGCGCTGCGCGGCGGCATCAAGACCGTGCTCATCCCGCAGGAGAATGAGAAGGATCTCGTCGAGATTCCGGCCAATATCCGCGAGGGACTGGAGATTATCCCGGTCAAGCATGTCGATCAGGTGCTGGCGCGGGCGCTGGTCTCGCCGCTGACGCCGATCGACTGGTCCGAGGAGGACGACCTTGCCGCCCAGCCGCTGATCGGCTCGGTGCAGGACCAGCATCTGCGGCATTGATCTGCTGGCCCGGCGTTTCGTTGCGCCGGGCTCGCGGGCCGACGCAGGATCGGTTTCGATGGGGGGCGGATCTTCGGTCCGTCCGTTCCCCGCGACCGGGGCCGGTCGAGGCGCCTTGCCGCTGGGCGCCCGGTCGGCGTTGGGGGAGGCGCCATGACGCCAGCGGGGGAAATGCACGGCGGACATGGCGCCACGTCGCGAAAATCGCACGAAAACCCCATCGTGGCGCTTTGTTAACTGCAAAATTCTTTGACTCATGCGCCGAACCACGCCTTTATGCGCGCCTTCGTCGCACGATTCCTATCCACCCACCCACAAGTATAGGCATGAAGGGGGTTCCAAAGGCATGAACAAGCAAGATCTCATCAGTTCCGTCGCGGACCAGAGCGGTCTTACCAAGGCCGATGCGGGCAAGGCTGTTGAAGGGGTCTTCGACGCCATCACCGCAGCCCTGAAGAAGGGCGACGAGGTGCGTCTCGTCGGCTTCGGCACCTTCTCGGTCTCCAAGCGCAAGGCCTCCACCGGCCGTAACCCGCGCACGGGCGAGACCATGGCGATCAAGGCGTCCAGCCAGCCCAAGTTCAAGGCCGGCAAGGGCCTCAAGGACGCCGTCAACTAAGACGGTCAATTGTCCGCGCCCCGGCTGCGTGCCGGGGCGTCGGCATCTTCCGGGACATATGGCGCGACGGCATATGTCTATCGGGCCCAGCAGGCGGATCGGTTCGATCTTCTCCCATGCGAGCCTGCGTTGCGTGCTTTCCTTCGCTTTCGCTGCCAGCGTTGCAAAGACGGCACCGTGCTTCGCCGCATAGGACTGGAGTTCCGCTCCGCCCGACCGGCCTCTCCGCGTTCCGCGTGGCCCGGCATGACCGGCCGTGGGAGCGCTGTTCGTTCGCGACAGGGATCGGATCGGCCGCGGCTATCGTGATCCGGCCGGTTCGCGGCGCTTTCTTACATGCGGCGCTTTCTTACATAGAGTCGGCGGTTGGCGCCAAACACCAAGCAGGGGCGGCTGGAACGGCAGCGGTGCGTCGGGCTGCGTCGCGGTCGCGGTAGAGGTGCGGACCGCGCTGATTGGGGGAAGCGCCTGAAGGTTAGCTCATCCGAGCAGGATAATTGCGGAGCATGGCTTCCGGCCTGTTTTGGTGTCTGCCATGGGTTGCGGCACCGATACCATCGGACAAGGTGATGAAAAACGGGCTGGTCGGGGCGGCTGTAGCTCGCTTGCGGCTGTTGCGGCGGGGCGATCCGCCTCACCGATGGGTAGATCGGCGGCGTATGGGCCGAATGCCACGCGTTCCGAGGGCCGGAGCGAGACGCGGCGGCTCCCCTGTGTCTCCGTTTCCGCTGCGGCCGGCCGATCGGGGTCGCGATCATGCGCTCCGAGCTTGACGCCTTGCCCTCCGGGGCATTATGGGCCCCGTCTCGACGCGCTGCGGCGCGCTGTGGCGATCGTAGCTCAGCTGGTTAGAGCGCTGGTTTGTGGTACCAGAGGTCACGGGTTCGAACCCCGTCGGTCGCCCCATTTCCGACATGCATGATGAGCGGGGCCGATCCGGGCTGACAGGCCGGGCGTGTCCGCCTATAGGCGGGGCATGAGCGACCAACGCGAAACGGGCCTGATGCTCGACCCCAAATATGACCGTGACGGGTTGATTACCGCCGTGGCGAGCGATTCCAGAACGGGCGAACTGCTGATGCTCGCGCATATGAATGCGCAGGCGCTGGCGGCGACACGCGAAACCGGACTGGCCCATTTCTGGTCGCGCAGTCGGGGCAAGCTGTGGCGCAAGGGCGAGGAATCCGGCAACGAACTGCGCGTGGTGGAGATGCGTGTCGATTGCGATCAGGACGCGATCTGGCTGCGGGTGGAGCCGGCCGGCCCGGCCTGCCACACCGGCGCGCGGAGCTGCTTCTATCGGCGTGTCACGCCCGACGGGCTGGAACGGATCGAGCCCGGCGAGGCCGCGGCGCGGTGATCCGTCCGCGCTTGTGGCGTGGGGCGGTGGCGGTGCTCGCGCTGGCGACCTTCTCCGGGCTGGCGGGTTGTGGAGGCGCGGCGGGGGATGAGTCCGACCCGCCCGACAGCCCGACCGCGCGCGAGCTGGATGCGCTGGCGCTGGAAACCGGCGCCTTGCCCGATCGCGCGCAGACCGACCCGGCCGGGCGCTACGGCCGCCGCTACGAGGGCGGATCGGACCGGCTGTGCCTTGTCCCCGATGGGAGCGCTTCCGCCGGCCGCTACCGCTTCGGCGCCGAGACGCGGATCGGGCAGGACGAATATTGCCGGGGGCGGGGCAGTGCCAGGCGCTCGGCGGACAAGTTGCTGCTGCGCTTCGACGGCGCGGGCCGGGACTGCCTGATCGTCGCGCGCTACGAGGGCGACAAGATCGTGCTGCCGGGCAGCCTCGACCTGAATTGCGCGGTCCTGTGTTCCAGCCGGGGATCGTTCGCCGGCGTGTCCTTCCCGCGTGTCGACCGCGATGGAGCGGCGGCGGCGCGGATGACCGGCGAGGACGGCAAGGCTCTGTGCCGTTGACGTAAACGTTACGTGGCGTTAGGTTCCGGGTCATGCACAAGGGGACCATGATCGCCGGCATTCCGCAGCCCGAGCACGATGGGCGCGAGGAATTCTCCATCTCCGACCTGTGCGAGGAATTCGGCGTAACGCCGCGCGCGCTGCGCTTCTACGAGGATGAACAGCTCATCGCGCCGCGCCGGCAGGGTCTGGTGCGCATCTACGGCCATCGCGACCGGGCACGGCTCGCCTGGATCCTGCGCGGCAAGCGGGTGGGGTTCAGCCTGGCCGAAATCCGCGAGATGATCGACCTCTACGATGTCGGCGACGGGCGCCGCAGCCAGCGCGAGGTGACGATCGCCAAGTGCCGCGAGCGCATCGCGCTGCTCGAAAGCCAGCGCCGCGACATCGAGGAAGCCGTGGCCGAGCTGACCAGTTTCATCACCCTCGTCGAAGAAAACCAGCGCCAGCCGGCCTGAGGGCTGCTGCGCGCCGTTCCACCACCGCCCCTTTGCAGGAGAGGCTTATGCCCAGCTATACCGCGCCGGTTGCCGATACGATGTTCGTCCTCAACGAGATTGTCGGGCTCGACCGGCTGGCCAACACGCCCGGCTTCGCGGCCGCATCGAGCGATATCGTCGCGGCGGTGCTGGAGGAGGGCGGCAAGTTCGCCGGCGAGGTGCTCAATCCGCTCAATCCGGTGGGCGACGAGATCGGCTGCAAGCGCAATGACGATGGCACGGTGAGCGTGCCGCCGGGCTTCCAGGAGGCGTTCGACCAGTTCGTCGCGGGCGGCTGGACGACGCTGCACGCGCCGGAAGAGTTTGGCGGGCAGGCGCTGCCGATGGTGCTGGCGATCGCGGTGGAGGAATATTTCACCTCCGCCAACCATGCCTTCAACATGTATCACGGCCTCACCGGCGCGGCGGTCTCCGCCATTCTCGCCAAGGGCAGCGAGGAACTTCAGAAGAAATATGTGCCCAACATGGTCGCGGGCACCTGGTGCGGCACGATGAACCTGACCGAGCCGCACGCCGGCACCGACCTCGGCCTCATCAAGACCCGCGCCGAGCCGCAGGCGGACGGCAGCTACACGATCACCGGCACCAAGATCTTCATCTCGGGCGGCGAGCATGACATGGCCGAGAACATCATCCACCTCGTGCTGGCCAAGACGCCGGGCGCGCCGGCGGGCAGCAAGGGCATCTCGCTGTTCCTCGTGCCCAAGATCATGGTGGGCGACGATGGCGCGCTGGGCGCGAAGAACGCGGTTTCCTGCGGCTCGATCGAACACAAGATGGGCATCCACGGCAACGCCACCTGCGTCATGAACTATGACGGGGCGACGGGCTGGATGGTCGGCGAGGAGAATAAGGGCCTCGCCGCGATGTTCATCATGATGAACCAGGCGCGGCTGGGCGTGGGCCTGCAAGGGCTGGCGCAGGCGGAACTCGCCTACCAGCAGGCGGCACGCTACGCGCTGGACCGGCGGCAGGGGCGCGCACTGACCGGCCCGGCCGAGCCGGACAAGCCGGCCGACACGCTGTTCGTCCACCCGGACGTGCGGCGGATGCTGATGGAGTGCAAGGCGCTCACCGAGGGGCTGCGGGCGCTGTGCCTGTGGGGCGCGCTTCAGGTCGACCTCGCCAGGCTGGCGCCAACCGAGGAGGCGCGGCAGGCAGCCGACGACCTGATCTCGTTGCTCACGCCGGTCATCAAGGGCTACGGCACGGACAAGGGCTTTGACGTGACGGTGCTGGCCCAGCAGGTGTTTGGCGGCCATGGCTATATTCGCGAATGGGGTGTGGAGCAGACGGTCCGCGATGCGCGCATCGCCATGATCTACGAGGGCGCCAACGGCGTGCAGGCGATGGATCTGGTCGGCCGCAAGCTGCCGGCCAATGGCGGGCGCAGCGTCCAGGCTTTCTTCAAGATCGTCGCCGAGGATGTGGCGGCGGGCAAGGCCGATCCGGCCACCGCGCCGATCGCCGAGGCGCTGGAGAAGGCCAACCAGCAGCTTCAGGCCGCGACCATGTGGTTGATGCAGAACGCCATGACCAACCCCAACAACGCGGGCGCGGCCTCTTATGCTTATATGCACATCATGGGCATCGTCGCGGTGGGGCTGATGTGGCTGCGGATGGCGCGCGCGGCGCAGGCGCAGATCGCGGCGGGAACGGGCGACGCGGCTTATTTGCAGGCCAAGCTGGTGACGGCGCGCTTCTTCGCCGAGCGGATCATGCCGGATGCCGGCGCGCTGCGCCGCAAGATCGAGGGCGGGGCCGAGGCGCTGATGGCGCTGCCGCCGGAGGCGTTCCTGACGGCGTAGGGTTGGGGCGCTCGCGGGGCCGCGCTGCTCTCCGGGCGAGAGGTCCTTGTGCTCCTGCGCAGGCAGGGGCTCACGGCGGATTGTGGCTAACGCTGAGCTTAGCGTATAGCGGGTCCAAGGAAATGCGGCGGCCCTTCGACTGCCTGCGTGCGGGAAGGCCCTTCGACATACTCGGGGCGAACGGAAGGGTTGTGCTTCTGTCCGTTCACAAGCCGTTCTCGGGCGATAGGGACCTGCGGTCGGGCCCTGGGCTCCTGCCTCGCAGGAGCACATATTTGTGTGATTGGGCGCCCTTGGGCCTTGGCCTGTCGATCAGGGCGTGAGGGTTGTAGTGGCGCTCGTGCGGGGTACGCGGAGCTTGATCGTTTCGATCGTTGGCAGCGCCGGTTCGAGGCGGCCGGGCTGGCTATCGGCGGCGAGCTTGCCCGGCGCGGGGAGGGCGCTGCCGCTCTTGTCGGCGCGCTCGTCGGCGAGGAGGCGCGGGGTCTGCGCAGCCGGGAGACGGCGCGCCATGCACTGGATGCGGGGCGCGGAGGGGAACTCGTCGCAGTTGAACAGCATGCGCTCCAACCCGCTCTCCTTCATGCGGATGTAGGAGAAGGACATGGAGCCGAGGCTGCTCTCCGCCACCGGGAAGGCTTGCGGCGTCTCACGCGGGTTGGTCCAGGCGAGCAGGCGGCATTGCGCGCGGCCGGCGCAGATGCGTGCGGCGGCCTCCGCATAGCGGGCCGGATCGCCGCCCTTGTCGAGCGTCATGACGAAGCCGTTGCCGCCGGTCTCGACGGCGGTGAGCTTGCCGGGGCCGATACGCTTGCCGACCTGCTCCGGGCCGATCGCGAGCGGCGGAAACGCATCACCGCCGAGCGGGCCGGCCGCGCCGTCCAGCGCGAACTCGACCGCATCGTCGCGGTGAACCGGGGAGAGTGCGGCGAGCTTGACGATGGCGGGTTCGGCGGTGATCGCCACCGAGCGGGCGAAGGCGGCCGGCGTGCCCCACCAGCCCATCCAGCGGAAGAACAGGTGGGTGTCGACCGCCGCCACCTTGTCCAGCGTCTTGCTCCAGTAGGGCATCACCCAATCGGTATGGTAGTGGGTGCTGGTGCCGACCGGCTTGTAGATGTCGCCGGCGAGCATCCCTGCGGCGAGGCCGCGCGCGCGCTCCCATGCGGCCGCGCTCGGGCGGCGGGCCATGGCGCCATCGCAGGTGAAGGTGAACTGGCAGCCGGTCGCGCGCTCCTGCCCCTGAAAGACGACGCCGCAGACGGTCTTGGGGAAGGCGGGGTGGCGCAGGCGGTTGAGCACGACCTGACCGACCGCGCGCTCGCCCACGGCATCGTCGCCGGCCTCGTAGATCATCGCGGCGGCGAGACAATCGGTGGCGCGGGCAAGGGCCACCTCGCCGCCGCTGTAGTGGAACGGCCGTGCCGCCGGATTGGGCGCGGTGGAGAAGGGGATTTGTGCGTTGAGGCGGCGCGCCTCGTCCGGCTTGGAGGCGTCCAGCACCAGCGGCTCGACGGTGGGCATCGGGGTTGCGGGCCTGACGCCGGCGGTGGCCGCTGCGCCGTCAGGGCCGGTCGGGAGCCCCTTGCGCTGCTGGCTGAGGCCGAGGGCCACGAGGGCGAGCACCAGCGCGGCGACGAGCACGAGGCCGAGCGCGGGCGCATTTCTGCCCCATGCCGGCCTTGCCACCAGATTGCCTTGCGCCATGTCGTCTTTCCCGGAGAGCGGAAGGCGCTATGTGTGCCTCAAGGCGGGCGATGGCAAGGCGTGCGCGGCGGGCCGGGCGGCGTCTGCGGGCGGCAGTCCCATTTCGGGAAAGGCGGCGGCGCAAATGTTAACGCCGCTTTCATACTTTCCAGCGGCGGGGGGAAACGCGCAAACCGGCGGAAAAGGCCCGCCTGCGCGCTCCCGATACGCGCGTCCGACGAGGCGGATCAGGCTTCCGGCAGGAAGTCCGGCACCGATAAATAGCGCTCGCCGGTATCGTAGTTGAAGCCGAGCACCCGGCTGCCGGCGGGCAGCTCGGGCAGCTTCTGGGCGATGGCGGCCAGAGTCGCGCCCGACGAGATGCCGACCAATATGCCTTCCTCGCTCGCGGACCGGCGCGCGTAGTTCTTGGCGTCGTCCGCTTCCACGGCGATGGTCCCATCGAGCAGGGCTGTGTGGAGATTGGTCGGGATGAAACCGGCGCCGATGCCCTGAATCGGGTGCGGGCCGGGCGCGCCGCCGCCGATAACCGGCGAGAGGGTCGGCTCGACCGCATAGACCTTGAGATTGGGCCAGGCGGCCTTGAGCACCTGCGCGCAGCCGGTGATGTGGCCGCCGGTACCGACGCCGGTGATAAGCGCGTCGAGCGGCGCGTCGGCGAAATCGGCAAGGATTTCGGCGGCGGTCGCCTCGGCATGCACCTCGATATTGGCGGGGTTCTCGAACTGCTGGGGCATCCATGCGCCCGGCGTCTCGGCGACGATCTGCAAGGCGCGCTCGATCGAGCCCTTCATGCCCTTCTCGCGCGGAGTGAGATCGAACGTCGCGCCGTAG
Organism: Sphingobium sp. 66-54; assembly: GCA_001899715.1. Taxonomy (GTDB): domain Bacteria; phylum Pseudomonadota; class Alphaproteobacteria; order Sphingomonadales; family Sphingomonadaceae; genus Sphingobium. The sequence continues at coordinate 200,647 of MKWI01000016.1, forward strand.
GCGAGCATCAGGCGGCGGCGCTCGACGCTCATGCTCTCCGGCATGACGAGGATCAACTTGTAGCCCTTGACCGCCGCGACCATGGCCAGCCCGACGCCAGTGTTGCCGGAGGTCGGCTCGACGATGGTGCCGCCCGGCTTGAGGCTGCCGTCCTTCTCGGCCGCCTCGACCATGGCGAGCGCGATGCGGTCCTTGATCGAGCCGCCGGGATTGGCGCGCTCCGACTTGATCCAGACCTGGGCGGCGTCACCGAACAGCCGGTTGATCCTGATATGCGGCGTTCGGCCGATGGTTTCGAGGATGGAAGAAACGATCATGGCTGGCCTCCATTTGCTGATAGTTTCAATTAAAATTGAAATGATAGAGATTGCAAGCTGGATGATGTCAGGCGGGATTTTCCTTCGCGCGGGCGGAGGGATAGCTGGAAATCTGGAGATCCTCGGGTGGATCGAAGGTGCGCGCCCGGCGCAGCTCCGGGAACAGCCGCGACCAGTAGAGGGTGATGAGGATCGCGCCGGCCCCGCCCAGGACCACCGCCGCCACCGGGCCGATGAGCGCGGCGAGGAAGCCCGATTCCGCTTCGCCAAGCTCGTTCGAGGCGGAGATGGTCATCATCGAGACGCTGGAGACGCGGCCGCGCATCTCGTCCGGCGTGTGGATCTGGATGAGCGACTGGCGCACGAACACCGAGAACATGTCCGCGCTGCCCCAGGTCGCCATGGCAATGAGCGCGACCGGCATGGCGATACCCGCCGGCATGAATGCGGTGAGGCCGAAGGCGATCGTGGCCAGCCCGAACACGCCGACCGAGAGCAGCATCTTGAGCCCGACATTGTGACGCAGCGGGCGAAAGGAGAAGATGAGCGCGGTGATGCCGGCGCCCACGCCCGGCGCGGCGGCGAGGTGGCCGAGGCCGGCCGAGCCGATGTGCAATATGTCGCGGGCATAAACCGGGAGCAGGGCGGTGGTGCCGGCGAGCAGCACGGCGAACAGATCGAGCGTGATCGCGCCGAAAACGAGACGATTGGTCCGCACATAGCTCAGCCCGTCGATAACCTGCCGGATCGGGTGGCGGCCCTTCTGGGGCGGCGCCTGCGGCACGTCCCCCACCATGACCAGCGCCACGACCGAGACGAGGAACAGCACCGCGCTGATAATATAGGCATAATAGGACTCCAGCGCATAGGCATAACCGGCCAGCGCCGGACCGACGATGCCGCCGGCCTGCCAGAACATGCTGCTGAATGCGATGGCGCGCGGCAGCATCTCCATCGGTACGATGTTGGGCGCGAGCGAACTCAGCGCCGGCCCCTGGAAGGCGCGGGCGAGGCCGAGCACGGCGGCGATGGAGAAGATGAGCGGCAGGCTGATCCAGCCCTCATAGCTGGAGAGGGCGAGCACCGCCGCGCAGCCGAGCAGCATGGTGAGCGTGACCATGCCGATGCGGGTGCGCTTATAATTGTCCGACGCAAGGCCGGCGAACGGCGTCGCCAGGAACAGCACGACGAACTGGATGAGGCCGATCAGGCCGAGCTGCGCGGCTGCATGCGCCGGCGCCATGGTGAGGCGCGCGATATTGTAGGCCTGCCAGGCGATGATGATCGACATGCCGGTCTGGCCGAGGATGGTGCACAGGCGGAGCACGAGGAAGGCGCGAAACGCCGGAATTTGCAGCGGATGGGTGAGCGGGCGCGGCTCGCTCGGCTGATCGGGGCTGGAAGGGGCGCTGGCCATGCGACGCTCCTACGGGGTGAGCCGACTATCGGCAATGGTCGTAATGACGCGGCGGCCATCGGAAAAAATGACCCGGCGGCCACCCACGGCCGCCGGGTCAGAAAGGGTAAGCACTGGCGCTGACCAGCGCCTCCCGGGTCGCACGGAGAAATTAGGACGGTTGAAGTTAATAACCAGCAAAAAATGGGCAATATTTATATTTGACCAAGTCAAAATATAAAGACTCCCAGGATTGATTAGAGAAGGTTCATGACGATCTCGTCTCTTTTCAATGATATCCGCTTCATCAGGCGAGGCTGACGAAACTGTCCAGCACATGCTTGGCGCCGGCTTGCTCGAAGTCGATTTCCAGCTTGTTGCCCTCGATCGCACGGACGAGGCCGTAGCCGAACTTCTGGTGGAAGATTCGCGCACCGATGCTGATGTCGCCGCGGCCTTTATTGCCGATGCTGACCGCACTCTGCCGCGCCTCGACGATCCGCACCGGTTCGCGGACGAACTGGCCCTGCGCGCGCTGCCAGCCGGGGCCGCGCCCGGTGCCGCGCGCGACATTGGCGAAGGGATCGTCCCGCTCGGACCAGTTGGCGCGCCACAGGCTGGCGCCGCCGCTGAGGGTGGATTCCTCCTCGATCGTATCGGCCGGCAGTTCGCCGATGAAGCGCGAGGGGATGGAACTGGTCCACTGGCCATAGACCCGCCGGTTGGCCGCGTGGAGGATGAAACAGCGCCGCCGCGCGCGGGTGATGGCGACATAGGCAAGGCGGCGCTCCTCCTCCAGGCTGGCGAGGCCGCCCTCGTCCAACGCGCGCTGGGAGGGGAACAGCCCGTCCTCCCAGCCGGCGAGGAACACCGTGTCGAACTCCAGCCCCTTGGCGGCGTGGATGGTCATGATCGTGACCTTGGCATCGTCCTGCGCGGCGTCATTGTCCATGACCAGGCTGACATGCTCCAGGAAGGCGCCGAGCGTCTCATACTCTTCCATGGCGCGGGTCAGCTCCTGGAGATTCTCCAGCCGTCCGCTCGCCTCGGCCGTGCGCTCGGTCTGGAGGACGGCGGTGTAGCCGCTCTCGTCGAGAATCTGCCGGGCGAGATCGGCATGACCCATGGTGCTGGCGAGATCGCGCCAGCGGGCGAGGTCGCCGATGAAGCCGCCGAGCGCGCGGCGGGCGCGGGGCGTCAGCTCGTCCGTCTCGATAAGATGGGTGGCGGCGATGCTGAGCGGAACGCCCTGCGCACGCGCGACACGGTGGAGCGTCTCGACCGCCTTGTCGCCCAGCCCCCGCTTGGGGACGTTGACGATCCGCTCGAAAGCGAGATCGTCCGCCGGCTGGTTGACGAGGCGCAGATAGGCGAGCGCGTCGCGAATCTCGGCGCGCTCGTAGAAACGGAAGCCGCCGACGATGCGATAAGGCAGGCCGATCTGGATGAAGCGGTCCTCGAACTCGCGGGTCTGGAAGGATGCGCGCACGAGGATGGCGATGGCGTCCGCGCGAGTGCCGGCGCGCTCCAGCGCCTCGATCTCCTCGCCGACGCGGCGGGCTTCTTCCGGCCCGTCCCACACGCCGATGACGCGGACCTTCTCGCCCTCGTCCTCCTGCGTCCACAGCGTCTTGCCGAGCCGCCCGCCATTCTGCGCGATGACGCCGGAGGCGGCGGCGAGGATATGCGGCGTCGAGCGGTAATTCTGCTCCAGCCGGATGATCGTCGCGCCGGGGAAATCCCGCTCGAAGCGGAGGATATTGGCGACCTCCGCGCCACGCCATGAATAGATGGACTGGTCGTCATCGCCCACGCAGCAGATATTCTTGCGCTGCTGGGCGAGCAGCCGCAGCCAGAGATACTGGCTGGTGTTGGTATCCTGATATTCGTCCACCATGATGTAGCGGAAGCGCTGCTGATAATGCTCCAGCACGGCCCGGTCGGTCTTGAACAGGGTCAGCATGTGGAGCAGCAGGTCGCCGAAATCGCAGGCGTTGAGTGCGATCAGGCGGGCCTGATAGGCGGCGTAGATCTCCGCGCCCTTGCCGTTGGCGAAGGCTTCGCTCTCGCCCGCGTCGACCTCGGCCGGGGTGAGGCCCTTGTTCTTCCACTTGTCGATGAGCGCGGCGAGCGTGCGCGCCGTCCAGCGTTTCTCGTCCAGCCCGGCGGCCTGGATGATCTGCTTCATCAGGCGGAGCTGGTCGTCGGTATCGAGAATGGTGAAGTTGCTTTGCAGCCCGACCAGCTCGGCATGGCGGCGCAGCATGCGTGCGCCGATGCTGTGGAAGGTGCCGAGCCAGGGCATGCCCTCCACCGCCGCGCCGATCATCCGGCCGACCCGCTCGCGCATCTCGCGCGCGGCCTTGTTGGTGAAGGTGACGGCGAGGATCTCGGACGGGTAGGCGCGGCGGGTGGCGACCAGATGCGCGAGACGCGCGGTCAGCGCTGCCGTCTTGCCGGTGCCGGCGCCGGCGAGGACCAGCACGGGGCCTTCCGTGGTTAGCACGGCCTCGCGCTGGGGCGCGTTGAGCCCGCGCAGATAGGGGGGATCGGCAGGAGGAAGGGCGGTGTCGGTCACGGGCGAACAGTTAGGGAACGGAGCGCCGCTGCACAAGCATTTTGGCTGCGTTTCGGGCGCGGCGAGCCTGGCGGCTGGCCGGACGGGACGGGGAGTGGGTCTGCCGGGACCAGTGGGGGAACGGGCGTGAAATCAAGCCGTTCCTCTCCCGTTACATGTCTGCATGAAAGGATGCTTTCCATGAAATTCACGACATGGATGATCGGCCTCAGCCTCCCCGCGCTGGCCTTCGCAGCCCAGGCGCAGGACGTGCCGGCGCCGCCCTCCGATGCGCCGGTGACGGAGCCCGCCCCGCCGGGCGATGTGCCGCCGCCCAGTGACGGATCGCTCGGCCCGCAGAGCGGCGCGCCGGATGCGGCGGTGCCGCCCGCAGCGCCGCCTCCCGATGCCGGGCCGCCGCCGCCTGCCGGCGCGCAGGTGGTGATGGGGCCGCCCTCTCCGGTGGTGCAGCAGGCGCCGCAGCCGCCGGCGGATTATCCCAAGTGCACCAGGACGGTGAAGGACGCCTGCGAGAATCCGGGCGGCCAGTAGTCCCGCCGCCAGCAATCCCGCCGCCGTAATCCCGCCGATCGAGGATCGGCCCGCGCGGCATGACTGCGCGGGCCATTCGGCCGTGCGTGCGATTTGCGCACTCGGTTGCATGTTGCAACGTTGACGGGCTCGGCCGAATCCAGTTAAGTTCCGTGCCAAGCCCATCCAGACAGGCCGCGCCGATGTCCCCTCTCCGCAGTGGACGAAGGTCAAGCGACGTCGACTTGCCGGAGAGCCCATGGTGGCGCCCTGTGCAGAGGTTTTCCGCCAGCGATGAACCATCAGAAGGCCGTCAGAGCGACGGAGTTAGGGAGCGGAATGTCGACATTCATCATTCAACCGCATTTCCGGCTGCACGAGTGGGTTGCCGAGGAGAAGGGCTATTTCCGCGACGAGGGGCTCGCCTATGAGTTTCGCGAGACGCTCGATTCGAAAAGCGCCAGTTCCCACCAGTTGGGCGAGAAGGTCGGCGCTTATCAAACCTTCGAGAAAGGGCGCGAGGGCGACGTGAGCTGCGCCTGCCACTGGACGGTGAACGTCGCGGCTTCCTCCGGCCATGGCCGTCTGTTTGCCGATGCCTACTCGGTCTCCCCCTCGGCGGTGTTCGTGCCGCCCGAGTCGCCGATCCAGCATCCCGCCGATCTGGCCGGCGTGCCGATCTCGGTCGGCTACCAGTCGGGCAGCCATTATTCGACCATCCAGGCGCTGGAGCGCTACATCGACCGCGAGAAGATCAACCTCTCCTTCTCGGACGGGATGCTGTTCAGCCGGCTGGAGCTGCTGATCGACCGCAAGATCCCGGCTGCCTCGCTGTTCAGCGGGCCTTATTATTTCCTGGAGCAACTCGGCTTCCGCAAGATCATCGACACCACTTTCATGATGGCCTCGATGGTCAAGGGGGAGCCGGATATGGCGGACGTGCGCAAATATTTCGCCGCGCTACGCCGTGCCCAGCACGATATCGACCTGCGGCCGGAGCTTTACACGCACCATTACAAGAAGGAGTTCCCGGTCCGCTTCCACGACATGATGGATACCGGCCGCTGGGGACCGGGCGAGCGGATCGTGTTCGAGCCATACACCCGCGATGCGTTCGAAGAGTCGCAGGAGTGGATCGCCGAGCGCGATATCTTCCCCAACGGCAATCTTGGCTCGCGGGACTATGCGGAGTCGGTCGTCAGCGTCGCGGCTGAGTGATCCCATTGAGGGCATGGGCGGCGTTGGTGCGCCGCCCGGCTCAGGCCGCCGCCGGGCGCAGCAAATGCAGCACGGCCTTGCCGACCGTACGCTCGGCGTCGATCTCGAAGCCCTTGACGGCGACGGTCTCGCCACGCCCGGTCTCGATGCTGATCCAGGTGCCGGGGCCGGTCCAGCCGAGGCGGGCGAGCTTGTCCAGCGCGACCGCGCCGGCGCCGGTGGCGTAGGGCGGATCCATGAAAATGACATCCAGCGGCTCCGGCGCGGAGCCGAGCGCGAGCACGTCGCTCTGGCGGATATCGGGCCGGGGAAGGCCGAGCTTCTCGGCGTTGGCGCGGATCGCCGCCACCGCCGCCCGATCGCGCTCGACGAACAGGCAGGCGGCTGCCCCACGCGACAGGGCCTCCAGCCCAAGCGCGCCCGAGCCGGCGAAGAAGTCGCCCACGCGCAGCCCCTCGAACGAACCGAGGCGGCTGGTGAGCATGGAGAACAATGTCTCGCGGGTGCGGTCCGCCGTGGGGCGGGTGGCGTCGCCCGCAGGCGCGACCAGCGGCCGCCCGCGCCATTGGCCGGCGATGATCCTCATGGCAGCGTCTTGCGGAAGCGGGCGATCTCGGCCTGCTTCACCTCCATGATATCGCCCGCTTTCGAGTCGCCCAGCGTGAAGGGGCCGTAGCGGGTGCGGATGAGGCGGCTGACCTCAAGGCCGAGATGCTCCAGCACGCGGCGCACCTCGCGGTTCTTGCCTTCGGTCAGCGTCATCTCGATCCACTGGTTGCGGCCGGTGCGGCGCTCCAGATTGGCGTCGATGCGGCCGTAGCGCATGCCTTCGATCTCGACGCCGTCGATCAGCTCCTCAAGCTGCGCCTGACTGACCGTGCCGAAAGCGCGGGCGCGATAGGTGCGCTCGACGCCGCTGGCGGGTAGCTCAAGCTGGCGCTTGAAGCCGCCGTCCGTGGTGAGGAGCAGCAGGCCCTCGGTATTAAGATCGAGCCGGCCGACCGGCATGACGCGCGGCAGATCGGCGGGCAGGCGGTCGTAAATGGTGGGGCGGCCGCGGGGATCTTTCGCGGTGGTGAGCAGGCCGGCGGGTTTGTGGAACAGGAAGAGGCGGGTGGCCTCCGGCTCCTTGACCGCCTTGCCGTCCACGGTGACGCCGCGCAGCGAGGTGAGGATTGTGGCGGGGGTGGTCACGGTCTCGCCGTTAAGGGCGATGCGTCCGTCCGCGATCATCCGCTCCACGTCGCGCCGGGAGGCGACGCCGGCGCGGGCGAGCAACTTGGCGATGCGGTCGCCTTCGCGCGGGGAGGTGTCGGCGCGTGTCTGCTGCGGTCTGGCGGCCGGCTTGCCCGCTGGCCTCGCGCGGGGCTTGCCGGTTGCCGCTGCGGAGGCCTCATGGCGGGGTCGTGGCGCTCTGGCGAGGCGAGCGCCATCCCGCCGGGCGGCGTTCGGGCGCTTTTCTTCCGGCTTTTCTGTCGGTTTGCCGGCAGGTTCCTGGCGCGGTTTACCCGTCTTGGTTGTCGGCGTGTCACGGCGCGGCCGGTGGCCGGCGGAGACGGTTCCCGCAGTGGATCGGGACGGATGACGGGGGCCGCGCGGGCCTTTGGTGAACGCCAAGGGGATTCGTCCCTTTTTTCTCTGGACTGTATCGCAGTTGCACTGGCGAATCGCCGCGGTGCAGCGTAGCGCACCTGCGCTTCCGCCTGCGAGCGGATCAATGTCCGAGGCTAGTGGCGCAAGAGAGGCGGGCCGGCAATGTTTTTCTCGAAGGGAAAGCAGCAAATCCGCCGCATTCTCATCGTGGAGGATGAGCCGTTGCTGGCGTTCGACACCGAACGCGCGCTCAAGCAGGCAGGCTATCAGGTCGTCGCGACGGTCGACCGCTTCCGCGATGCCGATGCGGTGATCGAGAAGGACGGCGCGATCGACCTTGTGATTGCGGACATTCGCTTGCGTGGCGCGCGGTCCGGCATCGAATTGGCGCGGCATGCCAGCGAGCGGGGCATCGCCGTGCTGTTCGCCACCGCAAGCTGCCCGGACGAGGCGAAGGATATGGGCATCGCGCTCGGCGTGCTCGCCAAGCCGTTCCAGCCGCATGTTCTCGTCCGCGCCATCGCGGTATGCGAGCGGCGGCTGGCCGGGCTGCCGGTGCGGCGCCTGCCGGCCGGGCTCACGCTTTTTGCGATGGGCTGACCGCGCTCTTTGATGAGCTTGGAAGCATCGCCATGCGGTCCATGGGGGCTTACAACGGGGCGCTTTCTTCGCCTACCGCACGCTTCGCTCCGGCTCGCCCGGAACTGAATGTCGATCTGCCCTAGCGAAATGCGTGGCGCGCGTTAGGTTTGCGCCGGTTGAGACGCCGGGAGCACGCATGCCGCAAGCACTGATATTCGCCTTGATCGTCCTTGCGGTGCTGGGCGTCGCCTTCGTCATCCCGAGTTTCCGGCCCTATTTGCGGCCGATGCCGTTCGTGGCCTTCCTGCTCGGTATTTCGAGCGGCTTCCCGCTGACCTTGCTGCTGGCGACGATGACCTTCTGGCTCTCGCGCGTGGGGATCGACAAATCGACCATCGGCTTCGCGATCGGCCTTACCACGCCCTACACGCTCAAATTCCTGTGGGCGCCGCTGGTCGACAAGCTGCCGCTGCCGGTGCTGACGCGCCTGTTCGGGCAACGCCGGGCGTGGCTGTTCTTCATCCAGGCGCTGCTGTTCGCGGCGCTGTGGCGACTGGGCGCGAGTGATCCGGCCAATCATATCGGCGTTTTCGCCTTGTGGGCCATTGTCGTCGCGTTCCTGTCGGCCACGCAGGACATCGTGATCGACGCCTATCGCATCGAAATATTGAGCGAGGAGGAACTGCCCCACGGCACGGCGATGAACCAGTTCGGCTACCGCACCGGCAATCTGCTGGCGGGCGCGGGGACGATCTTTCTCGCCTCCAGCGAGGGCGCCGGGTTGGGCTGGGCAGCGGCTTACGGTATCACCGCCTTTTGCGTGCTGCCGGCAGCCGTTGGTGCGCTGTTCGCCGGGCCGGGGCGCTATATCGAGCGGCAGGTGCGGCAGGCGGGCACGTCGCTCGGGGCGTGGCTGGCCGAGACGATCGTCAACCCGTTCCGCGAGTTTCTCGGCCGGCACGGGGCCTTCCTGATCCTCGGCTTCGTGCTGATCTACAAGATCGGCGACGCCATGGGGCAGACGATGCTGGCGCCGATGATCGTGGAACTGGGCTTCAGCGATACCGAATATGTAGCGGTCAACAAGTTCGTCGGCTTTGCGGCGCTGATCGTCGGCTCCGCGCTGGGCGCGCCGTTCATCGCGTGGCTCGGCATGGGGCGGGCGCTGTTCGTCTCCGGACTGATGATGATGCTCTCCAACTTCCTGTTCTCGTTGCTGGCGGTGGCGGGGCATTCCACGCCGATGCTGGCGCTGGCGGTGGGGACGGAGAATTTCACCAGCGGCATCGGCCTCACCGTGTTCGTGACCTATCTCTCCGGTCTGTCCAGTCTCGCATACACGGCGACGCAATTCGCGCTGCTCTCCTCCTTCGCGGCGGTGGGGCGGACGTGGCTCTCCACGCCATCGGGCTATCTGGCCGAGGGGCTGGGCTGGTTCTGGTTCTGGGCGTTCACGGTGGTGGTGGCCGTGCCGGGGATGCTGCTGCTGTGGATCATGTGGCGCAAGGGGTTCGTCGTGGAGACGGTGCGGCAGCCGAGTACGACCGACGACGGGTAGGGACTGCCGGACAGATTCTCGCTCGTGCTCTTGCGAAAGCAGGAATCCAGAGCCCAGCCGCTGTGCCTTTGCGCCCTGGGCTCCTGCCTGCGCAGGAGCACGTAGGGGTTTGGTGCGGGAGTGTTTCGCGGGATCAAACGGGCGGCTGGCCGTTTTCCATCAGCACGCGGCCGGCGAGGTAGAGCGTGCCGGCGATGAGCACGGCGCGGTCGACGCGGCCGGTGGATGTGGCGGCTACGTCCGTGAGCGCTTCCTGCACGGTCGAGAAGGCGGCGTGCGGCAGGTCCCAACGCTGGGCGAGCGCCGCAAATACCTCCGGCCCGTGATGGTCGTGGCCCGGCACCGGCAGCGAGCGGATCGAGCGGATCAGCGGGCGTAGCGGGGTGAGGAAGCCCTCGATATCCTTGTTGGCGAGCATGCCGGTGACGAGATCGACGCCGCCCGGCACCAGTCCGCTCTCGGTGAGCGCCTGTGCCAGCGCCTTGCCGGCATCGGGATTGTGGCCGCCATCGAGAATGACGGTGCGGCCCGGCACCAGATTGGTGAGCGGGCCGGCTTCCAGCCGCTGCATCCGCGCCGGCCATTGCGCCCAGAGCGGGGCGGCGCGCAGGGCGGCGTCGCTCACCGGCAGTACGCTCTGGTGGCGTAGCATGGCGATGGCGAGGCCGAGATTGCTGACCTGATGCTGGCCGGCGAGGCGGGAGAGTGGCAGCGCCAGCTTGCCCGCACCGTCGCGATAATGCAGCTCGCCCTCATAGGGTGCGATGTCCCACGCCTCGCCGCGCGGGAGGTGGATGGCGCCCACGCGCTCGGCGACCCGCGCGATGGTCTTGAGCATCGGCACGCTGTAGCGCTGCGTCACCAGCGGGCGGCCCTGCCTGGCGATGCCGGCCTTCTCGAAGGCGATGCGGCAGAGCGGGTCCTCGGGCGTGTCATGCTCTGGCGCGAGCAGGAAGCTCTCATGGTCGATGGCGAGCGAGGCGATGCCGCAGGCGGCAGGCGCGGTGAACATGTTGGTCGCGTCCAGCCGGCCGCCCATGCCGACCTCGATCACGCAGGCATCCGCCGGCACCCGCGCGAACAGCGAGAAGGCGGCGGCGGTCGTCACCTCGAAGAAGCTGGCGTGAAGATCGGCGCTGATATCCAGAACATCGCTCAGCGCCTGCGCCAGCGTGGCGTCGTCGATCAGCGTGCCGGCGAGGCGGATGCGCTCGTTGAAGCGGGAAAGATGCGGCGAGGTGAACACGTGGATGGCGCGACCGTCCGCTTCCAGCGCGGCGCGCAGATAGGCGCAGGTCGAGCCCTTGCCGTTGGTCCCGGCGACATGGAACACCGGCGGCATGGCATGGTGGGGATTGCCGAGGCGGGCGAGCAGCTCGGTGATCCGCTCCAGCCCGAGCACGTCGCGCCCCGGCGAGAGCGCCATGAGGCGGTCGATCTGCGTCTGGACGGCGGGATTTTCGGAAACGGCGTGGTCGGCCATGCGGGGTCTCTTGGAGAAGGAGGGGCTTTTCTGTCTGCGGCTGTCAGGCGCCTGTGGGCGCGGGGCGCGGCCGGCCGGGCCACTGGCCGGAGCGGAACAGCCCGTGCCGGCGCCCGGCGCCCGGCATGCCCGGAGCAGGCGGCGGGAGGGTGGGCGCTTGCGGCAATGGCTGTGTCCGGTCTGACGTGGGACGGACTCAGGCGGCGCGACTGGCGGTCAGATAGCCGATCGCCTGCGCGAGCGTGCCGCGCAGGTCCTTGCGATGCACCACCATGTCCAGCATGCCGTGCTCCAGCAGATATTCGGCGCGCTGGAACCCCTCCGGCAGCTTCTCGCGGATCGTGTTCTCGATGACACGCGCACCGGCGAAGGCGATCAGCGCGTTGGGCTCGGCGATCTGGATGTCGCCCAGCATCGCGTAGCTGGCGGTGACGCCGCCGGTCGTCGGATCGGTCAGCACGACGATGTAGGGCTGGCCGGCCGCGCGGAGTTGCTGGATGGCGACGGTCGCGCGCGGCATCTGCATGAGCGAGAGAATGCCCTCCTGCATGCGGGCGCCACCGGCGGCGGTGAAGATGATGTAGGGGCAGCGGCGCTTGATCGCCTCCTTGACGCCCGCCACGAACGCGGCACCGACCGCCGTGCCCATGGAACCGCCCATGAAGGCGAAATCCTGCACGCCGACCACGGCCGGATGACCCTCGATCTTGCCATGGCCGTTGATGAGCGCATCGGCCTCGCCAGTGTTGGCGCGCGCGGTCTTGAGACGATCGGTATAGCGCTTGGAATCGCGGAACTTGAGGGGATCTTCCTTCACTGTCGGCGCGGGCAGCAGCTTGAGCGTGTCCTGATCGAAAATCTGCTCGAAGCGCGCCTTGGCGCCGATCCGGCCATGATGATCGCAACGCGGGCAGACGCTGAGATTTTCCTCCCACTCCTTCTGGAAGATCATCTGCCCGCAGGAGGGGCATTTCTTCCAGAGATTGTCGGGGGTCTCGCTCTTGCGGGCGATGAAAGGCAGGGCGTTGCGGACGCGGTTGAGCCAGCTCATGCGACGGTTTCCTTGCGGTTGAGCGCGGCGCGCAGCGTGGCGACGAAATCGCGTACCGGGCCGCCGGCCGCCGCGCCGTGGCGGGCGACCAGATCGACGATGGCCGAGCCGACGACCACGCCGTCCGCCACCGCGCCGATGGCGGCGGCCTGCTCGGGGCTGCGCACGCCGAAGCCGACCGCGACCGGCAGGTCGGTGGCGGCCTTGAGCCGGGCAACAGCGGTCTCGATGCTGCCTTGCGCGGCCTGTTGCAGCCCGGTGATGCCGGCGACCGAGACATAATAAAGGAAGCCGGACGCGCCAGCGAGCACCGCCGGGAGCCGCGCGGCGTCCGTGGTGGGCGTGGCGAGGCGGATCGGCGAGACGCGGGCCGCGCGCAGGGCGGGGCCAAGCTCGTCATCCTCCTCGGGCGGAATGTCGACGCAGATGACGCCATCGACGCCGGCCGCCTTGCACTGCGTGGCGAACCAGTCCGCGCCGCGAATGGTCATCGGGTTGGCATAGCCCATCAGCACCAGCGGCGTGTCGGGATGACGCGCGCGGAAGGCAGTGGCGATCGCGAAGATGGCGGCGGTGCTGATGCCGGCGGCCATGGCGCGCAGGTTGGCGGCCTGAATGGCCGGGCCGTCCGCCATCGGATCGGTGAAGGGCATGCCCAGCTCGATCACGTCGGCGCCGCCCGCGACCAGCGCGTCGAGCACGGTGGCGGTGTCGGCCGGCGTCGGGTCGCCGCCGGTCACGAAGGTGACGAGCGCGGCGCGGTTTTCGGTGCGCGCGCGGGCGAAGGCCGTGGCGAGGCGGCTCATAGCTGCGCCCCCAGCGCGTCAGCGACGGTGTAGATGTCCTTGTCGCCCCGGCCGGAGACGTTGACGACGATGATCTGGTCCTCGCGCATCGCCTGTGCCTTGGTCTCCAGCGCTGCGAGCGCGTGGGAACTTTCCAGCGCCGGGATGATGCCCTCGGTGCGGCAGGTGAGCTGGAAGGCGTCCAGCGCCTCGCGGTCCGTCACCGGCAGATAATCCACGCGGCCGCTCTCGTGCAGCCAGCTATGCTCGGGGCCGATGCCGGGATAATCGAGGCCGGCGCTGATCGAATGGGCCTCGGTGATCTGGCCATCCTCGTCCTGCAACAAATAGGTCTTGTTGCCGTGGAGGATGCCCGGCCGGCCGCCGGTGAGGCTGGCGGCATGCTCGCCGCTCTCGATGCCGCGTCCGGCCGCTTCGACGCCGACCATCGCCACGCCCGCATCGTCGAGAAAGGGGTGGAACAGGCCGATGGCGTTGGAGCCGCCGCCGACCGCCGCGATCAGCAGGTCCGGCAGGCGGCCCTCGGCGGCGAGGATCTGCTCGCGCGCTTCCTTGCCGATGATCGACTGGAAGTCGCGCACCAGCTCGGGATAGGGGTGCGGGCCGGCGGCGGTGCCGATGATGTAGAAGGTGTTCTCCACCGTCGCGACCCAGTCGCGCAGCGCCTCGTTCATCGCGTCCTTGAGCGTCTGCGCGCCGCTCGTCACCGGGCGGACCTCCGCGCCGAGCAGCTTCATGCGGAACACGTTGGGCTGCTGCCGCTCGACATCCTTGGCACCCATGAAGATAGTGCAGGGCAGGCCGAAGCGCGCGCAGACGGTGGCGGTGGCGACACCGTGCTGGCCGGCGCCGGTCTCGGCGATGATCCGCGTCTTGCCCATGCGGATGGCGAGCAGGATCTGGCCGATGCAGTTGTTGATCTTGTGCGCGCCGGTGTGGTTCAGTTCCTCGCGCTTGAAATAGATTTTGGCGCCGTAGCCGGACTTTGCGCCCTCGCGATAATGCGCGGTCATCCGCTCGGCATAATATAGCGGTGAGGGGCGGCCGACATAATGGGTCATCAGCCCGTCGAATTCCGCCTGGAAGGCCGGGTCCGCCTTGGCGGCGCGATATTCCCGCTCAAGATCGAGGATCAGCGGCATCAGCGTCTCGGCGACATAGCGGCCGCCGAATTGGCCGAAATGGCCGCGCTCGTCCGGGAGCGTGCGCAGGGAGTTGGGCAGGGTGGGTGTAGCAGTCATGGTCGTTTCTCGTCTCTGGATATGGGGAGCCGTTCGCTTCTCGATTGTCTGGAAGCGATCAGCGCCATCGTCCGGCGACGCGCGCAGTATAAGGAGCCGGCATCAGCATCGCGAAACCGCTTTGCAGAAGGCCGCGATCTTGTCCACATCCTTGATGCCCGGCGCGCTCTCCACGCCCGAGGAAACGTCCACCAGCGGGGCGTTGGTCGCGCGGATCGCCTCGGCGACGTTGGTGGGGTCCAGCCCGCCGGAAAGCGCCCAGGGCAGGGGTGCGCGATGGCCTGCGAGCAGGCTCCAGTCGAAGCGCTGGCCCATGCCGCCGGGGCGGGGAGCATCGTCCGGCGTCTTGGCGTCGTAGAGCAGGCGATGCGCGGCGCCGGCATAGCGGACGCCAGTGGCGAGATCGGCGGCGGTCTTGATAGAGACGACCTTCCACACCTCCAGCCCGGTGCGTGCGGCGATGGCAGCGACGCGGGCCGGCTCCTCGCGGCCGTGGAGCTGGAGGATATGCGGCGCGGCGGCGGAGATCACCGCGTCGATCAGCGCATCGTCCGGGTCGACCAGCACCGCGACGCTGCGCAGGGCGCCCTGTATGCACGGCGCGAGATCGGCCATGCGGGCGAGGCCGAGGTGGCGCGGGCTTTTGGGGAAGTGCATGAAGCCGACATGGCTTGCCCCGCCGGCCAGCGCGGCCTCGATCGCGCCAGGCGTGCTGACGCCGCAGATCTTGATGGCGACTCGGCTCATGGCGGCCCGTTCGATCGGCAACAGGGCGAGCGCCCCATGCGCCGCCGCGGGCCGCTCTAGGCGAGGGCGGGGGCGAACGCAACGGCGGGGCCGGCGTGCCGTCTCTTGCAACGGGCCCGCGCCCGGTCCATCGCTGTCGGTGAGAGAGGCAGGGCGGCATGAACCGATCCATCGCGCGGCTGGGCACGACCATCTTCGAGCATATGTCCGGCCTTGCGCGGGAGACGGGGGCGATCAACCTCGGGCAGGGCTTCCCCGATGCGCAGGGGCCGCCGGAGCTGATCGAGAGCGCGGCGCGGGCGCTGCGCGAGCGCTCCAACCAATATCCGCCGATGCGCGGGTTGCCGGAATTGCGCGCTGCCGTCGCCGGCTATTATGCGGCGCATCAGGGGCTGGCGCTGGCCGATGACGAGATTGTCGTCACCTCCGGCGCGACCGAGGCGCTGGCCGCTTGCATCCTCGCGTTGCTCGATCCGGGCGACGAGGTGATCCTCGTCCAGCCGCTCTACGATGCCTATGCGCCGCTGGTTGAGCGGGCCGGGGCGGTGGCGCGCTTCGTGAGCCTCGCGCCGCCGGACTGGCGGTTGCCGCTCGATGCGGTGCGCGCCGCGATCACGCCGCGCACGCGGATGCTGCTGCTCAACACGCCGCACAATCCCACCGGCAGCATGATTTCCGAGGCGGAGTTGGCGGAGCTGGCCGAGCTGTGCACGGCGCATGACCTGCTGCTGGTCTGCGACGAGGTATGGGAGGCGATGGTGTTCGACGGCAGCCGCCATGTCTCGCCGCTGGCGATACCGGGGCTGCGCGAGCGGAGCGTCAAGATCGGCTCGGCGGGCAAGATCTTCTCGCTGACCGGCTGGAAGGTCGGCTGGGTCTGCGCCGCGCCGCCGCTCGCCGGGGTGATCGCCCGCGCGCATCAGTTCCTCACTTTTACCACGCCGCCCGCACTGCAATGGGCGGTGGCGGGCGGGCTGGCGCTGCCGGCTGAATGGCATGAGGCGCATCGGCGGGTGCATGCCGAGGGGCGGGCGCATCTGGCGCGGGGGCTGGAGCAGGCCGGCTTTGCGGTGCTGCCGAGCGCGGCGACCTGGTTCCAGCATATCGACCTTGCGGCCTCGGGCATCGGGCTGGCGGACACCGGGTTTTGCGAGCGCGCCGTGCGGGAGGCGGGGGTGGCGACCATCCCCTTCTCGGCCTTCTATGCGCAGGCGCCGGAAACGCGCTTCGTGCGCCTGTGCTTCACCAAGCCGCTTGCGGTGCTGGACGAGGCGCTGGAGCGGCTGGCGGCCTTTCGCCAGCGCCTGATCGCGGAAGGCGAGGCGCCGCCGCGATCCTGAAGATGATCGCTTTTAGCGTATGAGATCGTTCTCCGAGAAATAGGTTGCAATGAGATAGTTTTAAAATAATCTATCTACAGAAAGACGATTCGTTCGCCGGGCAAGGCGGGGAGAGGGGCGTGAACGTGACATTGCCGCCGAAGGCGACGGACGTTGGACGGTCGGCGGGTGTGCGCGGCGCATGGTATGCGGTTGTCGTGATCGCGCTGGTCTCGTTCGTATCGAACATCGACCGCGGCATCATCAACCTGCTGGTCGAGCCCATCAAGCATGATCTGGCGCTCACGGATACGTCGGTCAGCCTGCTGGTCGGCTTTGCCTTCTCTTTCTTCTACATGCTCTGCGGCCTGCCGATGGCGCGCGTATCGGACGCGCATAACCGCAAGATCATCCTCACCTGCGCTTTGACCGTATGGAGCATCGCGACGGCGCTGTGCGGGCTGGCCCAGCAATTCTGGCAGCTTTTCGCGGCGCGCGGGCTGGTGGGAGCGGGCGAGTCCGTCAAGGGCCCGTGCTCGATGTCGATGATCTCCGACCTCGTGCCGCGCGACCGCTTCCCGCGCGCATTCGCCATCTACCAGCTCGGCATCAACGCCGGCATGGGCGGCGCGCTGATCCTCGGCGGTTTCCTGCTGGCCGTGTTCGCCCATGTCGACCCGATCGACCTGGGCGGCGGCTTCGTCATCAAGGATTGGCATCTGGTCTTTCTGGTCGCCTCGGCGCCCGGCCTGCTGCTCGCATTGGTGATGGCCCTCACCGTCAAGGAGCCGGCGCGGCGCGGCCGGACGCGCAAGGGGCAGGCGCCGATCGGCGAGGTGGTGCGGTTCGTTACCTCCAACTGGCGCATCTACGTGCCGCTGCTGCTCAGCATTGCGATCGCCTCCATCGAGACGTTCGGCATGGCGGTGTGGCGGCCTACATTGTTCACGCGCACCTACGATCTAAGCCTCTCGATCTCGGGAACGCTGGTCGGCACCATGATGCTGGTCGCGACGCCGATCGGCCTGGGTGCAGGCGCGATGCTCGCCGAATATCTCATCCGCCGCAGGCATGACGACGCCATGGTGCGCGTCTGCTTCTATGCGCATATCATGTCGGTTCCGCTCGCGATCCTGATGCCGCTCATGCCGACATGGTGGCTGTGCTTCGGGGTCGGCCTGCTTGCGGCGATTGCCGGTGGCATGGCCGCGCCGGGGCAGAATTCGGCGATCCAGATCATCACTCCCAATGAGATGCGCGGGCAGATCAACGCCGTCTATCTGTTCGCGATCAGCGTGATCGGCGGCGGTTTCGGCCCCACCGCCATCGCGCTGCTGACCGACTATGTTTTCGGCAATGACGAGATGCTGCGCTACGCCATGTCGCTGTTCGTCGCCATTGTCGGCCCCATCGGCATCCTGTGCGCATGGCTCGCCATGAAGCCTTATGGGGTGGCGGCCCGTCGCGCCGCCGAGGCGGAAGCCGGGCAGGCCGCGTCCGGCGCTGCCGGCATTCCCAAACCGTCGGGCTGAGCCGGACCCGAAACCCAAAAACCCAAGACTGGCTGTGTTGCGGAAGGTCGCGCCGAAGCGGCCGGGTGCCGCTCGGCCTGACGAGATGAGACAAGATGCAGGAGAGAGACGTTGGCACACTATAATCGTGGACATGCGAGCGCGGCGCGCTTGCGGCGCTGGCTCATGGCGGGGTCGATCCTGACCGCAGCCCTGGCTCCCCAGGCGCTTCTGGCGCAGGATGCACCGGCGGCCGAGCCAACCAGCGCGGCGCCGGACAGGAGCGCAGCGCCCAAGGCGGAGACGAGCCCGGCCAACGACGCCATCGTCGTCACCGGCTCGCGCCTTGCCGGCAAAGGCTATACGACGCCGACGCCGGTCACGGTGATCGGCAGCGAGCGGATCACCGCGCTTGCCGCCACCAACCTCGGCGATGCGCTGGTCAAGCTGCCCTCGTTCCGCAATCTCACCGCGCCAACCACGGCGCTGGCCAGCACCGGATCGGGCGGCAATCTCGGCGCGCGTTATCTGGACCTGCGCGGCCTTGGCGCCAACCGCACGCTGGTGCTGGTGGACGGCCGGCGCTTCGTGCCCAGCTCGATCCTCGGTGCGGTCGACAGCAACCTCATTCCCGCGCTGCTGGTGAAGCGGACGGAAGTGGTGACGGGCGGCGCCTCGGCCGCTTATGGCTCGGATGCGGTTTCGGGCGTGGTCAACATCCTGCTCGACACCGATTTCGAGGGGTATCGCGCGACCTTGCAGGGCGGCATTACGCAGGAGGGCGATGCGCGCTCCTTCCTCGCCTCCGCGGCAATCGGCACCCATTTCTCGGACAATCGCGGCCGGTTCGTCATCGGCGGCGAGTTTGCCGACGATCGCGCGGCGCGCAACTGCTTCTCGCGCCACTGGTGCGAGGTCGAGCCGCAGATCTTCCAGAATCCCGGCTACAAGACCAACGGGCAGGCCGCGAATTTCATCGCGACGCAGGTGCGCCCCTCCACCATGACGGCGGCCGGCATCATCAACAGTCCGGGGAGCCTGCGCGGCCGCCAGTTCAACCCGGACGGGTCGCTCTCCGCGACGCCTTACAATTATGGCGCGACGCCCGACGTGCAGTTCATGATCGGTGGTGGCCAATACGGCACCAATTTCCGCCTCGCCGTGCCGTATCTGCGCATCCCGGTGCAGCGGTTCAGCCTCCTCTCCAATCTCGAATATGATCTGACGGACGATCTCTCGGCTTTCGTCACCGCCTCTTATGGGCAATCCGTGGTGCATAACCGGGGCGCCGCTCTGTATGAGCGCGCGCTGACCGCGAGCATCGAGAACCCGTTCCTGCCCGCCGACCTGCGCGCCATGATGGCCGAGCAGAATATCAGCTCGATCAGCTACGGGCGGTTCGGCGATTTCGTGCTGGGCGGCGACGATATTTCGCCGACCAATGCGGACGCCAAATCCAAGAGCTTCCGCATCGCGGGCGGCCTCAAGGGGAAGATCGCGGGAAGCTGGACCTGGGACGCCTATTACCAGTACGGCCAGATGGACTATCGGGTGGCCGTCAACGATGTCAAAAACATCCCCAACTTCAACCGCGCCATCGACGTGGTGGACGGGCCGAACGGGCCCATCTGCCGCTCGACGCTGACCAACCCCAATGACGGCTGCCAACCGCTCAACCTGTTCGGCATCGGCCAGTTCAGCCAGGCGGCCTATGACTATGCGTTCGGCACGCCATGGCAGGAACAGCATCTGCGCGAACATGTTGTAGCCGCCAACGTGACCGGCACGCTGGCCGAATTGTGGGCGGGGCCGCTGGCGGTGGCCGCCGGCGTCGAATATCGCGAGGACATAACGCGCGCGGATGCGGATGCCACCGGGCAGGTGTTCGGCTGGCAATATGGCAACGGCGCACAATATTCCGGCAGCATCAACACCAAGGAAATCTACGGTGAAGCCTCGCTGCCGCTGGCGCGGGGCGCGGCCTTTGCCAACACGCTCGAAATCAACGGCGCGGTGCGCCACACCGATTACAGTACCAGCGGCCCGGTGACGACCTGGAAGGCGGGCATCGTCTATGAGCCGGTGGCGGGCGTGCGTTTCCGCGGCACGCGCTCGCGGGATATCCGCGCGCCCAGCGCCCAGGAACTGCTCGATCCCGGTCGCGTGACGCCCGGCTCGGTGGTCGACCGCAACACCAATATCGGCGTGATCGCGCGGCTGTTCACCGGCGGCAATCCCAACCTCAAGCCGGAGGTGGCGACCACCTGGACGGCCGGTGTCGTGCTCTCGCCCGGTGGATCGGGCGCGCTGGCGCCGCTGCGCCTCTCGGTCGATTATTATGACATCAACCTTGCCGGCTCCATCGCCACACTGACCGCGCAGGGCATCATAGACCGCTGCTTCCAGGGCGTGGCCGACCTGTGCTCGCTCATCGTGCGGGACTCGGATGACCTGATCTCGGAAGTGCATTCGGTGCGGCTCAATCTCAACCGGCTCTATACGCGCGGCATCGACGTGGAGCTGGACTACCGCTTCGATCTCGGGCCGGACGCCCGGCTCGACCTGAACCTGCTCGGTAACTATGTGGCGGACCTGACCGAGGTCGATTCCGGCGGCGCGGTCGATCGTGCAGGGCAGACCGGGCAGCAATATCTCGGCGCGGTCGGCGTGCCGAAATGGACGCTGAACGCCACCGCCGCCCTGAAGCTCGGCGCCTTCACGGCTACGCTGGAGAACCGCTATATCCCGCGCGGCAAGTTCGATGCCGTGCTCGTCGGTCCCGAGGATCCCGGCTATGATCCGACGCTGGCGACCAGCATTGCGAGCAATCGGATCGGCGGGCGGCTCTACACCAACCTGGGCTTCAGCGTGGATCTGACCCGGGATGCGCCCACGCAGATCCAGCTTTATGGCGCAATCAGCAATCTGCTGAACGTCTCGCCGCCGATCGCGCCGGGCAATACCGGGACCAATCCGAGCCTGTTCGATACGCTGGGCCGGACGCTCCAGCTCGGCGTGCGGGTCCGCCACTGAGGGGATTGGCCCGCGCCTTGGCTTGGCAGTGGGGGCCGGTTCCGGTTCGGTCGGGGGCGGAAGGAGCCCGCGGCAGAGTGTGGCGATGGAGGCCGAAGCCTTCGTGAATTGTGAAAACGCCGGTCGGAATGGCCGGCGTTTTTTTTGATCTCAATGTCGCCTGGCGGTCGGCCTCTGTAGGGATCGAAACGGTGCCGTGGGTCCGCGCTGTTCAGCCGCTCGCCCGGCGGGCTGCTTCGATCAGTCCCTGGCGCGCTCCTCGTTGGCGAGGATGAAATAGGCGCGCTCCAGCAACGCGAAGAGAAGCTGCATCTCGTCAGGGGTGAAGCCCTCCCGCAGCGAGGTTTCCGTGCCCATCGCCGCTTCATACATGGCGCGCATCACCTTCTCGCCCTCGGCGGTGAGGTAGAGGTTGCTGCGGCGCTTGTCGCGCGGCGAGCGGGCACGGACGGCGTAGCCCAGCTTTTCGAGATCGTTGAGGATGGCGACCAGCGAGCTTTTGTCGAGCCCGCCTTCGCGCGCCAGCTCGATCTGCGAGCAGCCCGGATTGGCGGCGATGAGCGCCATGGCCGTGAACGAACCGGAGCGCAGGCCGAACGGCGCGAACGCTTCGAGCACGCGGTCGCCCAGCAGTGAGAGAAGGCCACGAACGCGGAAAGACAGCCGGTCGGCCATCAGCCCCGGATCGAGCTTGCGCGTGGAAGCGCGGTTGGCGGTTGTCGCTACCGCCACCTTCATGACATCGGCGGCGTCAGTATCGGCGCTCATTCTCGATCCTTTCCTGCATCGTTCTAGGGAGCGAATCTTCGGTTGCAAAGCTCGGTTCTGCGCCGCTGCACCCCCGACTGCCATTCCCCCGTTTCCATCGTGCATTGTCGCCGCCGGACGATTTCACATGATGGCACGATAGGAGGTGCGATCGGCCTTGCAACAGCTAAATCGTTTGTATAAAAACTATCTAGGAGAAACCAATAACGCGGTCTGGGTGATTCTGTCACCTGTTCGAGTGCGATAAACCGCGATAAACGAGGTCTTGTGGATGACAATTGAAGCTCCCGTTCGAGCGGCTGCCGGTACAGGCGACATGCTTGTTCTCAACCCTGTCGGGTTCCCGCCGAAGGTGAGCGCCAAGACCCTCGCGCCGCGCCTTGAGAGTCTGGACGGCAAGACCATCTATCTCGTCGACAGCCGGTTCGACGATTCGATCGAGCTGCTCAAGCAGATTGCGGCCTGGTTCGCCGAGAAGATGCCCGGCGTCACAACGGAGCTGGTTTCCCTGAGCGGCTATTATGGCCGGGACGACCCGGAACTATGGGAGCGGATCCGCCAGAATGGCGATGCCGCGATCATCGGCGTGGGTCATTGCAGTACCTGTGCGCCGGCCGTGTCCACCCACGCGGTCACGCTCGAAACCAAATATGGCGTGCCGACGGTGGCGGTGCATACCGACAAGTTCGACAAGGTCGTGCGCTCGGTCACGCGCATCGCCGGGCTGCCGGATGCGCCCACGGTTTTCGTGCCGCAGCCCGTCATGGGGCGCAGCGCGGAGGAGTTGCGCGCCTATGTCGACGGCAACGATCCGGTGAGCGGCACGGCGGTGATGGCGGAAATCATCGACGCGCTGACCAGGGGGCTGCCAGGTCCGGTCTCATCGGCGCCGTTGCCGCGCAACACCCCGCGCCTGCTGCCGCCGGCGAGCGAAGATGAATTGCACGAACTGTTCCTGCGCAACGACTGGACCGACAAGCTGCCGATCGTCCTGCCGACCGAGGAGCGGGTGGCCGCGATGCTCGCCGGCACCAGCCGCAAGCCCGATGAGGTGGTCGGCCGGTTGCAGCCGACGCCCAATCGCGGCCTGTGGGAATTCACGGTCGAAAAAGTGGCGGTGAACGCAGTGATGGCCGGGGCGCGGCCGGACTATTTCCCGGTGATCCTGGCGCTGGCCGCCTCCGGCGTGACGGCGCGGGGGAGCACCTCCAGCTCCGGCGCGGCGATGGTGGTGGTCAATGGACCGATCCGACACGAAATCGGCATGAACGCCGGCGTTGGCGCGATGGGGCCTTATAATCATGCCAATGCCACCATCGGGCGGGCTTATGGGCTGCTCTGCCAGAACCTCCAGGGCGGATCGGTGCCCGGCGAGACGTTCATGGGGTCGCTGGGCAACGGCTTTTCCTATGCTAGCACGACCTTCGCAGAGAACGAGGAGCGCAGCCCGTGGGAGCCGCTGCATGTCCAGCAGGGGTTCAAGCCGGAGGAGAGCGTGGTCAGCATCTTCTACGGCTGCCGCTCGGTGACGTTCAACCTCGGCCTGCGCGAGCGCTTCTGGCGGGAGCATGTCGCCCATATGGTGCGCGGCACCGATGTCGTGGGGCCGCCGACCCTGCTGCTGGACCCGATCGCCGCGCGCCAGTTCGTCGAGCGGGGCGGGTTCGACAGCAAGGAAAAGCTGCTCGACTTCATCCATGAGGTCGGCACGATGCCCGCCGCGCAATATTGGGATCACCAGCTCGTCCAGAACTATATCTACCCTAATGCGACGCTCGGCGTGGAGCCGCTGGCGACCGACCTCAAGGCTGCGCCGGATGCCCTCATCCCGATGTTCCGGCGAGAGACGATCAATGTCGTCGTGGTCGGCGGCGAGACCAACGGCTATTGGCAGATCATGGGCGCGGGGCTGCGCAAGTCCATCTCTGTCGACGAGTGGCGCTGACGATGACGGACCGACATGTCGATCTCGCCATCATCGGGGCCGGGGCGGCCGGCCTTTCGGCGGCGGCCACGGCGGCGGCGCATGGTTTGCGCGTGCTGCTCATCGAGCGGATGATGCCGGGCGGGCAGGTCGCCACGGTGGGAACGATCCGCAATTTCCCGGGCTTTCCCGCCGGGATCGGCGGTTACGATCTCGGGCCGCTGCTGCTTGAGCAGGCCGAGGCCGCCGGCGCCGAGGTCCTCCTCGATGCGGTGGAGGCGATCGAACCGGATGGCGCGGGCTATCGGGTGATCGGCACGGAGGAGACGGTCCATGCCCAAGCCGTGCTGCTCGCGATGGGATCGAGCCGGAAGGCGCTCGACGTGCCCGGGGAGAGTTTGCTGGAGGGACGCGGCGTCTCGCATTGCGCCTCGTGCGACGGCTATTTCGTCAAGGACAAGCCGGTGATCGTTGCCGGCGGCGGGGACTCGGCATTCGACGAGGCGGAGATACTGGCCGGGCAGGCGGGGCATGTGATGATCGTCCACAAGGGGCCGGAGCCGACCGCCCGGCGGTGGATCCGTGACCGTGTGGCGGCGCTCCCCAATGTGAGCATTCGCGGCGGCGCGGAAATCCGCGCGGTGGCGGGCGAGGACGCGGTTGCAAGCGTGCTGATCGCCACGGTTGATGGCGAGGTGCGCGAGCCGGCTGCCGGCCTGTTCGTCTATGTGGGGCTGACACCCAATAGCAGCCTCGTTGCGGACCTTGTCGAGACGGATGCGGAGGGGCGGATCATCGCCGACTCCCGCTTCCAGACGAGCCGTCCGGGGTTGTTCGTCGCGGGCGACCTGCGCAGCGGCGCCACGGCTTTGCTGGCCAGCGCGGCCGGGGACGGAGCCTGCGCGGCCATCGCCGCCGCCGCTTATATCGCAGCGCGGCAGGCGGCGGATATCGGGGCCTGACGGGCCGCCCTACCATTTGGAGGATGAGCGGCATGGAGGCGGCACTCTCGAACGGGACGGATCGGGAGGATGGACCGGCCGGTCGTGCTCCGCCGCCGGTGGAAGCGACCTGGCTGCGGTCCATCATGGCCGATTTGCGTGGGGGGGCGGTGCGGCGGCGGCTCTCGTCCGGCATCGCCCGGCGTTTGCGGGCATTGAATGGGTCGGCTGATGCCTTGTCCGGCGAGACCACCGAGGCGCTGTGCAATCGCCTGTTCGTGCGGGCCTCGCCGGGTATGTCGCTCGCCTGCGCGACCGAGATATTGCGCCGGTTCGCTGCCGCCGATGACGCCGGGAAGCGGGCCTTCCTGGCACTACTTGCCGAGCGCTACAATGCCGATACCGAGCGTCTGACGCGGGCGATCGAGCGCTACCGGGACGATCCGGCACCCGAGCGGCTTGCGGAGCTTCATGCTGCCTCCGAGCCGCGCCGCCAGCAGATATTGCGCCGCCTTAACGAAGCACCGGACGGCACGGCGATGCTGCTCGCCATGCGCGGGGCGCTGCTCGCGGGAGACCGGGCCATGCCGGGTTTCTCCGCGCTGGACAGCGATTTCGCGCATCTCTTTTCCGCCTGGTTCAACGGCGGCTTCCTGGAGCTGCGCCGGCTGGACTGGTCGGCGCCCGGCGCGGTTCTCGCCAAGCTGATGCATTACGAGGCGGTGCATCCCATCGAGTCATGGGAAGCGCTGCGGGCGCGGCTGGAGCCAGCCGATCGGCGCTGCTACGGCTTCTTCCATCCGCGCATGGGCCATGAACCGCTCATTTTCGTGGAGGTGGCGCTGACGGCGGGCATCCCCGCGCGCATCACCGATCTGCTCGCGCCCGAGCGCGCGGCGATGGACCCGGAGCAGGCAGACACGGCGGTGTTTTACTCGATCTCCAACTGCCAGAGGGCGCTGCGGGGCATTCCCTTCGGCGGGCCACTCATCAAGCAGGTGATGGATTTGCTGCGCCGGGAATTGCCGTCGCTGCGCCGTGCGGTCACGCTTTCGCCCATGCCCGGCTTTGCGGCGTGGCTGCGCGAGCAGGGGGCGGCTGGCACGGTGGATGCAGCGCTGCTTGCGGCGCTCGAACGGCCCGGCTGGCATCAGGATGCTGTGCTGGGGCAGTGGGTGCAGACGCCGCTGATGCGTGCCGCCGCGACCTATCTCATCACCGCCACCGGCCGGAGAATGGACCCGGTTGCGCGCTTCCACCTCGGCAATGGCGCCCGGATCGAGCAGCTCGATTGGCTGGGCGATCTCTCCGAAAAGGGGTTGGGTCAGTCGCATGGCATGATGGTCAACTATCTGTATGATCCCGCGCGGATCGACGGCAATCTCAATGCCTTCGCGCGCAACGGCACGGTGATGGCGAGCGAGCAGGTGCGCCGGCTGGCGGCCAGCCCGGCGCCGGCACGCCTGCTCGGGCGAATGTTTTCAGGAGGGAATGGCGAGCGTGAGCGATAATCTGTTTTCCGTGTTGAGTGCCGGCAAGGATGCGGGCCGGACAGCCTTCATCAGCGGCTGGGGAGCGGCGATGCGCTATGGCGACCTGTGGGCGGCGAGCGCGCGCATGGCCCACCGGCTGGTCGCGCTGGGCGTGGCGCCGGGGGACCGGATCGCGGTGCAGACGGAAAAGAGCGTCGAGACGCTGGTGCTCTATCTGGCGAGCCTGCGTGCCGGCGCGGTCTATCTGCCACTCAATACCGCCTACACGCCGGCCGAGGTCGGCTATTTTCTTGGGGATGCCGAGCCGACGCTGTTCGTCGTCGATCCGGCTGCCATCGGTACGATGAGCGCGGTGGCGCGGGAGGCCGGCGCGACGTTGGTGACGCTAGGCGCGGACGGCGCGAGCGGGACTTTGCTCGATGGGCTGGATGCGCTGCCGTCCGATTTCGCCACGGTGCCGCGCGGGGCGGACGATCTTGCGGCGATCCTCTATACCTCTGGCACCACAGGACGCTCGAAGGGGGCGATGCTCACCCACGCCAATCTGCGCTCCAATGCCGAGACGCTGATGCGGACATGGCGCTTCACGGCCGAGGACGAGTTGCTGCATGCGCTGCCTATCTATCACACGCACGGGCTGTTCGTGGCGACCAACACGCTGATGCTCGCCGGCGGAACCATCCGGCTGCTGCCGAAATTCAATCTCGACGCCATCTTCCGGGGGCTGGAGACGGCGACGGCGCTGATGGGCGTGCCGACCTTTTACACGCGGCTGCTCGCCGATTCGCGGCTTGATTGCGCGAATACGGCGGGCGTGCGGCTGTTCGTCTCCGGCTCGGCGCCGCTGCTGGCGGAGACGCACCGCGCCTGGGAGGCGGCGACCGGCCACCGCATCCTTGAGCGCTACGGCATGACCGAGACCAACATGAACTGCTCCAACCCCTATGAGGGCGAGCGGCGGCCCGGCACGGTCGGCCCCGGCCTGCCCGGCGTCTCGGTGCGGGTGGTGGACGAGACCACGGGCGAGCCGGTTCCGCCCGGCACCATCGGCATGGTCGAAGTGAAGGGGCCAAACGTATTCAAGGGCTATTGGCGGATGCCGGAAAAGACGGCGGCGGAGTTCCGCGCGGACGGCTATTTCATCACCGGCGACCTCGGCCAGTTGAGCGCGGACGGCTATCTGGAGATCGTCGGCCGGGGCAAGGACCTCATCATCACCGGCGGGCTCAACGTCTATCCCAAGGAGGTGGAGACGGAGATCGACGCGCTCGACGGGGTGGAGGAGAGCGCGGTGATCGGCCTGCCGGACGCGGATTTCGGCGAGGCGGTGACGGCCGTGGTGGTGCGCACGCCGGGCAGCGCGTTGGCCGAGGCGGACATCGTGGCGGCCATCGCGCCGCGCCTTGCCCGGTTCAAGCAGCCCAAGGCGGTGTTCTTCGCCGATGCGCTGCCGCGCAACACCATGGGCAAGGTGCAGAAGGCGGTGCTGCGCGAGACGTTCGGGAAGCAGCTCGTCTGAACCGGCCGGCGCGAACGGAGGCCCGCGATGCTGCTGGTCTTGCCCGTCAGTGCACCGTTTCCAGCCATTCGCCGAGCATCGCCCGGCCGGCGGCGACCGCGCGTGGCCCATGCTCATCCTGCTCGGCGCGCAGGCACTCGGCGGGTTTGCCGCTCTCCTTCACTGCCTCCGGCCAGCGGTCGATCCACTGGTGATAGCGTTCGTCCTCGCCCATTTCCGCGTGGAACTGGAGTGCGAGCAGATTTGGTCCCCGCCGGAAGGCCTGGTTCGCGTAGAGGTGGCTCGATGCGAGCAGCTCGGTGCCTTCCGGCAGGGTGAACGTGTCGCCATGCCAATGCAGGATCGGCACGTCGACAAGGTGGCTGAGCGGCCCCTCGCGGCCGTTGGCGTGGACCTGCACCGGGTGGAAGCCCACCTCCTTGGCCGGCCCCGGATAGACGCGCGCGCCCAGCGCGGCGGCGATCATCTGGGCGCCGAAGCAGACGCCGAGCGTCGGCCGGTCGGCTTCCAGCCGGAGCGCCAGCCGGTGGAGCTGGCAGCGGATCCACGGATAATGATCCTGCTCATAGACGCCCATCGGACCGCCCATCATCACCAGCAGGTCCGGCTCGCGCAGGTCGAGCGTGGCGAAGGCGGGATCGGCCACGTCGACCCGGTCGATCGTGTAGCCGGCCGCCTCGATGGGCTGGCGATAGCCCGCGACCCCCTCGCGGGGCACATGGCGGATGATGAGCGCGCGTTTCATGGATGAGTTGCCTGTCCTCTAGAGACCCAGCCGATTCCAGAAATCGCTGGCGCTGGTCAAGCGCGCCGCGCCCGTGACCACCTCGCCGGTGGAAAGCCGCCACGAGCTGTGGGGCAGGGGCGGAACATAATCCCGGCGCGGGCGGGCAGTACGATGGGGTGAGGTCTTCCCGAGAGCCATCTCGTTTCTCCTTCAAAGGAGCACGAATCCGGCGTTGTCGCTTGGGGTTCGTGCGCTTTAGCGGTTGGTGACGCGGAGCAAGCTGACAAACATCAAAAGCCGCGATCCGGACGGGGCGGCGAAGGGCCGACCGTCTGGACGGCGCTATCTCTGCAAGATTGATTGAGAAGGATCAATAAACACATCATTGGCTGCGCGAAATTTTTTGTTGCGGCGGGGTGGGGGGCTTCCAGTCCGTTCAGGCGATGCCGAACGTCCATCCCTCGGTGCGTGCGACCGTTTGGGTGAGGCCGGCGGGTGCCCATAAAGCCGGTCGCCCGTGCGCCTGCCGCAGCCATGCGGCGGTGAGCAGCGCATCGGTCGCATGGTCGCTGTAGCGGCTGGTCAGGGGCACATGCGGACCGCTGCCGACCGCCGCGAGCCGCATGTCCAGCTCATCGGCGGCGATCTTGGTCTGGCCCTTGCGCTTGCCGGCCGCCAGCGCGGCGAGGCTGGTGTAGATCTCCACGATCAGGCTGCCGCTACCCGGATCGGGGTCGAACGGCCAGACCGGCAAATGATGCTGCGCGCGGTGGAGCAGCCGCATGCCGGTGAGGCTCGATTTGCCGACCTGCGCCGCGCCCACCAGGTTGAGGTTGCTGCATGGGTTGAGCCCCTGCGCCTGCTGGGCATGCTCGGTGAGACGCAGCCGCCCGCGCCCGCCGCCGAACAGATCGCCCTCGCGCCCGCCATGGCGGCGAAAGTGGCGGGCGGCATCGGTATGATCGACGAAGCTGCCGGCCGAAAGGTGGGGATCGTCCGCGCAAATTCGCTCGACCAGCGCCCAGAGTGCGCGGCCGTCCGAAGGGCTTTCTACCCAATGTGGGAAGAAGGCATTCCGGTCGAGGAAGGGGAAGGACAGGCCGAGGTCCAGCCCGACCAGCGTGCCCTGCGGCATCTCGTGCAGCAGCCAGTCGAGCACCTCCTGCCGCGACCAGATGTGGCCGGGGCGGATGAGCGCGGGCGCTGTGCGGCCATGCACGCAGAGAGCGATGGCGATACCGGGCTGGCGCGGACCAATCGCGCCAGACCAGTCGATCGCGGCGAAATGCGAGAAGCGGCTCACCCTTTGCGCGGTCGGACTGGCTTTTTCGCCGCCGCCCGGTCGTGCGCCTGCGCGATGAGCCCGCGCACCCGCTCCGGGTCGTCTGTCGCATAGCGGACCAGCACGGCGTCCCAGCCGGCGTAATGCGGCGTCTGATAGAAGGTGGCCGGGTCGGTCGCCATGAGCATGTCAATGGTCTCGCGGTCGATCTGGATGCAGAAGGACTCGTGTGCCTCATGGCCGCGCGAGAGGAAGGCCCGGCCATTGCGCGCGACCTTCACCGCCGGCGCGCCATAGTGGCTGGCGAGCACGGTATCGGGCAGTGCCAGCGCATAGGCGACAGCGTCGTCCCAGCCCAGGCTCATCCGTTGATCTCCCGCCGCCGCTCCTCCCACCATGCGAGGCGCTCGGCGATGCGTTTCTCGAAGCCGCGGTCGGCGGGGGTGTAGAAGGTCTGCGGCGCCATTTCCTCCGGCCAGTAATTGGCACCGGAAAAGCCGCCCTCCGTATCGTGATCGTAGGCGTAGCCCTTGCCGTAGCCGATCTCTTTCATGAGCCTGGTCGGCGCGTTGAGGATATTGGCCGGCGGCATCAGCGATCCGGTCTCCTTGGCCGCGCTCCATGCGGCCTTCTGCGCCTTGTAGGCGGCGTTGGATTTGGGCGCGGTGGCGCAATAGAGGCAGGCCTGGACGATGGCTACCTCACCCTCAGGGGAGCCGAGGAAATCGTATGCCTCCCTGGCGGCGAGGCACTGGACCAGCGCCTGCGGGTCGGCGAGGCCGATATCCTCGCTGGCGAAGCGCACGAGGCGGCGCAGCACGTAGAGCGGCTCCTCGCCGGCGACCAGCATGCGGGCGAGATAATAGAGCGCAGCCTGTGGGTCCGACCCGCGCAGCGATTTGTGCAGCGCGGAGATGAGATTGTAATGCCCCTCGCGATCCTTGTCGTAGACCGGCATGCGGCGGTGGAGCAAAGCGGCGAGCCCGGCGGGGTCGAGCGGTGCCTCGATGGTGATGCCTTGCAACGTCTCGACCTGATTGAGCAGGAAGCGGCCGTCGCCGTCCGCCGAGGCGATCAGAGCCTCGCGCGCGTCGGCGGTGAGGGGGAGGGGCTGGCCGGTCAGGGCTTCGGCGCGGGTGAGCAGTTCGGCCAGCGCCGCCTCGTCCAGCCGCCGCAGGATGAGCACTTGCGCGCGGCTGAGCAGCGCGGCGTTGAGCGCGAAGCTGGGGTTCTCCGTGGTGGCGCCGATCAGCGTCACCGTGCCGTCCTCGACGAAGGGAAGGAAGCCGTCTTGCTGGGCGCGGTTGAAGCGGTGGATCTCGTCCACAAACAGAAGGGTACGCTGGCCGGCGCGGGCGGCATCCCTGGCGGCGGCAAAGGCGGCCTTGAGGTCCGCCACGCCGGAAAAGACGGCGGAGATGGGCGCGAACCGCATGCCGACGGCGTCTGCGAGCAGCCGCGCGAGGGTGGTCTTGCCGGTGCCCGGTGGCCCCCACAGGATCATCGAGGAGAGGCGACCCGCCGCGACCATGCGGCCGATCGCGCCATCCGGGCCGGTCAGATGCGCTTGCCCGACGACATCGTCCAGCGTGCGGGGCCGCAGCCGGTCCGCGAGGGGCGCG
This sequence comes from Sphingobium sp. 66-54, assembly GCA_001899715.1. Lineage (GTDB taxonomy): Bacteria > Pseudomonadota > Alphaproteobacteria > Sphingomonadales > Sphingomonadaceae > Sphingobium. Next base: position 231,866 of record MKWI01000016.1, read on the forward strand.
TCGGCGGAGGGTTCTTCGGGGCGCGGCGCGGCTGCGAGGCCGCCGAACAGATCGGACATGCGCTCCATATAAGCACCTCCCGGCCCATTTCATCCACCCTTGCCATAAGACAGATCAAGATATATCTTAGAAACATCGAAATCGATTCGGAAAGGACAAATATGTTTCGACATCATCGACATTCAGGCCCTCATTCCCACGGCGGATGCGGCCTGGGCGCCATGCGCGGCGGCCGGCATTGGGGGCCGTTTTCCATCGAATGGGAGGTGCGCGACGAGCGCGGACCAGGTCGCGGGCGGGCACGGCGCTTTTTCTCCGGCGACGAGCTGCGCCTGATCCTGCTCAAGCTGATCGAGCCGGCGCCGAGCCATGGCTACGACCTGATTCGCGCGATCGAGGAGATGAGCGGGGGCGCCTATGTGCCCAGCCCCGGCGTTATTTATCCCACGCTGACGCTGCTTGCGGACATGGATCTGATCGCCGAGCAGCAGAGCGAGGGTGCACGCAAGGTCGTGGCGATCACGCCGGCTGGCGAGGCGCATCTTGCCGAGCGGGCCGAGGAAGTCGCGGCGCTGCTCGATCGGCTCAAGGGATTGGGTGAGATGCGGGCCCGCGCCGACCATGGGCCGGTGCGCCGTGCGATGGGCAACCTCAAGGCGGCGTTACAAAACCGGCTGCGCGGCGACAGCGAGGATAGCGAGCTGCCGCACGCCATCGCCGCGATCCTTGACGAAGCCGTGCAAAAGATCGAGCGTCTCTAGAGTTATAGCGACCAGAGGGGCGCTTTCGGTGCGGGCCTGCGCCGGGAGCGCTTCGTTTCAAGAAGGGCAATAGCATGAACAGCGCGCTTGCGCGGGTGCCGACCAGGTCGGGCAGCCGCTATCTCCAGCAACTCTCCAAGCATTGGAGCCATAGCCTTGCGGTGGAATTCACCGCCGAGCACAGCCGCATCGTCTTTCCGCGCGATTCGCGGGGTGCGGATTGGCCGGCGGACGGGGTGCTGACGATGACGGCTCAGCCCGAGACGCTGGATGTCAAGATCGACGCCAGCAGTCCGGAGCACCTCGATGCGCTCAAGGGCGTGGTTGCGCGGCATCTCGACCGATTCGCCTTCCGTGAGGCGCCGCTCAGCTTCGACTGGACCTGAGCGCGGCGGCATCATGCCGCGCCAGCAGGTCCTGATAGGCCTCGATCATCGTGGCATTGACCCGATCCCACCGGTAGCCCTGCACGCGGGCATGGCTGGCCGCACCGGCCGAGGTACGTAGCGTGGGGTTCTCGACCAGCCGCTGGATGGCGTCGGCATAGGCCGGCACATCCTGTGGCGGCACGAGGAAGCCGGTGACGCCGTTCTCGACCAGATCGACCGCGCCGGTTGCGTCCGCGGCGACGACCGGCACGCCGGCTGCCATCGCCTCGGTCGTCACGTTGCCGAATGTCTCGGTGACAGAGGGCATGAAGAAAATGTCCATGCCGGCGACCGCGCGGCCGAGATCGTCGCCACCCTGGAAGCCGGTGAACACCGCCTCCGGCACACGCTCGGCGAACCAGCCCCGCGCTGGCCCCTCGCCGATGACGAGCACCCGGTGCGGTACGCCGCGCCGCTTCAGCTCGGCAATGACCTCGGCGAAGATGCCGAGGCCCTTCTCCAGCACCAGCCGGCCGAGAAAACCCACCGCGACGGCGTCATCGGGGATGCCGAGCGAGCGCCGCCATGCGTTGTCGCGCCGCTGCGGGTTGAACCGCGCATGGTCGATGCCGCGCGACCAGATGCCGATCGGCGTTTCCACGCCCCATTGCATGAGCAGCCGCGCCATGCCGGGGCTCGGCACCATCACATGGTCGGCCCGGTTGTAGAATCGCTTTTGCAGCTTGACGATCAGCGGTTCCGTGAAGCCGATCCCGTAGTAGCGCGGATAGGTCTCGAACCGGGTGTGGAGCGAGGCGAGGCAAGGAATGCCGTGCTTGCGCCCCCAGCTCAGCGCGCGGTGGCCGAGCAAATCCGGTGCGGAAACATGGACGATATTGGGCCGGAACGCGGCGAGGTCGGCGCGCACGGCGGCAGGCAATCCCTTGGCCAGCCGATACTCGCCGCGCCCGCCCGGCATACGCCAACTCGGGACCGAGACGAGATCGCCGGTCGGCGGAAAGGCGGGCGTGTCGGTGGTCGGCGAATAGATTCGAACGGCGGCGCCCGCTGCCAGCACCGAGCCCATCAGGCAGTTGAGAGCCTGGTTGGCGCCGTCCTGGACGTAATTGTAATTGCCGCTGAACAACGCGATGCGGAGACTATGGACGGGCATCGCGCCCCTATAGCGAGGCATGGCGTCCGGGCAAAGGGACCAGACGGACGGAATGTGCGGCGAGGCGGAACGCGCGTTTGCTGCGATTGCGCGTGGCGGGGCGGAGGCGTGTGCTGGTCAGGTGAGGCGGGGCGTGGCATGGGCGTGCCATGGACCTCTCGCTTTCCGTCGATGCCATTCTCACCGGGCCGATCGCCCTCATCGCGCCCGATGTGCTGAGCGCCATCGGCAAGGTGCCGACCGCCGGACCGGTGCGGGTCGGCTGGCTGGGGCTGGAAGGCGATGCGCAGGCCGACCTCGTGCATCATGGCGGGCACGACAAGGCGGTGCATCTGTTTCCGCGGGATCATTATCCCTGGTGGCGGGAGGCGCTGGACGATCATCCGCTGCTCGGCGCCGTGGGAGCGTTTGGCGAGAATCTGGCGACGCGCGGGGCGATCGAGACGACCCTATGTCTGGGGGACCGCTTCACGCTCGGCACCGCGTTGCTGGAGATCAGCCAGGGGCGGCAGCCCTGCTTCAAGCTCAACCACCGCTTCGGACGGAAGGACGCGCTGGCGCTGGCTATGGAGAGCGGACGGACGGGGGCTTATCTCCGCGTGATCCGCGAGGGCGAGATTCGCGCCGGGGACGCGATGACGCGGGTGGCGCAGCCGCACCCCGACTGGCCGGTGAGCCGGGTGTTCGATCTGCTGATCGGCAGCGGCCATCGCGCCGACCCGGCAGGGGTGGCGGCGCTGGCGCGAATGCCGGTGCTCTCGGCGACGTGGCGAGTGCGGGCGGAGAAGCTTGCGCGATAAGACACTTTTAGCGAACGATTCCGGCTTTTGCTGGCTGTGCGGGCGAGCGCTCGGCGGGCGGGTCGAGCGGCACCATCCCGTGCCCAGGGCGAAAGGCGGACGGGCGGCGGTGGCGGTGCATCCGATCTGCCACAGTGCGTTGCACGCCGCGTTCAGCAATGGGGAACTGGCGCGGATCGGAGAGGATGCGACGGCGCTGCGGGTCGCTCCGGCGCTGGCGCGCTTCCTGCGCTGGATTGCCGACAAGCCGCCCGATTTCCATGCGCCGACGCAACGCCGGCGGCGCTGAGCCATGACCCCGGCCGATCGGCGGACCCGGCCATGGGTGATGCAGTTTTGCGTCATATCATCAACGATTTGAATGTGAGCGGCTTTAATTCGCTTGTCTCCGTTGATTCCTCAAGTATCTTGACTTTGTCAAAGCCGCGCGGAGACGCGGGAGGAGAGGTCTCAAAAGCCGTTCGGACTGCTGATCGGCTCCGGGTGAGGTGCAGCCTCATTTTCCGGAGATGTGCCCTGCTGTCCGCCTCGCTCCCCGTTGCCCGGCCGTGACAGCTTGGCGAAGGTCGCCGGATTGGTCGGCCGATCTCGCCAGACGGGGAGAACAGGATGCCGATCATCAATCTTCATGCCGCGCGTCGTGGAAAGCCGGCAGCGATTCGCTCCAACCTGCGCGCGGCCCTCCGCTCGGGCGCGGCCCTTGCCGTGGCGGCCATGGCCTGCAACGGCGCGGCGCTCGCCCAATCCGGCGCCCAATCCGGGGAAACGCCGCAGGAGGAGGGCGCGAGCACGCAGGAGATCATCATCACCGGCTCGCGGCTGGCGCGCTCGACCTTCGACGCACCCTCGCCGGTGACGGTGATCGGCGGCGAGCAGTTCGAGCAGCGCGCGGTGGTCAATGTCGGCGCCGGCATCGCGGAACTGCCCGCGTTCCGCCCGAGTACCACGCCGACCACGCAGGGCTTCGGCAGCTTCAACGTCGGCGCGCAGATCGTCAACCTGCGCGGCATCGGCGTGACCCGCAACCTGATCCTCGTCGACGGACGCCGCTTCGCCCCGACGACGCGCGAGGGATCGGTCGACCTGAACCTCATCCCGACGATTCTCGTCGCGCGGACCGACGTGGTCACAGGCGGCGCCTCGGCCGCCTACGGCTCGGACGCGCTGGCCGGCGTGGTCAACATCGTGCTCGACAAGCAGTTGGAAGGCCTGAAGGTCCAGATGGACTATGGCGTCTCCGATGAAGGCGACGGCGACGACTATCACTTTGCCGCCGCGTTCGGTTCCAAGCTGGGCGATAGCGGCGGCCGCTTCATCATCGGCGGCGAGTATGACAACCAGAAGGGCATCGGCAACTGCTTCACCCGCGACTGGTGCGGCGTCGGCACGGTAGCCTCCAACCCCTTCTACGCGACCAACGGCCTGCCCAACTATATCCGCTCGGACACCAATGGCGGCTGGTTCTTCAATTCCGCGGGCGTCGTCTCCGGCGCCAACAACAACACCGCCGCGACCGCCGCGCTGCGCAACATGTTCGGCACGGGCGGGCTCACCTTCGGACCGGACGGCACGCCGCAGGCCTACCATCCCGGCACGTTCGCGTTCGCGCTCAGCCAGATCGGCGGCGATCTCTACCCGACCTATACGGACGCCAACATCACCGTGCCGGTCGAACGCTATTCGATCTTTGCTCATCTCGACCTGCCGCTGACCGATTCGATCAAGGCCTTTGCCGAGGGCTCGATGGGCCATGTGAAGGGCACATTGCTCCAGACCGCCTATTTCGGCGCATCCATCCCGATCTATGCGGACAATCCGTATATTCCCGACGCGCTGCGGACCTTCGTGCCGGAGACGCCGACCAGCCCGACCAAGCCGGCGGCGGCCGCCTTCAACATGGGCCGGGTGCTGGATGACGTGGGGCGCGGCCTCAGCATCTCCAAGGCGGACACCTTCCGCTTCACCGGCGGCTTCTCCGGCGAGCTGGGCGGCGGCTGGCAGTGGGACGCTTATTACCAATATGGCAACACCGAGCGCTTGCAGACGGTGGACAACAACCTGATCGTCGCCGGCTCGACCCCGCGCTTCGGCTACGCAACCGACGCGGTGCGCGATCCCGTCACCGACGAAATCGTCTGCCGCGCGACGCTTGACCCGAACCCGGCGACGCGCGCCAAGGCGGCGGGCTGCGTGCCGATCAACCTGTTCGGCGCGGGAAATGTCTCGCAGGCGGGCAAGGATTATATCTTCGGCACGCTGATGGAGAGGATCAACCTGCGGCAGCATGTGGTGGCGGCTAACGTCCGGGGCGACCTTGCCGATCTGTGGGCGGGACCGCTCTCGGTCGCGCTGGGCGGCGAGTATCGGCTGGACGGCATCAACGTGGAGCATGATCCGCTCTCCAACGAATATGCCTATTTCCAGAATTTCGGCTCCGACTATCGCGGCACGACCAAGGTGACGGAGGGCTATCTGGAGGCCGAGCTGCCGCTGGCGAAGGATGTGGCCTTTGCCCGCTCGCTGATCCTCAACGGCGCGGTGCGCTACACGCACTATAATATCTCGGGCTTCGGCAGCTATTTGCGGACCGACAGCAAGAGCAGTTTCAACGCGACGGCGTGGAAGGCCAGCCTCGTCTGGGATCCGGTGGAGATGCTGCGCTTCCGCGCCACGCAATCCCGGGATATCCGTGCGCCCAACTTCGCCGACCTGTTCCTGGCCTCGGCCAGCGCGTTCGCGACGGTCATCAACCGCTTCAATACGAGCCAGTCGACGCCGCCGGTCACATATAGCGGCGGCTACCCGAGCCTGCGCCCGGAGAAAGCGGATACGACCACGCTGGGCATGGTGCTGAGCCCGCGCGGCTTCCTCGACGGGTTCCGCTTCTCGGTCGATTGGTATCGCATCAAGGTGAAGGACTATATCGGCACGGTGCCCGGCGGCGCGCAGTTCATCGTCGACCGCTGCTATGCCGGGGTGAGCGCGGCGTGCGCGGCCATCGACTTCGGCCCCGACGATACCATCGCGGTGATCCGCAACGTTTCGCTCAATCTCGACGAGATCGAGACGAGCGGGCTGGACTTCGAGGCGGCCTACCGCATCCCGCTGGGCGGCACGCAGTCGATCACGCTGCGCGGACTGGCGACCTATGTCGACCGGCTCAAGACGGTGAGCTTCGGCGACGTGGTCGACCGTGCCGGGCAGACGGGCAACTCCGCCGGCCTCGCCGCGCCGCGCTGGACGGCCAACGGCACGCTGACTTACGATTCGCAGCGCTTCTCCACCACGGTGCAGGGGCGCTATATCGCGGGCGGCCTGTATGACGCGCAGCGCATCGGCCCGGACGACCCCGATTATGCGGCCAATCTGCCCAACTCGATCAGCGACAACCGGGTGGCGAGCCGCTTTTACGTGAACCTGTTCGCGACCTTCCGCTTCTCCAGCACCCCGGGCCGGGGCGCGGAGATCTTCGCGGCGGTGAACAATCTGTTCGACCGCGATCCGCCGCCCGCGCCGGAGACGCAGTTCTACACCAACCCCACCTATTTCGACACGATCGGCCGCTATTTCCGCATCGGTGCGCGGTACAAATATTGATGCATAAGGGGGAGCCGGAGGTGCTGGCCTGGGCTGGCGCCTCCGGTGCTTTTGGGGCCGGGTGCGGGCGACGGATCGCTCCGCGTTGTTATCTGGAGTGCTTGCGAGGCGGCTTGAACGATGCAGTGCCCCTGCTTTCGCAAGAACACTGAAGGCCTTTTCCTGCGGCTACGCTCTGCCCCCATTCGGCCAATCGGGGAGGCAGGGGGCGCCCAGTGGCGTCCTCAACCTATCGTCACCCCGGACTTGATCCGGGGTCCCGCTTCCTTCCTGATCGCAAAGGCCGATCCGTTGGCTGGGGAATGACCGCAACCACGAGCGCCTTCCCGCGCATCCCCCCCGGATGAGGCAGCGGGGCCCCGGATCAAGTCCGGGGTGACGGCGTGGAGTTGGGTGCGTCGGGGTTAGAGGAGTTTGGGGGCGCCGGGGCCGGATTCGGCCATGCGTCTACAGGGTCGCGGCGATGTCCCGTGCCGCGGTGGCCGGTTCGTCCGCCCTGGTGATCGGGCGGCCGATGACGAGGATGGAGGCGCCGGCATCGGCCGCTTCTCGCGGCGTGACTGCGCGTTTCTGGTCCGCCATGGCGCTGCCGGCCGGGCGCACACCGGGGACGACGAAGAAGCCCTGCGGCCACAGCGCGCGGACGTGGCCGACCTCCGCGCCGGAGCAGACGATGCCGTCCAGCCCGGAGTCGCGGGCGAGGGTGGCCAGCCGCTCGACATGGGCGCGCGGCGAGCCGCTGACGCCGATGGCGGCGAGATCGTCCTGATCGAGACTGGTGAGGGCGGTGACGGCGACCACCTTGGTCTGCGCGCCGGCCGCCGCCTTGGCGTCCTCCATCATGGCGCGGCCGCCCGAGGCGTGGACGGTGAGGATGGCCGGCTCCAGCGGATGCAGCGCCTGCACCGCGCTCGCCACGGTGTTGGGGATATCGTGCAGCTTCAGGTCGAGGAAGATCGGCAGGCCGAGCTTACGCATCTCGTGCACGCCGTGATGGCCGTTGGCGCAGAAGAATTCCAGCCCGAGCTTGAGCCCGCCGACATGGCCGCCGACCTGCCGGGCGATGGCCTGTGCCCGCTCCAGATGCGGCGTGTCGATCGCGACGTAGATGATGCTGCTCATAACTCTCCGGGATTGGGCGCGGGGCGGATAGGCGGCGGCTCGGCGGCCGGCGGTGGTGGCGGCGCGGGCGTGAGGGCCGGTGCCGCCGGTTCGCTGGCCGGATAGGCGGCCGGGACGGCGGCGGCAAGCGCCCGCTCGGCATTATCCAGCTTGCGGCGCAGGCGCCAGCGCGTGGCCTTGTGCAGCGCCCAGAACGGCAGCGAGCCGGCCAGGAAGGCGACGATGACCAGCACCGGCAGCTTGGTGACGAGCTGCTTGCCGCTCCACAGATTGATCGAGACGGGCGTCCAGTTGGTGACGGTGAAGATCATGATGATGATAACCAGCACGACCCAGAAGGCGGTTCGCAGGAATTGCATGGCATTCTCCGCTGTTCTGTTCCCTTGCCGCGAGCATAAGCAAGCAGCGCCGCCTTGCCTAGAAAAGATCGCAGGCGGGGCGGCGGCGGGGGATAGACCCCGCCGCGGGTGGCCGGTTCCGGGAGGGCAGGGCGCCGGTCAGGCGGCGCCGAACACTCGCGCGAAAATCGTGTCGACGTGCTTCAGGTGATAATCGAGGTCGAACAGCGCTTCGAGCTGGGCGGTGCCGAGGTGGGCGGTGACGCCCGGATCGGCCTTGAGCAGATCGAGCAGCGAGAGCGCGCCATCCGATTCCCACACCTTCATGGCGTTGCGCTGGACCATCGCATAGCTGTCCTCGCGGCTGACGCCGGCCTGGGTGAGCGCGAGCAGCACGCGCTGCGAGTGGATGAGGCCGCCCATGCGGTTCATGTTCCTGAGCATCCGCTCGGGATAGACGAGTAGCTTGTCGACCACGCCGGTCAGGCGCCCGAGCGCGAAATCGAGCGTGATGGTGGCGTCCGGCCCGATGAAGCGCTCGACCGAGCTGTGGGAAATATCCCGCTCGTGCCACAGCGCGACATTCTCCAGCGCGGGCACCACGGCGGAGCGGACCATGCGGGCGAGGCCGGTCAGATTCTCGGTGAGCACCGGGTTGCGCTTGTGCGGCATGGCCGACGAACCCTTTTGGCCGGGCGAGAAATATTCCTCCGCCTCCAGCACCTCGGTGCGCTGGAGGTGGCGGATCTCGATGGCGAGCCGCTCGATCGAGCTGGCGATGACGCCCAGCGTGGCGAAGAACATGGCGTGGCGGTCGCGCGGGATGACCTGCGTGCTGACCGGCTCCACCGTGAGGCCCAGCTTGCTGGCGACATGGGCCTCCACCGCCGGGTCGATATTGGCGAAGGTGCCGACCGCGCCGGAAATCGCGCAGGTGGCGATGTCCGCGCGCGCAGCGAGCAAGCGGACCTTGCAGCGCGAGAACTCGGCATAGGCCTCGGCCAGCTTGAGGCCGAAGGTGACGGGCTCGGCATGGATGCCGTGGCTGCGGCCGATGGTGGGGGTGAGCTTATGCTCCAGGGCGCGGCGCTTGATCGCCTCCAGCAGCGCGTCGAGATCGGCCAGCAGCAGATCGGCGGCGCGGGTGAGCTGCACGTTGAGGCAGGTATCGAGCACGTCCGAGCTGGTCATACCCTGATGCATGAAGCGGGCCTCGTCGCCGACCTGCTGTGCGACCCAGGTGAGGAAGGCGATGACGTCGTGTTTGGTGACGGCCTCGATCGCGTCGATGGCGGGCACGTCGATGGCGGGATTGGTCGCCCACCAGTCCCACAGCGCTTTGGCGGCGCTTTTGGGCACCACGCCCAGCTCGGCGAGCGCATCGGTCGCGTGCGCCTCAATCTCGAACCAGATGCGGAAGCGCGCCTCCGGCTCCCAGATCGCGGTCATTTGCGGGCGGGCGTAGCGGGGCACCATGGGACAGACTTTCCGGCTGGAGGGATGGGAGAGCGGTGCCCCTAGCAGGGCGCGGCCGATCCGGCAATTGGGGCACGGGAGCGGGCGGGGCCTGCGGGATGAGCGGACCGGGCGGCGTTCATCGCGGGCAGAGGCTCGACTCGTCCCGGACCCGGAAACCGGGGCGCGGGCTCCGCCATTGCTCCGGTGAACGGATATGGAAGGAGCTTGTCATGTTCATCAAGACGATGGTGGCCCCGGCGACGGCAATCGCGGCCGCCCTGATCGTGGCGCCGGGCGCCTTCGCTCAGGAGAGTGCCGCGCCGGTGGGACCGGGCAGCGCCGCCACCCCGGCGGGCCCGGCGCCGACCACCAACCCGGCGCCTGCACCCTCCGCGCCGCCGCCGGCGCAGCCCGGCACCACGCCGGTGCCGCCGAGCGACCCTGCGATCCCGCCGCAGGATGGCGCAGCGAGCGATGCGGGGCAGGCGGGTGCACGGGTCGGCCCGCCCTCCGATAATGTGCCACCCGCCGGCAATCCGCGCGATCCGGCCGATACCCAGCCCGGCGCGCAGGCGGGGCCGACCGCCGAGGCAGGCGAGACGGCGGCGCCTGCCGCGGGTCCGGAAACCTCGTCAGCCGCGCCGGATGCCCCGGCTCAGCCAGCCGCCAACGGCACGCAGGTCGCGGCTTTTGTGGACGCGCAGTTCCCGACCATGGACGGCGACGGCGATGGGGCGCTCACCTCCACCGAGTTCGAGAACTGGATCACCAAGCTCAAGTCCGCCGAGATGGCGGCCGCCGGCCAGCCCGCCGATGAGCAGGAGGTGAAAAGCTATGCGCGCAACGCGCTGCTGACTGCCGACAAGGATGCCGACCAGCGGATCACCCGTGCCGAGGCGACGCAGTTCTTCAGCGGCTGATACTGCCGCCGCAGAAGGCCCGGGAAAGCCCGGATCGTCGCATGACGGTCCGGGTTTTGCCTTGTCTTGAGGGCGAGCGTTCTGGCGGTGGGCCGATTTGGAGCACGCAACTGCGCCGGGGCGCGTGCCGCCATCGGCAGGGTGAGGATGCTCCCCAATAATGCATTGAAAACAAGTATTTTATGCCGATAATGGATGGCTCGGGGGCATGGAACCGACATAGGAGACGATCATGTCGACCATCCCGAAATTGGCTATCGGCCTCTCCGCCGCGATGCTGCTGGCGGGCGCGGCCGGGGCTCAATCCAGTCCGGAGGCGGGCCAGCCGGGACCGGCAGCCGGAGCAGGCGGCGACTTTGCGACCTACGACGCCGACCAGTCCGGCTCGTTGGATGCGGCTGAATTTTCAAGCTGGTATCAGGCCAACCATCAGACCGACAAGGACGGCAAGCCGGTATCGGCCGACGAACTGAGCAGGAAGGCCACGCAAGCCTTCAGCCAGGCGGACGCGGATCATGACCAGCGCGTCTCACAGGCGGAGCTGGCGGGGGCACCCGCGGGATAAGCCGGACGGGCGCCGTCTCCTTTCCGGGGGCGGCGCCCAAGGCTTTCCGCCTTTAATCGCCCTTGGCGCGGCGGGCGGCGGCTGCGGCGGCTTCCGTCGCCGGGTTGCCGAGCGAAAGCTGGCGGCCGTCCGGGAAGGTGATTTCGGACGCGCTGGCACGGGTGTCGCCATCGCGCGAGGCGAAACCCTGGATCGAGATTTTGGTGCCCGCCGGCAGCGAATTGCGGTTCCAGCCGCGCCGCAGCAGCGCGCTGGGCGCGCCGCCTTCGACCCGCCAGACGACCTGCTTTTTGGTGCGGGGATCGACGGTGCTGACGTGGATCCAGCTATGCGGATTGACCCACTCGAATTTCACTACCGTGCCTTGCAGGGTGAGCGGCTTGTTCTGGTCGAACTCCTGCGAGAAGGAATGGTGGGCGAGGGCGGCGCCCGCGCCGCCTGCCAGCAGGGCGCCGATCAGCACGGCGCGGATGGTTTCGGTCGTCGTCATTCGGTCACTCCCGCCGGCCCGGACTGCGAGGAGGCGGCCATGTGGCGCCGGCAGGAGGATAATCGAAGAGTCGTGCGCGCGGCGCCTTGATCGGCGTCAAGTCGGGGGGAGATGCGGCGCCTATTCTACAGCAGGCCCATGCTGCGCATCGAGCTATGACCCTCACTGCCGATGATGAGATGATCGTGGACGGTGACGCCGAGCGGACGGGTGGCCTCGATGATCTGGCGGGTGACGGTGACATCCTGCCGGCTCGGCTCGGGCGAGCCACTGGGATGGTTATGCACCAGGACGAGGCTGCTCGACCCCAGCTCGACGGTTCGCTTGACGACCTCACGCACATAGATGGCGGCCTGGTCGATCGAGCCATCGCCCATATGATCGTCGCGGATGAGCATGTTGCGGGCGTTGAGGTGCAGCACCCGCACCCGCTCGACGGGGAGGAAAGCCATGTCGGCGCGCAGATAATCGAGCAGCGCCTGCCAGCTTGCCAGCACCGGGCGCTCGCTCACTTCGCTTTTGAGCAGGCGCAGCGCGGCGGCCTGCGCAATCTTGAGCGCGGCGATGCTGGTCTCGCCGAGGCCCTTGACCTGCGAGAGCGCCGCCCAATCGGCGCTCAGCAGGCCGCCGAAGCCGCCGAAGCGGGCGATGAGCTGCTTGGCGAGCGGCTTGGTGTCGCGCCGGGGGATGGCGAGGGCGAGCAGATATTCGACCAGCTCATGATCGAGCAGCGCATCCGGCCCGCCATGCGCGAGGCGCTGGCGCAGCCGGGCGCGGTGGCCGCTGGCGTCCGGGGCCGGGCCGATCTGCTCCTCTCCGGCCTTGCCCTGGGATCGCGCTTCGCTCATGAGCGTTAGAGCTAGGCGCGGCGGCGGATCGCGGCAAGCACAATGACGGGCGGAAAAGGACGGCTGACCCAGTTGGCAGAGGACGCCGGACAGAGCGAGGACGATGCCATCGACGCGTGGGCCGAGCGGCGCGCGCGGCGGCTGCGGCGCGCCCGCGCGGTGGGTCTCGGCGCGGTGGGTGCGGTGGTGGTGGCCGGCGGCGGGCTGTGGCTGGCGCGCAAGCCGATCGCCGATACGTTTATCGCCCGCGAACTGGCGGCGCGCGGCGTGCAGGGCAGTTACCGGATCGCGCGCATCGGCCCGCGCACGCAGCGGCTGGAGAATCTCGTCATCGGCAATCCGCGCCGGCCGGACCTCACCGTGCGCTTCGTCGAGCTCGATATCGGTTGGGGGCTGACCGGCGCCCGCATCGCGCGGGTGCAGGCGAGCGGGGTGCGGCTGCACGGGCGGCTGCATGACGGCGCGCTCGATCTGGGGCAGGTCAACCGGCTGCTCGAAGGCGGCACGGGTGAGCCGGAACTGCCCGACTGGACGGTGCAGGTCGACGATGCCCGCGCGGAGATCGCCACCGATTATGGCCCGCTGGTGGTGGCGATGGACGGCAGCGGCCCGATGCGATCGGGCTTCGCCGGCACGCTCGGCCTCTCTGCGCCCGCGCTCACCATGGCGGACTGCACGCTGGAGCGGCTGATCGCGCCACTGGATATGACGACCCAGGGCGGGCAGATTATTCTCGACGGGCCGGTGCTCTCCCGCGCGCTTGCCTGCGGGGAATCTGGCGTGCAGGTCGCCATGCCGAGGCTCAACGTGAACCTGCGGAGCGATCTGGCGCTCAAGCAGGTGAGCGGGGCGGTGAGCCTCAGTGCCGATGGCGCGCGGCAGAAGCAGCGCAGCCTCGGGCCGGTGAGCGGCCTCGTCACCTTCAAAGGGAGCAGCGAAGATCTGCGGGGCAGCGCGGCGCTCTCCACGCTGCAAGCCTCGGCCGATGGCGTGGCGACCGGCACGGCCAAGATCGGCGGCAATTTCGCGCTGCGCCCGACCGGGCGGGACCGCGCGCTGGCGTGGCAGGGCGACGCCACCATCGACGACATCAGGCCCGACGACGGGGTGGACCTGACCGGGCTGATGCGGTCGGCGGTCGGCACGCCGGTCGAGCCGCTGGCGCGCAAGCTGGTCGACGCGGTGGAGCGGATCGGCAAGGACAACCGGCTGGTGCTGGGCGGCAAGCTCAACATGCTCGGGTCGCGCGGCAATGCGAGCCTGGACAAGGTGGAGCTATCCTCGGTGAGCGGCGCCCGGATTGCCACGCAGAGCGGCAGTGCGGCGCGGCTGCAATGGCCCGGCGGCGGCGTGCAGGCGGCGGGGACGATGACCATCGGCGGCGGCGGTCTGCCCGAGGGGCGGATCAGCGTGGCGAGCGATGGGCAGGGGCGGATCGACGGCATCGCGACGCTGGCGGCGTATCGCGCGGGCTCGGCGCGGCTGGCGCTGGCGCCCGTGCGCTTCTCGCTCGCCGGTGATGGGCGGGGCACGGTGCAGGCTCTTGTGACATTGGATGGCCCGCTGCCCGATGGCGCGCTGACCGGCCTCACCGTGCCGGTCGATGCCCGGCTGCTGCCCGGTGGCGGCGTGCGGCTGGCGCAGGATTGCGCGCCGGTGCGCTGGCAATCGCTGCGCCTCTCCAGCGTGACGTTGCAACCCGCGAACGTGCGGCTGTGCGGCATCGCGGACGGGCGGTTGCAGGTGGGCGCGCTGGCGCTGGCGGGGCGGATCGGGGAGAGCCCGCTGGCGCTCTCGGCTACATCGGCGCGCTACGGGTTGGCGGACGGACGATTCGAGGTGCGCGAGCCCTCCGTGCGGGTCGGCGATGCGCAGGCGCCGGTGCGCTTCGCCGCGTTGCGGCTGGAGGGCGGCCGCACCGATGCAGGCGCGATGGCCGGCACGGTGGAGGGCGGCGCCGGACGGATCGGCACGGTGCCGCTCGACTTGAGCGACATCGCCGGGCGCTGGACCTTCGCGGACGGGCGGCTGGTTCTCGATGGCGCGCTGCGGGTGAGCGATGCGGCGGCGGACGCGCGGTTCAACCCGCTGGCTGGGCAGGATGTGCACCTGACCTTCGCCGATGGGCGGATCGACGCGACCGGCACGCTCGTCCATCCCACACGCCGAGCGACGGTGGCGGCGGTGACGATCTGGCATGAGCTGGGCAGCGGCGTGGGACAGGCGTTGCTCAAGGTCGACCGGCTGACCTTCGGCAACGCGATCCAGCCGGACGACCTCACACCATTGGCGCTCGGCGTCGTCGCTAATGTGCAGGGCACGGTGGCGGGCGAGGGGCGCATTCGCTGGACCGGCGATCAGGTGACGAGCGACGGCGTCTTTGCGACCGAAGGTATGAACCTTGCCGCCGCCTTCGGGCCCGTGGAAGGTCTGTCCACGACAATCCACTTCACCGACCTGCTCGGCCCGCGCACGGAGCCGGGGCAGGTGGTGACACTGGCCACGGTCAATCCCGGCGTCGAGGTGCATGACGGCGTGATCCGCTATGCGCTACTTTCCAACGAGCAGGCGGTGATCGAGGGCGGGCACTGGCCCTTCTCGGGCGGCGACCTGGACCTGCTGCCGACCACGCTGGCGCTCGATGCGCGCCAGCCGCGCCACCTGACCTTCCGCGTGGTGGGGCTGGACGCGGGCGCCTTCATCAACACGCTGGAACTGGACAACGTCTCCGCGACCGGCACGTTCGACGGGCTGCTGCCGATGATCTTCGACGCGACCGGCGGACGGATCGACGGCGGCCTGCTTGTTGCGCGCCAGCAGGGCGATCCACCGCTGGTGCTGAGCAGCACGGCGGGCCTCAGCGTGCCGTGCGATCAGACGCGGCAATCCGGCAATCTCTCCTATGTCGGCGACGTGTCCAATGCGGAGCTGAACGCCTTCAGCAAGCTGGCCTTCGACGCGCTCAAGAATCTGCGCTACCGCTGCCTCGTCATCATGCTGGACGGGGCGCTGGACGGCGAATTCGTGACGCGGCTCAGCATCAACGGCATCAACCAGGGCACCGAGGAGGCGCGCAAATCCTTCCTCGCGCGGCCGTTCCTGGGGCTGCCGTTCCTGTTCAACGTGCGGATCGAGGCGCCGTTCCGCGGGCTGCTCAGCACCGCCGCCGGGTTGGCCGACCCGACCGTCGCCATCCGCAACAGCCTGGGCGAGCAGATCGGGAATCCATCCACGCCGGAGAGCGACGACGGGCTTGCTGTTCAGCCGCCGGACAGCGAGAAGAACTAAAAAGGGGATCGGTTATGAGGTATGGGATATGGATCGGACGAACGGCGCGCGTGGGTTCCGGGCTGTTGCTTGCCGGCATGGCCGGCGGCTGCATCCAGGTACGCGCGCCCGAGAAGCCGATCGAGATCAACCTCAATGTGAAGATTCAGCAGGAAGTGGTGGTGCGGCTCCAGCAGGACGCCAAGGACCTCATCCAGAACAACCCGGAGCTTTTCCCAGAATGACACGCAGCTTCAGCAGAACCGCCCTCGTCGCCGCCCTTTTGGGGCTGAGCACGCTGGGCACGGCGCCGGCCTTCGCGCAGGACGCCGTCATCAGCGCCGCCAAGGCCGCCGGTACGGTGGGCGAGCAGGCCGACGGTTATCTCGGCATCAAGGGATCGGTGGGCAGCGATGTCCGCGCGGCCGTGGACGCGCTCAACATCAAGCGCCGCGCGGCTTATACGGACCTTGCCGCCAAGCGCGGTGTCACCGTGCAGGACATGGCCGCTGTCACCGGCTGCCAGACGCTGGCGGGCCGCGTCTCGCAGGGGCAGATCTACCGCATCGGCGCCGGCGACTGGCAGACCAAGGGTGCCGGCCCGATCGCCCTGCCGGATTATTGCGCGGCGGCGGGGAAGTAGGAGCCCGCCAAAAGAGCCGGGGCGGCGAGGGCTGCCCCCATGGGAATTACGCGCCAGCTCGCGCTCCCGGCACCGGGTGATGCGCGGCGCGGGACGGAAAGACTGCCCATGCGCGCGGGACCGGACGGTGCATAGGCCCCGTGGCTGGGCGGCGCGGCGGGCGGCGTTCCGCTGAGAGCCATCTCCTTCCCCATCGGGGCGGTGCGGCGGTTGACTCCCCTTGCGGGCCTTTCTACAGGGACCGCGCTCCGACCGTCTTGGGCGGGCACGCATGGCCCTGTCTCATCGGGGCGTAATTTTACGGGATTTGCGGGACTTGACGGAAGAAAGCCCCAAGGACGAGCTTGACAAGCGCATTGCGGACGCCAAGGCGGCGCATCAGCGCGGAATAAGCGACGCCGAGGGGCGGGCCGAAGGCAGGGGCTGGGCGATCGGGATCGAGTTTGTCGGCGCCGTGCTGGTGAGCGCGTTCATCGGCTGGATGATCGACCGCTTCGCCGGGACAGCGCCGTGGGGGCTGATTATCATGCTCATCCTCGGTTTTGCCGCGGGCGTGCGCAGCGCGCTCAAGGCGTCCGGCCAGTTCGACGCCGACCCGGATAACGACGAGAAGGATTGACGACCGACCATGGCCGGCCCGATGGAACAGTTCGAGATCGAGACCCTCCACCCGATCGAGGTTGGCGGTTACGACCTCTCGTTCACCAACAGCGCCTTGTGGATGGCGATCGCGCTGGGCGTGATTTCGGTGTTCCTGTTCATCGGCGCGTCGAGGCCGCAGCTCGTGCCGAACCGCTGGCAGGCCGCCGTCGAATATGTCTATGATTTCGTGAGGAAGATGCTCGACGACAATGTCGGGCCGGAAGGGCGCCGGTTCGCGCCGCTGATCTTCGCGATCTTCATGTTCGTGCTGGTGTGCAACCTGCTCGGCCTGATCCCATGGGTGGGTGCCTTCACGCCGACCAGCCACGTCGCGGTGACGCTGGGGCTCGCCTGCATCGTGTTCATCACCGTGTGCATTGTCGGCTTCTGGCGCCATGGGCTGCATTTCTTCAGCCTGTTCTGGCCGCACGGCTCGAATATCGCGCTCGGCGCCTTCGTGTTCGTGATCGAATTTCTGAGCTTCCTCAGCCGGCCGTTCACCCTCGCCATCCGACTGTTCGCCAACATGACCGCCGGGCACGTGCTGCTCAAGGTGTTCGGCACCTTCGTGGTCTCGCTCGGCTCGTTCCAGGCGCTGCCCTACGTCTTCGGCATTGTGCCGCTGGGCGTGAACGTAGCGCTCTCCGCGCTGGAGCTGCTGATCGCGGTCGTCCAGGCCTATGTTTTCGCGCTGCTTGCGTCGCTGTATCTCAACGACGCGATCAATCTTCACTGAACCTCCAATTGAACAGAGACAGAAGGGATTTTTAACATGGACGCAGAATCTGCACGGGTGATTGGCGCCGGTCTCGCGGCGGTGGGCGCTGGCCTTGCCGCCATCGGCGTGGGCTCGGTGTTCGGCCAGTATCTGAACGGCGCCGTGCGCAACCCCGAGGCGGACGCCAAGATGGGCGGCCGGCTGATCTTCGGCTTCGCCGTGACCGAGGCTCTGGGCCTGATCGCGGCGGTCGTCGCGCTGGCGCTCGCCTTCTCCTAATCGACAGACGGGCCCCGGCGGAGGCGGCTTAGCCTCCCTCCGCCGGACCATGATCGGGATCGGCCATGCCTCAATTTAATTTCGCTTATTTTCTGCCGCAACTTGCCTGGCTCGGCTTCATCTTCGCCGTGCTCTACTTCGTCGTGGTCCGGGCGACCCTGCCGAAGCTCGGCAAGGTCATGCAGGACCGCGAGGACCGGGTGATCGGCGATATCGGGGCGGCCGAAACGGCGAAGGGCGAGGCCGACGAGGTCACGCAGGCCTATCTCGCCGGGCTCGGCTCGGCACGGGATGAGGCCCGCGCGACGCTTGCCGGCGCACGCGCCGAGGCGCAGCGGAGTCTCGAAGCCCGGCTGGCCGCGGCCGACGGCGATATCGGCGCCCGCCTCTCCGAAGCGCAGCGTGCACTGGAGACCGCGCGCGATGCAGCCGTCGCGGAAGTCGAGGCGATCGCGGCGGATGCCGCTGCCTCCATCGTCGAGCGTTTCACCGGTGCGCGGCCCGCCGCCACCGATGCCGCCAAGGCCGCCAAAGCGGCGCTGGCGGGGTAGGATCGAACCATGGCAAACGATGAGACAGTCGTCGCTCTGACCGAGGCCCATGGCGGGGCGGAGCATCACGAAAGCGCCTTCTCGCCGGCCGGCCCGGAATTCTGGGTCTATGCCGGCCTGACGATCTTCATCCTGGTGGCGATCTTCGTCCTCAAGGCACCCAGGCTGATCGCCTCTGGGCTGGACAAGCGCATCGCCGAGACGGTGAAGGAGCTTGACCGGGCCAAGGCCCTGCGCGCGGAAGCCGAAACGCTGCTCGCCGAGGTGAAGGCGAAGCAGGCGCAAAGCGCGGAGGAGGCCAAGGCGATCCTCGCGCAAGCCAAGACCGAAGCCGCTGAGCTGATCGGCGCAGTCGAGGCCGAAGCGGCCGATCTGGTTGCCCGCCGGCGGAAGATGGCCGAGGACAAGATTGGCGCGGCCGAGCGCGCCGCGATCGCCGACGTGCGGGCGCGGGCGGCTGCGGCCGCCACGTCCGCCGCCGCCGTGCTGCTCACGCAGACGCACGACGCCAAGGCGGACAAGACGCTGGTTGACGATGTGATCGCCAAGATCGCGCACTAAAGGCGCATTGATGGTGATGTGAAAAGGCCGGGTGGGCGATCCCCTCCCGGCCTTTTTCGTGGAATTCAGGTGCGGGCGGTGGGTGTCGTCTTATCCCGAGGGACACCGTGCTCCTGCGCAGGCAGGAGCCCAGGGCGACAGGGAACTCCGGCTGGGTCCTAGGCTCCTGCCTGCGCAAGAGCACTGGTGGTTGCTTCCCTCTCCGCTCGGTCTCTTTGGTCGCAATCCCGCTCTGGCTTCGGTGGGCCTCAGCCCGGCTTTTTGAACAGATAGACGAACTGGTCGGTCTTGCCGCGAATGGCGGGGTCGAACACGTTTTTGTCGTGCGGATCGGCGGGGTCGGCGAGCAGCTTCGATTCGCCGGCAAAGGTGAAGCCGGCCTTCTCGATCTCGGCGCGGGCGGCGGCAGGGTCGATGCGGTGAAGCTTGGCGGGGACGGTGAAGCCGGGGTCCGTATTGGCGACGTGATCGACGACGAGCAGCGTACCGCCGGGCTTGAGCGCGTCGTAGAGGCGCTTGCCGACCGTGCTCGCCAGATCGGGCGGGAAGTTGCCGAGGTGCAGATCGTGGTAATTCTGCACGGTAATGATCGCGTCCAGCTTCTCGGGGAAGGCGATCTCCGCCAGCGGCATATTGAGCGGGGTGACGGCCGGGTAGTCGGCGACGACCGCCTTCTGCTCATCGCCATAAGCGGGGCGGAAGCCGATGAACTCGGCCGCCTGATAGCCGTAGATCTTGCCTTGCGGACCGACCGCGCCGGCGAGGATGCGGGTGAAATAGCCGCCGCCCATCATCACGTCCGCCACCTTCATGCCGGGCTTGATTCCGGCGAAGGCGAGCAACTGGCCGGGATGGCGGGCGGCGTCGCGGTCGACATCGACCTTGGGGCGCCTGGAGTCGGCCAGCGCGGCGGCGATGGCGCCGGAAACGGCGGGCGCGGCGGCGGCGGCATGGGCATGATCGTGCGCCTGGGCGGCCAGCGGCGCGGGCGCGAGGGCCATCGTCCCGAGGGCAAAGGCGGCGCAGGCGCCGAGCAGGGCAGGTTTCATGGTCTCTCTCCCGTCTTGTCCGCGTCCGGTGATAGGGGCCGTTGCCGAGTTGCCCAAGCCGCGCGGGGTGCCTAAATCGCGATCATGGTCGACAGCCCCTCATCGCCGGATCGCTTCAACGAGGAGCGCGCCACTTATACCGTGCGGGGCAGCGACGCGCCAGACATCGAGGCGGGGGTCGCGGCGATCCGCGAGACGCTGCGCACGCTGCGGGCGCGGCCCGGCGTCTATCGCATGCTCGATGCGCGGGGCGACGTGCTCTATGTCGGCAAGGCGCGGGCGCTGCGCAACCGGGTGAATAATTACGTGCAGGTCGAGCGGCTGCCCAGGCGGTTGCAGCGCATGGTCTCGCAGACCCGCTCGATGACCATCGTCACCACCCAGAGCGAGGCCGAGGCGCTGCTGCTGGAGGCGCAGCTCATCAAGCGGTTCCGGCCACCCTACAATGTGCTGCTGCGCGACGACAAGAGCTTCCCGTTCATCCTGCTGCGTGAGGACCATGCCTTCGGCCGCATCCAGCTCCATCGCGGCGCGCGCAAGATCAAGGGGCAATATTACGGGCCGTTCGCCGGCGCGGGGCAGGTGCGGCGGACGCTGAATGCGCTGCAAAAGCTGTTCCTGCTGCGGAGCTGCACCGACAGTTTCTTCAACAATCGCTCGCGCCCCTGCCTGCTCTACCAGATCAAGCGCTGCTCGGCGCCGTGCGTGGGCCGGATCAGCGAGGCGGACTATGCCGAGCTGATGGCGGATGCGCGCGATTTCCTCGGCGGCAAATCGACCAAGGTGCAGGCCAAGCTCGGCGATGCGATGAACGCGGCGGCCGCGGCGCTCGATTACGAGATGGCGGCTGTCTATCGCGACCGGCTCAAGGCGCTCACCTTCATCCAGGGTAGCCAGGCGATCAATGCCGAGGGGCTGGGCGATGCCGACATCTTCGCGATGGCGAGCAGGAACGGTGGCATGTGCATCCAGGCCTTCTTCATCCGGGGCGGGCAGAATTGGGGGCACCGCAGCTTCTTCCCCGTCCACACCGCCGAGGTGGGGGAGGACGAGGTGCTCGCCCAGTTCATGGCGCAATTCTACGAGGATGTGCCGCCCGCCAAGCTGATCCTTACCGACCGCGAACCGGCCGACCTGCTGGTGCTGACCGAGGCGTTCACCCAGCGGATCGGCCGCAAGGTGCGGATTGAGACGCCGCAACGGGGCGAGCGGATGAAGCTGATCCGGCAGGCGCAGCGCAATGCGGTGGAGGCGCTGGAACGGCGGCAGGCGGAGAGCAGCGCGCAGGGCAAGATTCTCGCCGAGATTGCCGACCTGTTCGCGCTGGAAGGACCGCCGGACCGCATCGAGGTTTACGACAACAGCCATATCCAGGGCACCAATGCGCTCGGCGCGATGATCGTCGCCGGGCCGGAGGGCTTCCGCAAGAACGCGTATCGCAAGTTCAACATCAAGCGCGCGGAGACGGTGCCGGGCGACGACTTCGGTATGATGCGCGAGGTGTTCGAGCGGCGCTTCGCCCGCGCGCAGGAGGAGGACCCGGCGCGCGACTCGGGAGAGTGGCCCGATCTCGTGCTGGTCGACGGCGGGCGGGGACAGCTCAACGCCGCCCGCGCGGTGCTGGAGGAAATGGGCGTGGAGGATGTGCCGATGGTCGGTGTGGCCAAGGGCCCGCACCATGGCCGTGAGGGGCGTGAGGTGTTCCACCTGCTCGACGGGCGCGAGATCACCCTGCCGGTCAACCATCCGGTGCTGTTCTACCTCCAGCGGCTGCGCGACGAGGCGCACCGCTTCGCCATCGGCGCACACCGGCAGAAGCGCAGCAAGGCGATCACGGTCAGCTCGCTGGACGAAGTTCCCGGCATCGGCCCCGCGCGCAAACGGGCGCTGCTGATGCATTTCGGGACGGCGGGGGCGGTGCGCAACGCCAGCCTGGACGATCTCCAGCGCGCGCCGGGCATCTCATCGGCCGTGGCGCAGACGGTGTACGATTATTTCCACGGGTGAGGTTGCGGGCTTGGGTGGGCGCCGGTGTTCGTAGCCGTCCTGGGCTCCTGCCTGCGCAGGAGCACGGATAAGAGTGACTGCGGCGTGGGGGAAAATGCTCTCGTCTGGCGAAGCGTTATCGCCCGGTCCCACGCCGGCTATGGTTGAAGCGCTACGCGTTCGGCGCTAAGGGCGCTTGCTCCAAACATATTTCGGACATATCTGCCACCCATGCTGTTCACCTTCCTTCTTGTCGTTCAGGGCATCATCGCCTTCGTGCTGGTCACGGTCATCCTGATGCAGCGCTCGGAAGGGGGCGGGCTCGGCATGGGCGGTGGCGGTGGGCCGTCGGGGCTGATGTCGGCGCGGGGCGCGGCGGATTTCATGACGCGGCTGACGACGATCCTTGCTTCGGCCTTCGTTGGCATGAGCATCATTCTGGCGGTTCTCGCCGCCACGCAGCACCGCGCGGCCAGCGTGGATACCTCGCTGGTCGGCAAGACGACGACCAGCGAACCGGCGGCTCCGGCGCCGCCTGCGGAGGGGGATGCGCTCTCGGGCGCGGCCGCCGCCGCTTCCGGTGATGCACAGGCGCCCGCCACGCAAAATCAAGCCGTTCCGCTCGCCCAATAAGGCGCCGCGCAATATTTTTTCACGGAAAGCGGATTCGTCCGCTTGCCCTCCTGCACGGGTTCAGCTTAAGCCTTCTCTCCCATGGCGCGGTTCATTTTCATCACCGGCGGCGTGGTCTCTTCGCTTGGCAAGGGTCTTATGGCCGCGTCCCTCGGGGCGCTCTTGCAGGCGCGTGGCTACAAGGTCCGCACTCGCAAGTTCGACCCGTATCTGAACGTCGATCCCGGCACGATGTCGCCCTATCAGCATGGCGAAGTTTATGTGACGGATGACGGGGCGGAGACCGACCTCGATCTCGGCCACTATGAGCGCTTCACCGGCGTTGCCAGCCGACAGGCGGACAACGTCACGCAAGGGCGCATCTACCAGACGATCATCCAGAAGGAGCGGCGCGGCGACTATCTCGGTGCGACGGTGCAGGTGATCCCGCACGTCACCGACGAGATCAAGGCGTTCGCGCTGGCCGAGACCGATGACGTGGATTTCGTGCTCTGCGAGATCGGCGGCACGGTGGGCGATATCGAGAGCCTGCCGTTCATGGAGGCGATCCGCCAACTCCACAACGAGCTGGGACCGCTCCAGTCGATCTTCGTGCATGTGACGCTGGTGCCTTACATCGCGGCGGCCGGCGAGCTGAAGACCAAGCCGACGCAGCACAGCGTGCGCGAACTGACCTCGCTCGGTATTCAGCCGGATATCCTGCTCTGCCGGTGCGAGCAGCCGCTGCCGGATAGCGAGCAGGCCAAGATCGCCCTGTTCTGCAACGTCCGCAAGGAAGCCGTCATCCCGGCGCTGGATGCGCGCAGCATCTATGCGGTGCCGGTGCAATATCACCGGGAAGGGCTGGACCGGGCGGTGCTGGAAGCCTTCGGGATCGAGGGCGCCCGCGAGCCGGACCTTGCCCGCTGGCAGGACATCATGGAGCGCTACGATCACCCGGAGGGCGAGGTGACGATCGGCGTGGTCGGCAAATATGTCGGCCTGCCGGATGCCTATAAGTCGCTGCACGAGGCGCTGATGCACGGCGGTCTCGCCAACCGCGTCAAGGTGAAGATCCAGTGGCTGGACGCCGAGCTGTTCGAGGCGACGGAGAGCGACATCGCCGCGCAGCTTGAGCCGATGCACGGCATCCTCGTGCCCGGCGGTTTCGGCGTGCGCGGATCGGAAGGCAAGATCGCCAGCGTGCGTTTCGCCCGCGAGCGCAACGTGCCGTTTTTCGGCATCTGCCTCGGCATGCAGATGGCGTGCATCGAGGGCGCGCGCAACACGGCGGGGATCGCTCACGCCTCCACCACCGAGTTCGGCCCGACCGACGAGCCGGTGGTCGGCCTCATCACCGAGTGGATGAGCAAGGAAGGCTTGCAGCGGCGCCATGCCGGCACCGACCTGGGCGGCACCATGCGGCTGGGGGCCTACCCGGCAAAGCTCACCGGGAACAGTATGGTGGCGGGCATCTACGGCACCGAGGATATCAGCGAGCGCCACCGCCACCGCTACGAGGTGAATGCGCGTTATCGGGAACCGTTGGAAACGGGTGGGCTGATCTTCTCCGGCATGTCGCCGGATGGCGCGCTGCCCGAGATCGTCGAGCGGCCGGACCATCCGTGGTTCATCGGCGTGCAGTTCCATCCCGAGCTGAAATCCAAACCGTTCGACCCGCATCCGTTGTTCCGCAGCTTCATCGAGGCGGCGGTGAAGCAGAGCCGGTTGGTTTGACCGGAGGCGCCCGCCGGGATTTGGCTGGCGGTTCGATACCAGAGCGGCATTGTCATGCAGGCCGCGCAACGGCTAGCCTCTCCGTTTGGGAGGGACGGCTGCCTCTCGGCCCTCATCTCCGGGGCGTGGCGGCAAGGTGCGGGCTATGCCGCGTTGCAGGTAATGGCGCATAATGAAGCGGCGCTTCGGCTTTATCGGAGCATGGGGATTTCGCGCGAGCCATATGGCTACCATTATCGCGTCGCGGCCACGCCCTGAACGAAAAAGGGCGCCCGGTTGCCCGGACGCCCTCCGCTTGGGAACTGTGAGTCTGCTCAGGCGGCGTTCTTGTCCGCCTGCTGCTCGACGGCGGGATGCTCGACGACCGCGCCCTTGCCGTTGATAGCGATCTTGCGCGGTTTCATCGCATCGGGGACCTCGCGGACCAGATCGACGATGAGCAGGCCATCGGCGAGGTCGGCGCGCTCGACGCGGACGAAGTCGGCCAGCTCGAAGCGGCGCTCGAACCCGCGATTGGCGATGCCGAGGTGCAGATAGCTGCCGCGTTCGCCGTCTGTGCTCTCGGCCTTGCGGCCGGTGATCTGAAGCAGATTCTGCTGCGCCGTGA
The DNA here is from genome assembly GCA_001899715.1 of Sphingobium sp. 66-54. GTDB lineage: Bacteria > Pseudomonadota > Alphaproteobacteria > Sphingomonadales > Sphingomonadaceae > Sphingobium. Next base: position 256,959 of record MKWI01000016.1, read on the forward strand.
TGTCGATCTCATCCGGCTTGAACCCGGCGACGGCGAGCGTCACGCGGTAGCGATCTTCCTCAAGCCGTTCAATGTTGTAGGGCGGATAGTTATCCACCTGTTGAAGGCGCGCGCTGTTCTCGATGAGGTCGAACAGACGGTCGAAGCCGACGGTGGTGCGGCGGTAAGGGGTCAAGTCAAAGCCACGCATGGTCAAATCCTCCTGCTGGAGCGTGTTTGAAGTGCGATGCCGGACCCGAAAGCGGCGCCCGGTGCATCATCCGGCCCCAAAAGCGGCGACCGGATGCCTCCCAGATATGGGCGGGATGTGGGCTTTCAAGGGGGGCGCGGACGGATGGGAGGAGAGGGTGTACTTGCCCCATGCACCCGCGACTGTTGCTGTCGAGAGATAGGAAATGGCGCTTGGCGTGTCTCGACTACGCTCGACACGAACGGAAGGGAGAGCGCATTGAAAGGGGGAGGTCGGGCGGACGCTCGCGTCCTTGAAGGTGTGGCGCAAGCCTGCCTTCGCGGGAGAATCCCGTTCGGCCTGAGCTTGTCGAAGGGGGCGTTTTTTTTTGGGAAGCCTTGAGGAAAAAGGGACGAGCCTTCGACAGGCTCGGGGCGAACGGGGTTTGGTTTGGGAAGGGATTGGGAAAGTGGAGGCGCTGCCGTGGGGTCAGGCTTTGGGCGGCTTGTTGTCCAAAAGGACTAAGCGCCCAGATCGTTGCCGATCCGGGCGCCCGTGGACGAATAATCGTCTCCCCCTTTGGGATCGCGCTCCACTCACCTTACGGCCCCCTCAAGCGTAAAGGCGGGAATGCGATCTCCCTGAACCACGGCCTGCTATGAAAAGCCTGTGTTTCGGCCCGGAAGCTAGGCGAGCCGCCGGGCGCTGTCACGGGGCAAGTTGATCCGTCAATCAATTGCCTCGCCATCTGTGCCAATTCCGCAACAGATGCCTCCAGCGCGGTTAACCTTACGGCATGGCCGGTTTCAGGGCTGGTTTCCGCTCGTGCGGACGGACGCCCCTTGCCACCGCTCCACGCGCGCCATAAGCAGGCGCGGACCCCCAGCGAGACCTCCGCAGCCTCATGATCCTCTCCCGCTACGAAAAGATGATCGCCCGGCGCTACCTGCTGCCCGGCAAGGGGGAGGGGTTCATCTTCATGGTCGCCTCGATCAGCCTGATCGCGGTGATGCTGGGCGTGGCCGCGCTGATCGTGGTGATGAGCGTGATGAACGGCTTCCGCGCGGAGCTGTTCGACAAGATCGTCGGGCTCAATGGCCATGCCGTGGTGCAGGGCTATGGCGGCCGGCTCGACAACTGGCAGGACATCGCGGCGCAGGCGCGCAAGACGCCCGGCGTGACCAGTGTGACCCCGCTCATCGAGCAGCCGCTGCTCGCCATCTATCAGGGTCGCGCGGAGGCGGCGCTGATCCGTGGGATGACCGAGCACGATATCCGCGACAATCCTTCGCTCAAGGCCAAGGTGGTCGCCGGCTCGCTGGACGCAATCCGCGCCGGCAGCGGCAAGGTGGCGATCGGCTCGCGGCTAGCGGAGAATCTCGGCGCGACGCTGGGGCAGACGATCACCGTCATCAATCCTTCCGGCCGCTCCACGCCGTTCGGCACGATGCCGCGCCAGATCCCCTATGAGATCGGCGCCATCTTCGAGATCGGTATCTACGATTATGACAAGGCGTTCATCATCATGCCGATGCAGGACGCGCAGACGCTGCTGCTGCTCGGCGACAAGGTGGGCATGGTGGAGGTGCAGACGAGCGACCCGGACCGGATCGGCGAGTTTATGGCGCCACTGGCCAAGGCGGTGGAGGGCCGGGCGATCGTGATCGACTGGCGGCAGATGAACTCCAGCCTGTTCGAGGCGTTGCAGGTAGACCGGGTGGTCTCCTTCGTCATCCTCTCGCTCATCATTCTGGTGGCGGTGTTCAACATTCTCTCCTCGCTCATCATGCTGGTGCGGGCCAAAACGCGCGATATTGCCATCCTGCGCACCATGGGGGCGACGCGGAGCAGCCTGCTGCGCATCTTCGTGACCGTAGGCGTGGCGATCGGCTCGCTGGGCATGCTGGCGGGGCTGGGGCTGGGCTTCATCATCCTCTATTTCCGGCAGGGAATATTGGATGGCGTGCAGATGCTGACCGGCCAGCAAATCTGGGACCCGTCGATCCGATTCCTCACTACGCTCCCCTCCAAGCCCGATCCGCTGGAGATTGGCAGTATCTGCCTGATGGCGGTGGGCTTCAGCTTCCTCGCCACGCTCTACCCCGCCTACAAGGCCGCCAATACCGACCCGGTGCAGGTGCTGCGCTATGAGTGAGGTGCTCGCCGTCTCCGCGCTCTCACGCACCTTCACGCAGGGCAGCGCAAAGATCGACGTGCTGCGCGGGGTGGACCTGACCGTGGCATCGGGCGAGATCGTGGCGTTGTTGGGCGCCTCGGGCAGCGGCAAGTCGACCATGCTGCAAGCCGTGGGCCTGCTCGAAGGGGGCTATGGCGGCTCGATCCGCCTGTGCGGCTTGGAGGTGGCCGGCGAGGGAAGCGACGGGCGGACACGGCTACGGCGCGAGAAGCTGGGCTTCGTCTATCAGTTCCACCATCTGCTGCCGGATTTCAGCGCAATCGAGAATGTGATCCTGCCGCAACTCATCCTCGGCAAGACGCCGGACGAGGCGCGGGCGCGCGCGGCGAGCCTGCTCACCAGTCTGGGACTGGCCGAGCGGCTCGATCACAAGCCGAGCCGGCTTTCCGGCGGCGAGCAGCAGCGCGTCGCGGTGGCACGGGCCCTCGCTAACCGGCCGGCGCTGGTGCTGGCCGACGAGCCGACCGGCAATCTGGATGAGCGCACCGCCGACATCGTGCTGGACGAGTTCATCCGGCTCGTGCGCGAGCAGGGCTCGGCGGCGCTGATCGCCACGCACAATGAGCGGCTGGCGGCGCGGATGGACCGCATCGTGCGGCTGCATGACGGCGTGCTGGATTGAGGGTAGGTTTGGGCGCCCAAGGGCGTTGTCCGGTTGGGCGCATTCTTCCGTTCCTGTCGAGCGCAGCGCAGAGGCCGGCGCGGCATATATCCATCCCGATAAAAAGGGGGAATTGGCGACTGCCCCGTCCTCCTCAACCCTACCGTTCTCCTGAGAAGGCAGGAGTCCAGGGCCCAGCCGCAGTGCCCTCTCGTCCAGGGCTCCTGCCTTCGCGGAAGCACGGCGGGTCCTTCCAAACGGCACAGGCCTGATTGACCATGCCGCGCCGGCCTCTCCGCCGCGTTTGATAAGTGAGCGGCCCCCTGCAACGACCGGGATGACATGACTCGCGGTCTGCCGCATAAACTCATAGCCACACGAGGCGCTCCCTCCATGGGCGCAGGCAGCAACAGGAGCACGACATGGCCACCATCCTCATCGCCGGCGCCAATCGCGGGATCGGGCTCGAACTGGCGCGGCAATATGCGGCGGAGGGCCATGACGTCATCCGCTGTATGCGCGGAACGGACAAGGCCGGCGAGGAGATTGGCGAAACGCGGCCGCTCGACGTGACGGACGATGCCTCGGCCGCGGCGCTGGCGAAGGCGCTGGCAGGGCGGCCGATCGACCTCGTCATCGCCAATGCCGGCGTGATCGGACCGGAGAAGCAGAGCGCGACCGAGATGGACTTCCCCGGCTTTCTCGCGGTGCTCGATACCAATGTGCTGGGGCCGCTGCGCGTGGTGCAGGCGCTGCTCCCCAATTTGCGGGCGGCGGGGCAGGCACGGGTTGCGGTCGTCTCCAGCCAGATGGGATCGTTCCGGTCGACCCAGCCCAATTTCGTCGCCTATCGCGCTTCCAAGGCGGCGGTGAACAAGGTGTTCCAGTGCCTTGCGGGCGATCTCAAGGAGGAGGGCATCGCTGTTGCCGCGCTGCATCCCGGCTGGGTGCGCACCGACATGGGCGGCCCCGGCGCCGACCTTGCGGTGGAAACCAGCGCGGCGGGTATCCGCAAGGTGCTGGACGATCTCGATCTCGGGCGGACCGGGCGGTTCTATGCCTATGATGGGACCGAGCTGGAGTGGTGAGGGCAGAAGGTCCGGTTTGGCGGCTACTTCCATAACGGGATGCGCGTGCTCCCGCGCAGGCGGGTGTGCAGGGGTCAGCGATGGTGGCTTGCCGCCTTGGCTCCTGCCTGCGCCGGAGCTCATTATTTCTCATGCTTGAGGGGACCGTGACCAGATAGACCCGTTCGCCGTGAGTTGGTCGAAATATTGTCCTGAGTTGCTGCGGGATGGCTTCTCTTGAGCTTGCGAAGTGTGAAGAAGGGGCCTGCGACAAGCTCAGGTGGACGGAGAGACTGATCCCTCCGTTCACGATCCTCCTTGGGTGGGCGCTCTCTCCCGGTTTCGAGACGCGGATCGGCTATCCCACGCGCGGCTTGGGGTCGCGTGGGAGGACAGGCTTGCCGTCCCAGCCTTCACCCACGCAGCGCCGCCCCTCGTTCAGCTCCGGGTGAGCGCCGCGAGCTTGCCCGCGTCGATGGTGGCGACGGCCGCCTTCAGCTCGTCGATGCTGGCGGCATCGCCGTCCGCCTCGATCATGAAGCGCTTGGCGATCATCGTCATGAAGCTGCCGTTCTGCGCGGCGCGGTCCCACTTCTCGACGACGAGATTGCCGTCCTTGGTGGAGGTGCGCTCGTAGCTGTCGGCATCCTCCTTATTCGATTCGACGCCGAAGGCCGCGCCCAGCCCGGCCATGGCGCCCATCACGGCGGCATCGGTGATCTTGAGGGTGAAGCTTTTGTCGCCCGCCTCATAGGTGCCCTCGGCCTGGCTGCCGGGGCCGGCGCGCATGCTCTCGACGGCGGTGCGCCGGTAGCTGCCGATGCTGGCCGGGAGAAGCGCCTGCAACGCCGCCGGCTCGACCGCCTTGCCGTCGCCCGCTGCGGCCGCGCTTTCCATGTCCTTGGCTGCCTGCTCGATCTTGCTGGTGTCGATCGTGCCGACGCCGGGGATGGAGACGGTGCCGCCTTCGGTGCTCTGCGTCACGGCACCGTAGTTCGGGCCGCCTATGCCGATCATACGCGAGAGGCCGGCGGTGAGCATGCCGATGACGATGTAGAGCACGATCACGCAGATGACGGTGACGATGGTGTAGGTCAGCGTCTTGTCCGCCGGTATCTTCATCAGCGGGCCGGCGCCGGTGTAGAACAGGTAGAAGGAGTAGAGGCCGACGACGGCGAGGATGGAGAGCGACGGGATGAGGCCGAAGATGCTCGCCAGCCAGCCCGCGGTCATCGAGTAGACGACCAGTTTGAAGGCGTTGCGCGAACTGGCCTGACCGCCAAAATTGGGCGCCAGCTTGTCGGCGACGAAGCAGATGACGAACAGGCCGACCAGCGACAGGACGTAGCTTATGACCGCCTGCGACAAGCCGCCAATGAGTGACGGCTTGAAGCTGACGCCGAACGCGCCGTAACCGAAGATCTGGCCGCCCAGAAAGGTCGCGACCGGGCCGATGGCAGCCAGCGGCAGGGCGTAGCGAGTGAAGATCTCCCCGCTCGATGCGGTCTCGCGCTCGATGACCGGCCATTCCTCCTTTGGCTTGAGGATGATGGCCTTGGCGCGGGCGGCGATGGAGCCTACGGGATTTTCGGGTGTTTCGACTGACATGGCACACTCCCCCACAGTGAGTTGGCGGCCTGATTGGATCATGATTCAGGCGTAGGGGCAAGGATTTAGGGTCGCGACGGCAAAAGCCTGTGGACAAGTGCGCCGCGCGGCCGGGAATGGCTTGTGTTGCGCCGGCCCCGCGCCACATAAGGAGCGCCATGGCTCATGCGCCCTATGTTCCGCTCCGCAACCTCTCGGCCTACACGCTGCTGGAGGGCGCCATCTCGCCCAAGCAGCTTGCGGCGCGGGCGAAGGACCTGGGCTTCCCGGCTGCCGCGCTGACGGACCGCAACGGGCTTTATGCGGCCATGTCCTTCTCCGACGCGGCGGCCAAGGCGGGGGTGCAGCCGATCATCGGCGTGACGCTGGCCGTGGCGCGGCCGGACCGGCCGGAGACGGTGCCGCTGGTGCTCGACTGGCTGGTGCTGCTCGCGCAGGATGAGACCGGCTACGACAATCTCTGCGCGCTGGTCAGCCAGGCGCATGTCGAGCGGCCGGTCGAGGCGGAGGCGCATGTCGCCATGGAGACGCTCGCCGCTCATGCCGAGGGGCTGATCTGTCTGACCGCGTCCGGGGAAGGCGCGCTGGCGCGATTGCTGGCCGAGGACCAGCCGGAGGCGGCCGGCACCTATCTCGGCCGGTTGCAGGCGCTGTTCGGCGACCGGCTCTATATCGAGCTGTCGCGCGCGGGCGATCCGGTGATGGAGCAGGCGGAGGGCGCGCTGCTCGACCTCGCTTATGCGCGCGGCCTGCCGATCGTCGCTACCAACCCGGCCTGCTACGCGGATGCGGATTTCCACGGCGCGCATGACGTTCTGCTCTGCATCGCCAACAGCAGCTATGTCGAAAGCGATGATCGGCCGAAAAGCTCGCAGCAGAGCTGGATGAAGCCGGCCGATGCGATGGTCGACCTGTTTGCGGACCTGCCCGAAGCGATCGCCAACACGCTGGTCGTCGCGCGGCGCTGCGCGGTGCGGGCGCCCAAGCGCAAGCCGATCCTCCCCAGCCTTGCCGGCGACCGGGAGGGCGAGGAGCGGCAGTTGCGGGTGGATGCCGAGGCGGGGTTGGACGCACGGCTGGCCAAGATCGGCGTGACCGATCCGGACGAGCGCCAGCATTATGTCGACCGGCTGAATTACGAGTTGGGGATCATCAACCAGATGGGTTTCCCCGGCTACTTCCTGATCGTGGCCGACTTCATCAAATGGGCGAAGGCGCAGGATATTCCGGTGGGGCCGGGGCGCGGATCGGGCGCCGGCTCGGTGGTCGCCTGGGCGCTCACCATCACCGATCTCGATCCGCTCAAGCTGGGCCTGCTGTTCGAGCGCTTCCTCAATCCCGAGCGCGTCTCGATGCCGGACTTCGACATCGACTTCTGCGAAACGCGGCGCGGCGAGGTGATCCGCTACGTGCAGAAGAAATATGGCTACGACCATGTCGCGCAGATCATCACCTTCGGCACGCTGAAGGCGCGCGCGGCGCTCAAGGATACCGGCCGCGTGCTCCAGATGGGGTATAATCAGGTGGACCGGCTCGCCAAGCTGGTGCCGAACCATCCGACCGACCCGTGGACGCTCCAGCGGACCATGAACGGCTCGGCCGAATTCGTGGCGGAATATAAGGCGGACTCGCAGATCAGGCGGCTGGTCGATCAGGCGATGATGCTGGAGGGGCTGCCGCGCAACAGCTCCACCCACGCCGCCGGCGTGGTGATCGGCGACCGGCCGCTGAGCAAGCTGGTGCCGCTCTACCGCGACCCCAAGTCCGACATGCCGGTGACGCAGTTCGACATGAAATATGTCGAGACGGCGGGGCTGGTGAAGTTCGATTTCCTCGGCCTCAAGACGCTCTCCGTGTTGCAGCGCGCGGTGCAACTGATCGCCGGGCGCGGGGCGGAGGTGGACCTTAACGCGCTGAGCTGGGACGATCAGGCGGTTTACGATCTACTCAAGCGGGGCGACACGGTGGGCGTGTTCCAGCTTGAATCGGAAGGCATGCGCAAGACGCTGGCCGCCGTGAAGCCGACCAACTTCGGCGACATCATCGCGCTCGTCTCGCTCTACCGGCCGGGGCCGATGGACAACATCCCGCTGTTCGGCCGCCGCAAGAACGGCGAGGAGGAGATCGACTATCCGCACCCGTTGCTGGAGCCGGTGCTGAACGAGACCTACGGCATCTTCGTCTATCAGGAGCAGGTGATGCAGGCGGCGCAGATCCTCGCCGGCTACTCGCTCGGCGGTGCGGACCTGCTGCGCCGCGCCATGGGCAAGAAGATCAAGGCCGAGATGGACGCGCAGCGCGCCACCTTCGTGGAAGGGTGCAAGGGCAACAAGATCGGCGAGAAGAAGGCCAACGAGCTGTTCGACCTGATCGACAAGTTCGCCGGCTACGGCTTCAACAAGAGCCACGCGGCCGCCTACGCGCTGCTCGCCTACCAGACGGCGTGGCTCAAGGCGCACTATCCGGCGGAATTCTACGCCGCCTCCATGGCGTTCGACATCCACCAGACCGACAAGCTGTGCGTGTTCGTGGACGATATGCGGCGCATGGGGCTGACCTGCCTGGCGCCGGATATCAATGTGAGCGCGGCCGACTTCACCGTGGAGCCGGACCCGGCCGACCCCACCCGCTACGCAGTGCGCTATGCGCTCGGCGGCCTCAAGGGTGTGGGCGAGAAGGCGATGGAAACGCTGGTGGAGGAACGGGAGCAAAACGGTCCGTTCCGCGATCTCGACGATTTTGCCGGCAGGATCGAGCCGCGCCTGCTCAACCGGCGGCAGTTGGAGAGCCTCTCGGCGGCCGGCGCGTTTGACGGCCTTGGGCTGGATCGCGGTGTGGTGCATGCCGCCGCCGAGACCATCCTGACCGTGGCGGCGAAGGCGGCCGACATGCGAGAGAGCGGGCAGGGCGGGCTGTTCGGCGGAGATGATGCGGCCCACGCCGATGTGCCGCTGCCGAGCAATGCCGACTGGGTACAGAGCGAGCGCATGGCGCAGGAGAAGGAGGCGTTCGGCTTTTACTTCTCGGCGCATCCGGTCGACCGCTACCGCGAAGTGGCACGCGAGCGGGGCGTGCGGACCTATGCCGAACTGTGCGGCGCGGCGGACGGGCTCGGTGCGGGCGAGCGCACCGGCGCGGCCATGGCCGGGCTGATCGAGGAAGTGCGCTGGCGCGACACGCGCCGGGGCGGGCGGTTCGTTTCGGCCACCTTCTCGGACAGCAGCGGCCAGTTTCAGGCGAGTTGCTTCGACGAGGAAGGCTGCAAGCTGCTTGCACGGCTGCACGAGGAGGGCGAATGCGCTTTGCTCTCGGTCGAACTGGACCGCCAGCCGGGCGAGGAGACGCCGCGCGTGACGGTGCGCGGCGTAACGCCCTTTGCGCGCGTGGCCAGTGCCGCGCGGCTGCGGATGGTGCTGACGGTCGAGACGCCCGAGGCGATCGCCCCGCTCGCCGCCATGCTGACGCAGCGCCGGGGGGGACGCTCGGCGGTGGAGATCCATGCGATGACCGCCGCCGGCGAGGCGCGGGTGCGTGTGGGGAACGACTTCCAGCTCGATAGCGAGCTGGCTGAACGGATCGAGACCATCGCCGGCATCCGCTCGGTGGCGTTGACGGGCGCCGGGCCGAGGCTGGCGCTGGTGTCCTCGCGCTAGGCGCTGTCTGTTTTCATCCCTGAGGGCCTGCAAATGGCGCCGCCGCCCTTGCGGGGCTCATGGATCGAAAGTCCCCTGCGCTCCGGGTCACGCAAACCAATCATCTTGCCCTGCGGACGTCTACAACTTGGGCTCGTCATCTTCTGAATGCAGACAGCGCCTAGAGGGCAGTTGGCTGGATGGAAACGCCGATCCGAGGAGCGCACGGTGGTTGGGTCCTGGATTCTTGCCTTCAGGGGAGCACGGCTTCCTCCTGTCCGGGCCAGCTTCTGATGGCCGTTTTGGGAGCGTGAACTCTCCTCGCTTATCACGAGACAGGGAGATTCCGCGCTCCTGCTGCATTCTGAAACCTCACTTTCGAAAAGTCGCCGGCTCAATCCAGTCCGAAACAGCCGTTAGAATAACCGCCCCTGATCGCTGGGCGGAACGAATAGATCCCGCCGCAAGGTGATGCGGCCCTGGGTAAGGCCATGGCGCCGCCGGGCCTTGGCGAAGCGGCTGTGGAGCAGCGCGGCGAATGGCCCCTGTCCGCGCATCCGGCTGCCGAAAGCGGGGTCATTGTCCCGCCCGCCGCGCAGGGCCTGGATATGACTCATCACCTTGGCGGCGCGATCGGGGAAATGCTCGGCCAGCCAGGCGCGGAACAGCGGCGCCACCTCAAACGGCAGGCGCACGGGGATGTAGGAGACCGAGCGCACGCCCGCCTCGGCGGCCGCCGCGACCAGCGCCTCCATCTCGTGATCGTTGATCGCGGGGATCATCGGCGCGAGGCAGGCATGGGTCGGCACGCCCGCCTCGGCCAGCGCGCGCATTGCGGCGAGGCGCTTCCTCGGGTGCGGCGCGCGGGGCTCCAGCGTGCGGGCGAGCGCCGGGTCGAGCGAGGTCAACGAGATGCCGACCGCGACCAGCCCCTCCGCCGCCATCGGGGCTAGCAGATCGAGGTCGCGCGTCACCCGGTCGGACTTGGTGGTAATCATCAGCGGATGGCGGCATGCGGCCAGCACCTCGATGCAGGCGCGGGTGATCCGCCACTGCGTCTCGATCGGCTGATAGGGATCGGTATTGGTCCCCATCGCGATCGGGCTGACGACATAGCGCGGATGCGCCAGCTCCTTGCGCAGCAACGCCGCCGCATCTGGCTTGACGAACAGCTTGCTCTCGAAATCGAGACCCGGCGAGAGATCCAGCCGCGCATGGCTCGGTCGCGCGAAGCAGTAGATGCAGCCATGCTCGCAGCCACGATAGGCGTTGATCGACTGGTCGAAACCTACGTCCGGAGAGCGATTGCGGGTGATGATCGTGCGGGCGCGCTCCTGTGTGATGGTGGTGTGCAACGGCGGTGGGGTTTCGTCCGGCGCGGCGTTGAGCCAGTCCAGCCATTCGCCATCGGCCTGCCGGGCGGGCAGGGCGAAGCGGGTCGATTCGCTATTGGCGGGGGCGCCGCGTCCCTTGATGGCAGGCATGGTGTAATAAGAACATAAAGGGAACAAATTGACAAGACGGCCGGTGCCGGTCAGGCTCGCCAACGGACCGGATTCGGCAACGGCCGAGCCGGTATGGAGAGATTGCCAATGGCGGAGCAACGGGACGTCGTCATCGTCGGTGCGGGGCCGGTGGGCTTTCTCGTCGCGCTGGGGCTGGCGCGGCAGGGCATCGACGTGACGTTGCTCGATGCGGCGGAAGGGATCGTCAACTCGCCCCGCGCGGCCATTTATTTCCCTACCACACTGGAGTTGCTCGACCGGCTCGGTGTGATCGAGGATTGCCTCGCCATCGGTTATCGCTGCGAGCGGCTGGCGATGCGCTACCCGGAAGTGGGCGAGGTGATCGCGTTCGACTATCAAAAGGGTGTGCTGCCGGGGCAAAAATATCCCTTCAACCTGCATTTCGGGCAGCATGAGCTGGCCGGCGTCGTCTCCGATCATCTCCAGCGCCTGCCGCATGCACGGGTGCAGTGGCGGCACCGCGTGACGGGGCTGGCGCAGGACAGTGCGCATGTATTGCTGGACGTGGAGACGCCCGGCGGGCCGCGCCAGATCAGAGCACGCTGGGTGGTCGGCACAGATGGCGCGCGCAGCACGGTGCGGCATCTGCTCGGCCTGCCGTTCGAGGGCTTCACCTGGCCGGAGCGCTTCGTCGCCACCAATGTCGAGGTGGATTTCCGCAAGCTCGGCTATTTCGATACCAACATGGTAGTCGATCCGGTCAATTGGGCGGTGGTCGCCCGGCTCGGCAAGGGCAATCTCTGGCGGCTGACCTATGGCGAGGACGGCCGGCTCGACGAGGCGACGATGGAGGCGCGCATCCCGGAGCATTATCGTGCGTTCATCCCGGAAACCGAGCCGTATCGCGTGGTGCAGGCCGCGCCCTATCGCTGCCATGAGCGTTGTGCGCCGCGCTTCCGCGTCGACCGCGTGCTGCTTGCCGGCGATGCCGCCCATGCCTGCAATCCCTGCGGCGGGCTGGGGCTGACGACCGGCGTGATGGACGCCAATGCGCTCCACCAGTTGCTCGGTGCGGTCATTCATGGCCGGGCCGATGAGCGCGTGCTGGATCATTATGCCGAGGAGCGGCGGCGCATCTTCCTGGAGATCACCTCGCCCAATGCGCAGCATTTCAAGAAGCAACTCAGCGAGCCCGATCCTGCCCGGCGCGCCGAGCAGCGCGACATCATGCGCAAGGCGATGGACGACCCGGCGACTGCGCAGATGGCGACGGTGATCTCGCAGCGGATCATGGGCGATCCGCTGCCGCTGGGGCAGGCGGTGCGAGCTTAGGGGGCTGTGAGCGGAGGGCGCTTGCGCAGACCGTGGCGAGCGCGTAAGTTCCCTTTTCGTTCCACATAAGGGTCGCCCGGTGCCGCTGGATAGTCTCGTTTCCATTCTCGTTGCGCTGATCGTGGGCCTCGCCATCGGCTGGATCGTGCGGGCACGCATGGCCGCGCCGGTCGAGGCCGAGCGGCGGGCGCTGGCGGAGCGGCTCGCGACGCTGGAGGAAATGCGCACCGCCGCCCTGCGCGATCTCGCGGTGGCGACCGAGCGGGCGGGACAGGCGGAAGCGCTGCGCGAGAAACTGGAGCAGACCGACCGCGCACTGGATGCGGCCGAGCGCGATCTGGCCGCCATGCGTGCCGATCACGCCGCGCGCAGCGAAGCGTTCGCTGCGCAACTCAAGGGCTTGCAAGAGGCGCGCGAGCAGCTTTCCGCGCAATTCAGCGAGACGGCGGGCAAGCTGCTCAATGAAGCGCAGCGTGCGTTGATTGAGCGGGCCGACCATCGCTTCAATCAGGCGCATGAAAAGAGCGAGGCAAGTCTCAAGGCGCTGCTCCAGCCGGTCGAGGCGACGCTCAAGCGCTATGAGGAAGGGCTCGGCCGGGTCGAGAAGGAGCGTGTCGATAGCTATGCCGGCCTGCGCGAGGCGGTGGAGATGGTCCGCGCCGGGCAAGGGCAGGTGCGCGACGAGACCGCGCGGCTGGTCAATGCGTTGCGCTCCAGCCCCAAGGCGCGCGGACGCTGGGGCGAGCAATCCTTGCAGAATGTGCTGGAGCAGGCTGGCCTCGCCCAGCATGTCGATTTCCGCCAGGAGGTGTCGGTCGATACCGAGGATGGGCGGCTGCGGCCCGATGTGATCGTGCGCCTGCCGGGCGGACGCGAGTTGATTATCGACGCGAAATGCTCGCTCAACGCCTATCTCGATGCCAGCGAGGAAGTGGATGAGGCCGCCCGCACCGCGCATCTGCGCGCCCATGCCGGCTCGCTGCGGCTGCACGCCCAGCAGCTCGGCGCCAAGGATTATTGGGCGCGCTTCGGCAAGGCGGCGGACTATGTCGTCATGTATATCCCCGGCGAGCATTTCCTCTCCGCCGCGCTGGAGCAGGACGATGGCCTGTGGGAATGGGCGTTCGAGCGCCGGGTGCTGCTGGCGACACCGACCAATCTGGTCGCCATCGCCCGCACCGTGGCGAGCGTCTGGCGGCAGGAGCGGCTGGCTGAGGAAGCGCAGCAGGTCGGCGCGCTCGGCAAGGAGATGTACGAGCGGCTGGCGGTGGCGGCCGGGCATCTCTCCGCGCTTGGGCGGAGCCTCAACGGCTCGGTGTCGCACTACAACAAGTTCGTTTCCAGCTTCGAGAACCGCGTGCTGGTGACGGGGCGGCGGTTCAAGGAACTGAGCGTCGAGACCAGCTCGCGCGAGATCGAGGACGTGGGGGCAATCGAGACGCTCGCAAGGCTGCCGGAGCCGGCTGGCGCTGAGGCGGCGGAAGCTGGCGGCGGTGAGCCTGCGGCTGGCAACGGCTTGGCGGCGGCGGAGGGTTGAGGCTGACCCTTGCGGCCCGTGTGGCCGCGAGAGGATGGGGCGCTTTTCCTTCGATGACAGGTCGTGGCGGACGTTGATGGGAGGTATCGTGGCTCTCTCGGCTAAAGATCAGGTTGCGCAGATGGCTCGATATCATAAGTGGCGACCGAGCGCCTTTTGGCTTCGATCGAGCCGGTGCCGGAGCAACTTTATAGACGACCATGTGGCCTGTTTTTCCGTTCGATCCATGGCACCCTGAATCATCTCCTGCTGACGGATAGCGAAATTTGGTATCCGCGATTTTCTGGCGGGCGCTCGACTAGCCTACCGCTTGATGCCGAGTTGGAGAACGATCGGGATAACCTGGCGTCCCGACTGATTGCGGCAACAGCGCGATGGTCCGATTATGTTGACGAACTTGGCGAAAGTGCGCTTGGCGGTGATCTTCGATATACGATGACGACTGGCCAGCCGCGGGCGCTGCCGATGTCGACGGCCCTTCTTCATATATTCAATCACGCCACCCATCATAGAGGGCAGATCACAGCCGCTATGTCCATGTTGGGTTTCCTATACGAACCGCTCGACTTGCCCCTCCTGATTTTCTCCGAACTGACCTCGTCGGGATGACTGCAATGGTGCGTTCCATGCCATGTCGATCACCGAACCGCGCTGTTCGTCAGCGATAGGATCGCCCATGTGGCGCTATTGCGGTGGCTTGCCCTTCGGCGGTGGCGGGCATGCGCGAACCGGAGCGTGGGGAATGGCTCGTAGATAAAGTGTCGGCGGGCCGTGACGGCGCGGTCGAAAGCCTTTGACGCGTTAGAAGGCGATGGCGCTGCTACCCGACGTTGCCTTCCGCAACGGGCGTCACGGGTGGGTTCGAGCGGGGGGGGCACCAAAGGCACCTGGCGCCACGTCCTCACCCAGGTCGGGATCCGTAGAAACCCTAATTTTGCCCTGTCCGATTTTGGATCACCTTGGTCTGCCTTGGCACGGACATTGCGCAGGGACTTCGCGGGAGTTCGGGTTTTCCCCGGCTTCATGGCTCTCCCGCCCGCGGTTCGAACATGTCCGACTGCCCCACAAAGAGGAGATCGCGACATGTCGTTGGCCGAGCAGCTCCAATATGGTTCCGAGCGTGGATCGCCGAGCGGCTCCGCCATCGTCGCCTGCATCGACCGTGCCGATGAGGCGGCCTCGATCATGCCGCATGCCTTTGCCTTGGCTGAGGCGCTGGAGGCGCCGCTGACGCTGCTTCAGGTGCTGGAGACGCGTGCTGCGAGCGAGGCCAAGCCGGACCCGATCGAATGGGACCTGCGCCGCCATGAAGCGCGTCGCGCGCTGCGCCGGCTGGCCGAGGCACAAAGCGCCGCCTCCCCCCGCGCCAGCCTGGCGCTGGCCGAGGGGCGCCCGGCCGATGAGATCAGCCGTGTCGCAAGCGAGCAGGAGGGCTGCCTGGTGGTGCTGGGCACAAGCGGCTGGAACGGCATGCCGCATTATATCAGCGGCACGGTCCACAATGTGCTTTCGCGGGTGACGGCGCCGATCCTGCTGGTGCCGAGCTGCGCGCGGCTGGCGCCGGCCAGCTACCGGCGGATCGTGGTGCCGCTGGATGGCTCGTGCTGGGCGGAGAGCGTGCTGCCCATGGCGGCGCGGCTGGCGAAGGCGGCCGATGCGGAGCTGCTGCTCGCCCATGTCGTGCCCAACCCGGAGCTGACCGAGATCCGGCCGCTGGAACCGGAGGACCTGCTGCTGAGGCAGCATGTCGTGGAGCGGAACGAGGCGACCGCGCGCGGCTATCTGGCGCGCATCCGCACCAATCTGGAGGCGATGGGCCTGCGTGCGCGGGTCTGCTCGACACGGGGCGACGATGTGCGCTCGGCGCTGGCGCAGCTCATCCAGAGCGAGGCGGCCGATCTCGTCGTGCTCTCCGCACGCGGGCAGGGCGCCAACCATCACCACCAGATGCGTTACGGCAGCGTGGCCTCCTTCCTGATGGCGCATTGCACCGTGCCCATGCTGATCCTGCAATCCGAGGCGAGGGCGCCGGCTGCGGGCATGACCGAGGACCACGCCCTCCGGTTCCCCGTCGCCTGCCTTGGCTGACATGGCGGACGGCGACCGGGAGGACCCCATTGCCGGCGCCGCGCACGAGATCGCGGCGCGGCACCAGCTTGCCGGGTTGCGGGGACGCTCGCAGCCGCCGCCTTCATGGTCGGCCCTGCCGGCGCTCAAGGCGTGGCTCGGCCGGGCGCGGATCGCGGCGAGTCAGGCGCCGCCGCATGCCAGCTCGGCCGCCGAGTGGCTGCTCGACAACGACTTTCACGTTCAGCGCGCCATCCTCCAGATCCATGAAGACCTGCCGGCGCGTTTCTGCCGCAAGCTGCCAGCGCTGGGCGGCACGGACGGCGCCCCGCCGCGCATCTACATCCTCGCGCATGCTCTGCTTCAGGCATCGCATTTGCAGGTGTCGCTGGCCGGCGCCGTCCAGTTCATCGACCAGTATCAGGAGCGGATGCCGCTCAGTATAGCGGAGCTGTGGGCCTTCCCGACGATGCTGCGGTTGGCCTGCCTGGAGCTGCTGGTCGCCGGCTTCACGCGACTTTTCCCCGATGTCGAACTGCCGTTTCCGCCCGATGCGCCAAGCGCTTCGGCCACCGATATCGAGTGCGTCGCCCGCGCCATCGCCAACCTGCCGGTGATTTCCACCATCCAGTGGAGCGACTTCTTCGATCGGACCAGCCGGGTGGAGGCGATCCTCAGCCGCGATCCCGCCGGTATCTATCCGCTGATGGATTTCGAGACGCGCGATCACTACCGCCACGCTGTCGAGCGGATCGCCCGCTTCGCCCGGCTGCCCGAATGGGACGTGGCGCAAAAGGCGCTCGCGCAATGCCGCAGCGAGGGCGATGTGCCCTCCGGCCATGTCGGCTACTGGCTGGTCGATGCCGGGCGGCCAGTGTTCGAGGATGCGATCGACTCGCGCATCCTGGCGCTCGAAGCGCTGAGCCGGCGGCTGCTGCGCCATCCGGGAACGCTCTATGCGCTGGCGTTGGTGCTGGCTGGGCTGGTCTCCTTCGCGTTGCCGGCGCTGTATCTGGCTGCGGTGGATGCGTCGCCGCTCTCGTGGTTACTGGGGATCGCGCTGACTGCACTGCCGGCGGCGATGCTGAGCATCACCGTCATCAACTGGCTGGTGACGCTGATCGTTCCGCCGCGTGTCCTGCCCAAGCTCGACTTCGAGAAGGGTATCGCGGCGGATTGCGCGACTGTGGTGGTCATGCCGGTGATCGTCGCCCACGCCGGCGATGTTGCCCCCGCCCTGCGGCGGCTGGAAGGTCATCGGCTGGCGAATCCCGATCCCATGCTGCAATTCGTGCTGCTTAGCGATCATGCCGATGCGCTGGAACAGGTGATGCCGGAGGACAAGGCGATCGAGCAGGCGTTGGTGGCCGGCATCGAAATGCTCAACGCCCGGCATGGCGAGGGTGAAGGGAAAAATGCGGCGCCGTTTCATTTGATGCACCGGCCGCGCCTCTACAATGCGGCGCAGGCATGCTGGATGGGGTGGGAGCGCAAGCGCGGCAAGCTGGAGCAGTTCAACGGCTTCATCCTGCGTAGCGAGCAAGAGCCTTTCAGCCTGACCGCCGGGGACCCGGAGGCCCTGCGCCGCACGCGTTTCGTGGTGACGGCCGATGCGGATACGCGGCTGCCGCCGGGCGTCGTCGGCCGTCTCGTCGGCGCGCTGGCACACCCACTCAACCGCGCCCGGTTCGATCCGCGCACGGGCAAGGTCGTGCGGGGCTATACGATCCTCCAGCCCCGTGTGGAGATTACACCGGAGGCAACGGGTCGCTCGCTGTTCACGCGGTTCTACGGTGGCGATACGACCATCGACATTTATTCGCGCGCCGTGTCCGATGTGTATCAGGACCTGCTGGGAACCGGCGTGTTCGTCGGCAAGGGGATTTACGAGGTCGCGCCGTTCGAGCGCAGTCTGGAAGGGCGGATCCCCGAGAACAACCTGCTCAGCCACGATCTGTTCGAAGGACTGCACGGGCGCGTGGCGCTGGTCAGCGACATCATCGTCTATGAGGGCTTCCCGTCGAGCTATCTCGATTATGTCTGGCGCTGGCACCGCTGGATGCGCGGCGACTGGCAGATCCTGTTCTGGCTGTTCCCGTTCGTTCCGGGGCGCGGCGGGCGATGGTTACGCAACCGGTTGAGCTGGTTCGACCGGCTCAAGATTTTCGACAATCTGCGCCGCAGCCTGATCCCACCGAGCATCGTCGCTTTGCTGCTCGGCGGCTGGTTCGTGCTGGACGGCAGCCCGCTGGTGTGGACGCTGCTCGCACTGGCGGCGCCGGCCGCCTATCTCTTTACCGATCTGGTTACGGGATTGGCGCGCGGGCGGCGGCGCGGCGTGATGCAGGGGACGCTGCGCAAGCTCTCCGACCATGTCGGGCGCTGGGCGCTCGCATTGGCCTTTCTCGTCAGCGATTCCGCCATCGCGCTTCACGCTATCGGCGTTACCTTGTGGCGGCTGCGTTCGGGCCAGAATTTGCTGGAATGGACTTCCGCCGCGCAAATGGCGACCCGGCTTGCCACGCGCAATCCGCGTCTGGCGGCGTGGCGCGACATGGCGGCATCACCACTGCTCGCCATCGCAATCGCGGGTGCCCTAGCCTTTGTTGCGCCGACCGTTCTGCCGGTCGCCGCGCCGTTGCTGTTGCTCTGGTTACTTGCACCGGAAATCGCGATCTGGATCGGCCGGCCGTTGCAGTCGCCCATCGAGGAGATGACCGAGGCGGACCGGCGCTACCTGCGGTTGATCGCGCGGCGCACATGGCTGTTCTTTGAGACGTTCGTGCGGCCGGAGGACAACTGGTTGCCGCCCGACAATTATCAGGAGCCGCCCGACGAAAAGACCGCGCACCGCACCTCGCCTACCAATATCGGGATGATGCTGCTCTCGGTGCTCACCGCCTGGCGGCTGGGGCATATCGGGCTCAACGAGGCGGAGATGCGGCTGCGCAATGCGCTCGACGCGATGGACCGGCTGGAGCGTTATCGCGGCCATATCCTCAACTGGTATGAGACCCGCACGCTGGCATCGCTGGAGCCGCGCTACGTCTCGACCGTGGACAGCGGCAATCTGGCGGTGAGCCTCATCGTCGTCCAGCAGGCGCTGCGTGAGGCGGCCGCCATGCCTCCGCTCGACAAGGCTCGGTGGGCGGGCCTTCGCGATCTGCTCGACCTGCTGGCGGAGGCGGTGAGCGCAAGCGAACCGGGCGATGCGGCGGCCTGCATCGCCATCATGCGCGGGGTTGCGACCAAGGCGGCGAGCGACGAAGCGGACTGGAGCGCGCCTCTTGCGCAGTTGATCGACCGCGACCTGCCGCTGCTGCGCGAGCGGATCGCCGCGCTGGTCTCGGCGGTCAATGAGGCCGACACCGGCCAGTTACGCGCGATCCAGGCGTGGTTTGAGCGGGTCGAGCATCATCTGCTGGGTATGCGGCGGGACATGGGATTGTTTGCGCCATGGATGCCGCTTCTTGCCGCACCGCCCGGAGAGTGCGCGGATATCGCGGCTGAGGTGAAGGCGCTGTCGCCTGTGAGCGATGCGGCGAGGGTCCGGCTGGACGAGTTCGCTGCGCACGCGCCATCCGAACGCGCGCGGACATGGGCCGCGCAAGTCCGCACGGCAATCGAGGATGGGGTGGACGCGATCGGGGACCTCGGGAAGCGGTGCGCGGCGGTGGGGCAGCGCGCCGGCGTGTTCGCGCTCGGCATGGACTTCGCGCTGCTGTTCGATCGGAACAGCCGCCTGTTCCATATCGGTTATAATGTCAGTGCCGATCGCATTGATTCGCACCATTACGACCTGTTGGCGAGCGAGGCGCGGCTGGCGAGCTTCTTCGCCATCGCTAAGGGTGACGTTGCGCCGAGCCACTGGTTCCACCTTGGCCGGCCGATCACCAAGAAGGCGGCGGGGCTCGCGCTGGTCTCATGGAACGGCTCGATGTTTGAATATCTGATGCCGAACCTGTTCCTGCGCAGCGATGCGGAGACGCTGCTCGGGCGGAGCGACCGCACCGCCGTGGATATCCAGCACGGGTTCGGGGCGCTGCACGAAACGCCCTGGGGTATCTCCGAATCATCCTTCGCGTCGATGGGGCCGGACCGGGTCTATCGCTATCATGCCTTTGGCGTGCCGGACCTTGGTCTGCGGCGTGGACTGGGGCGCGATCTGGTGGTGGCCCCCTATGCCACCGCGCTGGCACTGGCCACACGGCCGGCGCTGGCAGCGAGAAACCTGCGCCGCCTCGACGATCTCGGGCTGCTGGGGCGCTACGGTTTTTACGAGGCGGCCGATTTCACGCCGGAGCGGGTGCCGCTCGACGAGCCCTTTGCGCTCGTGCGCTCCTATATGGCCCACCATCATGGGATGAGCATGGCCGCCTTTGGCAATGCGCTGTGCGACGATATGCTGGTGCGCTGGTTCCATGCCGATCCGCGCGTCCAGACTATCGACCTGCTGCTCAACGAGCGTATTCCCTGGGAACTGCCGCCCGAAATCTCGCGCGTCGAGGTGGCCGAAGCGCCGGTTCTGCCGGCCGATGGCGCCGTTCCCGCGCTGCACGGCTGGGCGCCGGTGCGCCCGGCGGCGGCGCCCGGCTGGCACGTCATCGGCAACGGCCGCCTCGCCACGCGGATCCGCACCGATGGCGCGAGCGGCCTCAATTGGCAGACCCATGCGCTCACCCGGCTGGACCCCGCCGCGCATGGCGCCGGTTATAGCATCTTCCTGCGCGACCGGAGCGAGGGCCGTTTCTGGGCCGCGACAGGCGATCCCGCGCCGGTGGACGGGGAGGAAGGGCAGACCGTTTTCCATGCGCATCAGGCCGAGTTTCACCGCCGGGCGCACGGTATCTCTGCGACCACGACGATCTGCGTCGCGCAGGGGGATGACCTGGAGATCCGGCGCATCGCGCTGGTCAATGAGACGGACCAGCCGCGCTCGCTCGATATTACCAGCTATGCCGACGTGGTGCTCGCGCCACCGCTCGATGCGGCGCGGCATCCGGCGTTCAGCAAGCTGTTCGTCGGCGCCGAGACCATTCCTGGGGGCGCCGGTCTGCTGTTCACACGCCGGCCACGCGGTGCGGCGGAGCGTTCGCCGGTTCTGCTCCATCGGATGATCGCGGAGGACGAGGGGGTGCGGCTGCTCGGCGTGACGGCGAACCGGCGCGCTTTTCTCGGCCGCCATGGCAGCGTCTCGGACCCGGCCGCGATGCACGCGGATGCGCTGGCCGGCACGCTGGGGTGGACGCTCGACCCGATTTTCGCCCTGCGCGCGGAGCTGGTCCTGCCGCCGCATGGCCGGCGGGAGATCGCCTTCCTCACCATCGTCGCAGGCTCGCGCGATTCCGCGCTGGATGTCGCCGAGCGCTATGCGACCCTCTCGGCGCTCGACTGGGCGGTGAACGACGCGGCGACGGCGGTGGCGCGCGAGATGCACCGGCTGGCGCTCTCGCCGGGCGATCCGCCGCGGGTGCAGGCGCTGCTCTCGCGTCTGCTGCAACCCCGTGTCGGCGCGCCGCCTCCCCTTGCCCTCCCGGCTGGACGGGGCGACCTCTGGGCGCTCAGCATATCGGGCGACCGCCCCATCCTTCTGCTCCGGTCCGGCGACGGGGAGGAGACGGCGGTACTGCGCTTCCTGTTGGCTGCGCAGCAGTGCTGGCGGCGGCGCGACGTGGCGGTTGACCTCGTCGTGACCCACGAGGGCACGGCGGGCTATATCGAGCCGGTGCGCGAGCGGGTGCTCGACGTGCTGCGCGAGACGGGCACGCAAGATCAGCTCGGGATGGATGGCGGCGTCCATCTGGTCGGCATCGCGCCTGCCGACACGGAACGCGCCGCCTTGCTCGACCGGGCGGCACGACTGGTGCTGGATGAGCGCGGCGGGCCAATCGAGGAGCAGATCGCCCGCGCCGATACGCCGGCAATCCACGGCCCGCGCTTTGCGCCCGTCGCGGCGCACGCGGCGCCACGTCCGCTGGCCGACCTTGTGCGCCTGCCCGATCTGGCCTTCGACAACGGCTGGGGCGGCTTTGCGTCCGAGGGTGCTTATGTCGTCCATCTCGATGCGGGCGAGAGCACGCCGGCACCCTGGTCCAATGTGCTCGCCAATGACGGGTTCGGCACCATCGTCACCGAGGCCGGGCTGGGCTTCACCTGGGCGGTGAACAGCGGCGAGAACCGGCTGACGCCATGGTCCAACGACCCGGTACGCGATCCGCAAGGCGAGCGGCTCTATCTGCGCGACGAGGAGAATGCCCGGCTGTGGACGCCGACGCCGCTGCCACTCGGCCGAGAGTCGGCCTGCCGCATTACCCATGACGCCGGCTATACGTGCTGGGAGCGGGCGAGCGAGGGGCTGGAACAGGAACTGCTGGCGTTCGTGCCGGTGGACGAGCCGGTCAAGCTGGTGCGGCTGCGGCTGCGCAACCGGCTCCCGCAAGCCCGGCGGATTACCGCGACTTATTATGCCGAATGGCTGCTGGGGGCCGTCCGCGATGAGCCGGCGCCGCTGCGGGCGGCCAGTTACGATCCTGCCGTCCACGCGATCCTTGCCGAAAATCCATGGACGGAGGAGTTTCGCGGGCGGACGGCCTTTCTGGCGAGCAGCCTCGCGCCGCATAGCCTCACCACATCGCGCCGGGACTTTCACGGCGCCACGGAGAATGCCGGGCAGCCGGATTCGCTGTTCAACTGGGACCTGGGCAATCGCCAGATTTCCGGGGATGCCGATTGCTGCGCGGCCTTGCAGGTGCATATCGAGATTCCTGCTGAGGGCTCGGCGGAGGTGGTGTTCGCGCTTGGCCAGGGACAAGACCGGGCGGAGGCGTGCTGGCTCGCGCAGCGCTGGCAGGACCCGGCGGAGGTCGAGCGGGCTCTGATCGCCTGCCGTGAGGGATGGAGCCGGCAGCTTGGCGCCGTCACCGTGAAAACGCCCGATCCCGCCTTCGACCTGATGGTCAATCGCTGGCTGCCTTATCAAGCGACCAGCGCGCGACTGCGGGCCCGCGCCGGCTTTTATCAGGCCGGTGGGGCTTTCGGTTTCCGCGACCAGCTTCAGGATGTGCTGGCGCTGCTCCATGCCGATCCCGATGCGGCGCGGCGGCATATCCTGGCGGCGGCCGCGCATCAGTTCGAGGAAGGCGATGTGCTGCACTGGTGGCATCCGCCGTCCGGCCGGGGTGTGCGCACCCGCTGCTCGGACGATCTGCTGTGGCTGCCTTATGCCGTGGCCTGCTATGTCGAGGCGACGGGCGACGCGGCCATCCTCGCCGAGGAGGTGCCGTTCCTGCGTGCGCCCCCGCTGGCGGACGGCGAGACCGACCGTTACGCGCGTTTCGACACGACCGACTATACCCAGCCGCTGTTCGGGCATTGCGAGCGGGCGCTCGACCGAGGGCATCGGCTGGGCGCGCACGGGCTCCCGCTGATCGGCGCTGGCGACTGGAACGACGGCATGGACCGGGTCGGCGAGCGAGGGCGGGGCGAGAGCGTCTGGCTGGCGTGGTTCCTGATCGCGACGATCGACGGGTTTGCGCGGCTGTGCGCTCTGGCTGGCCGCCATGACCTCATCGACCGCTGGAAAGGGCGGGCGACGGCGCTGGCTGCGGCGGTCGAACGCGAGGGATGGGACGGCGCCTGGTATATGCGTGCCTTCGACGACGATGGCCGGCCGTGGGGCACCGCCGCCGAGACCGAATGCCGGATCGATTCGATCGCCCAGTCCTGGGCGGTGATTTCCGGTGCGGGGGACCCGGAACGGACGTGGCAGGCGATCGCCTCGGCACAGCATTAT
Organism: Sphingobium sp. 66-54; assembly: GCA_001899715.1. Classification (GTDB taxonomy): domain Bacteria; phylum Pseudomonadota; class Alphaproteobacteria; order Sphingomonadales; family Sphingomonadaceae; genus Sphingobium. The sequence continues at coordinate 280,427 of MKWI01000016.1, forward strand.
CTGGTGCGGGAGGACGATCATCTCATCCGGCTGCTCGACCCGCCGTTCGACCGGACGCCGCGCGATCCCGGCTATATCAAGGCTTATCCGCCCGGCATCCGCGAGAATGGCGGGCAATATACCCATGCCGCCGCGTGGTTCGCCATTGCGCTCGCCCGGCTCGGCGACGGCGATGGGGCGAAGCGGCTGTTCGACCGCATCAACCCGGTCAACCGCACGGCGACGCGAGAAGATGCGGCGCGCTATCTCACCGAGCCCTATGTCGTGGTGGCCGATGTCGCGGGCGCGTCGCCGCATGAGGGGCGTGGCGGATGGAGCTGGTATACCGGCGCGGCGGCATGGACATGGCGGCTTGCGGTCGAGGAGATGCTCGGCCTGCGGCTGACCGGGGGCAGGTTGCGCCTCGCGCCGTGCCTGCCGACAGGCTGGCGGGAGGTGGAGGCGACGCTGGTTCGTGCGGGCGGGAGCCTGCATGTGCGCATCGAGAATCCCGAGGGACTGAGCACCGGCGTATTGACGGTGACTGTCGACGGGGCGGCGTGGGACGAGCCGGAGATTCCGTTCCCGGAGGGCGGTGGCGTGCGGACTGTCGTTGCCCGGCTCGGTGCGGCGCGGCGGCAGACGGAGCGTGCGGCCGAGGCGGCCCGGTAAGTAGCTTTCCTGATACCGGGCGGCGGGATGGCCGCGATAGGGGCGGGACATGGAAGGTTTTGGAGAACGATTCATGCGAATTGATAACGGCACGCTGGTCCTCGCCGTCGATGGGGCGAAGATGCTGATCCTACGCAATGATGGGGATGCCAAATATCCGGTGCTCGCCACGCTGGCGCATGGGGAGGCCGAGAATCCGCCGTCGCGGGCGCAAGGCACGGATGCGCCGGGACGGGCCTTCTCCAGCGTGGATGGCCGGCGCAGCGCGGTTAGCGAAACCGACTGGCACCAGCAGGCTGAGGACGAGTTCGCGGAACGCGCGCTCGCGGCGCTGGAGGATGCGGCCGATGCGCAGGAGGGCGGCATCGTCGTCATTGCGCCGCCGCGCATGCTGGGCGAATTGCGCAAGCAATATGGCAATGCGATCCGGCGGCGGCTGATCGCGGAGATCGACAAGGATGTTGCCAATCGCAGCAGCGATGACATTGCCAAGACGATCGGCGCGCATGAGGGGTGATGGACTCCTGCTTTTGTGGAAGACCGCGTAGGACGTGGGTTCCATTGCCGCGAGGAGGCGCCTGGTTCAGGGGCTATGACTGACGGGGCCTCCCGTCACGGCCGGGTTGCGGGGCGGGGTGGCGAGGAGATGGGTGACTTCCTCGTCGCTGGTCTGGTCGAAGTCGGCATAGTGAACGCCGACCGCATAGAAGGGGTCGGGCGAAACCAGGCAGACGATCTCGTCGCATTCCCCCTCCAGCGTGTGCAGCGTGTCGGCGGGCGCGACCGGGACGGCGAGCACGATTTTGCCGGCATGCGCCTTGCGCAGCCCCTTGAGTGCGGCGCGGACGGTGCCGCCGGTGGCGATGCCGTCATCGACGAGGATGACATTGCGGTGCGCGACGCTGAGCGGCTTGCGCTCGCCCAGATAGAGGTGCCGGCGCCGCTCGATCTCGCGAAGCTGCCGCCACGTCTCGCTCTGGATATAGTCGGCGCTGGGCGCGACCTGGCGGACGATCTCGTCGTTGAGGACGATTTGCGGATGCGCGCCGTCAATTACCGCGCCGATGCCAAGCTCCTCATAGCCGGGCGCGCCCAGCTTGCGCACGAACAGCACGTCGAGATCGGCACCCAGCGCGCGCGCTACCTCGTGAGCGACGGGCACGCCGCCGCGCGGCAGGCCGAGCACGAGCGGATTGTCCGGTGCGCGGGGAAGGAGCGCCTGTGCAAGCCGCCGGCCGGCATCCTGCCGATCCTTGAACGAGGGACGGTCGGACAGCGTCATGGCGTCTCCGGGAGGTAGAGCAGGAACCAGCGAATGGCGTGGGCGATGACCCGGTCCAGCGTACCGGGTTCCTCGAACAGATGGTTGGCGCCGGGCACGATGGTCAGCTCGGTCTCGGCGGCGTGCATGTGGCGCATGGCGACGCGGTTCAGCTCGATGACCGGCTTGTCGCGGCCGCCCACGATCAGCAGCGTCGGCGCCCGCACATGGGCCAGCGCATGGGCGCCGGCGAGGTCCGGCCGGCCACCGCGCGAGACGATGGCGCGCACGTCCGCGCCCTCCGCCGATGCCGCGAGCAGCGCCGCGCCGGCGCCGGTGCTCGCGCCGAAATAGCCGATCGGCAGGTGGGCCAGTGCTGGCTCACGCCGCGCCCAGGCCGCCGCGCCGGCGAGACGGGTGGCGAGCAGCGGAATGTCGAACACATTGGTGCGGTCCTGCTCCTCCAGCGGAGTGAGGAGGTCGATCAGCAGCGTCGCGAGACCGGCGCCGCGCAGGCCGTTGGCCACGTGATTGTTGCGGGGGCTGAGCCGTCCGCTGCCGCTGCCGTGCGCGAAGATGACCAGCCCGCTGGGCGCGTCCGGCAGGCCGAGCAGGCCCTTGAGCCCATCCGGCTGGATCGTGACGGGCGCGGATGCCGTCTCGGGAGGCGCGGCGACCGTCATAGGCCGAACGGCCATGTCTCGGGCGCGCCGTGCGGACGCTCGGCGCCCAGCGGCGTGACCGCGCTGGTCTGTTCGAACCAGACCCAGGCATCGAACTGCTCGGCCAGCACCGCTTCGAAATAATGGCTGAGCAACTCGGTCTCCGGCCGATAGACGACACCGATCGCGCGTTCGAGCAGCGGCTTGCGCAGCAGCGCCTCCAGCGCGCCCCGGTCACTGCGGTGGCGCCAGTCGGTCAGGGTGCGGACGAGGCCGGTGCGGCGGAAGGCGTGCTCGTAGCTGTCGCTGCGGGCGGGCCGGACGGTCTTGATGCGCATGACACCGCCCCAATCGTCGGCCGCCGCAACCGTTCCCGTGTCGGTGCCGAAGCCGATGAGGACGGCCCCGTCGCCATAGGCGGTGCGGCAAAGCTCGCCGATGTTGAACTCGCCCTGCCAACCCATGGCGGTCGCGGCGGCGTTGCCGATATGGCTATTGTGCGCCCACACCACCGCCTTGGCATTGTCGCCGCGATGCGCCAGCAGAGCCTGGAGCGTGCCGAACATGTGGCGGTCGCGCAGGTTCCAGCTCTCTGTCGAGCTATGATACATCGCCCGGTAGTAACGCTCGGCGGCCTGGACGATGCGGGCATTCTGCACCGCGTCGAACCAGCGTTCGCCATCCTGCTCGATATAGACGAGCTGTCTGGCCAGCAGCTCGCGAAGCTGCGCGACGACATTGTCCTCACAACTCGGGCGGCCGCCGTGGACGACGGCGCGGCCGTAATGCGCCGGCTGGTCCTGCCACGGCGTCAGGCAACCGTAGCGGGCGCGGGCGCTCGCAGCCTCCTGCGGGTCCACCCTGGCGAGATAGGCGAGCACCGCGTGGATCGACTCGTTGAGGCTGTAGACATCCAGTCCGTGAAAGGAGACGCGCCGTTCCTCCGGCAGGCCGGCATTGTGGCCGCGCAGCCAGTCGGCGAATTCCAGGACCTCCACGTTGCGCCACATCCAAGTGGGGAAGCGCGCGAACACGTCGCCCTGGCGCGGGCGCGGTGCCTGATGGCGGACATAATCGTCGATGCGGGCGGCGTCGGGCCAATCCGCCTCGACCGCAACGAGGCCGAAGCCGTGATGCTTGACGAGGTGGCGGGTGATGGCGGCGCGGGCGCGATAGAATTCGGACGTGCCGTGGGTCGCCTCGCCCAGCAGCACCAGCCGGGCGTCGCCGAACCGATCGAAGCAGGCGCCGAACTCGTCGGCAAGCGCGGGGGAGGGCAGCGGCTCGGCATGATGGCGCAGCGCATCGACCAGCGCGGGGGATATATCGCGTTCGATGGGGTCATGGATCATGCCAATGGTCCTTCCAGAGGCAGCGCGCGAAACGGGGGCGACGCGCTTCCTGCTGGCCCTTTCCGGCCGTTCGCTCCGTCGATGGATGCGCGCTCCGCCGGGCCGGCGGTATCCGGACTTCTCCTTAAGGAGCCGGGCGGGGTGGCGTGTCCAGCCCATTGCGGCGGGCCGGCGCTCTCGCGGGAAAGCGCACGCGCCCCCTGCGTAGATTCACCGATTCCGGTCGGGGCGGGAATGCGCGCAGATTTGCCGCGCGGCGCGGCGTTCCCGCGCCCGGGTTCAGTGTCTTGCGAAGGAGCTTCCGATGAACACCAAAGTTGCGGACATCATGCACAGCGGCGTCGAATGGGTCTCGCCGGACGCGCGGCTCTCCGAGGTGGCGAGGATCATGAAGGACAAGGACATCGGCGCCGTGCCGGTGGGCGAGGACGACCGGCTGGTGGGGATGGTGACAGACCGCGATCTGGCGGTGCGCGCGCTGGCCAACGGGAAGGACCCGGCGGCACTGACCGCCCGCGACGTGATGAGCCGGCCGATCGTCTATTGCCGCGCCGACGAGCCGATAGAGGATGCGGTGCGCGTCATGGAGGCCCGGCAGATTCGCCGGCTGCCGGTCATCAACGAGCAGAAGCGGATGGTCGGGATGATCTCGCTCGGCGACATCAGCGAGTGCGGCCATCGCGACCTGACGGCCGAGGTGGTGAGCGCCGTCAGCAGCCATCACGCCTGACCGAAAGAAAGCCGGCGCGATGGTTTTCCTCGCGCCGGCAGGATGGGGTCCGCCCAGGGGGTGACGGCGGACCGGGGATCCGTCCTAGTCCTCGACCTCGATCGGGACGGTCTGGGCGGAGGGGGCTTTCGCCTTGGGTACGGAAACCTTGAGCACGCCGCGCTTGAGTCTGGCCTTCACCCCGCCCCCGGCCACGGCGCCGGGCAGGGGAATGCGCCGCTCGAACGAACCGCGATGACGCTCCTCGATGACGAGGCCGTCCTCCTCCGTCTTGGTGGTGTCGTCCGCCTCGCCACTAATGACCAGCACGCCATCCGCCACGGAGACGGAAATCTGATCCGGCTGGAAGCCCGGCACATCGGCGCTGATCTTATATTCGTCATCCTTGTCCTTGATCTCGACCAGCGGGAAGCCCGCGGAGCGAAGGCTGCCGAAGTTGAACAGCCGGTCCGGCTGGCGAACGAGATCGTCGAAGACCCGGTCGACCTCCTTGCGCAGCCAACTGATCGGCTCGGCGAGCCGCCCCGAACGGGTCGATGGCGTTGTGGTGACGAGATCCTTCTCGGCCATTGCATGCTCCTCTGCTTTGGGTGCGATGCGGCCGGCCGCATTTTAGGGGGAGGCGCGCCTTCCGCATCGCTGGACGCATGGTAGTCCCCGACGGGACGGGGTTTGAATCCGCAATTATACTAGGCGGGCGGGGGCAGCATGCGTCTGGCGGCTCCCTCAGCCGACCGGCACGAGTTGCGTCATGGTGCTGACCAGCACGGGCGGCCGCAGGGGCTTTTCCATCAGCAGGGCGAAGCCGGCCGCCTGCGCCATATGCGCCAGATGGGGCGAGGAATAAGCGGTGATGAGCACGGCGGGGCCGTTCCACCCGCGCGCACGCAGCATGGTGAGGACATCGAGACCGTCCATGTCGCCCAGCCGATAGTCGGTGATGAGACAGGCGGCGTCCAGTATCTGTTCGTCGTCCAGCAGGGGACGGCCTTCTACATAAGCCTTCACCTCATAGCCCTGGGCGCGGAGCAGCAATTGCAGGGAGCGCCTGACGCCCGGATCATCCTCGACGAGCAGAATCGTCGGTCGAAGGGGCTCGACAGCCCCGAGAGGGATATCCATGGTCTGTTCGCAATGTCTTTCGAAAGTGGATCTGGAGAACGGCATGGCGACCTTGTCGGCGGATGCGATCCGCCGATGGCGTATCCAGCGTTCCCTCGGGCGGTTCCCGTCACAGCCGGGAACAGGGCTGGTGCGCTGCGGCCGGTTCAGCTCATCCATTCCAGGATCAGCGGAAGCGGCGAGCGGAGGACCGGCGCAAGCCGCCTTCGGACATATTGGCCGCGCATCGGTGTCGATCTCTGCATCATCGTCGGTTCTCCTCCCCAGCCCGTTATTCTGGAATTCAGGCTAGCGCGAAGGGCGGCAGCGGGAAATTGGGAGATTTACCTAGGGGCGGATGCGGCCATGCGTATTATTCCGCATTCCGGCCGCGCGCGCCGCTTCCTATGGCGGCTCGGCGCGGGGCGCGAACAGAGGGCGGTGCATGACGGGCGCAAGCGTGGCGGCGGAGGTGGAGGCGCCGGAGCCGGAGCGGGCTGACGCTAGCGGCCTCACCACCGAGGAGGCCCGGCGGCGGCTGGCGCAAGACGGTCCCAATGAACTGCCGAGAGTGGAGCGGCGTACGCCGCTGCGGATCGCGCGCGATGTGCTGCGCGAGCCGATGCTGGCGATGCTGCTGGCGGCGGGCGGCGCCTATCTGCTGCTGGGCGATATCACGGAAGGACTGGTGCTGCTGGTCTTTGCCGGCTTTTCCCTCGCCGTCACCATCGTGCAGGAGACGCGGACCGAAACGGTGCTGGACGCGCTGCGCGACCTTTCGGCACCGCGCGCGCTGGTGCTGCGCGACGGCGAGCCCGTCCGCGTGCCGGGACGCGAGGTGGTGGAGGGCGACCTGCTTGTGCTCGACGAGGGCGACCGCATCGCCGCCGACGCGCTGGTGCTGGAGGCGCGGGACCTGCAAGCGGATGAATCCCTCCTGACCGGCGAGGCGGTGCCGGTGCGCAAGCGGGCGGCGCAGGAGGATGACGCGGCGCGGGCAGAGCCGGGCGGCGACGACAGGCCGCATGTATTCTCCGGCGCCATCGTGACGCATGGTCGCGGGCTGGCGCGGGTAGTTGCGACGGGCGTGCGCAGCCGGCTTGGGCAGATCGGCCACTCGCTGGCAACGCTGGAGACGGAGGCGCCCCGCTTGCAGCGCGAGACGACGCGGATCGTGCGGATCTGCGCTATCGGCGGGGTCGCGGTGGCGCTGCTTGTGGTGGCGCTCTACGGGCTGCGGCGGGGCGATTGGCTGGATGCGGTGCTGGCCGGTATCGCCATCGGCATGTCGCTGCTGCCGGAGGAATTTCCGGTGGTGCTCACCATCTTTCTGGCGATGGGGGCATGGCGTATCGCGCGGGCGGGCGTGCTGACCCGCCGGACCGCCGCGATCGAGACGATGGGCGCGGCGACCGTGCTCTGCTCCGATAAGACCGGCACGCTGACACAGAACCGCATGACCGTCACCGAGCTTTGGCGACCCTCCAGCGACGTGGTGGCGATGGCCGATGGGGCTGCCGACGCGGACTTCCGTGCCTTGCTGGAGGCCGGTGCGCTTGCCTGCGCGCCGGTGCCGGTCGATCCGATGGAAGTCGCGTTTTACGATGCTGCCCGCCTGGCCGGAGCAGATGCGCGAGGAGGGGAGCGGGCGCTCGTGCATAGCGTCGGCCTGCGCCCGGACCTGCTGGCGGTCTCCAACGTCTGGCAGGCGGACGACGGGGAACAGCCGCTGCTGGTCGCGGCCAAGGGCGCGCCCGAAGCGATTGCGCGGCTCTGCCGGCTGGAAGGCGAGGAGCGCCGCGCGCTGGAGGCGGCGACGCGCGCCATGGCCGGGCGCGGGATGCGCGTGCTCGGTGTCGCACGCGCGGAAACCGGGGTGGACGGCATGGCGATGGACCATCTCGCCCATGTGTTCACCTTGCTTGGGCTGGTGGGCCTCAGCGATCCGCTGCGCCCCGGCGTGCCGGAAGCGGTCGCGCAGTGCCGCGCGGCCGGCATCCGCGTGGTGATGATTACCGGCGACTATGCCGTCACCGCGCAGGCCATCGCGGCGCAGGCCGGCATCGACGGGGGCGAGTCGATGACCGGCGATGAACTTGCCGCATTGTCCGACGCGGAGTTGGCCCGGCTGATCGGCACGGTGTCGGTCTTTGCGCGGATCATGCCCGAACAGAAGCTGCGGATCGTCTCCGCGCTGAAGGCGGCGGGCGAGGTGGTCGCCATGACCGGCGACGGCGTCAACGACGCGCCGGCGCTCAAGGCCGCCCATATCGGCGTGGCGATGGGTAAGCGCGGCACGGATGTGGCGCGCGAGGCGGCCTCGATCGTGCTGGTGGAGGACGATTTCGGCGCGATCGTCAGCGCGATCCGGCTGGGGCGGCGGGTCTATGACAATATCCGCAAGGCGCTGGGCTTCATCTTCGGCGTGCATGTGCCGGTCGCCGGGCTCGCGATCCTGCCGCTGCTGCTCGACCGGCCGATGCTGCTGGGGCCGATCCAGATCGCGCTGCTGGAGATGATTATCGACCCGGTGTGCGCGCTGGTCTTTGAGGCCGAGCGTGAGGAGAGCCGGCTGATGCAGCGCCCGCCGCGCGACCCGAACGCGCGGCTGTTCTCAATGGAGATGGTGGTGCGCGGCGTCGTGCAGGGTGGGCTGGCCTTTGCCGTGCTGGCGGGCATCTACCTTGTCGGGGTGGATCGCGGATTGTCGGCTCCCGAGTTGCGGGCGCTCGTTTTCTTCTCGCTGGTTGCGGCCGTGCTGGCGCTGGTGCTGGCGAACCGCTCGTTCAGCCCGGCGATCAGCCATGCGCTGCTGCGGCATAACGTCACCTTCCGCTATGTGCTGCTGTTCATCGCTGCCGGAGTGGCGATCATCCTCATGGTGCCGCCGGTGCAGCAGGTGCTGCGGTTCGCGCCGTTGGACGGGGTGCAGTTGGGGATTGCCGCGCTGACCTGCCCGGTGCTGTTGGTGCTGTTCGAGGCGACGAAGTTTCTGTCGGCGGCGAGAGAGGTGCATTCTGCGCGTTGAATGAGCATAGCCCCCGTTCGTCCTGAGCTTGTCGAAGGGCCGCTCTTCGTCAAGCAAACCGTGGCATTGCGTCCTACCAGCCCAAGTCTTGCCTGATGGCGAAGGATCTTCGTTCATTACAAACAGGTTCCATCGGCAACCGGTGCGGAGGCGCCGGAATCGCGGCGGTAGATGTCCTTGAAATAGCGGATACCGCCGGTGTCGCCCGGTTCGGCGGTGAAATAGGCGATATAGACGGGGATCGGCGTTTGCAGGGAGATGGTGCGCGTCTGCTTCGATGCGACGATCGCGTCCGTATCGGCTCTGGTCCAGCCGCTTCCGGCGGAGAGCAGGGTGGTCGCGAGGCCGAGTGCGTCGCCGACGCGGATGCAGCCATGGCTGTAGGCCCGCTCGCTCTGCTGGAACAGCGAGCGCGTCGGCGTGTCGTGCAGATAGACACTGAAGCGGTTGGGCATGACCAGCTTCATCTGGCCGAGCGCGTTGTTCGGCCCCGGCCGCTGCCGGTAGCGGTTGCCCTCGCGGATATAGCCGCGCCGCGCCGCGCCGGCCGGGTCCCGCGCGACCATCGCCGCCACGCTCTCCCTGGCGATGCTGGCCGGGATCTCCCACCAGGGATTGAAAGTGACGCCCGTCACCTGCGCCTTGAACACCGGCGTGGGCGATCCGGTCTTGCCGACGATGACCGACCAGCGGCCGACGATGCGCTCGCCCTGCCACAGCGTCGCCTCATAGGCAGCGGTATTGACCAGCAGGTAGCGCGGACCGGGATCGCGCGGCATCCAGCGCCAGCGGTCGAGATTGGCGGCCAGCGTCGTGCGGCGCGCGGCGTTGGTTTCGTTGGCATAGGCGGCGCGGAGTGCGCGGTAGAAGGGGTGCGTGGGGCGCGCGGCGGCGAACAGCGCGTCGAGCCGGTCCTGCCCGACCGCCTGGGCGACGGCGATGCCGGCATCCGGCCATGGCTGGGGCTGCTCGATATACCATGCCTTCTTGAGCGCGGCGTTGCAGCATCCTTCGCGCAAGGCGGTGAGCAATCGGGCGGCGGAAGCGGTGGCGGCGCGGCTGATCCGCTCGCCATCGCCGCTTGCCACGGCGGTGCGCAGCGCGGGGAGGTCCGATGCGGCGGGCGCGAGGCCCTCGTCTGAAGCGGTGGTGATCCACTGGATCAGGCGTTCGACCTGCGGCTGGGTCCACCGTGCCTCGGGCGCAGGAGCGGCGGACGTCAGCGCGAGGGCGAGGAGGGCGACGAGGAGCCGTTTCATGCTGGTTCCCTGCGGGGATGCGGACAAGCCGCCTATAAGGGTTTATACGGACTAGGGCCTGGAGGTGCCGTAGCCTAGTCAGGAAAACTCGCTCAGGAGGAGTGCCGAAGTTCGTGATTTCCCGCCGTCAGTTCTGCGCCGTGGCTGCCGCTGCCGCGCTTGCTCGCCCGCTATCCGCCTTTGCCAAGCCGATTCAGGGCCCGAGCAGCATCGAGGCGCTGCTGGAGCGCGCCCGGCACGCGCTCGCTATCCATGGGAGCCGCATTGCGCGGGACGATGTCATCGGGCTGGTCGATTTCGGCGCGCCGTCCCATCAGCCGCGCTTCCACATCATTGAGCTGGCGACCGGCCGGGCCGAGCGGGTGCTGGTCGCCCATGGGCGGGGATCCGACCCGGCGCATAGCGGCTGGCTGCGCAGCTTCTCTAACCAGCCCGGCTCGAAAGCCTCCTCGGCCGGCGCCTATCTGACCGGGGCGCTCTACGAAGGGCAGCACGGCCGCTCGCGCCGGCTGATCGGGCTGGACGAGAGCAACAGCAACGCGGAGGCGCGCGCGCTCGTCATCCATGCCGCCGATTATGTGTCGCCCGCCATGGTCACGCGCTTCGGCAAGATCGGCCGCAGCGAGGGGTGTCTTGCCGTTGCGGCGGCGGATCGCGAGACGGTGCTGGACCGGCTGGGGCCCGGGCGGCTGATCTACGTCGACAAGGCGTAGGAGCTTATGCAGGCCGTCCGGCGCGCTGGTCGCTCCGGGTGAGGGCGATGGCGAGCAGCGCCGCCAGCGATGTGACGTTGAGCTTGCGCATGAGGTGGGCGCGGTGGATTTCCACCGTGCGGTGGCTGATACCCAGTTCGATGCCGATTTCCTTGTTGGTGAGGCCGCGCACGATGCCCGCCAGCACCTGCCGTTCGCGCGGGGAAAGGAGGGCGAGCGAAGGGACGCCCTTGTGGTTGCGGCTTCGCCGGGCTGGCGGGGCGCCTTTCTCCTGAGTCCGCTCGGGGGCATCTGCCATGCCGCGAGCATGGCGCGGTCGCGACGGCCGGTCGTTAAGTATTGCTCCTAGGGTCAGGCGCCCATGCCGGCGGCGAAGGCGATGCGCAGCGCGTCCGAGAGGCTGCGCACGTCGAGCTTGGCCATCAGATTGGCGCGGTGGACTTCGACCGTGCGGGGGGAAATCCCCAGGTCGTAGGCGATGGTCTTGTTGGGCAGGCCCTGCGCCAGCCCCTCCAGTACGTCGCGTTCGCGCGGGGTGAGGGCGCCGAGGATCACCTCCGCCTCCGCCGCGCGCGCGGCGGCGGTGTCCGCCGCGGTCATATGCTCGAAGGCGGTCTCGACGGCGCGAAGCAGCACGCTTTTCTCGAACGGCTTTTCCAGGAAATCGACGGCGCCGGCCTTCATCGCGCGGACGGCGATGGAGATATCGCCATGGCCGGTCATGATGACCACGGGCATGGTCACGCCGCGCTCCGAGAGGGCGCGCTGCACCTCCATGCCGTCCAGCGCCGGCATGCGCACGTCGAGTAAGACGCAGCCGCGGTCCGCAGGGCGCACGCCCTTGAGAAAAGCTTCGCCGGACGACCAGCTCTCCACCGCATAGCCGCATGTCTTGAGCATGTAGCTGGCGGATCGCCTGATCGCGTCCTCATCATCGACGATGTGAATAAGCTTCCTACCCTCCATGATCGTCCTCTATTTCCGCCCTTACGAGTGTGAAATGAAAGTGGGTGCCGCCACCCGCGCGGGGTTCCATCCAGATGCGGCCGCCATTGGCCTCGACGATGGTGCGGCAGATCGAGAGGCCCAGCCCCATGCCCTTGGCCTTGGTGCTGACGAAGGCGGAGAAGAGCTGGCCCACGATGCCCGGCGCGATGCCGGCGCCGGTGTCTGACACGGTGACGCGTACGAAACCGGGCTGATCGGGCCGGGTGGCGATGGTCAGCCGCCGCTCGGGGCCGTTGCCAATCGCTTCGCAAGCGTTGCGGATAAGGTTGATGAGCACCTGCTGGATCTGGACCTTGTCGACCAGCACGCGCAACGTGGATGGCGCCAGATCGAACACCGGCTCGATGCCTTTCTCGCGCGCGCCCATCAGGCCCAGAGCGGATGCCTCGTTGATGAGGTCCGGGAGCGGCTCGATCGTCTTCTCGACCTCGCCGCGCGCGACGAAATCGCGCAGCCGGCGGACGATGTGACCGGCGCGCAGAGCTTCCTTCGCGGTTTCGTCCAGCGCCTCACGCATCATCGGGAAGGCGGCGGGATCGGGATGGGGATCGGCAAGCTGGTCGCGGATCGTCTCGACATAATTGGCGATCGCGGTGATCGGCTGGTTGAGTTCATGCGCGAGGGTGGAGGCCATCGTCCCCATGGCGCTGACCCGCGAGACGTGGATCAGCTCGGACTGGAGGGTTTGCAGCTTCTCCTCGGTCTGCCGGCGCTCGGTCAGATCGCGGATGAAGCCGGTGAAGATACGCTGCATGCCGTCGGTCGCCTCACCGATGGAGAGTTCCATGGGGAAGGACGTGCCGTTCTTGCGCAGCGCGAAGACGACGCGGCCCTTGCCGATGATGCGCTTCTCGCCGGTCTCCAGATAACGGCGGATATAGCCGTCATGCCGCTCGCGGTCGGGCGAGCCCATCAGCATGCTGACGTTGCGGCCGATCACCTCCTTCTCCGTATAGCCGAACAGGGCCTCGGCAGCGGTGCTGAAGGAGAGGACGATGCCGGTCTCGTCGATCACCACCATGCCGTCCGGGACGGTGGAGAGGATGGAGCGCAAATGGCTCTCGCGCCATTTTATCATGTCCTCGGCGGCGCGCTGCTCGGTGATGTCCGAGACGATCTTGGCGAAACCGCGCAGCCGGCCCTCCTCGGTAAATAATGCGGTGATCGCGATGGAGGCGAGGAATTCCGAACCGTCCTTGCGCAGCCGCCAGTCTTCCTCGATGAACCGGCTTTCCTCGGCCGCCCGGACCAGATCGCGCTCCGGCTTGCCGGCCGCCACTGCATCGGGCGGATAGAAGAGGGAGACTTGGCGGCCCATCACTTCGGCCTCGCGCCAGCCCAGCAGCCGCTCGGCGCCCTGGTTCCAGATGGTCACGTTACCGGCCAGGTCCAGCATGTAGATGGCGTAGCCCGGCGCGCCGTCGATCAGCAGGTTGAGTTCCTCGGCCAGTTCCTCGGCGTCATGGGTGCGCAGGCGGGTGAGCCGCTCGCTCTCGATGAGTTTGCGGCGCGAGCGGTTGATCGCCTCGCCGAACAGGATGATCCCGGTGGCCGTGAACAGGAACAGGATGCCCTCCAGCCCATCGCCCACGCTGAAATGGCGGGGATCGGGGAACGCCAGCGCGAAACCCAGCGAGAGAATGCTGGCCAGAATCGCCGGCCCGAACCCGCACCACAGCACGACGCCCAGAATGGCCAGCGTGAATGGCAAAAAGGGCGAGCGGTCGCCGAGCCACGGCGCGAGGACGAAGCGCAGCCCCTCCGTGAGCAGCACGACCAGCACGGCGACGGCAAACCGCAGGAAAGGCGACCGGCTCCATGTCAGCATGAAAGGGCCTCTGTTCGCGCGATCGGGCGGATCCCGATCCGATTGAAGACTCACAGCAGCGCCCGGATGCTGCCACCTTAGCTCGCACGGGCGTGAAATCAAAATCGACGGTCGGCCGACGCGCGGAGAGGATCGCTAACGGAGCATGCGTATTCCCGACATAGGGGATTCTACGAATGGTCCGGTATCGCCCGGTTTCGTCATCCCTCTCATGCGCGCCCTCTTGCGCGCTCCTTGCGAAAAGCGAGACCGACATGACGATCCGTAATCTGACTGCGCTCCTCAATCCCCGCCATATCGCGGTCATTGGCGGATCGGACCGCGCCGGCAGCCTGGGCGCCATCGTGCTCGGCAATGCGATTGCCGGTGGATTTTCCGGGCGGATCTATGCGGTGAACCCGCGCCGGGTGGAGCGGCCGCGCGCCATCTGGGTCGCTTCCGTAGATGCGCTGCCCGAGGCGCCGGACCTCGCGATCATCGTGACGCCGGCGGCGAGCGTTCCGGGTATCGTCACGGCGCTGGGGGAACTGGGCACGCGCTGCGCGGTGGTGCTCTCGGCGGGATTGACCGACGCCACGGGCCTTAAAGCCGCGATGCTGGACGCGGCGCGACCGTATCATCTGCGTATCGTTGGGCCGAATTGCCTTGGCATCATGGCGCCGCATATCGGGCTGGATGCCACCTTTGCGCGCACGCCGGCACGGCCGGGGCGGCTCGCGCTCATCTCGCAAAGCGGAGCGCTGGTCACGGCGGTGCTCGACTGGGCGCAGACCCGTAATATCGGTTTCTCGGGCGTGGTTTCGGCTGGCGATATGGCCGATGTCGATCTTGGCGATCTGGTCGACCTGTTTGCAGACGACCCGGCGACCGACGCGATCCTGCTCTATATCGAGGGGGTGACGGACGCCGCCGAGTTTCTCTCGGCTGCGCGCGCGGCGGCGCACCGCAAGCCGGTCATCGCGATCAAGGCCGGCAAGAGCCCGGCGGCGGCACGGGCGACGCTCTCGCACACCGGCGCGCTGGCGGGCAGCTACGATGTCTATCGCGCCGCGTTCGGCCGCTCAGGGATCGTGCTGGTAGATACGCTGCCCGAGCTGTTCGACGCCGCCGCGATCCTGTGCACGAGCCGGGACGCGGGCGGCGACCGGCTCGGCATCGTCACCAACGGCGGCGGCGCGGGCATTCTCGCCATTGACGCGCTGCCAGCCGCAGGGGCGCGGCTAGCGGCGCTGGGTGAGGAGACGATTGCGGCGCTCGATGCGGCTCTGCCGGCAGGCTGGTCGCGGGCCAATCCGGTCGATGTGATCGGCGATGCGGGACCCGAGCGCTATCGGGCCGGGGTGCGCGCCGTGCTGCACGATCCGGCGGTGGATGCGCTGCTCGTGATGAACTGCCCGACCGGGCAACATGAGGCCGACCAAATCGCCATGGCAATTACCGGCGAAGTGGCGGCGGCGCGCGCGGCGCATATCGACAAGCCGGTGATCGCCTGCTGGCTGGGTGACGCCAACGCGGCGGCGGTGCGCGAGACGATGCTCGGTGCGGCGATCCCGGTCTATACCACGCCGACCGAGGCGGTGCGCGGCTTCGGCTATCTGCTCGCGGCACGACGGGCGCGGCTCTCCTTGACCGAAGGCCCGGCGGCGACGCGCGCGTTGACGGCAGATGTTGGGGCTGCACGCGCGATCATTGCCAATGCCCGCGCGGAGGGACGAACCGTGCTATCGGAGATCGAGGGCAAGGATCTGCTCGCCTGCTATGGCATTCCGGTGGTGGCAACGCGGTTCGCGCCCACCGTGGACGCTGTCGGCGAGGTTTGCGGTGCGCTGAAGCCGCCCTATGCGGTGAAGATCCTATCCCCGGATATCAGCCATAAGTCCGATGCCGGCGGGGTCGCGCTCAACCTGCGCGACCGCGAGGCTGCTTTGGTGGCCGCCCGTACGATGGAGAGCCGCATCCGGCAGTCGCTTCCCGAGGCCCGCCTGACCGGCTTTACCGTGCAGGAGATGGTCAACCGACCGCAGGCGCATGAGCTGATCGCCGGCATCGCCACCGACGCCACCTTCGGCCCGGTGTTGATGGTGGGAAGCGGGGGAACCGCCGTGGAGGTGATCGGCGACAAGGCGATCGCGCTCCCGCCTGTCGACCATGCGCAGGCGGAGGAGCTGGTCCGCGCGACACGGATCTCCAAATTGCTCGCCGGCTACCGGAACGTGCCGCCGGCGCGGATCGACGCGGTGGCGGCTGTGCTCGATGCGCTCTCGGCGATGACAGTCGACCTGCCGGATATCGTCGAGCTGGATATCAACCCGCTGCTCACCGATGCGCAGGGCGTGATCGCGCTCGATGCCCGCGTGCGGATCACGCCGGAGCAGCAGACCGTCTCGCGACTGGCGATCCGCCCCGCACCGATGCAGTGGGTAGCCGATCTGACGACGCGGACCGGCCTGCGCTTTCATGTGCGGCCGGTGCGGGCGGACGACGAGCCGCTGCTTGCCACCTTCTTCGCGCGGCTCTCTCCGGAGGACTTGCGTTTCCGCTTCCTCACCGGGCTGACCGAGGTTGGCCACGATCTGCTGGTGACGATGGTGCGCGTCGATTACCGGCGGACCGTCACCTTCCTGGCGCTGGATGCGCCGGGTGGGGCGGTGATCGCCACGGCGATGCTGGCGGCTGACGCGGACCTCGTCCGCGCGGAAGTGGCGCTGGCGACCCGCCCGGACGTGAGGGGCGAGGGCGTGAGCTGGGCGCTGTTCGACCATGTGCTGCGTTATGCCGAGGCGGAGGGGATCGAGACCGTCGAGGCGGTCGAGAGCGCCGAGCATGAGGCGGCGATCCGCATGGAACGCGAGATGGGCTTCGTCGCCATTGCCGATCCCGATGATCCCGGCGTGCGCATCGTGCGCAAAAGCTTCGGCGCGAAGGAGCCGGTCTGATGGAGAAACGACGCCTCGTCATCATCGACGGCCATCCGGATGCGGACCCGGCGCGGTTTATCCATGCGCTGGCCGAGCGCTATGAGGACGGCGCAATCGCAGCCGGCCACGAGGTGCGGCGCATCGACGTGGCGACCCTTGCCTTTCCGCTGATCGCGGTGCGCGCCGACTGGGAAGGCGGCGAGGTGCCGGCCGATATCCGACAGGCGCAGGAGATGATACTGTGGGCGGAGCATCTGCTGATCCTCTATCCGCTATGGCTGGGCGACATGCCGGCGCTGCTCAAGGGTTTCCTGGAACAGGCGCTGCGCCCCGGCTTCGGCTTTGCGCCCGGGGAAAGGGGCTTCCCGAAAAAGCTGCTCAAGGGGCGGACTGCGCGGCTGGTCGTGACCATGGGGATGCCGGCGTTTTTCTACCGTGCCTATTTTGGTGCCCACAGCGTCAGGAGCTTTGAGCGGAACATCCTCAAATTCGTGGGTGTCCGGCCGGTGAAGCACCTGCTGATCGGCAATGTGGAGGGCAAGGCGGAGACGCGCGAGCGCTGGCTCGAACGGCTGTTCAGTCTGGGCGAGAAGGGTATTTGAGCACGTGCCATTTGTGCAGCACATGCTTCTCCATGCCCTTAATGCCCAAGGATCAGCGGCCACTCGGCTTTTCCGAGCATGCGCCTGGTGACGCCGCCGAACGTTTCGGTGAGCCGGCCCCGGCCATAGGCACCCATCAATATGTAATCAGGCCGCCAACTGGCGCATTCCTCCTGAATGCGCGCATCGGGGGTGCGGCCGTCATCCTCGACCACACGGACATTGGCGTGAATGTCGTGGCGCGAGAGATATTCGGCGGCCTCGCGCGGCTCGGTGCGGTCGCTGCCGTCGCGGATCATGAAGATTTCCACCTCGTCCGCCAGCGCGAGCAGCGAAACGCAAGCGCGCAGGGTATTGGCGCAGGAGGCTTGCCCGTCCCATGCGACCAGCACGCGGCGCAGCGTGAGGTGCTCCAGCGTGTCGGGGACTGCCAGCACGGGTCTGCGGCTGCGCATCACGATCTGGCTGGCGACATTGCGCATGGTGGGGAAGCCCTCAAGGCCGCTGTTCAGCACGATAATATCGGCAAGATCGGCCGCGCCGAGTACGCCGGTATGGAGGCGGGCCGTGACGTCGATCCAGTCCCATGAGACGTCCTCATGGGCCAGTCGGCTCTCCAGCCGAGCCTTGTTCCTGCGCTCCTGCTCGCGCTCGTCGTCGAGCAGCAGGGCGCCCCCGCCACCGGTATATTCGTCGACCACGAGCGCGGGGAGCGCCGTCACGCCGACGCAGCGCAGATGCCCCTCGATCGCCCGTGTGAGATCGAGAGCGGCCTGGAGGCGCGCTTCCTGACCCGCATCGTCATGCACCAGCAGCAGAACATTTTTCATGGCCACCTCCATCGTTCGGCGCGACCCTATGGGGAAGCCATGGGCCCCGATATGCGGGATGATACGGATGCGGAAACGGCCGCCCGGCTACCCGGACGGCCGTGCCGCGCTGTCCTGTCCCACGCTCAGGAAGCGACGATGATATTGTCCTCCACATTGGTGACGCCCGGCGCCGCCCAGGCGGTGCGCTCGGCGATGCTGCGCTCGTTCCAGGCGCGCACCGTGCCCCCGAGCATGATGGTGCTGCCGTCCGTGGCGACGGTGACAGCGCGGGAGTCGATATCCGCCTGGCGCTGGAACGCCGCCATGATGCGGTCCTTGACGTCGGACGCGAGCGGCAGTTGCTTCACGCTGATGAGGTTGGTCACGCCGAGGACGCCGGTAATGCGGCCGGCGGCCTTGCGTGCCTCGTTGCTCTGGTAGAACCAGTCGACCGTGCCGGCGAGCGTCACCCATCCCTGCTCGACCTTCACGTTGATCCGCTCGTGCGGGATCAGCACGTTCCAGGCGAACATGTCGACGATACGCTTGGCGATCTCATGGTCGGCGGTCTTGGGGTCGGAGGCGAAACGCACCCGGATCTCCTCGGCGATGGCCTTGACGCCGGCAACGCGCCGGGTGGCCTTCTCCGCCGCCAGCTTCTCGGGGTAGCTTTTGACGAAACCGGAGAGCGTGACCACGCCATCGTTCACGGCGACGCCGATATCGGCATGGTCCACCTTCGGCTCCCATTCGAGTTCCGCCATCACGTCATGCTGCAGTTCGCTGTCGGTCTTTTGCATGGATCGTCTCCTGGGGCTTGAAAAAGGCGCGGCGTTGCGGAACGCCGGAACTCGCGCCGGCGACGCTCAGCACCGCTGGCAGGACGATGGCGATCGCCATGCCGCTGCCGTGCCCGTTGCGAATGAGCAGGCGGCCATGCGCCATGCGCGCGAAATGGTGGGCGTGGAACAGGCCGCCGCCCCGCGCGCCGTCGATATCCAGTCCGTCGCGGGCTTGCGCCAGATCGGATGGGCCGATGCCCCGGCCATCATCGCTCGCCAATACCCAGGCATGTGCGCCCACCATGCGGTTGCGCACGACGATATTGCGGGCGTCGGCGGCGACGGCGCTGGCGACAAGCGCCAATATGGCGGCATCGAACTCCTCGCGGGCGATCCGCACCAGTGCGTTGGGCATCGCGATCGCCGCATCGAGCGCGATGCGCGGGCCGGCGAGCACATGGAGCAGCGGGACGAGATCGGCCAGGCGTGAACCGATGTCGGCAAGATGCAGGGCCGGGACGATGGTAGCCGAGGGAATGGCGCTGAACAGGGCGCGCAGGTCGTGCGCACCCTCGCGCCGCAATGGAGCGAGCGGCGGGGAGTGGTGCGTTGATCCGGTCCGAGTCTGCATGATGGTCTCCGCTATTGCCCGCCGTTTGTGCAGAAATGGCGGGCGCGGAAACATTGGGGAGTCTGCGTAAGGGTTGCCGCGTGGGTGCGGATCAGGGCGTGATGATGACCTTGAGCGCCTCCGTCTCGGCCGCGCGGCCGAACACGTCATAGGCATCCAATATGTCGTCGAGCGTGAAATGGTGGGTGATGAGACGGGCGGGCTCCAGCTTCCCCGCGATGACCGTGCGCAGCAGCATCGGCGTGGTGACGGTATCGACCAGCCGGGTGGTGATGGCGATGTTGTGGGACCAGAGGCGTTCGAGGTGGAGATCCGCCTTGTGGCCGTGAACGCCGATATTGGCGATGATGCCGCCGGGCGCGACGAGGTCCTGGCAAAGCTCGAATGTTGCCGGCACGCCGACCGCTTCGATGGCGGTATCGACCCCCCGGCCGTCCGTTAGCGCCATGACGGCGGCGATGGGATCATCGGTGCTGCTGTCGACGATGTCCGTGGCGCCGAACTGGCGCGCCGTTGCCAGCCGGTTGGCGTCGAGGTCGATCATGACGATCCGTGCGGGTGAGTAGAATTGCGCGGTGAGCAGGGCAGCCAGGCCGATCGGCCCCGCGCCGACGATGGCGACGGTGCTGCCCGGTTCCACCTTGCCGTTGAGCACACCGCACTCGAAGCCGGTGGGCAGAATGTCGCTGAGCATGACCAGCGCTTCCTCATCGGCGCCGGACGGGATGGGGTGGAGGCTGGTGTCCGCATGGGGGATCCGCACATACTCCGCCTGCGTGCCGTCGATGGTGTTGCCGAGGATCCAGCCGCCGGTCGTGCAGTGCGAATACATGCCCCGGCGGCAATAGTCGCAGCGGCCGCACGCACTGATGCAGGAGATCAGCACCGCGTCGCCAGGTTGGAACGCCGAGACGGCGGCTCCGGTCGCTTCCACTACGCCCACGCCCTCGTGGCCAAGAATTCGACCCGGTGTGCAGGTAGGCACGTCGCCCTTGAGGATATGCAGGTCCGTCCCGCAAATCGTGGTGTGCGTGACCCGGACGATGGCGTCGCCGGGATCGACGATGACGGGTTTGGGGCAGTCTTCGAGGCTTTTTTGCCCCGGCCCGTGATAGACCAATGCCTTCATGCTATCTCTCCGAGTGAAACTGGGCGCTGGCGCAGCATCGGAGGGGTGTGCTGCGGGACCAATGCGTAGATTTACGGAAGGAGCGGTGGAGGTCCGGTGCCTATCGTCGTCCCGGCGGAAGGGGGGTAGGAGACCGATGGTGCCTATGATCGCCATGCAGATCGACGCGCCCGGCCGCCCGCTGCGGCGAGTGGAGCGGCCGGTTCCGCGTCCCAGCCCGCACGACCTGCTCGTGAGGGTGGCGGCATGCGGCGTGTGCCGCACCGATCTGCATGTGCTCGATGGCGAGATCCCCGCACGCTACCCGATCGTGCCGGGGCATGAGATCGTCGGGCATGTGATGGAGGCCGGGGCCGCCGTTACCGGCTTTGCGGTGGGGCAGCGCGTGGGAATTCCGTGGCTGGGCCATACGTGTGGGACCTGCCCTTATTGCCGGGCGGGGCAAGAAAATCTGTGCGATCATCCGCAGTTCACCGGTGCGACACGCGATGGCGGCTATGCAACCCATGTGGCGGCGGACGCGCAATATTGCTTTGCCTTGCCTGATCGCTTTTCGGACGCGGAGGCGGCGCCGCTGCTCTGCGCCGGCCTCATCGGCTGGCGGGCGCTGCGGCTGGCGGGCGAGGGGCGACGGATCGGCCTCTACGGTTTTGGTGCGGCGGCGCATATCCTTGCGCAGGTTGCGGTGTGGCAGGGCCGGGAGGTCTATGCCTTTACCCGCGAGGGCGATGAGGATGGTCAGGCGTTCGCGCGTTCGCTGGGGTGCGTCTGGGCCGGTGGCTCGACGGAGAGTCCGCCCGCGCTGCTCGATGCGGCGCTGATCTTCGCGCCGGTTGGGGCGCTGGTGCCGTTGGCACTCAAGGCCGTGTGCAAGGGTGGCCGTGTGGTATGCGCGGGCATCCATATGAGCGACATTCCGGGCTTCCCTTATGCCGATCTCTGGGGGGAGCGGCAGATCCTTTCCGTCGCCAATCTGACCCGCGAGGATGGCACCTCGTTTCTGGAGGTGGCCGCCGACGCCAATGTGCGGACCGTGATCGAAACCTTCCCGCTTGAGGACGCCAATGACGCGCTTGACCGGCTGCGCTCCGGGGCGCTCAAGGGAGCGGCCGTGCTGGTGCCGCAATCATGATGAACGGCGATGCCGATGTGCCCGCCTGGCTGGAAAGCGGCGAGCCGCTTGGCGTGCGAGGGCCGGTAACGCGGATCGAGACCCATGCGGCGATGGTCTTTCTCGCCGGGGACCGGGCATGGAAGATCAAGCGCCCGGTCGATCTCGGCTATCTGAACTTCTCGACCGCGCAGGCGCGCCGCGACGTGCTGTGCGAGGAACTGCGCCTCAATCGCCGGACCGCGCCCGACCTGTACATTGCGGTGCATGCGATCACCCGCGAGGGCGGCCGGCTGGCGTTGGATGGAGATGGTGAGGCGGTCGACTGGGTTCTCGAAATGCGCCGCTTCGCCGACGATGCCCTGCTCGACCGGCGCGCGCAGGAGGGTGGGCTGGACGAGCTGCTGCTGCGCCGGCTAGTCGATGCCATCGTGGATTTTCACGCAAGTGCGGACATCGGCCCACGGGAGGGTGGGGCGGAGAGGGTGCGCCGCGTGATCGAGGGCAATGCGGCCAGTATGGCGGCCTCTCCGTCTATTATCGCGCCGGCCGTTGCCGAGGATTTGTGGCAACGCCAACAGGCGCTGCTGGCCCGGCACGCCGCCCTGCTCAATGCGCGCGCCGAGGCGAGGCGGGTGCGCCGGGTCCATGGCGACCTCCATCTGGGCAACATCGCGCTGATTGATGGGGTGCCCACGCCGTTCGACTGCCTTGAGTTCGATGCCGATCTTGCCACCATCGACCTGCTCTACGATCTCGCCTTCCTGCTAATGGACCTGTGGGCGCGCGGCATGCGGCGGGAGGCGAACATCGTGTTCAACCGCTATATCGACCGTAGTGCCGCCGACGAGGATGGGATCGCGCTGCTGCCACTGTTCATGAGCATGCGCGCGACTATTCGCGCCCATGTGCTCGCGACGCAGGCACGGCTCACGTGCGACATGGATGCCGAGGCACGGGCAGGCCGGTATCTTGCGCTTGCCGGGGCGCTGATCGAGCCGGTGCCGGTGCCGGCGCGGCTCGTCGCGATCGGCGGCCTTTCCGGTACGGGCAAGTCCACGCTGGCGCGGGTGATCGGCGGCTTGCTCGGTTGCCCACCGGGCGCGCGGATCCTGCGCAGCGACGTGTTGCGAAAGCGCCTTGCGAACGTAGCCATCGAGACGGCGTTGGACCCGGATGCCTATACCGCACAGGCCAGCCGGGCGGTTTATGCGGAGCTTGACCGGCTTGCCGGTGCGGCGCTCGCGGCGGGGCAGGCAGTGGTGGCCGATGCCGTGTTTGGCTCGGCTGCGGAGCGGGCCTCGATTGAGCAAAAGGCGCGGGCGACCGGCGTGCCCTTTAAGGGCGTATGGCTGTTCCTTCCCGAGAGCGAACGCATCCGTCGCATCGCGGCCCGCGGGCCGGATGCTTCCGATGCCACGGCTGCGGTGGCGCGTTGGCAGAGCGAGGCTATCGCGACGCCGGACGGCGGGTGGATCAGTCTTCCGGCGGCTGGTGGCCTTGACGATCTGGAGGCTGCTGCGATCCGGCTGCTGGAGCGCTGAAATCGAGCGCTGTTAATCCCCGAAAGCGGAGAGCGCCGCTTTGGTCTGCTGGCGGTCATCGCCGATCTTCTCCAGATCGGCCAGGATCGGGCAATCCGGGCGATGATCGCCGGCGCAGCAGTCGATCAGGGTCTGGAGCGTGTCGGCCATCTGGTTCAACCGGGCGATCTTCTCGCGAAGCTCGTCAATATGGGCCGCGGCGATCCGCTTCACGTCCGCGCTCTGGCGTGACCGGTCGCGCCAGAGGCTGAGAAGCTCGTTGATCTCTGCGACCGCAAAGCCCAGGTCGCGCGCCCGGCGGATGAAGCGCAGCATATGCACATCGGAGTCCGAATAGTCCCGATAGCCCGAATCCTTGCGCGCGGCGGCGGGAATGAGACCCGTCTGTTCATAATAGCGGATCATCTTTGCCGAGACGCCCGAGGCTTTCGCCGCTTGTCCGATGTTCATGGCATTGTCTCTCGCATGTCCTCTCGGGGCCTCATGGTTGAAACCTGCGTAGCCGCAAAGCGTTGCCGACGACGAACACGCTGGACAGAGCCATCGCGCCGGCGGCGAAGATCGGCGAGAGCAGGATGCCGAATGCGGGGTAGAGTGCGCCCGCCGCGACCGGGATCAGCGCTGCGTTGTAGGCGAATGCCCAGAACAGGTTCTGCCGGATGTTGCCGATGGTGGCGCGCGACAGGGCGATGGCGGTCGGCACGCCCTTCAGGCTCCCCGACATCAGCACGACGTCAGCCGCTTCCATCGCGATATCCGTGCCGTTGCCGACAGCGATGCCGATGTCCGCCTCCGCCAGTGCCGGCGCGTCGTTGATGCCGTCGCCAACGAAGGCGAGCCGGCCATGCTCCGCCTTGAGTTCGCGGACGATGGCGACCTTGCCGTCCGGCAGGATCTCCGCCGCCACTTGGTCGATGCCGAGCGTGTGCGCGATGGCTTCGGCCGTGCGCCGGTTGTCGCCGCTGACCATCGCGACCTTGAGGCCAAGGCGGTGCAGCGCGGCAATCGCGCCCGGCGTGGTCGGCTTGATCGGATCGGCGACCGCGACGATCGCCGCCAGTCGCCCGCCGATGGCGGCATAGAGCGGGGACTTGCCCTCATCGCCCAGCCGCTCGGCGGTCGCCGCGAAGGCGCTGATGTCCAGCCCCAGGTCGCGCATGTAACGATCCGCGCCGACCTGCACCGACTCCCCGGCAACCTGCGCCTTAACGCCGAATCCGGTGACGGATTCGAAGGCGTCGATCTCGGGGAGGGCGGTGCCTTCCGCCTGCGCCGCCTCAACGATAGCGCGGGCGATGGGATGCTCGGACTTCGCCTCCACTGCGGCGATCCGGCCCAGCACCTGCTTGCGCTCGAACCCATCGGCGATCTCAAGATCGGTCAGCGCGGGCCGGCCTTCGGTCAGCGTGCCGGTCTTGTCCACTGCAACCACGCTGGCGTCCTTGAGCAGTTGCAGGGCCTCGCCCTTGCGGAACAGGATGCCGAGTTCCGCGCCGCGCCCGGTACCCACCATGATCGAGGTCGGTGTGGCGAGACCCATCGCGCAGGGGCAGGCGATGATGAGCACCGCCACCGCATTGACGAGTGCGAAGGTGAGCGTCGGAGACGGCCCGAAGGCGAGCCAGACGAGGAAGGTCAGTGCCGCCGCCGCCATCACCGCCGGCACAAACCACATCGTCACCTTGTCGACGAGCGCCTGGATCGGCAGCTTGGATCCTTGCGCCTCCTCGACCATGCGGATGATCTGCGCCAGCATCGTCGCTTCCCCCACGGCCGTCGCGCGGAAGAGGAGGGCGCCCTTCTGGTTGACGGTGCCGCCGACCACCATGCTGCCTGCCGCTTTCGCGACGGGGATGGGTTCGCCGGTAATCATGGATTCGTCGACGTAGCTCTCGCCGCCGGTGACTTCGCCGTCGACGGGGATGCGCTCTCCGGGACGCACCTCGATCGTGTCGCCGGTCACGACCTCGGCGATGGGGATATCCTGAAACCCCTCGTCGCGCCGGACGCAGGCGGTTCTGGCCTGCATGCCGACCAGACGCTTGATCGCATCAGACGTGCGGCCCTTGGCGCGCGCTTCCAGAAAGCGGCCGAGCAGGATCAGCGTGACGATCACCGCTGCCGCCTCATAATAGACATTCACCGTGCCGGCCGGCAGCAGAGACGGCATGAAGGTGGCGGCCAGCGAATAGGCATAAGCCGCCAGCGTTCCCACCGCGACCAGCGCGTTCATGTCCGGCGCGAGGCGAAGGAGCGCCGGAATACCCCGCGCATAGAATCGGCGGCCGGGGATGGCGAGCACCAGCGTCGTCAGCGCGAACTGGAGATACCAGCTTGCCGTCATGCCAATGGTCCGCATCACGAACTGGTGCATGGCCGGGATGAGGTGGGAGCCCATTTCCAGAACGAAGACCGGCAGCGTCAGCAGGGCGGCGATAGTCAGGTCGCGCTTGAGACCTGCCTGCTCCGCGCTTTTGCGCTGCGCGTCCTCGTCGCTGTCGGCGCTGCCATGGCCGATGGGCCGCGCGGCATAACCGACCGAGGCCACCGCGGCTATAAGCGCCGCCGTATCGGCCTTGCCGCGTACACTCGCGCGCTCCGTCGCCAGGTTCACCACCGCGTCCGTGACGCCGGGAACGGCTTTCAGCGCATTCTCGACACGGGCTACGCAGGACGCGCAGGTCATGCCCTCGATGCTGAACTCCGTGGCGATGGAGGGGACGTGATAGCCCGCCGCGTCGACAGCCCGCACCAGTGCCTGAATGTCGACGGGGCCGCTGGGGCGAATATCCGCGCGCTCCGCCGCGAGGTTGACGCTGACCGAGCCCACACCCGCAACGTCGGCAAGCGCCTTTTCGACGCGGCCGACGCAGGAGGCGCAGGACATGCCCTCGATCGGCAGGCTGATCGTTGCGGCGCTGGCTTGTTCAGGTTCGGTCACGGCGATCATGCCCTTCTTTCTCATGCTAGGGAAATCATCCCGGTAGAGATAGGGCTTCCCATCATGGGAAGGTCAAGAAGGCGGATGAAAAATGCGTGAGCCGAAGCTCTCGTCGCGGAACAGCTTCCTGCCCGGCGCAACGCGGGTAGCCTGCCTTTCATCCCGCATCGCGATGAATGCTTCGACTGCTCTCGGACATGTCGTGCACAGTCCAAATTGACGCACCCTCCAACACCATGTCATGCATGCTGCAAGTGCGAAGGGATTTTGGGTGCGAATCGTCATCATCGACGACAGTGGCGCGCGCGCGGTCGTTCTTGAGGAAGGACTGCGGGATGCCGGCTATAACGACATTCATGTCGTGCCTCCGCGCGGAGCGTTCGTAGCGCGGCTCGAACGTATGGCGCCCGATGTGGTGCTCATGGACCTGGGGAACCCCAGCCGCGATACGCTGGAAGAGATGCTGATCGTCAGCCGGGCGCTTGCCAAGCCGATCGCCATGTTCGTCGACCAGTCCGATGAGAGCATGATCGGGGCGGCGATCGACGCCGGCGTCTCGGCCTATGTGGTCGACGGGCTGCGCAAGGAGCGGGTCAAGCCGATCCTCGATCTCGCCATTCGGCGTTTCAACGCCTTCGCCAGGATGCAGGCCGAGCGGGACGACGCGCTGACCCAGCTTGCAGACCGCAAGACGATAGACCGGGCAAAGGCGATCCTGATGCGCACAAGGGGCCTTTCCGAGCCGGACGCCTATACGCTGATGCGCACCACAGCCATGAACCAGGGCAAGAAGATCGTCGAGGTCGCGGCTGCGCTGATCACGGCGAGCGACTTGATGGGAGGAGTATCGTGACGCCCATTCGCATCGCCTTTCTGGGGCTGACGGACGCCGCGGTCTTGATCGCCGCGCGCGAAAAGGGATTTGCCGAGGCGCAGGGCATTGCGCTGGAGCTGCTGCGCGACACGAGCTGGGCGACGCTGCGCGACCGGCTCGTCTATGGGCAGGTGCAGGCCGGCCATATGCTGGCGCCGCTGGCGGTCGCGGTGACGCTCGGTCTCAGCCAGCAATCCTGCGCCTTATCCGCGCCCTACAAGCTCAACGTCAACGGCAATCTGCTGGTGATGGCGCCGGATTTCGCCGCCGCGCTGGAGCCGAACACGGCGGTGCGCCTCACCGATCCGCTGGCGACCGCGCATGATTTTGCCAATGCAATCGGCCTCCATCATCGCAAACCGGTGATCGGCGTGGTCCACCGCTTCTCCAGCCACGCGCTGATCCTGCGTTATTTCCTGGGGAGCGCGGGGATTGATCCGGACCGGGACGTGGTGCTGCGCGTGTTGCCCCCCTCGCTGATGGTTGAGGCGATGCGGGCTGGTGAGATTGACGGCTTCACCGCTGGCGAGCCGTGGGGCAGCGGTGCGATCGAGGCGGGGCTGGCGGAGGCCGTGGCCGCCGGGGAGCGGCTCTGGCAGCGCGGTGTCGAAAAAGTGCTGGCGTTCCGCACGGACTGGATGGAGCGTAATCCGGAGACGGTCGACCGTTTGCTCCAGGCACTGGCCAAGGCAGCGGTCTGGTGCGATGATCCCGCAAATCGGGGCGATCTTGCACAACTGCTCGCCCGGCCTGACTATCTCGATCAGCCGGCGGACCTCATCGAGCGTGCGCTGGCCGGTCGCATCGTTGCGCGGCAGGGTGAGCCGCCGCTGGATCTCCCTAATTTCCTGCTGTTCGCGCGTGAAGCGACATCATTCCCCTGGCAGAGCCAGGCGCTGTGGATCTACTCGCAACTGGTGCGGTGGCATATGGTCGAACCCAGCGCCGAGCGGCAGGCGCGTGCCGCTGCGGTTTTCCGCCCCGACATCTATCGTCGCGCACTTGCCGGCAGCGATGCGCCCATGCCCGGCGCCAGCATGAAAGTGGAGGGAGCAGTGGCGGGGCCGCTGGCGATCGGCGTGCCGCGCGGCGCAATCACGCTGGGGCCGGATGGCTTCTTCGACGGGCGCGCCTTCGACCCGGACCGGATCGAGGCCTATCTGGCCGATCTGGGATGGGCGCGGGGGCAGGCCTGATTTTGTGCCTTGCAACATAAAACGAATCGCGAGATAAGTTTGCCGTCACGCAACGAGGCGTGACCCTTGGGCAGAATGCTCCACCGATGGAGCCGGAGCTGCCCTTCCACATTTCGCAGCAGAGCCGCTGACCGGATTTCGCGCCCCGCGTGGATCTCCGGCGTGCGGCTTTTTTCATTTCACCGCCCATCTGGGGGACGTGACATGGCTTCAGTCATACGGGACAGGAAGGCTGGCGCACCGGGCGCAGCCTCCAGCTACAGCAGCTTCTGGCGCGCCGGGCACAGGCCGACGCTCATCGCCGCCTTTCTCTATTTCGATCTGGCATTCATGGTCTGGGTCATCCTCGGTCCGCTCGCGCCGGATATCGCGCGAGCGCTGTCGCTCACGCCTGCCCAGCAGGGGCTGATGGTCGCGACGCCGACGCTCATGGGCGCGCTGCTTCGCGTCGTGAACGGCCTGCTGGTTGACCGGATCGGCCCCAAGCGGTCGGGCGCGATCAGCCAGGTCATCGTCATCGTCGGCTTGCTCGCGGCCTGGTCGATGGGGATCGACAGCTTCGGTGGCCTGCTTGCGCTGGGCGTCATCCTCGGCTTTGCCGGTGCGAGTTTTGCCATCGCGCTGCCATTGGCCAGCCGCTGGTATCCCGCCGAGCATCAGGGCAAGGCGATGGGCCTGGCCGGGATGGGCAATTCCGGCACGGTGCTGGCCTCGCTGTTTGCGCCGACCCTCGCGCGGCTCTTTGGCTGGAACGCAGTGCTCGGCCTTGCCTGCATTCCTCTGACGGTGGTGTTCGTCGTCTATCTCCTTCTGGTAAAGGATGCGCCCGACCAACCTCCGCCACGAACACTGACCGAATATTTTCGCCCATTGAGAACCGCTGACGCCTGGTGGCTGATGACCTTCTATGCGGTGACGTTTGGCGGTTTTTCCGGCCTTGCCTCGTCGCTCAGTCTGTATTTCACCGACCGGTTCGTGCTGACCTCGGTGACGGCGGGTTATTGCACCGCGGCCTGTGTGTTCGCCGGGTCGCTGGTGCGGCCGATGGGGGGCGCGCTGGCCGATCGGATCGGCGGCGTCAACGCACTGACCATGATCCTTGCCGTGGCGGCCCTCGCTCTCGCCGGCGTAGGCGCCGCGCCAACGCTGGGGAGCGCGCTCGGCTTGTTCATCGTTGCCATGCTGGCATTGGGCACTGGCAATGGCGCGGTGTTCCAGCTCGTACCGCAGCGTTTTCGGCAGGAGATCGGTATCATGACCGGTCTTGTCGGCATGGCGGGCGGCGTCGGCGGCTTCTATCTCGCCTCATCGCTCGGCTTTGCCCGGGAACTCACCGGCAGCTTTGCCGCGGGTTTCCTGATCTTCGCGGCGCTAGCCTTGCTGGCGCTGATGGGATTGACGTTGGTGAAGGCGAAGTGGCGCGCCAACTGGATCACAGCCGCCCGTATTTGACGTGAGGGCAGGTGAGGGTGGCGCCTTGGGTGTCGCCCGCACCCCCGGATAGCTTTCATTTTGTGCGGTGCAAAAATGGCTTGCGCGACGGCTCGATCACCGGCATGTTGCACCGCGAAGAGCAAGGTCGCTCTCCGATTTTCCTAGCCGCGATGGGCCGCCGATGGTCCTTCAAGGCGCAAACATGATGGCAATGCCGCCATCCAGGCTCCGTTTCCAAAGCGGAGCCCGGATGGCGGCTTTTTCGTTTTGGAGCTGGAAGCATGGACGTCCACGAATATCGCAACGGAGAGGCGGATACGGTCCCGCTTGAAGTATCGCCGGGTCAGGAGAGCGATCCGCGCGAGCATCTTGTGGTCGTGGGCAACGGCATGGCCGGATGCCGTGCCATCGAGGAGTTGCTGGCGCGCGATGCGAGGCGCTACCGCATCACCATCATCGGCGCCGAGCCGCATGTGAACTATAACCGCATCATGCTCTCCCCCGTTCTGGCGGGCGAGAAGAGCTTCGATGAGATCGTCATCAATGGCCTGCACTGGTATGCGGTCAACGGGATTGATCTCATCACCGGCGATCCCGTCCGCGCCATCGACCGTGTGACCAAGGTCGTCACCTGCGCGTCGGGGCGGAGCACCGGTTATGATCGGCTGCTCATCGCCACCGGGTCCGACCCCTTTATCATCCCCGTGCCGGGCAAGGACCTGCCGGGCGTCATCAGCTTCCGCGACATGAACGATGTCGATGCCATGCTCGCGGCCGCAGAGGCCGGCAAGGCGGAAGGCGGCGGTGCCGCGGTGGTGATCGGCGGCGGGCTGCTCGGGCTGGAAGCGGCGCATGGTCTCTCCCTGCGCGGCATGAAGGTGACGGTGCTTCATCTGCCCGGCACCCTCATGGAACGGCAGCTCGACGAGGCGGCCGGGTGGCTGCTCAAGACCGCACTGGAGGCCCGTGGCCAGACCATTCTCACCAACGCCGATACGGCGGAGGTTTTCGGTGAGGGCAAGGTGGAGGGCGTGCGCCTCAAGGACGGGCGCGAAATCCCGGCCAGCCTGGTGGTGATGGCGGTGGGCATCCGTCCCGCGGTCGGTCTTGCACGCGACTGCGGGCTGGCGGTCGGTCGGGGCATCCAGGTCGACGACCATATGGTGACGTCCGATCCCGCCATCCTCGCCGTGGGCGAATGCGTGGAACATGATGGTCAGGTTTATGGCCTCGTCGCGCCACTGTGGGACATGTGTCGCAGCCTTGCGGATGGTCTTGTCGGCACCATCAACCCCTATCGCGGCTCCGTCACCTCGACCAAGCTCAAGGTGGCCGGGCTGGACGTCTTCTCCGCCGGCGATTTCTCGGGCGATGGCATGTGCGAGGACATCATCCTGCGCGATGCCTCGCGTGGCATCTACAAGCGCGTGGTGGTGAAGGAGGACCGCATCGTCGGCGCGGTGCTCTATGGCGATACGGCCGACGGCAACTGGTATTTCGACCTTCTGAAGAAAGGTGAACCCATTGCGGACATTCGCGATGCGCTCATCTTCGGTCAGGCTTTCGCCACGGGAGGCGGCACGGCGGACCCTAAGGCGGCCGTTGCAGCACTCTCGGACGATGCCGAGATTTGTGGCTGCAACGGCGTTTCCAAGGGCAAGGTGGTGGCCTGCATCGCGGCCGGCAACACGACGCTCGATGCCGTGCGGGCGACCTGCAAGGCATCGGCAAGCTGCGGCTCCTGCACTGGATTGGTCGAGACGCTGCTCGCGCTCACGCTAGGCACCGATTATTCCGGCGAACGCGCGGTCAAGCCGCTCTGCGGCTGCACCAGCTTCGGCCATGACGATGTGCGCCGCGAAATCGTGGTCCAGCAATGCCGGTCGATCCCCGAGGTCATGCAGAAGCTGCATTGGGCGACGCCGGATGGCTGCGCGAGCTGCCGCCCCGCGCTCAACTATTATCTGCTGTGCGCCTGGCCCGGCCGTTATGAAGACGATCAGCAAAGCCGCTTCGTCAACGAACGGCTGCACGCCAACATCCAGAAGGATGGCACCTATTCCGTCGTTCCGCGCATGTGGGGTGGCCTCACCAACCCGCGCGAGCTGCGCGCGATTGCCGATGTGGTCGAGAAATACAACGCGCCGATGGTCAAGGTGACGGGTGGCCAGCGGCTCGACATCTTCGGCATCCGCAAGGAGGATTTGCCCGCCGTCTGGGCCGACCTCAATGCCGCCGGCATGGTTTCCGGCCATGCTTACGGCAAGGCTCTGCGTACGGTGAAGACCTGTGTGGGCGCGGAATGGTGCCGCTTCGGCACGCAGGATTCGACCGGTCTGGGCGTGAAGCTGGAGAAGATGAGCTGGGGCTCGTGGATGCCCCACAAGTTCAAGATCGCCGTCTCCGGCTGCCCGCGCAACTGCGCCGAGGCGACGATCAAGGATTTTGGCGTGGTCTGCGTGGACTCGGGCTATGAGCTGCACATTGGCGGCAATGGCGGCATTCACGTCCGCGCTACCGATCTGCTGTGCAAGGTGGCGACCGAGCGCGAAGCGCTGGAGCATTGCGCCGCCTTCATCCAGCTCTACCGAGAGGAGGCGCGCTATCTGGAGCGGACGGCGCCGTGGATCGAGCGTGTCGGCGCCGATTATGTCCGCGCCCGTATCGTCGATGACGAAGCCGGCCGTGGTGCGTTGGCAGCGCGCTTCCTGCATTCCCAAAGCTTCAGTCAGGACGATCCCTGGGCGGCACGCGCCGCTGGCATCGGGCGCGAGCAGCACGCGCATATGGCGCAATTTCAACCCATCGCAGCGGAGGACATGGCATGATTGGCGAGTGGCTCGATATCGGCTGGCTGAACGAGATTCCGATGCGCGGCAGCCGCACGGTGCCGGTGGCGGGCGGCGAGGAGATCGTGGTTTTCCGAACCGGCGACAACCGAGTCTTTGCGCTGGCCAACCGATGTCCGCACAAAGGCGGGCCGCTTTCGCAGGGCATCGTCCATGGCCATCACGTCGCCTGCCCCCTCCACAACTGGACAATCGCGCTCGCCACTGGCGAGGCGCAGGGCGCGGACAGGGGATGCACGCCGACAATCCCCGTGAAGGTGGATGGCGGGCGCGTTCTCATCTGCCGGGCCGGCGCGCTCAAGGCGGCCGCATGAAAAGGAACGGCGAGCGGAGGCGCCGTTGAGCGCTGTCCGTACCACCTGCGCTTATTGCGGCGTCGGCTGCGGTATCCTCGCCACGGCGACGGGAGATCGCGCGGTGCAGATCAAGGGCGATCCCGACCATCCCGCCAATGCCGGGCGGCTCTGTTCCAAGGGCACGCATCTGGGCGAGACGGTGCGGCTCGACGGGCGGCTGCTCCATCCGATGATCGGCAAGCGCCGGGCAAGCTGGGACAAGTCGCTGAACCTGGTTGCGCAACGATTCAGCGAGACGATCGCGCGACATGGGCCGGACAGCGTGGCTTTCTATGTCTCCGGGCAATTGCTGACCGAGGATTATTACGTCGCCAACAAGCTGATGAAGGGGTTCATCGGCTCGGCCAATATCGACACCAATTCGCGGCTTTGCATGTCCAGTGCGGTTTCGGGTCATTTACGGGCGTTCGGCGAGGACGTGGTGCCGGCGAGCTATACCGATCTCGAGGCGGCGGACCTGATCGTGCTGGTGGGGTCGAACACGGCGTGGTGCCACCCCATCCTGTATCAGCGGATCATGGCGGCGCGCGCGGAGCGTGCCGTCAAACTGGTGGTCATTGATCCGCGCCGCACGGAAACATGCGAGGACGCCGATCTACATCTGCCATTGCGCCCCGGAACGGACGTGGCGCTGATGAACGGGTTGCTCGCTCATTGCCGGCGCGAAGGTTTGATCGACCATGCCTATTTGCAGGCCCATGTCGCGACCCCGGAGGGCTTCTGGCAGGCGTTGGAGGCGGACCATGATCTGTGGAGCGTCGCGCGGACCTGC
Organism: Sphingobium sp. 66-54; assembly: GCA_001899715.1. Lineage (GTDB taxonomy): Bacteria > Pseudomonadota > Alphaproteobacteria > Sphingomonadales > Sphingomonadaceae > Sphingobium. The sequence goes on from MKWI01000016.1 coordinate 313,971, forward strand.
GATGTGCCGCCGACCGACCTTCAGCGCTTCTACGAGCTGTTCGCCGCCACACCGCGCACGGTGACTTTGTTCAGCCAGGGCATCAACCAGTCGATGCGCGGCACGGACCAGGTGAACGCGATCATCAACGTCCATCTCGCCACCGGCCGGATCGGCAAGCCCGGTGCGGCGCCCTTCTCGATTACCGGCCAACCCAACGCCATGGGTGGGCGCGAAGTTGGCGGATTGGCGTCGACGCTCGCTGTCCATCGCGAATTTGGAGAGGCGGACATTGCCGAGATAGGTCGCTTCTGGGGCGCTGACCGCATGGCGACGCGGCCGGGGCTGAAGGCGGTGGATCTGTTTCGCGCCGTGGGGGAGGGGCGGATCAAGGCGTTGTGGATCATGGCGACCAACCCGGCGGTCTCGCTGCCCGATGCCGGCCGGGTGCGCGAAGCGCTGGGTGCCTGCCCGTTTGTCGTGGTGTCGGATGTGATCGCGCAAACGGATACCAGCCAATATGCTCATGTGCGCCTGCCTGCCGCCGGCTGGGGCGAGAAGGATGGCACCGTCACCAACAGCGAGCGGCGGATCAGCCGCCAACGCCCGGTGTTGCCATTGCCCGGCGAAGCGCGGCCGGACTGGTGGATCGTCAAGGAAGTCGCGTGCCGCATGGGCTGGCGCACGGCTTTCAGCTATGATCGGCCGGCGGACGTCTGGCGTGAATATGCGCGGTTGACCGCCTATCGGAATGAGGGCGCGCGGTTGCTCGACCTGCGCGACAAGGCCGCGATCGGCAATGCCGATTATGATGCGATGGCGCCGTTCCAATGGGGAGGGGCGCCCTTCGCGGATGGGCATTTCCCGACCGTGGACGGCAAGGCGCGGTTGGTGACGGTCACGCAGCGCGCGGCCGAGGTGGCGCTCGCCGCTTCGCCCATGCTGCTCAACACCGGCCGCTATCGCGACCAGTGGCACAGCATGACCCGCACCGGCCTCAGCCCCCGGCTAGCGCGCCACCGTGAGGAGCCGCTGGTGGAGATCCACCCGGACGATGCCGCCGCCATCGGCCTGGCCGATCGCGCCATCGCCCGGATCGTGACGCCACAGGGGGAGAGCCTGTTTCGGGTGGCGTATCAATCCGGCCAGCGCCGGGGCGAATTGTTCACGCCGATCCATTGGACGGACCGGCAGGCGACCGGCGGGCGCACCGGTCTGCTGCCGCGCCCGCTGGTCGATCCGCATAGCGGCCAGCCTGCTTTCAAGCAGACGCCCGCACGGATCGAAGCGGTGGCGCTCGACTGGCAGGGTTTCCTGATCGTGCATGGCGAGACCGAGGTGCCGGACTGCCTGTGGGCCACAAAGATCGCGGTGCCGGGCGGCGTGTTGATCGAACTGGCCGGGTTGGGCGACGCGCGGGGACTGGATGCGGCGCTTCCGCGCGGCGAACGGATCGAGGCCAGCGATCCGGCACGGGGGACGCGGCGCGTCGCGGTGCTGCGGGACGGCCGGCTGATTGCGGCGCTCTTCATAACCGCAACCGGGGTGCTGCCCGCGCGCGACTGGCTGGTGTCCCAGCTTGGCGAGACGCATGGTGTGCAGGTGCTCGCCGGCCGGGCGCCGGGCGTGCAGAAAGATCGCGGCGCGATCGTCTGCGCCTGTGTCGATGTGGGCGCGCGCACCATCATCGCCGCAATCCGCGATCAGGCACTGGCCGATGTCGCGGCGATCGGCGCGGCCCTGGGGGCTGGCACCAACTGCGGATCCTGCCGCCCCGCCATTGCCCGGATCATCGCACAGCAGCGCAAGGAGGCCGCCCATGGTTGAAGAATTCGCGCCAGGCACCGTCTGGCTGGTCGGCGCGGGGCCGGGCGATCCGGATCTGCTCACCCGCAAGGCGGAGCGGCTGCTGGCCAAGGCAGACATCGTGTTTCATGATGCGCTGATCGCTGCGGACGTTTTGGCATTGGCGCTGCATGCGGAGCGGGTGAGCGTCGGCAAGCGCGCCGGCCGCCATAGCAAGGATCAGGGCGCGATCGACCGGTTGATCGTGCGGGCGGCGCTGGCCGGGCGCCGCGTGCTTCGCCTCAAGGGGGGCGATCCATCCATCTTCGGGCGCTCGGCGGAGGAACTGGCCGCCTGTGCGGCGCATGGTGTGCCTGTGCGGATCTGCCCCGGCATCACCGCAGCGAGCGCGGCGGCGGCAAGCGGCCTTGTCTCACTCACCTTGCGCGGTGTCGCGCGGCAACTCACATTTCTGACCGCCCATGCCCGCGCGGATGAGGCGACAGGGTATGATTGGGGAGAGTTGGCGAGGGCCAGGGGAACGATCGCTATCTATATGGGACGCGCAGCGGCGCCGGCCATCATGCGCGACCTGATCGCCGCGGGCTGTGACCCTGCGACACCGGTGCTGGTTGCTGTCAACGTATCGCTCCCCCATGAGCGCTTGCTGCGGGGCCGGCTGGATACTCTTTCCTTTCTGGTGCGAACCATCGGGCTGGACGATCCGACACTGCTCCTGATCGGTGAAGCAGCGGGTGGGCAACCGTCTCTCGATCATCTTGCTGTCACTCTCCCCCCGCAAGTTCACCGCCGGATCAATGCGCAGCACACGCAGCCATCATCTCGAGGTTGGGATTGTCGCTCCACTTCTTGATCTGAACACGTGTGACAAGCTCACGTATCAATTGTCACAATATACGAGCGGCTAACCTGGATTAGTGAGTTCAGGGCTTGGGTTCCAGCGTTGCCGCAACAAGCGGGCTTCTTTTGCCGGAAACAACATCGATTCCGGCGGGAATTGGGATAAATCGGATCGGCCTGTATCGGGCGCGGATCGCGATTATCCCTTCCAGGAAAAGGAATAAGGTGGGATGCCATAGTCCTCCGCCAGCGCCGGATAGATAGCGTTGAAGCACCGGGCATGGTCCTCCCTATATTGGGCGCACATATGGTAAAATTATGATGCTAGACCTGCTTCCGGTTTCGACTGCCTGAGAGCCGACATATCGAATTTGATCTATTTTAGGGGGCCAACGACACGCCGATAGAAGGTAGCGGCGCAGGATCTGGGTGCGCAGGACGATTCTGTCGATCCGCTCTATCCACGTGAGGCCGGACTCTGACATGATGATGAAGGCAGAACGAGCGGGGACAAGACGATGGCGCTGACACCGGATATTGCGGCAAACCCTTCCCTTGACGGGTATGAGGGGGAAGAAAGCCATGTCGATGCACCCGGCCTACAGGGCTTCGTCTTTGCCCTGTTCTTTATCTTCGGGGGCATCACGTCGCTCAACGACGTCATCATTCCCAAACTGAAGGAACTGTTCACGCTCAACTACACCCAGGCGATGCTGGTGCAGTTCTGCTTTTTCACCGCCTATCTGGTGATCGGCATTCCCGGCGCGAAGCTAGTGAAGAAGATCGGCTATATGCGCGGCGCGGTCGCGGGGTTGCTGACCATGATGGTGGGCTGTCTGCTGTTCATCCCCGCCTCGAAAAACGCGATCTACGGCCTGTTCCTGTTGGCTCTGTTCGTGCTGGCGAGCGGCGTGGTGATCGTGCAGGTGGTGGCCAATCCGCTGATATCGCTGCTTGGCCCGCAGCGCACGGCCCATAGCCGGCTGACCTTCGCGCAGGCTTTCAACTCGCTGGGGACCACACTCTTCCCCTATTTCGGCGCGATCATCATTCTTGGCAGCCTAGCCACGGTAACGGCGGCGGATCTGTCGGGGCCGGTGCTGGATGCGTATCGCACGCAGGAAACCGGCGCGATCGTCAATGCCTATACCGGCCTCGCCATAGCGCTGGCATTGGTGGCTGCGGCCGTCTGGCTATTCCGCAATCGGCTGAAGGGGGAGAGCCACGAGGCCAGCGTCGGGCTGGGCGGGTTCGATCTCCTGAAGCGCCCGCGCTTCGGCTACGGCGCCTTGTGCATCTTCCTCTATGTCGGAGCGGAAGTGTCGATCGGTTCGCTGATCGTCAGCTATCTGATGCAGCCCGGCGTGATGGGGCTGGAGGAGCAGGCGGCCGGACGGCTGATCTCATGGTATTGGGGTGGAGCGATGGTGGGCCGCTTCATCGGCTCGGCCGTCCTGCGCCTCATCAGCCCCGGCAAGGTTCTGGCGTTCGTCGCGGCTGGCGCAATCGCGCTGATCCTGATCTCCACCAACACGACGGGGTCGGTTTCAGGCTATGCTCTGCTGGCGATCGGGCTGATGAATTCGATTATGTTCCCCACGATCTTCACGTTGGCGTGCGAGAAGCTGGGCGCGCGGGCGGCAGACGGGTCCGGTATCATCAACGTTGCAATCTTCGGCGGTGCCGTGGTGCCGCTGGCCACCGGCATGGTCGCCGATGTAAGCGGCAATCTGGCTGTGGCGCTGGCTCTGCCCGCCTCGTGCTATGCCATCATCGCGGGCTTCGGAATATTCGCACGGAAACCTGCCTAGAGGATTTTACGTCGTCAGAAAGGCCGGATTTCCTGCATTTTTAAGATCGGTGCGCAGCAAATTGAGGCTGATTTTTCACAACCAAATATAAACCAGGTCGCTAATTTGACTTGAGATAGCCACGAGCCGTTGATTTGCTGGTGACCCCTACGGGAATCGAACCCGTGTTTCAGCCGTGAGAGGGCCGCGTCCTGACCGCTAGACGAAGGGGCCACAGGCGTTGGCGGATGGTGCGCCGTCGCGTTGTTCGGCGGCCTTTAGGGGGGCGCCGGGGCGGGGTCAAGGGTTGGATCGCATGGCATGCGCGATTCCCCCTCATGCGGGGGCGATATCCTCGATGTGGAGTTCGGCGGCGGGCTGGGTGCCCCAGTCGTCGATCTTTGCGCGGCCGGCGAGCCAGAAGCGGTGGGTGCGGTCCGCCGCGAGCAGGGTTTGGCCGAGGTCGGTCTGCGCGTGGCGGAAGGCCATGGCCTTGAGCGAGCGGCCGTCCTCGCCGCTGACGATCGCGCGGACGTGATCCGTGCCGACCACATCGGCCCGCACCACCCGTACCGGGCCGAGCGCGAGGCGGGGGGCAGGCCAGCCATTGCCGAAGGGGCCGGCGGCGTCCATCCGCCCGACCAGATCGGGCGTGAGGCCGGCGGGGGCGACCAGCAGATCGAGCAGCAGCGCGCGGGTGGTGCTGGCGCGGCGGACATCATCGCGCAGGCGCTCATCGAGGAAATCGCCAAAGGCGGTGAGGCGGTCGCGCGCGATGGTGAGGCCGGCCGCCATGGCGTGGCCGCCGCCGGCGACGAGCAGCCCGTGATCCTTGGCGGCAAGCACGGCCGCACCCAGATCGACGCCGGTGATCGAGCGGCCCGAACCCTTGCCGATCCCGTCCTCATCCAGCGCGATGACGATGACGGGAGCGCCGGTCTTTTCCTTGAGGCGCCCGGCGACGATGCCGATGACGCCGGGATGCCAGCCCGTCTGCGCGATCACGGTGACGGCGCGGCCGGATTGCTCGGCGAGCAGGTGCTCGGCCTCCTCCTGCACTGCCGCCTCGATGGCACGGCGCTCGGCGTTGAGGCGGTCCAGTTCGGCGGCGAGTTGGGCAGCCTCGTCGGGGTCCTGTGTGGTGAGGAGGCGCACGCCGAGGTCGGAGCGGCCGACGCGCCCGCCGGCGTTGATGCGTGGGCCGAGCGCGAAGCCGAGATCGGAGCATTGCGGGGCGCGTTCCAGCCGGCTCGCGGCGAGCAGCGCGTTGAGACCGATATTGCCGCGCCGTGCCATCGCCTTGAGGCCCTGCGCAACGAAGGCGCGGTTAAGGCCCCGGATCGCCGCGACGTCCGCCACCGTGCCGAGCGCCACCAGATCGAGCAGGTCGATCAGGCGGGGTTCGGCACGGGTCGCGAACCAGCCCCGTGCCCGCAGCACCCGCAGTAGCGCCGCGCCAAGCAGGAAGGCAACGCCGACCGCCGCGAGATGGCCGTGCGCGGCGCCATCGTCGCTCTCGTCCAGCCGGTTGGGATTGACCAGCGCGAGGGCGGGGGGGAGGGCGGCCGCGCATTTGTGATGATCGACCACGATCACGTCCAGGCTGATGGCGCGGGCGGCTTCCAGCGCGGCGAAGGCCTGCGCGCCGCAGTCGACTGTAACGACGAGGCTGGCGCCTTGCCGGGCCAGCACGACCAGGGCCTCGCCGGAGGGACCGTATCCCTCCATCAGCCGGTCGGGAATATAGACGCCGGCCTCCAGCCCGAGGTCGCGCAGCAGGCGGATGAGCAGGGCGGCGCTGGTGGCGCCGTCCACATCGTAATCGCCGAAAATCGTGACCGACTCGCGGGCGATGATAGCATCGGCGAGCCGCTCGGCCGCGCGGTCCATGTCGCGGAACTGCGAGGGATCGGGCATGAAGGCGCGGATGGTCGGCGTGCGCTCGCGCTCCAGCGCTTCGTGCGGGCAGCCGCGCGCGCGCAGCAGATCGTCGACCAGATCCCCCGCCGCGCCCGCCGGTTCGGCGCCGCGCCAGCGCCAGGGGCGACCGGTAAGGGATTGTTCGACATGGAGCGCGAAGGTCATGCCGAGCGTCCTAGACCATCGCGCGGCGGGAAGGACAGGGCTTTTGCGGATGATGGAGCGGGGATGCCGGGTCCATCGCGCAGCCACTTGCAATCGTTGCGTAAATGGATAGCTCCTGCGCATGGCTGCCATCCTCTCCGTGCGTGCGCTCTCCAAGCAATATGCCAGCGGCCACAAGGCGCTCGGCAGCATCGACCTTGACGTGGAGGAGGGCGAGATTTTCGCACTGCTCGGGCCGAACGGCGCGGGCAAGACGACGCTGATCTCGATCGTCTGCGGCATCGTGAACGCCAGCGCCGGCAGCGTGCGCGTGGCGGGGCACGACATCGTGACCGGCTACCGCGCCGCGCGGGCGATGACCGGCCTGGTACCGCAGGAATTGCACACCGACTCGTTCGAACGGGTGATCGACACGGTGCGGTTCAGCCGGGGGCTGTTCGGCAGGCCGCGCGACGACGCGCTGATTGAAAAGATTCTGCGCGACCTCAGCCTGTGGGACAAGCGGACGGCGCGCATCCAGGAATTGTCCGGCGGCATGAAACGCCGCGTGATGATCGCCAAGGCGCTCAGCCACGAGCCGCGCCTGCTGTTCCTCGACGAGCCGACCGCCGGCGTGGACGTGGAACTGCGCCGCGACATGTGGGAGGTGGTGCGGGGGCTGCGCGCGAGCGGCGTCACCATCATCCTCACCACCCATTATATCGAGGAGGCCGAGGAGATGGCCGACCGGGTGGGGGTCATCAACCATGGCGAGTTGATCCTCGTGGAGGAGAAGACGGCGCTGATGAAGAAGCTCGGCCGCAAGACGCTGCGCATCGCGCTCGCCGAGCCGCTCGATGCCGTGCCGCCCGACCTCGCGCCGTGGGCGCCGGCGCTGATCGACGAGGGTCACGGTCTCGAATATGTGTTCGACACGCGCTCGGAGGAGACCGGTATCTCCCCGCTGCTCGGCAAGCTTGGCGCGCTCGGCATCGGCTACAAGGACCTGAACACGCAGGAAAGCTCGCTGGAGGAGATCTTCGTGAGCCTTGTCCATGCGCCGAAGGGGCAGGCGGCATGAGCGGCAGCAATGTCCATGGCATCAAGGCCATCTACCTGTTCGAACTGCACCGCTTCGCGCGGACGCTGCTGACCGGCCTGTTCGTGCCGGCGATCACGACCTCGCTCTACTTCATCGTGTTCGGCAGCGCGATCGGATCGCGGATGACGGAGGTGGACGGCGTGCCCTACGGCGCCTTCATCGTGCCGGGGCTCATCATGCTCTCGATGTTTACGGAGAGCATCTTCAACGCCAGCTTCGGCATCTACATGCCCAAGTGGAGCGGGACGATCTACGAGCTGCTCTCCGCCCCGGTCTCGCCGCTGGAGACGGTGATCGGCTATGTCGGCGCGGCGGCGACCAAGTCGATGATTATCGGCCTCGTCATCCTTGCGACCGCGCATCTGTTCGTCGCGGTGCCGATTGCTCACCCGGTCGCGATGATCGGCTTCATGGCGCTGATCGCGGTGAGCTTCTGCCTGTTCGGTTTCATCCTCGGCATCTGGGCCAAGAGCTTCGAGCAGTTGCAGGTCATCCCGATGCTGGTCGTCATGCCGATGACCTTCCTGGGTGGCGCCTTCTACTCCATCGACATGCTGCCGCCGGCCTGGCGCACGGTGACGCTGTTCAACCCCATCGTCTACCTCATCAGCGGCTTCCGCTGGACCTTCTTCGGCAAGGGGGACGTGTCCATTACGGTTTCCATGGGGGCAATCACGGCGATGCTGGTGGTGTGCCTTACCATCATCTTCTGGATGTTCCGCACCGGCTATCGGCTGAAGAATTGACGAATTCGGGTATCTGGATGCCTGAAAGTCACGAAAGTCGCGGGGTGGACGAATATTTTTTCGCCCTGGGACGGCCCTTCCGGTGCCTCGACTTCGCCCGGCATGAACGGAGAGGGCGAGCGCGGCGAACCGAAGATGCGGAACGAAATTCGCGCGGACGGCGGCGTTCGCTTGATTCAGGATGGGAAAGAGCCGGCTCAGGGACCGCCGGGCAGGGCGATGAGCGGGCGTGATCCTGCCATGGGTCGGGGGCTGTAGGACAGGCTGATTTTGCCGGTGCGGGAAAGGGATGTGCTCCCGCTTGCGCAGAGGCCCTTCGACGACCTTGGGGCGAACGGAGTTCGGTAGGCCAAGGGGCCCTCGTGAAAGAAGCCTTGAGTGGGCAAGCGGGCGCGGTTGGGCCCTGAGCTCCTGCCTGCACAGGAGCACTGGTGGTTTTGGGGATGGGGAGGGTTGACCCCGGCGCGTGCGGCCTTTGGCTTCGGCGTGCAGGCGCCGCTCGTCCGCCGCTACTTGATGCGGTGCTCGCCCTTGACCCAGCGGATGGTGCCGGAGGAGGCGCGCATCACCACGCTTTCCGTGGTCAGGCGGCCGTCGCGGCGGTGCTTGACGCCGGCGAGCAGCGAGCCGTCGGTCACGCCGGTCGCGGCGAAGATGCAGTCGCCCTTGGCGAGATCGTCGAGATCGTAGATGCGGTCGAGATCCTCGATGCCCCATTTGCGGGCGCGGGCGCGCTCGTCGTCGTTGCGGAACAGTAGCCGGCCCTTGAACTGGCCGCCGACGCAGCGCAGCGCCGCGCAGGCCAGCACGCCCTCAGGCGCGCCGCCCGAGCCCATATAGAGGTCGATGGTCGTATCCGGGTTGGTAGTGGCGATGACGCCGGCCACGTCGCCGTCCGGGATCAGCACGATACCGCAGCCGATACTGCGCAGCTCGGCAATCAGCTTCTCGTGACGCGGCCGGTCGAGCACGCAGACGATGATGTCGCCCGGCGCGACGCCCTTGGCCTTGGCGACGGCTTCGACATTCTCGCGCGGGCTCCTGGCGAGGTCGATGATGCCGGCGGGGTAGCCGGGGCCGACCGCCAGCTTCTCCATATAGACGTCCGGCGCGTTGAGCAGGCATCCGCCCTCGGCGGCGGCGAGCACGGCCAGCGCGTTGGGGCCGGCCTTGGCGGTGATGGTGGTGCCCTCCAGCGGATCGAGCGCGATGTCGATCTTGGGGGCCTTGCCGGGCGCGCCGCCGACCTTCTCGCCGATATAGAGCATCGGCGCTTCGTCGCGCTCGCCCTCGCCGATCACCACGGTGCCGTCGATATAGAGGTCGTTGAAGGCTTCCCGCATCGCCTGGACGGCGGCGGCGTCGGCCGCCTTCTCGTCGCCGCGCCCGACCAGTTTCGACGCGGCGATCGCCGCCGCCTCCGTCACGCGCACCATTTCGAGCACGAGCACGCGATCGAGCACGGAACTGGCTTGGATTTGGGTTGCCTTGGCCATGATGGCACATCCTCTTTATGTTGATCCGCCCCCCGATAAGGGAGCTTTGTTGCAAAGTCGATAAGGCGCCGTTTCCGGCGGGTTTGCCGCCGATGATAGCCGCGCCGGGCGCTTAATCCAGAATGTGCATCACCACCGGTTCGCCGATGAGACTGTCCGACCCGCCGAGACGGCGGAGCGTGTCGTCGATGCAGGCGAGGGCGCCGGGGTGGGTGACGATGGCGACCATCACGCCGCCGTCCGCCGTTTCGGCGCGCTGGATGACGCTCTCGATCGAGACGCCGGCATCGCGGGTGGCGGCGGTGATCTCGGCCAGCACGCCGGGGCGGTCCTTGACGAGGAAGCGCAGATAGACGCGCCCGGTACGCGCGCCGGCATCCGCCTTGCGGCAGCGCTGGAGCCACTGCGCGGGCATGGCGAAGGCGGGGCCGGTCTCGTCACGCGCCACGTCGATCACGTCGGCGACCACGGCGGAGGCGGTCGGCCCTTCGCCCGCGCCGGCGCCCTGGAAGAACAGCCGGCCGACGAAATTGCCCTCCGCCACCACGGCGTTGAGCGCGCCGTCGACATGGGCCAGCGGGTGATCCATCGGCACCAGCATGGGGTGGACGCGCTGGAACAGGCCGATCTCGCTCCCTCCGTCGCCGTCAGCATCGCCCGCATATTCGGCCATGCCGACCAGGCGGATGCGGCAGCCCAGCGCCGCCGCCTCGCGAATGTCCGCCGCCAGCACATGGCGGATGCCGGTGATGTCGACCGAGGGGAAGTCTATCTCCACGCCGAAGGCGAGGCTGGCGAGGATGGCGAGCTTGTGGGCGGCGTCGATCCCGTCGATATCGAAGGTCGGGTCCGCCTCGGCGAAGCCCTTGGCCTGCGCCTCCTCCAGCACGTCCGAGAACGCACGGCCTTCCTTCTCCATGGTGGATAGGATGTAATTGCAGGTGCCGTTGAGGATGCCGTAGACGCGGGTGATGCGGTTGGCCGCCGCGCCATCGCGCAGGCCCTTGATGACCGGCACGCCGCCGGCCACCGCCGCCTCATATTTGAGCGCGCCGCCGGCCCGCTCCGCCTCGCGGGCCAGCTCCAGCCCGTGATGGGCGAGCATCGCCTTGTTGGCCGTGACCAGCGTCTTGCCGCGGGCCAGGCACTGGCGGGCGAGGGTGAGGGCGGGGCCGTCCGATCCGCCGATCAGCTCCACCACGGCGTCGATATCCTCGCGCGCGGCGAGCGAGGCCATATCGTCCACCCACTCGTAGGGCGAGAGGTCGACTCCGCGATCCTTGCTGCGGTCCCGCGCGGAGATGGCCACCACCTCGATCGGGCGGCCCGCCCGCCGCGCCACCAGCTCGCGGTTCACCTCGAGCAGCTTGATGACGCCGGCGCCCACCGTGCCGAGGCCGGCGATGGCGAGGCGGAGCGGGGCGGTGTCGGTCATGTCATATCCTTGTTCGAGGGACGCGCCGGGCGCGGCGGGCCGCTCATAGAGCCTTTCGCCCGTCTGTGGGAAGCGTTCGCGCGCGCATGGGCGCGGCGGCCTTTAGGGCGCAAGCGTGAACGCATGGCTAATGCCGCGCTCATCATGCGGCGGAAGGGCAGCGGCGGAGCTGAGCGGACTCGCCGCTCCGCCCGAACCGGCTCCCCTCAGAAAACCGGCTGGGGCGTGCGGTTGCAGGGGGCAAGCGCCTGATGGAAGGCGTTATAATCCCGTGCGGCGCTGGTTGCGTCGGCCGGTTCCAGTCCGCTCAGCGCGCGCGGCGGCAGCGCGTCCGGCAGGCTGCACGCGAGTCGATACCAGAGCGGCGTGTCGGGCGCCGGGAAGGAGGCGGAGTCGTCGACGATCTCGCCCAGCGATGCGCTGAACTGCGGCTGCTCGTCCGGCCGTCTGATGATGGAGAGCGAGATCGGGGTGCCGTCCGCCGTCTCCAGGAAGACCTGCGTCTCGCCCTCGCCGAGGATGGCGCCGGGGACATGGAAGGCCGAGCTGATGCCGGTGATGGCGGGCGGTGCATCATGGGCGAGCATCTCGCGGATCGCCTTGCGGACCAGTGCCTCGTTGGCCGGCGACCATGCGACCAGCGCGGTGCTGGAGGCGAGCTGGAACTGGCCGACCTGCGGCCCGATCTTGCCGAAAATGAGGAAGCTGCGTTTGCGCAGGCTCTTGCCTGCCGCCTTGCTATCCGGCCCGTCGAGCAGGAACGAAACCCGCGTCGCCATCACGCTGTCGCCGCGAATCAGCCCGATCGTGTCGGCTTCTATGTAAAATCTGGCGCGGCCGGGGGCGAGATCCGGCGTCCGTTCGCGCTTCAGGGGGGTGGCGGATCGGACCCGCACGGTCGCTACGGCGGATACCGAGGTGACTAAGTCCGCAACCCTTGCGTAGCTTATAGTCGCCGGAGCCGCCTGTTCGGCCGGGGCGGGGGAAGGCGCCGCCAAGGCCGGGAATCCGCCAGTCGCCAGCGCAAGAAGGATGCTGCACGCCAGCCGGCGAGCCGGGCGCGGTGCCTTCGGATTGTTGCATTTATCTGTCATGGGTGGGATCCTCCGAGGGTCGATTGGCGGCTGCGAGCGTGGCGAATGTAGGCATGAAACGAGTTGCTAACAAAGCGTTTGCCTCATGCGAATTGCCGCGATAGGACAAAGCGGAAAACAAAGCCCGAGCGACCGATATCGCGCGGCAGGCGGGGTGTTGTGTGGCATCGCGCCGAGTCGCCTTTTTTGGAGCACAGTGCTGCACTGAGCTAAGGAGTGTTATTGCTGAATGGCCTATGCTGACCACTCGCAATCGTCCAGTCGGACGGTTTCTATCATTATCGTGGCGCTCATTCACGCGGTCCTAGGCTATGCGTTCGTGACGGGGCTTGGCATTAAATATGTCAAGAAGGCTGCGGAGCAGCTGAACGTCATCGACGTCGCGGACGAGCCGCCGCCCCCCGAGGAGGAGCCACCGCCACCGCCGCCGCCGCCGCCGGACATGCCGCCGCCACCGCCGCCGCCGCCCAGTGCGCCGCCGCCGGTGATCTCGCTGCCGTCGACCGCACCGATTCTCGCGCCGCCGCCGCCACCGTCGCCGCCTCCCGCTGCCCCGCCCGCGCCGCCGGCTCCGCCGCCGCCGCCGGTTGTCAGCAAGGCCGCGGGTGCGAGGGGCAACCCGAATAGTTGGATCACCAATGACGATTATCCTTCGCGCGCCCTGCGTGACGAGGCGGAGGGAACCGTTTCGATCGCTTGGGAGATCAATACGCAAGGTCGGGTCGAAAATTGCCACGTGACGTCGTCGAGCGGCAATTCCGATCTGGATGAGGCAGCGTGCAGCCTGATTACCCGTCGCGGCCGCTATTCGGCGGCTCTCGACCAGGCCGGCAATCCGATCCGCTCAACCGACCGCCGTCGCGTCATATGGCGTCTGCCCAAGTGATCCGATGTGGTTGATCTGTAATTCGGCCGTCCCGAACCGGGGCGAGGGACGGCCCCTTCACCTGACTGGTTTTGAGAGGAATTAATCGATGTTCATTCAACTTTCCGCTGCCGCCGCGCCGGCTGCGAATGCCAATCCCTACGGCCTCATGGAAGCCCTCGAGCAGGGCGGCGTCATCGCCTGGTCGGTGTTCATCATCCTGGTCGGCATGTCGGTCTTCTCCTTCTTCATCCTCTTCTCGAAGATGATCGAGCAGCAGAAGGTGATCAACCAGGGCAAGAAGGTCCGCGCCACCTTCTGGCGCAGCGCTACCCTCAAGGAGGGCGCCGCCAAGCTGGAGAAGAACAGCGCCTACAAGCAGCTCGCCGACGACGGTATTGCGGCGGCCGAGCAGCAGAACAAGCTGCATGACAGCATCGAGGCGCACGATTGGGTGGCGTCCGCGCTGGCCCGCTCGGAAGCGGCGATCAACTCGAAGCTCAACGGCGGCCTGGCGTTCCTGGCAACCGTGGGCGCCGTCTCGCCGTTCATCGGCCTGTTCGGTACTGTTATCGGCATCTACCGCGCGCTCATCAAGATCGGCGCGTCGGGTCAGGCGTCGATCGACGCGGTGGCCGGTCCGGTCGGTGAGGCGCTCATCATGACCGCTCTGGGTCTGGCCGTGGCCGTGCCGGCGGTGCTTGCCTACAACTGGCTGCAGCGTCGCAACAAGTTCATCGGTGAGCACCTGAACGACTTCAGCGCCAATGTGCTCGGCAATATCGTGTCGGACGGCGTGATCCGCCCGACCACTCCGGCCGCGACGCCGGCGGCTGCCGCGCCCAAGCCGGCTGCTGCCAAGGCCTGATCGGACCTGCGGCGGGCTGGTGTGGAGACATACCGCCCGCCGGTGGAAGACATTATATTGGCATCCGCCAAGAATTAGGATTTGATCGATGGCAGTAAGTGTAGGACCCGGTGACGACGTTCCGATGTCGGACATCAACGTCGTCCCGCTCACGGACGTGATGCTGGTGCTCCTCATCGTCTTTCTGATCGCGGTTCCGGTTGTGGTCCAGACGATTGAGGTCAACCTGCCGAAGATCGCGTTCGAGCCGACGACCACCAAGCCGGAGAACGTGTCGCTGACCGTTCGCGCGGAAAACGGCCAGTGCGAAGTCTACTGGAACCTGACCAAGGTGAACGCAGGCGGGCTGCTGGACCGGGCGGTGGCGAAGCTCAAGAAAGACATCGAGAAGGCTGGCGGCGTCGAGAACATGAATCCCGACGATCTGCCCGAGGCGCATATCCGCGCGGACATCAACACGCCCTATCGTTGCATTGGCGGCACCATCTTCACCATGCAGCGCGCCGGCTACCCCAAGGTCGGGTTCATTTCCGAGCCAGAGCCCGGCTCGATTTCCGTCCGCCGGCTGTGACGCAGCGTTTTTAGGAGACCAGTGCCATGGCAATGAGTGGCGGCCGCGATGACGGCGAGCCGATGATGGAAATGAACGTGACGCCGCTGATCGACGTCATGCTCGTGCTCCTCATCATGTTCATCATCACCATCCCGATCCAGACCCACGCGGTGAAGATCGACCTGCCGCAGAACGCGACCGTGCCCGAGAATGCTCTCGATCCGGTCAAGAACCGGCTGACGATCGACGCGGCGGGGACCATCTACTGGAACGGCTCGCCGATCGACAAGCTGGTGCTGCGCCAGTATCTCGACCAGACCGTCCAGATGACCCCGGAGCCCGAGTTGCAGTTCGAGCCGGACCAGTCGACCCGTTATCTGGTGGTCGATGAAGTGTTGGCGATCATCAAGCGGGCGAAGGTGACGAAGCTCGGCTTCGTCGGCAACGAGCGCTACGGCGGCGTGTTCTAAGCACTGCGGGCGCAGCGCCCAAACGGGCGGCCGGCAGACGGGATTGGAAAAGGGGGCTTCGGCTCCCTTTTCTTTTGGTAGTCAGAGCCTCATCCACTCGATGGGTGGCGCCTCGCGCTTCCTTGGCGCCGTGCCTCGCCAATCGTCCCTTGCGGTCCTTGCCCGTTCAGGGTGCACAAGGAGGACTGTGGCGGGGGTTTGTGTGCCCATGCAGGGGAGGCAATCCATTCATGTCAGCCCCTAAATGGCGTTTCTTCCGCGTTCGGCGCTCCCATGGCTGGGGTCTGTTGTGGGCGGGGCGCGGCGAAACGCCCATATGCGGCATTGATCCGCATAATGCGTCGTTTCCGTTAATCGGCTTTTATCTGGCGCGCTTCAATTTCTCGAAGATTCCGTTTTTCGAAGATGGTGCGGCCGTTGATGTCCGGGCGCGGCACATCCACTCGCTGATCGAAGGGGCCGGGATGCACTCGTTCCCCGGTACGATCCACGACCGGGAGGTCGGCCCGTGGAGGGGCGCTATATCCGCCAGCGGGACGACCCGCCGAGACGCTGTCGGGCGAACTCCCGATATCCCATTCGACGACGACCTCTGGGGAGAGGGTAAACAACGGGCCTTGCCTTCCGGCAATCGGACCAGAGAGCGCCTCGCCGGGAGCTGTTCCGGAAAGAGGATCCCCCTCCTCGGCGCACGGAAGCCGGGAAGTGAGGGCGCCGTTTTCCCGCATCGTGCAATCATCTATTAAGTTGGCGGTAATGCAGCCGTTCTAAGGTGGGCAATGGTCTGTTGAGCAAGAGCAGCATGGGCGCGCTACCGGAGAAAAAAGGCCGTCATCTTCCCCGTCCGCACGATCGGCAGATGGTGCTTATCGGCGTGCGCGTGCGACGCAGGGGCGAGAGCTGGTTCAGAAGCCGGATTACGGACATGTCGCTGGAAGGCTTCCGCCTGCTCAGCTTCGTCAAATTGCAGATCGGCATGGAAATCTGGGTGATGTTCCCCGGCTTTGAAGGCCGCCGGGCCAATGTGGTCTGGGTTGCGGAGCATGAGGCGGGGTGTGCCTTCGAAAACCCGCTCCATCCCGCCATTTTCGATCATATCATCCGCTCCTGCGACTTGCGCAGAGAAGGTTGAACTCCCTGTGTTGAGGAGCATCAGCGCATCGAGCCGAAGGGCAGTTCGCTGCATGCCCTGCTTCCTGTAGGGGGCGGCGCGCTGTGTGCGCGGCGGGGGTGTGCTGGAGCGGGCCAAAGGCGTGGCGGCGGGCATCATTTGCGGGCCGCGAGGGTGCACGTAAGAACTCTCGGCGGTCTCGTTGCGGTTCGCCGCCTCGGTAGCGTGCGAATCGTCCTGGAGCGTTAGGTCGGATCGGAATTCAGTCTGGCGGCCTGCAAATAGCGCTCTTTCGCGATTCCGGTACTTACAGACTGTCGCTCGCTGCTCGCCGAGTCATGAGGCTCCCCCTTCGGCTTGTCATCTCCCAAATGTCGATCCGACCTGGCGCCCGGAGTTGCGGATCCAGCCCGCCTTGGGTGAGGCGCAAACCGCCTTCGGAATGCCAACGCTCCGGGCCGCAGATCGGCCCGATCCGGACGGCGCACGAGCTGCCTACAGGGCGTTGACATGTGGGGGCAAATGAGCCGGCGCCGCGTCCGCCCGCTTTCAGGATATCAGGCGCTGTCTGCACTCAGATGATGAGGGGCGGAGGCGCAGACGGCCGAAGGGTAAAACGGTGGGTTCGCGTGATCCGGAGCGCAGGGAACTTTTGGCTCATGAGCACCGCAAGCGCGGTGCCACCTTTTGCAGGCCGGCAGGGATAAATGCAGCCAGCGCCTGGCGCCCGGAGCGGCAAATCAGTCGCCCCCGTAGCATCAGCCTGCCCGCGCCGACTCAGCCTGCCTCGGCAAATTGCAGCGATGCGAGGCGAGCATAGAGGCCCCCCTTGGCAGTCAGCTCCGTATGGGTGCCGATCTCGACGATCCGCCCCTCGTCCATCACGACGATGCGATCGGCGGCGCGGACGGTGGCGAGGCGGTGGGCGATGACGATGGTCGTGCGGTCCTTCATCAGCCGGGTGAGCGCATCCTGCACCAGCCGCTCGGACTCGGCATCGAGCGCGGAGGTGGCCTCGTCCAGCAGCAGCAGCGGCGCATTCTTGAGCAGCGCGCGCGCGATGGCGAGGCGCTGGCGCTGGCCGCCGGAGAGACGCGCGCCGCCTTCGCCGAGATCCGTGTCCCAGCCCTGCGGCAGCGCGTCCAGAAACGCCTCGGCATTGGCCGCGCGGGCGGCGGCGCGGAGGGACTCATCGCTGGCATCCCAGCGGCCGTAGCGCAGATTGTCGCGCGCGCTGGCGGCGAAGATCACCGTCTCCTGCGGCACCAGCGCGATCATCGCGCGGATCGCCGCCGGATCGGCTTCACGCAGGTCGACGCCATTGAGGGTGATCCGCCCCTCGCTGGGATCGTAGAAGCGCTCGGCGAGCTGGAGCAGGGTGGATTTGCCGGCACCCGAGGGGCCGACGATGGCGACCGTCTCGCCGGGCGCGACATCGAGCGAGAAGTCGCTCAGCGCACTGGTGTCGGGCCGGGTCGGGTAGCGGAAGCCGACATGCTCGAAGCTCAACCTCGCCTCGTGCGTCACGGGGATCGCGACCGGATTGGCCGGCGGGCGGATCGAGGGCACGGCGCTGGTGAGTTCGCTGAGGCGCGTGGCGGCGCCGGCGCCGCGCAACAGATCGCCATAAACCTCGGTCAACGCGCCGAACGCGCCGGCAACGAGCGCGCCGGTGATGACGAACGCGGCGATGGCGCCGCCCGACATGCGACCGGAGGCGACGTCCAGCGCGCCTTGCCACATGATGAGCGTGATCGAGCCGAAGATGACGAAGATGACGGTGGCGGTCATCCCGGCGCGCACCAGGATGCGGCGGCGCGCGGTGCGGAAGCTGTCCTCCACCGCCTCGCGGAAGCGGGTCGCCTCGCGGGCCTCCTGCACGAACGCCTGCACCACCTTCATGGCGCCGAGCACCTCGGTAGTGATGCTGCCGACCACCGCCAGCCGGTCCTGACTGGCGCGCGAGAGATGGCGCACCCGGCGGCCGACGAAGATCACCGGCCCGAGCACCAGTGGGATGCCGAACAGCAGGAGCGCGGTGAGGCGCGGGGCGAGGGTGAAGAGATAAACCACGCCGCCCAGCCCGGTGAGCAGGTTGCGCATGGCGATGGAGACGGTGGAGCCCACCACCTGCTCGATGATCGCGGTATCGGCGGTCATGCGCGAGGCGATTTCGGACGGGCGGTTCTGCTCGAAGAAGGCCGGCTCCTGCCGCAGGAGATTGGCCTGCGCGGCGACGCGCATGTCCGCCACCACCCGCTCGCCGAGCCATGAGACAAAATAATAACGCAGCGCCGTGGAGAGGGCGAGGATGACGACGATGAGCAGCAGATACTGGAACCAGCGGGCGATATCGCCGCCGCCGGCCGAGGCGAAACCCCTGTCGATCACCAGCTTGAAGCCGCTGGGAATGGCGAGCGTGGCGGCCGAGGCGGCGAGCAGCGCGAGACCGGCGCCGGCCAGATGGCCGGGGTAGCGCATCGCGGCCGCCCAGATCATCCGAAGATTGCCGAGGCTGGCGGGTTTGGGCGCGTCCGGCCCGTCGGTCGTGCGGTAAGGGGAAGCCATGCGCGCGCCCTAAACCATCGGCGCGGCCAATGGGAGGGCTTTTGCATCGACAGGCCGGGATTGCGGCAGCGGCGAACAAGAGCGGCAGCGGCGAACAAGAATTGCAGGGCTGCAATTTGAGGGAGGCAGCGCATGGGAAATGGAGGCCCGTTGGCCGTCCGTTCGATTTTTTAACGACGCCTTGCCAATTGCGGGGTATGTCGTCCCCATAGAACAGAGTCTTTTCGGCTCGTCGAGGTCGCGCATCAGTCAGGGAGCCGCATGCTCTATAGTGCTTATGAAATTCAGCGGAGCTTTCTGGCGAGCGCCAGCGCCATGGCCACCGCGAGTATGGAATTGCTGCAAAATCCGGCCAATCCCTTCGCCTATTTCGGCGGCGGGCCGATGCTGGCCTCCGCGCTTGACGTGTTCGCGCACGCCGCCGCGCCGCGCGGCAAGCCGGTCTTTGGATTGGGGACGACGCAGATCGACGGGGAAACCGTTGCCGTCAACGAGACGATCGAGGCACGCAAGACCTTCGGCCAGCTCAAGCATTTCGTGCGCGAGGGCCGGGAAGAGCGCGACCCCAAGCTGCTGATCGTCGCGCCGATGTCCGGCCATTTCGCCACGCTGCTGCGCGGCACCGTCGCCCGGCTGCTGCCGGGGCACGATGTTTATATCACCGACTGGCGGGACGCGCGCGACGTGCCGCTGAATGGCGGCGGCTTCGATCTCGACGATTATGTCGATTATCTGATCGCGTGGCTGGAGCATATCGGGCCGGGCGCGCACATGCTCGCGGTCTGCCAGCCCTCCGTACCGTGCCTTGCGGCGGCGAGCGTCATGTCGGCCGGGGGGCATCCTTGCCGACCGCGCACGCTGACCATGATGGGCGGGCCGATCGACACGAGGCAGGCGCCCACGGCGGTCAACCAGATGGCGCAGGAGCGGCCGCTGAGCTGGTTCAGCCAGAATGTGGTGGTGAGCGTGCCGTTCAACTATGCCGGCGCGGGACGGAAGGTCTATCCCGGCTTCATGCAGCTTGCCGGCTTCATGTCGATGAACCTCGGCAACCATCTGATGAGCCACTGGCAGATGTTCCGTCATCTGGTGCAGGGCGACGAGGAAAGCGCCGAGGCGAGCAAGAAATTCTACGACGAATATCGCTCGGTCTGCGACATGACGGCGGAGTTCTACCTCCAGACGGTCAACGAGGTGTTCAAGAAGCACAGCCTGCCCAAGGGGGAGCTGCGTCATCATGGCGTGCTCGTCGATACGCGGGCGATCGGCGACATTGCGCTGCTGGCGGTGGAAGGCGAGAAGGACGACATCTCCGGCATCGGCCAGACCCGCGCGGCGCTGGAGATCACGCCCGACCTGCCGGATGCGCTGAAGCATTATCTGCTTGCGAAGAACGTCGGCCATTACGGCATCTTCAATGGCTCCAAGTGGCGCAACCGGATCGCTCCCGTCGTCGCGGAGTGGATCACCCGGCACGACGCTCTGCCGCGCGGCTGAGCGGGCACCGATGCTGGACGCGCCGTTCACCTTGCGATCCGTTATGGTGGAGCGCTTCCCCGTCGCGGGGGCCTTCACCATCAGCCGGGGCGCCAAGACGCATGTGGACGTGGTCGTCTGCACGGTGACGGACGGCGCCCATGTCGGGCGCGGCGAGGGCACGCCGATCTATTATCATGGCGAGACCGCGCAGGGGTGCGCCGAGGCGATCACCCGGATTGCGAGCAATCCCGAGGCGTTCGACCGCGAGCGGCTGCGCGCGCTCATGCCGCCGGGCGCGGCGCGCAACGCGCTCGATTGCGCGCTGTGGGATCTCGAATCGCGGCGGACCGGCCGGCCGGTGTGGGACCTGGCCGGGCTGGACGCGCCGCAGCCGCTGCGCACCGCCTACACGATCAGCCTCGACGCGCCCGAGGCGATGGCCGCCGCCGCCGCGCGGGCGCGCGGGCGAGGCTTCACCTTGCTCAAGTGCAAGCTGACCGGCGAGGGCGACGAGGCGCGGATTGCCGCCGTACGCGCCGGGGCACCGGACGCGGCGTTGATCGTCGACGCCAATGAGAGCTGGGCCGTGGCCGATCTGGCAGCGCGCGCCGGGGCGCTGGCCGCGCTGGGCGTCTCGCTGATCGAGCAGCCGTTGCCGGCCGGGCGCGATGGCGCGTTGGCCGATGCGGCGCTGCCGGTGTTGGTCTGCGCGGACGAAAGCTGTCAGAGCCTCGCCGATCTCGACCGGCTTGGCGGCTATCAGGCGATCAACATCAAGCTGGACAAGGCGGGCGGCTTCACCGAAGCGCTGGTGATGGCGCGGGAAGCGCGGGGGCGCGGGCTGCGCATCATGGTCGGCTGCATGCTGGCCAGTTCGCTCGGTATCGCGCCGGCCTTCCTGCTGGCGCAACAGGCGGACTGGGTGGATCTGGACGGTGCGCTGCTGCTCGCCCAGGATCGCGACGAACCGTTGATTGTGGCGGACGGCTCGCTACGGTGGAGTACGCTGTGGGGAGCGGGCGCGGTTATTAAGAGTTTATTGGATTGACTTAGTTTGTCCCGATCGGTCACTCGGGGGCGGCTATTGCCAGGGGGCGGCCTTTGACCGTTTGGGTCGTGAATTCAGGAGGTATGCGTGCGATTTGCACGAATTCTGGCATTGCTACTGGCGCTCGCGACCTTTGCTGTGACGGGTTATCTTTTCTGGCAGATGCCGTTCGCCTGGTTCCACATGATTCCGGCTAATCTCGGCGTGCTCGCCAGCCTCTATTTCTGGCGCAAGGCACCGCGCAAGAAAAAGGCGCGGCGCACGGCGGCGCTGGCGAGCATCGCCGTGGTTCCCTGCATGGTGCTGAGCGCGGCGATGAGCCTGTTCGAATCGCCGATCACCGACTGGCCGGTCTTTCTGGCGCTGGCGGCGCTGGCCACGCTGGTGGCGATCACCGCGCTGCTGCGCGTCAACCGCAAGCAGTCCCACGTCTGGGCTGGCTATTATCAAGACGTGGCCTGAGGCCCGGCGGGGCGGTCAGCCTTCCTTATCCGGATAGGGCATGATTATCCGGCCGTCCGGCGCGGCGGTGAACGTGGTCTGCGTGGGATAGGCGAATTCGATCCCCTCCGCGTTGAACCGGGCGAGGATCGCCAGCCCCAGCCGGTGCCGGGTCATGAAATAATCCGCCTTGTCCGGGTTGGGCACGTCCACGCTCAGCTCGAAGTCGATGGAACTGGCGCCGAAGGCGACCATGCCGGCCTGCACGAAAAGCTGCCCTTCGCCCTCCACGATCTCGCGCAGGATCGCCGGGATCCGCCCGATGAGGTCGGGCGGGGTCTGGTAGATGATGCCGAGCGTGAAGGTGAGGCGCCGCTGCGGCAGCGTCTGGAGGCTGGTGATCTCCTTTTGCAGCAGATTGGCGTTGGAGATGACCTTGCGCTCGCCAGAGACGGCGCGCAGCCGGGTGCTCTTGAGGCCGATGCGCTCCACCCGCGCCGTCGTCTGATCGTAAGTGATGATCTCGCCGACACGGAACGGCTTGTCGAACAGGATGGAGAGCGCGGCGAACAGGTCCGAGAAGATGCCCTGCGCGGCGAGGCCGATGGCGATGCCGCCGATGCCGAGACCCGCGACCAGCCCGGTGACGTTGACGCCGAGATTGTCCAGCACGACGACGATGGCAATGGCGAACAAGGCGACCGAGACGAGCACGCGGATGATCGCCATGGCGTTCGCCAGCGTCTCGGAGCCTTCATAGCCCGCGCGCAGCTCGATCAGGCCGACGATGATCTCACGCAGCCAGACGGCGACCTGAAAGGCGGTGATGACGGTGAACAGGAAGCTGATCGTGGTCATCAGCGCCGCCGGCGGGGTGGCGTAGCCGGCGACAAGCCGGGCCGCCACGATCATCATGAAGACGTGCGAGGTGCGGCTGACGGCACGCCCCGCGATGCTGAGCAGACCGGGGCTGAGCTGGTGCCGGGCGATCTTCCTGCCGATGCCGCGCAGGAAATTGAGCAGCAGATAGATGGCGATGCCCGCGCCGACCGCGACGGCAATTTGCAGCCAGTGGGCATCCAGCCAGGCGGATATGACGTCGATCGGCACGAAAGCGGGGGCGGTGGGCGTGGCGGCCGCTGGCATCAGCTCATCCTCGGGAAATGGGACATTGCGCGGGAGGGGGGAAGGTATTTGCCAATCAACGCCCCGCCTGCGGGCCGGGTTCCGTGCCGGCGCGGGCGGCGGAGAGGATGTAGTTCATCGACACATTCTCTCCCAGCGTGAAGCCGTAGCGCGGATCGGCGCCGATCCCGGCGATGTCGTGGACGGCGAGGTCCTGCGCCTCCAGCAAGCCCGTCACCTCATCGGGGGTCAGGAACTTGTGCCAGTCGTGCGTGCCCCTGGGGATGCGACCGAGTCCCTCGGCCAGCGTGACGATGGTCAGCCGGGAGAGCGGCGTGCGGTTGGGTGTCGAGAGGATGAGCAGCCCGTCCGGCTTGAGCAGCCGCGCGACGGCGGCGAGGAACAGCGCGGGATCGGTGACATGCTCGATGACTTCGAGCGTGGTGATGAGGTCGAAGGGCGGCTCGTCGAGCGCCTCCACTCCGCAGGCGCGATAGTCGATGGTGAGGCCCATGCGCGCGGCGTGGGCGCGCGCGGCGGCGATATTCTCCGGCGCGGCGTCGATGGCGGTGAGCGTGGCGCCCATGCGGGCCAGCGGCTCGGCGACCAGTCCCGCGCCGCAGCCGATATCCAGCGCGCGCCTGCCGGCCAGCGGGCGCAGCGCGGCAGGGTCGCCGCCCCAGTGCCGGTCGATCGCCGCGCGGATATAACGCATGCGCACCGGCCCCAGCTTGTGGAGCATCGCGCTGCTGCCGTGGGGGTCCCACCAATCGGCGGCCTGCGCGCCGAAATGCGCGGCTTCCCTGGGGTCGATCGTCCCGGTTTGCGGCTTGCTTGCCATTGTTGGTCCCGCTGATTAAGAGGACGCCGGCTCGAAGTCTGGCGACCTCCTCGACGTCCGGTGTTCCAGTCCCCTTGATAGCTGATGAAAGGTGCGCGGCAAGTCCATGGCGCGAATTGTGATGAAATTTGGCGGCACGTCGATGGCCGGCATGGAGCGCATCCGCAAGGTCGCGGCGCGCGTTCGGCACGAGGTCGGCCGGGGCAACGAGGTTGCGGTGGTCGTCTCCGCCATGGCTGGCGAGACGGACAGGCTCGTCGGCTTCTGCAAGGAGGCGAGCCCGCTTTACGACACCGCCGAATATGACGTGGTCGTCGCCTCGGGCGAGCAGGTGACGAGCGGGCTGCTGGCGATGACGCTCAAGGCGATGGGCGTGGATGCGCGGAGCTGGCTGGGCTGGCAACTGCCGGTGCGCACCATGGGCAACCACAGCAAGGCGCGGATCCACGAGATCGACACCGAGGCGCTGCTCACCGCGATGGGCGGCGGGCAGGTCGCGGTCATTCCGGGCTTTCAGGGGCAGATGGAGGACGGCCGCGTTTCGACGCTGGGCCGGGGCGGGTCGGATACCTCCGCCGTGGCGGTCGCCGCTGCGATCAAGGCCGACCGCTGCGATATCTACACCGATGTGGACGGCGTCTATACCACCGATCCGCGCATCGTCAGCCGGGCACGCAAGCTCGACCGGATTACCTATGAGGAAATGCTGGAGCTGGCGAGCGTCGGCTCCAAGGTGCTGCAAACCCGCTCCGTCGCGCTTGCGATGAAGGAGGGCGTGCGCGTGCAGGTGCTCTCATCGTTCGAGGAACCGGGCGACGACCCCGAGCCGGGCACGATGATCGTCAGCGAAGAAGAGATTGAGGACAAGAAGATGGAACGGCAGCTCATCACCGGCATCGCGCACGACAAGAACGACGCCAAGATCATCGTCACCCGCGTGCCGGACAAGCCGGGCGCGGTGGCCAGCATCTTCGGCCCGCTCGCCGAGGCCAGCATCAATGTCGACATGATTATCCAGAACGACAGCAAGGACAAGGCGGAGACGGACGTGACGTTCACCGTGCCGCGCGCCGACCTCGCCCGCGCCGTCGACATCATCGAGGGGCTCAAGGCGACGATCGGCTTCAACCGCATCATCACCGATCCGGAGGTCGCCAAGATCAGCGTCGTAGGCGTGGGCATGCGGAGCCACGCCGGCGTCGCGGCGCTGATGTTCAAGACGCTGGCCGACCGCGGCATCAATATCGAGGCGATCTCGACCAGCGAGATCAAGGTCTCGGTGCTGATCGACGAGGACGAGACCGAGCTGGCCGTGCGCGTGCTCCACACCGCTTACGGGCTGGATGGCGAGCAGCCGGCCGCCTGATCCAGCGAGAGCGGCGCCTGCGCATTTCTCCTGTCGCCAAGCGCCGCGAGAGGCTCTATCGGCGAGCGATTGTTGATCTTTCGGATGGAGCAGGCATGAGCGAGACCGATCTGGCGACGGACCGCCTTGCGGCGCTGATGGCGCGGGGCGCGGCGTTTCTGGGGTGCGAGACCGCGATCATATGCGGGGCGATGAGCTGGGTGTCCGAGCGGCATCTGGTGGCGGCGGTCAGCAATGCCGGCGCCTTCGGCCTCATTGCCTGCGGGGCGATGACCCCGGAACTGCTGGATGCGGAGATCGCCGGGACGAAAGCGCTTACCGACAAGCCGTTCGGCGTCAACCTCATCACCATGCACCCGATGCTCATGGAGCTGATCGCGGTCTGCGCGAAGCATGGCGTCGGCCATGTCGTGCTCGCGGGCGGCCTGCCGCCCAAGGGCAGCATCGAGGCGATCAAGGCGAGCGGGGCCAGGGTGATCTGCTTCGCGCCCGCGCTGGCGCTGGCGAAGAAGCTCCACCGCTCCGGCGTCGACGCGCTGGTGATCGAGGGCATGGAGGCGGGCGGCCATATCGGCCCCGTCGCGACCGGCGTGCTGGCGCAGGAGATTCTCCCCAGCATGGCGAGCGAACTGCCGATCTTCATCGCCGGTGGTATCGGCCATGGCGAGGCGATCGCCGCCTATCTGGAGATGGGCGCGGCGGGCGTGCAGCTCGGCACCCGTTTCGCCTGCGCCAGCGAGAGCATCGCCCACCCCAATTTCAAGAAAGCCTTCTTCCGCGCCTCCGCCCGCGAGGCGGTGGCGAGCGTGCAGATCGACCCCCGCCTGCCGGTCATTCCCGTGCGCGCGCTCAAAAATGCCGGGACCGAGGCATTCACCGCCAAGCAGCGCGAGGTCGCCCAGTTGCTCGACGAGGGCAAGCTGGACATGGGCGAGGCGCAGCTCCAGATCGAGCATTATTGGGCTGGCGCGCTGCGCCGCGCGGTAATCGACGGCGATATCGAGGGCGGCTCGCTGATGGCCGGGCAGTCGGTCGGCATGGTGACGCGCGAGGAGCCGGTCGCCGAGATCGTCGCCACGCTGGTGGCGGAAACCCGCGCGGCGCTGGAGCGGCGGCGCTAGGGCGCGTCGCCATTCAGGTCTGGCGGGCGGCAAAGGGTGGATTTCCGCGCTGGCTGTGCTCACGAGCCTGCTGTCCGCTGCACTCCGGGGCCCTATCCGGCTCGCCGCTCCTCAGAATCGACCCGCGGCGGGTTCGGCGAATTGCTTCATTCACCGTACGTACCATGGCTTGCGGCGATCAATCGCGTCGGCCTCACACTTTCTGTTAGCAGGGCGGGCTTGTTCTGTTAGCGTAGTCATATGAATGCGACCCGCCGACCCGAGCGATCCTCCAGCACCGCCGTTGTGGCGGCCCGCAAGATATTGCAGCGCCTGCATGAAGTGATGGCGGCGCGCACGCCCGCGCAGGTCAAGCTCAACCAGATTTGCGAGATTATCGCGAGCGAACTCTCCAGCGAGGTCTGCTCGGTCTATCTGCTGCGCGAGGGGATGCTGGAGCTGTTCGCCACACGCGGGCTCAAGCAGGAGGCGGTACATGTCACGCGGCTGGCGCTGGGCGAGGGACTCGTCGGTACCATTGCCGCCAATGTCGAGGCGCTGAACCTGGAGGAAGCCTCCAGCCACCGCGACTTCGCCCACCGTCCGGAGACGGGCGAGGACCTGTTCCGCAGCTTTGCCGGCGTGCCGATCGTGCGGCGTGAGCGCGCCATCGGCGTGCTGTGCGTGCAGCATCACGATCCGCGCGGCTATGAGGAAGTCGAGGTCGAGGCGTTGCAGACGGTCGCCATGGTGCTGGCCGAGCTTATCAGCCATGCCGGACTCGTCGACGAGAACCCCGGCGATACCCGGCCGCTGGAGACCGGCGCGACGATTATCTCCGGCCTGCAGCTCGTGATGGGCATGGGGCGCGGCCACGCCGTGTTCCACCAGCCGCGCATCATCATTGAGCATACCGTGGCCGAGGATATCGAGGTCGAGCGGCAGCGCGTCTATTCGGCCTTCACGCGGATGCGCGAGCAGATCGACCGTATGGCCGGACAGGCCGAGTTCGGCGTGGACGGCGAGCACAAGGAGGTGCTCGAAACCTACAAGATGTTCGCCTACGACGAGGGCTGGTCGCGCCGCATCAACGAGGCGATCGACGCGGGCCTGACCGCCGAGGCGGCCATCGAGCGCGTGCAGCAACGCACCCGCATGCGGATGCGGCAGATCGACGACCCGCTGTTGCAGGACCGCATGCACGATCTGGAGGACCTCTCCAACCGGCTGCTGCGCATCGTTTCCGGCCAGCTCGGCACGGCGGCGCAGCTTGGCTTGCGGCAGGACACCATCCTCATCGCTCGTAACCTGGGGCCGGCGGAACTGCTCGAATATGACCGGCGGCGCTTGAAGGGTCTGGTGCTGGAGGAAGGATCGCTCACCGCGCACGTCACCATCGTCGCGCGGGCGATGGGCGTGCCGGTGCTCGGGCGGGTCAAGAACACCCGCCACCTCATCAACGAGGGCGACCTGCTGCTGCTCGACGTCAACCAGAACCGGCTCTACATCCGCCCGTCCGTGCCGATGGACGAGGCGTTCGAGAGCGGCCTCGCGATCACGCAGAAGCGCCGCGCCGCTTATGCCGCGCTGCGCGACAAGGCGCCGATCACTCGCGACCAGCAGCGCATCGAGCTGATGGTCAATGCCGGCCTGCGTGACGATGTCGCCGCGTTGGACGTGACCGGGGCGGACGGTATCGGCCTGTTCCGCACCGAGTTCCAATTCCTCGTCTCAGCCACGCTGCCGCAGCGCGAGCGCCAGCAGCGCCTCTACCGCGATGTGCTGGATGCGGCGGGCGACCGGCCGGTGATCTTCCGCACCGTCGATATCGGCGGCGACAAGGCGCTCCCTTATCTGCGCAAGAGCGACAGCGACCAGGAGGAGAACCCGGCGATGGGCTGGCGCGCCCTGCGGCTGGCGCTGGAGCGGGACGGGCTGCTCAAGGTGCAGGCGCGCGCGCTGATGGAGGCGGCCGCCGGGCGCACGCTCCATGTCATGTTCCCGATGATTTCCGAGCCGTGGGAGCTGATGGAAGCCAAGATGCTGTTCCAGCGCCAGCATGACTGGCTGGCGCAGCACGGCCGCAAGCTGCCGCGCGCGATCCGCTACGGTGCGATGCTGGAGGTGCCGGCGCTGGCCGAGACGCTGGATTTCGTGCTGCCCGAGCTGGATTTCCTCTCCATCGGCACCAACGATCTCACCCAGTTCCTGTTCGCCGCGGACCGCGCCAACCCCAAGCTGGCGCTGCGCTACGACTGGATGGGCGTGGCCATCCTGCGGTTCATCTCGCGCGTGGTGAAGGCGTGCGAGGGCCATGATGTGACGCTCGGCGTGTGCGGTGAGATGGGTGGGCGCACGCTGGAGGCGATGGCGCTGCTCGGCATCGGCATCAGTCGCCTGTCGATCACGCCCGCTTCGGTCGGGCCGGTCAAGGCGATGATCCGCTCGCTCGATCTGGCGGCGCTGCGCGCTTATTGCGGCGATCTGGTGCAGAGCGGCACGCAGAATTTGCGCGAGCCATTGACCCAATGGGCGAGCGCCCACAATGTCGAGATCAACTGACTGCGGCGGGCTATTGACCCGGAGTGGGCATTAACCGCGTTGACACCGTGCGCGATGCCATGAAACATAGCTCCGCCCGATGCGGACCGAACAACGGACGAATAGCGGACAAACGATGGCCAAGCAGCCCAAAGCGGCGGAAAATCAGGACGAGGTCGCCCTCCGGAACGCCAGTGCACCCGAGCGGATGCGCCATGCGCGCGAGGCTGCCGGTCTGACGCTGGAGGATGTCGCGGCGCGCACGCGCGTGCCGATGCGCCACCTCGCTGCGCTGGAGGCGGGCGATTATCAGGCGCTGCCGGGCACGACCTATGCCGCCGGGTTCTCGCGTGCCTTTGCCCGCGTGGTGGGGCTGGATGAGGCGCCGCTGGTCGCCAAGGTCCGCGCCGAGATCGACGAGCAGGGCGGCGTCGGTCAGGGGCCTTACGAGATCGAGGAGCCGGTGGACCCGAGCAGCGTGCCGCCGCGCATGCTGGCGTGGGCGGCCGCCATATTGGTGCTGTTGCTCGCGGGCGGTTACGCGATCTGGCGGATGCAGCTCAATACCCCGCCGACCGACGAGCAGCTCCAGGCCGAGCAGCGCACCGAGACGCGGATCGCGGATCCCGTCGCGCGTGCCCGCCAGAGCGCACCGGCGGTACAGGCGCCGAGCGGCCCCGTAGTGATGACCGCCGTCAACGAAGTGTGGCTGCGCATCTACGAGCCGGACGGCAAGCGGTTGTTCGAGGGCACGCTGGCGCAGGGCAAGAGCGTCACCGTGCCGGAGACCGCGCGCGATCCGATGATCCTCACCGGCCGGCCGGATGCGCTGTCGGTGACGGTCGGCGGGCAGGCCATTCCGCCGCTGGGAACGGCCGAGCGTACCATTTCCGACGTGCCGGTGAGCGCCACCGCGCTGCTCGCCCGCAAAGCGGCGCCGGCGGAAGGCGACGATACGCCCGCCCCGGCCGGCAATGCCGCCGCGCCAGCCGCTGCCGGCACCTGATCTCCATCGCGGCTCGGCTCGGCCGGTCGCCATGCAGGGTGCTTTACCCGCGAGCGCGATCGGTTATGGATGCTCTATGCATACACAGGAACGGTTCACCATGACTGCCATCTCGTATTCCCGCCCCTTTCGCCTGCGCGCTGCTGCCTTGCTCGGCGCTGCTGTGCCCTTGCTGTGGAGCGCCGCCGCGCTGGCCCAGCCCAAGACGGTCGAAGGGCGGGTCGACCGGCTGGAGCAGGAGATGCGCGCGGTGCAGCGCAAGGTATTCCCCGGCGCGGGCGGGGCGGTGGTCGCGCCCGAGGTGACGCCGACCACGGCGCCGCCAGTCGTGGCGGGATCGCCTGCCAGCCTGCCGATTGCCGACCTCACCGCGCGGGTGAGCGCCATCGAGGCACAGCTTGCCCAGATCACCGGGCAGGCGGAGGAGAACGACCATCGCCTGCGCAAGCTGGAGGAAGCCTATGCCAAGCTAACGGCGGCGCCCGCGCTGCCGGCAGCCGGCGCCCCGGGTGGCGGCGAGGGCGGCGCGGCGCCGCTGCTCTCCACGGCCGGTGCGCCCACGGCACCGCCGCGGCCGGCACAGGGCACGCTCACGGGGACGGGGGGGCAGTCGATCGTCGCCCGTAACGAGCAGGTCGCAGCGATCGAGCGGCCGAATACCGGCAATGCAGCGCTGGACAGCTACACCTACGGCTATCGCTTGTGGGACGCCAAATTCTACCCCGAGGCGCAGGCGCAACTCCAGGCGACAGTCGATAAATATGGCAAGGATGCGGTCGCCAGCCGCGCGCAGAACCTGCTCGGCCGCGCCTATCTGGACGATGGCAAGACCGCCACGGCCGCCAAGCTGCTCTACGAGAATTATCGCCTGCGCCCGACCGGCGACCGCGCGGCGGAGAGCCTCGCATGGGTGGGGGAGGCGCTGATCCGGCTCAACCGCCTCAAGGATGCCTGCCTCGCTTATGACGAGTTGGCCGAGAAGTTCGCCACCGGCATGGCGGCCAATGTTCGCGAGATGATGACCAAAGGCCGGGTGCGCGCCAAGTGCGGTGCCTGACGCGCTGAACGAGCGGCTGCGCGCGGAGACGGAACGGCTGATCGGCCGCGCTGTCGCGCCCGATGAACGGATCGCCATCGCGGTGTCCGGCGGACCGGACAGCATGGCGCTGCTGGCGGCGGCGAACGCGGCGTGGCCGGGGCAGGTGGAGGCCGCGACGGTCGATCACGGCCTGCGCGCCGATGCTCGCGCCGAGGCGGAGATGGTGGCGCGCTGGTGCGCCAAGCATGGCGTGCCGCACCGCATCCTGACAATCGAGGGCGGCCTTTCCGGCAATCTTCAGGCGGCGGCGCGGGCGGCGCGCTATCGGCTGCTGGACGGGTGGCGCGGCGAGCGTGGGCTGGCCTGGCTGATGACCGCCCATCAGGCGGACGACCAGATCGAGACGATCCTGCTGCGGCTCAATCGCGGCGCCGGGGTGGGCGGCCTCGCCTCCGTGCGGGCGCGGCGGGGGGCGCTGCTGCGGCCGCTGCTGGGCGAGCGCCGCGCCACGCTGCGGGCTTATTGTGCCGCTCAGGGTGTCCCCTTCATCGACGATCCCAGCAATGTCGACGAGCGGTTCGACCGTGCGCGGCTGCGGCAGGCGCTGGCGGGGAGCGATCTGGTCGATCCGGCGGGGTTGGCCCGCTCGGTTGCGGCGCTGGCGGAGGCCGACAGGGCGCTCGCGTGGATGACCGACCGGATCGCTGCCGACTCGCTCACGGTCGATTCGGGCACGGCGCGGCTTGGGACCGCCGATCTGCCGCCCGAGATACTGCGCCGGCTGCTCGTGCGGATGATCGCGGCGGTGAACCCCGAGGCTGAAAAACCGCGCGGCCCGTCGCTCGATCAAGCGCTTGTTCAACTTTTGGCGGGTAAGATGGTCGCACTGGCCGATTGCACGGTGACGGGCGGAGCGGCGTGGACGGTGCGGCGCGCGCCGCCGCGAAAGTTGCGCTGACCATTGTGTTCCCGGCACGACGCCCTATTTTGAAGCGCGAAAGCGAGTGAAAATGAACGACAACAAGGAACCGCAGGGCAACCCCTGGATCAAGAGCGCGCTCATCCTGGCGGGCGTGTTCCTGGCGCTGCTCATGTTCGTGACCGTGTTCGACAACAAGGGTGTCGGGCAGAAGGGCACGGCGATTGCCTATTCCGATTTCCGCGACAAGGTGGCGGCCGATCAGGTGAAGGAAGTCGCCATCGCGCCGGACCGGATCAGCGGCCTGCTCAAGAACGACCAGCGCTTCACCGCCTATGCGGTGCCGGACCCGACGCTGCCGGCGCTGCTCAACGAGCATAATGTCAAATATAGCGGCCAGCCGGAGGAGCAGCCCAACTTCTGGATGATCCTGCTCTACCAGTCGCTGCCGTTCGTCCTCATCCTCGGCATCGCCTTCTTCGTGCTGCGCCAGATGCAGAAGGGCGGCGGCGCGGGCGGCGCCATGGGCTTCGGCAAGTCCAAGGCCAAGCTGCTGACGGAAAAGCAGGGCCGCGTCACCTTCGACGACGTGGCCGGCATCGACGAGGCGCGCGAGGAATTGCAGGAGATCGTCGAGTTCCTCAAGGACCCGACCAAGTTTGCGCGATTGGGCGGCAAGATCCCCAAGGGTGCGCTGCTGGTCGGCTCGCCGGGCACCGGCAAGACGCTGCTGGCACGCGCCATCGCGGGTGAGGCGGGCGTGCCGTTCTTCACCATTTCCGGCTCGGATTTCGTCGAGATGTTCGTCGGCGTCGGCGCGTCCCGTGTGCGCGACATGTTCGAGCAGGCCAAGAAGAACGCGCCATGCATCGTGTTCATCGACGAGATCGACGCGGTTGGGCGCCATCGCGGCGCTGGCCTCGGCAACGGCAATGACGAGCGCGAGCAGACGCTGAACCAGCTTCTGGTCGAGATGGACGGCTTTGAGGCCAACGAAGGCATCATCATCATCGCCGCCACTAACCGGCCGGATGTGCTCGACCCGGCGCTGCTGCGCCCCGGCCGCTTCGACCGGCAGGTCGTCGTGCCGCGCCCGGACATCGAGGGCCGCGTGAAGATCCTTGAGGTCCACATGAAGAAGGTGCCGCTGGCGCCGGACGTGGACGCGCGCACCATCGCGCGCGGCACGCCGGGCTTCTCCGGCGCGGACCTCGCCAACCTCGTCAACGAGGCGGCGCTGATGGCGGCGCGGCGCGGCAAGCGTCTGGTCGCCAGCGCCGAGTTCGAGGCGGCCAAGGACAAGGTCATGATGGGCGCCGAGCGCAAGTCCATGGTGATGACCGAGGACGAGAAGAAGATGACCGCCTATCATGAGGCGGGCCATGCCATCGTCGCGGTCCACGAGCCGGCGTCCGACCCGATCCACAAGGCGACGATCATCCCGCGCGGCCGCGCGCTGGGTATGGTCATGCGCCTGCCGGAGCGGGACAGCTATAGCTACCACCGCGACAAGATGTATGCGAACCTTGCCGTGTCGATGGGCGGCCGCGTCGCCGAGGAAGTGATCTTCGGCTACGACAAGGTCTCCTCCGGCGCGTCCGGCGACATCCAATATGCCACCCGCCTCGCCCGCGACATGGTCACGCAATGGGGCATGTCGGACGAGATGGGCCCGCTGCAATATGACGAGCCGCAGGGTGAGACCTTCCTCGGCTACTCGCAGAGCCAGCGTGTCCACATGTCCAACGAGACGGCGCAGAAGATCGACAAGGAAATCCGCAAGATCGTCGAGACCGGCTATGACCGCGCCAAGCAGGTGCTGACCGACCATATCGACCAGCTCCACCTGCTTGCCAACGCTCTGCTCGAATATGAGACGCTCTCCGGCGAGGAGATCAAGACGCTGATGGAGAAGGGCGAACTGGTCCGCGACGGCGCGGTGATCCGCCCGGCACCGGTGCCGGTGACGGGTACGTCCATCCCCAAGGCGGGCCGCCGCCGGGGATCGGTGAGCGATCCCGCCGCGCAGGGCGCCGCCTGATCCGCGACCGAACCGACCGCCTGTTTTGAGAAAGCCCCGGTCCGGCGATCGGGGCTTTTCGATGGCGCCGCTCCGCCGCGATGGATAGGAAATCGGGAAGTTTTGGATGTCTGCCATCGTGCCGGTAGCGGGAGAGCATGCCATAAGCATCTATGTCGATGAGAGCGGCAGCCTGCCCGCGGGCGCCATGGTGATGGCCGGGGTGGAGATCGACAAGGCGGCGGCCGAGCAACTTCTCCAGCGCTTCCGGACAGTTACGGGCTTGCGCGGCGAATTGAAGGGGAGCCGCACCGCGCCCGTCGAGCGGGCGTTATTCTTCGAGCTGTTGGAGCGGTTCGGTGGCCGGGCGCGCATCTGCGTGGCCGTGGGCGACTTGCACGGGCCGGGGCCGCACCCGCAGGATTTCGACGTCTATGTGGCGCTGCTTACCCAGATCGTCGAGGAATGGCTGCCCGAGGTGGAGAGCGAGGACGGCGATTGCGCGCGCTTCGTTATCGACGCGGGGCGCTACGATGCGCTGGTGCTGGAAAACGTGCGGCGCGATGTGGCGCGGCTGCTGAGCGCCTGCGGATCAGCCACGATGATCGACAGCCGCCGCTCGCCGGGCGTCCAGATTGCCGATGTGGTGGCGAACAGCTTCTACAATCTCGCCATCGGCTCGGGGCGCGCCGGGCATATCCGGCAGATCGTCGAGCCTTTCCTCAAGTCCGGCGTGCTGCGGCAGGACCGGCTGCGCGAGATGCCCGCTGCGAGAGAGGCGCACCCCGCACTGCGGAAAAACGCCGGATATCGCCGCCGCTCCTGAAATCGGGGCTTCGATGCGGGCTTGCTTCGGGTTCATGAACCGACCGCCGTGCTCCTGCGAAGGCAGGAGCCCAGCGCGGTAGGGCACTGCGGGGCTGGGTGCTGGGCTCCTGCCTTCGCAGGAGCACGGCGGCTCATAAGCGGAAGTCTCGGGGGTCGATTAAACGGCGGCGGGGCATCAGCGACAGCAACACCCGTTGACATCCATTTAGCACGACGTGAAGCCCAAAGCAGAGCGGCGCCCGAAAGACGCCGGCCCGCTCCATTCCTCAGGTCGCAGCCTCAGCCTTCGTAATCGGCGCCGAGATTGTGCGCGCGCGGCGGCGTGGCGGCGGTGAGTCGCAGCGCCTCGGCCGAGCGGGCGATCGAGCCGATCTCGTCCGGCGTATCGTCATCGTCGATCTGCATCTTCTGCATCGAGCCGATCACGTCGTTCTTGAGGTCGTCGGGCTTGACCGTCTCTTCGGCGATCTCGCGCAGGGCGACCACCGGGTTCTTGTCACGATCGCGGTCGAGCGTCAGCTCTGCGCCGCCGGAAATGGCGCGGGCGCGCTGGGCGGCGAGCAGGACGAGGTCGAAGCGATTGGAGACCTTGTCGATGCAATCTTCGACGGTAACGCGCGCCATGCTTGCTCCTGAACAGCAAATAGGGATTTCGGGAAGCGCCAGCCTCTAGCGGCGAAGGGCGCGCAAGTCAATGAAAAGCGCGCCTTGGCAAGCGGCCGGCCTTGCCCCATGAAGGGGGTCGCAGGGAGCGGGGATGGAGCCGTAAAGCGTGACCGGGCAAACGCGCCATCTCGTTGACGGGAATGAGTTGCTGCTCGTGCCGGGCGGAGAGGAGCGGCTCGCGCTGCTCGTCGAACTGATCGAGAACGCGCTGCGCCAGATCGACATCTATTATTATATCTTCGCCGCCGACGAGTGCGGCGAGCGCGTGGCAGAAGCGCTGATCGACGCGTGCAATCGCCATGTCGCGGTTACGGTGATCGTCGATGCCTTCGGCTCTGCGATGACCCCGGTGGCGTTTTTCGAGCGGATGGTCGAGGCGGGCGTCCGCTTCGCCTATTTCGGCGCGCACCGCACGACGCGCTATCTCATCCGCAACCACCAGAAGATGGTGATCGTGGACAGCAAGCGGGTGCTGATCGGCGGGTTCAACTGCGAGCGCGCCTATTTCGGCCGGGCCGACGACCGGCGCGCATGGTCCGATCTGGGGCTGCTGGTCAAGGGGCCGCTCGCCGGGACGCTCCAGCACTGGTTCGACGCGCTGGCGGCCTGGACGTTCGACAGCCGCCAGCGCTATCGCCAGCTCACCCGCCTCGTGCGCAAATGGAACCCCGGCGACGGCAAGGCTGCCTGGCTGGTCGGCGGGCCGACGCGCTACGCCAGTAGCTGGGTGCGCAACGTCAACGCGGACCTGCGCGCGGGGCAGCGGCTGGATCTCGTCGCGGCCTATTTCTCGCCGAGCCATGCGATGATCTCACGGATCAACCAGTTCGCCCGGCGCGGCGGCGCGCGGCTCATCACCGCGATGAAGTCCGACAATCGCGCCACCATCGGCGCGGCGCGCTATCTCTACAAGCGCATGCTGCGGGCAGGCGTGGCGATCTTCGAATATCGCCCGCAGAAGCTGCACATGAAGCTGATCGTCATCGACGACATCGTCTATGCCGGCTCGGCCAATTTCGACATGCGCAGCCTGTTCATCAATCTGGAACTGATGCTGCGCGTGGAGGACGCCGCCTTCGCGGCCGAGGCGCGCGCGCTTATCGACGATATGGCGGCGCACAGTCGGCGGATCACGCCGCGCATCTACCGGCTCATGTCCCGCCCGCTGCGGCGGCTGGTCTGGTGGTTCAACTATCTGCTGGTCGGCGTGCTCGATTACACCGTCACTCGGCGGCTAAATCTGCGTCGCAAGAAGCGGCCTTAAGCGGCGCATCCGCCTGCTTCCACGCCCAGAACAGGCAGGCCGGCGGCACGCAGCGCCACGCCCGCGCGCGCTCCACCCGCGCGAACCGTGCCGCGAGGAAGGGCAGGACGAAGCGCGAATATTGATAGATGAGGAAGGCGCCGCCCGGTCGGATCGCACGGTGCGTCGCATCCATGATCGCATGCGCGACGGGCCGGGGCAGGGTGGAGAAGGGCAGGCCGGAGATGACATGATCCGCCTGCGCGATGCCGCGCGCGGCGAGGATCGCCTCGATATCCGCGGCCGAGCCGTGGACGCACTCCAGCCGGGGATCGGCGATGCTCGCGCGCAGATAGCGGATGAACCGCTCGCTGGTGTCGATGGCGATCAGCCGCGCGTCCGGTCCGATCCGGCGCAATATCTCGCGCGTGAATACGCCGGTGCCCGGGCCATACTCCACCACACACCGCACCTCGCGCCAGTCGATGGGATCGAGCAGCGCCCGAATCGTGGTTTGCGAGGTAGGGATGACCGAGCCCACCATGCCCGGCCGGTCCAGAAACTGTTTGAGGAACAGGATATGGGGGGATGAAACGCGGTTCGCGGCGGTCATGCCTGATACTCTCCCATGGCGGCGGCGTGACAAATTAACGCGCGGCTGGCAAGGGCGTTTCACCGAAAGGGACCAGCATGACGGATGTGACGCACCCTCTCCCCCCGCAAGGCGCCGTGGCGGTGATCTTCGTCTCGATGCGCACGGACGCGGATCAGCCGGGCTATGACGCGGCTGCCGGGGCCATGATGGCGCTGGTCGCGCGGCAGCCGGGCTATCTGGGCGCGGACAGCGCGCGCGGCGCGGACGGCTTCGGCATCACGGTGAGCTATTGGGCGGACGAGGCGAGCGCGCGGGCGTGGCGGGCCGTGGCGGAGCATGCGGCGGTGCGCGCGCTTGGCCGGGCGCGCTGGTATGCGCACTATCGCCTCATCGTCTCGCAGGTGACGCGCGCCTATGCATGGCACCGGGGAGAGCCGGTTTCCGAATGAGCTTGCCTTTTGCTGCACCGCACAGTAGAGGCGCCCCAGTCGATTGGCGGCGAACCCATCAGGTGCCGCAATCCCGAGCAGCGTGAGGTTCGCGTTCCACGCGGAGCCTGCCGGGACGGACAATCGCTGATCGCCTGAAGCTTCCTTTTTCACGCAGGGTCGCATCGTGTTGGAGCCCCTGCGCCGCGCTGCGTCCGTTCGCGCGCGCCGCTTATTCTTGAAAGTTTTCCATGTCCTATTTTGCCCAGCTCGGTCTTGCCGAGCCCATTCTCCGTGCATTGGCCGCCAAGGGCTATGCCGACCCGACGCCGATTCAGCAGCAGTCGATTCCCGCGCTGCTCGAAGGGCGCGACCTGCTCGGCATCGCCCAGACCGGCACGGGCAAGACGGCGGCCTTCTCGCTGCCTTCGATCCACCGGCTGACCGCCGATCCGCAGCCGC
This sequence comes from Sphingobium sp. 66-54, assembly GCA_001899715.1. Lineage (GTDB taxonomy): Bacteria > Pseudomonadota > Alphaproteobacteria > Sphingomonadales > Sphingomonadaceae > Sphingobium. Next base: position 351,905 of record MKWI01000016.1, read on the forward strand.
GCCGTGCGGCCTCCTGCCGCATGCTGGTGCTTTCGCCAACGCGCGAGCTGGCGGCGCAGATCGCCGAGAATATGCGCGGTTACGCCAAATATCTGGCGCTGGGCGTGCAGTGCGTGTTCGGCGGCGTGCCGGTCGGCAAGCAGGCCCGTGCGCTGGTGCCGGGCGTTGACATTCTGGTGGCCACGCCGGGCCGCCTGCTCGACCTCATCGACCAGCGCGCGCTGACGCTGCGCAATGTCGAGATATTCGTGCTCGACGAGGCCGATCAGATGATGGACCTCGGCTTCCTCGCCGCGCTCAAGCGGATCGCGGCGATGCTCCCCAAGGAGCGGCAGAGCCTGTTCTTCTCGGCCACCATGCCCAAGTCCATCGAGCAGCTCGGCCAGCAGTTCATCCGCAACCCCGTGCGTGTGGCGGTGACGCCGCAGGCGACGACGGCCGAGCGGGTCGAGCAGTTCGCCACCTTCGCCAACCAGGCGGAGAAGCAGGCGCTGCTCACCCTGCGGCTGCGCGAGGGACTGGCCGATGGCTCGATCGAGCGCGCGCTGGTCTTTGCCCGCACCAAGCATGGCGCGGACCGGGTGGTGCGCCATCTGACCACCGCCGGGATTGAGGCCGCGGCCATTCACGGCAACAAGAGCCAGGGCCAGCGGACCGCCGCGCTCACCGGCTTCCGCAAGGGCTCGACGCCGGTGCTGGTGGCGACCGATATCGCCGCGCGGGGCATCGACGTGCCGGGGGTGAGCCATGTGTTCAATTTCGAGCTGCCCAACGTGCCGGAGCAATATGTCCACCGCATTGGCCGCACGGCGCGCGCCGGGGCGACGGGCCTTGCGTTCAGCTTCGTGGCACCGGACGAGAAGCCCTATCTGCGCGACATCGAGAAGCTGACCGGTGTCAAGCTCACCCCGCTGCCGCTGCCGGAGGATTTCGCCAAGGAGGCATCGCGCCTGCCGCTTCCGGCGAGGAAGCTGCTGAGCGGTGGCGACGAAGGTCGGGCTGCCGGCGGACGCGGCCGTGGCGGCGAGCCTCGCGAGCGTACGCGTGACGCACGGGGGCCGCGCCGCAATGGCGGTGGCCGGCCGCGCGAGGAGATGGGTGGACGCGATGAGCGGGCGCCACGCTCCAGCTATCGGCCGGAAGGCACGCCGGAGCGCGTGGAGGGCGATCGCCGCCCCGGCAAGCCGCGCGCCGAGCATCAGCCGGTGAAGTTCGCCGAGCGCGGCCAGCGCACCGAGCGGGCGGGCGGCGAGGGCGCACGCCGGTTCGGCGGGGATCGTCCCGCTCATGCCGGCGGGGATCGCCCGGCCCATGCGCGCTGGCCCGACGGTGGCCGCCCCGATGGGCAGCGCCGGCCGGAGGGGGCGCGGCATGATGGCGAGCGGCGCCCGGCCGGCGACCGGCCCGACCGCGCCCGCCGCCCCGAGGGAGATCGCCCGGAACGCGCCCGGCGTCCGGAGGGGGATCGCCCGCAGCGCGCTCAGCGGCCGGCGCAGGGTGGCGGTCCGCGTCGCTTCGGCAACGGTCAAGGCCGCCCCGGTGGACAACATCGCAACCGCAGCGATGCCGCGCGCTGAGCGGATCTAGGTTGAGAGGATCAGGCTCCTGCCGGTTGGCGGGGGCCTTTTCTTTGAGGGTTGATGACGTTCAACCTGATGACCGATGCGGGTGACAAGCGCTTACCCATCACCCCATCACTCCGGGCCTGAGCCGGGGTCTCGCTTCTCGGGTCGGACTGCTCCTCCAACAGGATCGTTACGTCCTTCCGATTAAACATCGCGGGCAGTCCGTTGCTCATACTCCGCCCGCGGAGGAGACAGCGGGACCCCCGGCTCAAGCCCGCGGTGACGAGGAACAGTTTGGGAACGGCCGGAAGGGAGAAGGCCGCTTAAGCCATTCCGCTACCAGGGAATGCTCTTCCCCGAGTCGGCTATCAACCCTGTCCCTCAGCCCTTCTTCTCACCCAGATCCAGCCCATGCTTCATCAGCATCGGCAGGTTGGCCATGGCGAAGATCATCGAGACGGCGGTGACGCCCCACACCTTCACCGCCAGCCATGTGTCGAAGCTCATCGTCGCGCGCATCACCTCGTTGGCGCCGGCCAGCGCGAGGAAGAACAGGCCCCAGTTGCGCGAGAGCTTGAGCCAGCCGGTCTCGGTGAGGCCGTTATAGGCCGATTGCAGCAGATAGCGCAGCAGCGGCTTGCCGCGCAGCCAGCCGCCCAGCAGCATCGCCGCGAAAAAGGCGTAGATGATCGTCGGCTTGGCCTGGATGAACTGCGGATCGTGGAAATAGAGCGTCAGCGCGCCGAAGAACAGCACGAGGATGGCGGAGAGCCAGAGCATCGGCGAGACGCGGCCCAGCCGCCATTTGCTGATGACCACCGCCACCGCGATGGCCGCCATGAACGCCCCGGTGCCAGCGAACATGCCGACGAACTTGGTGATAAGGAAGAACACCAGCAGCGGCCCGAAATCGAGCGCCATCGGCAGCCAGCTCTCGCCCTTGGGGCCGGGCGCGACCGGCGCGCCGTCGATGGTGGCGTCGACGCCTTCGGCGCGGGTTCCGTCAGCGTGCATAAGCGGCTCCCGCAATGGCATGGGCCAGTTCGGCCGGGTCGAAGGGGCGCAGGTCGTCGATTGTCTCGCCAACGCCGATGGCGTGGATGGGCAGGCCGAATTTCTCCGCCGCCGCCACCAGCACGCCACCGCGCGCAGTGCCGTCCAGCTTGGTCATGACGAGCCCGGTGACGTTGGCGACATCCTTGAAAATCTCGATCTGCGAGAGGGCGTTCTGGCCGGTCGTGGCGTCCAGCACCAGCACCACGTCATGCGGCGCGGCGGGGTTGAGGCGGCCGAGCACGCGGCTGATCTTGGCCAGCTCGTCCATCAGCTCGCGCTTGTTCTGGAGGCGCCCGGCGGTGTCGACGATCAGCACGTCGATGCCGGTCGCCGTCGCCTGCTTGACTGCGTCGAACACCACGCCGGCCGCGTCGCCGCCTTCCGGACCGGAGACGATGGGCACGCCGAGCCGGTCCGCCCACACCTTGAGCTGGCCGATGGCGGCGGCGCGGAAGGTGTCGCCCGCCGCCAGCATCACGCCGTAATCCTGCTCCTGGAACAGATGGGCGAGCTTGGCGATTGTCGTCGTCTTGCCCGATCCGTTGACACCGATGACGAGAATGACCTGCGGGCGCGGGAACGCCGCGATCTCGATGGGTTTGGCCACCGGGGTCAGCACCTTCTCGATCTCCTCGGCGAGAATCTCGCGCAGATACTCCTCGGTCAGCTCCTTGTTGAACTTACCCTCGGCCAGCCGATCGCGGATGCGCGCGGCCATGGCCGGGCCGAGATCGGTGGTGATGAGCGCCTCTTCCAGCTCGTCCAGCGTCTGCTCGTCGAGCGCGGCCTTGGAGAAGATGCCGGCGATATTCTCGCCAAGCTTGTCGGAGGTGCGCCGGAAGCCGCCGAACAGGCGGTCGCGCCAGGATGTGTCAGCCATGATCGCGTCCATGCGCGATGAGCGCGCCATCCTCAAGCCCCGTGATGCGGGCGGTGACGATGGTGCCGGGCATTTGCGGCGTGGCGAAGCGGATGGGCGCGAAACTCTCGCCATGGCCGGCGAGGCCGCTGGTCTCGATGAGCACGCGCTGCTCGCTGCCGATAAGGCCGCGCAGCCAGCGGTCGCGCTCCTCCGCGCAGGCGGTGCGCAGCCGGGCGGCGCGCTCGCGGATGATCGCGCGCTCCACCTGCGGCATGCGCGCGGCGGGCGTCCCCTCGCGCGGCGAATATGGGAAGATGTGGCCGTGGACGATGCGGCACTCACGCACCAGCGCGAGGCTGTTTTCGAACATGGCCTCATCCTCGGTCGGGAAGCCGGCGATGATGTCCGCGCCGATGGCGATCTCCGGCCGGCATGCATGCAGCCGCTCGGCCAGCGCGATCGCCTGCGCGCGGCTGTGGCGGCGCTTCATGCGCTTGAGGATCAGGTCGTCGCCCGCCTGGAGCGAGAGGTGGATGTGCGGCATCAGCCGCGGCTCGCCGGTGATGAGGGCGAACAGCCGCTCGTCGATCTCGATGCCGTCGAGCGAGGAGAGGCGCAGGCGGGGCAGGGCGGGCACGCCCTTGAGGATACGCTCGACGAGGCGGCCCAGCGTCGGGCTGCCGGGCAGGTCCGCGCCGTAGCTGGTCACGTCCACGCCGGTCAGCACGATCTCCTGAACGCCCTCGTCCACCAGCCGCGCGACCTGATCGACCACCGCCCCGGCCGGCACCGAGCGGCTCGGCCCGCGCCCATAAGGGATGATGCAGAAGGTGCAGCGATGGTCGCAGCCATTCTGCACGACGATGAAGGCGCGCACCCGCTCGGCGAAGGCGGAGAGGAGCTGCGGCGCCTGCTCTCCCACCGTCATGATGTCGGCGACGTGGCTCTTGTCTGGCCCGGCCTCCGGCGCGAGATGCGCGGCGAAGCTGGCCTTTTCGCCATTGCCGATCACCCGCGCCACCTCCGGCATGGCGGCGAACATGGCGGGGTCGGTCTGCGCCGCGCAGCCGGTGACGATGATCCGCGCTTCCGGGCGCTCGCGATGGGCGCGGCGGATCGCCTGCCGGGTCTGGCGCACTGCCTCGCCGGTCACGGCGCAACTGTTGACGATGATGAGATCGTCCCGGTCGCCCAGCTGCTGGCGGATCGCCTCGCTCTCGGCGATGTTGAGCCGGCAGCCGAGCGTGATGATTTCCGGCCCGCTCATCCGCCCGCCGGCGCCAGCGCGTCCAGATCGAGCGTGCCGTCGAACACATGGGTCGCCGGGCCGGTCATGGTGATGGTGCCGCCCGGTGCCCAGTCGATGACAAGGTCGCCGCCCGGCAGGCTCACCCGCACCGGGCCGGTCGCCAGCTTGCGGCGGATCGCGGCAACGGCAGTGGCGCAGGCGCCGGTGCCGCAGGCGCGGGTGAAGCCGGCGCCGCGCTCCCACACGGTGAGGCGGATATGATCCGGGCTTTCGACCTGTGCGAAACTGACGTTCACACGCTCGGGGAACAGCGGATCATGCTCGATCAGCGGGCCGAGCCGCGCCATGTCGACGGCCTCGAGGTTGTTGAGGAAAAACACGACATGTGGGTTGCCGACATTGACGGCGGCGGGGGCGGGCAGATCCTCCCAGCTTGCGGGCATGGCGAGCGTGTCCATCGCGTAGGCGAGGGGTATCTGCTCCCAGCCGAAGCGCGGCTCGCCCATGTCGACGCCGACGAGATCGCCATCGCGGCCGGCGCGCAGCAGGCCGGCCCTGGTCTCGATCAGCACGTCGCGGCCCACGAACAGCGGCACGCAGCGCGTCGCATTGCCGCACGCCTCCACCTCGCTGCCGTCCTGATTGAAGATGCGCATGGCAACGTCCGCCCGCTCGGACTCGCCGATCAGGATGAGCTGATCGCAGCCCACGCCCGTCCGCCGGTCGGCGATGGCGCGCGCCAGCGGTCCGGTCATGGCGAGCGGATGGGCGCGCGTGTCGATCACGACGAAATCGTTGCCGAGGCCGTGCATCTTGGCGAAGGGAAGGCTCATGCCGCGCATTTAGGGGGCGCAGGGGGCCAAGTCCATGCTTTCCCCCCCCATATGCGGATTTACGCGATGCCGAATGCACGGCAGTCTCCGCCGCGTCAGCAACCGGGGAGAGGGCGGGCTTGATGCGAACCTGGACTTATCTGGCCGCGATCGGCCTGTTGGCGGGCTGCGGCCCGAAGGCGACGGACAATGCTGCCGAGCCGGCGAACGCCGCCAATGAGAGCGCCGCCATCGCCAATGCGGCGGCGGCCGGCAACGAGGCGGCCGCTGTCAATGGGACAGAGCCGGCCAATGCGGCAGAAGCGCAACCCGCGCAGCCCCAGCCGGCGGCAAGCGGCCTGCCGCTGCGCACGGGCTTCTATGTCGCCAGCGACACCGCCTGCGGCAACGCCTCCAACGCCACGCTCATGCTGGTGCGGCGCGACGGCTATAACGGTTCGCGCTATTCCTGCGATTTCAAGACGGTCGAGAAGACCGGCGCCACCAGCTACCGGGTGACGGAGCAATGTTCCGAACTCGGCGGCTTTGGTGGCGACTCGCCCGAGCCGTGGACCAGCACCGTGCGCTACGAGGTCCCCAACGACCGCAGCTTCACCGCACGGCAGGATGACGGCAGCGCCAGCGCCGCGCGCTATTGCCCGCAATCCAGCCTGCCCGAGCCGTGGCGAGACAATGATATCAGCGACATCGTGAAATAGCGCCCGCATCCGGCACGGAACGCGCATCGACTCTCCGTGCGACGCAGGCTTATGATGAACCCATCACGCGGTGCCCACCACCCCGCCGTGCAGCAAGGAGTGTGGTCGCATGCGGAGGATCGTGGTCGTCGGCGCGGGGTTTGCGGGTGTGTGGAGCGCCTTGTCCGCCGCACGGCTGCTGGCGGAGCATAGGGGCGAGGGGAGCGATATCGAGATCATCGTAGTGGCGCCGCGTGCGTCGCTTGATCTTCGCCCGCGCTTCTACGAGCCCGACGTGGCGACGATGACGGCGCCGCTCGGGCCGTTGTTCGCGGCGGTCGGCGTCCGCTTCGTCGCCGGGACGGTAGAGGCGGTCGATCCCGCCGGCAGGGAGGTCGCCTTCGTCGATGAGGCCGGGCGCCGCACCACGCTCGCCTATGAGCGCCTGATCCTCGCTTCCGGCAGCCGCCTTGCACGGCCCGATCTCCCCGGCCTTGGGGAGCACGCCTTCAGCATCGACCAGCGCGACGAGGCCGCCACCTTCGAGGCGCATCTGCATGACCTTGCAGCCCGGCCGCCCAGCGCGGCGCGCAATACGGTCGTGGTTATCGGCGGCGGCTTCACCGGCATCGAGATGGCGATGGAATTGCCTGCCCGCCTGCGCGCGATCCTTGGCGAGGATGCCCCGGTCCGCGTCGTGCTTCTCGAACAGAGCGCCGTCATCGGGCCGGAACTCGGCGACAACCCCCGGCCGGTCATCGCCGAGGCGCTCGCCTCGCAAGGCATCGAGTGCCGTCTCGAAACGTCGGTGACGCAGATCGACGCCGGCGGCGTGCGCACCACGGCCGGCGACCGGATCGAGAGCCTCTCGGTGCTGTGGACCGGCGGGATGCGCGCCAGCGACCTGACCCGCTGCCTCCCGGGCGAGCGCGATGCCCTCGGCCGCCTGCATGTCGACCGCCATTTGCGCGTGCCCGGCGCGCCCGATGTGTTTGCGGCGGGCGACACCGCCTGCGCGGCGACGGATGACGCGGGCAACCATACGCTGATGTCCTGCCAGCACGCGCTGGTGCTGGGTCGGTTCGCGGGGCACAATGCCGCCGCCGATCTGGTCGGTGCCGGGCTCCTCCCTTATGCGCAGGAGCGCTACGGGACCTGCCTCGATCTCGGCCCGTGGGGATCGGTGGTGACGGCGGGGTGGGATCGCGCCGTCCAGCTTGCCGGGCCGGACGCGAAGGCCACCAAGCGCTTCATCAACGGCACCGCGATCATGCCGCCCCCGCCGGTGCGCGCGGAGGCACTGGCGGCGGCCGATCCGCTCGCGCGTGTCGCTGCGCGGACCTGAGCCGGGCGGATTGGCGCAGCGCAACCCTCCGGCTTACGCTCCCGTGCATAAGAGCCGTTCCTTTTGCGGACCACAGGGCAGAGGATGACATGACGCGTAGCCGGGCACGCGAGACGCAGCGGACCACCGCCCAGATCGTGCGCGGCTATCGCGGACTGGCGCTGTTCAGCTTCGGTTTCCGGCCTTTCTTCCTGCTCGCGGGCGGCTTTGCGGCGCTCGCCGTCCCGCTCTGGATCGGCGCGATGCTGGGCTTGGGCGACATGACGGGGGCGGCGACGCGCGACTGGCACGTCCATGAGATGCTGTTCGGCTACACGAGCGGCGTCATCGCCGGTTACATGATTATTGCCGGTGCCAACTGGACGGGGCATTACCCGGTGGCGGGCGCGCCGGTCATGGTCCTGACGGGGCTCTGGCTCGCCGGGCGCCTCGCGATGCTGTGGCCGGGGCTCGATAACAGTGTGGCGGTGGTTATCGACGCGGCCTTCCTGCCGCTCTTCGCCGCCGCGCTCTGGCGTGAGCAGATCGCCGCACGCAACGGCCGCAATCTGGTGCCGTGCATCGTCGTCGCCTTGCTCGCCCTCGCCAATATCGCATTCCACTTGCGCGCTTTCCAGTCGGAGCTGGGGTCGGCGTCGGAACGGCTGGCGCTCGGCCTGATCGCGCTGCTCATCATGGTCATGGGCGGGCGGCTGGTGCCGAGCTTCACGCGCAACTGGCTCGCCCAGTGCGGAGCGGCGCGCGAGCCCGCACCCTACGACCGGCTCGACAAGGCGGTCGCGATCCTCACGGCGGGCGCGCTGCTGCTGTGGCAGATCGCCCCCTACGCGCCGGTGACGGGTGTGCTCCTCATCGTTGGCGGCATTGGAACATGGCTGCGTCTGGCCCGCTGGCGCGGCTGGGAGACGGGGCGCGAGCCGCTCGTCTGGGGGCTCCACCTCGGCTATTTCTGGCTGGCGCTCGGCTTTGTTCTGCTGGGCGGGGCGATCTGCTTTCCGGCATATATCCCGCAGAGCGGCGCGGTGCATGCGCTGACGGCCGGTGGCATTGGCGTCATGACGCTAGTGATGATGATGCGCACCACACTCAGCCACACCGGCCGCGACCGGCGTGGCGGAGCTGCCACGCTGGCGGCATGTCTCACCATCAATGCGGCGGCGGGCCTGCGGGTTGCCGCGTCCTTCGCCAGTGCCGATATGGTCATGCTGCTGACGATCTCCGCCCTGCTCTGGAGTGCTGCCTTTCTCCTGTTTGTCGCGATTTACGGCCCGATGCTGGTGACACGCAGGGCGACGCGGCGGGAGCTGCGCTAACAAGGCATGAAGCGTGGAAGCGATGTGCTCCTGCGAAAGCAGGGCCGACGCCTGATCGGCCGTTCCTCGCCTCCTCCTGCTGCTATCGTCTACCGTCGTTCTGGAACCACCAGCCCAACCAACTGTTCTCAAGCCAATAGCCGGGACATGCGATCCTCACCCCAAGGAGATCGGATCATGCCCAAGTTCATAACCATCGGCTATGGCGACCAGGCCGGATACGACCGCACGCCCGAGCCGATCCGCAAGGCGGCGCACGCGCACGATGCCCATCTGCGCGAGCGGGGCGTCGTGATGGGCATCGCCGGGGCTCCGGTTCAGGTGCGGAACCCCGAGAACCATGGAGTCCAAACGAGCAGCGGGCCGTTCCTGTCGGCAGCTTTGCCGATCGCCGGCTTCTCGCTGATGGAAGCCCGCGATCTTGAGGAAGCCATCGCGCTCGCCGCCAGGTCGCCCTGCGCGGTGACGCATGGCGTCATCGAAGTATGGCCGCTGAAGGAATGAAGAGCGACCAACCGCATTCGCGCCAAAGATAGTGCGAATTCACAGGCAGTTGCTGAGAAAATATGGTCGGGGAAAGAGGATTCGAACCTCCGGCCCCTGCCTCCCGAAGACAGTGCTCTACCAGGCTGAGCTATTCCCCGACCGGGCCGGTGCATTGCTGCGCCGGCAAGACAGGTGCCGCCCTATAGTGAGGGTGTCCGGTGCTGGCAAGCGGTGCATTGCGAATTTCGTTATCGGTCAGATGAGCCCCTCCGCGCGGAAGCTGAACTGGTCCCGCCCGCCTTCGATCAGATGATCGTGCAGGCGGATGCCGAGCAGATGCAGCAGCGTGGTCAATGCGCGGGTCGTGGCGATATCCGCCCGGCTCGGCGCGGCGATGCCGGAGGGGTGGCGGTGACGCAGGATGACCGCGGCGCAGGGGTAGGCGAGCAGATGAGGGAGCAGGCGCCGCAGATCGAGCGTCAGCACATGCCGTCCGCCGGTCAGGTCGATTCGGGTGAGGAACCGGCCTCGCGCATCATACAGGTCGAGTGCGCCATGCTCGACGTCACGGGCCTCGTCATGGTCGCCGTCCGTGAGGGAATCGGCCATCATGGTGGAAATCGCTGGCAGGGCGGTCGACACGGCCATGTTTGGGATTTTGGACCAAATATCAGGCGCTAAGCAGGCGAATATGCTCCGTTTCACTCGACGCTTCACAGGCGTGCAGCCGCTTGCTCCCACAATCGCGCGGTTAACGGCCGATTTACCTCCGTTATGGAGGAAATTGCGGCAAGCGACGGATGCAGGACTCCCCTTTCTTGCCGCTGGTGATCGGAGTCGGCGCACGGTAAGACTCGCCGCCATGTCCATAGCTGCTCCCCGCCAAGCCCCGATGCCGCAAGCCTTTTCCGCGACTCCGAGCGAGGGTGCGCCGCATTACGAACAGCAATATCTCGACCTCGTCCGCCACGTCTGGGCGCACGGCAGCGAGCGGGTCGACCGTACCGGCGTCGGCACCCGCTCGCTATTGGGGGCGAGCATGCGCTTCTCGCTGGCGGATGACGCGGTGCCATTGCTCACCACCAAGCGCATCTATTGGAAGGTCGCCGCGCGCGAGATGCTGTGGTTTCTTTCGGGTGAGACCAACATTCGTCCGCTCGTCGCGCAGGGCGTGCACATCTGGACCGACTGGCCGCTCGACCGCTACCGGCGCGAGACGGGCGAGGCCATCTCCATGGAGGCGTTCGAGCAGCGCATCGTTGAGGATGAGGCGTTCGCTTTGGCCTGGGGCGATCTCGGGCCCGTCTATGGCCGGCAATGGGTCGACTGGCCGCGCTACGAACCCGCGCCGGAGGCTGGGGAGGGGCTCTATCGCAGGGCGCCGCGCGGGCAGGGGCACAACCAGATCGCCGCGCTGGTCGAGGCGATTCGCACCAATCCCGGCTCGCGGCGGCTGCTGTTCACCGGCTGGAACGTGGACATGCTGGACAGGATGGCGCTGCCGCCCTGCCACATGACCTATCAGTTTCAGGTTGCGGACGGGCGGCTCAACGGGCTGCTGTTCCAGCGCAGTTGCGATCTTGGTCTCGGCTTTCCGTTCAACATCTTCGGACTGGCGCTGCTCACACGGATGCTGGCGTTGCAGTGCGATCTCGCGCCCGGCGAGATCGTCTGGAACGGGGGTGACGTACATCTCTATCTCAACCATGCCGCGCTGGTGGAGGAACAACTCGCGCGCACCCCCGCTGGCGCGCCGAAGCTGCGGATCGTGCGGCGGCCGCCGAACATCTTCGAGCATCGCATCGAGGATTTCGTGGTCGAGGACTATCACCCGCAGGCGCATATTTCCGCGCCGGTTGCCGTGTGAGGGTGGCGGTGCCATGCCACTGAGAGGTCTCGACGAGCACGACCTAGCCCGCCGGCAGGCCGGCGAGCGAACCGGCCCCGCCGCACGCCAGCCCGCCGCCCGGCGCGGCTCGTGGGAGCGCAACCGGCTGGTCGCCTCCATCGCGCTGTTCAGCGGCCTGGGTCTGCTGCTGGCGCTGCCTTTCGCGCTGCGCGCCGGGGCGGAGTTCTTCCTGCCGCTGACCACCGCGCTGGTCATTGCCATCTGCCTCGTGCCGTTTCTGGAATGGCTGGAGCGGCGGCGCATCCCGTCGCCCATCGCGGCGCTGATCGCGCTCGCCTCCTTCCTGTTCGTCGCCAACACGGCGCTGGTGCTGATCGTGGTGCCGGCGACCGACTGGATCGCCCAGCTTCCCGACCGGATCAACCGCATCAAGGCGACACTGGCGCCGATCATCCACCTCTACACCCAGGCGCAAGGCTTCATCGACGGGCTGCTGCGCATGGTAACGGAGACGCAGACCATCGGTTCGGAGATTGGCGATTTCGCCAAGCCCGGCTCGCTGCTCCAGATGTTGACCGCCTCCGCGCCGAGTGTGGTCATCAACGTCATTTTCGGCCTGCTGGTGATCTTCTTCTTCCTGAGCGGCTGGACGCGGCTGCGGCGGCGGACGATTCGGGGGCGCGGCAGCTTCACCGGCGCTCTCACCATCGCGCGGGTGATCCAGAATGTGGTGGATGCCACCTCGCGCTACGTGATGACCATCACCGTCATCAACATGGTACTGGGCCTCACCGTGGCGCTGCTGCTGGGGCTGATCGGCATGCCGACGCCGTTCATGTGGGGCGGCTTCGTCGCCTTGCTCAACTTCATCCCCTATTTCGGGCCGATCGTGGCGGCGATCCTGCTCGGCCTGGGCGGCCTGATGAGCTTCACCTCGGTCGGCCCGGCGCTGCTGCCCGCGGTCATCATGATCGTGCTGCACCTCATCGAGGCGAATATCGTCACGCCGCTGGTGCTCGGCGAGCGGCTGAAGATGAACCCGCTGCTGATTCTCGTCTCCCTGAGCTTCTGGACCTGGGTGTGGGGCACGACGGGAGCGCTGCTCTCGGTGCCGCTGCTCATCATCATCCAGACCGTGCTCGCAGCGGCCGGCAAGCCGGATATCGCCGGCTTCCTGTTCGAAGCGGGCACGCTGACCAGCACCCTGCATGACCCGCCCGACGATTATGACGAGAGTTGAGCGAGGAGTGTTGACAGGGGCGGCGCCCTCTTATACCTGCCCGGCCTCACACCGTAAGCGGGTGTAGCTCAGTTGGTTAGAGCGCCGGCCTGTCACGCCGGAGGTCGCGGGTTCGAGCCCCGTCACTCGCGCCATTTCCCGGATATCCGGACGTTGGCGTTTTCCGCTTTTTCGCATGCTGGACTGAACCGGGAGCGCCTGCTCTTGCAAGCGGAGCGCTCCTGTGCAGGCTGGAGCCCAGGGCGATAGGGAACTGCGGCTGGCTCTCGGCTCCTGCCTGCGCAGGAGCCCAACCGCATCGGCCGTTCAGGGCCGCCAGCGGCCGGTCTCCATCCATTGCAGCAGTGGACGCGTCGGGAAGATCCAGACGATGCCGGCGACGATATAGACGATCATCTGCACCACGCGCGGCCATCCGGCGATGACGGGTGCGAAGCTGGCGACGATCACCGCCCAGACGGCAATGATCGCGAGGATGGCGAACATGCCCGCCGGTTTGCGCCAGGAGGGGCGGTGCTCCATCACGCGCCCCCGCGCTCGAAGACGCGCTGCTCGGTGACGATCAGGTCGAGCGGCACGTCCCAGGATTCGGCCGGGATATGGTCGACCTGCTGTGCCGACCAGGCGAGGCCGATCTTGAGCGTATCCGGCAGCGTCTCCAGCGCGCGGTCGTAATGGCCGGCGCCCTGACCAAGCCGGTTGAGCGCGGCATCGAAGCCGACCAGCGGGACGAAGGCGACGTCAGGCGTCACCGCCTCGGCATCGAACTCGGGCTGGAGGATTCGGCTTGGGCCGGGCACGAGCAGGTCCTCGTCCGGCACCCACGCCGCGAAATCCATGAAATGCGGGTTGTCCGGCTTGCCGCCAAGGCGCGGCAGGCAGAGCGAGAAGCCGAGATCGGCAAGGCTGTGGGCGATGGCGTCGGTCGGTGCCTCGCTGCCCACCGGGCGGTAGAGCGCCACCCGCGCGTCCGGGGGAAGCAGCGCCATCACCGGCGAGGGCAACACCCGGAAGGCCAGCGTGCGCACGGACGCCGGCAGGCCGGCGACGAACGCCTTGCGCCGCCCGCGCAGCAGGGCGCGGAGGTGATCGCGGTCGCTCAGGGGTTGGGTCATGGCCGTTCGCTCATGGCTGGAGGTGTTGCATAAGCGGGGTGACGGGACCGCCATGGCCGTTTGCTGGAATATCCTCTGACGCCTCAACGTCAGGTGGGGACCATGTAGCACGGGCCAGAGCCCGGCCAGGGACAGCCCCCGTGGATGTGTTTATCGCCTCAGGGATGTTCGCTAAAGCGCGCACCGGGCAGTTCCCGTCCCAGCCTATCTATGTGCTTGGGAGCTGCGCTGCAAGACTATCGCCCAGCGCTTCGGCGCGTTCGGCGAGGCGGGTCAGCGCGGCGAGCAGCTCGGGGTCGTCGGCGGGCGGCTGCGGGGCGGCCGGTTGAGCTGCCGCGGCCGGCGCCGCAGAGCCCTTCTCGGAGAGCGCATCGGCCAGCAGCAGGCCGGCGAACAGCAGTTGCCGCACCTCGGTCAGCCCGTTGGCGCCGCCCTTCACCTGATTGACCCGCTCGGACATCATGCCGGCAAGCTGGTGCAGCCGGGGTTCGTCCCCGTCGCGGCAGTGCACCGAATATTGGCGCCCGCCGACCATGATCTTGACTTCCGCCATGTCAGGCCTCGCTCCGTGCCTTCTGGAGATCGCCGATCAGCGCATCGAGCGATTTGAGCGCGGCGATCGCCTTGTCGCGCGAGAAGGGGTCGATATCGACGGCACCCGCCGCCGTCTCGCCGGCAGCATCGCCGGCCAGTTGCGCCTCGATGGCGCGGGCCTGCTCCTCGGCTACCCGCTTCGCCAGCGTTTCGGCGCGCGCCAACGCACGCTCCAGCCGCCCGATTGCCTGCATCATCGCGTCGCTTGCCATGTGCGATCCCTTAACATGCTCCCGCCTGATTGCAAAAGCCGGTTGCGTCATGCGCTTAGGCGGGACCGGCAAGGCGCATCGGCCGATCTTCCGGGGCCCGCAGGTTGACGCTTGGCCCCCGAATCGACCATGGAGACCCCGCGACGACTCGGCTCATCCTTCGCTGCGTCCGTCAACCCGTTCGGCGGCCGGCTCCGGCCACCGATCGCTTTGATTTTTCATGCGCCCCAGGGCCGAATGTTTGAGGAAAGGGGCGCTCGCCCATGTCAGTTTCCGAGAAGCGTCTCGCCGATACCATCCGCGTGCTGGCGATGGATGCGGTGCAGGCCGCCAACAGCGGCCATCCCGGTATGCCGATGGGCATGGCCGATGTCGCCACCGTGCTGTTCAAGGATTATCTGAAGTTCGACCCCGCCGCGCCGAAATGGGCGGACCGCGATCGCTTCGTCCTCTCCGCCGGCCACGGCTCGATGCTGCTCTACGCGCTGTTGCACCTCACTGGCTATGCCGAGCCGACCATGGCGGACATCGCCAATTTCCGCCAGCTCGGCTCGCCCTGTGCCGGCCATCCGGAGAATTTCGAGCTGCCCGGCGTCGAGGCGACCACCGGCCCGCTGGGGCAGGGGCTCGCGATGGCGGTCGGCATGGCGATGGCCGAGCGGCACCTCAATGCCACCTTCGGCGACGCGCTGGTCGATCACCGCACCTGGGTGATCGCGGGCGACGGCTGCCTGATGGAAGGCATCAACCACGAAGCCATCGGCCTCGCCGGCCATCTTGGCCTGGGCAAGCTCAAGCTGCTGTGGGACGACAACAAGATCACCATCGACGGCGCGGTCAATCTCTCCTCCAGCGAGGATGTAAAGGCGCGTTACGCCGCCACCGGCTGGCATGTGGTGAGCTGCGACGGCCATGATTTCGCCGATATCCGCCGCGCGCTGGACGAGGCGATTGCCGATCCGCGCCCGTCGCTCATCGCCTGCGCCACCAGGATCGGGCAGGGCGCGCCCACCATGGCCGGCACCAACAAGGTGCATGGTGCGGCGCTTGGCGCGGACGAGGTGGCCGCCACGCGTATCGCGCTCGGTTGGGACCTGCCGCCGTTCGAATTGCCGGACGATGTCCGTGCGGCGTGGCTGGCGATTGGCGAGGGCAGCAAGAAGGCTCATGTCGATTGGCAGCAGCGCCTCGCAAGCCATTCCGACAAGGCGGAATTCGAGCGGCGGATGAGCGGCAAGCTACCCGCTAGCTTCTCGCTCAAGCCCTATCTCGACGGCTTGCTCGCCAACCCGCAGAAGGTGGCGACCCGCAAGGCCAGCGAAATGGCGCTGGACGCGATCAATCCGCAACTGCCGGAGACGGTCGGCGGCTCGGCCGATCTCACCGGCTCGAACAACACCAAGTCGAAGGACCAGAAGGTCGCGTTCAGCCGCGCGGATTATGCCGGCCGTTACGTCTATTACGGCATCCGCGAGTTCGGCATGGCCGCCGCGATGAACGGCATGGCGCTGCACGGCGGCGTCATTCCCTATGGCGGCACCTTTCTGGTGTTCTCGGACTATTGCCGCAATGCGATCCGCATGTCCGCCATCCAGAAGCTGCGCGTCGTCTATGTGATGACGCACGACAGCATCGGGCTGGGCGAGGACGGGCCGACGCATCAGCCCATCGAGCATGTCATGGCGCTGCGGATGATCCCGAATGTGGAAGTTTTCCGCCCCTGCGACACCATCGAGACCGCCGAATGCTGGCAACTCGCGCTGGAGAATGAGCACACGCCCTCCGTGCTCGCGCTCAGCCGGCAGAACCTGCCGCAACTGCGCACCGACGCGGCGGAGAATCGCTCGGCGCGCGGTGGCTATACGCTAGTGGACAGCGGCAAGCCGGCGCGCGTGGTGCTGATCGCCACCGGATCGGAAGTGGAGATCGCGGTCAAGACCGCCGAGCTGCTTGCCGGCAAGGGCATCGCGGCCAATGTCGTCTCCATGCCCAGCCTGACGCGTTTTCGCGCGCAGGACGCGGCCTATCGCGCCGCCGTGCTGCCCGCCGATGCGCTCAAGGTCTCCATCGAGGCCGGCACCACCTTCGGGTGGGAGGCGCTCACCGGGGCGGACGGTATCAATGTCGGCATCGACAGCTTCGGCCTCTCGGCGCCGGCACCGGCGCTCTACACGCATTTCGGTTTGGACGCGGAGGCAATCGCATCGCGGGTCGTTGCGGCCCTCAACTGACTCAGGAAGGAGTTTTCGACCATGGCAACCAAGGTGGCAATCAACGGGTTCGGACGGATCGGGCGGCTCGTCGCGCGCGCGCTGCTGCAACGCACGGATCATGACCTGGAGCTGGTCGCCATCAACGACCTGGGCGACGCCAAATCCAATGCGCTGCTGTTCAAGCGCGACAGCGTGCACGGCACTTTCCCCGGCGACGTGTCGGTCGACGGCAACGATCTCATCATCGACGGCAAGCGCGTGCATGTGACGGCCGAGCGCGATCCGGCCAACCTGCCGCACGGCAAGCTGGGCATCGACCTCGCGCTGGAGTGCACCGGCTTCTTCGCGGAGAAGGACAAGGCCGCCAAGCATCTGGAGGCGGGCGCCAAGCGCGTGCTGATCTCCGCGCCGGCCAAGAATGTCGAGAAGACGGTCGTGTTCGGCGTCAACCACGACGTGCTGACCAGGGACGACCTGATCGTCTCCAACGCGAGCTGCACGACCAACTGCCTCGCGCCGCTGGTCAAGGTGCTCAACGACACCATCGGCATCGAGCGTGGCCTGATGACCACGGTGCACAGCTACACCAACGACCAGCGCATTCTCGACCAGATCCACAGCGACATGCGCCGGGCGCGCGCCGCCGCCATGTCGATGATCCCCACCACCACCGGTGCCGCGCGCGCGGTGACGCTGGTGCTGCCGGAGCTGAAGGGCAAGCTGGACGGCTCGTCGATCCGCGTGCCGACGCCGGACGTGTCGATCATCGACTTCACCTTCACCCCCAAGCGGGACACCACCGTCGAGGAAGTGAACGGCGTGCTCAAGGCGGCGGCCGAGGGTGCCTTCAAGGGCGTGATCGAATATGTCACCGATCCGCTCGTCTCGATCGACTTCATGGGCAACCCCCATTCCTCGTCGGTCGACAGCCTGGAGACGGCGGTGCTGGAGGGCAAGCTGGTGCGCGTGCTCTCCTGGTATGACAATGAGTGGGGCTTCTCCAACCGCATGATCGACACCAGCAAGGTGATCGCGGGCCTCATCTGACCCTGACCCGGCCGGCCGTTCCGTCCTCGCGGCGGCGGCCGGCCCGCTCCACGCCCGCACCCGGACGCAAAAGGATGAACAGCGGTGGCTAAACCCTTCAAGACGCTCGACGATATGGGCGATATCGCCGGCAAGGCCGTGCTGGTCCGCGAGGATCTGAACGTGCCCATGCAGGAGGGGGCGATTACCGACGACACGCGGCTGCGAGCGGCGCTGCCGACCATCCTGGAGCTGGCGGACAAGGGCGCCAAGGTGCTCATCCTCGCCCATTTCGGTCGGCCGAAGGGGCGCAAGTCGCCCGATCTCTCGCTCTCGCTGGTGACGCGCGCGCTCAGCCTGCTGCTCAAGCGCGACGTGCAGTTCATCCCCGATTGCCAGGGCGAGGCGGCCGCTGCCGGCATCGCCGTGATGCGGCCGGGCGACATCGCCCTGCTGGAGAACACCCGATTCCACCCCGGCGAGGAGAAGAACGACCCCGCGCTGGCCGATGCTATGGCTGCGTTGGCGGACCTTTACGTCAATGATGCATTCTCCGCCGCGCACCGCGCCCATGCCTCCACCGAGGGGGTGGCGCACCGGCTGCCCGCCTTCGCCGGCCGCTCGATGGAGCGCGAGCTGGATGCGCTGGAGGCCGCGCTCGGCATGCCGCAAAAGCCCGTGGCGGCGGTGGTCGGCGGCGCCAAAGTCTCGACCAAGCTCGCCGTGCTGGAGCATCTTCTCGCCAAGGTGGATCATCTCATCATCGGCGGCGGCATGGCCAACACCTTCCTCGCCGCGCGCGGGGTTCCGGTCGGCAAGTCGCTGTGCGAGCGCGACCTCATCCCCACCGCCGAGGAGATTTTCGACAAGGCGGAGGGCGCCGGCTGCACCATCCATCTGCCTTATGACGTGGCGGTGGCGAAGGAATTCGCGGCCAACCCGCCCTCCTATCGCTTGTGCAATGTCAACGAGGTCGCCGACGACGAGATGATCCTCGATGTCGGCCCGGCGGCGGTGGAGGCGCTGGGCGACGTGCTCAAGACCTGCCGCACTTTGGTCTGGAACGGCCCGCTCGGCGCGTTCGAGCTGCCGCCCTTCGACACCGCGACGGTGGCGCTGGCCCGCACGGCGGCGGCGCTCACCGCCGAGGGGTCGCTGGTCTCGGTGGCGGGCGGGGGCGATACCGTCGCGGCGCTCAACCATGCCGGCGTGGCGGCGGATTTCTCTTTCGTTTCCACGGCCGGCGGCGCCTTCCTCGAATGGATGGAGGGCAAGCGCCTCCCCGGCGTCGCGGCGCTGATGGCCCCCTGAATCGCGCGCTTCGGCGAGGGTAGGGCGGGTCTGTTCGCTTGCCTGTTCGGAGCCAGCCCGCCCCAATTCTGCCGGCCGCGCCAACAGCACGTCGCCACGAGAGAATGGACAAAGTCATCGCCGCTTCGAGGCGTGCCATTTTCGGCATGAATTGCCGCGCGCAGCTTTGGTTAGCTCCCTTGCTTTTTGATCCGGGACCGCTGATGAGGCCCCTTATCCGGCCCGCTTCCGGGCCTTTGTTCGCCGCGCAACATTGTTGCCGACAGGGAAAGGAACGCCATGCAGACCGCTGACATGACCGCACGGATGGCCTCGGGCCACGGTTTCATCGCCGCGCTCGACCAGAGCGGCGGGTCGACGCCCAAGGCCCTCAAGGGCTACGGCATCGAGGAGAATGCCTACGCCAACGATGAGGAGATGTTCGCCCTCATCCACCAGATGCGGTCGCGGATCATCACATCGTCCGCCTTCACCGGGGACAAGGTGCTGGGCGCCATCCTGTTCGAGCGGACGATGGATGGCGAGATCGCCGGTCGTCCGGTGCCGGCGGTGCTGGCCGAGCGTGGCGTCGTCCCCTTCATCAAGATCGACAAGGGGCTGGAGGATGAGGCGGACGGCGTCCAGCTCATGAAGCCCATGCCGGGTCTCGATGTGCTGCTCCAGCGCGCGAAGGGCTTGGGCATGTACGGCACCAAGGAGCGCTCGGTGGTGCAGCAGGCCAACCGCGCCGGCATCGCCGCCATCGTTGCGCAGCAGGTCGAGGTCGGCCGGCAGGTGCTCGCCGCCGGGCTGATGCCGATCCTGGAGCCGGAGGTGAACATCAAGAGCGCCGACCGCGCCCGGTCCGACCAGATCCTGCTGGAGGAGCTGCACAAGGCGCTCGACGCGATGCCGGGCGACGACAAGGTCATGCTCAAGCTCAGCATCCCCGCGCAGGCTGGGCTGTTCGATCCGCTGGTCGACCATCCGCGCGTGCTGCGCGTGGTGGCGCTCTCGGGCGGCTACTCGCGCCCGGAAGCCTGCCGCGAGCTGGCCCGCAACCGCGGCATGATCGCCAGCTTCAGCCGCGCGTTGCTGGAGGACCTGCGCCACCAGATGGATGACGCGGCCTTCAACGCCGCGCTCGCCGGCGCGATCGACGAGATCTACACGGCCTCCACGAACAAGGTCGCGGCCTGAACGCGCCTCAGCTCCTTCCCCGAGCTTGCGCGGGGAGAGGGGCGACAAAGCCAGGGGAGGGGCGGCAGCGGCTTTCCCTCATTCTTCCACTCCCAGGATAAGCTTGGCGAGGGCATAGGAACCTGACGTTCCTTTGTCCTCGCCCTAAGTGTGTTCGGGCCCGTCCGTTCCGTTCCCTTGAGTTCTTTGGGCGGCGTGGATGCTGAAACGCGTTCAGCAAGACGGCGGCGCGGCGCACGGGAGGTCTGCTTCCATCACGCCCCCGGTTCCAACCCGGCCGCCCACGCGGTAAAAGGGACGCCAGCATCCCCTCCGCCGTATCCAGGAGACTCGCCATGACCGCGCTCGCCGACATTCCCCTCAAGACGATCCGGGGCGCCGATGCCTCGCTGGCCGACTATGCCGGCAAAGTGCTGCTGATCGTCAACGTCGCGTCCAAATGCGGCCTGACGCCGCAATATGAAGGGCTGGAGGAGCTTTACCGTGCCTATCGCGATCGGGGACTGGTCGTCCTCGGCTTCCCCGCCAACGAGTTCGCCGGGCAGGAACCGGGCAACAACGCCGAGATTGAGAGCTTCTGCACCACCAATTTCGGCGTGGATTTCCCGATGTTCGAGAAGATCGTCGTCAAGGGTGAGGGCATCCACCCGCTCTACACGGCACTGATCGCCCAGTCGCCGACGCCTGAGACCGAGATCGCCTGGAATTTCGAGAAATTCCTGGTCGGACGGAATGGCGCGGTCGTCGCCCGCTTCTCCCCGCGCGTCGCGCCGGACGATGCGGTGTTGGTTTCGGCGATCGAAGCGGCGCTGGCGGAGGGGTAAGGGGCGCCGCTGGAGTGCAGGCCGCAGTGGCCCCCTACGACACCGCTCGTCCGCCCTCAGTCATGTGTGTCCGAGAAGCGCCCATGCCGCGCCCCCGATCACAAAGAGAGACTCGCGACGCTTCCGTCTCCGCGCCGACTCGATTATGGCCGGCCCATGACCGACGAAGACGCGCTTGCCCTCGATCCCGATTTCGCCCGCCGGTTCGAGCGGGACGGATCGCGCCCGCCTTGCCAGCTCTATTTGATCTCGCCGCCGGCTATCGGGCCGGATTTCGCCGACACGCTGGCAGCCGCGCTGGATGGCGGCCCGGTCGCGGCGTTCCAGCTCCGTCTCAAGGGACTGGACGAGCATGAGATTGCGCGCCTCGCCGAGCCTGTGCAGCGGTTGTGCGCGGCGCGTGAGGTGGCATTCATCATCAACGACAGCATCGCGCTCGCCAAGCGCCTCGGCGCGGACGGCGTGCATCTCGGGCAGGGGGATGGCGACCCGCGCGAGGCGCGCAAGATCCTCGGCGCCACGGCGCAGATCGGCGTGACCTGCCACGCCAGCCGTCATCTCGCCATGGAGGCGGGCGAGGCGGACGCGGACTATGTCGCGTTCGGCGCTTTCTTCCCCACCGCGACCAAGGCGGTGCTCCACCATGCCGAGCCGTCCATCCTGAGCTGGTGGTCCGCCCTGTTCGAACTGCCCTGCGTCGCCATCGGCGGAATCACCGCCCAGAACGGCCGCATGCTGGTGGACGCAGGCGCCGATTTCCTCGCCGTGAGTGGGGCGGTATGGGGGCATCCCGAGGGAGCGGGTGCGGGCGTAGCGGCGTTCGGTCCTATCCTCGGCTGAGGAAGTGCGTTTGGGTTGTGGCGTCGGGCGCCGGCGCGCCGGAGTTAGTCAGCCCTCCACTTCATAAGCAAGCGACGTGCTCCTGCGCAAGCAGGAGCCCAGGGCGATAGGGACTTGCGGCTGGGCCCTGGACTCCTGCTTGCGCAGAAGAACAAGGGCGAGAATTCTCGTCCGATAGAGTAGCTGAGGAGCGCCCCTCAAACCCCATTCTCGAACATCGAGTTGGGATTGACCGGCTCGGCTGAAAGCGCCTGCACCACGTCCCAATGCTCGACGATCTTGCCGTCCGCGATGCGGAAAATGTCCATCACCGCGAAGCCGGTGTCGCCCGGCCAGCGGATCACATGCTGGTGGCTCACGACATGGTCGTCCTCCGCCAGAATGCGATAGACCCTCTGCGTGGCCTGCGGCGTCTCCGCGCGGACGAAGTCGAGCCAGTCCTTCAGCGCCTCGCGCCCCGGCTCGGCGAGCGAGCTGTGCTGGAGATAATCCTCCGCGATGAAGGCATCGACCAGCGTTTTGTCCATCGGGATCAGTACCTTGTCGAACAGGTCGCGGATGAGCTGGGCATTGGCTTCTTCCTGCGGGGTGCGCGGCACGGCGTCTCTCCTGAATGGGTTTCGGGGCGCCGAGCATCGCGGCTCCACCGGGCGGGTGCAAGCGGGATTCGCGGGCGGTCCGGTCATGTGCGCCGTGCGCGGGCGCTTGCCGAGTCCGGCCAATCCCGCTAGAGGCCGCCTTCCGGCTCTTTCCATTATTTTCGAGACAGACAGGCGCGACCCTTATGAAGATCAGCGGCGTGGACATCCGTCCCGGCAACAATATCGAGTATGAAGGCGGCCTGTGGCGCGCCGTCAAGATCCAGCATACCCAGCCCGGCAAGGGCGGGGCCTATATGCAGGTCGAACTCAAGAACCTCATCGACGGGCGCAAGAACAATGTGCGCTTCCGCTCGGCCGAGACCGTCGAGCGCATCCGGCTCGATACTAAGGATTTCCAGTATCTCTATGCCGAGGGCGACATGCTCGTCTTCATGGATACCGAGACCTACGACCAGATCAGCCTGCCGGCCGACCTCGTCGGCGAGGCGACGGCCTTCCTCCAGGACGGCATGATGGTGCTGCTCGAAATGTATGAGGAGCGGCCGATCAGCGTGCAGCTTCCCGAGCAGGTCGAGGCGACGGTGGTCGAGGCAGACGCGGTGGTGAAGGGGCAGACCGCTTCGGCCAGCTACAAGCCTGCCATTCTCGATAACGGCGTGCGCGTCATGGTGCCGCCGCATATCGTCTCGGGCACACGCATCGTCGTCGACGTATATGAGCGCGCCTATGTGAAGCGGGCCGACTGATGCGCCGGGCGCTTCCCCCGCTGATGCTCGCGCTCGCCGGCCTGCTTCTGGCGCCGGCGGCCGCGAACGCCCAGGCGGGAAAGGCGCCCGCGCCCACCAAGGCAGAGGTCGAGCGGGCGGCGAGCAACCTGCGGGTATTCATGGCCGCGCTGCAATCCGACAAGGTGCCGGAGGTAGCGAAGTCGGCCCTGTTCGCCTGCATTTATTCTAACTCTTTCAGTAAGATAAGTGCAGGAACCGATAAGCTGCTCACGGAAAAGAAGGCGGACCGGACCGATCCCAATCAGGTCGTCGCCGCCATGGCCGCCGTTTGCGGCGTCCGCCCCGGCGAGGCTCCCGCCAAAAAGTAGACATCACCGTTTATAACTCTCCACATGGAGAGGAGAAGAAAGACTCATGGTATCCCATTCAGGCCTGCTCACCGTGATCGAGCGCGCCGCCCGCAAGGTGGCGCCGCAGCTTCGCCGTGATTTCGGCGAGGTTCAGCATTTGCAAGTCAGCCGCAAGGGCCCGGCGGATTTCGTCTCCGTGGCGGACAAGAAGGCCGAGCAGACGCTGGTGACGGAACTGCGCAAGGCACGGCCGGACTGGGGCTTCCTGCTGGAGGAAGGCGGCGAGATCGAGGGCGATCCCGCCAAGCCGCGCTGGGTGATCGACCCGCTCGACGGCACCACCAACTTTCTCCACGGCATCCCGCATTTTGCCATCTCCATCGCCGTGCAGGAGCCCGCGCGGGACGGCCGGGGATGGGGCGAGGTGACGACCGGGCTCGTCTACCAGCCGATCACCGACGAGAGCTATTGGGCCGAGAAGTCGCGCGGCGCCTGGCGGCACGACCAGCGGCTGCGCGTCTCCGCGCGGCGCGATCTGGGCGAGGCGCTGATCGCAACCGGCATTCCCTTCCTCGGCCATGGCGACATGGCGCAGTGGAGCCGCATCTTCGGTGCGATCGCCCCCTCGGTGGCGGGCATCCGCCGCTTCGGCTCAGCCGCACTCGATCTCGCGTGGGTCGCTTCCGGGCGCTACGATGGCTTCTGGGAGAGCGGCCTCCAGCCATGGGACGTGCAGGCCGGCATCCTGCTGGTCCGCGAGGCCGGCGGCTTCGTCACCGATTTTCGGGGTGGCGCCGAGCCGGTCGAGCGGCGGGAAGTCCTCGCCGGCAATGACGTAATGCACAGCAAACTGCACAAGCTGCTCGCCGGATCGCTGCGAAATATCTAAGGAAGCGGCGCTCCGCGATCCAGCGGCGAAGCCCGGCATCGACCGGGCGCTCGCCTTATGCGGGGAGGCGGCTCCCGTGTGGAAGCGCCTCCCGTGCGGCGCATCAGTCCTCGGCCGCCTCGCTGTTGAGCTGGATGTAGTTCTGCATCCCCATCCGTTCGATCATCTCGAACTGGGTCTCCAGCGCATCGACATGCTCTTCCTCGCTATCGAGGATCTGCTGGAACAGGTCGCGGCTCACATAATCGCGGATGGACTCGCAATAGGCGATGGCGTCACGCAGCAGGGGCAGGGCTTCCATCTCCAGTTCCAGGTCGGCCTTGAGGATCTCCTCCACCGACTGGCCAATGCGCAAACGGCCAAGCGCCTGGAAATTGGGAAGGCCGTCGAGAAACAGGACTCGCTCGGCAAGCCGGTCCGCATGCTTCATCTCGTCGATCGACTCGCCATATTCGAACTTGGCCAGCCGCTTGACGCCCCAGTGATGAAGAAGACGGTAATGCAGAAAATACTGGTTGATAGCCGTCAACTCATTCTTGAGCGCAAGATTGAGATATTCGATGACCTTGTCGTCACCCTTCATGGCACATACTCCAAACGGACTGAAACACGGCCGGACTATAGCCGGTCCCGTCTTGCGATTCACGCGCGAACGTCTCGCAAATCCAATAGAGAATGGCTCTCATTCGCACCGGATCAGGTGCGGATGCGACTCATGCGCAGGGGAACGGCAGAGGCTCCCCGATGTCGGGTGTGGAGTGGTCAGGCGCCAGCGAAAGCAGGGGCGGCTGTCTGCGGCGCCGGGGCATGGGTGCCGGCCTGACGGCGCTGTTCCGAGAACAGCACATCGTCGGCATGGTCCAGGCAGGTGCGGCAATTGGGGCGCTTGCCGAGCGCGGCGAAGGCCGCCTCGGGATCGCTGATCCCCTGCCGCGCAATCTCGCGCAGTTCGTCTTCGCAAATCGCGTTGCAGATGCAAACCAACATGCGAATCCACCTAGCGCTGTTGCGAGGCATTTGCAACATGGGAATTACCCAAAGACGCTCCGCTATGAAACGACTCGTCGCAAATCGGGATGACGGCGCGGGACCGGCCAAAGGGCCTTGTTGCGATTCATTCTCACCCCTCCAAGGCTTGCTTCGCAGGTGCGGCAGTCCTAAAGCCCGCCGACACGAGCCACCGAGCCATGAGGACGAAAATTGGCTGATCTGTCGGAATATTTGCCGATCCTGCTGTTCCTGGCGGTCGCGCTGGGGTTGTCCTGCCTGTTCGTGTTTCTGCCGATGGCGGTGGGGCGGCTGACCGGCACCCACAAGCCCGATCCGGACAAGCTGAGCGAATATGAATGCGGCTTCCCCGCGTTCGAGGATCCGCGCAGCCAGTTCGACGTGCGTTTCTACCTCGTGGCGATTCTGTTCATCATCTTCGATCTTGAAGCGGCCTTCCTCTATCCGTGGTCGGTCAGCCTCTCCGAGATCGGCTGGCTGGGCTGGGGCACCATGATGGTGTTCATCGGCGAATTGGTGCTCGGCCTTATCTATGCGTGGAAGAAGGGAGCCCTCGATTGGGAGTAGAGCTTGAGCGGCCCGGCGTGCTCGGCGCACCCCCGGCCGGAACCCAGCCCGATCCTGATTTTTTCCAGGCGCTGACCGGCGAGGTCGGCGACAAGGGCTTTCTTGTCACCTCCACGGAGGAATTGTTCCAGTGGGCGCGCACCGGCTCGCTCTGGTGGATGACCTTCGGTCTCGCCTGCTGCGCGGTCGAGATGATCCACGTGAACATGCCGCGTTATGACATGGAGCGTTTCGGCGCTGCACCGCGCGCCTCGCCGCGCCAGAGCGACGTGATGATCGTCGCCGGTACGCTCTGCAACAAGATGGCTCCGGCGCTGCGCAAGGTCTACGACCAGATGAGCGAGCCGAAATACGTCATCTCCATGGGCTCGTGCGCCAATGGCGGCGGCTATTATCACTATAGCTACAGCGTCGTGCGCGGCTGCGACCGGATCGTGCCGGTCGACATTTATGTGCCGGGCTGCCCGCCGACCGCCGAGGCGCTGCTTTATGGTATCATGCAGTTGCAGCGGAAGATCCGCCGGATCGGGACGGTCGAGCGATGAGCGAATCCGTGTTGCATAGCGCGCCCCGGGTCAATGCGATCGAGGGGCTGGCGGACGCCATTCAGGCGGCGCTCGGCGCTGCCGTGATCGAGATTGTCGACGCGCATGGCGAACTGTCGGTGACGGTGGAGCGTCCGACGCTGGCGAAAGTGCTGGAAACGCTGCGC
Source organism: Sphingobium sp. 66-54 (assembly GCA_001899715.1). Lineage (GTDB taxonomy): Bacteria > Pseudomonadota > Alphaproteobacteria > Sphingomonadales > Sphingomonadaceae > Sphingobium. Next base: position 378,550 of record MKWI01000016.1, read on the forward strand.
GACCGCTTCGCCTATCAGCAGCTCATGGAGATTGCTGGAGTGGATTACCCCGAGCGGGCCGAGCGGTTCGAGGTCTGCTATCATCTGTTGTCGGTGACGAAGAACCACCGCCTGCGCGTCAAGGTGCAGACGGACGAGGACAAGCCGGTGCCGACCGTCACGCACATCTGGCCCGTTGCCGGTTGGCTGGAGCGCGAGGTGTTCGACATGTATGGCGTGCTCTTCGAGGGCAATGCCGACCTGCGCCGTATCCTCACCGATTATGGCTTCCGCGGTCATCCGTTCCGCAAGGACTTTCCGCTCACCGGCTATGTCGAGCTGCGTTACTCCGAGGAGCAGAAACGCGTGGTCTATGAGCCGGTGCGGCTCGCGCAGGATTTCCGCACCTTCGATTTCATGAGCCCGTGGGAAGGCGCGAAATATGTGCTGCCCGGCGACGAGAAGGCGCCCGTCGCGCCGACTCCGCCCGCACCTCCGCCGCCTCCACCGGCCCCGCCGCCAACCAGGACGCCCAAGACCACCGAGAAGCCGGCACAGACCGTTGCCGGCGAGCCCGCCAATACGGATGCCGCCAAGCGCAGCCCCGCCAAGAAGGCCGATGCCGAAGCGGTCAAGCCTGCCCGCGTGCCGCGCGCCAGGAAGGCGGCGACCGCGAGCGACACGCCGGCCAAGCCCAAGGCGCCCCGCGCGCGCAAGCCCAAGTCGACCGGGGGTGACGCCTGATGGCTGACTATCTCGACAAGCTGGACCATGAGACCGACGCGGCCGATCCCGCGCTCGGCGATACCACGATCCAGAATTACACGATCAACTTCGGCCCGCAGCACCCGGCGGCACACGGCGTGTTGCGCCTTGTCATGGAATTGGAGGGCGAGATCGTCGAGCGGTGCGATCCGCATGTCGGCCTGCTGCATCGCGGCACCGAGAAGCTGATCGAATACAAGACCTATTTGCAGGCGTTGCCCTATTTCGACCGGCTCGATTATTGCTCGCCGCTCGGCATGGAGCATAGCTATGTGCTCGCCATCGAGAAGCTGCTGAACCTGGAGGTTCCGCTACGCGGCCAATATCTGCGCGTGCTGTTCGCCGAGCTGACCCGCATCTGCAACCACATGCTGAACCTCGGCTCTCACGTCATGGACGTGGGCGCGATGACGCCCAACCTGTGGCTGTTCGAGGTGCGCGAGGATTGCCTCAACTTCTTCGAGCGGGCCTCGGGCGCGCGCATGCACGCGGCCTGGTTCCGCCCCGGCGGCGTCCATCAGGACGTGCCCCTGAAGCTGCTCGCCGACATTGCCGACTGGCTCGATACGCGCCTGCCGCGCCTGTTCGAGGACGCGATCAGCCTGGTGGCGGACAATCGCATCTTCAAGCAGCGCAACGTCGATATCGCCGTGGTCAGCAAGGAAGACGCGCTCAAATGGGGCTTCTCCGGCCCGATGATCCGCGGCTCGGGCATCCCATGGGATATCCGCAAGGCGCAGCCCTACGATGTCTATGACCGCATGGAGTTCGACGTGCCGGTCGGCACGAATTTCGATTGCTACGACCGGTTCATGGTACGCGTGGAGGAGGTCCGCCAGTCCGCGCGGATCATGAAGCAGTGCCTGAACGAGATGCCGGACGGCCCCGTGCTGTCGCTTGACCACAAGGTCACGCCGCCGCGCCGAGCTGAGATGAAGCAGTCGATGGAAGCACTCATCCACCACTTCAAGCTCTATACCGAGGGCTTCCATGTGCCGGCTGGCGAGGTCTATGTCGCGACCGAAAGCCCCAAGGGCGAATTCGGCGTCTATCTGGTGAGCGACGGTTCCAACAAGCCCTACCGCTGCAAGATCCGCCCGACCGCCTTCTCGCATTTGCAGGCGATGGACTTCATGATGAAGGGTCACATGCTGGCGGACACCACCGCCGTGCTGGGCGCCATGGACATCGTGTTCGGGGAGTGCGACCGGTGAGCACGGACCTTCTCCTCACCGCCGAGCAGCGCATTGCGATCGCGCATGAGATGATCGCGCGCTACAACGCTCAGGACGCCGACGCCTATGTCGCGCTGATGACGCCGGATGCTTGCGAGGCGGGCTATCGCGGCGCGGTCGTTCGCGAGGGCAGGGAGGGGACACGCGCAGGCCTTGCGGCCATGTTCGCACAGTTCCCGCAGAACCGTGTCACGATCCGCGACAGCAAGTGCGTGGGCGAGACGGTGGTGCTGCACGAGGCCGTCAGCCGCGCGCCCGATGGCGAGCAGTTCGAGGTGCTGGCGATCTATTCATTCGAGGGCGACAAGGTGTCGCGTGTGGAGTTCATCCGGTAAATGGCTGACGCACCCCAAATCCCCGACGAGGCGGACGTCCGCGCGCAGTGGGGCGATTTCGCCTTCACCGATGCCAATATGGCGCGCGCGAAAGAGCTGATCTCGCATTATCCCGAGGGGCGGCAGGCGAGCGCCGTGATGGGCCTGCTCGATCTCGCCCAGCGTCAGGTCGGCGCGCAGACGAACACCCAGGGCTGGCTACCGATCCCGGTGATCGAATATGTCGCCGGGCTGCTCGATATGCCTTACATGCGTGTCTTTGAGGTCGTGACCTTCTACACCATGTACAACATGGCGCCGGTCGGCCGCTTCCATGTGCAGGTGTGCGGCACTACCCCCTGCATGCTGCGCGGCTCGGACGATATTCTCGACGCCTGCTACAAGCGCGGCATGAAGAAGGGCGCGACGACGCCGGATGGCCTGTTCACGCTCACCGAGGTGGAGTGCCTCGGCAACTGCGCCTCCGCGCCGATGGTGCAAATCAACGATGACAATTACGAGGACCTGACGCCCGAGCGGCTCGATTTCATCCTCGACGAGCTGGCTGCCGGCCGCAAACCCAAGGTCGGCACGCAGGAGCCGGGCCGCCAATCCGTCGAGCCGGTCGGCGAGCCGACCAATCTGGCTGCGATGGTCACGGACAATCACGATTACCGGGGAGAATGGTAATGGCCGAAGAGACCGCGCCGCCCGCACCTCCGCCATTCGTAGGCCCGCTTGAGGACAAGGACCGTATCTTCACCAACGTCTATGGCTATCAGCCATGGACGCTGGAGGCTGCCCGCAAGCGCGGCGATTGGGACAATACCAGGAAGCTGCTGGAAATCGGCCAGGACCAGATCATCGAGACGATCAAGGCCTCCGGCCTGCGCGGCCGTGGTGGCGCTGGCTTCCCGACCGGCATGAAGTGGAGCTTCATGCCCAAGGAGAGCCGCGACGGGCGCCCGAGTTTCCTCGTCATCAACGCGGACGAATCCGAGCCGGGCTCGTGCAAGGACCGCGAGATCATCCGCCACGATCCGCATAAGCTGATCGAGGGCGCGCTGGTCGCCGGTTTCGCGATGCGCGCGCGGGCGGCCTACATCTATATTCGCGGCGAATATATCTACGAGGCCAAGGTGCTCGAAGCCGCCGTGAAGGAGGCCTATGAAGCCGGCCTGATTGGCAAGAACGCCTGTAAGTCCGGCTATGATTTCGATGTGTTCGTGCATCGCGGCGCGGGGGCCTACATCTGCGGCGAAGAAACCGCGATGATCGAGAGTCTGGAGGGCAAGAAGGGCCAGCCGCGCCTCAAGCCGCCGTTCCCGGCCGGCGCGGGGCTTTATGGCTGCCCGACCACGGTCAACAATGTCGAGAGTATCGCCGTCTCGCCGACCATCCTGCGGCGCGGCGCGGCGTGGTTCTCCAGCTTCGGGCGCGAAAACAACCGCGGCACCAAGCTCTTCCAGATCAGCGGCCATGTGAACCGGCCCTGCGTGGTCGAGGAGAGCATGTCGATCCCGTTCCGCGAGCTGATCGAGCGGCATTGCGGCGGCATTCGCGGCGGTTGGGACAATCTGCTGGCGGTTATTCCCGGCGGCTCCTCGGTGCCGCTGGTGCCGGCCGAGCAGATCATGGACGCGCCGATGGATTTCGACGGCCTGCGTGCGCTCGGCTCCGGCCTCGGCACGGCGGCGGTCATCGTCATGGACAAGTCGACCGACATCGTCCGCTCGATCGCGCGTCTCTCATACTTCTACAAGCATGAGAGCTGCGGCCAGTGCACGCCGTGCCGCGAGGGCACCGGCTGGATGTGGCGCGTGATGGAACGCCTCGTTACCGGCGATGCGGATGTCGAGGAGATCGACATGCTGTTCCAGGTGACGAAGCAGGTCGAGGGGCACACCATCTGCGCTCTCGGCGATGCGGCCGCCTGGCCGATCCAGGGCCTCATCCGCCATTTCCGCCCCGAAATTGAGCGTCGTATCGCTGCCAAGCGCGATAGCGCGCCGACGCTGGAGGCCGCGGAATGAGGGCGGCGCACGCCTTGCCTGCGGTCTCGGCGGTCCTGCTGCTGGCGCTTCCCGCGCTGGCTCAGGGCGAGCGGGAAAATCCCACAGGGTCACGGATAGGCCGCGCGAAGGCGGCGTCGGTGCCCGATCGTGCCGCGCTTTCGGACATTGATAAGGCTCGTATCACGACGGATGCCTTTGCCGATTGCAGCGTTACCCGCGATCCGCGCAAGGCAGCCGTTTATCGCGACCTGCACTATGACGATCCGAAGGCGAGGCAGGTGCTGAACGATATCGTCAGCAGCGATTGCCTGAGGGACGCCACACTGCGGATGCCGGGCGACCTGCTTCGCGGTTCGATCTTCAAGGCATTCTACCGGCGCGAAGTGAAACCGAGCGATAGGTCGTTTCAGGAAAAAGCGTTCGATTTCAGAGGTTACGTCAGCAGTCCGGAAGCGCCGGAGGCCCAGCGCTATCTTATCATGATGGATTTTGCGGATTGTGTCGTTCGGGCGGATGCAGGCACGGCGCGCGGCTTCATGCTGGCGGAGCCCGGCAGTTCCGCCGAGAAAACGGCGCTGGCCGCACTTCAGCCGCAGCTTGGCCCCTGCTTTCCGGCGGGCGTTCAGGTGACGCTTAACAAATCAATCGTTTCCGCCATTCTCGCCGAGGCGCTTTACCGCGAGGCGACGGGCGCGCGAACGACCGAGGCGGAGGCTTCGCACTAGATATGCCCATAGTCAAAGTAGACGGTATCGAGATCGAGGTTCCCGCCGGCGCCACCGTGCTCCAGGCGTGCGAGTTGGCGGGCAAGGAAATCCCGCGTTTCTGCTATCACGAGCGCCTCTCCATCGCCGGCAACTGCCGCATGTGCCTCGTCGAGGTGAAGCCGGGGCCGCCCAAGCCGCAGGCAAGCTGTGCACTGCCGGCCGCCGATGGGCAGGAGATCCGCACCGACAGCGAGATGGTGAGGAAGGCCCGCGAGGGCGTGATGGAGTTCCTCCTCATCAACCATCCGCTGGATTGCCCGATCTGCGACCAGGGCGGCGAGTGCGATCTTCAGGATCAGGCTATGGCCTACGGCCGGGGCGAGAGCCGGTTCATCGAGAACAAGCGCGCCGTGACCGAGAAATATATGGGCCCCATCGTCAAGACGGTGATGACCCGCTGCATCCAGTGCACCCGCTGCGTGCGCTTCGCCGAGGAAGTGGCCGGCGTGCCGGAGATCGGCGCCATTTATCGCGGCGAGAACATGCAGATCACCACCTATCTGGAGCGCGCCGCCAAGAGCGAGCTGTCCGGCAATGTGGTCGATCTCTGCCCGGTCGGCGCGCTGACCTCGCGCCCCTATGCGTTCGAGGCGCGGCCGTGGGAGCTGAAGAAGACGCTCGCCATCGACGTGATGGACGCGGTCGGCACCAATATCCGGCTCGACAGCCGTGGCCGGCAGGTGCTGCGTGCGTTGCCGCGCGTCAATGACGACGTGAACGAGGAATGGGCGAGCGACAAAACCCGTCACGCGGTCGACGGTCTCGTCCGCAAGCGGCTCGACAAGCCCTATCTCCGCAAGGGCGGCAAGCTGGTCGCGGCAAGCTGGGACGAGGCGTTCGCCGCCATCGCCAGGGCAGCCAAGGGCCTGAACGGTTCGGTCGCTGCCATCGCCAGCGACCAGCTCGATTGCGAGACGCTGTTCGCGGCGCGTGCGCTGGTCCATGCGCTCGGCGGCACGCTGCTCGAAGGGCGTCAGACCGGGCTGGACTATGACGTCACCAGCCTCTCGGCGGTCAATTTCAACTCGACTATTGCCGGCATCGAAACGGCGGACGCAATCCTGCTGGTCGGCACCAACCTGCGCTGGGAAGCGCCGCTCATCAACACGCGCATCCGCAAGGCGATCAAGAAGGGCGCCAAGGTCTATGCGATCGGCCCGGAGGTCGATCTCACCTATAAGGTGGCGTGGCTCGGCAACGATGCGTCGCTGCTCGCCAAGCTGCCCAGGGAGGTAGTCGAGGCGTTCCGCTCCGCGCAGCGTCCGGCGCTCATTATGGGCGGCGGCGCGCTGGCGGTGCCCGGCCTGCACGGCGCGGGGCTGGCGGCTGTCGAGACGCTGGGGCTGATCCGCGATGGCTGGAACGGCTTCAACGTCGTCCACATGGCTGCCGCGCGTATGGGCGGGCTGATGATGGGCTTCGCGGCCAGGGGCGGCGTCAACGAGATCGCGCAGGCGGCCCCCAGGCTGCTGTTCCTGATGGGCGCGGACGATGTGCCGTTCGATAAGTTCGCGGAGAGCTTCAAGGTCTATGTCGGTCATCACGGCGACAAGGGCGCGCATGCGGCGGACGTGATCCTGCCCGGCGCCGCCTATACCGAGAAAGCCGGCACCTATGTGAATACCGAAGGGCGCGTGCAGCGCGGCGACAAGGCCGTGTTCGCGCCGGGCGATGCGCGCGAGGACTGGACGATACTGCGCGCCCTCTCGGATGTGCTTGGCGCGACGCTGCCGTTCGACAGCTTCGAGGCGCTGCGTGCGGCGATGATCGCGGCTGTGCCCGCGCTGGGCGAGGAAGGGCTGGCCGATTATGGCTGGACCGCGCCCAGGCTGCCCGCCAAACCGGAGAGCCGCGAGATCGGCCTGCCGGTCAAGGATTTCTACCTCACCAACGCCATCTGCCGGGCCAGCCCGACGATGCAGCGCTGCTCGGCGGAACTGCTCCATGGCGAGGATTTCGCGGAGGCTGCGGAATGACCGCCTGGTTCCAATCCTATTTCGGCATCGGCTGGGGCTGGTTCGTCGCCAACCTCATCTACGTGCTGTTGATTGCGCTGCCGCTGATGCTGGCGGTGGCGATGATTATCTACGCGGATCGCAAGATCTGGGCGGCGATGGCGCTGCGGCGCGGCCCCAACGTGGTCGGCCCGCTCGGGCTGCTGCAAAGCTTCGCGGATGGCCTCAAGGTCTTCCTGCAAGAGACGATCATCCCGAGCGCGGCCAACAAGGGCCTGTTTCTGCTCGCGCCGATCATCACCTTCACCGTGGCGCTGATGGCCTGGGCGGTCATCCCGTTCCAGGCCGAGGTGGTGCTGGCCAACATCAATGTCGGCCTACTCTATATTCTCGCGGTCAGTTCGCTCGGCGTTTACGGGGTCATCATCTCGGGCTGGGCGTCCAACTCGAAATATCCCTTCTTCTCCGCCATGCGCGCCTCGGCGCAGATGATCTCCTACGAGGTCTCGATCGGCTTCGTGCTCATCAGCGTGGTGCTGTGGTCGGGCAGCTTCAACCTCTCGACCATCATCGAGACGCAGAAGGGCTATTATGGCCTGCTCAACGGCCACGGCTTCAACCCGCTGCTGTTCCCGATGGCGATCGTGTTCCTGATCTCCGCCATGGCCGAGACCGCGCGCACGCCGTTCGACCTCACCGAAGCGGAGTCCGAGTTGGTCGCCGGCTACCAGACCGAATATTCGTCGATGAGCTTCGCGCTGTTCTGGCTCGGCGAATATGCCAACGTCCTCCTGATGTGCGCGCTCAACGCCATCCTGTTCTGGGGCGGCTATCTGCCCCCGTTCGACTGGGCGCCGCTCTATTATGTGCCGGGCATCCTGTGGCTGTTCGCGAAGATCCTGTTCTTCTTCTTCATATTCTCGTGGGTGAAGGCGACCGTCCCCCGCTACCGCTATGACCAGCTCATGCGGCTTGGCTGGAAAATCTTCCTGCCGCTCTCGCTGTTCTTCGTATTCCTCGTGTCCGGGTTCCTGATGCTGACCCGCTTTGGAGGCGGCGCATGATTGCGCACTGGATCAAATCCTTCACCCTCTGGGAGTTTCTGGAGGCGCACTGGCTGACCTTGAAGTATTTCTTCAAGCCCAAGGCGACCATCAACTATCCCTATGAGAAGAACCCCATCTCGCCGCGCTTCCGGGGCGAGCATGCGTTGCGCCGTTATCCGAACGGCGAGGAGCGCTGCATCGCGTGCAAGCTGTGCGAGGCGGTCTGCCCGGCGCAGGCGATCACCATCGAGGCGCAGCCGCGCGACGATGGCTCGCGGCGCACGACGCGCTACGATATCGACATGGTGAAGTGCATCTATTGCGGCTTCTGCCAGGAGGCCTGCCCGGTCGACGCGATCGTCGAGGGGCCGAATTTCGAGTTCGCGACGGAAACGCGCGAGGAGCTTATTTACGACAAGGCGAAGTTGCTCGCCAATGGCGACAAATGGGAGCGGGCGATCGCGGCGAACCTTGCCGCCGATGCGCCCTATCGCTAAGGCGCCCGGCAACCGAGAGGGGGACGATGACCGTTCAAGCATTCGCCTTTTACCTGTTCGCGACGATCGTGGTGGCTTCGGGCGCCATGGTGATCCTCGCGCGCAATCCGGTGCACAGCGTGCTCTGGCTGATCCTGGCGTTCTTCAATGCCGGCGGCCTGATGGTGCTGCTCGGCGCGGAGTTCATCGCGATGCTGCTAATCATCGTCTATGTCGGCGCGGTCGCGGTGCTGTTCCTGTTCGTGGTGATGATGCTCAACATCGACTTCGCGGCGTTGCGCGCGGGATTCGTGAGCTATTTCCCCTTGGGCGGCGCTATCGCACTGGTGCTGCTGGTTGAGCTGATGCTCGGCGTGGGCGCATGGCAGGCGGGGGCATTGAACCTCGCCCAGCGCATCGCGCCGGTGCCCGAGGCCACACCGAACATCGAGGCGATCGGCCAGCTTCTCTACACGCGCTACATCTTCCTGTTCGAGGCGGCAGGCCTGATCCTGCTCGTCGCGATGATCGGCGCGATCGTGCTGACGCACCGCGCACGCGGCGGGGTGCGCGCGCAGAATGTCGACCGGCAGAACCGCCGCCGGCCGCACGAAGCCATCCGCACCATCAATCAGCCCGTCGGTGAGGGCGTGGACCTGGGAGGGGTTGAGCCATGATCGGCCTCGCGCATTATCTGGTCGTCGGTGCGATCCTGTTCGTGCTCGGCGTGCTGGGCATCTTCATCAACCGCAAGAACGTCATCATCATCCTGATGGCCATCGAGCTGATCCTGCTCGCGGTGAATATCAACCTCGTCGCGTTCAGTGCCTATCTGGGCGATCTGGTCGGGCAGGTGTTCGCGATGTTCGTGCTGACCGTCGCCGCCGGCGAGGCCGCTGTCGGCCTGGCCATCCTCGTCATCTATTTCCGTGCGCGCGGCACCATCGCCGTCGACGACGTCAACCGGATGAAGGGCTGAGCGCGGCATCATGATTTCCATCATCGTCTTTGGGCCGCTGCTGGCTGCGATCATCGCGGGGCTGGGCAATCGCGCCATCGGCAACGTGCCGGCCAAGGTCATCACCACCGGCGCGCTGTTCCTCTCCTGCGTGCTCTCCTGGCCGATCTTCCTGAGTTTCCTCGGCGGCGGCGCGGAGCCGCATGTCGAGCAGGTGTTCACCTGGATCCGCTCCGGCACGTTCGACGCGGGCTGGGAATTGCGGGTCGATGCGCTCACGGCGACCATGCTGGTGGTCGTCACCACCGTCTCGGCGCTCGTCCACCTCTATAGCTGGGGCTATATGGACGAGGATCCGGACCAGCCGCGCTTCTTCGCCTATCTCTCGCTGTTCACCTTCGCCATGCTGATGCTGGTGACGGCGAACAACCTCATCCAGCTTTTCTTTGGCTGGGAAGGGGTGGGCCTCGCCTCCTATCTGCTGATCGGTTTCTGGTTCAAGAAGCCCAGCGCCAACGCCGCAGCGATCAAGGCATTCGTGGTCAACCGCGTCGGCGATCTCGGCTTCATGATGGGTATTTTCGGCGTCTATCTGGTGTTCGACACCATCGACATCCCGACGATCCTGGAGGCCGCGCCGGCCATGGCCGGATCGACCATCGGCTTCCTCGGCGGCCGGTTCGAGACGATGACGGTGCTCTGCCTGCTGCTGTTCATCGGCGCGATGGGCAAGTCCGCCCAGCTCGGCCTGCACACCTGGCTGCCGGACGCGATGGAAGGCCCAACCCCGGTCTCCGCCCTGATCCACGCCGCGACCATGGTGACGGCGGGCGTGTTCATGGTCTGCCGCCTGTCGCCGCTGTTCGAGACGAGCGCGGTCGCCATGGCGGTCGTCACCATCGTCGGCGCCGCGACCTGCTTCTTCGCCGCGACGATCGGCACCTGCCAGACCGACATCAAGCGGGTGATCGCCTATTCGACCTGTAGCCAACTCGGCTACATGTTCTTCGCGGCAGGCGTCGGCGCCTATGGCGCGGCGATGTTCCACCTGCTGACCCACGCCTTCTTCAAGGCGCTGCTGTTCCTCGGCGCCGGCTCGGTCATCCACGCCATGCACCACGAGCAGGACATGCGCTATTATGGCGGCCTGCGGAAACAGATCCCCATCACCTTCTGGACGATGATGGCCGGCACGCTCGCCATCACCGGCGTCGGCATTCCGTTCACCGAGATCGGCTTCGCGGGCTTCTTCTCGAAGGACGCGATCCTGGAGAGCGCCTATGCGGCCGGCGGCAACGGCACCATGGCCTTCTACCTCGGCGTGTTCGCTGCGCTGCTCACCAGCTTCTATAGCTGGCGGCTGATGTTCCTCACCTTCTGGGGCAAGCCGCGCTGGGAGCAGAGCGAGCATATCCAGCATGCGGTGCATGATGCGCACGGCCACGGCCATGACGATCATCATGCGCATGCTGCCCACGGCCATGAGGGCCATGGCGACGGCACGGCCGGCTACCATCCGCACGAGAGCGGCTGGGTGATGCTGATCCCGCTGATCGCGCTCAGCATCGGCGCCGTGGCATCGGGCTATGCCTTCTACCACAGCTTCGTCGGGCCGGAGGAGGGCGCGCATTTCTGGGCGGCCAGCACCCTGTTCTTCAACGAGCATCTGATGGAAGCGGCGCATCATGTTCCGGCGTGGGTCAAGTTGTCGCCGGCCATCGCCATGCTGCTCGGCCTTGGCATCGCGTGGATGGCCTATATGCGCCACACCGACTGGCCGGCGCGGTTCACGGCGCAGTTCTACCTGCTCTACGACTTCCTGCTCAACAAATGGTACGTCGACGAGCTGTATGACCGCATCTTCGTGCGCCCGGCCTTCTGGTTCGGCAGGCTGTTCTGGAAGGGCGGCGACGAAGGCACCATCGACCGCTTCGGCCCGGATGGCGCGGCGGTGGCCGTCAATGCCGGCGGCCGGGTCACGCGCGCCCTCCAGTCGGGCTATCTCTATTCCTATGCGCTGGTGATGCTCATCGGGCTCGCCGCGGCCGCAACCTGGGCGATCATGCCGAAATGAACCAGCTAGGCTTTCCCATTCTCACGCTGATGCTCGCCATTCCGATGGCGGGGGCCATTGCGTGCCTGTTCGTCTCCGCGCAATCGGCGCGCTGGATCGCGCTCGCCGCGACGCTGGCGGACCTGCTGCTCGGCATCGTCCTCTGGGCGACGTTCGACCAGAGCGTGGGCGCGCCGGTCTGGCAATTCCAGGAATTGCAGGAAGGGTTGTTCGGCCGCTTCTCCTGGGCGCTGGGGATCGACGGCATTGCATTGATGCTCATCATGCTCACCGTATTCCTGATGCCGATCTGCATCGGAGTGAGCTGGGAGTCGATCCAGAAGCGCGTCGGCGAATATATGGCCGCCTTCCTGTTCATGGAGGTGCTGATGATCGGCGTCTTCGCGGCGCAGGACATCTTCCTCTTTTACGTGTTCTTCGAGGCGGGCCTCATCCCGATGTATCTCATCATCGGCATATGGGGCGGCGCGGATCGCGTCTACGCGAGCTACAAATTCTTCCTCTACACGCTGCTCGGCTCGGTGCTGATGCTCATCGCCATGCTGTGGATGACGCGCGACGCGGGCACCACCAGTATCCCGGTGCTGATGGCCACTGATTTCGATCCCGCCGCGCAGAACTGGCTGTGGCTGGCCTTCTTCGCCAGCTTCGCGGTCAAGATGCCGATGTGGCCGGTCCACACCTGGCTGCCGGACGCGCACGTGCAGGCGCCGACGGCCGGCTCGGTCATCCTGGCAGGCGTGCTCCTCAAGATGGGCGGCTACGGCTTCATCCGCTTCTCGTTGCCGATGTTCCCGGAGGCGTCGTCGCACTTCGCCTGGCTGATCTTCGCCTTCTCGATGATCGCGGTGGTCTATACCAGTCTCGTCGCTCTCGTGCAGAACGACATGAAGAAGCTGATCGCTTATTCCTCGGTGGCGCACATGGCGATCGTCACCGTCGGCCTGTTCGCCTTCAACCAGCAGGGGCTGGAAGGCGCGATGATGGTGATGCTCGGCCACGGTCTCGTCTCGGGCGCCTTGTTCATGTGCGTCGGCATCATTTACGATCGGCTGCACACCCGCGAGATCGACCGTTACGGCGGCCTCGCGATCAACATGCCGCGCTATGCCGTGCTGTTCCTGCTGTTCACCATGGCGTCGATCGGCCTGCCGGGCACCAGCAACTTCGTGGGCGAGCTGCTCTCGTTGATGGGCGTCTATCAGGTGTCGAGCTGGGTGGCGCTGATCTGCACCACGGGCATCATCCTGGGCGCGGCCTACATGCTTTATCTCTACCGCCGCGTCGTATTCGGCGATCTCGTCAAGGATGACGTGAAGGCGATGCCCGACCTCTCACCGCGCGAGATTGCGTTGATGGTACCGCTGGCGCTGGTGGTGCTGTGGATGGGCGTCTATCCGGAGAGCTTCCTGTCGCCGATGCGGGCCAATGTCGCCAGCATCGTGGCGCGCACAGAGGCCGCGCGGCCCATAGGCGATGCGCAGATCGCGCTGAGCCAGCAACAAAAGACCGTTTCGCACGCCGAGCATGGCGGGGAGTCGCACTGATGGATAGCCTGGGCGTCTTTGCCTCGGTTCTGCCCGAGATCATCCTGACCGTCGCGGGCCTCGCGCTGCTGATGGTCGCCGCTTATGCCGGGGACGCCTCCGCGCGTCTGGTCGGCTGGCTTGCCGTGGCCGCGCTGGTGCTGACGGAAGCAGTCCTCGCGCTGCCGGCGGTCCATGCTGGCGGTGAGATTTTCGGCGGCCTCTACCGCGCCGACGCCTTCGCGGCCTTCGCCAAGGGCATCGTCTATGCGGCTGCGGCGGCCTGCATCGTCGTCGCGCCGCGCTTCTTCGCACGGGACGGCGGGCAGCGCGCCGAATATGCGGTGCTCATCCTGTTCGCCTGCGTCGGCATGAGCATGATGGTCTCCGCTGCGGATTTCATCACGCTCTATGTCGGGCTGGAGCTGACCAATCTCTCCTCCTACGTGCTCGCCAGCTTCACCCGGCGAGATATCCGCTCGGCGGAATCCGGTCTCAAATATTTCGTGCTGAGTTCGCTCGCCAGCGGCATCCTGCTCTACGGCATGTCGCTGCTCTACGGCTTCTCGGGCACGACCAGCTTCGCCGGCGTTGCCGAGGCGCTCTCTCAGGGCATGAATATGGGCGAGACGTTCGGGCTCGTCTTCATCCTCGCCGCGCTCGCCTTCAAGATCAGCGCTGTGCCGTTCCACATGTGGACGCCGGACGTTTACGAAGGTGCGCCGACACCGATCACCGCCTTCTTCGCCACCGCACCCAAGGTGGCGGCCTTCGCGCTCACCGTGCGCATGGCGGTCGTCGCGCTTGGGCCGGGGACGGAGAGCTGGCAGCAGATCGTCGTCTTTCTGGCGATCGCTTCGATCGTGCTCGGTGCGGTCGCCGCGATCACCCAGCGCAACATCAAGCGGCTGCTCGCTTATTCGTCGATCAACAATGTCGGCTTCGCGCTGATCGGCCTTGCCGCCGGCACCGCCGAGGGCGTGGCGTCGGTGATGAGCTACCTGTTCATCTACGTCATCATGACCATCGGCAGCTTCGTCTGCGTGCTCCAGATGCGTGACGAGGAGGGCAATCAGCTTGAGAGCATCGCGAGCCTTGCCGGCCTCTCGCAGACCCGGCCGGGGCTGGCCGCCGCGTTCGGTATCTTTCTGTTCAGCCTTGCCGGCATCCCGCCTTTGTTCGGCTTCTGGGGCAAGTTCCTGGTGTTCGACGCGGCGGTGGCCGCCGGCTTTGCGCCGCTGGCTGTCATCGGCATCGCGGCCTCGGTCATCAGCGCCTTCTACTATCTGATGGTCATCAAGGTGATCTACCTCGATACCCCGACCAGCCGTTTCTCGACTGATCGCAATCCGTTCGACTACGGCATCATGACGGCGTGCGCGGCGGTGACGGTGCTGGGCTATCTGCTCAACCCGTGGCTCGGCGCGACCAGCGCGGCGGCGGCGGCATCGCTGTTCTGAACGGGTCTGGTCAGTTCGGGCGGGTCCGCCTCGTCGCGGAGACCGGCTCGACCAATGCCGATCTGCGTGCTCTGGCAGTCGCCGGTTGGCCGGAAGGGCAGTGGCTGCGCGCCGAGCGGCAGACCGCCGGGCGCGGCCGCCTCGGCCGGGACTGGCAGAGCCTCGCCGGCAATCTCCACGCTTCCACGCTGATCCGCCTGCGTCCCGGCGATCCGCCCGTCACCGGCCTCGGCCTGCTGCTCGGCGTCGCGGTGCACGCCGCTCTCTCGAGCCTGCTCCCGCACGCTGCGCTGCTGCTCAAATGGCCCAATGACGTCATGGTCGGCCGCGCCAAGCTCGCCGGCATGCTGCTGGAGCGGGAAGGGGAGGCCGTGGTCGCCGGCATCGGCGTCAACGTCGCCTTCGCGCCCCCATTGCCGGATCGCGAGACGATCGCGCTGGCCGATTTACCAGGCGGCACCGCGCTCGATGCCGGCGCCGTCCTCGATGCGCTGGTGGAGTCGCTCGACCGCTGGCTGGCGCGCTGGCGGGCGGCGGGGAATGGCGCCATCCTGTCCGCATGGCTGGCGCGCGCGCATCCCGTGGGCACGCCGCTCGCCGTCTCGACCGGGGCGGATCGGCCACAGCGTGGCCGTTTTCTCAGGCTCGGCAGCGATGGCGCCTTGATCCTCGGGCTGGATGACGGCACGCAGATCACCATCCACAGCGGCGACGTGGGCATGCTCCCTTGACCGCGCCGCCCATTGCCTGACAGGACTGGCTCCATGCTGCTCGCCATCGACGCCGGCAATACCAACATCGTCTTCGCGCTCGTCGATCTGGCGGCGGACGGGGGGCGTGGCGCCATTCGCGCGCGCTGGCGCATGGCGACCGACGCCCGCCACACGGGCGACGAATATGCGGTATGGGTCAACCAGTTGCTCGCGCTGGAGGGGCTGGCGATGGCGGACATCACTGCCGTCATCATCTCCACCGTGGTGCCGCGCGCGCTGCATAACCTCACCGTGCTCGCCAGCAAATATATCGGCGTCGAGCCGCTCATCGCCGGCCGGCCGCCGGTGGAATGGTCGGTCACGCTCGACGTGCCGATGCCCGAGACGGTGGGGGCGGATCGCGCCGCCAACGCCATCGCCGCTCATGCGGCGTTCGAGGGCGATCTCATCATCATTGATTTCGGCACCGCCACCACCTTCGATCACATCGACTATAGCGGCGCCTACAAGGGCGGGATCATCGCGCCCGGCATCAACCTTTCACTCGACGCGCTGGTCAGCGCCGCCGCGCGGTTGCCACGCATCGCCGTCATGGCCCCGGTCAATGCGGACGTGATCGGCCGCACCACCGAGGACCAGATGCTGATCGGCGTATTCTGGGGCTATGTCGCGATGATGGAGGGCCTCGTCGCGCGCATGCGGCGCGAGATCGGCCGCCCCGTCACCGTGATCGCGACCGGCGGCCTCGCCATATTGTTCGACGAAAAGACCGATCTGTTCGATGCCATCGTGCCTGACCTCACCATCAATGGCCTCGTGATCCTCTATCAACGGAGCCAAATGTCTGCATGAAACCGGGTGAAGAGTTGTTGTTCCTGGCCCTTGGCGGGTCGGGCGAGATTGGCATGAACCTCAATCTCTATGGCTGTCGCGGCAAGTGGGTGATGGTGGATCTCGGCGTGAGCTTCGCCGATCCGGCGTGCCCCGGCGTCGATGTGGTCATGCCGGATATCGCCTTCATCGAGGAGCATCGCGACGACCTGCTCGGCATCGTGCTCACCCACGGGCATGAGGATCATATCGGCGCGCTGCCTTATCTCGCGCAGGATCTCGGCGTGCCGCTCTACGCCACGCCGTTCACCGCCGGGCTCATCAAGGGCAAGCTGGTCGAGGAGGGCATCGAGGAAGCGGTGACGCTCCATGTCGTCGAGACCGGGCAGCCGTTCGAGCTTGGGCCGTTCGGCTTCCGCCACCTGCCGCTCGCCCACTCGATCCCCGAGGGCAACGCGCTGCTCATCGAGACGCCGTTCGGCCGCATCTTCCACACCGGCGACTGGAAGCTGGACGAGGAGCCGCAGATCGGCGTGCCGACCACGGCGGAAGAATTGACTGCCATCGGCGACTCTGGCGTGCTCGCCATGGTGTGCGACAGCACCAACGTGTTCAACAAGGAGCCGAGCGGCTCGGAAGCCTCGGTCAAGGCTGGCCTGCTCACGGCCGTCGCCGGCGCTAAAGGCCGGGTGCTGGTGACGACCTTCGCCAGCAATGCCGCCCGGCTTCAGACGCTGGGTGAGGTGGCACGGCTCACCGGGCGGAAGCTGTGTGTCGCCGGGCGCTCGCTGGACCGGATCATCGCGGTGGCGAAAAGCTGCGGCTATTTGAAAGGCTTCCCGCCGCTGGTCGATTTCGATGGGATCATGGCGGTGCCCCCGCGCGAGGCGATGATTATCGCGACCGGCGGGCAGGGCGAGCCGCGTGCGGCGCTGGCGCGCGTCGCGTTCGATCAGCATCCGGTCAAGCTGGATGAGGGCGATACGGTCATCTTCTCCTCGCGCAAGATTCCGGGCAATGAGGTCGCCATCGGCCGCATCCAGAACGCACTGGCCGCCCGCAATATCGAGATGATTACCGAGAGCCAGGCGCACGTCCACGTCTCCGGCCACCCCGGCCGGCCGGAGCTGCTCGCCATGTATGACTGGATCCGCCCGGAGATCCTCATGCCCGTCCATGGTGAGCGGCGGCATATGGCCGAGCAGGCTCGTCTCGGGGCGACGCACGGCATCGCGCGGACCATCGTGCAGACCAACGGCGATATCGTCCGCCTCGCCCCCGATGGGCCCGCGAAGGTGGCGGAGGTTCATCACGGCCGGCTCGTGCTGGATGGCAACGTCATCCTGCCCGCCGACGGCCTCACCATGAACGACCGGCGCAAGCTGATGGTCAACGGCCACATCAGTGTTGGCGTGGCGATCCGCCGGGGTGGAAAACTGGCGGGCATGCCCGATATCCGGATGCGTGGCGTCCCGGTCGAGGATGAGCGCGAGCGCTTCCTGGCGGATGCGGTTGCGGCGCTGACCGGAGTCGTCCAGAAGGCCGCCGGCCGGCAGGGCGATATCGAGACGCTGCGTGAGGCGGTCCGCCTCGCCGTCCGCCGCACCGCCGCCGACTGGACCGGCAAGAAGCCGATCGTCGACGTGGCGATCGTCGACGTCGGCTGAAGGGAAGGACGTTCGCCTCATGCGCTGGACATCAATGCTGGCTGTCTATTTCCTGCTGTGGTTCCTCAGCCTGTTCCTGGTGCTGCCCTTCGGCATCAAGACGGCGGAGGAGGCTGGCAAGGAGCTGGTCCCCGGCCAGGCGGAAAGCGCCCCCGCGGAGTTCAAGCCGTTCCGCATCTTCGGCACCACGTCGCTGGTCGCCGCCGCCCTGTTCGCGCTATTCTACGCCAATTACGTGAACGGCTGGGTGGACGCCAACACCTTCAATTTCCTGTTTTCCCCGCCTGCCAACGTTGCGGAATGAGGGAACGAGGATCGGTTTCCGTCTCGCCCGGGTCGAACTACTTTTCCGAGCAGAGTTGAGACACGCCAAGCCTGCGCTCACGTGTCTCGACCAGGCTCGACACGAACGGGAAAAGGGTCCCTACCATGCAGAACGACTGTGCTCCTGCGCAGGCAGGAGCCCAGGGCGATAGGGCAACTGGGGTTGGCTGCCTGCGTAGCAGCACGATCATTTCAAATGCTGGATCGAGCGGTGCCCGCATCAGGCGTCGATCCGCCGCCCACTGCTACTGCGGTCGCAGCCGGTCGATCGCCTGCGCCAGCGCCACATAGAGCTTGCCGATATCGGACGAGACCATGGTAAGCGCCAGCGTGCTGCCCTCAGGCGTCGCCAGCACGGTCCGTAGAAGCGCCTCGAAATCGTGGATATAGCGGTTCACCTGCTCGCGGAATTCGGATTCCTCGCCGTAGAGCGTGTGAACCTCCTTCGCGTCCGCACTCGTCACCAGCTTCATCGCCCGGCGCGCGAACAGACCCTGCTCGCCCTTGAGATAGGCGGCCCATTCCGCATCGGTCACATCGCGGTCGAGCCATTTGCTTACGTCGATGGCATGCTCGTTGAGCGCGGCGATGAGGTGGGCGGACCGCTGCGCCATCTGCTCGCGGCTTTGCGTCTCTACCCGCGCTCCATTGTCGGTAAGCGCGGTTTCCAGCGCCTTGCTGGCCTCGGTCAGGCCGAGCACCCGCTGCGTCAGCTCGTCGGTGGCGCGGTGGGCAGCCTTGACCGCATCATCCGCCGCCAGCGCGATCCGCTCGATCTGCTCCGTCACCGTGTTGCCGACCGCCTTTTGCACCGCCTCGCTGCTCGCCGTGCCGAGTGCCTGTGCAGCCTCGGGGATCGCCTCGGCGATGGTGCTGCGGGCGCGCGCGGCGGCGGCGTCGGCCGTCTCGCGCACGCGGGCCAGCGCTTCGACCATCTGCGGCCCTGCCGTTTCGCCGAGCCGGCCCATGCCGTCCCCGGCCGCGCTGATCGCGGCGGCAAGCGACTCGATCTGCTGCTTCTGTGCGGCAAGCGCGCCCTGCGATTTCTGCAATGCGCCGGTCAACGCCGTGACGTGCGAGCGAGCGAGCAGATCCGTTTCGTGGAGCTGGCTCACCACGCCGGCCGCCACCGCCTCGACCGCCTCGATGCCGGGCCCGGTCGACTGGATGCGCTGCTTCAATGCCTCCAGCCGCGTTTCCACCCGTTCCAGCGCGCCGGGGATGCTCTCGTCCAACTCGCGGATGCTCGAATCGAGCGCGACCAGCAGCGTCTCCGCGCGTTGGATGAGCGCATCCGATCCGCCATGGCCCGCGTCGATCGCCTCGATCAGCCGCCGCGTCTCGTCGGAGAGCCGGGTCACGGAGCCGGAGAGCGCCTCACCGCGCGCCAGCGCCGACTTCTCCAGCCCGTCGAACGCGTCGGCCAGCGCCGCCACGCCGCTCGCCGTCCCGTCCAGCCAGGCGCTGCTCTTGCCGGCCTGCTCGGCGAGCCGCGTATCCAGCGCGCCCAGCAGCGTATCGATCTTGCGGCAATGCTCGGCGAACTGGTCCAGCGACAGGGCAGCGCTGCCCTCGATGGCGGTGCGGCTTGCCTCGACAAGCTGGGCCAGCGCCTCGGTCTGCGTCTCGATGCGCTGCCCCGTGGTCTCCGTGACCGATTTCACCCGGTCGAGCGTCAGGTCGATCCGCGCGGAGGAGAGTTCCGAAAGATTGGCCAGTTCCTCGCCAGCCTGCCTTGCGCCGTCCTTCAGCCCATCGAGCTGACCGGCAAGCAGCGTGCTGGTTTCCAGCATCTGTGCGCGCGCTTCCTCGGCGATCAGCGCCGTCGTCTGCAACTGCTGGTCGAGCGCCTCGTGGCGCTGGCCAAGGTCGCCGCCGAGCCGGGCGAGCGTCTCGGCCAGCGTCGCCAGCCGGTCTTCGAAGCGGGGCAGCGCATCGGTCATGGCGGCGATGCGTTCGCCAAGCGTGGTGAGCGTGGCGATGGAGGCGGCCGCATCCCGGTCGAGCCGGGCGCTCTGCTCCTGCGTTGCCCGCATTGCGTCGAGCACGGCGGCGGCGGACTGATCGGCAGCGGTGGCGACCGCGCGGGTCTGCCCCAGATACTGCGCCTGCACGTCCCCCAGCCGCACGGTCGCCTGCGCCGCCTGCCCGGTGAGGGCGCGGATGCGGGCGGTCTGCTCGGCCGGCGCCGCATTGCGCCGCGCGGCGATCAGCACCAGTGCGGCGAGCGCGACCAGCAGCACCAGAGGCGCGGAGAGGGTGGCGATGCCGAGCAGCACCGGCATGAGCCGCGCGCCGGTCGTCGCATCCGTCACTGTCCAGACCACCGCGGCCAGCCATGCCAGCGCGGCCAGCCCAAGCACGATGAAGGCGAACGTGCGCCGCTTGGGAAAGCGGCCGGAGGGCGCCTCCTCCTCCTCGTCCCATTCGGTTTCGGCAACCGTCTCGGTCATGAAATCGGTGCTGGCGTGCGCATTACCCATGGGTGGCTCCGGGTGCGGGGAGGGGGTGCGCGAGGCAAGCGCGCCGTTGGAAAAAGCAGGCTGGTCCCAGCCGGGATCGGACTCGCGCAACTTCGCCAGCCAATCCGCGCTCAGCTTGCTCGTGGCGCCCGTTTCGCCGGATTCGGGCGGATTCGTTCCATTCCGGGACGGATTCGGCTGTTGCTGGGGGCCGGACATGGCCAATCCTTAACATGTTGGAGGCAGGCAGGAACCGCAATTTACCACTCGTTTACATTTGGATGGTTATCAAATCGTCATGGCTTATGATCCCGGCACCCTGGAAGCAGCCCTGTCTGCGGCGGTCGGTTCGGACCATGCGTTGATTGCCGATTTGCGGCACGCTTTTCTGGAAAGCGCCGAGCGGCAGGTCGATCTGCTGTCTCGCGCCCGCTGCGACGCCAACTGGACGATGGCCGCCTTGCGTCTCAAGGGGCTGTGCGCCTCGTTCGGCGTCAACCACATCATGGGCCTTGCCGACCGTGCGATCGAAGGCGCCCCTGGCGATCCGGTCATCCTGCGCGAACTGGCCAGCGCCGTGGCTGCTATCGCCGCCGTAGGGCAAGCCTAGTTCCATTACACCGACCCGCCGCACGCATTCGTTCGGATGATGATCTCCGTTCAGAAGAGGACCTTTCCCGGCTGCCGGAAGAAAAGGACTGGGGCAAAACCCATCATGCGGAACCCGTTTCAGCGGTCATCTTGTCTGGCCGCCCAAGGCGACAGCCGGGAAAAGCGTCCCTTCCCCAGCTAGCAGCGATGCATCCCTATGGTGTTGCCGCCTTATCGCGCACCACCCCATGGAACCCGTTCGCGACCTCATGCCGGCGCAAGCTTTCCATCGCCGCAACGCCACCCCTCCAAGGACAACCTTGCATTCGGCCGACCCGGAGGCCAGATTGGCGGCCCTGTCCACAAACGATCGTTAGCACATACTCATGGCGTTCATTGCTCTGCTCAGCGCGCGGGAAAGGGTGCGCGAAGGAACGGGCGCCGCGGCTGACGGCGCGCTGATCGAATTTGGCGGGCAACCGCTGGTCGAGTTCCAGGCACGCCTCGCCATCGCCGCGGGGGTGGACCATATCCTCATTCAGGCCGATGGGGTCACGGCCGATCTCTCGCGGCTGATCGACCGGCTCACCGCCGAGCGGCAGGCGAGCGTCGCGCTGGTGCGCGATATGCCCACGCTCTCGCGTAGCCTCGCACCGGCGGACCGTATCCTGCTGATCGCGGAAAACATGCTGATCCCGGCGGAGGCTGTTGCCGCGCTCGCCGGGCAGGCGCCGCCCGCGCTGCTGGCGTTGCCCTCGGTGCCCGCGACCGGCGGATTCGAGCGGATTGATGCGGAGGCGATGTGGGCGGGTGCGTTGCTGCTGCCCGGTGAGGCGGTGCTCGCTACGCTCGATATGCTGGGCGAGTGGGATTTGGGCCTCACCGTGCTGCGCCGCGCCGTGCAGATGGATGCGCACCGCGTCATGCTCCCATCCGAGTTGGTGATGGACGGTCGGTTGGCCTCGCTGCACAGCCAGCAGAACGCCGATGCCGCGTTGCAGGTGCTGGCCGATCAGGAATCCGGCACGGGTGGCGATGGAGATGGGCTGCAACGTCTGCTCGCCTTGTTCTCCCGTCCGCTGGTGCGTGAACTGGTCCGCCGGCAGATCGAGCCGGCACGGCTGACGGCGGTCGCGCTGTTGCTCGGCGTGCTCGGCCTTGCGCTGGGGATCGTGGGCTGGGCCGCGCCAGGCGTGGTGCTGGCACTGCTGTCGTTCGGCCTGCGCGATGTGGCCGCCCAATGCGCGGAAATCACCTTGCGCCCGAAGGTGTCTCCTTACGGCCATTATGCGACGGATGCGATGGCGGTGGCACTGCTCGCGCTTATCGGCTGGCGATTGTCGGAAGGGCATCTACTCGCTCTTTCAGGAGCTTGGTTTCCAATCTTCATAGCCGTTCTTATACCTGCCACCCGTGCGCAGGCCGATATCGTTACCGGTCTCTGGGCGCCCTGGGTGCGGATCAATATCCCCATTGCGCTGCTCGTGGCGCTGGTCGGTTTGCTGATCGGGCAGGGGGTTGCAGCGTTCACCTTGCTCGGCCTGTTGGCGCTGGCGGCCGTGACACTTCGTCTCATTCCGAAACGCCCAAAAGTTTAGGGGCTATTAAGGCCATTCCTTTATGGGCGGCCTCATGACCATCGGCAACGATCCTGGCCGGGAGCGCACCCATGGGGGCGGGGGGGCGAGTGCCTATCTCGCGCGCCGGCTGATCGCGGATGCGCGGCACAGCGCCGATCTCGCCGCGCTGACCGAGGGCGCCTCGCGGCGCTGGCCCGGCCGGCTGCTTGCCGAGACGCGCTTCCATCTTGCCGCCATGGTCAACGCCATCGAACTGGCCATTGCCGTGGCGATCGCGGATCCGCAGGTTCGGGCAGTGGTGGAGGCCCTTGGGCCGGGCTATGCCCGCAATGCGATCGAGCGCGAACCGGGCCTCCTCTCGCCCGATCTGCTCGCCCATTTGCGGCGGCGCGCGGCCGTTGCGGCGCTGCTCCGTCAGGCTGACGTCATGCGGCCCCGTGGCACGCCGCCGGCCTTGGTGGGGATCGCGCTGGAGCCGCCACAGGCCGATGCGCTCGCCGCCCTCGCCATGGCGGAGCAGGGCTGGTGCGCGCCGATGCTGCTCGATGCGGCGATGCGCCCGGACCTGCCCGCCGAGCCCTTTCACGACCTCGCCTGGAGCGTCGCCGCGTTGTTGGTTCGGGGGTGCGAGCAAGCGGCCGATCCCGCCGTCGCCAAGGCAATCGCGCAGGCGACCGAGAGCGTGGTCGCCCATCATGACGAAGGGCAGGGCGCCATCGCCCTCGCGCGCCGTTTCGCACGCGGCGTGCCGGCGGCGGCGCGGCCCGCGCTGGCTATTGCGGCATTGGCCGATGCACGCCTGCTGCCGTTCGCCGCGCTCGCCGAATGCGAGACCGGCCTGCCGGTCGAGCCGGCTATCGAGGCGCTGCTCGAAGCGGACGAGACCGCGCGCCATGCCCTGTTCCGCCTGATGGCGGTTGACGACGCCACCGCCTTCCGCGCGGCCGAGTTGCTCGCACCTTTCACCGGCGCGGCGGCGGACGGGGACGAGGCGCTGGCCCGTTTCGTCGAGAGTTACCGTCTCTACGACCGGGCGTTGGCCACCCAATGGCTTGCGGGCGAGACCAAACCCCGCGCGCTGGCCGACAAGCTCGCGCTGATCGGGCATCCGCGATGACAGCGCCGCCGGTCCAGGCCCTGCTCGATGCCGAGGGACGGATCGTCTCGGCCGCCGAACCGCTGCTCGCGCTCCAGCGGCAGGCGGGCGGGGCGGAGGACGGCCTCCTCGCGATCCCGGCGCTGGCGGCGCTGGTCCACCTCGCGCGCCGCCTCGCCATCCCCATTTCCCGTGCCGTGGAGGTGGCTGATGGCGCCGCGGACATCGACATGTGGGTGGAAGTCCGGCCGATGGAGGAGGGTTTCGCCCTCGCGATCCTCGACTGGCAGACCCGCCGCCCGCACGAACCGGCTGGTACAGCCGAAGGGCAGGCCGGCTGGGCCTGGCAAGTCGATGCCCATCTCCGTTTCCAGGCGGTGGAAGCCGATGCCGCCACGCTCGGCCATGAGCCGCCGCATGCCGGCGATCTGCTCACCGCCTATCTCCAGCTCGACACCGGCACGGCCGAAGCGGACTTCGCCATGCCGCTCATCGAAGCGTTGGCCCTGCGCGCGCCGTTCAGCGGCCAGATCGCTCGCCTTCGCGCCGACGGTGCCGTCCTATACCAGCTCTCAGGCGAACCGCTGACAGACCCCAGCGGCGTGCTGACCGGCTATCGTGGCCATGCTCTGCGCATCGAGGGACCAACCGATGATAGCGCCACGTCCGTGCCTGACGCGAGCCTGTTCAGCCCCGCGCTGGCGCAGCGGCTCGATCAGGCGCTGCGCCAGCCGATCGGCCGAATCATTGCCCATGCCAGCACGATCAGCGGCCAGCACGAGGGGCCGCTGCGGCAGGATTATGCCGATTATGCGGCGGACATCGCAGCGGCCGGCCGCCACCTGATGGCGCTGGTCGACGACCTCGCCGATCTGCAAGCCATCGAGCGCCCGGATTTCGCCACGCTGCGCGAGGAGGTCGACCTTGCCGATGTCGCCCGCCGCGCCGCCGGTCTGCTCAAGGTCCGCGCGGGTGCCCGGCAGATCCGCATCCAGGCGCCGGCGCTGGACGAGCGCCTTCCCGTCCGCGCGGAATATCGTCGCGTCCTCCAGATTCTCGTCAACCTCATCGGCAACGCCGTGCGCTATAGCCCGCCGGAGAGCATGGTGTGGGTGCGGGTCGATGAGGAGAACGGCCGCGCCCGCGCCATCGTTGCCGATCAGGGCGCCGGCATCGACCCGGCCGACCATGAGCGCATCTTCGAGCGCTTCGAGCGGCTCGGGCGCTCCGGCGATGGCGGCAGCGGCCTCGGCCTCTACCTCTCGCGCCGTCTGGCCCGCGCGATGGGGGGCGACGTGACGCTCGAAAGCGCGCCGGGGCAGGGCGCCCGCTTCACGCTCGATCTCCCCATCTGCTCCCCCGGCTGACCTGCGCTACTTTCCGGTTTGCTAAGATTCTCCGGCTAAGGCAGCGGCAACAAAGAGAAAAGAGGGGAGCCATGGCGTCCATAGAGCATCTGATCGACGATATGCTGCACATCCAGCGCCGGCTTGGAGAGACGGTTCTGCAAGCACGCGCCGATCCGAGCCACCGTGGCGCGGTCATCGACATGCGCCGCCGTTTCGCCGATACCGTGCTGGCGGTGAGTTCGGCCATCGAGAGCGATGCGTTCATTCACGATCAACCGGCGCTGGCCGCCGAGTTCCGCCAGCGTTTCTCGGAAATCCGCACCAAGGTCGCGATATTTCAGGCAAAATGGCCTGCCGTTCTGCTGGATAGCCACGATCCCGAGTTCGACCAGTCGGCCGCCCGGCTGCGCGAGAGCAACCGCGAGTTCATGGACTGGGCGCGCGGGGCGCTCAAGCACTGAGGTTTACGCGGCGGCGCGCGGGGCACGTGTTGAAACCGTCAGTCCCCATAAGTGCTCCTGCGAAGGTAGGAGCCCAGGGCGGGCCATGGACCCCTGCTTTCGCAGGAGAACAGCGCTTTCCTCTGGAGAGGCAATCAAGGCGCCCGAACGTCTTTCCTTAACTGGCGTCGACCGTGCTCCCGTTCGTGTCGAGCGGGGTCGAGACACGCCGAGCGCTGCCCGCAACCCGTCGACCACGCTCGCCATCAACGGAAAATGGCGAACGCGGCCCTCCGCTCAGGCCGCTCGCACCTTCGCCGGCGCATAATAGAGCGCCCCATCAGCCGCCATCGCGCGTAACTGCTGCGGCGGGGCGAACCGCTCGCCATGCTGCGCCGCCAGCCGATCCAGCGTCTCCACCGCCTTCGCTGCCCCGATGGTGTCGATGGCGCTGAACGGCCCGCCGGTGTAAGGCGCGAAACCCCAGCCGAAGATCGCACCGAGATCGCCGTCCTGCGGCGTCACCAGAACCCCTTCCGCGAAGCAGCGCGCGCACTCCACCAACTGCCGGTAGAGCAGCCGCTCGCGCACTTCCTCTGGCGAAGGTTGCTCCGCCGCCAGCGGATAGGCCTGCGCCAGCCCCGGCCACAGCGCCTTCTTCCCGCCGTCCGCCGGATAGTCGTAATAGCCCTTGCCGTTCTTCCGCCCGAGCCGGCCGATCTCGACCATATGCGCCGCGACATCGTCCGCGAGGCTGGCGACATAGGTGTCGCCCAGTGCCTTCTTCGTCGCCACCGTCACCTTATGGCCCAGTTCGATGGACACTTCGTCCGAGACGGCGAGCGGCCCCACCGGCATGCCGAGTTGCCTCCCGACATTCTCGATGAGGGCCGGGCTGATCCCCTCGGCCAGCATCTGCGTGCCTTCCTGCACATAGGTGCCGAAGCAGCGCGACGTGTAGAAGCCGCGCGAATCGTTGACGACGATCGGCGTCTTGCGGATCTGCGCGACGAAATCGAGCGCCTTGGCCACCGCCGCATCGCCGGTCTGCTTGCCGAGGATGATCTCCACCAGCGCCATCTTCTCGACCGGCGAGAAGAAATGAATGCCGATGAAATTTTCCTGCTTGCTCCATGCCTTGGCGAGCGATGTTATCGGCAGGGTGGAGGTATTGGAGCCAAAGATCACGTCCGGCCCCAGCACGGATTCCACCCGCTGGGTGATCTCCGCCTTCACCGCCGGGTCCTCGAACACCGCCTCGATCACGAAGTCGCATTCTTTGAGCGCCGCCACGTCCGTCACCGGCGTGATCCGCGCCAGCGCCTCGGCCATTTTCTCGGGCGTCATGCCCTTGCCGATCCTGCTCTGCATCTGCGCCTCGGCATGGGTCTTGCCCTTGTCCGCCGCCGCCTGATCGCGGTCGAGCAGCAGCACTTCGATGCCCGCCTGCGCCGCAACATTGGCGATGCCCGCGCCCATCATGCCCGCGCCGAGCATGGCGAGCCGTTTCGTCGGCATCTTCTCCACGCCCGCCGGCCGCCGTGCGCCGCGCTCGGCCGCCTGCTTGGAGACGAACAAGGTGCGCATCATGTTGCCGGCCTGCGGATCGGCCACCACCCTGGCGAAATATTTGCTCTCTACCCGGATCGCCCGGTCCATCGGGAGCTGGATGCCCTCATAAACGGCGGAGAGCAGCGCGTGCGGCGCGTGAATATTGCGCTGGGTGGTTTTGGTGGTCATCACCGTCGCGGCCATCATCGTCTGGATGAAGCCGGGGTTGAACTGACCCGATCCGCCCGGCACCTTGAAGCCCTTCACGTCCCATGGCTGGGTATGCGCGCCCGGATTGGCCTTCACCCACGCCTTGGCCACCGCGACCGTCTCGCCCGGTTCGGCCAGTTCATCGACTACCTTCATCGCCAGCGCCTCGGCCGGGCGCCAGCTCTTGCCCTGGAGCATGTACATGAGCGCACCCTGCACGCCGATCAGGCGGGGGAGACGTTGCGATCCGCCTCCGCCGGGGAACAGGCCGACGAGGATCTCCGGCAGGCCGATCGTCACCCTGGGATTGCTGGTGAGCACGCGGTGATGGCAGGCCAGCGCCAGCTCCAGCCCGCCGCCCATCGCCGTGCCCTCTATGGCGACCGCGATGGGTTTACCGCAGGTCTCAAGCTTGCGGAGCAGGTCATTGAGAGTAAATACTTTCTCGAATAGAGCACCGAGATTGGGGCCGCCCGTATTGGCCTCCTTCAGCATCGCGCTCAGATATTTGAGGTCCATGCCGGCCATGAAGCCGCTGGCCTTGCCCGATGCGATGACCGCGCCCTTGATTGCCTCCTCGCTGCCGATCCGTCCAATGGCCTCAGCCAGATCGGCGAGGAAAACGGGGGTGATGACGTTCATCGACTGGTCGGGCACGTCGATGGTGAGCAGTGCGATGCCGTCGTTGTCGATCTCGGTGGTGATGGTCGTCGCCATGGCGTCCTCCGGTGTCCCTGCGCCTTCCGAATCCATACGGGGAGGCGATTGTTCCGTTCGCGGACCAGGCGGGTGATGAGCCGCCCGATCCGTGCAAGATTATGTGCGGCTCAGACCCGCTCGATGATGATGCCGGTGCCCATGCCCGCGCCCACGCACAGGTTGATGAGTGCGGTGGCCTTGCCGGAGCGTTCCAGTTCGTCGAGCGCGGTGCCCAGCACCATCGCGCCGGTCGCGCCGAGCGGATGGCCCATGGCGATCGCGCCGCCGTTCACATTGATGTCGGCATGGTCGATGCCCATCGCCTGCATGTAGCGCAGCACCACGCTGGCGAACGCCTCGTTCAGCTCCCAAAGGTCGATATCGCTGGTAGACATACCGGCCTTTTTCAAAAGTTTGTCAGCGATACTTTCCGGCCCGGTGAGCATGATGAGCGGCTCGGAGCCGATTGAGGCCATCGCCTTCATCCGTGCACGCGGCTTGAGGCCATATTTCTCACCCATCGCCCTGTCGCCGACCAGCACGGCCGCCGCGCCATCGACGATGCCGGAGCTGTTGCCGGCATGGTGGACGTGGTTCACCCGTTCCACCTCCGGGTAACGCAGCAGCGCGATAGTATCGAAGCCCGGCATCTCCTCGCCCATCGCCGCGAAACTCGGCTTGAGCGCGGCGAGGCTCTGCATCGTCGTTTCCGGACGCATATGCTCGTCATGGTCGAGCAGCACCTGCCCGATCACGTCCTTGACCGGCAGGATCGACTTGCCGAACCGCCCGTCCGCCCAGGCGGCCGCCGCGCGCTTCTGGCTCTCCACCGCATAAGCGTCCACATCGTCGCGCGAGAAGCCGAATTTGGTGGCGATCAGGTCGGCGCCGATACCTTGCGGCGCGAAATAGGTGGCGTAGGCGACGGCAGGGTCGGAGGCCCAGGCGCCGCCGTCCGCGCCCATCGGCACGCGGCTCATCGATTCGACGCCGCCGCCGATAGCCAGTGCCGCCTCACCGCTGATGACCTTGGCCAGCGCCATGTTGACCGCCTCAAGGCCCGATGCGCAGAAGCGGTTGATCTGCACGCCCGGCACCGTCTCGGCATAGCCGGCGGTGAGCACCGCCATGCGCGCGATGTCCGTGCCCTGTTCGCCGACCGGCGCGACGCAGCCGAGGATCACGTCATCCACGTCGGCGGTGTCGAGCCGGTTGCGCTCGCGCACGGCGCCCAGCACCTGCACGGCAAGCTGCACGGGGGTTATCTCGTGCAGGGCGCCATCGGGTTTGCCGCGCCCTCGCGGGGTACGCACGGCGTCGTAGATGAAGGCTTCCATCGCGGCTCTCCTGCGGATCGGCTCCGGCGCCGCGTCGGGCGCGGGCCGGGGAAGGGCGCACTATGGGCCATCGCCGCCGCGCTCGGCAAGGGCGGGCAGGCAGTCGCCGCAAAATGCCACCTTACCCTAACGTAAACGGAAGTCATTCCTCTGCAAAAACCCCGAATCGTTGGTGATAAGTTTCCACGTCCACCCCGCGACTCGGCTCCCTTCGAGAGTTGAATCGCTCCCGCCCCCCGCTTATGTGCGCTGGAGCAAACCGGCATGCTCAATCGCGTGTCTCCAGTCCAGCGAGGGGTATGCACATGGCCACCCGGCAGATCGAGGCGTCCGCCAAATCAGAAGACGAAGTTCCCACGGAGGTGCAGGAGGCGATCCGCACCCTCATCCGCTGGGCAGGCGACGACCCGACCCGCGAGGGCCTGCTGGAGACGCCCAAGCGCGTCGCCAAGGCGTGGCGCGAATATTGCGAGGGTTATGAGGAGGACCCCTCATACCATCTCTCGCGCATCTTCCATGAAGTCGGCGGATACGACGAGATCGTGCTGCTCAAGGACATACCGTTCCAGTCGCATTGCGAGCACCATATGGCGCCCATCGTCGGCAAGGCGCACATCGCCTATCTGCCGCGCGATTATGTCGTCGGTATCTCCAAGCTCGCCCGCGTACTGGAGGCGTTTGCCCGCCGTCTCCAGGTGCAGGAGCGTCTGACCGCGCAGGTGGCGGATTGCATCTGCGAGAACCTGAACCCGCTCGGCGTCGCCGTGGTGATCGAGGCGACACACGGCTGCATGACCGGGCGCGGCGTGCGCACCCACGGCACGGTGATGCGTACCAGCAGGATGATGGGCGTGTTCAAGCGGGATGAGAAGAGCCGCGAGGAAGTGCTGCGCCTCATGGGCGTGAAGTGACAGCCGACACCGCGCCGCTCGCCTTGGTGACGGGCGGCCACCGCCGCCTTGGCGCGCGCATCGCCATGCATCTGGCCAGCGCCGGTTATGCGCTGGCGATCCATGGCCGCAACGATGTCGAGCCGCACCCGTTCCTCGCCGAGCGGCTGACGGAGACCGGCGTTGCCTGGAAGAGCTTTCTCGCCGATTTCCTGGTACCGGGTGAGGCTGAGGCGCTTGTCCCCGCCGTGATAGCGCATTTCGGCCGCGCGCCCGATCTGCTGGTCAACAGTGCCTCGCTGTTCGGCGCAGATCGGTTGGAGACGGTGACGCAGGGCGAGCTGGCCGATCATTTCGCAGTCAACGCCGCCGCGCCCGTGCTGCTCACCCAAGCATTCGCCCGCGCCGAGCGGCCCGCCGGAGCTCAAGCGTCGATCGTCAATATCCTCGACCAGCGCCTCGCCCAGCCGCACGGCGACCAGCTTGCCTATACGCTCGGCAAATATGCGCTGGAAGGCTTTACCCGCGTTGCCGCACGCGAGCTGGCGCCGGCAATCCGCGTCAACGCCGTCGCGCCGGGGTTGACGTTGGCGACCGACGATTATTCGGAGACGCAACTGGGGACTCTCACCGCGCGGATGCCGCTGGCGCATCTGCCCTCCAGCGAGGATGTCGCCGATGCCGTGCTCTATCTGGCGCGCGCATCCTCCGTTACCGGGCAGACTCTTTATGTGGATGCCGGCGCTCACATGCGGAACTTCCCGCGCGACTTCATGCATTTGTAGTGGGCGCTGCCTCGCACCATTTGACGCGCTTCAATCCAGATCGAAAGCGCCTTCGCGAGGAGCGCGGGTGACAAAGGGACATTCATCTGGGATGAAGCCGTCAGGGCCCGCCGTCATCGTTCTAACGCTGCGGCCCGTGAAGTAGGTGCAAGTCAGGGTTTCGCCAAGCTTGACCGACCGCACCTCAAGATTGCCTTCGCTCCATGCCTCGCCTCGGTTTTCGCGCACCAGAATGCGGTAGCCTGAGATCAGCAGGGCAAGGTCGAACAGCGCGACGATCGCGAGAAAGGCGATGGCCGTCATGACGGGATTGCGGCGGATCATTACGCTCTTTCCCCTTCGCTTGCGAGACAATGGCGTGGTTCATGCGGGCAACTAAAAACCCCGCGAGACACTGGTCTCGCGGGGTTCATGAAAGTCTTGGAGCTATGCGCCTCAGGCTTCTTCGCTCGCCGCTGCTTCGCCGGTCGATTCCTCGGCAGTTTCCTCGGTCGCGATCTCGCCCGGTTCGGCGTTGGGATCGTAATCCTCGGTGAAGCCAGCCTCGTCCTTTTCGAACATCTGGGCCATCACGTCGACGCCGTCCTTCTGGAGATCGGCTTCTTCCGGTGAGCGAGCGACGTTCACCTGAACGGTCACGGCCACTTCCGGATGGAGCGACACGCGCACATCAAACAAGCCGAGCGTCTTGATCGGCCGCTCCAGCACCACCATCGCCTTGGCGACAATAGTGTGACCCGCAGCGTGCAGCGCCTCGACGATGTCACGCACGGAGACCGAGCCGTAAAGCTGGCCGCTGTTCGACGACTGACGGATGAGAACGACCTGAACGCCATTGACCGTCTCGGCCGCCTTGGCGGCGTCATCGCGGCGAGCGGCGTTATCGGCCTCGATCTTGGCGCGGTTCGCCTCGAACACAGCCTTATTGGCATTGTTCGAGCGAAGAGCCTTCTTGTTGGGCAGCAGATAGTTGCGCGCGTAGCCGTCCTTGACGGTCACGACGTCGCCGATGCCGCCCAGCTTCTCGATGCGCTCGAGCAGAATGATTTCCATGGGATCCGCTCCTTACTTCACGATGTAGGGCAGCAGGCCCAGATGGCGGGCGCGCTTGATGGCCTGGGAAAGCTCGCGCTGCTTCTTGGCCGAAACGGCCGTGATGCGCGAGGGGACGATCTTGCCGCGCTCGGAGACGAAGCCCTGCAACAGACGCACATCCTTATAATCAATGCGCGGTGCATCCTTCGCGGAGAAGGGGCAGGTCTTGCGGCGGCGGAAAAATGGGCGTGCCATGAGGTCTGGTCTCCTTATTCGCCGCTGGTTGCTTCTTCGCGCTCACGGCGCGGGCCGCGATTGTCGCGGTCGCCGCCACGGCGCTCGCGATCACGCTCGTTCTTGCGCATCATCACCGAGGGACCGCTCTCCAGCGCGTCGACGCGCACGGTCATGTAGCGGATCACGTCCTCGTTGATCGCGGTCTGGCGCTCCAGCTCGGCGACGACGCCGGCCGGCGCATCGATGTTGAGCATGACGTAATGCGCCTTGCGATTCTTGGCGATCTTGTAGGCGAGGTTGCGGAGACCCCAGCTCTCCACCTTCGTCACCTTGCCCTGCTGCGATTCGATAATCTTGGCGGCATTTTCCGCCAGCGCATCGACCTGGGCCTGTGCCAGATCCTGACGCGCAAGGAAGACATGCTCATAATATGGCATGGGTCTATGCGTCCTGTCTTTGGCCGATCGCTGATGGGCGCCCCATGCGCACCACCCCTCCGGCTGTCGTCTCACAAATGCTATCCGCGCGGCAAAGCCAGTGCTCGCCCCGCGAAGGGCGCGCCTATGACGGAAACTAGTAGGAAATGCAAGGGGCCTGCCGATAACCGCCACCTGACGTTCCCCCTTACTGCTCAGGATACCAGAATTGCATGTGGCAAGCCTCGCATACAGCATCCATCCGTCCGGCAGCGTCCTGAAGCTTGACCGCATCGCGCCCGGCGGCAGCCTGGATATAGACTTCCGAAATGTCGGCCAACTCCGCCGCATGCTTGGCAAAGCCCTCTGGATCCTTCGCGATGAATTGCTGGATCTGCTGCGCGGTGGCCGCACCGGGGGTGCCTTCCTCGCCGATTGTTATGCCGGGCGGCGCGGCGATGATCTCCTTGGCGGTTGCCATGCTGGTTGCGGCTGCCTTCATTTGGCCGGCGGCGTCGGCCAGCTTCTCCCAATCCTGCGCGGAGAGGTTAGAGCCGTCCGGTTCGCCATTGTCGTTCATGCCGCGGTTGCCGACGTCCCAAAGGCGATCGGCCTGCGGGGCGACCACGTCCTTCATCAGCGTATGGACCACGGCCGAGTCGCTGCTGGCTTGCGTGGCTGCGATCAGGGCGAAGGCTGCTCCGAGCCCCAGTAATGCACGCTTCAAAGTCTCTCTCCCTCGAATGGACGCAAGGCCCGATTTATGCCGTCTAGGTCCAGCGGCGTCACCCCGCCTTGATCCAGCGCAAGACCGGCAGCGAAGACGCGGACCCGCCGCACTGCGCTTGCCTGCCGCCGCGCGCGGCTTTAGGGCACGGGACTTTCATTGGCAGGCATTGACAGGGGAACGGTTCGCGATGCGCGCATTCATCTTTCCGGGGCAGGGCAGCCAGGCGGTCGGCATGGGCGCAGCGCTGGCTGTCGCCTCGCCGGTCGCTCGGCAATTGTTCGAGGAAGTGGACGAAGCGCTCGGCCAGAACCTGTTCCGCCTGATGACCGAGGGACCGGCCGACGACCTTACCCTCACCGAGAATGCTCAGCCCGCCATCATGGCGAACGCGCTGGCCGTGCTGCGGGTTCTGGAGAAAGAAGGCGGCATTGCGATCCGCGACAAGGCAGGTGCGGTCGCCGGCCACAGCCTTGGGGAATATAGCGCGCTCTGCGCGGTCGGCGCGTTCGATCTGCCCACCACGGCGCGCCTACTCAAGCTGCGCGGTCGCTCGATGCAGGCCGCCGTGCCGGTGGGCGAGGGGGCTATGGCGGCGCTGCTCGGCGCCGATATCGAGAAGGCCGAGGCGCTGGCCGCTGCGGCCGCGCAGGGCGAGGTGTGCACCGTCGCCAATGACAACGATCCGGGCCAGGTCGTGATTTCCGGCCACAAAGGCGCGATCGAGCGCGCGATGGAGATGGTGAAGAATCACGGCATCAAGCGCGGCGTGTTGCTGCCGGTCTCGGCGCCGTTTCACTGCCCCCTGATGCAGCCGGCAGCCGATACCATGGCTGCGGCGCTGGCCGAGACGGCCTCACCGGGTGCGTTCCTGCCGGTCTATGCCAATGTGACCGCCGCCCCGGTCAGCGATGCCGAGACGATCCGCCGCTTGTTGGTCGAGCAGGTAACGGGGCGAGTGCGCTGGCGTGAGAGCATCGCGGCGATGTGGGCGGCCGGGATCACCGATTATGTCGAGTTCGGCGGCAAGGTGCTCGCGCCCATGGTCAAGCGTATCGTACCGGATGCGAGCGTGAGTAGCGTCATCACCATGGACGATATCGAGACGCTGGTCGGGCGGCTTTAGAAGGGGCAGAAAAGTATGTTCGATCTGACAGGAATGACTGCGCTCGTGACGGGCGCCAGTGGTGGTATCGGTGCCGAGATCGCGCGGGCGCTGGCCGGGCAGGGCGCACGGCTCGCGCTTTCGGGCAGTAATGTGGAGAAGCTGGAGGCCTTTGCGGCGGCGCTGGGTGGCGATCACGTCTGCGCGCCCTGCGATCTGGGCGACGCGACGGCAGTGGACGGCCTTGTCCCCACAGCGGTCGAAGCGTTGGGCGGGCAGCTTGATGTACTGGTCAACAATGCCGGCATCACCCGCGACAACCTCATCATGCGCATGAAGGATGAGGAGTGGGACGCGGTACAGCGCATCAATCTGGAGGCTGCCTTCCGTCTGATCCGCGCGGCCGCACGGCCGATGATGAAGGCGCGCTTCGGCCGTATCATCTCCATCACCAGCGTGGTCGGTGTCACCGGCAATCCGGGGCAGGCCAATTATGCCGCGTCAAAGGCGGGATTGATCGGCATGAGCAAGAGCCTTGCGCAGGAACTGGCAAGTCGTGGCATCACCGTGAACTGTGTGGCGCCGGGCTTCATCCGTTCGGCCATGACAGATGCGCTCAACGATGCGCAGAAACAGGCCATACTCGCGCGTATTCCCGCTGGCACGCTGGGCGAGGGCGCGGATATCGGGGCTGCGGTGGCCTATCTGGCGAGCCGCGAGGCGGGTTACGTCACCGGCCAGACACTGCATGTCAACGGTGGCATGGCGATGATCTGACCGTATAGGAGTCCGGTGCTGCACGGGGGTTTATCAGTAACGCCGAGCCCTTGCTGACCGCCGTTTTCCTGCCCGTAACCATGGAAAGGCGATGTCTTTGTCCCCTTCCTCTAGCCTCTTGTCACTTTCTCTCCTACGCTCTAGGGCATCTGGCGAATTGAGATCACACAAGCAAAGGACAACCCATGAGTGAGACCGCGGATCGCGTGAAGAAGATCGTCGTCGAGCACCTCGGCGTCGAGGCGGACAAGGTGACCGAAGACGCGAGCTTCATCGACGATCTCGGCGCGGACAGCCTCGATATCGTGGAGCTGGTCATGGCTTTCGAGGAAGAATTCGGCGTTGAGATCCCCGACGATGCGGCTGAGAAGATCGCCACTGTCAAGGATGCGATCGATTTCATCGAAGGCAAGCAGTAACGGCGTTTCGCCGCGCTCGCGGGAACTCCGTGGGCGCACGCCGTGTTGCATGGGATTGAGACGGCTCTCCGCTTGCGGGTTCGCACGCCGCCGGGGAGCCGTTTTTATGCGTGGATTACGGAAAATCGGGTGCCGGGCGCCCGACGGTTTGGGAGAGTGACATGCGCCGTGTCGTCGTGACGGGTCTGGGCATGGTCTCGCCGCTGGGCGGTGACGTGGAAACGAGCTGGGCGAATATCCTGGCGTCGCGCTCCGGCGCGGCCACCATCACGCGCTTCGATGCCAGCGATTATGCCTGCCGCATCGCCTGCGAGGTGAAGCCCAAGGACCATGAATGGGGTTTCGATGCCGACAAGCGCGTCGACCATAAGGTCCAGCGTCAGGTCGATCTATTCATCGTCTTCGGCATCGACGCCGCCGGGCAGGCGCTGGAAGATGCCGGGCTCACTGAAATGAGCGAGGCTGAGCGGCTGCGCGCCGGCTGCTCGATCGGTTCGGGTATCGGCGGCCTGCCGGGTATCGAGAGCGAATCCCTCGTCCTGGAGCACAAGGGGCCGCGTCGCGTCTCCCCGCATTTCGTCCACGGCCGGCTTATCAATCTGATCTCCGGCCAGGTCTCGATCAAATACGGCCTTATGGGTCCCAATCACGCGGTGGTGACGGCCTGCTCGACCGGTGCGCACTCGATCGGCGACGCCGCGCGGATGATCGCGATGGACGATGCCGACGTGATGCTGGCCGGTGGCGCGGAAAGTACTATCTGCCCCATCGGCATCGCCGGCTTCGCGCAGGCGCGCGCTCTCTCCACCGGATTCAACGACACGCCAGAGAAGGCGAGCCGCCCCTATGATGTGGCCCGCGACGGGTTCGTGATGGGCGAGGGTGCCGGCGTGGTCGTGCTGGAGGAGTATGAGCGAGCCAAGGCGCGCGGCGCCAAGATTTATGCCGAAGTGATCGGCTACGGCCTCTCGGGCGACGCCTATCATGTGACCGCGCCGCACCCGGAAGGCTCGGGCGCCTATCGTTCGATGGAGATGGCGATCCGCAAGTCCGGCCTGTCGCTGGCGGATATCGACTATGTAAACGCCCATGGCACCTCCACCCCGCTCGGCGATGAACTGGAGTTGGGAGCGGTGCGCCGGCTGTTCGGCGATGCGATCGGCGGCCTCTCCATGTCGTCCACCAAGTCGGCAATCGGTCATCTGCTGGGCGGCGCGGGCGCGGTGGAATCGATCTTCTGCATCCTTGCCATGCGCGACCAGATCGTGCCGCCGACGCTCAATCTCGATAATCCGAGCGAGGGCTGCGCGGGCGTCGACCTGGTGCCGCACGTCGCGAAGAAGCGTCAGGTGCGCGCGGTGCTCAACAACAGCTTCGGCTTTGGCGGCACCAATGCCAGCCTGGTGATGAAGGCTCTTTAGTCCGTCATGCGCCGCGCCGGCTGCCTCATCCTGGGGATCGTCGCGGCAGCGCTTCTGTTTTTCGCGATCGATTTTATCGGCGGCTGGACGCATGCCGGTCCACTCAAGCGCGATACCACGATGGTTGTGCCGGACGGCGCCAGCCTGCGTGGCATGGCGCATGCACTTGAGCAGCAGGGTGCGATCCGCTCGGCCGATCGTTTCCTACTCCAGGCAAAGCTGTTCGGCGACGATGGCGTCATCAAGGCGGGCGAATACCGCCTGCCTACTGGCGCCAGCAGCGCTGACATTCTCGCCATCCTCCAGTCCGGCAAGACGATCAACTATCTGGTGGTGATTCCCGAGGGGATGCCGTCCATCCTCGTCCACGAGCGACTGATGTCAAACAAGGATCTGGCTGGCGACGTAGCGGTGCCCGAGGAAGGCAGCGTAATGCCGGATAGCTATGCCTATCAGAAAGGCGAGACGCGCAAGGCGGTACTCGCGCGAATGCAGACGGCGATGACGCGCTTCCTGGCTGAGCAATGGCCCAGGCGGTCCGCCAAGGCAGTCGTCACGACGCCTGAGCAGGCGATCACCCTCGCCAGCATCGTCGAGAAAGAGACCTCCATTCCCGCCGAGCGCCCCATCGTCGCCGGCGTCTATGGCAACCGGCTGCGTACCGGCATGATGCTCCAGGCCGATCCGACAATCATCTATCCTATCACCAAGGGCAAACCGCTCGGCCGTCGCATCCGTCGCTCGGAGATTACCGCGGTCAACGATTACAACACCTATGCAATGACCGGCCTGCCCAGAGGGCCGATCGCTAATCCGGGCCGCACCTCCATAGAGGCGGTGCTTCGGCCGGCGGAGACCAAGGCGCTCTATTTCGTCGCGGATGGCGCGGGCGGTCACATCTTCGCTGAGACGCTGGACGAGCATAACGCCAATGTCCGCAAATGGTTTGAGATCCGCCGTGCGCGCGGCGAAATGTAAGGCGTCAGTTCAGCGCAAGTCTGAGAGAAGTATATGCAGACGGACATCCCTCAGAGTAAGGTGAAGGTACTTATTCGGCGCTCTTAACGGCCTGCCAGAGTGCTTCTTTTTCATCGAGCGATAGGTCGGGAAAGTTCTCGCCGGCCATGGCTTCCATGGCCCGGAAACGGCGCTCGAACTTCCTGTTAGCCGCTGCGAGTGCCGTTTCCGCATCGACATTGTGGTGCCGGGCGAGGTTTACGGCGGCAAAAAGCAGATCGCCCATTTCTTCGTTCACCTGCTCGCTTCCTGATGCGTGATCAAGCTCATCCAACTCCTCCAGGAGCTTGGCGCGCACATCATTGATGTCGTCCCAATCGAATCCGGCAATCGCGGCACGCTTCTGGAGTTTGTCGGCGCGCTTGAGAGCGGGGAGGGCGAGTGCCACCCCGGTCAGGGCCGACGCGTCATTGCCCGCTGCTGCGCGTTCCATGGCCTTGACTGCTTCCCACCCCGGCGACTCCGCCGCTTCCGCGAGAATATGCGGCCGACGCCGGATCATCTTGGCGCAAATGGTGTCGATTACGTCAGCGAGGCCGAACGCGCCGGCTTCTTCGGCGATGCGGCTGTGGAACACTACCTGGAGCAACAGGTCGCCCAGTTCGTCCTTGAGCGCTGCCATGTCCTCGCGCGCAATTGCATCTGCCGTCTCATAGGCTTCCTCGATCGTATAAGGCGCAATGGTAGCGAAGGTCTGCGTTACTGCCCAATCGCATCCGCTGCGCTGATCGCGCAGGCGTTCGATAATATGTTGGAGCGGCGTAATATCGGCTGTTTTGCCATGCATGGAGGTCAAACCAGTTCAGGATAGGATTCCCCCTAGCTTAGAAGGAGAAGCATGCAGCAGCAACAATGCCTCCACGACGCCAATGGCATAGGTGTTTTTGCTGATTGGATCCATTAAAGGATTTCCGCTCTTGCTCGACCGGTAATGTCCTTTATAGGAAACAGCTCAGGGAGAATCCGTTTCAACGGCCGATAATGACGGTTTACGGGAAACTGGAGAATGTGATCCAGGAATTTTTCAGGGCTGTTTCAGGGTTGGTCAGATATACGAACCGGATACAATGGAGAGACGGTCATGAGATATAACCGACCCCACGCGACGGCATCTTTCGGCACTCAGGCCAAGGACTGGGAGCAGGGGATCGACTATGACCGACTGTTCAAGGCCCGGCTGAAACGCGCCCAGAATGCCATTCGCGAGGCAGGACTCGGCGCGGTCATATGCTTCAACTTCGATAATATCCGTTACGTCACCGGCACTCATATCGGCGAGTGGGCGCGCGATAAGTTCATGCGTTATGCCCTCTGCGGCACCGAGGGGGCGCCGCTGTTGTGGGACCCGGCTGCGCCGGCCAAGCGCATCTCCTCGCCCTGGGTAGCGGACAACGTTGCCGCCCCCATTTCTACCATGCAGGGCGGCCTGCCGCCGTGGATGAATGTGGAGGAGGATTTCGCCCGCCAGATCCGTAAGGCACTGGTCGATCGCGGTATCGAAAAGATGCCGATCGGCATCGACGTGATGGAACTGCCGATGCTCCGTGCGCTCGAAAAAGCCGGGATTGAGGTGGTG
Organism: Sphingobium sp. 66-54; assembly: GCA_001899715.1. GTDB lineage: Bacteria > Pseudomonadota > Alphaproteobacteria > Sphingomonadales > Sphingomonadaceae > Sphingobium. The sequence continues at coordinate 418,375 of MKWI01000016.1, forward strand.
GATGGTCAGCAGGCGCTGCTCGACGCACGACAGATCAAGACACCGGACGAGATCGAACTGCTCAAGCTCGCCGCCTCGATGGTCGACGCCGCTTATGTCGACATCGCCCGCGCCATCCGTCCCGGTACGCGCGAGAACGAACTGGTCGCCATCGCCAACGACAAATTGTTCCGCTTGGGCTCCGAGCGGGTCGAATGCGTCAATTCCGTCTCGGGCGCGCGGGGCCGGCCACACTCGCACACCTTCTCGGACCGGATCATTCAGCCCGGCGATATGGTGTTCCTGGATGTGATGCACAGCTTCAACGGCTATCGCACCTGCTACTATCGCACCTTCATTTGCGGCGAACCGAACAACGCGCAAATCGACGCCTATGAGGGCGCCTCCAAGTGGATCAGCGATTCGATCGACAAGGTGCGCCCCGGCGTCACCATCGACGAGATTGCGCAGGTCTGGCCCGATGCCGAGGACTTCGGCTATCGCAATGAGGAGGAGGCGTTCCTCCTGCAATATGGCCATGGTATTGGCCTCTCGCTGTGGGAGCGTCCGATCATCTCCAAGCGTTACCGCGGGCAGAATACCCCTCTCCAAGAAGGCATGGTGTTCGCGCTCGAAACATGGAAAGGTGCCGTCGACGGCTCCGGCGCGGCGCGGATCGAGGAGGAAGTGGTGGTGACGAAGGACGGCTGCGAAATCATCACGAACTTTCCGTCTGATCGCCTTATCTCCTGCGGTTTGCCGGGCTGCGAAATCTTCTGATCGTGGCGGCCGGCGAACAGAAGCGTCAAGGCGCTCCCAGGACGCCGGTTACGATTGTCACCGGCTTTCTGGGGAGCGGCAAGACCACATTGATGAACCGCGCGCTCGCCGCTCCGGCGATGCGGGGCGCGCTGGTCATCGTCAACGAGTTCGGCGAGGTCAGTCTGGATCACGCCCTGATGGCTTCGTCCGACGACACCATCGTCGTGCTACAGAATGGCTGCCTATGCTGCACCGTGTTCGGCGATCTGATCGGTATGCTCAACAGTCTCTACCACCGGCGCGAGGCAGGTGAGATCGCGCGGTTCGACCGCATCGTCATCGAGACATCGGGGTTGGCGGATCCCGTGTCGCTGGTACAGGCTTTCCTCTCCGATCCGACTTTGGAAGGACTGTATCGCCTCAGCAGCGTGGTCGCCGTGGTCGATGCGATCAACTACACCGCCACACTCGATGAGCATGACGAGGCGGTCCGCCAGATTGCACTGGCCGATAACATCATCCTCACCAAGCTGGATATGGTGCCTGCTGGGGAGCGACCCCGGCGGGAAGCGGCTGCCCGTGCCGCGATCGCCGCGATCAACCATGCCGCGCCGGTTTTATACGCTGACGATCCGACACTCGATGTGCCGGCGCTGTTAGGCTGGGACGGTTACGATCTGGAACGCGGCACGGCCGAGGTCAGCGCATGGCTGGCTCAGGACGCCCTGACCAGCGCAGAGGTTCGCGATAGCCATCGGCACCATCACGCCCATGTGCACGATCATCACCATGTCGAGATTGGCAGCCTGTCCTTCATTCGCGAAGAGCCGCTGCCTCGCTTGGCATTGCAATTGCTGCTGGACGGGATCGAGCGCAATCTCGGGTCCAGCCTGTTGCGCATCAAAGCGATCGTCGCGGTAGAAGGCGAAGAGGAAGGCCCCGCCGTTATTCAGGGCGCCCAGCACTTGCTGCACAACATCAGTTGGCTCAAGGGCTGGCCTTTCCCAGACCGTAAATCCCGCTTTGTTTTGATTTCCGCAGGTATTGGTACCGGCCAATTGCGCGAAATGGTCGAACTTCTCGACCGTATAGCGACCCGTAGCGCGGCAGCGCGCGTGAGCTAAACTATCGCGTGTGATAAGAAGGCGGAGAAGCTCTCCGCCCCGATACTATCTTATTTTCGTGCCCGTCGCCGACCGTTTGTCTGCTCGGTGGGGAACAGATCCTCATGCTGCGCCAACTCCAGCCGGGTACGGCGGATATGTTCCATCAACAGATTGCCGGCGCCATTGGCATCGCGGCGACGGATGGCATCGACGATCAGGCGGTGCTCGGCATGGATGATCCAGTTGCGCTCGCGGCCCAGCAGCTTGGTGAACGCCCGGCGGTAATGTTGGGTAGTGTTCCAGAAGCGTTCGATCATGGTTAGGAGCTGGTTCATGCCGGCACGGCGATATGAGGCCAGATGGAACTGCCGATCGAGCCGTAGGAAGGTTTCGGTATCCGCGCTCTTCACCATCTCCTCGACCAGCGCTTCCAGCGCGGCGATGTCTGCCTCGTTCATCAGCGGCACCGCCTCGCAGAGCGCCAGCGGCTCGATGCGTTCGCGGATGCGGTAGATCTCCAGGCATTCTCCAAGATCCAGCTTGGCGACCCATGCGCCGCTGCTGGGCTTGAGGACGACCAGCCCGTCGCTTTCCAGCCGCGCCAGCGCGCCGCGCACCGGGATGCGACTGACGGCGAAACGCGCCGCCAGCTCCTCCTGGCCGATCCGGCTCCCCGGAGGCAGCGCGCCCGACAGGATCAGAGCGCGCAATTCCTCGGTCACGCGTTGGGTGCTGAGCGCACTTTCGCCAGCGGGCGCGCCATCCATATCCGAAAGATCGTTCACCGTTTTCCTCGTCCGGTTTTGCCGTTGACCGGCGTGCTTACACCATTGGCTGCATAGCAGACCATGCCGTACCGGCCAGCGTCATGCCGCCGGATTGGCTGGGTGCCAGAGGCGCATGGCTGTGTCCCGCTCGTAACCCTTGCCGCCTGGAAAGCTTACCAGCTCAAGCTGCATGCCCCAGGGCGTGAGGAAATAGACCCAGGTTTGTCCCGCGCTTGGCCCATCGTGCCGTACGGTCGGCTCGCCCAGGATGCGCAGGCCGCGGCTCTTGAGATAGGCGAGCGCCGTGTCGAAATCGTCGACATAGAAGGCCAGATGGTGCCCGCCCACGTCGCTGTTGCGCGGCGGTTCGCTACGGCGATCCGGTCCGTCATATTCAAAAATCTCGAAATTCGGACCGAAGCCGCAGCGAAAGAAGCGTAGTTCCTTCACCTCCGCGCGGGGATGGACATTGAGATGGCGCGTCATCCAGTCGCCTTCGGGGTCGCGAAACGGACCCAGCCGATAGACATATTCGCAGCCTATCACGTCGGTAAAGAAACAGGTCGCTTCCTCGATATCCGGCACGGTGAAGCCGATATGTTCGACACCGCGAAGCCCCGGCATGCCTGATCGTTGCGCCATCCTCGAACTATCCTTCGAACTGCTATTCGGATACAATGAGGAGATTAATCACCAAATTTACCCGATTTTCCAGAAAAATTTACTGAATTGGATCCTATGAATTGACAAAACGCGGCTGTCATGGTTTCGGGAGAACCGACAACATAATGAGAGGGTGCCGTGGAAAAGGCCGGAATCCAGCAACTCACGCCCATGAGTCCGTGGGTGCAGCTTAATGCCACGCCGGACGATTGGGTCGCTGCGGATCCAAAACTGCTGGCCAATATGCTGGCATCAATGGTGTTGGTCCGCAGCTTCGAGGAGAAGGTTCTGGAGCTTGCCGGGCAAGGCCTTGTTCACGGGCCGGCACATTCCGCCATTGGGCAGGAAGGGGGAGCAACCGGTTCCATCCTTGCTATGCGCGGCAGTGACCAGATCAATGGATCGCATAGGGCCCATCATCAGTTTCTGGCCAAGGCCCTGCATTATGCAGCCCCAAAAGGCGTGGCGGTCGATCGGCCATTCGGCGACGAGGTTCGTGCGATTTCCCAACGCGCGCTGGCGGAGATACTGGGGCTCGCCCAGGGCTATTGTCGGGGGCGTGGCGGCTCGATGCATCTGCGCTGGGCGGAGGCTGGCAATCTCGGCACCAACGCTATCGTCGGCGGCGGCGTGCCGATGGCGGCGGGCGCGGCCTGGGCGCACAAACGTGCGGGCACGGGCGATGTTGTCTTTACCTATTTCGGCGATGGCGCGGTCAATATCGGCTCCGTCCTGGAAACGATGAACCTGGCGGCGGCATGGAAGCTGCCGCTCTGCTTCTTCATCGAGAATAACCGTTACGCCGTCTCGACCCATGTCGAGGAAGTGACGGCCGAATCGCGCTTGTCGGCGCGTGGACTCGCCTTTGGCATTCCTGCCTGGAAGGTCGACGGCATGGATCCGCTGGCCGTCCACCTTGCGGCGCAGGAGGCCATTGCGCGTATGCGCGCCGGGGAGGGGCCGGCTATTATCGAGGCAGACGTTTATCGCTATTTTCATCAGAACGGTCCGCTGCCGGGCAGTGCCTTTGGTTATCGTAGCCGCGACGAAGAACAGGCGTGGCGTACACGCGATCCCATTGAGCGCGTGGCGGCCGAGATGGCTGCGCGCCAACTCATTGGTGAGGATTCGGTCGCAGCCCTCAGGGCGCGGGCGAAGGCGCTGATGGATGACATTACCGGCGAATTGGTCGAGGATCATGAGGACAAGCGCCGTATCGTTCCAGCGCTGTGGCCTTCACCAGATTTTCGCGATTTCGGCGTGCGCGGCGACCTCTCGGAGCTGGCCGAGGCACGGGTGGTCGAGATGGAGGACTTTCCGGGCGAAATCGTGGAGGCGCGGTTCGTGGACGTCGTTGCCGATGTGATGGAACGGCGGATGAGCGCAGACCCGCGCATTGTCGTGATGGGCGAGGACGTCCACCGGCTGAAGGGCGGCACAAACGGAGCGACGCGCGGCCTCGCCGCCGCCTTCCCGGACCGGGTGCTGGGGACGCCGATCGCCGAGAACGCCTTTGTCGGCCTCGCGGGCGGCATCGCCATGGACGGGCGGTTCATTCCCGTGGTCGAGTTCATGTATCCCGATTTCATGTGGGTCGCGGCCGATCAGGTGTTCAACCAGATCGCCAAGGCGCGCCACATGTTCGGCGGCGATAGCGAGATGCCGCTGGTGCTGCGGACCAAGGTGGCGATGGGTACCGGCTATGGGTCGCAGCACTCGATGGATCCGGCGGGGATCTTCGCCACATCGGTCGGCTGGCGGATCGTCGCGCCGTCGACGCCTTATGACTATGTCGGCCTGATGAACAGCGCGCTGGCCTGCAAGGATCCGGTGCTCGTGCTGGAGCATGTCGATCTCTACACCAGCAAAGGGCCGGCACCGGTCGGCGACCTCGATTATCACATCCCGCTGGGCAAGGCGAAGCGGGTGCGTCGGGGAGAGCAGATGACGGTGCTTACCTATCTGGCGATGGTGCGGCCAGTGGTGGAGGCGGTGGACCGGCTCGGTATCTCAGCGGACGTGATTGACCTGCGCTCGCTCGATCGGGCGGGGATCGACTGGCCGCTGATCGAGGAATCGCTCGACCGCACGGGCAATGTGCTGATCGTCGAGCAGGGTTCTGCCGGCACCTCTTATGGTGGTTGGCTGGCCGATGCCATTCAGGCGCGCTGCTTCGACATGCTCGACCAGCCGGTGCGCCGGGTGCACGGCGGCGAAGCGTCGCCCAGCATCTCCAAGGTGCTGGAGGCCGCTGCGTGTTGCAGCCCGGCGGATATCGAGGCGGGCCTGCGCAGCGTCATGGCCGATCAGGGGCTGGCGCTCGTCTGAGCGCGATCGGAGGCCGGCAGTATGCCCAGAACGATCATGATGCCGGCGCTCTCGGCGGGGATGGAGGAAGGGACCATCGCGCGTTGGCTCAAGCCGGTCGGCGCGGCGGTGGCCAAGGGCGACGTGCTCGTTGAGATCGAGACCGACAAGGCGACGATGGAATATGAGGCAGAGGAAGGCGGCATTCTCGGCGCGATCATGGCTGATGACGGAGCTACCGTGCCGGTCAATACTGCCATTGCCATGCTGTTGCTGGAGGGCGAGGACAACGCCGCGCTGGCCGAGGTAGCGGATATATCCACCGTCGCAACACCGCCCGTCGAGCAGGGGCCAATGGACGTTCCGGTCTCGCTCCGGGCTGAACCGGAGGTCACGCGATCCCGGCGCCTCGCCGCCTCGCCGCTGGCGCGCCGTCTCGCGCGGCAACGGAACATTGCGCTGGAAGGGCTGTCCGGCAGCGGCGCACGCGGGCGGATCGTCCGCATCGACATCGAAAGAGCATCCCAAACGGCGGTAGCTGCACCTGCCGTCGTGGTTGCGCCACCGGCCTCCCCGTCGGTGGCGCAACCCTTCGCGCCGCCGCAGGCGCATTCGGCTGCGCCGGGATGGGAAGGGCTCTCGCAGATTTACCTGACCGCGCGCTGCGAGGTGGACGCGCTGCTCGATTTGCGGGCGCGGCTGAACGAGGCTGGGTGTGGAACCTATACGCTTCTGGTCAACGATTTCGTTGTCAGGGCAGCGGCATTGGCGTTGCGCGAGGTGCCCAACGCCAATGTTGGTTGGATTGGAAGTTCGAGTCAACTATATGATAATATTGATATTTCTATGATATCGGCGGCCGAAGACGGGCTTGTCACGTCGATCGTGCGGCACGCTGACAGCAAGGGACTGGCTGCCATTTCCGCCGAAATCGGGGATTTTTTGGCCGATTCCGCGTGCGCCAGCACGCCACAGGGGGACGACAATCGGGGTGGCAGCGGCTTCACCGTGGTCAATCTGGGTGCGTTTGGCGTCGAATCGGCCGGTGTAACGGTCAATGCGCCGCGAGGCTGCGTCCTGACGGTCGGTGCGGCGGAGCGGCGCGCGGTGGTGAAGGGGGACGCCTGCGTGCCGGCGACGGTGATGAGTTGCACGCTCTCGGTCGATCATCGTCTGGTGGACGCGGCCGTGGGTGCGCGCTGGCTGGCGGTATTCAAGGCGCTGATCGAGCAGCCGCTGCGGCTGGTAGCCTAGGGTGCCGGCGATGCGCCTTGACCCATCTACCCGCCGGCCAGCGCGATTTGCGGGCGAGGGGTCATGCGCGCGCGCCACTCGACCGGCACGTGGCGGCAACTATGGGCCGCACAATAGCTGGCTGTGCGGGAGAAACACGCCGATAATCGCCTTTGCCGGCCCCGGCCCGCTCAGGGAACCCTGCCTGATTGGCGGGCAATGGATCGGGGAACCGGGCCTTGCCATCGAGGGGGCGTGCGCCCACCCCGATTTACCGGTGCGAGCCATGGCGGTTGTAGGCTGCGCTGCACCTGGTGGGACGGGAGAAACTGGCGGCGCGGGAGAAACATGCCGATGATCGCCCTTGCCGACCCCAGCCTGCTTCGCGAGACCTGCCTGATCGACGGGCAATGGATCGGGGAGCCGGGCCTTGCCGTCACCGACCCCGCGACGGGCGAGACGCTGGCGCATGTGCCGGCGCTCGGCCGGGCGGAGACGCAGGCGGCGATTGCTGCCGCCGAGGCTGCGCTACCGGCGTGGCGCGCACGCACCGCCCGCGAGCGTGCGGCGATCCTGCGCCGCTGGTTCGACCTCATCGTGGCGGCGACCGAGGACCTCGCGCTGATCCTCTGCCGAGAGCAGGGCAAGCCGCTGGCCGAAGCGCGCGGCGAGATCGGCTACGCCGCGAGCTTCATCGAATGGTTCGCCGAGGAAGCCAAGCGGCTCTACGGCGAGACGATCCCCAGCCCGCAGGCGGACAAGCGCATCGTCGTCATCCGCCAGCCGGTGGGCGTGACCGCCGCGATCACGCCGTGGAACTTCCCCTCCGCGATGATTACCCGCAAGGCCGGACCGGCGTTGGCCGCCGGTTGCACGATGGTGCTCAAGCCCGCGAGCCAGACGCCGCTCTCCGCGCTGGCGCTGGCCGTGCTGGCGGAGCGCGCCGGTGTGCCGGCCGGGGTGTTCAACGTGGTGACGGGCAGCGCGCGCGAGATTGGCGGCGCGCTGACCGAGAGCCCGGTGGTGCGCAAGATCAGCTTCACCGGATCGACCGAAATCGGCCGGCTGCTGATGCGGCAGAGCGCGGACACGGTGAAGAAGGTCTCGATGGAGCTGGGTGGCAACGCGCCGTTCATCGTGTTTGACGATGCCGATCTCGACGCTGCCGTCGAGGGCGCGATCCAGTCCAAATATCGCAACAGCGGGCAGACCTGCGTGTGCGTCAACCGCGTGCTGGTGCAGCGCTCCGTCGCCAAGCCATTCGTCGAGAAGCTGACGGCGGCGGTGAGCGCGCTGCGCTGCGGCCCCGGCACCGCCGAGGGGGTGACGCAAGGGCCGCTGATCGACGCGGCGGCGGTCGCCAAGGTGGAGGAGCATATCGCCGACGCGGTGGCCAAGGGCGCGCGCATCGCGCTGGGCGGGCGGCGGCACGCGTTGGGCGGCACCTTCTTCGAGCCGACGATCCTGACCGGCTGCATGCCCGATATGCTGGTGGCCCGCGAGGAAACGTTCGGCCCGGTCGCCTCCATCTTCCTGTTCGATACCGAGGCGGAGGCGCTGGCGCTGGCCAATGATACCGAGGTGGGGCTGGCGGGCTATTTCTACAGCCGCGATCTCGGCCGGGTGTGGCGTGTGGCGGAAGGGATGGAGTGCGGCATGGTGGGGATCAACACCGGGCTGATCTCCTCCGAGGTCGTGCCGTTCGGCGGCATCAAGCAATCGGGCGTGGGACGCGAAGGCTCCCGCCACGGCATCGAGGATTATGTAGAACTCAAATATCTGTGCATGGCCGGTATCTGACCGGCCTGCGCGCAACGGAACAATAGGAGAGAGACGATGAAGGTCGCATTTGTCGGTTTGGGGAAGATGGGCGTGGCGATGGCGGGGCAGATCCTCGCCGCCGGGCACGAACTGGGCGTCTATAACCGCACCGCCGCCAAGGGGGACGATCTGGTCGCGCGCGGCGCGGCGCGGCTGGCAAGCGTGGCGGATGCGGCGGCTTTCGCCGATGTCGTCGTCTCCATGGTGGAGAATGACAAGGCGCTGGCGGCGGTGACGCTGGGCGAGGGCGGTCTCGTCGCCGGGCTGGCCAGGGGTGCCGTCCATGTCGCCATGGGCACGCACAGCATCGCGCAGGTGAAGGCGATCACCGAGGCGCATGAGGCCGCCGGCCAGCAATTCATCAGCGCGCCGGTGATGGGGCGCCCGCCGGTAGCGGAAGCGGGCCAGCTCGGCATCGTCGCGGGCGGACCGGCCGACGCGGTGGCGCGGGTGCAGCCCTTGTTCGACGCGATGGGGCGCCGCACCTACCCGGCCGGACCGTTGCCGATGAGCGCGGCGGCCGCCAAGATCGTCAACAACTTCCTGCTCGCCGCGGCCATTGAGGCGCTGGCCGAGGGCTTCGCGCTCGGCGAGAAATGCGGCTTGCCCGGCGATGCGCTGCTGGAGATTTTGACCGACGGGCTGTTCGCTGCGCCGGCCTACAAGATCTACGGCAAGATGATCGTCGACAAGAGCTATTTCGACGCGCCCGGCTTCACCGCGACGACCGGCCTCAAGGACGTCAACCTCGCGCTCGGCGCGGGCGAGGCGCTGGCTGTGCCGCTGCCGACCGCCGGTATCTGCCGCGACCGGCTGCTCTCCGCCATCGCCAACGGCCATGCCGGTGCCGACTGGTCGGTGATGGCGCACGAGCAGGCCCGCGCCAGCGGCATCGCCTGAACAGAAGAACGAGGAGACACGCCATGGCCGCCAACCGTCCGCCGCTCGATACCGTGCTGCCGCAAGAGATGCGCGAGTTGCGCTGGCGGCCGCTGATGACCTTCTTCCTGGACATCACCCCGCCCTATAATCTCGGCAAGACGCCGACCGCCGACCGGCGGATCGCGGCGCTGCCCGGCGGCTATTTCGAGGGCGAGCGGCTGCGCGGCACCATCCTGCCGAGCGGCAGCGACTGGCAGGTCGTCCGCTCGGACGGCGCCTGGGTAATCGACGTGCGCACGCTGCTGGAGACCGACGACGGCGCGCTGATCGGCCTGCGCTATCAGGGCCTGCGCCATGGCGAGCCCGAGGTGCTGGCCGCACTGGGGAGAGGGGACGCGGTGAGTCCACTGGCTTATTACATGCGGATCACCACCAGCTTCGAGACCTCGTCCGGGAAATATGACTGGCTGAACCGGGTGATCGGCGTGGCGCACGGGCACCGGCTGCCCAACGGGGCGATCTACAACGTGTTCGAGATCGTCTGACGGCGGCGGAGCCGGGGAGGGGGAGGGGTGATGCATCTCACCATGATCGAGCCGATGGTTGCGCTGCGCGTCCTGTGCGGACTGTTCTTCATCCCGCATATCGCGGCCAAGATTTTCGCGCGGCCGGTGACGCAGGGCTTCTTCGAGGCCGCCGGTTATCGGCCTGCTGCCGTATTCATGTATCTGGCGCTGGGAATCGAGGTGGCGGTGGCCGCGTGCCTGATCGGCGGCTGGTGGGTGCCTTATGCGGCCGGGCTGGCGGCGGCGTTCATGCTGGTCGCGGCGCTCTCCGTGCTCAAGGTCTCGCGGGGGCAGTGGCTGTGGAATCTGGGCGGGTGCGAGTATCTGGTTTTCTGGATGGCCGCCTGCGCGATCGTGGCGTGGGGCGGGTAGAGCGAGAGTCGGTGTGCTTTCGCAGGAGCACGGCGGAGGCGATTATCGCCCAACGCGCCGTTCGATGATCGGCAAGGCATGGGCGAGACGGCCCCGGATTAGCTGTTCGTCCGGGCGCTTGACGGACCGCCGGTTTCTTCTGACGGGCTCCCGATGGAGGGCAAAGAACGGCGCGGCTCCGCCTTAAGACGGCCCGCCATTCAATCCATACCGGCCTGCAAGGGGCGTTTCTGCGCGTCCTGTGCTCACATGGCTCGCTTATGCTGCGGTCCAGGTGACAGAAAATCGCCCTTCCGGCTCGGCCCGACCTGAATGTCGATCCGCCCTATGTCGGCCGCTCACATTGCCCGGCGATATTCCCCCGGCGTCACGCCGACGAAACGCTTGAAGGTGGCGGTGAAGTGGCTCTGGCTAGAGAAGCCCGTGGCCAGTGCGATCTCCACCAGGCTGGTATCGGTTTGCCTCAGCAGTTCCTTGCCGCGCTCGATCCGCCGGCGCAGCAGATATTGGTGCGGTGCCTCGCCGAAATGCTGGCGGAACGAACGCGCGAAATAGAAGGGGCTCATGCCCGCCTCGGCGGCCAGCGTGCCGAGGCCGAGGTCCTCGTCCAGCGCGGCCTCGATCAGTTCCGCCACGCGCCGCATGCCGGGCCGGCTCATCCGTGGCACGTTGGGCGGGGGGCGCTGCTGATGGGCGGCATGCTCATGCAGCAGTTGCACCGCGATCATCTGCGCGATGGATTCGACATAGAGCGCGCCGTGCTGGCTCTGGCTCTGCATCGAGGAGAGGACCGAAAGCGCGAGCTGCTCCAGCAGCGCGTCAACCTCGGCGAGGACGGGGCGAAGCTCGACCCGGCCGGCGTCCATCTCCAGAACCTCCTCGGCGACGCGGGCGACGACCGAGCGGTGGAGATAGACCAGCAGCACGTCCGCCGAGCCGCTGACCTTCCAGTGCGAGGCCACTCCGGCGGGGATTGTGCCGAGCATACGCGGCCGCAGCACCGCCGACTGCGTGCGCCCGTCCCCCTCGAACCGGCGGGTGATCTCGTTGGCTTGGTTGACGCAATAAGCGACGCAATGATGGTCGATCGCCGGCAGCGAAGCGGTCCACGCCTGCTCTGTGGCGTAAGAGGCGTAAAGGCCGCGCCAGTTGAGCCCATCGCTATGCATCAGCAGCCGGTTCTGCGGCCATAGCGCGATGCCGTGCGTCTCGCTCACGGAAACTGGCTGAGAAGCTGCCGGAATAGCAGGATTCTGTAAGGCCATGTGGGGGTTCCTGATAGCCGCGATAGTGCAGTCTATGCACAATGCAGGCCGGTTGCAAGATTCGCGGCGGGGCAGGGCAGCGATTTCCCAAGGTTTTCGCCTAAAAATGATAACAAGAGTGATGATCTTAAAGTCATCAATAAAAAGATGAACAGAAAAGGGATGGAGAGGAACGTGAACCAACTCTTTGGCGAGGGTGCCGGCAAGGCGGCCGTTACTGAATGCGACGTGCTCGTGGTCGGCGGCAGCCTGGTTGGATTGTCGATGGCAACGCTGCTCGGCACGCATGGAATCAGTGCGCTGGTGGTCGAGAAGCATCAGGGAACGGCGATCCATCCGCGCGCCGGGCACTTCCATCTTCGAACCATAGAGGCGTTTTATTCTGCCGGTCTTGAACCGGTAGTGCGCGCCGAGTCCGAGCGTCAGTTCGATCCGGACGGCGGCATCAACGCCGTCGAGTCGCTCGCGGGCAAGGAGATCGCCAGCTATATCGGCAATCTTAACGAGGGCGTCGAGCGGTTCAGCCCGACCAAGCGGCTGTTCATGACCCAGCAGAGCCTGGAGCCGATCCTGCGCGACGGAGCACAGGCGCGGGGCGCGGGGCTCAATTTCGCGACCGAGCTGCTCTCCTTCGAGCAGGACGCGACCGGCGTGACCGCGCGGGTCCGCCACGTCAACAGCGGCGAGACGGCAACGATCCGCGCCAAATATATGATCGCGGCGGACGGCAACCGCAGCCCGATCCGCGAGGCGCTGGGCATCGCCATGCACGGCCACGGCCTGCTCTCCAACAGCATCACCATCTATTTCCGCGCCGATTGCGGGCCCTGGCTGGCGAACCGCAACCTGGGCGTCATCTATGTGCTGAACCCGGACCTGCGCGGCTTCTTCCGCCTGGTGCGTGACGGCTCCTCGGGCTTCCTCGTCGTCAACACGGTGGGCGATGTGAGCAAGCCGGAGGCGACGAACGTTGCCGAAGGGATCACCGTCGAGCGCTGCGTGGAGATCGTCCGCTCGGCTATCGGCGTGCCGGACCTGCCGATCGAGATCGAGGACATCGCGACATGGGAGGCGGTGGCCGATGTCGCCGAACGCTACCGGGCGGGCAGGGTCTTCCTGATGGGCGACGCCGCGCATGTGGTGCCGCCAACCGGCGGTTTCGGCGGCAATACCGGCGTGCAGGATGCGCACAACATGGCCTGGAAGCTGGCGATGGTGCTCAAGGGGAAGGCGGGGCCCGCGTTGCTCGACACCTACGATCAGGAACGCAGGCCGGTGGGCGAACTGACCATCGAGCAGGCCTATACGCGCTATGTCCGCCGCATAGCCCCGGAGTTGGGGATGGACGATATTCAGCCGCTGGTCGACGAGCTGAGCATGGAAATCGGCTATCGCTACCAATCACCGGCCATCATCGCCGGGGAAGACGCGCTGAACAGCGTCTGGGAGAACCCGGCCACAGCGCGGGGCCGCCCCGGCAGCCGGGCACCGCACGTCCCGCTGGTGCGCGACGGCAAGACGATCTCCACATTGGATCTGTGCGCGCGCAATTTCGCACTGCTCGCCGGGCCCGAAGGCGGCGCCTGGTGCGAGGCGGCCCGACAAGCGGCGGCGCGACTCGGCGTCACGCTGGAAGCGGCGCAACTCGACCGGAGCGGGCCGGTTGCCGACCCGCAGGGCGCGTTCGCCGAGGCGTTCGGCATCGGCCCGGCCGGCGCAGCGCTGCTGCGGCCGGATGGCTTCGTCGCGTGGCGAGCCAAGGATGCGGCCGGCGCCAGCGGCGAGGCGGTGACGCAACTACTGGCCACGGCATTGTGCCGGGACGCGGTGGCTGCGGTTTCCGAGCCGGCGGCGGCATGAGGGGGAGGGCTGACGGCGCCGGGGCAGCAAGATTATGATAGACCGGCTCGGTTTTCCTGAAAGACAGGAGCCATTCCTGCGGGCAGGATGGAGGGCCCATAAGAATGAGAACGCCGCCAAAGGCGTCGAGCCTGGCCACCGATGGCCGGGAAGCGAGATAAGAAGGACCGGGCAAAGGCCCTGCGGGCGCAACGAGACTTGATCCGGCCCGGGTTCGGGAGGAAAATATTTAAATAAATATAATTAATTCAATATTCTGATACAGAAATATAAGATATAGGGAGAGCGAGGTCGAGATGGATATCAGGGTCCAGCATCAACCGAACAAGGCCGCCTTGGCGGAAACCTACCTTTTGAACGCATGGTATGTCGGCGCCCTGTCGAGCGAGGTAGGGCCGGAGGCACTGTTCCACCGCATCCTGCTGGAGACCTCCGTGCTGTTCTACCGCAAGGCGGACGGCACGGCGGTAGCCCTGCATGACCGCTGCCCCCATCGCTTTGCGCCCCTGCACCTCGGTACGCGCAACGGCGATCAGGTGGTGTGCAAATATCATGGGCTGGAGTTCGATTGCAGCGGCCAATGCACGCATAGCCCGCACGGCAACGGCAATATTCCCAAGGCCGCGCTGGTCCGCAGCTTCCCGGTGCTGGAGCGCTACGGCTTCATCTGGGTATGGATGGGCGAGGAGCCGGCCGACGAGAGCCTGCTGCCCGATTTCGGCTATCTCGATGACGGGCCGGACACCGCGCTGGGCCACACCTATCTGCACGTCAAATGCCATTATGAGTTGATTAGCGATAACGTCATGGACCTCAGCCATGTCGACCACCTCCACGGCGATTTCCTGTGCACCAAGGGCACGCTGTCACCGCTGATGGCCAAGGTGCGCGAGACGCCGCGATCCGTGCAGGCGCGGTGGGACTGGACGCAGAGGCCGGCCAGCCTGCTGTTTTCGCCCTATCTGCCCGATCCGGCGGGCGAAACGCAGCTCTTCTTCGATATCACATGGACTCCGCCGGCCAATATCCAGCTCTCCGTCGGCGCGACGCAGGACAAGGTGAACGAGCCGCTCGGCCTCCACAACACGGTTGGGCAGTATGATCTGCACACGGTGACGCCGGAAACCGATGGCACGACCCATTATTTCTTCGCCACCCGCCGCAACCATTTGGTCGACGATGCCGCACATAACGAGCATATGATCCAGATATTGCACGATACTTTCCAAAATGAGGATGGTGCCATGCTGGAGGCCGTGCAGGCGGAAATGCGCACCAGCGACTTCTTCAGCCTAAACCCGGTGCTGATGAGCAATGACATCGCTCCGGTGAAGGTGCGGCGGTTGCTCAACAAGCTCAAGGCGGCGGAAGCCGGAGACTGAAGGCCGTACTGCATCGAGGCAACAACCCTCGACCTGCATCGCACGGCCGCCGAGGCGCGTGCACAAGCCATACGCAATGTCCAGCGCCGTGATGAGGCAATCGCCATGCTCACTGCTGCACTGGGCGCCGCCACCGACGGCGATCGCCTGGCACCGCTTCTCGCCGCTGGCGAGCGCGAGCGTGCGGCGGGGGAAAAGCTTGAGCAGGATTTCCGCGCAAAGCGGGCCGCACTCGGTGGTTATGATGAAGAGATCGCCCGGCTCGAACGGCAGATCGAGCAGGATCGCCGCGCCTTGGAAGCCGCGCGCGCCGACTGGGAGGCGGAGCAAGCGGCGATTGTCTTCCCGCTCGACCTTGCCGACGTGGAGGGGCGGCTCTCGCTAGTCGATGAACTGCGCGGCGAACTCGACAAGGTTCACGCGCACGACCAGTGCATCGCTGGTATCGAGGCCGACCAACGAGGGCGATGGAGCGCTCTAAATCAATGCAGATCATAGAAGCGGCGGTGAAATCGCATTACGATTTCACCAATCATCTCACTATGTAAAATGATGGCTCCCATTTCGGGATACGTCTAAAACAATTCTGCTTTTCGTATCCTATGAGGCAAGGAAAACCATATCACGTTTCCGTGCTTTAGCAAGAAAATCCTTGTTCGTGCAGTCAGATGAAGCTGCCATCTTTGCTTCTGATGCTCCCCTCTCACCTCCACGAGAGCCGACGCATGGCATTCGGAAACGTGAACGTGATCGCGCCGAGCGGGTGAGATCGGAGGGAGGCCCGAAGCCGTCTTTGAGAGAACGTGCTATTGCCCTTGCTCGGGAAAGAGGTGAGGTTCGAACGAAGGATCTCACCAGCATCGGCATTCCTCGCTACTATCTCTCCTCAATGTGCAACGAAGGCTTGCTCGTGAAGGTCGGTTATGGGCGCTACCGTGCGGCACCGCAAAAGCGTCGTTTCAAGGGCCAGGCAGATCGTAGCGGGTGAAAAGGATGTCCTCTCCGTCGATCGTGATCTCGATTACCTCGTTCAGAAGCTCTTCGTCCGCTCTCAATCCGGATAGCAGCGCGTCGAAGAGTTCGCGCTGCTCGGCCGGAGGCACTTGAGGCACGACGATGATCAGCCCGGCGTGGATCTCTTGACGTGCAAGTCAGCTGCGTTGTTGGTCACGAAGGTGCAGTCATCGGCGATGATGCGTGGCATCAAATCCCAATCGGTCGTGCCGGACAGACCGAGCCAGTTGACGTGCCAGGCCTCGTGATTGCGTGCCTGCGCTACCTCGACCAGCGAGGTGTGCAGGCACTCGTCGATCAAAAATCTCATATGTGCGAAAGCGGATCGCTGCCGCGCTTGGCCCGGCGTGATGATTTTGCCTTCAGCCCTCGATCGGCAAGCGACTTTGGCCGGCCACGCCGCGGATGGGCCGCACTCCAGATATCAGCCAGCTCAAGCTGTCGTGCGGTCAGCTTGGGATAACCCGATAGGATTTCGACATCATCTGCTCCCTGGGCCCGCATGGCGGCGACCAGCCGAACCGGAATGCGGGTATCCTTGAACACCGGCTTACCGCCCAGGGTATCCCGGAATTTGGCGACCATGGCCTCGGCCTCAGCCAGATCCTTCGTACGCTGGCTGATCTGCTTGCGCGCCTCGGCAACGTCGACAATCACCAGATTGTCCGCCCTGATCGTACGAGCCGAAGGGTTTTCACGGATCAGGCCGAAAAGGCGCTGGCGGCGCTCCTGCGACAGGATCGGGCCGATCTCATGCCACAGCTTGAGTTGCAGCACATTTTCCGCAGTCAGCTCGCGCCGCCTGGATGCCTGAACCGGCACCTCGACAATGCGCTTGTCGATTGCATTGTTGACGGCCTTGAGCTCCAATCCGCCAAGGACAGCCGCCTCAGCAGGCGTGAACGCTCGTGTCAGCGCATTCATAAATCATCTCCTTAAGGAGAATATATAAGTGTTATCCCGCCGAACGTAAAGAGGCGCTCAATCTGCTGATCTGCGACAGGAGAATAGCTAGGGCTTCTGGCCTCAGAATTGTTTCGGTATCGTATTAAGTAACCACTGTTGCGCCAGAGGCTCTTCCGCAATGAGAAGAACCTCAACAGGAGCAATGCGTTGGCGCGACCGAGAAGTGCAGTTAGCCGTTACAAACACCGTAAGAACAACGATCCCCTTAACCTTCGCGAAGCGGTCCTTTACGCGCGGGTGTCGACGCCTGATCAGCAGCGTGAGGGCTATTCCATCCCCACGCGGGTCAAGCTGCTGGAAGACTATGCCGCGCTGAATGGCATCGCCGTCGTATCGAGCCATGTCGATCTGGAAACCGCCAGGAAGAGCAGCCGGACCGCCTTCGGCAACATGCTGCGCTATCTGCGCCGGTATCCGGAGGTCCGGATCATACTCGTCGAGAAGACCGACCGGCTCTATCGTAACCTGAAGGACTGGGCGATCATCGATGACCTCGGCGTCGAGGTGCATTTCGTCAAAGAGAATGTCGTCATGTCCGACGGCTGCCGATCCTCGGAAAAGTTCGTCCACGGCATCAAGGTGCTGATGGCCAAAGCCTATATCGACAATCTTTCGGAGGAAACACGCAAGGGCATGCTCGAAAAGGCGCAGCAGGGCCATTGGCCAAGCTGCGCGCCGGTCGGCTATCGCAACGTCAAGGACGGGCAGGGGAGGAAGGTCATTGCCGCCGACCCGGAACTGGGACCCATCGTGACCCGGTGTTCGACTGGTATGCCACAGGGGCATATTCCTTGAAGGACGTGACGGCCATGGCCCGGAAAGTGGGGATGCGCTACCAGAGGAGCGGCCGACCGATCAGTGTCAGCACCGTTCATGGTCTTCTGCGAAACCGGCTTTATGCCGGCTCATTCGAATGGCTCGGAGAAATCTATCAGGGCATTCATGAGCCGCTGGTTTCGGCCGACATATGGGACGCGGTCCAGCAGACCCTCGATAGTCGCAGCGCTACGAACGTTCGCGCGAAACCACTCTTCTTCCCATTCACCGGTCTTATAAGATGTGGGCATTGCGATTGCGCCGTTGTGGCCCAGATGCAGAAGGGCAAGTATATCTACTATCATTGCTCCGGATTCCGGGGGAAATGCCCGGAGCGCTATGTACGGCAGGAGGTGCTGGAGGAGCATTTTCTCGATCTGCTGAGGAAGCTTCGGTGCGGCCGGCAGGAATTCGAGGACATCCGCAGCGATCTTGAGGACGTCCGGTCAGGCGATGCGTTTCTTTCCGGGCAAGTAACGTCGCTCCGCCATCCGCATCCTTTACCCGGCACGCCTGGCGCCCTGCTGCGCGATGGCATCGGCTTGTTGGAAATGGGGCGGACCGCGCATCTGCAACTCACCCATCTTCCCGATAAGATGAAGCGGCAGATTTTGGATTTGGTTTTCCAGCGATGCTCCTGGGCAAACGGGGAACTGACCGGACATTTCAATACGCCGTTTGATATCTTTGCGGACTATATGGCGGAGAGCGCGGGGAGGGGAAGGACGTCAGCGTTGATGACGAAATTATCCGATGCGCTCCGCCATGCAACGCCGGAAATCCGGCTGCTTGTCGGCCGGTATAATGCGATGCATCGGACGCGTGGGGTCGATCTTCGGGCTAACGCCGACGACGACCGGAATTTCCGCTCCGATTCTGGATTTCGTCGACTCGCAGCCTAGCGCTTGCAGCGGTCCTGCAAACTTGGTGATACAGGGGGTCATTCGGTCATCCTCCCAGGGAGGGGAGGGTGGCCCAATATCCAGGCTACGGAGGCCATCTTCTCTTAGTAGACAAGGTTTCCAAGGCATTCCCAGCAGTCTAATTTGCAGCAGCGGTCGATCGTGAGTGGGTAAGGCGCTGATCTGTGGTCGGCGCTCGCCAATGCCGAATGGTACGGCACTGATGGCAAATCGTCTCCACTTCTCCCGCGAGGCCGGAGATCTGGTTGGGGGATGGCTACTCGATTGTTATGCGGCGTAGCGATCGTTGCCCAAACGTCGGGCCATGCCGATCCCGGCGAGCGCCTCCAGCACCGGCCGCACCGATGCAGCGCGCTTGCCTTGGAACGAGCGGGCTACATCCTGTGGGGTCAGCGGTGTGGCGGCGATCGCCAATATTGACTGGACGACTCTGACCTGCTCGGGCAGCGAGCCGGGCCAAGGGATGACATTGTCGGGCAGGGCGACCGGAACCTCACCCAGGTCCAGCCTCTCGGCGACCGGCGCTTGATAATCGGGCGCCTGAAAGGACGGCCGCAACCAGCGGACGAGGCCGCGCGCTTCTTCCGCTGCGCGTGCCGCGTTGAGCGCGACCAGACGGAGCAGGATGTCCTCGTCCGCCAGATCGACGGGCCAGCCATAAGCCTCGGCGACCAACTTATCGATCGCGTCGTGTCGCTCGCGTAGCAGGGTGCCGAGTCCGCGATCATGGAGATCACGTTCCACCGGGGTGAGTGCACGGCCGGAACGCAGCGTCTCAACCACGTTGTAGAGCTTGGTGAGCGTCAGGTCGGCGTACTCGGCGAGTACGCGCTTGCGCAGGGCGTCGAGTGCTTCGGCCTCGGTGCGGAGGCGATGCTTGAGCGGTTCAGGTACGTCGGCGGGGAAGGGGAAAGGGTCGAAGCAGCGGGATTTCACATAAACCGGATCGTCACCGACCCCGAGTCTGCCCCCGCTGGTCGTTGCCCATGCGACATGGATGCGGCTCGACAGTACTCCAAGACAATAGGCATCGTCGAGCGCGATACAGGCCAGCTTGTTGTCTGGCACGATCGACATCGGCAGGAACTGGAAGATACGGTGCTTGGCCGTCTCGATCGTCGTGATATAACGGGTAAGACCGCTCAGCGCTTTGCGTAATTCCGAGCGTTGCTCACCGAACAGCCACCAATTGTTGCGATAGCTGGCGCGGTTGTTGTGATCGCGGTGCGGTTTTACGGTCGCGAGAAGGTGCTGATAAATGGCGGGATAGCGTTCCCGCACTTGCGCCACGGATAAACCGAACAGATCGATGACGAAAACGCCGCGTGGCCGCGCCGCGAGATCGCGACCGTTGCGATAGGCGAACACGACTTGCGTCTCGTCCGGCCTTCCGCTGCGGATCGAAACCTGCTGGCTGCTGGCTGCTGGCTGCTGGCTGCTGGCTGCTGGCTGCTGGCTGCTGGCTGCTGGCTGCTGGCTGCTGGCTGCTGGCTGCTGGCTGCTGGCTGCTGGCTATTATATAGCGCAAATTCAGGGGTATAATCAAGCGTTATCAATGAATTAGGAGAAATTTTTTCCGCTTCGGCCGGTGTTAGGATGAAGCCGTCGCCATGCAGTTTCACACCCGGCGAACACAGGTCGCGGTTAGCCCTCAGTGCCACCGCCGTCGTCACATCCGCCCCGATCCGCAGGTCGCTGTTGATCTGGCCGGTACGCTTAGTAAAGATGATGTGATCCGGTGCGCCGCTCTCGTCGGTGACCGCCCAGTGTTGGCCGACCATCTTGCTGGGCGCTCCGACCGTCATGGCGATACGTACGGCGGCGCCGTCCTTCTCGTCGATCCACGGATGGTTGGGGATAGCAAAGATCAGGCTCAGCCGGTTCTTGGCGTCGAGATGCTTCGCGATGACGCGGCGGCTGAACACCTGCGTGATCGAATTGGTGGTGACAAAACCGAATCGCCGTGTTGCGCCGCTGCGAACCGCAGATGCAGCGCGGTCCCACCAATGCATCACGAAATCTGCGCTCTCGGGCACGTCGGTTGTGGCAAACAATGCTTCGAAATAGCCATCGCCCAACCGCTCCCGCACATCCTTGCCACCGATGAAGGGCGGGTTGCCGATGATGAAGTCCGCACGCGGCCAGACCGCCGCCCGGACATCTTGGTAACGATGAACCGGAACCCGTGCGGCTTCGTCGGGCACCAACCGGCCGGTGACGGGATGAGCGTGCATCGTCTCGCCATCCCAGCGGGTGACAGGGTGGCCGTCTGCATCAACTTCCTGCACCCGCGCATCCCAGGCGATCAGCGCGTCCCGCTGCTGGATGGTGCGGACGTCGCGCAGGATTGGCTCGGGCGGAGCGCGGTCCGTGCCGCTCACGCGGAAATGCCATTGCAGATAGCCGATCCACAGCACCAGTTGCGCAATCGCAGCCGCGCGTGGATTGATTTCGATGCCAAGGAAATTCTCGGGCGTGATGGTGTGGCCGGTGATCTCCGCGACATATTGGTCGTCGCCCAATTCGACCAGCAGGTCGAGCACCTCGCCCTCCAGTTCCTTCATCCGCGCCATGGCGACATAGAGGAAATTGCCCGTCCCGCAGGCCGGATCGAGCACCTTCGTCTGCGCGAGGCGCGCGTGAAATGCCTCGACATAAGTGCGCGCCTCACCAACCTTGCCGCTTTCGATGAGGGACGCGGCTGCGACGCGCACCCCGTCCCAATCGGCGCGCAGCGGTTCCATGATGGCCGGGCCGATAAGCCGCTCGACATAAGCGCGCGGTGTGTAATGCGCGCCGAGCCGTGAACGCTCCTTCGGATTGAGCGCGCGTTCCAGCAACGTGCCGAAGATCGCCGGTTCGACCGCCGTCCAATCATGCTCGGCCGCCCGGATCAACACTTCCAGCTCTGGCGCTTTGAGTGGGATGGCGGTGCGTTCCTTGAACAGATAGCCGTTGAACTTCTTCAGCGGCACGCCGAGCGCGGGCGAGAAGGCGCCCTCGTCCATCGCTGCCCACAAGGCCGTGAGTTGGGGAGCGAGATGTTCGGGATGGGCGCGCTGTTGCTTGAGCAGGCTGGTGAAGCTGCCCATCGGGATCAGGCCGCTATCTTCCGCGAAAAGCGTGAAGAGGATGCGCATCAGGAAACCGCTGGTCGTTTCCGCATCGTGCCCGCGCTGTTCTATGCGTTTGGCCACGACCGCCAGCAATTCCGCGATATCGCGGGTCACACGGGCGGCGTGGGCGGTGGGATCGAGGCTGAGCGGATCCATCCAGATCGCGCGGAGCCGTTCGCACACCTCCGGCTGCGCCAGATCCTCCAGCATGATGCGGTAGCGGGCACGATCGGGGAATTGGGCGTAGGCCTTTCCGGTGCCGGTGAAATCGGCATAGACCTCTATGCAGTACCCGATATCCGCTACCAGCAGGAATGGTGGCCAGCCATGATCAACCGGCAGTGCGCGTGCATAGCGTTCTGCTTGCCCCTTGGCCTGGACCATCGCCTTGGCCCACCCCGGTGTACCCCGTCTTGCGGTGCCGCGCTTCACGCGCGTGCTGGCCGTCTGGCCGAACAGGTCGAGATCGTCCTCGCCGCGCCCGGCCGCGAGCCGGTCTGCGTCGCTGCCTTGCTTTGCCTCGAGGATGAAGGCATGGCGCTTGTAGCAGTCGATCCGGCCGAAGCTGGTGGTGCCATCGCCATTGTCCTGAAAAACCCGGCGTTCAAAGACATAATGATTGTGCGCATCGTCGGTGCGGCTTCCGGATGGCGGATCGACGTCGAGCAAGCCGCACAGGCCGTTGATGAAACTCTGCGTGTTAGCCAGCTCCGAGCCGCCGGTATCGCGCCATGCGGCGATGAAGTTTTCAATAGCGTCCAGATTCCCCATGAGGCTGAGCTAGAGCATAGCGATGGAAGGCAGGCAATGGCCGGTGCATTGCTCCTTCGATAATCAGCGGTGATGCGCCCAAAGTTCGTCTCGGCGAATCCTGATTGCTGGCCATGAAAGCCGGCATTTGTTCATCTGCCTCGTCAGGATACTGAATGACTGGGATGGCGCGTTATTGGCCCGGGCGATTGGAGTGGCGACAATGTTCGACTATTCTGAAAGTCCGCTGCCGAGGCTGCCCTGGCTTAAGCTGTCTTTCCAGACGATCGCGCCAGCGTCAGTTTATCGTTTTACATTCCGGCGTTCCGACCTTCGAAGCCTACCTGCTTGCGGTATTACCAGCTATTCATGAGCCATGGGCCCGGCAACCATCTATGCACGGTTATCCAGCCAAAGACACCGTCCGGCCAGCTAGCGCTAGGTGGCAGTGCAGGTTCGGAACGAGCGTCACACACCAACCTGAGTGCATGTCCAGTTGCGGTGACCATGTTGACGAGGCCATACTAGGAGGGTCATGCCAATCTCCACTTGGGCAGCTAAGGCTATCACGCAGTGATAAATCGCCGTCATAACCGAGCAATGTAAGCCGATGGCTTATGGTACGTCCCTCCGGTTAATCCAAGAGAGAATGCGGATGATCACAGGATAATCCGTAAATATCCTACTGAGCCAGGGGAAGTTTTCCTGAACCAAATAGATCGCAGCCGCCTTAGTAGTAGTCTGAATTAAGCTTGATTTCCAAGCCAATTTTCCCAAGGTCTTAAAGAAGTTGACGATCGCCTGCGTAGTTGAGCGACGACGCCGATCGTCTGGCGGAGCTTTTTCAGGAACGGCCTCCACGCTATCGCTGATCGCCGTAAAGGCGAGCTCAGTGACAATCTCCTTGTCTCTCGCAATACGGGTAATCGCGATGATGTCCGTCGGCGAAATCGCCGGACCTATGTGATCCGGACCATAGGATGCCTATTCAATGGCGAGCAAGTTTGCATCCATCGCTACAAGTATATTATGCGCATCCAATAGGGTACGAAGACTTACCGATTGTTGAGCGGAAAACGGGGCCGCTAACTCTGTCGGATCGTCACGCAGTTCAATTTGCCGTCGTAGCTTATTGCCATATAGTACGACCGCTACTGCTTTGATGTCCGTGTAATTATCGCCCAGAAATTGACCGTAGCTTTGCAATGTGCCGATAACGTCATTCGCTTGAACTCTGGCTGGATCGCACTCAGCAGTGGCATCGGCTAGCGCCGCTTGAACTAGCATGAAACGCTGTTCTGCCTCGGCATCATGACCATCCGTATTCTGTTCAAGTTGTAGATCGATCAACCCATTCGCGTTCACGTCAAACGTCAAAGCACGAGGGTTTTGGTCGAAATCCCGTTCAGATACCTCTTGGTCGAGCTCGGACAGCCATTCGTCGATCTCACGACTAATCATGACTACGGGTCGACCCCACCAGCTATCTTCTTGGTGTACGAGACGCTCGTATATCCGGTCCTGCACCTCCTGATCATCGCTCTGGAATCTAAAATTGTTCCCAGCCAGGGAATTGCGGAGCCAATCGTCGAACGCTGAAGTCGCAGCAGCACGCCCAATGAAGTTCTCGCGTCGCTGCGCTACCAAAGGCTTATCAAGGTCCTGCCAAAGCGGCACCATGTTAAGGTTATGGCTTCCCCCTCTGATCACAGCAACGTCGTAACGGATGCGCTCAAAGAACTCGTTCGCATCTGGCAGTTCGATTCCGATCAGCAAATGGGAAAGCTGAACCCAATCCAGCCGCCCACTGGATAATATTAACTTGCATAAGTAGATATCACTTCTCGACGAAAATCGATCCATTTCGATACTGGATATCGCTTGCTGATGTTGTTCGCCGATAAAAGTCCAACCTGAACCGCTTATCATGCCTTCAGCGCGACTAACTACTTCATTATTCCTGTGATTTTCTTGTTTTTCACGAGTGTCGCATTCGCTCAATCTTGCGTAACTTTGCTCGAGCCGCTCGTCGAAAGTTCTTAAAAAGTCTTGCAGTTGCGCTGCGCCACACTCCAGCAAAATGGCCAAGCGCAACAAATCAGGCCCGTCCAAACTAACGTGGTAATCCTCACCTCCGCGTTGAAAATTGCGAGTTTCGCCTAAGAGTCTCACAATAATTCTAGAAATGACGCTCTGCTTGGCCGCGGCATCCAAAGATGCAATATCGGACTGCAACTGATTCAGAAAATTATCGTCCATGCAGATTTGATACCATTGTTCCCGCTCAACTGGAAGAAGGCAGTTCATGCACCGTCGGGGTAATTCTGCATGTTCGTTACCTCAACATTTCGGCCGACAAGACCGAATGTTTGAATGTCTTGAAGCGGTCGATCACCGAAGCTGAATGACCGGCCGCTATCAGGGTTCGGAAATCATGTGCCTAACGTCCGGATTGGCGGCGATTTAATCATCTACACTGGCCAACCAAGCTGGCATGTCCCGCTTGGCATGGAGCACGCGCCAGACATCCACATGGGTCTCGAATTCAAGGTAGAAAACAAGCCACGGAAATCCTTTCAGCCCTATGGTCCTCAATCCGGGCAAATTCAGTTCATGAGACCACCGCGGAGATCCTGCCGCCGGCATTTCCCCGATGAAGGTATAGGCCTTTTCAAGGGCATCAATGAAGCCGAAGGCCACATCCGCACCGGCTTCGTCCATATAATACTCGACCGCAAGGTCGACATCCCCCCGCGCTTTGGCGCGCGGTATGACCGATTTTGCAGTCACGACCCCGCGCGTTGCGTCACACGGTCACGAAGGCCTTGGAAATATCCCGCATCGACCGGCGCGGTGGCTGCAGAATTGGCGCCGTCCAGAAGCATTTCGCGAAGGCGCTGAATGTCCTGGTCCTTGCGGATTAACTCCCGCACATACTCGCTGCTAGTGCCGTAACCACGCACGTTGACCTGCTGGTCTACAAACGCCTTGAGCGCATCCGGAAGCGAGATGTTCATCGTCGACATGGGCTGTGATGTAGCGGATTTGGCAAAATTTGGCAAGATGTCGCAAAGCTCAAATCGCCGAACACGGCAATGTTCCGATATTTTTCCGATCGGCCAATTCTGGCCACCGGAGAACTATCATGGGACATTCAGACCTCGACCCCGCCATACATGATTGGCGACCCTGGAACGCAGGGAAAAACGTAGGGGCCAAACGACCGCTTAAGCCGCGCGATATCTGGGCAATCCGTTTCTATCTCGACGAACAGAGGCGCCTGCGCGACCGGGCTCTGTTCGATCTTGCGATCGACAGCAAATTGCGTGGCTGCGATCTGGTCAAGATCAGGATAGGCGACCTGATGAGCGCAGGGTCGTTTCGTGATCACGCAACCGTTATCCAGCAAAAGACGCAGCGTCCGGTGCAATTCGAGATTATGTCCGAGGCCCGCAAAAGCCTGCAAGCATGGCTTGATCGGCGCGGCGGGACGATCTGTGACTTCGTATTCCCAAGCCGGATCGATTACCTCGGTCACTTGAGTACACGCCAATATGCGCGCCTTGTCGATGAATGGGTCTCGACGATAGGTCTCGACGGACGAGAGTATGGTACGCATTCGATGCGAAGAACAAAGGTCTCACTCATATACAAAGCAACAGGCAATCTTCGGGCGGTGCAAATCCTGCTTGGCCACACCAACATCGAGAACACCGTCCGGTACCTCGGCGTCGATATCGACGACGCCCTGACGTTGTCGGAGCGAACAGAAATCTGAACATTACCGGCTTCCCGATATGTTCGGGAATCCGGTTCAGCCACATGAACGGACGGCAGTCTCAGACTGTGGGCTTGATGGTCTGAACGACGGCTATGTCGGCGGGAAGGGCTATTGCAGCTTCAATAAGAGGGCATTGTGCCGGGACGCAGGTAAGCGAACATGTGAGCCACGTAGTCCGCCTTGCCGAGCTCCATTCCCTCGGCCCGAAGGATCGCATAGGCGGCCATTACGTGAAAATAGAATTGAGGCAGCGCCCAGTCGCGGGCGTATTGTTCGGCCGTGAGATCGAAGATCATGCCGATGGGTAGCGCATGAGCGATCGGAGTCGCCGGATCCATGTCGCGGGCGTTCGACGCGGCCGTCTCTACCAGCGACACCGTTTCGCCGATTTTCGACCGAGCGTCCGCTATCGAGCCGGGGCGCTCGGCTGCGTTGCGGCCCTCATTCAGCAGCACCTCCACAGAAGGCGGGAACGGCTGCCTCTGCAGCCTGAACACGCCCTCCTGCGCCTGCGCGCATGCGAAGCGTATCTGCGTGGACAACGGATACATGTCAGAAGCAAGGCGGGCGGAAAGGAGCGCTTCAGCTTGGCCGCCGGGTATCTGAGCCTCAGCCTTTCCGATCCAGGCCGAGAGCGCGTTGAGCATCTGCACGTAAGTCGGCACGACAACATCTAGCAGCTTCACGGCGGTTCCTTTGCATGGCCAGTATGACCTTGTGGTTCAAATTGCCTGTCTATGTGCTGTTTCGCGCGAGAGCCATGCCAGTGGTAGCCTCGGAATGAAAGGCCGGTTTCGACAAGCAAACCCTAGCCCCGGAATGACAGTTATGTCGGCGGCGTAGGTCACGGTTAAGCCGTTTCCTCGGCCAAGGTCTGTCGTTTCGGGAATCTTGTGTTTTGTCATAATGGCTGCCTTGGCGGTAGATGTGCTGCGCGGGGGCGAATGAGGCTATAGCCAGAGCCATGATGTCTGAAATTCTAAGAGAACAGCTGCTGCAGTCCGGTATTTTGGCGTCGGCAGCCCTGCTGACCGCCCTGTTTGTCATTCGCTTCCTGGTCGGGCGGGCATTGAAGCGAGGGGAGGGGTTCCCGCCACTGGTCGTGCGCCGCTGGACTGCCAGCCTGCGCAATGTGCTGATCCTCGTTGCGATTGTGGGTCTGGTGATGATCTGGGCGCCGCAACTGCGCACCTTCGCGCTATCGCTCACTGCCTTCGCCGTGGCGTCGGTCATCGCGATGAAGGAACTGATCATGTGCTTCTCCGGCTCGGCGCTGCGTACCTTGTCGCGCGCCTATTCGGTCGGGGACTATATCGAGATCGGCGGCAAGCGCGGCGAGGTGATGGACTTCAACCTGCTGGTCACGCGGCTCAGGGAGTTCGAGAAGCAGGATGGATCGTTCAACCGCACCGGAAGGGAGGTTATCCTTCCGCACAGCTTACTGCTCAGTTCGCCGGTTCGCGTGGAAGGCCATGCCGGTGGGCGCGTCCGGCATGTCTTCAGCATGACGTTCGAGCCGGACGCCAATCTCTTTGCCGAGCGCGCCGCCATCGAAGAAGCCGCACTTGCGGCTTACGCGGGCACGGCTGCGGGCCATTCGAAGCGGCAACGAGGCGCGCCGGCGGTATCACGGACAGAAGACGATCGACCTCCTTCCATCACCGTTAGCGTCGGCACGAGCGATATCGGCAAGTACCGGCTTGAGATCGTATTTTACAGCAAGCCAGAGCTCGTCGGAGACGCTGAGCGGGCAATCGCCAGCCGCATCGGTGACCGGGTTCACAATCTGCGCACTGCGGGAAAGGTCGCTGTGCGGAAGGAGAGTTAAAGCGGTCAGGTTCAAAGCGGCAGGTACCTCACCTGGATCCCGGAAGCTGGACGATCGCTATCGGCCACTCGGAGGCGAATCTATCTGGAGAGCTGACCGTCAGAATCCAGAATTAAAAATCAGCGACTGAATGGCAAGGATGGGTCGTCAGCGGAGATTAGCGAGCAGCGTTACCTGCGATATTATAGGCCTTCAATCCCATGTGTCCGATAAGGGGATGGCTGCAAGTTAAATATTTTAGATATCGAATGAAACGCTGGAAGTTCAAGGATGCTTTCTTGTCTATTCTTTGCATGTTCTTGGAACTGACCGCCCAGCCAGCGGCTCCCAAGGGTGGAGTCTAGGGAGACCCAAACCGGATTCGAACTTTTCGAATATGCCAGAAATAGATATAAAAACAGAAGGTTACGCCAATATTGGCCGACAAGGTCATTTAACCTATCTGGTACTTTAGAGCGAAAAAACGGCGGAAATCCGCCGTTTTCTTGAGTTTTTAGGAAGTGGCTCCGAGTTGGATTATAACCTAATCGGACTATTCATTTGATATAAAATGATAATTTATAAAATATGGGGCGAATATATTCTCTAATTCCCCCACTATATCCCCCATCGTATGCCGGATAGCGGCGAATGCTGGCGAACGATCCGGGTCAATTCCCTGCATGAATCATACCCGGCAATTCCGCCTGCACGTTGCTGAAAACGACAAGCGCGGCGGTGAAGTCGAACGGCTCCAGCGGCAGGGGCAGGCCATCGGGCGTTGTGGCGTTCGCGCGGAAATTGGCGGTCAGGCTGTCCAGCAGCTTCCGCTTGTATTCGGTGTCCGCGTTGCCAGCCAGATGCTCGCCCTTGGTTTCCAGCACAACGATCCGTTCGCGGCTGGCATCGTCGCGGGTCGCGGCCAGCAGGAAGTCAGGGTAGATATTTCCACGCCGCCAGCCGCGCAGGCCATAGCTGCCGCGTGACGCGCCGTTGCGGTGCCACCAGCGCACGGCCGCCTCGCGGTCGAGATAGACCGCCACTTCCTGTTCCTCGTCGTTCAGGTCCGCGCGGTAGATCGGGAGGAACAGGCTGCGTTCCAGCGGGCCGCCGGTCGCGTTTGTAAGCTGCGGGGCGGTTTCCGGCTGCGCGGTCGCCAGCTCGAACGGCGCGCTCCAGTCGTGATCGTCGCCGCGTAAGGCAAACTGGACAGTGCCCGCGTCCAGCCCGGCGGCGAACAGCGCTTCGGCCTGCCGTTCGCGTTCCTGCGTCAGTTCCTTACGCAGTTCGTCCACGATGAAACTGGCCAGCCTGCCAAAATCGTCATCGCCCCAGCCGCGCCCGCGCAACAATGTCAGCAACTTGTCGATCAGGCTCCACGCTGTGAAGGCATTCGGAACAAGATCGGTAATCGAACGCACGGCATAGGCGGCATCGAACGCAGCCGCCGTTGCCACGGCTTCGGCTTCGCCCAGCACTTCCACGCCGCTGTCCCCGGCTCGCAGGCGGATCAGCCGGTGATCGTCTCCCAGCCGCTCCTTGGGAAGCCGTCCGGCCAGCGGGGCAAGGTCCAGCGCCTGCCAGTCGATCAGAGGGAACAGGTCCGTTTCGGCATCGAACGGGCGCACCGCGCCATCGCTTTCCACGCTCAGGACTTTGGGGAGCGCTATTGTCAGATGGCGGAATGTCTCGCGCCGCTTGATCGTGCGCGCTTCGCCGCCTTGCCCGCCGCCAGCCGCGCCGCCGCCCAGCGCCACGTCCACCGCCAGATCGCCCAGCCCGTCGCCCTCCAGCCCCTTGCGGATCGCGGCCAATGTCGCCTGCGTGTCCGCGCGATGGGCATAGACATAGCATTCGTCCAGCGCCACCACGCCGGTCTTTTCCGCGTGCGGCTGGCGCAGGATGCGCCCGACAAGCTGCGTCAGCGCCGCCTCGTTGCCATTGGCGGCCAGCGCGCACAGCACATAGGCGAAGGGGCAATCCCAGCCTTCGGCCAGCGCCGCCTTGGTAATGATCGCGCGCACCCGGCACTGGGGGCTTAGCAACTCGCGGTTTTCCGGCTTGTCCAGATCGTTCTGTTCGGCGGTCTTGTAGGCGATTTCGTCCGCTTCCAGCCCGGCAACCGATTTCAGCCAATCGCGCGCATGGTCGGCATGGATGAAACCGGCTTCGGCCTGTTCCTTGCCGGTGCGCTCCACCTGCACCAGCAGAATCGGCCGGATATAGCGCCCGCCGTCGCCTTCGTGGGCACGCGCCGCCGCTTCCAGATCGCCCAGCTTTTCCCAAGCCTTGGCCAGTGTCGCCTGCCATTCGCCAGCGGGAAGCGGGGCGACGTTCATGGGCATCTTTATCATGCCCTCGCGTTCCAGTTCGCGGCCGGTGATCTCGACAAGGATATTGGCGTGACGCGCCGGTTGCGCGGGTTGACTGGCGGTGGCCGCCCTTGCCTTCACGTCCTTGGGCGTGGCGGTCAGTTCCAGCACCAGCCGGGGGTTGAAGCCATAGAGCGTGCGGAAGGCCAGATCGGAAACCGCCTTCTGCCCTTCGTCCATGATAACCACGGGGCGAACGATCCGCATGGCGTTGCCCATGCTGGCCTTGACCATCGGCCAAGGCGGGCCGCCATCGCCAAGGTCGTAGATCGAAAGGTTCGGGATCGCCTCATACATCGCCTTGTGCGCCGCCTGCTCGCCATCGGCTGGCACAAAGCCGTGCACGTCGCCCCGGTCGCCAAACAGTTTCAACTGATCCTCGTTTCGGCGAACTGCCGATTGCAGCATCAGCACCATCACGCACAGATGCGTATCCAGATCGGCCTTGTGCAGCGGATCGCCCTTTTCCAGCACCTTCACCCGGTTGGCCGCCGCGCGGTCCAGCGTCTGGCGATAGGCATGGTCGCGGTCCCGCAGGGCTTTCAGCGTCTGGGTATAGATCGCCTCGTTCGGAACGATCCACAGCACCATGCCGGTATTGGCCGAAACATAGCGGCCGAAAATGCGCGATAGTGCCGCGCAGGCCAGATAGGTCTTGCCGCCACCCGTGGGCACTTTCAACGTCACGTTGGGCACCGGCTGGCCATCGCCCGATTGGCGCGGGGAATAGGCCCGCCCGCCCGGCACGCCTTTATCGTCCGCCAGCCGTTCCCATGCCCTGGCGGGAAAGTCCGGCAGGGGAATGTCCAGTTCCGGGTTGGCCGCGCGCACTTCGGCCACCTTGTCGGCCTTGGCCCTTTCCTTGCCCAGCCGCTCCAGCCATGCGTCCAGCGCGGCAAGGGCGCGGGCCTGATAGTCCAGCTCGCGAAAGGCCACTTATGCCGTCTCCAGCCGGTAAAGCGCGAAGGGCAAGGGGGCATAGTCCACGTCCAGCCGCTCGCGCGCCAGCAGCTCGCGGCTGACGAACTTGGCGGGCGCGAACACCAGATGATTGCCCGGCGCGCTGGCGGCAATGGCGCGGGCCATGGAGAGCGAAAGCGCCGCCGCGCCCGATTTCAGCCAGTCCAGATCGGGGCGATAGACCAGCCAGTATGTGCGCCCGCCAAGTTC
This sequence comes from Sphingobium sp. 66-54, assembly GCA_001899715.1. GTDB lineage: Bacteria > Pseudomonadota > Alphaproteobacteria > Sphingomonadales > Sphingomonadaceae > Sphingobium. The sequence continues at coordinate 450,055 of MKWI01000016.1, forward strand.
GCCCAGCCGGTGCAGCCCTTCCGCAATATCGGCGGCTGGCGCGATGGTGGCGGGATCGATCGGGGTTGCCGTGGCCGTGTGCCACAACAGGCCCGCCAGCGCGTTCAGGTCCGGTAGGCTTTCGCCGGCAAGGATCGCGTCCATTTCGATTGGATCGCCCAGCGTGCAGAAGGTGAACTCCCCGCCAAGGCCCGGCGCGGCTTCCGCCACGTCGCGTTCGCCCGTCACGATCAGCGCGCCGTCTTTCACGGTGCTCTTGATCCGGTCGAACTTCGGCCCGTCCAGCGTTTCGACTTGCTGCACCTTCTCCAGCAGGGTGTTGGCCTGTTTCAGTTTGGAGAAGGTCAGCGGTTCGCGCAGCAGCTCCTCGCGCTGCGTGCCGGTGAAGCTGTAGCCGTTGATGACGCGCCGCACCCGTTCGGCGGTCAGCGTGTCGGCATAATCCTCACCTTCCACAAGGATGAAGCGGCGATTGCCATTGTCGCGGGCGTTGGCGGCAAGCACGGCGTGGGCGGTGGTGCCGGAACCGGCGAAAGAATCGAGGATCAAGGCATCGTCGCCCGCCCCGATCGCGATGCATCGCTCTACAAGCTCGGTCGGTTTGGGAGCGTGGAAGTCAACAGCTATGTCTGAAAAGATCTCAAGTAACAGTTTCTTCGATCCTTCGGTGTCACCTACTTCGTCGGCTAGCCAGAGAGTATCAGGGACCAATCCCTTTTGATCTTCCGGGAATTGCTTGATGCGAGGTCGCCCGTCGCCACCCTTTGGAAAATAGACCTTCTTCTCAATGTCGCGAAGGCGGATGAACTCCGGCTCCGTCGCTCCCCAGCAGCGGCCTTTAGGAGGATCGAGAACCTTCCCCGTCGGAGTTGTAATTTTGTAGACTTGGTTTGCCCTAAAGCCTTGTGCAGAAAATGGCACAGAGGTCCAAGGGCCTCGCGGATCATTGTCAGGATTGCCGAGATTTCCGCCGTCAGGAGCCAGCCTATTTCGGTGAAGCCTCCAAGTATCTTTCAAGCACTTGGAATACACCAATATATGGTCGATGCTCGGTGAGAGGACAGCGCGGTTTTCCCTAGACGTTCTCTTCTGCCAGGCAATCTGGCCGATAAAGCTGTATTGCCCGAAAATTTGGTCGAGAATGCCCCGCGCGTTGGCCACCTCATTATCATCGAGCGTGATCCATAGGCTACCGTTCTCGGCCAGCAACTCATGCAGCAATTTCAGCCGAGGCCACATCATGCAGGCCCATTTGTCGTGGCGCAGGCCGTCATCCACCCCGATGGGATTGGCATCCAACCATTCGCGGATCATCGGCGAATTGACGTTGTCGTTATAGGCCCAGCCTTCGTTGCCGGTGTTATAGGGCGGGTCGATGAAAATGCAGTCCACCTTGCCCGCATACATCGGCAGCAATGCCTTCAGCGCGTGCAGATTATCGCCATGGACGATCAGGTTGCCGTCCAGCCGGGGATCGCCAATTCCCTTGTCAGCCTGCATTTCAAGCGGGCGGAAAGGCACCGTCAGGTGGTGATTGTAAACGAACTCTTTGCCCTTGAACTGCAATTCCGGCACGTGCGCGGCTCCCCTCTTGCGCGGGCGTTGTGCATCGTCCGGCGATGATCGGCAAGCGCGGCTGGCACCATTCGCCAGCCTATCGCCCAGCCAGTCGTCCCACCAGCACCATCATTTCGGCGGCGCATTCTTCGTCCAGTTGCCAATAGCGTTCCATGTGCCGCTCGAACGTCCGCTGCCACATGCCCTTGGGGCGGGTCAGACCGGCTTCCCACCCCTGATCGCATCCCAGCTTCTTTTGCAGCCGGAACAGCCGTTCAAACGCCCGATCCCGCGCCGCGTCGCGCTGGCACTGATAGCCCAGCCGCCATGCCTGCCGGGATGCGAAGCGATCCCCGCCGGGCGGCAGATACAGCTTGCCCACGCGGATGCCGCCATAGGGGCAGATCATCCACCAGCGCCTGCCACCATAGTTGGGCACCGTATGACACAGCCGCACCGTCTGGAGCACCTGTTCCCGATCATCGCCGCTGCCCCGCATATAGGACAGTTCCAGCCGCTCCTCGCCGGGCACATGCATGATCGCCTGATAGCCGATCGAGCCAGCTTCCTCGCCGCCCCGATTCCATGACAGGATGCCGGATATGTGCCGCCCTTCCTCGGCCCGCCCCGTCCGCAGCATCCATGCCAGATCAATGCGAAGCGATGCGTCTGCCGTTGGCCTGCCGCCGTATCGCCCGGAGCCGAAACCGCCCATTTCTATTTACCCCTACTTTAGCGGAGCGCTGCACCGCCGGATTTTCCTAAATCATCAGGTTTCTTCCCCCTCTCATGGGGTTTGCCCCTCGCTGCCTGTTTTCCGTTGCGTGCTGATCGCCGTTTTCCCTTCGCGGTTTTCGGGCCGCTCGACAGGCCGCCATGCAGCTTGCAGCGCCCGGAACGATACAGGTCGCGCCGCCTGCACGGTGTCCCCGCCCGCGTCCGCGCCCCGCAGGTCATGTCCCGGCATTCGGCCGGGAAGTCCCCGCCATGATCGTACCATTGCCGCCAGAGCGCGCGGGGATGGGCCTCATCCATGCCGATCGCGCTCGATTGCCGGCCGTGTCCGTCGGGCACGCTCGACAGGGAAACGGATCACTACCGCGTGTCCGACGGGCGGAGCGGCGATCGGAAACGGTGGGGCCTTGGCAATCCAGTAGGCAGCTTCGCGGAAGTGCTGTTCGGCCTTCATAGTCAGAACCTTTCGCCGGCCGCCCTGAAATGCTCCTCGGCATCCGCCATCCATGCCGCCATCCGTCGATCCATCACGCCGCCTGTGGCAGGCCCCGCATCAGGTGAATCAGGATCGTGCGCGGGAGGCGAAAATTCGTTTTCGCCGCCCCCATCCCGAAGGGATGGGGAGCTGTGCTTACCCGATTGTGAGGTATCGTTGATATCGCATTGATGCAACGTTGAAGCTTTTTTTGAAGCATCATTGAAGTCAGCAAAGCGGCGATCAGCTTCATCGAGTAACGCGGGCGCGTTTTCAGCGATGATCCCGCGAAGCATCGCTATGTTGCTTTTGGCACCTTCGACCAGCTCTTGCCGCCAGCGCGAGGCATTGGAAGTGCGGGCGCGATGGCGAAGGCGAGGAATACCGATCAGCGCGGCTTGGCGGGCCAGCCGGTCGGCGGGAAGCAGAAAATTGGAAGGCGCACAATTTTCCCAACGCTTCGCATAGTCAAGCTTGTCGGCCGCATCGTGCGATAAGGCGCAAGCCGCTCGCGTGGCATACCCGCCCACGATCGATTCCAGTTCGGTCCACACCATCTTACCATGCCGTTGAACGGCGGCAGGGTAGATGAGCGGTGACGTGGGGGAGTCGTCCTCGGCAAGGTAATAGACCCATTCCAAAGCCCCCGCGTCGGCGAGAACTCTCGCCCGGTCGAAAAAGTCGCTGCCCGCGTTCCTGCCTTGCTTCTTCTCCGATGCGGTCGGTTCGCGTCGGTGGTGGTCGAGTGGGCCGTTCCATGCCACCCATTCTCCCCCTCGCTCGAATTTCCAGAGCTGCAACGATCCGGTCGCGGGACCAGTCTCTCGGTCGAATTTCGTGTAATAGTGCTGACGATCCACTCCGCCTTGTTCAGCCAGGTCCTGCAGGGCGTAGAGGTCCACCAGCAATTGCAGGGCCATCGGGTCACGCGACTTGCGGATACGATCCACAATGGTTGTCGCCGTGTTATCCGTAGCTCCGAACGCGTCGCCAACCAATTCCATCGGCAAGAATGCCATCTTGGCCGGTCGGCTGGGCACGCAAGACCACACCCCGGCATCGTCGCAAGCCAGCCAGCCCTGTTGCCTGCCAAGCGTCGCGGCGGCCTTCTCAGGAGCTGTGCGCGGTTGCTCGCCCTGTGCGATCCGGCTGGCCAGTGCGGCGACGTGCTTTTGCATGGGCTGGCGGGTTTCGACCGGCGGAAGGTCAATCCTCGGCTTGCGGGTGCCTTTTCCCGACAGCCAGCGGATCAGGCCGTTCTGTTCCAGCTTCGCCATCGCGCCGTCGGCCTTGCGCCAGTTGAGGGCAGTGCGTTTGTTGATGGCCTCGCGCGACCATGTGCTGGTGCGATTGTCCGGCCCGGTGCCAGCCGCGAGGATCAGGTAAGCCGCCGAAGCGTCTGCATCGCCAAGGCTGCAAACCTTGGCGAAGGTCGGAACATCGACAAGGAACATGTGCCCACGGCGCTTTGGCCGCTTGGCACCTTTGCCCGCCTCGGTCAGCCTGGCCACCTCACGCGGCCTCGTCCAAGCCGGTGCCCTTGGCCAGCCGCTTGATGCTCTCGACCGTCACCATGCGGCGGACGCCAATGGCGACCGTAGCGAGCTGGCCCGCGTCGATCAGTTCGTAGGTCTTGGTCTTGCCGATGCCCAAGAGCCGGGCAGCGTCGGCGATGCTGCAAAGCACGGGGTCCATGTGTCATGGTCCTTTCTCGGTTCCCGCCCGCGATCTCGCGGGCACGCCGGAACGCGTGGGGAACATCATGAATCGGGAGGAGTCTTCCCGCAAGTGTTCTATCGCTTAAAATCAGCCATTTCCGGGGATAATTTCACGCATTGGACAGACAAAGCGGTGGTTCCCGTAAACAATGCTGCGACGGTCGCAGCTTACCGGCCCATATTCGCATTGATCGGCACAATATCCGCCCCGCCATCGCCGGTCGCGAATGTTGCCCATGCGGCCATCAAATCGCGCCGCTTGTCGAAAAAGTCAGTGCGACGATAGGCGGCTTCGACTGCCTTAGGGACGGTGTGGGCAAGCGCCGCCTCGGCCACCTCACCGGGATGGTTGGTCTGTTCGGCGGCCCAATCGCGGAAAGTCGAACGGAAGCCGTGCACGGTGCAAGGCGCTTCCATGTCGCGCAGCACCTTCGTCAGCGTCATGTCGCTAAGCACTTTGCCGCTCGCGGCCGGGAAGATCAGGTCGGTGCCCGTGCGCTTGATCGACAGGGCATGGCGAAACAGGTCGAGCGCGGCTGGCGACAGGGGCACGCGGTGCGGGCGGCGGGCCTTCATCCGTTCCGCCGGGATGGTCCATACCGCCGCATCCAAGTCGAGTTCGCCCCATGTCGCGCCGCGAACCTCGCCACTGCGTGCGGCGGTCAGGATCGCTGCCCGCAATGCCAGTGCACCTATACCGCCCTTGTCTGCCAGTCGTGACATGAATGAGGGCAGATCGGCATAAGGCATGGCCTCGAAGTTCCCGCGCTTGGGTTGCGCGGGCAGGCGGTCGGCAACAGCGGGGCCAAGCGTTCCGATGAACAGCGCGCCATCGGGTCGGGCAAAGCGCAGCGTGCGGATGATTAGACTGCGGACCTTGCGTGCGGTTTCCGGCTTGCCTGTCCAGATTGGGCGGAGGCAGGCAGCGATAGCGTCTGCGTCGATGCTCTGCACTTGCAGTTTGCCAAGGGCCGGGAAGGCATAGGTCTTCAACTGCGACAGGTTTTGCTTGCGTTTGGCGTCGGAGATTTTGGCGTCGGCAGTCTTGGCATCCAGAAAGCCCAAGGCAGCCTCTCGGAACGTTCGGGTCATTTCCTTTGGCGGTTTCAGGGCCAGGTGCGGATCGCGCCCCGCCACCAGCGCCGCCTTCACCAGCGCGGCCTTCTTCCGGGCTTCGCCAAGCATCACGGCGCGTAGACTTCCCAGACCAAACTCCCGACGATTTCCGTCATGTTGAACCCGCGCCACCCAGCTTGCCTGCCCCGCACTGCCGACAAATAGAATCAGTCCGTCACCGTCATGGTGCCGCCCCGGTTTCGCGAGTGCCGCCCGAATATGCGCCTGCGTCAACTTGCCCATGTCAGCCTCCAAGTTGGGGTTTGTTAAATTCCCCCATTTCATCCCCCACTGATAGCCCGGAAAGGGGCGATAGGCAACGGGCGTGGGCGGGCACGTGCGGATTGTTTTTCCTAGGGTTTTGGGCTATTTTGCGGTCGCTGGCGAACGCCTACGAACAGGAAAGTGGCTCCCCGAGTTGGATTCGAACCAACGGCCGCTCGATTAACAGTCGAGAGCTCTACCGCTGAGCTATCGGGGAGCAGTCGGGCTTTCGCCTGACGAGGCCGGGCCTATAGCAGCGGCTTTTGCGGGAAGGCAAGAGCCGTCAGGAGATAAATTGCTCGGCGGCGATGCGGTCGTCCAGCGTATGTTCGGGGTCGAACAGCAGGGTGAGCGGCATGGCCTGGTCGATGGCCACTTCTACCGAAGCGACGTCACGCACTTCGCGCTGGTCCGCCACAGCCGAGACGGGGCGCTTGACCGGATCGAGCACGCGCAGCTTCACGCGCGTGCGCTCGGGCAGCAGCGCGCCCCGCCAGCGGCGTGGACGAAAAGGGCTGATCGGCGTCAGGGCTACCAGCCCGCAGCCGAGCGGCAGGATCGGTCCCTGTGCAGAGAGATTATAGGCGGTGGAGCCAGCCGGTGTCGCGACCAGCGCGCCATCGCAAACCAGCTCGGGGATGACGACGCGCTCGTTTACCGAGACTTCGAGCCAGGCGGTCTGACGCGTCTCGCGCAGCAGCGAGACCTCGTTGATCGCCGGCAGCGCGATCTGCTCGCCGGTGACGGTAGCAGCCATCATGCGCAGCGGGTTGACGCGGTAGATCTTGGCCCGCTCCAGCCGCTGCTCCAGCCCTTCCAGCCGCCACTCGTTCATGAGAAAGCCGACCGTGCCGAGGTTCATGCCGAAAATCGGCAGGATACGGTGATTCTCCAGCATGCCGTGCAGCGTCTGGAGCATGAAGCCGTCGCCGCCCAATGCAATAATCGCATCGGCCTGGTTGATATCGACGAAATGGGTGATGGCCCGCAGCCGCTTGGCTGCTTCCTGCGCCGCCGCCGCTGGCGACGCAAGTAGGGCGAGCTTGCGCTCCACGGCCCGTCTAACCGCCCGTCACATTCATGTGGCGATGGGTTGAGGGGGCGGCGTCCCGTGCGACGCTGAAGCTGTGTGCGATCGGCTTGGTCGCCAGCGCGCGATCGAGCAGCGTGTCGATGCCGGCAACGCCCTTCTCGCGGAAGGCGGCCTTGAGGTCGACATGCGCCTCATGCCCCAGGCACATGTAGATGCGCCCTTGGCAGGTGAGCCGCATGCGGTTGCAGCCGGCGCAAAAATTCTCCGAGAGCGGCGTGATGAGGCCGAGCCGGGTCTTGAGGCCGGTCAGCGCGAAATAGCGCGCCGGGCCGCCGGTGCGATAATCCAGCGGGACCAGCTCATGCTCGGCGCGGATCGGCTCGATCGCCTCACTCAAGGGCAGATATTGGTCGGCGCGTGCCTGCTCAATCTCGCCGAGCGGCATCGTTTCGATCAGCGTCAGGTCGAAGCCGCGCGATTCGCAGAAATGGAGGAGCGGCAGGATCTGGTCCTGATTGACGCCGCGCAGCGCGACGGTGTTGATCTTGACCTTGAGGCCGGCGGTCCGCGCTGCCTCCAGCCCGGCGAGCACCTGCGCCACGTCGCCGCCGCGTGTGATATGCGCGAAAATGTCGGGATCGAGCGCATCGAGGCTGACGTTGATCCGACGCATGCCGACGTCGAACAGCCCCTGCGCATGTTTGGCGAGCTGGGTGCCGTTGGTCGACAGGGTCAGCTCGTCCAGCGCGCCGGACTTGACGTGCCGGCCGAGTGCGCGCGCAAGATCAGCGAAGTCGCGGCGCACCAGGGGTTCGCCGCCGGAGAGGCGGATCCGGCGTACGCCGCGCGCGATGAAGCGGCTCGCAATGATCGCGATCTCTTCCAGCGTGAGGATCTCGCGCCGGGGAAGGAACTGCATCTTTTCGCTCATGCAGTAGCGGCAGCGCAGGTCGCAGCGGTCCGTCACGGAGATGCGCAGATAGTCGATGCGCCGACCGTGCTGGTCGCGCATGCCATCGCTCGCCGTGGAGGCGGTCTCGATTGCGTTCGCCATAGCCTTTAGCTAGGCCATGCCGGGGGCAGGCGCAACCGTCGCGGCATAGCGGGCGGGCAGGGCGCGCCGATTTGACGGAGGTTTCAGCCGTGGATGATGCAGGGACGACGCGATCCGGCAACGGATCAGCCGGCGGACCGGACTCCTTGCCGCTGTTCATCCTCTCGCCCGAGCAACGCGACGCGTTGGCGCTGTTGGCGAGCCGTGCCGGCTGGCGGCCGGTCGGCGCGCGCAGTCGTGAGCGGGCGGAGAGCCGTTACCTCGGCAGTCTCGCACGGATCGCGCTGGTGGACCTACGCGGCCTGGGTGCCGAGGAGGCGGTGGCGCTGGTTGGCGGCCTCTCGCCGGCAGTGGAGGCATCGGGTGGTGCGATGCTCGCGCTGGTCGATGATGGTGGCGCCCCGCATGTCGCCGATCTCGTGGCGGCCGGCGTCACCCACCTGCTGGACGGTGACATCACCCAGGCGCGGCTCGCCACCGCCCTGCGCGCGGCCGACAAACTTGCGGAGCGGCTGATCGGCAGCCTCGCCGCGGCACGCGACCGGCATGCCGTGCAGCGCAGCGATGCACTGTTCTGGCGCTGGAACGGCGCCGAGCGCACCCTCTCGATCAGTCCGGCATTGGCCGATCTCCTCGCTTTGATGGCACCCGGCATCGACCATAGCCGCTGGACCATCCGGGATCTGGTGCTGGCGCTGGACCGGTCCGACCGCGCCGGGGCTATCGCCGCGATCCGCTGTGCGATGGACGACCTCATGCCGGCCGCCTTCGCGCACGCTGTTCCGGGGCAGCCGGGGCGGCGGCTGGTGCAACATCTCTACCCTGATACGCACGGGTTCAGCGGCGAGGTGGAGGAGCTGGATATGCGCCGCCGTGCCGAAGCGCGCGACCGCGATCCCATGACCGGGCTCGTCAACAGACAGGGCGCGCTGCGCTGGCTCGACCGGACGCAGGGGGACGGCCGCCGCGCAGTTGCGCTGCTGATCGGCCTCGGCCAGTTCGATCGGGTGAACAGCGCCTATGGCCGGCTGGTCGGCGACGCGATGCTGAGCCGTGTGGCGATGCGCATCACCCGCCTCGTCGATGCGATGGGCGCGCGGGATGCGCTCATCGCCCGGCTGACCGGCACGGAGTTCCTCGTCGCGCTCACCGGAGAACCCGGGGCCGCGCAGCCGCCACTGGAGCGCGGAGCTTTGCTCGCCCGGCAACTCGTTGCGGAGATCAGCCGGCCGTTCAACGCGGGCGATTATCTCATCCGCCTGTCCGGCCGCTGCGGGATTGCGCTGGCGCAGGAGGGGGATGCGGCGGACATGGTGCTGCGCCGCGCCAGCAACGCGCTGGCCGATGCGCGGCGGGGCGGCGCACAGGGCGGCATTCGCGTGCGTGTCGCGGACAACAGCAGTCGCATCCTCGACGACGACCGGCTGCAAAGCGATCTGCGCCATGCGTTGGACAGCGGCCAGATCCAGCTTCGGTTCCAGCCGCAATATGACATGGCCAGCGACGCCCTTATCGGCGTGGAGGCGCTCGCCCGCTGGCAGCACCCGCATTATGGCGAGATCGGTGCCGGGGCGCTGTTTGCCATCGCCGAGCGCTCGGATTTCATACTGCCGCTCTCGGACCATATCCATGCCCGCGCGCTGGCGGAGGCCGGGGCGTGGCCGGAAGCGCTGAGGGGGCTGCGCCTTGCTGTCAACGTAACGGCGGCGGATATTACCGAGCCGGATTTCCTCACCAATTTCCTGCGTCTGGTGGATGAGAGCGGGTTCGCACGGAGCCGGTTGACGGTCGAGCTGACGGAAAGCGGTCTGGTGCAAAATCTGGACAGCGCCGCCCGGCTGCTCAGTCAACTGCGCGAGGCCGGGCTGGCGGTGGCGATCGACGATTTCGGCACTGGCTATTCGAGCCTTGCCTACCTCAAGGCGCTGCCGCTCGACTATCTCAAGATCGACAGCAGCATCGCTCGCGATATTACTGGCTCTGGCCGCGACCGCATCATCGTGCGGGCCATCGTCGACATGGCGCGCTCGCTCGATCTGGGCGTGGTCGCCGAAGGAGTCGAGACGGAGCAGCAGCTTGCCCTGCTCGCGCGGGCCGGCTGTACCAGCTATCAGGGCTTCCTGCGTTCCCCGCCGGTGACGAGCGAGGCTTTGGCGGCGCTAGTGGCCGGAGAAGCGGCGGCGGTGAGCTGACCAAAGCCGGGCGGGAGGTGTGCCGTGCAGGCGGAACCATGTTTGATATCTCGCCCGGATCGAACAGAAGGCCGTGTTTCCGTGCCCAATCCGCTCAGGGGATTCGTGCTCCTGCGCAGGCAGCAACCCAGGGCGGTGGTGAACTGCCCATGCGCCCTGGGTTGCTGCCTGCGCAGGAGCACTGATTCTGTCTCATGCGAGCAAGCACTTAACGCGGCGCCATCGCTGCGGGCTTATCGCTGCCGGCTCGCGAACCAGATTACATGGCGTGGCCCCTTGCCGTTGCTGCGCGCTCGTACCGCCACTTCCTCCACTGCCAGCCCAGCCTGCACGAGTCGGCGCGTAAAGGCTGGATCGGGCGCGGCGGACCAAATGGCGAGGACGCCGCCGGGTTTCAGCGCCGCGCGGGCGGTAGCAAGACCCGCCGCCGAATATAACCGGTCGTTGGCGGTACGGACCAGACCGTCCGGCCCATTATCCACGTCCAGCAGGATCGCGTCGTAGGTCTCCCGCGCCTCGCCGATCAGCAGTGCCACGTCGCGCTGGACAAGGGCCACCCGCGGATCGTCGAGACAGCCGGCGGCCAGTTCGGCCATCGGCCCGCGCGCCCAAGCGATGATCTCCGGCACCAGTTCGGCAACCGTGATCCGCGCCGCCGGCCCTAGCGCTGCCAGTGCGGCCCGCAGCGTGAAGCCCATGCCGTAGCCGCCGATCAGCAGATGCGGCGTCGTGCGGCCGAGCTTCGCCAAACGCGCGCAGCTCATCTCCGCCAGTGCGATCTCGGAGCCGCTCATCCGGCTGCTCATCAGTTCGTTGCGGTCGAGCACGATCATGTAGTCCGCGCCGCGCCGATAGAGCGTCAGCGGTTCACCGCCGGGCACGACGGCGGTTCCGATCAGTTCGCGTGGCTGCACGGGCGGAGGGTCCTTTACGGCAAAGAGAGTCGCGGAACGCTTTACGGCCCGGGCGCGCGGCGGCATAGCGGATGTGCCATGCTTGCCTCCATCTTTGAAGCCTCCCGCTGATGCGCTATTTCCTGGATACCGAATTCAACGGCTTCGGCGGTGCGCTCATCAGCCTGGCGCTGGTGCCCGAATATGGCGATCAGGAGTTCTACGTCTCGCTGCCGCTGCCGGATGAAATTCATCCCTGGGTCGCGCAGAATGTCGTGCCCTATCTGCGGTTCGTGCCGCCGGGGGTGGATTACGCTCTCAGCCGGGCGGATGCTTCGCGCCATCTGGAGGCTTATCTGGCGCCCGATAATGATCCGCTGATCGTTGCCGACTGGCCGGACGATCTCGCCCATTTCTGCCAGATATTGTTGACTGGTCCGGGTAGCATGATCGCCCTCGACGGGTTGCGCCTCCAACTTATCAACGGCGCGGGTTTCAGCGCCGCCGCCAATAGTAAGGTGCCGCACAATGCGCTGCATGATGCGCGGGCACTCAAGGAATTCTGCCTGAACGGCGCTTTGTCGGGAGTTCTGTAAGGAGTCTGGGCCGGGCCTGTCCCGTACGCGGTCGGCTCGCTCCCAATCGTCACGCCAGACGCGTTTCAGCGTCCGCCCCGCATACGGTTTACTGGCGCATGAGAACGGGTTGCCCCTGGGGGCAAATCCGAAGCCCTGCGATGGAGAACAATCCGCTAATGCTATTTCAGGCGGCTTCGCGGAATTCCAGATCCAGCCGATCCCATATCTCGACCAGCGCGCTCACCAGCTCGCGCATCATCGCTTCGCTGTGCGAGGGGCCGGGCGTGAAACGCAGCCGCTCTGTCCCGCGCGGAACCGTGGGATAATTGACCGGCTGCACATAGATGCCATATTCGGCCAGCAGAATGTCGCTGATCCGCTTGGCCTTGACCGGGTCGCCCACCATCAGCGGCACGATATGCGTGACCGACGGCATGACCGGCAGACCGTTGCGCGCCATTTCAGCCTTGAGGAAGGCCGCCGCCGCCTGCTGCTCGTCGCGCTCGATCTGCGATGCCTTCAAGTGCCGCACCGCCGCCAGCACTCCGGCGACCAGCACCGGCGAGAGCGAGGTGGTGAAGATGAAGCCGGGCGCATAGCTGCGGATCACGTCGATAATCATCTTGTCGGCCGCGATGTAGCCGCCCATCACGCCGAACGCCTTGCCCAGCGTACCTTCGATGATCGTCACACGGTGCGCAACCTCGTCGCGCTCGGTAATGCCGCCGCCGCGCGGGCCATACATGCCGACGGCGTGGACCTCGTCGCAATAAGTGAGGGCGTTATACTCATCCGCCAGATCGCAGATCGCGGCGATGGGCGAAATATCGCCGTCCATCGAATAGACGCTCTCGAACGCGATCAGCTTGGGCGTCTCGGGATCGGCCTCGTCCAGCAGTTCGCGTAGATGAGCCAGATCGTTATGGCGGAAAACGCGCTTCTCGCAGCCTGAGTTGCGAATGCCCGCGATCATCGAAGCGTGGTTCAGCTCGTCGGAGAAGATGATGCAGCCCGGCAGCAGCTTGCCCAGCGTGGCCAGAGTCGCCTCGTTGGAGACATAGCCGGAGGTGAAGAGCAGCGCGCCCTCCTTGCCGTGCAAGTCGGCCAGCTCATGCTCCAGATCGACGTGATAATGCGTGTTGCCGCCGATGTTGCGGGTGCCGCCCGATCCGGCGCCGACATCGTGCAGTGCTTCTTCCATCGCGGCGATCACCTTGGGGTGCTGGCCCATGGCGAGATAGTCGTTGGAGCACCAGACGGTGATCGGCTTCGGCCCGTTGTGGTGGGCAAAGCAGCGCGCGTTGGGGAACGTGCCCTTGTTGCGGAGGATGTCGATGAAGACGCGGTAGCGCCCTTCGGCATGCAGGCGTTCGATCGCCTGACTGAACACATGCTGATAATTCATCTTGGACGGCAACCTCATGTCCTCTCCCGCGCCCTTAGCGGCCTCTTGCGCCGAAAGCCACTGCTAATGGCTTGCAAAAGGACAAAATCACCCACGTCAACCAGCGGTACGTGCACAGCCATCTCGCTCCCGGCAATGCGCGAGGACGCGTCCTTACCGGGGTCGATGCTAGAGGGCGTTGATCTGGCGCAAACCGAATCGGTCGAGCGCGGGGCGCAGCGCCTCCACCCAGGGATCGATACGGGTGAAAACGGCGCGCCCCTCCGGCGCACCTTCCGGCCAAGGCGCATCGCCGTTTAGCCAGGCGATCCGCCGTGCGATTCCGGCGCCGCCGTGGAGAAAGGTGAGCGGCCGCGGTGCGGCGGCGGCCAGTTCGTCCTCCACCAGCGGAAAATGCGTGCAGGCGAGCACTACCATGTCCATGCGTTCGCCACCGGGCTGGTCGAGCAGGCCGGCGAGCGCTCCGGCGGGAATCGCAGGATCGGCAGGCTCCCCGCGCAGCCGTGCTTCGACATAAGCGACCAGCGCGGCGCTGCCGTGGCGCAGGACGATGCAGTCCGCGCCATGCTCGGCGGCGAGGCGGTCGACATAGGGCTGGCGCACGGTCGCATCCGTGCCGAGCACGCCGATGACGCGCGTTTTCGATGAGAGCGCCGCCGGCTTGATCGCCGGCACCGTGCCCACCACCGGAATATCGAGGGCGGCGCGTACATGGGCGAGGGCGATGGTCGAGGCGGTGTTGCAGGCGATAACGGCGATACGTGGCCGGTAGCGCTCGACCAGCCGGCCGAGCAGCGCCGGCACGCGCGCGGCAATCTCCGCCTCGCTTTTGGTCCCATAGGGGAAGCCGGCACTGTCCGCCGCATAGACGACCGGCATGGCTGGCATCAGCGCGCGGGCTGGCCCGAGGATCGATAGTCCGCCGACCCCCGAATCAAAGAAAAGCACGGGCGCGTCGGGAGCTGGGGCGGGATCGGCCATGACCTGTCCATGTGTCTGCGCGCAGGCCTCTGTCAATCGCTCCGCTAACCTCGCCATCGTGAAGGCATAGATAGTGTTGAGGGATCATCATCCTTGCGCTTATGATCCCCCCACGAACGGGAACGACGGGGAGAGCAGGATGACGGACCGCGAGCAGGTGATCGACATGATAACCGGCGCCTGGAAAACCCGCGTGATCGGCGAGGGCGCACGGCTCGGCCTGTTCGATCGGCTGGCCGATGGCGCCCATGTTGCCGACGATCTCGCCGGGGAACTGGGCGTCAACGCCGATGGCTTGATGCGCCTGCTGCGCGGTCTCGCCACGCTGGGGCTGGTGCTGCACGAACCGGGCGGGCGCTTCTCGCTGGCCCCGCTCGGCGTCTGCCTGCGCCGCGACGCGCCCGACTCGCTCAACGGCATGGCGGGCCATTGGGCCGACCGGCTGTGGAACAGCTTCGGCGGCATCGGCGAGAGCATCCGCACGGGAGAGGCATCCGCGCCCTCGGGCCCCGAGCATTTCGTCGAGCAGCAAGCCGATCCGGTCCGCTCGGATATCTTCAATCGTGCCATGGCGGAGGGCAGCTTACGGGTCGGCCGCTCGCTCGCCCGCCATTATGATTTCGCCGGTTGCAAGGTGCTGATGGACGTTGGCGGCGGCTATGGCGCGCTGCTTGTCGGGCCGCTGGAGGCGCATGACCATTTGCGCGGCGTCGTGTTCGACCTGCCGGTGCTGGCCGACGCCGCGAGCGCCTATCTGCGCGAGCAGGGCGCCGGCGACCGCGCGCGCTATCTCGGCGGCAGCTTTTTCGAGAGCGTCCCTGCCGTGGCCGATTGCCTGATGCTCAAATTCATCCTGCATGACTGGAACGATGAGACGTCGCTGCGCATCCTCACGCATTGCCGCGAGGCGATGGGCGAGGGCGGGCGCGTGCTCATCGTCGAGCGGATCGTGCCCGAGACGGTGTCGCCGGCGGATCAGGACGTCATCCGCGGCGATCTCACCATGCTGACCATCGGCGGCAAGGAGCGGACCGAGGCGGAGTATCGCGCCTTGCTGGCGGATGTCGGCTTGGCCATTACCGCCATCGTTCCACTCGACGCCGGCTATTCGGCCATCGAAGCGCGGCGCACCTGACTGGAGCCGCTGTAGTTAGCCGCAAGTACTTGATAACCGGTTTGTTCCGGGCGATAGCTAACTGTTTGGGCAGGCGCTCCTCAACCGGGATCGCCAAAGGGAAGGGCGGGGGCGTGGTGAGAACGCGAATTTCATGGCTGCCCGTCGCGTTTGGACTGCTGGCGCTCGCGCTGGCCGGCGCGGCGCAGGCGCACGGCGTGGCGGCTGGGGACCAGGGCTATATCGAGCAGACGAGCGGCCCACAGATCGCGGCGTTCCTCTATCTCGGCGCCAAGCATATGGTGACGGGCTACGATCACCTGCTGTTCCTGTTTGGCGTCATCTTCTTCCTATACCGGATGCGGGACGTCGCGACCTATGTGACGCTGTTCGCCATCGGCCACAGCACCACGCTGATCGCCGGCGTGTTGCTCGGCACGCATGTCAGCCCCTATCTGGTCGACGCGGTGATCGGCCTCTCGGTGGTCTACAAGGCGCTCGACAATCTCGGCGCTTATCAGCGCTGGTTCGGCGTGCAGCCGAACACCAAGGCGGCGGTGCTGATCTTCGGCTTCGTCCACGGCTTTGGGCTTGCCACCAAATTGCAGGATTTCGCCCTCTCGCGCGACGGGCTGGTGACGAACCTCATCTCGTTCAACGTGGGCGTGGAGATCGGCCAGATCCTTGCACTCGCCGCCATTCTCATCGCCATGGGCTACTGGCGGCGGACAGCCAGCTTCGCGCGCCATGCCTTCGCCGCCAACGTTGCGCTGATGACGGCCGGCTTCGTCCTCTTCGGTCTCCAGCTGACCGGCTACTTCCTGGAAGGATCGCCCTCATGACCAATGCGCCAACACCCGGCTCCGCCGAGCTGCCGACCCTCCGCCAACTCAACCGCGCTACCCTGCTCGCAGTGGGAGCCGCCGCCGTCATCCTTGTCACCACGGTCTTGCCGGCGGAATATGGCGTGGACCCGACCGGGGTCGGCACCGCGCTCGGCCTCACCGCCATGGGACAGATGAAGCAGGGCGCGGCGGCCGGTGCCAAGGCACCTGGCGATGCGCCCGAAACGACGACGCTGCCCGATGGGGCGACCCAAATCCGCCTGACGCTGCGCCCCTATCAGGGCATCGAGGCCAAGGCGACGATGAAGGCCGGGCAGGAGATGCAGTATCGCTGGAGCACGGATGGGTCCGCCGTCGAATTCGAGTTTCATGGAGACCCGGAAGGCGGCGACGGCACGGACTATACCAGTTACGAGAAAGGCGATGCCGCCAGCGGTGAGGGGACGTTCCGCGCCGCGTTTGCCGGGCGACATGGCTGGTACTGGAAGAACAACAGCAACAAGCCCATCGTCGTGACCGCCAGCGCCAAGGGCGATTTCGAGAGGTTCGCCGTACTGACCGACTGAGCGCATGCCGGCCCAACGGAAAGCGCCCCGCCGGATCAGGGCGGGGCAGTTGGGAGGAGGAGCTTTCAAGCAGGCCGATGGGGGACTGTAAATCACCTGCTCAAGCTTTTTATGTTCATTCACTTTGCCTGAAAGGCGAGGACCGTGGTCGGCTCCGCTGGTTAACAAAAGGTTAAAGTTGCGACCGGGCGCCAGATGCGAAGGACGAACGGTTCGTCGCGGAATATGAGGCGAGCTAGCTGGCGGAATCCCATGATTTTATTTGGATAATTTCCCGCGATATTCAATGTGTTCCATCGAGGCCCGAGGCTGCGCTGTTCCGTCATTCCGGGGGCCAATGCCGCCCATCGCCGGTAACGGCGCGAAGCACGCTCGTGCCGCGGCTCGGCGAATTTTAACGGCTGCCTGCCACACGGGAGGGTGAAGTCCAACCATCCACCCCGAGGGGCCATGATGCTGAAATATGTCGCCACAGTCGCCATCGTCTGTTCAACCGCCGCATGCACTAACCACAATGGCAGGCATCCGGGCCTTGCAGAAGCGAGCGGGGAAGCTGGAGAAGACGGACATGCCGACACCATCGCCGTTCGTGCAGTGGTTCGGGTCGTTTGACGCTTGGGTCGAGCGCGAGGTGCCGCCTGGTATGGAAAGCGGGATGCTGGCTGCTGACGACATGGTGGCGGTCGTCGCTGCCTTGCGGCGCTGGGAAGCGGATGGGACATGGGGCGGCGCACATGCTCGCTGACGGTGCAGTGCCAGTGCCAGCATAGGGTTGCGCGGGGCATTATTCGGCTGCCTGCGCCGAGGACCAGCGGACGGTCCCTCGTTAATCGAACATCCGCAGCAGCGGGGGTAGGCTACACTCCTTCCACCTTGACGCTGCCAGCACCCTGCGCCTTCGGGCGTGGGGTGCTGTTCAATCAACCTTGTAAGTGATTTGCACGCCGTCCACGTTTGCCGCCTGCTCGAAGATACGGGACTTCCGAGCATAACGGACGAGCAGCCTATCATTGGCGAGCCACGTCATGCTTGCCCATGATCCTTCCCATTCACCAACACGTGCAGCACCGTGGTCGTCATCGGCGCGGAAGGTGTTGCCGCTTCCAGTTGGCGTCTCGCCCTTGGCGACGACCGAGATTTGCGTCGAGTAGCCTGTAATCGCGCCACAATCGCGTTGGAATAAGATGGCGCTGTGCAAGCCATCGGGAGAATCGGCCTTCGAAACAACGGTGTTGGCGCAAGGGTCCGAACAGGCGCTGACAAGAGCAGCCAAGCCGACTATTGCCACCGCGTGCTTCATTGATCCTCCTAGGGATGGCGGAAGAGGTGGGATTCGAACCCACGGACGGGTTGCCCCGTCGCCGGTTTTCAAGACCGGTTCCTTAAACCACTCGGACACTCTTCCACGTCGTTTCGGGGCTGGCAGCTTACGACAGGCTTATGGGTGATCGCACCCGGCGAACCTGACATACACTAACCCCTTGTAACCGCACTCCTATTTCTGCGCACAGGTCACAAGCTCCTGTAGCTTTCAAGACCGCTGCCTTAAACCACTCGGCCACCTGTCCGCGCCGGCGACGCCGGGCGCTCCAGCGCGCCTATCCAAAGCGCGACAGCAGGGCAAGCGCTCTCGCGCGATGGCGGATGGCGAACCGATGACGCGGGCGGAGCAGACCCTACCCTGCGCCGGTCGGTCGACCGCTTGCCTTGCCTCGCAGGAAAAGTCTGGCAAAAGTAAGGATATGTCCGCACCATTCAAATCGTTCGCCCCTCTCGCCGCCGCGCTCGCCATGGCGCTGGGCGCGCCGGCCCCCGCTCAGACAGGAGGCAGCGCCGCGCCGGTATCGAGCGTGGGCGCGGCCACCGAGGCCGGCTTCACCGCCTATCTTCAGGGTCTGCGCCCTAAAGCGCGCGCACAAGGTGTGAGCGACACGACATTCGATCGCGCGATTGCCGGGCTCACCTTCAATCCGCGCGTCGCCGCGCTGGACCGCGCCAACCAGCCGACCGCAGCCGACGCGCCGATCCCCGATTTCGAGCCTTACCGCCAGCGCCATGTCGACGCGGATCGCATCACGCGGGGGCGCACGGTCTATCAGGCCAACCGGCGCCTGCTCAGTGGCATCGAGCGCGATACCGGCGTGCCAGAGGAGATCATGGTCGCGATCTTCGGCCATGAAACCAATTACGGCCGCATCACGGGCGATTTCGATCTGCTCCGCTCGCTCGCGACGCTGGCTTATGAAGGGCGCCGGCGCGCGCTGTTCGAGCCGGAATTGATCGCCGTCATGGTGATGATGCAGCGCGGTGTTCCGCGCGAGCGGCTGCTCGGCAGTTATGCGGGCGCGTTCGGCTATCCGCAGTTCCTGCCTTCGGTCTATCTGCGCGATGCGCGCGATGCGGACGGCGACGGCGTCGCCAATATCTGGTCGAGCCAGCCCGATGCGCTCGCCTCCATCGCCAATTATTTCGTGCGGGCCGGTTGGCGCAAGGGCGAGCCTTGGGGGTTCGCGGTGCGGCTGCCCGCCACGTTCGATCGCGCGGCCGTCGCCAATCGCCTTCGCGCGTCGCGTTGCGCGCGCGTGATGGAGCGCCATAGTCGCTGGCTGACGATGCGAGAGTGGCGTGCCCTTGGCATCGTCCCCACGCAGGGAAGCTGGCCGGACGACCGCGTGATGGCGACGCTCATCGAGCCGGACGGGCCGGGCAAGACCGCCTATCTGCTCACCGGCAATTACCGCGCAATCCTGGATTATAATTGCTCCAACTTCTATGGTCTCTCGGTGGGATTGCTGGCCGATGAGGTGCGCCGATAGGCGCATATCGGCAATCTGCCGAAACAAGCCGCAATCCCCGCGCCAGGGCTAGGCAGAGGCGCGCCCGCTGGTTAATGACGGGGTCCGGCTCCGGTGCCCCCGCCGCGCCTCGAACGTCATAACGGATTGTTTCATGAGACCATTTCTGCCGCTTGCCCTGGCCTTGCCGTTTCTTGTCTCGGCGGCTCCCGCAAGCACGCCCAGCTACGAGTCCAAGGCGCCGGTCGCCTATATGATCGACCTGTCGTCCGGCCGCGTGCTGTTCGAGCGGGACAGCAACCGGCAGATCCCGCCCGCCTCCATGGCCAAGATGATGACGACGCACGTCGCCTTCCGGCTCATCAAGGAAGGCAAGCTGCGGCTCGACCAGACCTTCACCATGCGGCCGGAAACATGGCGCAAATGGCACAGCCAGGGCTCAACCATGTTCATCAAGGCCAATGAGGCGGTCTCGGTCGAGAACCTGCTGCACGGTATTGTCGCGCTCTCCGGCAACGATGCCTGTGTCGTGCTGGCCGAGGGCATCTCCGGATCCGAGGAGGCGTTCGCCGATCTCATGAATGCGGAGGCGAAGCGGCTCGGCCTGACCGGCAGCCATTTCGGCAACAGCAACGGCTGGCCGGACGAAGGCGTGACCCATGTCACCGCCCGCGATCTTGCCGTGCTGGCGCGTGCCTCCGTCGAGGAGACGCCGGATCTTTATCGCCAGTTCTACGCGACGCCGAGCTTCACCTGGGGCGAGACGATGGGTGGCGCGGCGATCAGCCAGGCCAATCGCAACCCGATTCTCGGCAAGATCGCCGGTGCGGATGGTCTCAAGACGGGCCATACGGAGGAAGCGGGTTACGGCTTCACCGGCTCGGCCGTTCAGAACGGCCGCCGCCTCATCATGGTGGTGGCGGGCCTGCCGACCTACAACGGCCGTGTCGACGAATCCGTGCGCTTCATGGAGTGGGGGTTCAAGGCGTGGCAGGCCCGGCCGATCGCGAAGAAGGGCACGGTGCTGGGGCAGGCGCGCGTGCAGGGCGGTTGGGCTCGCACGGTCGATCTCGTCGTACCCAGGGATCTTTCGGCGACCGTCCCCGCTACGGCGAGCGGCTCGCTGAGCGGCAAGATCGTCTATGACGGGCCGGTCAAGGCGCCCATCGCGCAGGGGCAGGAAATTGCCCATCTCGTCGTCGATGCCGGTGACGGCGTGCCGCAATCGCTGCCGCTGGTGGCGAAGGAGGCCGTCTCGGAGGCGGGTTTCTTCGGCCGGCTGTGGATCGGCTTCCTCTCGCTGTTCGGCTGAGAGGACGAGGGCTTGCGCGGCCGCTTCATCTCGCTGGAAGGCGGCGAAGGCGTCGGCAAGTCGACACAGGCGCGCCTGCTCGTCGCGGCGTTGGCCGAGCGCGGGATCGACGCGCTGCTCACCCGCGAACCGGGCGGCAGCTCTGGAGCGGAGGCTATTCGCGGGCTGCTTCTCTCCGGCGCGGCCGAACGCTGGACCATCGAGGCGGAGGCATTGCTGTTCGCCGCCGCGCGCGCCGATCATGTCGCACGAACCATCCGCCCCGCGCTCGACGCCGGGCGCTGGGTGGTGTGCGACCGCTTTCTGGACAGCAGCCGCGCCTATCAGGGCATTGGCGGCGCGCTGAGTGATGCCGACATTCTGACGTTGCACCGCATCGGCTCGGCCAGCCTGCTGCCGGACCGCACCTTGCTGCTTACTCTCCCGCTGGACGAGAGCAGCGCGCGCGCCGACCTGCGCGATGGTGATGAGCCGGACCGGATCGGCGGCCGCGACGGCGCCTTCCACCGCGCGGTGGGCGAGGCGTTCGCGCGTTTCGCAACGACCGAACCCGCCCGCTTCCGGCAGGTCGATGCCGCCGGCTCGCCCGAAGCTGTCAACGCCCGGCTGATGGCGGCGCTGGCCGACCTACTGCCATGACGCGCTGGCAGGGCCATGACGCACAGATTACCGCGCTGATCGAAGCGGGCGCCACGCCGCGTATGCACCATGGCTGGATCTTCGCCGGCCCACGTGGCGTCGGCAAGGCGGGTATTGCTTACGATTTTGCCAGACGGCTGCTGGTGGTGGGGGCGGGGCGCCCTGTGCCTTCCGGCCAGCTCGCGCCCGACGACAGCGACCCGGCGGTGCGCCTGCTCGATAGCGGCGCTCACCCGGATTTCGTCCGGCTGGAACGGCTGGAGAAGGACGACCGGAAAAGCGACTCCGGCCAACTCGCCCGCAACATCACCGTCGATCAGATCCGCGGCCTCTCGCGCCTGCTCCACAGCGCACCCTCCATGGGCACGCGCCGTGTCGTGCTGATCGACAGCGCCGACGATCTGGAGACGGGCGCCGCCAACGCGCTGCTCAAGAATCTGGAGGAGCCGCCCGAGGGTGCGGTGTTTCTGCTCGTTGCCCATCGGCCGGGCCGGCTGCTTCCGACCATCCGTTCGCGCTGCCGCATGCTGCGCTTCGGCGCGCTGGACGATGCCGCCATGGTTCGTGCGTTGGCCGAGGCGCTGCCAGCCCTGCCGGCCGCCGAGCGCGAGGCCCTGATCCACAGCGCGGAGGGCTCGCCCGGCCAGGCTATCGCCATGCGCGATCTCGACCTGCCGGCGCTGGAGCATGCGCTGGAAATCATTGCGCGTGGCGGTCGTGCGGCCGAGGCGGAGCGGGCGCGGCTGGTGGCGGCCCTGTCGTCCGTCAGTGCCCGCCCACGTCTGGAAGCGTTCGTGGATCTCGTCCCTCGCTTTATCGCCCACCGCCTGCGTAGTCTGCCCGGCCGGGCGATGGGGCGGGGGATCGCCGCTTATGAGGAAGCCCAGCGTCTCGGCGCCGGCGCGGTGACGCCGCTGCAACTGGAGCCGGGCGCGCTCGTCTATACGCTGTGCGAGACGGTGGCGGCGCTGGGGCAGGGCGAAACGGTCTGAAACGCCGGGTCTACAGCGACGCCGACATGCGCCGACCCTTGACGCGCCCCGCGCCATCGGCCACGAGCCTCCCCATATGAGCCCTCGCTCTGTTGTTTCGGAGGCATAGAGATGCAGCCCGTTTCCCGCGTCGAAGGGCGCGCTTATCCGCTCGGCATGAAGAACGTCGATACCGACATTATCATTCCCGCCGAGTGGCTCAAGACGATCAGCCGCGCCGGCCTGGGCAAGGGCGCGTTCGAGGTGCTGCGCAAGGAACCGGGCAATCTGTTCGACGATCCGCGCTATGCCGGCGCGCCGATCATCATCGCGGGCGATAATTTCGGCTGCGGTTCCAGCCGTGAGCATGCCGCATGGGCGCTGCTCGACATGGGCGTGCGGGCGGTCATCGCGCCGAGCTTCTCGGACATTTTTTCCGGCAACGCCTTCAAGAACGGTATCCTCACCGTGGTTCTGCCCCAGCCTGCGATTGACCGGCTGCTGAAGGTGGCGGAAACGGATGCGATCAGCATCGACCTGGAGCACCAGACGGTCACGACGCCGTTTCAGGACCGTTTCACCTTCGAGCTCGACCCGTTCCGCCGCGAATGCCTGCTCGGCGGGCTGGACGAGATCGGCCTCACCATGGCGCGGGACAAGGCGATCGCGACCTTCGAGCAGGCCGATGCCGAGCGGCGGCCGTGGCTGGTGCCGGCGGCGGCCTGAACGGGCGTTATTTCACCGGGCAGCGCGTTGCTATTGGCGGGCGCGCTTCCTAAGTAGCCTGACACATCGACCGAGAGACGAGAGGCGTTGCCGCAATGAGCAATTTTGATGAGCGTGAGAAGGCGTTCGAGAACAAATACGCCAGGGATCAGGAGCTTGCCTTCCGCATCACCGCACGGCGCAACCGCCTGCTCGGCGAGTGGGCAGCGGGCCTGATGGGCCTGACCAGCGAAGAGACGGAGGCTTATGCCAAAGCCGTTGTCCAGGCCGATTTCGAAGAAGCCGGCGATGAGGACGTGATCCGCAAGGTGCTGGGCGATCTCGTTTCGGCCGGGGTCGAAACCGACGACCAGAAGGTTCGCGCCGCACTCGGCGACAAGGCGGCCGAGGCGCGCCGCCAGTTCATGAAGGAAGATTGAGGGGACCGTTCATGGCGATGGCTGCCGATGAGATCGAGGCGCTGATCCGCGCCGGACTGCCGGATGCGCAGGTGCGCATCACCGATCTGGCTGGTGACGGCAATCATTATGCGGCGCATGTCGTATCCGAGAGCTTTCGCGGCATGAACCGGCTTGCCCAGCAGCGTGCGGTCTATGCGACGCTCGGCGAGCGGATGGGCGGCGAACTTCACGCCTTGCAACTGACCACCGCCGTTCCCAATTGATGCGGCGTTGATATATGTTTAGGGGCGTGACGAGGGTGCCATGCCCATTCCCGGGAGACCGACCATGACCGATTCCGCCCACGCCCGCATTCAGGACCTCGTCAGCAAGAACGAGGTGGTCCTGTTCATGAAGGGTACGCCGCTGTTCCCGCAATGCGGCTTCTCCAGCCGGGCCGTGGCGATTCTGGAGCGGATCGGCGCGCCCTACGAGAGCGTCGACGTGCTTCAGGATCAGGAGATCCGTCAGGGTATCAAGAGCTTCTCCGATTGGCCGACCATTCCGCAGCTTTATGTGAAGGGCGAGTTCCTCGGCGGCTCGGATATCATGATGGAAATGTATGAGGCGGGCGAGTTGCAACAACTCCTCGCTCCGCAGGGTGCACCGAACGCCGGCTGAGGCCAGGGCATCGGGTCTTGCCTCCGCGCTCCCACTGGCGCGGAGGTGCTCGACCCGGAGGAAACCCTTCTTATCTCTCTCATGGGCGCCGACCGGACAGTTAGGCGCTCATTTCCGTTCATCCGCCGTGCCGCTTCATAGGCGTATTGACTACAAGTGTAGTTTATGACTACATCTATAGTCGATCGAGTCCTTGAGGGAGTGACTGGCAATGGCCGACCGCATCAGCGATGCCGAACATGCCGTGATGGAGGTTCTGTGGCGCCGTGCGCCGCTTACCGCCACGGAGGTGAGCGAGGCACTGGAGGAAGATCGCGACTGGAGCTTGCAAACAGTCAAGACGCTGCTTGCCCGGCTGGTCGGCAAGAAGGTGGTGGCGCATGAGGCGGACGGCCGGCGCTACCTCTACCGGCCGCTGGTTGTACGGGATGCCTATGTCGCCCACGAATCGCAGCGGCTTGTCGATCGGCTGTTCGGTGGGCGCGTGACGCCGCTGGTCGCGCATCTCGCCGAGACGCAGCAGCTCTCCGATCAGGACATCGCGGAGATCGAGGCGCTGCTGAAGGCGCTCAAGCCATGATTGCCTGGCTCGTCGAGACGCTGGTGGCGACCAGCGTGCTGATGGCGCTGGTGCTGATCCTGCGCGAGCCGGTGCGGCGCAGCTTCGGCGCCAAGGCTGCCTATGCGCTCTGGCTGCTGCCGGCGCTGCGCATGGTCATGCCGCCGATCGCGAGCCTCATGCCCCAGGCGCTGCCGGTGCCCGCGCTCGGCCCGGCCTCGGGTGCGCTCGCACAACTGATCCACGCTCGCATGGTGCAGATCGAGGCGGCGCCGACGTTTGCGGGGGAGGAGGCAGCCGGCGTGCCGTGGCTGCTCATCGCTCTATCCGTGTGGCTGGCCGGCGCATTGTTGTTCGTCGCCTGGCAGGTCGCGGCTTATTATCGCTTCCGGCACCAAGTGCTGACCGGAGCGCGGCCGCGCCGTTCCCCCGCACGCGGTATTCGGCTGGTCGCCAGCCCACGTGTCGATGGGCCAATGGCGTTCGGCATCAGGCGGCGGTTCATCGTCTTTCCGCAGGATGCGCTCATCCGCTTCGATGTTGAAGAGCATGCGATGGCGCTGGCGCATGAACTGGCGCACCATCGCCGGGGCGACCTCATCGCCAATGTCGCCGCACTCGGGTTTCTGGCGCTGCACTGGTGCAATCCGCTCGCCTGGTATGCCCACCGCGCCTTTCGCACCGATCAGGAAATGGCGTGCGACGCAGATGTGATCGGCGCCGTCCGCGAAGCCGGTCTGGGCCACGCTTATGCCCGCGCGCTGGTCAAATGCGCCGGAGGGCGCGGGGCCTCTCCCATCTGTCATCTCAACGCCGTCGATCGGCTAAAACGGAGACTGTCCATGTTGTCCAAGCGCAGCCCCAGCACAGGTCGCCGCCTTGCGGGTGCCGCCTTGGTCGGAACGATCGCGGCCAGCGGCCTCGCCCTGACGGCATCCGGCCAGGGCATGGCCGCCCAGGTCGGGGCACAGGTGAGCGAAGCACTCCCAGCCCCGCACATGCCCACGCTGCGGGGCGCGTTTCCCGTTGCGCTTGCTGCCCATGCCGTTTCCGCACCGAAAGAAGCGGAGCGTGCCGACCGGCTTGCTGCAGTCGTAGATGCGCAGGGCGAGGCGGGCGATCTGCCGCCGGCGCCGCCCCTGCCTGCTGCTGCACCGCTGCCTCCGCAGCCGCCTGCGCCGCCGCAGGGGATCGGGACGGCCGTTCCGCCCGTTCCTCCGGTTCCACCGGCGCCGGTTTTTCAAAAGCGGATCGTGCGGATCGGCGATGGGCGCACCATCGCCATCCCCAGCCAGGCGGAGATCGACGCCATGGTGCCGATCATCGAGATGACCGAGGGCAAGGACTGCGCCGGGCAGGATATGGTCAACACCAGCGAGGAGCGCGTGACCATCAACGGCGTCACGCGCCAGAAAATCCGTATT
Source organism: Sphingobium sp. 66-54 (assembly GCA_001899715.1). Classification (GTDB taxonomy): domain Bacteria; phylum Pseudomonadota; class Alphaproteobacteria; order Sphingomonadales; family Sphingomonadaceae; genus Sphingobium. The sequence continues at coordinate 476,068 of MKWI01000016.1, forward strand.
CATCTCTGCGACCGGGCCGTGGCGCGGGAAGCGCGGCAGGAGGCGATCCGGGGACTGGAGCTGGCGCGCAGCGAGATTGCCCGACAGGCTGACCTCTCCGAACGACTGCGTGACCGGATCACCGCCGATCTGGATCGTCAGCTTGCGCGGCTGCGAACCACGGGGCGCGACTAGCGCCGACCCGGCGCTTTTGCGCGAGCAGGAGCACGGGCGAAGGGATCATTGAGCGCGCCGGTTCACCTTGCATTCGCGCTACAAGCGCGCACATGGGGAACATGGCTTCCGCTGCTCCCGATATTGCCGCCGAAACCGGTGTGGCAATGCGCCTCTCCCCGCTCGTGCGCCGGGTGCTGGCGCCAAATCCGTCACCTTTCACCTATCAGGGCACCCAGACCTATCTGGTAGGTGAGGCGGATCTGGCGGTGATAGACCCCGGCCCGATGGACGAAGCTCATTTGACGGCGCTGCTGACTGCGATTGGCGAAAGACCAGTGCGCGCGATCCTCTGCACGCATACCCATCGCGATCACAGCCCGGCGGCGCGGCCGCTGGCCGAGCGGACGGGCGCGCCGATCAAGGGCTGCGCGCCGCTAACGCTGGAGGATGATGGTCCGCGCGCCGATGCCGCCTTCGATCCGGATTATCGTCCTGATACGGTGCTCTGCGATGGCGACTCGGTAACGGGGACGAGCTGGACGCTGACCGCCGTCGCCACGCCCGGCCACACCTCCAATCATCTCTGCTTCGCGCTGGCGCAGGAGCGGGCGTTGTTCTCCGGCGATCATGTCATGGGCTGGTCGACCAGCGTGGTCTCGCCGCCCGATGGCGACATGACCGATTATCTGGCTTCGCTTGAGCGGCTGCTGGCGCGCGATGAGTCCGTCTATTACCCCGCCCATGGCGAACCGATCGTCCAGCCGCGGCGCTTCGTGCGGCACCTGCTCGGCCACCGCAAGATGCGCGAAGGACAGATCCTGCGCCTGCTCGACCGCACGGCCCGTCGCTTATCCCGACGATGGTTGCGAGCATGTATGTTGGTCTCGATCCCCGTCTGCACGGCGCGGCCGGCCGCTCGATGCAGGCGCATCTGATCGACCTCGCACGGCGGGGAGAGGTCACGCAGCGGGAAGAACGCTGGGCACGAGCTTGAGAAGGGGCACGGATATTCGCGTTCGTTTCGCTTGGGTTGAACTGTTCAAGTCCGTCCCGTGGGGTGGGGCTGGGATAGGGGCTCACGATCGGAAGGGGGCTTGTCGCAGGCTTCCCTCTTCAGCCCCAGCAGGCCAGCCTTGGGCCGTTCCGCTCCGCACCCCCGAACCAAGGGGTCACGCCCGTCCGATCTGCCCCCGCGCAGCGCGATAATCGCTGGGACTCATCCCGAACCGCCGGCGGAAGGCGCGGCAGAAGCTGCTCAGGTCGTTGAACCCTACATCGAAGGCTATGCCGGTAATCGTCGCGTCGCCGCTCTCCTTGTCCAGCCGTGAGGCCGCGCGGTCCAGCCGTCGCTGCTGGATATAGGCGGAGGGCGTCGTCGCCATCTCCGCGAACAGGAGCTGAACCGACCGCGCGCTGACGCCCACCCGGTCGGCGATCTGGCGAGTATCGAGCCGGGCATCGCACAGATGCGCCTCGATCAGGTCCAGCACCGCGCGGCGGCGCTGGTCGCGGCGACCGCTCTCCGGCTCGGCCGGGCGGATCGGGGAATAAGCCAGATCGAGCAGCGGCCAGATGACGTCGCTCATCGCGTCGCCCCAATCGTTCTCGCCGGTCTCGATCTGCGCCCAGGCCGCGCGCAGGAAACGGGAGAACAGCGCGCCCGCGCCGCTGTCGCCACGGATCGGGATGCCGACCATCTGCCGCAGCCGGGGCATGCGCGCCTCGATATAGGCGACCGGCAGGCGCAGTACGATGGTTTGGGTCGGCTCGGTGAAGGTCAGTTCCAGCGGCTGCGCGGGATCGAACAGCAGAAAATCGCCCTCGTTGAGCACGCTGGTGCGTCCGCCCGTATCGTTGATACTGCGCCCGACATGTTGAAGCTGGAGGTTGAGCATGCCGACATCGTTGCCGGCACCGTTATAGATGCGCGCCGGCGAGGAACAGGGCGAGATGATCTCGCAGTCCCGCAGCGTTGCGCGATACATGCGTGCCTCGAAGGCGCTATCGTCCGGCACCTCGATGGTAAGCGGCGCGATGAACCGGTCGGCCAACTCCGTCCAGAACGGCAGCCGGTCGCGCGCGGCCACGCTGCTCGTGTCGATCGCCTGAAGCATCATGCGATGCGGTCCTCTCCCGTCCTTCGTTCTCCCGCTCCGCACGCTCCTCTTGCGGGAGCCGATCCGGATTGCAGCGTTTCTGAGCCTAGGCGCAAACGGGAGGGGCGACAAGGCTCCCCGAGTCCCGCTTGCCGGAAGGGCGGCGAACCTGCCTTTAGAGGGCTGGCTTTTCGCCCGGCGCTACGGTCATCACGTCCTGCCAGTCGGGATGTTTCACGTAACGGGCGCGGACATAAGGGCAGAGCGGAATGATCCGGAGGCCCTCCGCCCGTGCATCGGCGATGAGGCGGTCGACCAGCGCGGCAGCGGCGCCGGTTCCCCGCAGCGCCTCGGGTGCCCCGGTATGATCGGCGCTGATCCGGCCGGGGCCGCGATGGGTGAAGGTCAGTTCCGCCTCGGCGTCGATGCCCGCCACGTGCGCGACATAGCGACCGTGCCGGCCGTCATCTTCCTTGCGGATGCTGATATCGGCCATTCATAGTCTCCCGATCCCTCATGACGGCACGACCCCGGCGCGAGGGAACGGGTCGCCTTAATCTCCCAGCACGAAGCGCGCGCCCGCTTCCGCATGAATGGCGGTGCTGTCGTAGATCGGCAGCACATTGGCATTGACGTCGACGATCAGGTCCAGCTCGGTGCAGGCGAGCACGGCTGCCTGCACCTCCTCCTTGGCGATATCGGTCAGTTCCGATTTCATGAACCGCTCGGCATCGCGGGTGATCTTGCCGGCGGCCAGTTCCTCATAGACCAGCCGGTCGATGCGCGTCGCCAGTTCGGCATCGGGTGGGAGCAGCGAGACGCCGCCCGCGCTGACCAGTTGCTGGCGATAGTCCCGGTCGATCATCACATTGCTGGTGCCGACCAGCGCCACCGCCTTCACCTTGTCCGCCTTCAGCCGTGCGCCGATCTCGTCGATGATGTGGATCAGCGGAATGTTGACCGATTCGACGATCTGCCGGCTCACTTTGTGCAGCGAGTTCGCGCAGATCATCAGTCCTTCCGCGCCGGCAGCCTCCAGCCGTTTGGCCGCGCCGACCATCTGGCCGGCGGCGCAGTCCCAATCGTTAGTGCTGGTGCAGCGCGCGACTTCCGCGAAGTCGAGGCTGTCGATGAGAAGTGTGGCGCTGTGCAGGCCGCCGAGCCTGCGCTGCACCGTCTGGTTGATGAGTTCGTAGTAACGCGCGGTGGAGGACCAGCTAAGCCCCCCGATCAAGCCCAGCCTGCGCATCAGTGACCCAGTGCCTTCACGATATCCTCCACCATTTTCTTCGCATCTGCGAGAAGCATCATGGTGTTGTCCATGTAGAAGACATCATTGTCCACCCCCGCATAGCCGACGCCGCCCATGGAGCGTTTCACGAACAGGACGGTCTTGGCGTTGGCCACGTCGAGCACCGGCATGCCGTAGATGGGTGAGCTTTTGTCCGTCTTGGCCGCCGGGTTGGTCACGTCGTTGGCGCCGATGACGAAGGCGATGTCGGTCTGGGCGAACTCGCTGTTGATATCCTCCAGCTCGAACACCTCGTCATAGGGCACATTGGCCTCGGCGAGCAGCACGTTCATATGGCCGGGCATGCGGCCAGCGACCGGGTGGATGGCGTATTTGACCGAGACGCCCGCCGCCTTGAGCTGGTCGGCCATTTCGCGCAGCGCGTGCTGGGCCTGCGAGACGGCCATGCCGTAGCCAGGCACGATGATGATGCTCTCCGCCTGCTTCATCAGGAAGGCGGCGTCCTCCGCAGAGCCGCGCTTCCACGGGCGTTGCTCCTTCGCGCCGGCCTCGCCGGAGACTGCCTCCGCGCCGAACCCGCCCGCGATCACCGAGATGAAGCTGCGGTTCATCGCCTTGCACATGATGTAGCTGAGGATCGCGCCGGATGAGCCGACCAGCGCGCCGGTGACGATCATCGCGCTGTTCTCCAGCGTGAAGCCCATCGCGGCGGCTGCCCAGCCCGAGTAGCTGTTCAGCATCGAGATGACGACCGGCATGTCCGCGCCGCCGATGGGGATGATGAGCAGGAAGCCGATGAGGAAGGAGAGGGCGACGACCGTCCAGAACAGCCACGGCACGGCCGCCGGGTTCGGGATCGCGTAGAAATAGCCGATCAGGCCGACAATGGCGACCAGCAGCCCCAGATTGATGAGATGCCGCGCCGGTAGCAGGATCGGCTTGCCGGACATGTTGCCGTTCAATTTGAGGAAGGCGATGACCGAGCCGGAGAAGGTGATCGCGCCGATCGCCACGCCGAGGCCCAGTTCGATCCGGCTGATCTGGTGGATGGCGCCCAGCGCCTCGTCGAAAATATCGAAAGCCGCTGGATTGCGATAAGCGGCGGCACCCACCACCACAGCGGCCATGCCGACGAGGCTGTGGAAGGCCGCGACAAGCTGCGGCATCGCCGTCATCGCGATCTTGCGGGCGATGATGAAACCGATCACGCCGCCGATGGCGATGGCGGCAACCAGCTTGGGCAGCGCCACCGCATCGTGCGTGGCGATGGTGGTGCCGACCGCGATCAGCATGCCCAGCATGCCGAACCGGTTGCCCCGCCGGCTGGTCTCCGGGCTGGAGAGGCCGCGCAGCGCCAGGATGAACAGCACACCGGAGATGAGATAGGCGAGCGCCACCAGGGGCGCCACGGGCAGGCTCCCCAGCATCACTTGCGCTCCTTCTTCTTATACATGGCCAGCATGCGCTCGGTCACGGCGAAGCCGCCGAAGATGTTGATGGAAGCGAGCACCACGCCGGCCAGCCCGAGCCATTGGGCGCCGGCGCTTTCCGCCTCCGCCGCCGCGATCAGCGCGCCGACGATGATGACGGAGGAGATGGCGTTGGTCACGGCCATGAGCGGTGTGTGCAGCGCCGGCGTCACCGACCAGACGACATAATAGCCGACAAAGCAGGCCAGCACGAAAATGGAGAGTATGGAGATGAAATCCATGATCTTGTCGCTTCTTCCGGTCAGTTCTTAAGGCGCTGTGCGATTTCGACCGCATTGCCCTCAGGGTCGGTGAGATAGAACACCTTGATGCCCAGCGGCGCTACTTCGGTCACGTCGAGCACCGGCGTCACGCCGCGTGCCGCGAGCGCGGCCTTGGTCGCCTCCAGATCGACCGTTTCCAGCGTGACGTGGGTGAAGCCGTGGAGCCCAGCGTGTGCGGGCGGCTTAGGGCGCGGTGTGCCGTCCTTGGCGGTGGGTGAATAGACCAGTTCGATGCGCTGATCGCCCAGCGTCAGCCAGCGGAAATAGACGCGGCCGTCCCCGATCGACACGTCCTTCTCGACCTTGAAGCCGAGTTTCTCGACATACCAGTCCGTCTCGGCCTTGAGGTCCGCGACCGATATGGCAACCATGAAATGGTTGAGAGCGGGTAGAGGCGGCAGATCGGCGGCCAGAGCCGGCGCGGGCAAGGCGGCCAGTGCAGTGCCGAGGGCGACAGCCGGCAGGGCGCTTCCGGCGATGAACTTCAAGATCCGCATGCGTGCTTCCCCCTCCTTTTTATCCGACCTTGGCCGCGCAAGCGCTGTCTGTCGAGAGCCAGCGCGGCTACTCCCTCCGCGTTACGCGTTGGGGCGGTTGTGTGACGATTGCAGATGCCGCGATCGAGGCTCACGGCGAGCGTCATGTCAGCCGAGCAGCCGTGCGTTCACGACCTTGCCATCGAGGGTCAGCCGGACCCCCTGCACGATCTCGTCATCGTCGGGCAGGTCGGGGGCGTTGGCCTCCTTGTCCCAATAGGCCGACAGGAAATTGTAGAGGTTGCGCGCGAACAGGGCGGAGGCATCGGCGGCGAGCCGGCTCGGCACGTTGCGGTGGCCGACGATCTTGACGCCATGCTTCTCGACGATCTCGCCGGCAACCGCGCCTTCGACATTGCCGCCTTGCTCGACGGCGAGGTCCACGATCACGCTGCCGGGTTTCATCGTGGCAAGCTGTGCGTCGGAGATGAGGCGCGGGGCCGGGCGACCGGGGATCAGCGCCGTGGTGATGACGATATCCTGCTTGGCGAGGTGGCTGGACACCAGCTCGGCCTGCGCCTTTTGATATTCAGGCGACATTTCCGTGGCGTAGCCGCCGCTGCCTTCGCCCTCGATGCCGGCGACCTTCTCGACGAAGACCGGTTTGGCACCGAGCGATTCGATCTGTTCCTTCGTGGCTGCGCGCACGTCCGTGGCGGAAACCTGCGCGCCCAGCCGCCGCGCCGTGGCGATCGCCTGCAAGCCCGCCACGCCTACACCCATGACGAACACGCGCGCGGCCGAGACGGTGCCGGCCGCGGTCATCATCATCGGGAAGCATTTGCCATATTCGGCGGCGGCATCGAGCACCGCCTTGTAGCCGGCCAGGTTGGATTGCGAGGAGAGGATGTCCATCGACTGCGCGCGCGTGATGCGCGGCATGAACTCCATCGCCAGCGCCTGCACGCCGGCGGCGGCATAGCCATCGACCCGCGCCCGTTCGCCGAACGGGTTGAGTCCACCCACGAGCAGCGCGCCTGGAGTCGCCCCGCCGATCGACGCCGGCTCCGGCCCCTGCACGCACAGGATGATGCCCGCACCGGAGAGGGTCGCTGCCCGGTCGCCGAGCGTGGCGCCCACGGCCTCATAATCGGCGTCGCTGACAGACGCCTGCGCGCCAGCCCCTGTCTCGACCGCGACTTGCGCGCCGAGTGCGATGAACTTGCGGACGGTCTCGGGCGATGCAGCGACCCGCCTCTCGCCCGCCGCGGTCTCGCGCAGGACAGCGATCTTCATGAGGTCCGCTCTCCTGGCTGGATCAGGAGATGATCAGGACGATGAGAGCGACACCGATGAGGCTGACGATCGTTGACCACTTAATGAGTGCGACGAAGCCGCTATACGTTTCTTGCGCCTCAGATATGTCCCGCTTTTGTGCCATGTCCCGTGGAAACCCCTTCTATGCGTGCGCTGTCTTTAGCGACAACCTCGCGCACCCTCAAGCCGCTTGGTGTCGGGATCGTTTCGGTACGCGAACTGGCCCGGTGCCCCGAAGAACCATGCCTTAATCCGCTCTTTACCTCCCCGCCCTATCGTGCCGGCGGAAGGGGCGCGGGAAAAGTGAATGAGTGACGCGGATAATCCGATTCTGCTGCTGGTCGACGATGAACCTGCCCAGCGCAGACTGAACATTGCCATGGCGAGCCGCGCTGGCTGGCGCGCTATCTGCGCCAGTAGCGCCGACGAGGCGATTGCGATGCTCTCCACGCGCGAGGGGATGCGCGTGTCGGCCGTCATCATCGACGATTGGACGCCGGGGCTTGAAGCGATCGGCCTGATCCACGAGTTGCGCGAGCGCCGGCCGAGCCTGCCGGTGTTGATCCTCACCGCCAACAGCAATGCCGCCAAGGCCGTCGAGGCGATGCGTGCCGGTGCCTATGATTTCCTCATCAAGCCGATCGCGCCGGACAGCTTCCTTTCCGCCTTGCAGTCGGTCCTGCGCACGCCCAGCACCGCCGGCGAGTTGCGGCCCCTGACCGAGAAGATCCGCGCGCCGCTCGGCTTCGACGAGATTGTCGGCTCCTCGCCGACCTTCCGCGCCGCGCTCGCCATCGCTGCGAAATCGGCCCGCGCCCGCGTGCCGATCCTCATCGAAGGGGAGAGCGGTGTTGGCAAGGAAGTGATCGCCCACGCTATCCATGCTGCCTCGCCGCGCGGCCGCATGCCGCTGATTACCGTGAATTGCGGCGCGATCCCCGCCAACCTCGTCGAATCGGACCTGTTCGGCCATGAGCGCGGTGCGTTCACCGGCGCGTTCGACCGGCATGTCGGCAAGTTCATGAGCGCCAATGGCGGCACCATCTTTCTCGACGAGATCAGCGAACTGCCGCTCGATGCGCAGGTCAAGCTGCTGCGCGTCTTGCAGGATGGCGAGATCCAGCCGGTCGGTGCCCGCTTGCCGAGCCAGGTCGACGTGCGCGTGATTGCCGCCACCAACAAGCGGCTGATCGAGGAGGTGGAGGCACGCCGCTTCCGCGAGGATCTCTATTATCGCCTCAACGTCGTTCAGCTCACCATCCCGCCGCTGCGCGAGCGCATCGGTGACATTCCGGCGCTGGCCCGGCATCTGCTCGATCGGATCGCCAGCCAGCCGGGCATGCGTGATCTCGGCATCACCAACGATGCGCTGAACCTGCTCGCCCGTCACGATTGGCCGGGCAATGTCCGCCAGCTTCACAACACTTTGTTCCGCGCCGCCGTGCTCTGCGAGGGCGATGCACTGACTGCCGCCGATTTTCCGCAGCTATCGGGCTGGCTGGCGACCAGCGCCACGCCGCGTGCTCGTGGCGAGCAAAGCGCTATCGTGCGCAGCGCGCAGGAGAACGGCATCGGCGTCACCCTGTACGAGGCGAACGGCCATCTGCGCTCGCTCTCGGATATCGAGGCTGACGTCATCCGCCTCGCTATCGGCCATTATCGCGGCCGTATGACAGAGGTCGCCCGGCGCCTCGGGATCGGCCGCTCGACTCTCTACCGCAAGCTCGCGGAGCTGGGTATCGACACGGCGGCGTAAGCGCGCCCGTCAGGCGTCGATCGCGTCTTCTTCCACCTGCGCCGCATTTTCCTGAATGAAGGCGAAGCGGTGCGCCGGGTTGGTGCCCATCAGCCGGTCCACCAGATCCTTGACGCCTGCGCGTTCCTCATATTCCTGCGGCAGCGTGATGCGGATCATAGCGCGTTTGGCCGGGTCCATGGTGGTCTCGCGCAACTGCTGCGGGTTCATCTCGCCCAGGCCCTTGAAGCGGCTGACCTCCACCTTCTTACCCTTGAACTCGCCGGCGAGCAGCGCCTCGCGCGCCTCGTCGTCCGCCGCATAGGCGCTCTTGCCGCCCGAGACGAGGCGGTAGAGCGGCGGTTGGGCGAGGTAGAGATGGCCGCGCCGCACCAGCTCGGGCATTTCCTGGAAGAAGAAGGTCATCAGCAGGGTCGCGATATGGGCGCCGTCCACGTCCGCGTCGGTCATGATGACCACGCGTTCGTAGCGCAGATTGTCCGGGTTGCAGTCCTTGCGCGTCCCACAGCCCAGCGCGAGGATGAGGTCGGCAATCTCGTGATTGGCGAGGATCTTGGCGGAGGTAGCGGAGGCGACGTTGAGGATCTTGCCGCGGATCGGCAGGATCGCCTGCGTCTTGCGGTCGCGCGCCTGCTTGGCTGATCCGCCGGCGCTGTCGCCCTCCACGATGAACAGCTCGGTTCCTTCCGAATCGTCCGATGAGCAATCGGTCAGCTTGCCGGGCAGGCGCAGCTTGCGCGCCGATGTTGCGGTCTTGCGCTTGGTCTCCCGCTCCGCGCGGCGACGCAGGCGCTCGTCCATCCGCTCCAGAATATGGCCGAGCAGTGCCTTGCCCCGGTCCATGTTGCTGGTGAGGAAATGGTCGAAATGGTCGCGCAGCGCCGCCTCGACGTAGCGCGCGGCTTCCGGGCTGGTAAGGCGGTCCTTGGTCTGGCTCTGGAACTGCGGATCGCGGATGAACACGCTGAGCATCAGCTCGCAGCCGTTCATCACGTCCTCGGTCTGGATGTCCTTGGCCTTTTTCTGGCCGACCAGCTCGCCGAACGTCCGCAAACCGCGTGTCAACGCTGCCCGCAGGCCCGCCTCATGCGTGCCGCCATCGGGCGTGGGGATGGTGTTGCAGTACCAGCTCGCCGATCCATCCGACCAGAGCGGCCAGGCGACCGCCCATTCGGCGCGGCCCATGCCGTCCGGGAAATCCTGCGTGCCGTGGAAGAACGCACTGGTGGCGCACTCGCGCGCGCCGAGTTGCTCGCGCAGATGATCGGCGAGGCCGCCGGGGAACTGGAACGTCGCCTCGGCCGGCACCGTCTCATCCATGATAAGGGCGGGGTCACATTTCCAGCGTATCTCCACGCCCGCGAACAGATAGGCCTTGGAGCGGACCAGCCGGTGGAGGCGCACCGGCTTGAAGCGCAGTTCGCCGAAGATCGCGTTGTCGGGCGTGAAGGCGACGCTGGTGCCCCGCCGGTTGGGCGTTGCGCCGATCTTCTCCAGCGGCCCCAGCGCAAGCCCGCGTGAGAAGCGCTGGCGAAACAGCTCGCGGTTGCGCGCAACCTCGATCTCCGTATCTACCGAGAGGGCGTTGACCACGCTGATGCCGACGCCGTGCAGGCCGCCGGACGTGGCATAGGCCTTGTCCGAGAATTTGCCGCCGGAGTGGAGCGTGGTCAGGATCACTTCCAGCGCCGACTTGCCGGGGAATTTGGGATGCGGATCGACCGGGATGCCACGTCCATTGTCGATGATCGTCAGCCGGTTGCCGGCTTCCAGCGTCACTTCGATGCGGGTGGCATGGCCTGCGACTGCCTCGTCCATCGCATTGTCGAGCACTTCGGAGGCGAGGTGATGCAGCGCGCGCTCGTCCGTACCGCCGATATACATGCCCGGCCGGCGACGAACCGGCTCCAGCCCTTCGAGGACTTCGATGGAGGAGGCATCGTAATGGTCGCTGGTTCGGGTGCCGGCGGTGCCGAAAAGGTCGTCTGACATGGCGGAGCTATAGGCGCGCGGGAGTCGGGCGCGCAAGACGCCAGAAGGCTTTTCGTCCCGCGGTCATGCGATCGGGGAGCGGACGCGCAAAAGCGAGGCGCTCCCCGACAGGACGTGAGGGTTAGCGAACGCGCGGTCCGCCATAGGGCAGGGGCGGCGGCGGCCGCCGCGTGCCACGCGGGAGCTGGGCCTGATAGGCGCGGCCGCAATGCTCGACGCAATAGGGGAAGCCGGGATTGACCTTCTCCCCACAGAAATGGAAGTCCGGCTCGCCGGGGTGGCCAAGCGGCCATTTGCAGATCTTCTCGTTGAGGTCGAGCAGGCTGGTCTTGCCGGCGATCTCCGGGCTGGGTTTCGCCGGCACCAGCCGGCGCGGCGGCGCAGGCGGGATCGGCTGCTGCATGTCGCCCGGACCCTGTCGCAGGAAACCGCCGGGTCCCACGGAGACGATGCGGGGCTGCTGCGGCCGCGCCGGGGCGGTGTGCTGATGGGCGTGGGCGCCATGCGTGGCGGGTGCGGCGGTGGGCTGGGCCGGCGCGGGCCTCGGTTCGGCGGGAGCGGCCGGCGCCTTGGCGGCAGGCCGGGCCGGACGCGCCTCGGCGCTCGCCGCCGCCGGTTCAGACCGTGCGGGCGTAGCTTTGCGCGCGGGCGACGCGGCCGCCGGCTTGGCCGCGGCTTCGGTCGCTTTCACCGGGGAAGGGCGGGCCTGGAGCCCGAGGCGGTGGGCCTTGCCGATCACCGCGTTGCGGCTCACGCCGCCCAGTTCGTCGGCGATCTGGCTCGCCGTCATGCCGCGCTCCCACATCTGGCGGAGCTGCTCGATGCGTTCGTCTGTCCAGGACATGGTTGTTCCTTTATATGATGGCGGCCATATGGGCGCGGCCTTTGAAAAGGTCAAACCGCCCGTGTGCATTTTGCCGATTTTTGCCTGCGCGCCCGGCGTTCATTGCTGGTTGCCGGTTGCTACTGAACGGGATAGGGCGAGGGCCATGGCCGACCAGAATCCCCAACCCATGACCCAGAGCCTCATCCGCCATGAGCCCGGCGTGCGGGTGATCCGCAACGTCAATTTCCCCGGCATGATCGCGCTTTACATGAAGGAAGTACGGCGCTTCATGAAGGTCCAGCTCCAGACCATCTGGGCGCCGGCGCTGACGACCTTGCTCTTTCTGGTGATCTTCACCGTGGCGCTCGGCCGGGGCGGTCTCTCCGTTATGGGCGTGTCCTTCGCCGATTTCGTGGCGCCCGGCCTCATCATCATGGGCATGGTGCAGAACAGCTTCCAGAATGCGACCACCGGCCTGCTCGTCGGCAAGGTGCAGGGAACCATCGTCGATTATCTGATGCCGCCGCTTTCGGCAGGCGAGTTGCTGTTCGCGCTGGTCGCCGCGTCCGTTACGAGGTCCGTCTGCGTGGGTGGCGCGGTGTGGGCCGCGATGTTGCTATGGCCGGGCGTCCACGTCATGCCGCAGCATCTCTGGGCAGTGCTCTGGTTCGGTCTCACCGGCTCGGCCATGCTGGCCTTCATGGGGATCCTCACCGCGATGTGGGCGGACAAGTTCGATCATGCGGCGGCGGTCGGCAATTTCCTCGTCGCGCCGCTTTCGCTGCTCTCCGGCACCTTCTATTCGATGGACCATGTTGCGCCGCTGTTTCGCGCGATCAGCCACGCGAACCCGTTTTTCTACGCAATTTCGGGCTTCCGTTATGGCTTCCTCGGCCAGTCCGATTCGTCCATCGCGCTTGGCGTGGCGGTGATGCTGGGGCTCAATCTCGCCCTCGCACTGGTCTGCTACGCCGCGCTGGCGAAGGGCTGGAAGATCAAGGCCTGAACGGACCGCCCGGCGCGGCGGCCCCCGCCTCAATGCCAGTGGCTCGCATCCAACGCGTAGCCGCCGTCTGCCTGCTGCTGGAACAATGCGGCGATGGCGGGATGGTCGACCGGATCGCCGGTCTCGTCGCGCACCAGATTCTGCTGGCTGACATAGGCGATGTAGCTCGATTCCCCATTGTCCGCGAACAGATGATAGAAAGGCTGGTCGCGTGCCGGGCGCGCGTCTTCCGGGATGGCTTCGTACCATTCCTCGCTGTTGGCGAAGACCGGGTCGATATCGAACACCACGCCGCGAAAGTTGAACAGCCGGTGCCGCACCTGATCGCCGATTCGGAACCGCGCATGCGCAACGAGAGGCGCCGAAAGACTAGGCCTCGACAAGGGGAGAGGGGGGTTGCGGCGTCCAATGCCGGCACGGTCGCGAGGCGGGTTCATGCCGCATGATTTAATGCGGCGTCCGCCAAGCGCAAGTTTTGCCGTCGCGGCGCTTGGCAAAGCCCGGTTCATTCGCTAACAGCGCGCCCTCAACTCTTGGTGAGGCAGCCGGCCACCATCGCCCCGGCTCGCGACGATCCTCTGCGGAGAGGTGGCTGAGAGGTCGAAAGCACCGCACTCGAAATGCGGCGTGCCGGCAACGGTACCGTGGGTTCGAATCCCACCCTCTCCGCCAGTCACTCATCCCCAAGCGTCCAAGAATCCCCGGTTTTCCTTGATTCTTCGACATTTTGCACTATAGATTGTTCTCGATTTGTTTCGATGTTTCCATGTACGTCCGTATCGATCGGGGGCATTTTTGGGGGCATCGAACGGCAGAATTGGGGGCACAGATGCTCAGTGAACTGGCGGTTCGGCAGGCGAAGGCGAAGGAGAAGGATTACAAGCTTTCCGATTCCGAGGGTCTGTACCTGTTTGTCGCGAAGTCAGGTCGGCGGAGCTGGCGCCTGAAGTATCGTTTTGCGGGCAAGGAACGGAGGCTCGTTCTCGGGGCTTACCCTGAGATGTCATTGAAACAGGCGCGCGACCGGAAGCTCGAAGCGCGTAAGCTGCTGGCCGAAGGGAAGGACCCGGGCCCTTTCGTTCGCCGGTGTCGAGTATGAGATCCTCGAGCATTGCCTCACCGAGGATCAGATCGCGATCTACGATGCCTATGCCGAAGCCTGGGCGATCATTCACGCTAATTTGCGCGAAGCGCTGGAAGCCACGCGGATCGTCGACAGCGAAACTGGTGGCACGCTCAACTCCGGGGCGAAGTCCGCAGCGCTATCGATCTTCGAGGGAACCAAGCAGCGCTTCTTCGCGCAGCTGCTTCTGTCGATGAAGCTCCCCAGCTTGCTGCCCGCGATCGATACGGCGATCGCCGATGGGCATGCCGTTGTCGTGCAACTCGTCTCGACGGCAGAGGCCATGCTCGACCGGCGACTTGCCGACCTGTCTGACGAGGAACGCGAAGCTCTCGAGATCGACCTCTCCCCACGGGAATATGTGATCGACTATCTCGCCAAGAGCTTTCCTGTCCGCCTGATGGCGGTGTTCACCGACGAAAACGGCAATCCTCGCTCCGAGCCTATGACTGACGAGGATGGCGCACCTGTGCTTTGCCGCTCCGCGCTTGCCGCACGCGACCGGATGATCGAGCAGCTCTGCGCTTTGCCGCCGATCGCCACCGCGCTTGATGCCATCATCGAACGCTTCGGCGTCGACCAGGTGGCGGAAGTCACTGGGCGCACGCGACGGCTCATCGTCGGCAGTGATGGTCGTCAGAAACTCCAATCCCGCTCGCCGCGCGCCAATGTCGCCGAAACCCAGGCATTCATGGACGGTGCCAAGCGCATCCTGGTGTTTTCCGATGCCGGGGGAACCGGGCGCAGCTACCATGCCGATCTCGCCGCGAAGAACCAGGCCCGCCGCGTCCACTTCCTGCTCGAGCCGGGCTGGCGGGCTGACGCCGCAATCCAGGGGCTCGGACGGACCAATCGCACCAATCAGGCATCGGCCCCGCTGTTCAGGCCCGTGACGACAGATGTGCGCGGCGAGCGCCGCTTCATCTCGACGATCGCGCGGCGTCTGGACAGCTTGGGAGCTCTGACGCGCGGGCAGCGCCAGACCGGCGGGCAAAACCTGTTCGATCCGGCCGACAATCTCGAAAGCATCTACGCCAAGGAGGCGCTCCATCGCTGGTTCGGCCTGTTGTTCACGGCAAAGCTTGAAGCGGTCAGTATCGAGCGCTTTCAGGAGCTGACGGGCCTCCGGATCGAAGGACCCGACGGGTCTATGGTCGATGACCTGCCTTCGATCCAGCGGTGGCTCAACCGCATCCTGGCGCTTCCCATTGCCCTGCAGAACGCGATCTTCGATGAGTTCATGGGACTGGTCGAAGCGCGCATCGATGCCGCGCTGCAGGCCGGCACACTCGATCTCGGCCTGGAGACCATCGCAGTCGAGGAGTTCACGATCCTGTCGGACACGTTGCTGCGCACCGATCCGGCATCGCGCGCGACCACCCATCTGCTGGAACTGGAAATCGCGAGAGCCTTGAAGCCGCTTACGTTGAAGCAGCTCGAGGAGATCCACGGCCTCACCGGGCAGCGGCAGCGACCGGTTCGGAACGCCCGCTCTGGTCGGGTCGCCCTGCTGGTCCCCGCTCGCAGTATTCTTGCCGATGACGGCACGCGCGTGACCCGCTTCGAATTGCTGCGTCCCCTCAAGCGCAGCCACATCACTGAAGATCAGCTGGCGGAGAGCAGCTGGGACGATGTCTCCCTCGACGATTTTCAAAATTCCTGGGCGACCGAGGTCGAAGAAGCCCGTTCCAGCCACAAACGCGAGCGCCTCTATCTTGCCACGGGCCTCCTACTGCCGGTCTGGGACAAGCTCCCTTCGGATTTCGTGAGGGTGAGCCGCATCTCGGCAGCCGATGGTCGCTCGCTCCTTGGCCGGGAGGTTCCGGTTCATTGTGTTCCGGACCTGTGCCGGGCGCTGGGTCTCGAGCGCGAACAGACGCTGTCCGCCGATGACATTGTCCAGACCGTCGCGGCGACGGGCCGGGCCATGGAATTCGCGGGCCGCGAGAAGCTCATGGTCAAACGCAGCCTGGTCAATGGCTCACAGCGACTTGAGCTTACGGGATGGAGTGCTGCTCGGCTCGACTGGTACAAGGCCCAAGGCTGCTTTACCGAGATCATCCGCTATCAGACCCGGCTCTTCGTGCCGATCGAGGGCGCGGCGAGCGTGATTGCTAGACTGGCATCATCGGTATAGTTCCTTGCCAAATGGCATTATTCACCGTATATGATGCCATATGGAGAACTGCCATGCTGGCTCTGCAACCCGTTGATACTGCCGTTACCGCCTTCCGGCCCGATCCGATTACCCAGGACGAGGCAGCTGCCATGTTCCGGGCAGTCCTCAATCTGTTCGGCAAATGGGAACTGACCGACGAGCAGGCGGCAACCCTGCTCGACATGCCGGTTCGATCCTATCGGCGCTGGAAGGCGGAAGGCCCCGGGCGCGTTTCGCGCGATGGGCGCGCGCGTCTCTCCAACCTCATGGGGATCCACAAGGCGCTCCGAATCATCTTCTCGGAGGCGACCCGCGGGTATGCCTGGATTAGGGCGGCCAATGATGCGTTCGGGGGCTCCAGCGCCCTCGATATGATGCTCGGAGGTGAACTCACTGACATCATGCGGGTGCGTCGCTACCTCGACGCTGAGCGCGGTGGTTGGTGAGCGAAGCAGCAGAAATCCCCGTTTCTCGAGTTGAGTGGAAGGGCGCTGTCAGGATCATCCGCAGCGCCTTTCCGCCGATCGACCTGTTCGAGGACATCGCCGATCCCGCGGACTGGCCGCTGCTGATTTCGGCCGAGCAGAAGACCAATCCTCGCATCATGGCGACGATTGGGAATCTCGACCTCGTTCCGGTTGGCCGCCGCGTCGGTGGCAACGGCGCCTCCTACCTCATGGCGCCATTCACCCATGTCAGCACCGATCGGCCAAGCAGGTTTACCGATGGCAGCTACGGCGTGCTCTATGTTGGGGACCGGTTCGAGACCGCGCTGTTCGAGACGATCCACCACCATGCCCGCTTCATGGCACGGACTAGGCAAGCACCTGGCTGGACTTCGCAGTTCCGGGAAATCGTCATGTCCGTCGATGCAGAACTGCATGATCTTCGTCCTCTGGCAGGCGAGCCGGTTCAGGCGCTCGACTCCGACGCCTATGCCGCATCTCAAGCGCTCGCGCGGCACCTCCAGAGCGCGGGATCGGACGGAATTGTCTACCCGAGTATCCGGCATCCAGATGGAGAATGCGTCGCGCTCTTCTACCCTGACTGCGCGTCAAACCCCCTTCAGGGACGGCACCTCGACTATCATTGGGATGGCCAGCGCGTTGACCTCGTCCGTGATGCTGGAACTGGGGCTGTTTTCCGTATCGTCGATTTGCCGTCCGATCCCGTCTGACCGCATAGGCTGGGTTTCCGGCCGAGTGCTGTAGGATCTCCGAGCGCAGTTGACGGCCAGCAGGCTCATGCCTGCGCACCAGCCGTCACGAGTTCATGAAGGGCCCTGTCTGGCGAAACCGGGCCCTTGTACAGCGGGCCACAAGGTGTCTCCGCTAGCTTGGCCGAAATGGCCAGGAGGTCGTCATCATCGCCCTTTTCATAGGCATAGGCTGCCAGCCAAAACTCGGCCTGGCGAACGAACTCATTGAGGATGCCCACGACGCTTCGGTTCGCAGTTTTCGAGTACTGGACCGTGTCCATTCGCCAAATTTCCCGAGCGATGAATTCGCTTGGGGCGTTATGCTCCTTCAAAACCAGCGCCAATTGTGCCGGGAATCTCAGAGCAAGTGTGGCCGCTGGGGCCAGCGGCATAAGCACTGGAAGCAGCGTGCGCTCAGAAACCAGCAAAGCTATCTGCGGCTTCCAGAACAGGACGGTGGCATACCAGCCACCAAGCGCGGTGTCGCTATGCCCAGGGGTAACGATGTCCGGCTTGATACGCTCAAGTAACTTCTTGGTGCAATGGAGGCGAAACATGACAGCCCACGATAATGTTCGGTTTCCAGCGCGTCCACCGAAGCTGCAGGCCTCGCTGCAGAAATGATGAGAACCGCCGCGCACAGCGTTGAAGACAGGGGAGTTATGCGGGGTGTCAGAGCTAACAAGCCTGAAGACATTTGCGACCAACCTCGCCGGGCACATCGCTGCTGAGGCCGCCCGGTCATAATCCCCGAGCTGTGCTCAACCCAAGGAATTGTAGGCGTAAGCCAAGTCTATATGGTATTGAGCAATGATGCATACCTTGCAGGCACAGTTCTCGGATGTAGATGATCTTCTCAGAGAAGCGATGCGTGGTCATTTGCATGGCCACGGTTCGTTTATGATCGAAAACTCAGGACGTATTGGGCCACTTGTCGAGTTATTGGCTGCTGCCCAGCAATTTCCGGCCGAGTATGCATCCGTTTCATTTGCGGGGACATTTGCCCCGAAAGTTCGCGATGCTTGGGCAACGGGAAAGCCGTTCGGCGGCGGCTTCAGCGACCAAGCTGGGGCGTTTCCATTGCCGTTAGAGAACCCTGTAGAGACCCGTGATCCGGTTTGGGCGCAATGGCTCCTCCACGCAGAAAATGCTGGGAAAAATAGAGGCTTTCCCTCCGGGCTCGTCGCATCGCTGGTGGGGGCATTGGGTGAACTGCAGGACAATGTCTATGAGCATAGCGGCGCGGCCCAAACGGGGCTGGTCGCTTATGCAGTCACGGATCGCACCTTCGAGTTTGTGGTGGCGGATCGCGGCATGGGTGTGCTGGAGACGCTGCGGCAAAACCCTGACTACGCGCATCTGCCGGACGCAGGTGCGGCGCTGACGGAAGCGATCCGACCTGGTGTGTCGCGGTTCCCTGCTTCCAGCGGAAGGGGCCAGGGATTTATCCAGCTTTGCAGGTCAATGGTGACCGACCGGGTTGAGCTTCGCTTCCGCTCCGGTGATCATGCGCTGACGCTATGCCCGACAAATGATCCTCTCAATGGGCACCAGCGGCTCAGCCATACCTCAACCCTGGCGGGTCTGACGAGCAAGCCCTGCACATCCGATTTTCGCTTGCGCACCAGATAGCTCGCCAACATCCCGGCAAAGATCGTTCCAGAAATCCCGCCAAGTCCAACCGCAGGCCCGATGAGGGCGCCGACCGCAGCGAGCGGAACGTCATGGCTTCGCAGGAGGAAGGCCGGTGCCCAAATTGGCAGAACGGCGACCGCCATTCCGCCAAAAGCCATCCCGAGCGACAGGGAGATGAAGCCGCGAAGCCGCAGGAGCAAAATGATCGCCCGCACCAGGCTGATCTCGGGCGGAAGATCTGCCGATGCATGATCCTGGGCTCGTTTCGGTTCCCGCATGGTCGCGAGCAAAAGAGTGACCAGCACAAATCCGGCGAGCCCACATATAAGGAACATGGCGCGCCAGCCGTGGGCTGCCGCCAGAACGCCAGCGAGGATCGATCCGACCACGAGGCCGACGAAGGTGCTCGCCTGAAAGTTGGAAATAGCCCGGGGACGTCTGGGAGCGGCGAACAGGTCCGAAATCATTGAAATCGCGACAGGGAAAGCGGTGGCCTCCCCGACGCCCACCAAAATGCGAAAGAGCCCAAGCGACCAGAAACCCTGTGCGAGTCCGGTTAAGGCAGTCGCCCCGGACCAGAGAGCAACGCCGAGAACGAGAATTTTCTTGCGGTTGCTGTGGTCCACCCAGCGGGCGATGAAAACGCCGACAATCAGATTGAAGAGAACGAACGCCGTGCCTGAAACGAGGCTCATTTCGGTATCGGTAAGGCCCAGATCCAATTTGACGGGATCCACGACGATACCGAGCAGCGCGCGATCAGCCATATTCAGGAAGTTGGCGAGAAAGAGCAGGAAGAGGCTATAACCTGCGCCGCGTATTGGCGCGCCGGTAGAGTCCCGCTCTTCAACCAACGTCGCCATCCCATTCCCCATTCTTTATTTTAGCTGGTTGTGGTCAGCCCCAACAAATCGGCCGCATTGAGCCCGAGAATCTTCGCCTGATCGGCATTGCCGAGCCCCGCGTGAAAACCGACCGGATCAGGCTCGGACATATCGAATGGATAGTCGGTGCCGAGGCAGAGCTTGTCGGCGCCATGCGTGCGCACGAGACTCTCGAGCTGGTCCTTGTCGAAGACGAGTGTGTCGAGCCAGAGTTTGCGCAGATAGGTAGAAGGCAGGTGCTGGCAATGCTCGCTGCAGTCGGCACGGGCGCGCCAGCCATGATCCATGCGCCCCCAATAACCGGGAATATACCCGCCGCCATGCGCCACGCAGATTTTCAGGCCGGGATAGCGATCCAGAACGCGGCCAAAGATGAGATGGCCCACGGCCAATGTCGCTTCGAGCGGGTTTCCGATCAGGTTGTTGAAATAATATTCGCTCATCCGCTGGGCATGCGTAAAGCCGAGAGGATGGAGAAAGAGCAGGATGCCCAGCTCTTCGGCTGCGGCAAAGAAGGGCCGGAATTCCTCGCCATGGAAATCCCTGCCATTCACATTTGAGCTGATCTCGATGCCACGCAGATCGAGATCGCGCACGCAGCGCCGCATCTCCGCTATCGCCATCTCGACATTCTGGAGAGGGACCGTGCCCATGCCGACAAGCCGGTCCGGATGCGCCGCCACCGCTTCGGCCATCCCGTCATTGACAGCCCGAGCCGCCTCACGCCCGGTTTCCGGATCCGCAAAGTAGAAATACTGGCCGGGGCTGGGCGAAATGGCCTGAACATCGATGCCGAGCCGATCCATATCGTCCAACCGTTGCTCAATGCTGTTCAACGTGCGCCCGATCGTCGCAAACTGGGTGCGGTTGACCTCGGCCGACTTTGGGCTGGTGAAGTCATTGATGCCTGGCGGCGGTCCGGGATATTTCGCCTGTACGATCGCATCTGCCGCCGGAATGCCGAGATGGCAGTGGATGTCGACCACGAGGTGCTTGCCGCGCGCCTGCACCGGGATCGGCTTGCGATCGCCGCATGTCGTGACGGTCATATTGTCCCCCTTGCCGGAGATATCGTGCCGCTACAGTCGCCGAAGCCGATCGGCACATAGCCCTGCGTCTGTGCGCGCCCGCGCAGCGTGAGTGTGTCGCCATCTTCCAGCATCGTCCGGCGCGATCCGTCGGGCAGCTCAATGATGCTTCCGCCGCGCATCGTGATCTCGGCGAGGCAGGCGCGTGCTTCCTCAGCGACCCCCGAAACCGTTCCTGTCGCGACAAGATCGCCCCGCTCCAGCGGCGCGCCGTTGGAGGCCTGGTGCGCGACCATCTGGCCGAGCGTCCAGAACAGTTCCTTGAGGTTCGTGCGGACAATCCGCGCGCGGGAACCGCCGGCGTTGGAGAGATGGGCGGTGAGTTCGATATCGATGGCGCCATGGCTGCGGTCGGCCGGGTCCAGCAGATGCGCGGGTATGGCGGGCTCATCGACCGTGCGCCCGCGCGCTGCCATGCGGAATGGCGCCAGCGCTTCCATCGTCACGATCCAGGGGCTGATGGTGGTGACGAAGCTCTTGCCCAGATGCGGTCCCAGAATGGACTCGAAGAACTGAATGCCGCGGGCGGACCAGTCATTGACGAGGCAGCAGCCAAACAGGGCCTGCTCCGCCTGCGCCATGCTGACGGGCTCGCCCAGCGCATTGCCGTCGCGAAGCCAAACGCCGAATTCGAGTTCGAAATCGAGCATCGGCTCAGGACCAAACATAATCTGTTTGCTACCCGGCGGCGTCTCGAACTGTCCCACCGGACGCACCACCGGCGTCCCGCTCGGCATCACCGAACTGGCGCGGCCATTATAAGCGACCGGCAGTGCCATGGCGGCGAGGGGCGGTGTTCCGCCAGCCATACGCTTGATGTGATCGATCGAGGTGCAGAAGTCGGTGAACGCCGTGGGCTTGAGCGGCAGCAGGAGATCTGCGCCATCCATTGGTACGAGCAGCGGCTCAAGTAGCGTGCGGTCGCCCGTGCCCCCAATCCGAAACAGGTGAGACAGTTGCGCGCGCAGGGCACTGACACTTGCCGGCGCACAGGCAAGCAAAGGGGCCAGCGACGGGCCGGAGGCTGCAGATGCGGCCTCGACAGCCCCGCCGGTCAGCAAGCCAGTGGCCAGCAGAGCTGGGAGGTCGATGATGCGGTCGCCAAGCGCTACGCCGCTGCGGATATGATCGCCGGTCCGAAACAGGCCGAACGGCAGATTCTGGATGGGAAAATCCGTGTCTGCGGCATTTGCGCTCTCGACCCAGCTCTTGCGATCCGGATCATGCGTCGCGTTGAGCTTAATGGTCATGACCGCAAGCCTCGTCATGTGCCGCCAGTTTCCTGTGATAGCGTCCCATTGCACCGAACAGGTCGCGCTGCTGGTCGGGCGTGAATTGCGCACCCCATTGCCGGTAGAGGGAGAAGACATTGGCGACGATCCGTTCGGGGTCGCTCCAACCCCGGAACTCGGTCATGTTGATGTCGCGCGCGGCCTCCTCGAAGCCCAGGCCGGCGTCGAACCGCACGCGCGTCTCGTCCCGAATATATTCGAAATAGGCCTTCATGTTGGCGACCGCTGATTTCCCGGTGATGGGCCCGTGCCCCGGCACCACGACCTCCGGATCAAGATCCATGATATATTGGCAGGCGGTGATCCAGTTTTCGATGGGACCGGCCCACATGATCGGATGGCCTTCGTTGAACAGCAGGTCACCTGTGAACACCACGCGATCGCCCGGCAGCCAGACGATCGTATCGGACAGGGTATGCGCCGGACCCAGGTCGGTCAGTTCGACACGCTTGTCACCAACAGCGAGCGAAAGCTGCTTGTCGAACGTCGAGTTGGGCAGTGTCAACTGATCCACGCCTGAGAAATCAAATTTCCGGCCCATGGTTTCATAGAGGAACTCGCCACCGTCCCCCATATTCCGGTAATTGTCCTTCAGGCTGGCGAGCATTTTCGGGTTGAAACTCGCCATTTCCTTTCTGGCTTCATGCGTGGCGATGATCTCGGCATCCGCGACAAGTCCGTTCCCAAAAAAGTGATCGGGATTGGCGTGCGTGTTAACCAGCCGGTCGATCTTGGCGGCCGCAGGCACCTTGGCCTTGAAGCTGTCGAGCATCTCGCGGGTCAGCGGCACGCTCATCAGCGTGTCCACGAGCAGGGTTTCGCCTTCACTGACGATCAGGCCTGCATTGGACCAGCCCCAGGTGCCATCAGGCTGGACATAGCCATAGACACCGTTGCCGATGTCATGGACGCCTTGTGTGAATGGCCAGTTCGCCATGCCGTCCTCTCCTTGTGATTCAAGCCTATCGATCTGCGCCATCAACACAATTCCTATTTTAAGGAATTGCGTTGATGTGCTTGCCGGATGGTAGAAAAAGCGGAATAGCGGGCGCTCCGTTCAAGCTTGAGGGCTCATGACGAAAGTTACACCGAAGAAACGCGGCCAGGGCCGTCCATCCGACAATACCGTCGGCCGCGAGGTTGTGCTCGCCAAAGCAATCGAGCTGCTGCAGGAATTGCCGCCGGCGCGCGTTACCATCTCGCTGATCGCGCGGGAGGCTGGAGTCGACCCGGCGCTCATCCGCTATTATTTCGGTGATCGCGCCAAGTTGCTGCTTGCCGTTGTGGAGCGCTTGATCGCTGACGCGCCTGCCGAGATCGCCGGAAGCAATGAGCCCCGGGCGATCCTCGAGCGGCGCATTCGCCACGCGGCCCACTTCACGCGGTCGACCAAGCACGTGCGCCGGCTGATGGTCGACGAGCTGGCCGACGCCAAATCGGCCGAGGCGCGGAAGCTTCAGGGTGCAATGAACATGCGCGCGGTCGACGCCTTTGCCGACCTGCTGGCGCGCGACGGCGGTGAGGAACTGCGCACAATAAACCCGCTTTTCCTGCATGTGGCGCTCGTTGGTTTGTTCGACTTCTTCGTCTCGGCTCAGCCCGTCGTCCGCAATCTCGTGCCGGAAGGCACCGACATGGACAAGCTCGGCGCCGAGTATGAGGACTTCATCGTCGATCTCCTCCTCAATGGCATCCGGAAGCGCTGAGCACATGGCTTATCCTTCGGCAACGCAAGGGTTGCGCTGGGTGCCAAGGCCGGTAATCGTCCCCTCCATCACGTCGCCGGGTTGCAGGAACACACCGAAGGCCGACCCATTGCCATAAGGCGAGCCGGTACAGATGACGTCACCCGGCAAGAGCGCCAGTCGCTCGGACAGATACGCGACCTGCCGCTCGATGCTGATCATCATGTCGCGGGTCGATTCGTCCTGATAGACCTTGCCGTTGACGGACAGCCGGATCGTCAACTCGTAGGGATCTGGCACAAACTGCCGCGGCACGATCATCGGACCAAAAGGCAGGAAGGTCGGGAAGCATTTGCCCGATAGCCAGTCCGCGCCGATCGCGCTGTTGTCGCGGCGGAAAATATGCTCGCGAGCCGTCACATCATTCACCACGATAAAACCCGCCACATAGTCCATGGCCTTGTCCGGCCTCACATGACGGGCGCGTTTGCCGATCACGACGCCGAGTTCCAGCTCCCAGTCCGGCTTCATTACATTAAGTGGCAGGACGACCGTGTCATTCGGCCCAACGACACAGGAGGGCAGCTTGATAAAGCAGTAGGGCAATGATGCGTGGGCGCGTTCGTCCATCATCTTTTCAACGCGCGCGAGACGGTCCTCGTCCGTTTCGCCTTCGTCGGCCGCGGTCCGCATCGACGGATCACCCATGATCAGGCCGATCACATGCTTGCGATAATTGGCCCCGGTGCAGAAGATCTGGCGCGGGACATAGGGCGCAGCGAGCGCGCGCTCATCCAGCGGCACGGCGCCCTCGCCCTTGGCAGCGATCGCTTCCAGGCGCGGCAACGTCGCGTCCCAGTCGTCCAGAAGGGCAAGCACGTCGCGTGTCTCGCCATGTGCAGCGAGCGGCACCAGCATATCGTCGACCACCAGCGCCGCGCCACCGTCGCGCAGCTTGGCCAGACCGAATGTCATCCGTCCTCTCCCGATCAATAGGGCGCCTGGAGCTGACCCATCGTCGCTCCAAGCATTGTGTTGCTGGCGGTTTCCTCGCCTGCCATCTGGATTTCGCCGATGTGCACCGAGTTTTCGACAACGAGGCGCGCACGCTCGAAGCGGCGGTCCATGAAGGCCCGCAAGGCGACGGCGACATCGTTGTCGCGCGCCAGTTCCTCCGCCAGAACAAGACCGTCCTCGGCGGCGATGCCGGCGCCACTGGCAAGATGCGGTGTCGTTGCGTGGGCGGCATCGCCGATCAGCACGATCCGCCCCTTGTACCAGGGATCGGGCAGCAGCAACCATTCGAGCGGCCGGTAGTTGATCTGAGCCGGCGCGATGATGCTGTCGCGCATGGCGGGAACGGCACCGCCGAACGGCGCCATCAAATCGCGCAGATGCGTCACCAGCTCCTCCCCGGAAAATCTGGGATTGTCCGGAACATGTTCGAGCAGGAACATATACATCTCGTCCTGCGAGACGGGATTGATACCAAGCTTCACCGGACCGCCAAAATACATTTCCGTACGGTCCACCTCCGGGGGGCGTTTGGCGACCAGACGCCAGCAGCCTTGCCCCGTGAATTGTGGCTTGGGCACGTCTGGAAAGATCATTTCGCGGATCGATGAGTAGATCCCGTCGGCTCCGACAAGGAGGTCGTAATGCCTGGCCGTTCCATCCGTGAAGGTCACGTCGACGCCGGTTTCGTCCTGGCTCAACGTTTCGACCTTGACGCCGAGGGTCACATTGATGCCCTCGCTCCGCACTGTGGAGGAGAGAATTTCGTGAAGGACGGGACGTAGAATGCCGCCCCCTTGCTGGATGGGCATAGGATTTTCGATCGCGGGCACATCCATCAAGACGTTGCCGGCCATCGTCCTGCCGCGCATTCCGGAGCCCACGAAGCCGCGCTGGCGAATTTGATCGAGGATGCCAAGCGCATCGAATGCTCGCAGCGAAATGCCCGTGATACTGATCCCTGCGCCATAAACACGCCAATGCGGATCGGCATCGATCAGGTCGACGTTCACGCCGATCCGCTTGAGGGAGATTGCTGCCGTCATGCCGCCGACGCCCCCGCCAACGACAAGCGCGCTGCGGATCACGCGGGCACCTGCCAAAGGCCTTTGTCGGGCGCGATTTCGGCATGGGGAACATTGCCGGGAATGATCCGGCCGGTGCCCCACTGATCGGTGATATCGGGGCTGAACTCATAAACTGTCGGCTGCCAGCTTGCCTCATCCACCTCTTCAAGGTCGGACGTATATTCAACGGCATTGCCGTTGGGCGTCAGATAATAGGTGAAGGTGTTATTCCCTGCCGTATGCCGGCCGGGGCCCCAGGACAGAGTGATGCCATTTTTATGCATCCGCGCAAGGCCGCGCATCATCTCGTCGACGGAACTGACATCGAAAGCGACATGGTTGAGGGCCGGGGGGCCGGGCAGTATCGCGAGCCGGTGATGCGCCCGGTTGCAGCGCAGGAATGCCATGAACGTGCCGATCCAGTCCGTCAGGCGGAAGCCGAGCGCCTCTTCATAATATTGCACCAGTTCCGCCGGTCTGGGGGTATGGAGCACGATATGGCTCAGGCCAGTCGGAATGGCCTCCCCCTTGGCAAGGGTGCGGTGCTGGCGCTGCGTGGTGTCACAACTTACCTCCATTGCGCGACCGTCCGGATCGAAGAACCGAAAGGCATAACCGCCCGCTGGCCCCTCTGCGGCGCCGGGCTCGGAGATGATTTTGGACCCGGCCGCCTGGACCTGGGTGAAAAGCGCGTCAACATCCGCGCGGGAGCCCGCCGAAAAGCCGATCAGATCCGTCTTACGCGCCTCATCCTGGCGCAGGCGAATGACGAAGGGATGCGAAGATCCTTCTGCCGCGAAATAGATCTTGCCATCGCTTTCGCCGACTTCGGCAAGCCCCCAGATATCGCCGAAGAACGCCCGTTCTGCCGCAAGGTCCGGCACTGCGAGTGCCACATAGTGAAGATCATTGACTGCGGCCGACATGTCGTCCCCCCGATTCATAATTCCTGCACAAAGGAATAATGGGTTGCAGAGCGGTTTGCAAAGCAAATCCTCCCCCGATGTCCGGAGGAGGATTTGCCCATCTTTAGAATTTACCGCCGACGCGGATGCCCCAGGTGCGCGGCTGCTCGGCCGATGCAGAGATCACGCCAGCCGAGTTGGTCGTGCCGCCAACCAGTCGCTGGTTATTTTCGATGTTGAAGACATAGAGGCTCGCAAACCAGCGATCGTCATCGGCTGAAACCGTGATGGACGCATTGCTGACAAAGGCCGCCTCCGACCGGACATATGGAAGATATTCGGCCGATGAGTCGCTTTCGCTACGGTAGCGCGTGCCAGCCTGTAGAACCAGTTTGGTCGTGCCCAGCGGGATCGTCTGTTGACCGTTCAGGTTGAAAGACCATTTGGGTGAGTTGAATGCCCGCTTCCCGGAGCAATCCACGCGAAACACGTTGAGCGCAGCGCCTCCCGGCGTCGTCTGCGTGGTCGGCGCGTAGCCGCAGGTCGTGTTCGGCGGGAGTCCCTGGTTCGGCGCAAAATAGACGAAGCTGTCATATTTGGTATCGAGATACTGGATGTTGGCGGACAGCAGGGTGTTGCGTGTCGCCCGCAGCTCCACATCCAGGTCGATGCCCTTGATCGTGCTGTCGCCAATGTTGCGGGTCAGATAGACGGTCGCCGGCGGATTGCCCAGATCATAGCCGAACTGGCTGAATTGCTGGTTCTTGTACTTCCAGAGGAAGCCTTCGACATTGACCTGCAAGATGTTGCCGAAGAACCGGTTCTTGCTGCCGATCGTGTAGGCCTTGATCGTCTCCGGCGCGTAGCTTTCAACGCCCCGGGCGAACGAGAAGCCACCGGCATGATAGCCCGTCTCGAAGCTCGCATAGGCCATGCTGCGCGCGTTGAAGTCATATTGGGCTGCGAGGCGATAGGTGAATTTCTCGTTCTTGAGACCAGCGTTGATTGCGATTGGAGAGCGCAGGACGAACGGTGCCGCCTGCGACCCGCCAGCCACTGGTGGCAGCACGTAAAGCGGCACAGATGTCACCGGGAAGCCGCGTGACGTATAAAAACTTTCAAGCTCAGCGGCGCTGTCCACCAGCGGCGTGAATGGCAGGGTCGGGCAGAAATCCTGAGGCGGCGCCGGATTACCGCAAAACAGGATGTAAACCTGTGACAGTCCGTCGAATCGCTTCTTGTCGGATGTGTAGCGGCCAGCAGCCGTGAGGCTGAGCTTCTCGATCGGCCGCACGGTGACCTTGCCGAAACCCGCCCAGGATTCGGTCGCGGTGGTGAAGCTCTGGTAGGGCGTGAGCGTTGCCTGGTTGTAAAAGGCGTGGGGAACGTCGATGTCTTCATCGAAATACATGCCGCCGATGAGATAATCCACTCCGGTCCCCAGCGTGCCTGCCCAGCGCGCTTCAAGGCTTGTCTGTTTGTCCTTCTCCTTCACGCCGCCCAGACGGAACACGCCGTTGAAGCTGTAATCGAGTTTGGCTTCACGATAGGCTGGCTGGATCGTCAGCGTTCCTGCATTCGTGATGTAGTTGAGTTCGCCGGTGATACCCCAATAATCATTGTCATTATGAGGAACGCCATCGACGGTCGCACCCGTGCGGCCCAACTGAGAGACGAAACGCGCCTCCTGCAAAGTGTTGGAGCGCGGATCGAGCAGGCCTTGCTGCGGAGAAAAGCCGGTGGGGGTGAAGGTGTAGCCGGCAAAGCCGGTGGGTCCAAAGGCAGGATCGACCGTCCCCAGATAGAAGCCGCTCGCACTACTCCCGCTTTGATGCGCAAAGTCGAGCCCGACGCGCAGGGTCAGCGCATCGCTAGGCTCGGCATAGATCTGTGCGCGAAAGGCATATTCGCGCTGCTTGCCGGTATCGTCCGAGAGAAAAGCATCACGGTGCGAAATTGTGCCGGCGACGCGAACGGCCGCTTTCTCGCCAATCGGCAGGTTGAGGGCTGCCTGTCCCGTCAACCAATTATAATTGCCATAGCCGATCATGGCTTCTCCCGAACTTTGCCCAAGTTTCGGGCGGTTCGGGATGACATTGATGGCGCCGCCGGTAGCATTGCGGCCATAGAGCGTGCCTTGCGGGCCTTTTAGGATCTCCACGCGCTGAAGGTCGTAGAACACGCCCGAGGTGGAACTGGGGCGGCCAATATAGACCCCGTCATAGTTGAAGGCGATCGCCGGATCCGAATAGGAATTGACGGTAGAATTGCCGACGCCTCTCACAAAGAAAGCGGTGGTTGGCCCTCCTCCGCCGGATGCAGCGAGTGCCGGCGACGTTCGCGAGAGATCCTCCGCACGCACAACATTCTGGCGGATCAGTTCGTCAGGCCGGATGACATCCAGAGCAAGCGGTGTCTTCTGGCTGCTTTCCTGCACGCGTTGTGCCGTGACGATGATTTCTTCCAGGCCGCCATCGACCGGGTTGTTGATTGATGTCGCCACGTCTGATGGTGTTGTTTCTTGCGCGCTCGCAATCGTCGCAGAAAAGGTCACCCCCAATGCCGCGGAGGCAAACAGCAAACCTTTCATGTCACTCTCCCAGGTTTCGGCTCTTCCGCCGATTAATTCCTATTTCCGTGAATACGGAATTAAACTTGGGTTGCAAACATTTTCCTTCATATGGGAATTACGGGCGCGTGGGGGGGCATTGCCGCCGGGGCAACCAAAGTATTTATGAAAATCTGGCTGCGACCGTGTTCGAGATCATCGTGACCCGGGTCCGCCAAGCGCAGTTCTAGCGGACCGGCTTCATCCACCTCGCCGCCGCCATGGATCAGGCTACGATGGATATCGATCGCTCCTAGTGGCGCGATGGTGCGTGAGCCACCAGGGCGCAAAGTTCCTGCACGCTGGTGATGCGCAGGCGTTGGTAGCTTCGTCTGCGGTAGGTCATGACGCTGGTCTTTGCGATGCCAAGGTCGAGTGCGGTCGCCTCTACGGACATGCCCAGGGATGCGCGGGCGCATACCTCCTGCTCGCGGCGGGTCAGGCCTGGAAACAGGTGGCGCAGCCGACATTCCACATAAGTCGCCGTTGGCAGGCGGGCTTCGGCACGTTGCCGATTGAGCGGGAGCATAGGCAAGGCCAAGAAGGCGAGGCCAACGAGCGCATCGATCTCGCCGTCGGTGAACACGCCGGACGACTTGTGGCGCGCGACGTTGATGACCCGCCATGTATCCGCACCACGCTGGATGATCGAGACACGCTCGATAATGCCTGCCTGCTGGAAGAAGCGGCGACGGAAGCCATCCGACGCGATGTCGATCGGCCGAACGCGCTGCACCGCGACGTCGTTGGTTGCCGGCGCGGCGCCATAGGCGTCGCAGACGGGATCGGTATTGTGATAGTGCCGGCTGTAGGCGGGAAGAAGCGCCTCAAGCTGCGGTTCGCAGAATACATATTGGAGGGAGCTATCCTCGCGGCTGGTTGCCTCAAACAGGTATATCCGTCTGGCGCCGCCGGTCACTTTCATCACTGCGTCGTGGACGGCCGAGCCGAACTGTGCAGTGCCAACCGTCTCCAGCAATCGCTCGTAGATCACGCCGAGCCCAGCGGACGCCCGCCAGTCTTCGATCTTGCGGATATAGGTCACCTCAGCTCTCCTGCCGCGCTGATGGTGAAGCCCCATCAGTCACTTCTACAGCAGTGGTGAATCTGGCAATGACGATCAAGGCAAATCCGGCGAGCAGCGCGGGGATGGCGAAGGAGGCGAGGATTGTGGGCTCCGGCAATCCCGCCTCCAGCTGGATGCCGATGAGGACGGGCGCAGCGACGGTGCCGATCCGCCCGACGCTTTTGGCCCAGCCGATCCCGGTGGATCGCAACACGGACGGATAGAAACCGGCAAGAACCACGTTGACGCCGCCATAGGCCCCAAGTGCGAAGAAACCGCAGAGCGCCAGTACCGCCTGCAGCGCAAGCGCGGAGCCGCCGCCGATGGTGGCTGCGGCGGCTGGGAACAGGAGGGCGGCTACGACGAGAAAGGCCGTCAGCACGCGATACGCACCGAACCGGTCGATCAGGATGCCCACTAAGAGCGCGGCCGCAATGCCTCCAAACGAAAAGATCGAGAGCGCGAGCGACGCAAAGTCGCTGTCATAGCCGGATCGTACGAGCAGGAGTGGCAGCCACGAGCTCAGGCAGTAGCTGATCGTGAGCATGCAGATGAAAACGAGCCACAGCATCAGGGTGCCGAGCCGGTAGCGCGGGGCAATCAAGGTGACAGGGCTTGGCGCCCGGCCGGGAGCGGCTTTGGGGGCCGGTCCGGGCGCGCGGCGGAGCAAGACTGCTGCCGCCACGGCAAACACCAGACACATAAGGCCAATCGCTATCATCGCAGGGCGCCAGCCACCGAGCCTGGAAAAAATCACGGCTGCGATGCCGGCCAGCGCGGCGCCAAGGCCATAGCCCGTGAACAATGCCGTGATGGCCAGTCCTCGCCGCTGTTCTGGGGCTGCGGCCGTCACCATCGCAAGGCAGCTGGGTAAGCAGCCGCCGAGAAAGAGGCCGGTGACCAGCCGGGCCCAGAACAGTTCATTGCCGGTGCTCACCATGCCGCTGGCAGACTGGGCGAGGCCGAATCCTGCTAGTGTGAGGGCAATCGTCCACCTGTCTCCATACCGCGCGGCGATTGGCGGAAACAGGACAAGCCCTATGCACTGACCGATCAGATTGGCCGAGAAGATCGGCCCGAGCAATGTGCCGCCCAGATTGAGATCCCGGGCGAAATCTGGGGCGAGCGGACCCAGTATCGTGTGAACGAGGCCGTCAAAGAAATAGACGATGGCGCAGGTGACGGTGATGACGAGCGCTGCCCCGCTCGCACCACCACTACTCGTGCTGCCCGCCGTCAAAACTTGCTCGACAGTCGTATGCCAAAGGTTCGCGGCGCACGCAGGGTCGCCGCGACGACTCCGTTGGCGGAGTAGGAGGGATTGGGTGTCGCGTTGCTGATCACGACGCTGTCCTCGATATTGTTCACGAATGCACTTACGCTCAACCTCAAATCTCGGAATTCGTAAGTCAGGACAGCGTCGGTTCGGGTTGAGCTGCCTTCACGGGTTTCCGGGATATAGCCGATATCGAGCTCGCGCGCGCTCTCATAGCGGCTGAATAGGCTGGCAACGATCTGGTCGCCGGATGCGAGAGGAAAGCGCTGCTCGATATTCGCGGACCACACCCATTCGGGTGAGCGCAACGCCCGTAGGCCGCTGCAATCGACGAGCGTGCCGGTGATCTTGCACTGGGACGACGGGGCCGGTGGTGCGATGGTATTGTAGACGAGTTCCTTCACGTCTGCATCAAGCCACTGCGCCTGCAGCCCCAGCCGCGTCGTCGGTGTAATCAGCATCTCTGCCTCAACCTCGACGCCCTTCGTCTCGACCTGACCGATATTCTCCGTGACCAGTACGACCGCGGGCGGCACCAGCTTCACGTAACCAAGTTGCTGATCGCGATATTTGAGAAAGAATGCCTCCGCGTTGATCTGCAGGCGATTGTCGAGAAAGCGGTTCTTGGTCCCGATCGTGTAAGCGGTGACCCTCTCGGGTTTATAGCTGTTCGCTCCCGGAGGGCCGAGGAAGAAGCCGCCCGCCTTGAACCCCGTCCCGACGTTCGCATAGACGAGCGAGCTGGGACCGGCATCGAACTCGACGCCGGCGCGCCATGTGACCGCGTCGAACGTCAGCGACTGATCGACGATGAAGGTGGGAGGGCCAACCGGAATGACCGGGATAATGGGATCAGGCCCCGGCACATTACGAACCGTGAAGCGCTCGCTGTCGCTCGTCTTGCGCTCCCAGGTGTAGCGAAGACCGCCGGTTAGCCGGAAGGCCGGCGTGATCGCGAAGGTGAGCTGACCGAAGGCGGCAGCCGTCTTGCCCGACGTGTCGATCAGCTGGTCACTATAGGTTCGCGCGGCCGCACTCTCGGTGTTCGAACGCGCCGTCACATCAGTCTTCAGATAATAGCCGCCGACGACCCATGAGAGGGGCTGTCCGGTGGGAGAGGCTAGTCGGGCCTCCATCGAGAGCTGCTCGGGCTTCTGGTGCTCGAGGATCTGGAAGCCAGCCTGCGTGCTATTGTAGCGGATGTCCGACCGACGATAGGCCGGGATCAAGGTGAGCGTGCCGACTGGTGTCACCACGTCGATATTGGCGAGAAGGCCGTAATAGTCGCTGTCGATAAACTGCGTGCGGCTTTGCGGTACGAGCGGTGCGTATGCCGCCGGCTGATCGGACAGGCTCGTCCAGGGATCGCCGATGAAGCAGGTGCCGGAACCGCACCTCTTGCGGACAGTGGCTCCGCCGCCGCGCCCGCCCTGATGGGTATAATCGCCCACGATGTCCACGGTTAGCGTGTCTGATGGCTGGAACCGGAAAGACAGTCGCGCCGCCTTGCCGGACTCATCCTCAGTCCCGTCCGAGAAGTAGCCGTCGCGCTGCACGATCTGGTAGGCTGCTCGCAGGGCGCTCGTTTCACCAACTGGCAGATTGACGGCACCGGAAACGGCGAGCCGCTTGTAATTGCCCGCCTCCAGGTTGAGTGACCCGCTGCGCTCGCCGATGCGGGCTCGCTGCGGGAGGATGTTGATCGCGCCGCCCGTTGCATTGCGGCCGTAGAGCGTGCCCTGCGGCCCTTTGAGTACTTCGATGCGCTCAAGGTCGTAGAACAGGCCATGCACCGCCGTTGGGGTGGCAAGATATTCACCTGAGAAATTCACGGCGATCGCAGGGTCCGAGAAGGCGTTGCCGCCGAAATTACTGACGCTGCGGATGGTGAAGACCGTGTAGGGGCCTGCCGCCGGAGAAACCTGAAGGGCTGGCGCAACTTGCGTAAGCTGCTGCGCGGTCGTTACGCCTCTGGTTAGGAGGCCCTCACCGGATATGGCGGTGACCGAGACCGCCGCGCGCTGTAAGCTCTCCTCACGCCGCTGAGCGGTGACGATGATTTCCTCCAGCCCCCCCTCGGTGCTTGTCTCGATGGGCGAGGTTGCAGGCGCATCCTGCGCGAGAACGCTCCCTGGCAAGAGGGCCAATGCGGTTCCCAGCAACAATTGAAGTTTTCCAGACATTGAGATCCTCCCCGCGGATCATCTCGTGTGACCGCCTTAATGGTTCTGTTCTTGTGGCGTTGTCCTTCGTGCAGAGGACAGCGGCATCAATGTGCAATGCCGAACCGTCCTCGCGCTTCCTCAACCGTGGCCGGCGTGGCACCGTAAATTGCGGCGATTTCGACCGCTGCGCGGACCATCTCGACGTTGTCTTTCGCCACCGTCCCGTCGGGCAGGTGGATGCTGTCCTCCAGCCCGACGCGGACCAGATCACAGCTCATGGCGATCCCGAGTGTGACAAAGCGGAACATGTCGCGACCGGTGGCCGTTATGCCGACGATTGCTTGCGGGAACAGCCGCTGCCCTTCGTCGATCGAGAAGATGACATTGCGTGCGACGGCTGGCGTGGCGCCGAACCCGCCGCCGTGCAGCAGCCAGATGTTGTCGCGGTGCCGATCAAAAATGCCTTCGTTGGCATAGCGAAGCAGTCGGTGGAGAGCGCTCGCTTCTACCACCTCATATTCGAGGGCGGATCCCTTCGCGTAGACAGCCTGGATCGTGCTTTTCAGCAGTTCCGGAGAGTTTACGTAAGGCGTCTCACCCGGATAATTGCCCTCGGGGTTGTAGAAGTCAGCCGACCCGGCAGCAATTCCGAACACGTCCTGCGGCGGGTTGATCGCCAGAATGCCGAGCCGCTCTTCGTCAGACGGCCAGTGGAGGGTGCCAGTGGCGGGATCACGGCGGACCCCAATGCCGTTGGTGGTCTGGATCAGAATGGGCGAGCGGGCACGGATCTGCCGGATCGTCTCCGCATAGATCTTCTTGTCGCCGCTGTTCCGACCATCCGGGCCCCGCGCATGGAAGTGCACCAACGACGCGCCCGCCTCGTAACAGCGCGCAGCCTCCTCGGCGATCTCATCAGGTTGCTTCGGCACGACCGCACCGTCGCGATTTTCCTGCATGCCCCCGTTAACCGCAACCGTGATAATAACCTTATTTCCCGCAAGCATCGCGTGCCTCCCCTAATCCTTGAGAGACTAAGTTGATTGATGGCCACGTCTGTCCTCTGCCGAGATGACACGGTTAACGCCGGGTCTTGGCTAACCTGTTCTCTGTCTTACTCTTGCATCCGCAAGGCTGCTGGTTTGGAATGGACGGCAGTTTCAGGGGCTCAGAATCCGAAACCTGCGGGGCAACTCCCAGCCAAATGCAGCTATTTGGCATCTTTAAATCAGGACCTGAATGAACGTCTGGAAGCTGGAACGCATTTTTTCGGCTAAACGGCCGATAATGACCGAGGCTGTGTAAAAACGTCTCGTCGCATTCGAAATGAACAACTTTCGGAATCGACGCGAAGCTTAACGCGCATAGAAAGAATCCGCGAGCGATCCCACGTGAACCAATCTTGCGCGGCCGACTCGCCCATCTGTGTTTTTACACGGCCTCGGTCGGGAGCTATCACTTCTGCGCGCCTTGGCGAGCGCGACTGAAGCCGCTGACATAACCATCGTTTGAGGCGGCAAACGGCATCCCCAAAAGCTGCCCTACATTCACCGTTTCCGCATTAACCCTCGCTACTTCCCCAAACGAACAAGACTGACGGCAAGCGTCGCCGGCGACCTACCGGGCGTCAGTCGCGCAATGTGGACAGCCCCGCAAGAAGCGGAGCGTACGCGGCGAGCCTGCGAGATATAAATTCAGTGAAGAGCCGCACGCGCTTCGTCTTGCGTGTCTCCCCCTGCGTGAGAAGCCAGAGCGTCCCATGCATGGGCAGGTCGGTGCCCGGCACCCT
Organism: Sphingobium sp. 66-54; assembly: GCA_001899715.1. Taxonomy (GTDB): domain Bacteria; phylum Pseudomonadota; class Alphaproteobacteria; order Sphingomonadales; family Sphingomonadaceae; genus Sphingobium. The sequence continues at coordinate 511,651 of MKWI01000016.1, forward strand.
CACTAGCAGGGGGTCGGCATCTCCGACGAAGCACGGCAGTTTCGTCATCCCGACCCCTTGCTGCGCCGCGACGATCTGCGTCTGGGCGCCCGGCGTCCTGAATGGAACTCCCGTGGTGTGAACCTCTCCCTCGCGCGCCCAGTCCGGAATTCCATGATTGTCCATGACGATCCACCGCATGGGATCACGCGCACCCGCACGCCATGCGGCCAGTCGATCGCGAGACATGTAGACGCCACTGAACAGCTCCGGTCCCTTCAGGCCGTGAAGATTGAGCGGCAGGGTCTTGCGATCGGCGACAATGCGGATCGCGACGTCGGCCTCTCGGTTGGTCAGATTCGCCACCTCGCCGGACGAGAGGATTTCCATCTCGATATCCGGGTGCAAGCGCGCGAAATCAGCGAGATCCGGCATGAGCAGGTGTGTGGCGAGGAACGGTGGAAGCGTCACCCGCAAAAGCCCGCGCGCGCTTTGGTCGCGACCGAAGACGCGCGTCTCCAGCCGGTTCGACGAGGCTTCCATCTGCTCCGCGAGATCGAGGACCTCCTCGCCCGCAGCCGTCAGGCGGTAGCCCGCAGGCAGCTTTTCGAACATGTGGGCCCCGAGGCGTTCTTCAAGCTGAGCGATGCGTCGCAGCACGGTCGAGTGATTCACCCCGAGGCGCTTGGCGGCAGCCCGCACTGAGCCACCGCGCGCGACGGCAAGAAAGTAGCGAACGTCGTCCCAGTCGATCATGGTGCAATCCCGCACCGTGCGGTCTGGCTTTGAAACCTCGCGTTCAACGCCATCGAACTTCCTCCCGAACGATGAGTAGCACGGGTGGGTAGTCGCTGCCTATGCCGGTAAGCGGCTCAAATCCGAACGGAGGGTGCCGATCGGGACCGGCCTCAGTCGCGCAGCCGGATCGTTTTCGCACCACTGATGTGCGATCTTCCGCACTCCACGGCTGACACTGGCAGGCCTATCTCCAGGCTCAAGGGACTTCCCCGAACGAGCCTGAAAGGAATATTTATGACCAGACTGAGTGGAAAGACTGCAGTCATCACCGGTGGCGCCACCGGCATCGGCCTTGCCGCTGCAAAGCGCTTCATCGAGGAGGGTGCCTTCGTCTTCATCTTCGGCCGGCGGCAGGAAGCGCTCGACGCCGCTGTGGCGGACCTCGGGCCCAATGCCCGCGCGATGAAGGGCTCGGTCTCCGATGAGGCTGACCTCGACAAGCTCTACGCGGCGGTGAAGGCCGAGCGCGGAACCCTCGACATCATCTTCGCCAACGCCGGGGTGGGAAGCCTGCTTCCGCTCGGCGAGATTACCGCCGAGCATATTGACGAAACCTTCGACACCAATGTGAAGGGTACGATCTTCACGGTCCAGAAGGCGCTGCCGCTGATGGGCGAGGGCGGTTCGATTATCCTGACGGGATCGAGCGCCGGCACCACGGGCGCCCCCGCATTCAGCGTCTATAGCGCGAGCAAGGCGGCAGTGCGCAACCTCGCGCGGACCTGGGCGGAGGACCTGAAAGGCACCGGCATCCGGGTAAACGTGCTGTCGCCGGGGCCGACGGCAACCGAACTCGCGAAGGCAGCGATCGGCGAGGAGGGCTTGAAGGTCTTCGCCTCAATGAATCCGCTCCAGCGCATGGCCGATCCGGTGGAGATCGGGGCGGCGGCTGCCTTTCTCGCGTCGTCGGACAGCAGCTTCATGACTGCCAGCGAGCTCGCCGTTGACGGCGGCCTCGCGCAAATCTGACGTTACGCCCTACGGCGCTCCATTTGATTGTTCGGAGCGTGCAGGGCTCAGCAAACTAAAGGATAATAAACATGCGCTACGCAATCATCGGCTTCGGCAATATCGGCCAGGCCCTGGCCAAGGCATTTGCCCGAAGCGGTATCGAAGTGTCCGTTGCAACCACGCGCGACCCGGAAAGCTTTGCATCCGCTGCGGCCGCGCTCGGACCCACGATCATTCCCAAAACACTGGCGGAAGCGATCAAGGCGGACATCGTCTTTTTGGCCGTCCGTTTCGAGGCGCACGCGGATGTCGCGAAGGCGCTACCCACCTGGCAGGGGAAGATCCTCGTCGATGTGACCAATGCCTACGGCGTTCCCGTTGAGGATTTGGGCGGACAGCCTTCTTCCAGGTTCGTTGCGCAGGCCTTCACTGGCGGTCGACTGGTCAAGGGCTTCAATCATTTGGTCGCTGCCGTTCTTGATCAGGATCCGGCCGTACAGGGTGGCAGGAGAGTCGTGTTCCTGGCGAGCGACGATGACGCTGCCGCAGCGGAGATTGGTGCGCTTGCGGAAAATCTCGGTTTCGCGCCGATCAAACTTGGCGGGCTTTCGGAAGGTGGGCTTCTAGTCCAGGCGCGCGGAAACAGCTGGGGTCAACTGATCTTTAAGGACCTGGTCAAGTTCGACTGACTGCGCCCGATGAACACCGGTCCGCTGCTCATTGCGCGGGCTCTGGAGCAACGTCTGCCTGCTGTCGCTGGACCTTCTCAGCACTCCGTCAGGCACACCAACTTCGTAATCGACCCCTTTCTCGGCCGAGCTTCCCCGCAGCATCACATCACCCAAGGATTAGTAACATGCACGTTTTAGTTACTGGCGGGACCGGCCACATCGGTTCGTACATCATCCCCGAACTCATCTCCGCCGGTCACGAGGTCACCGGCCTAGCCAGGTCGGACGAGTCGGCCGCCGCGGTGTCCGCGCTCGGCGCCAAGGTGCGTCGCGGAGATATTTCCGACCTCGACGTGCTCAAGGCGGCGGCGGCGGAGTCAGATGGCGTCATCCACGTTGCGCACAGGCAGGATCTGCTTCCGTCCGGCGGGATCGACGCCGTGGCCGCCGCGGAACTCCAGATCATGCTCGCGTACGGCGAGGCACTGGCCGGAACCGGAAAACCGCTGGTCGTGTCGGGGAGCATCGGATCGCCCGCGTGGGAAAACCTGGGCCGGCCAGCTATCGAGGAGGACCCGGCCCTTCCCGGCGGCGAGGCGTACAAGGGGACCCTGCGGGTTCGGAACGTCGTGGAGCGCACCGTAATCGGCCTCGCGGAGCGGGGCGTGCGGTCTTCGATCGTGCGGATCCCTCCCATCGCGCACAGCACGACCGATGCCGGCTTCCTCCCGCTGCTGATCGGTCTCGCGAAGGAGAAGGGCGTCATCGGCTACCCCGGAGACGGCGCGAACCTGTGGCCGGCCGTGCATGGCCGCGACCTTGCCACCTTGTTCCGCCTGGCGCTGGAGAAAGGGCCGGCCGGCAGATATTGGCACGGGATCGAGGGCGAGGGCATCCGGTTCCGCGAGATCGCCGAGGCCATCGGCCGCCGCCTAGGCGTGCCCGCTGTGAGCATTCCCGCGGACGTGCTGATGCTGCCAGGCTATTTTGGGTTCCTTGCGAATCTGGTCACGCTGGACCTCCCGGCGTTCAACGTCATCACCCGCCAGACGCTCGGCTGGGAGCCTGCTGAGCCGGGCCTGCTCGCCGATATGGACAACGGCCATTACTTCCCTGCCAGCTGAGTTGAACTGAGGCAGGGAGCCGGGTCGCAAACGAGACCGGCGGACAGCAATGTCGCGATGCGAGCATAACCCCAATTCACGAGGAAACTTCACATGAGCACTATCAGCATCATCGGCTCAGGCGGCATGGCTGCGGCGATCGGCGGCCGTGCCGCCAAGGTCGGATACACCGTCGAGGTAATCAGCCGCGACCCCGCCAAGGCGCGGGCGCTGGCCAACCAACTCGCAGCTGGAGCGACCACAGGGATGTACGGCGCCGCGCCGGCGGGCGACATCGTCATCCTCGCCGTGCCGTACATCAGTGCGGCGGCGGTCGTGGCCGAGTATGGGGATGCGCTCGGCGGCAAGGTGATCATCGACATCACCAACCCGATCTCCGCCGACGCCACCGGCCTCGTCACCCCCGCCAGCAGTTCCGGTGCGCAGGAGATCGCCAAGGGCGTCCCCGCCGGCGCGCCTGTCGTGAAGGCGTTCAACACCCTTTTCGGCCACGTCCTTGCCAAGGGTGGACGTCTCGATGCGTTCATCGCAGCCGACGATCCACAGGCCAAGACGCTCGTCTCGACCTTCATCGAGAGTCTCGGGTTGCGTCCGTTCGATGTCGGCGGTCTGCAGATGGCCCAGACGCTCGAGGCGCTCGGTTTGATGATGATCGGCCTGGCCCAAAACGGCGCCGGCACCTGGGACATCGCCCTTAACGTCGATATCGGCTGAACCGCCGACACCGCGCGATCCGATGTCAGGGAAATGGAGAGATTTCGATGAGCATCCAGGCGAATGTCCATACCGTGAAGGATTTCTTTGCGGCAATGGGCGGTGGTAATAAGCAAGATCTGCTGGCGTTGGTTGCCGAAGATATTGAGTGGATCATTCCGGGCGAGGACTGGCCGCTGGCAGGCACGCACCGCGGGCATGCCGGATTGACGGATTTGCTTCAGACGGCTTCCGAAATGGTGGAGACTTCTTTCCCGGAGCCGCCCGAATTTGTAGCGCAGGGAGATCGGGTTCTGGTCATCGGCTTCGCCAGGGGGAAAATCAAAGCCACGAACAGGACGTTTGAGGACAATTGGGTCTTCGCCATTACCGTTCGAAACGGCAAACTGACGAACATCCGCGAGTATATCGACACGCTAGCTCTGGCGCGGGCCTCCGAGATGCCGCGAGCTCCAGATAGCTGATCTTCGGGTCTCAGATGTTCCGATGACAGATTTTGGCGAAAGCAGACGCTCGCGCGCTAGCGAATGAAGGTCTCGAAGTGGTCGTGTGCTGCCCCCCCCGGGGCTCTTGCGTATCCGAATGGCTGCTATCCTGTTTTGCGCGCTTCAAGCTGCCGTTCCGGACCGTCCGCACTCATAGTCATTCGTCATTGCCCCGCGCTCATCAGAAGATCCGCTGCGAACGCATCAGAGGGGAGTTGGCTTTGCCCTGATTGAGCCAGTTGGGCGTCGATGGTCGATGCACCGGGCTCACATTCAGGAGTGTGTCCCATGATCAAGTCGATCCCGCTGAACAAGCTCGTCCAGTCCCCTCGCAACGTCCGTCGTCACGGTGATCCAGCAGCCGATGCCGAGCTTAAAGCAAGCATCGCAGCGCGCGGTCTGCTGCAGAACCTCATCGTCAGATCCGCCGCCAAGGGCAAGTTCGAGGTCGAAGCCGGGGAGCGTCGCCGCCGTGCCATGCTCGCGCTGGCAGACGAAAAGATCCTCGCCCGCGATCACGAAGTCACCTGCCTCGTGCTCGAAAACAGCGCTGAGGCCGCAGTCGAGACCAGCCTTGCGGAGAATTTCCACCGCCTCGCAATGAACCCCGCCGATGAAGCCCAGGCATTTGCCGCGCTCGTGGCAGGCGGTGCGACAGTCGAGGATGTTGCGCGCCGCTTCGGTCTGACCGTCCGCTTCGTCGAGGGCCGTCTGCGCCTCGCGACGCTTGCGCCCGTGGTGTTCGAAGCACTGGCATCCGGCCAAATCACCCTCGATATCGCCAAGGCCTTCGGCGCGACCTCGGACCAGGACATCCAGGCCCGGGTGTTCGAGCATCTACAAGAGACGTCAGCAATATCTGCTCTGCTGAACTTCAGCCCACTCAGCCTGCCGCAAATGGCGATGGATACGGTGTCCGTCGTACAGAACGAGCAGATCAAGGCTGCTATATCCGTCGTTCAGTCGCTGCAAATCGCGAATCTCGCGGCCAGTGGCATGGGCATTGGTGTCTCTGTCGCTGGTGCCGCGATCTTGGCGAAGCGTATCGCCAGGGTAGAGGAGAAGGTCGACGCGATCCTTCCTAACCTTGATGCGATTGTGCGGCGACTGGAAGCCATGCGAGTCGAGAGAATCGCTGAGGATTTCACACGACTTCGGACATTGGTGGATCAGGTCGAAGAGGCTTGGTTGCCATCCGCAACACAAAGAGAATGGATTGCAATCGCACGGGATGCACATTTTCTAGCGGACAGCTTCGAGCGCCGCGCTCGAGAGCTAAGTGCTGCGAGCGATGTGCTCAACACCGAACCCTTGGTCGAAGCTTTCGCTCTCGCCTCAGGGCTGCGTGTCACCGCTCGGATGGCATCCTGCCAAGACGATATGGCTAGGGAGGCTGCGAGCTCTCGGGCACTTACGCTGGTACAATTGGGAGAGGCGATCCAGTTAGCCCCTCTCGCTCTTGCTCACGCGCCAATGGAAACCGCAGGCACGCCTGAGTATCTGGATCTCTTGGAGCAGAAGGCAGACGGCCTGCGCTCAACAGTTGCTCGGGTGCGCGAGCGTGAGATCGCCGCTGCCGCCACCTCTGAGACCCTCCATGAACTGGCACGCCAAGGGGTATCCGGACGAGAATGGCTCGATACTGCGAAATCCGAGGGGCACAATCCCCTGCTGTTTCTCCCCGTCTGCGATGTCAACGCGCGAGAGCAAACCCGGTGACAAGGCACGCAGGCTATCGAACCTAGAAGTGCGTTCTCATGTTCTCTGAAAGCGAGGATGGCCTAGTTTGCGACAATATCATCCCGGTTCGTTGATTAGGGAAAGGAAGATTGGATGGCCGGGCCGAGCAAAGTGATCACGGCTGTCGAAATGGCCGAAGCCAGCGGGATAGACCCCAAGCGACTGCGAGCAGCCCTTCGAGCTGCACACCTCCAATGGCATCCGCACAACGGTCGCTGGGAGGCCGTGCGAGGGAGCGATCAGCATCGAGACATGGAACGGGTCATGGCGCAGCTGGTTGGAGGGAGTATGCGGCTCCGATCGACGTCACAGGCTAAAAGAGGCCCGTCCGAGGTCACAATTCGCGACGAGCATTACGTGCTGGATCTCTGTGACGTAGTTCTCGGGCAGAAGGCCGTCCGGCAGCACTGTTTTGAGTTTCTTACCGGCGATCCAGATCGGCGTGGTTACCGAAAGCCGCTGCCTGTCGACGGGTTCTATCCTGCTCTTGGCCTCGTGGTGGAATATCATGAGCGACAACACCGCGAACGTGTCGGCTTCTTCGACGATACGCCAACGGTTTCCGGCATTCCTCGCGGCGAACAACGCCGACGATATGATGAGCGTCGCGCCGAATTGCTGCCGAGGCATGGCTACAGTTTGGTCGTTCTCGAGGTAGATGAATTCGCACACGATAGAGCCAAGCGCCTGGTCAGGCCCCCTGAAGATCAGAAGGTTATCAGCCGCCGCCTTTCAAGCTTTATTGGCTGATTAATGGATATCAGTGCAATGGTGCAAAATGGCTAATGAACCTCGCACCCCACGGCTTGCTGTCTTGATTGACGCAGATAATGCTTCTTCCCGGATCGCACCGCGCCTCTTTGAAGAGATTGCCAAGATCGGTGAGGCAAGTGTCCGCCGTATTTACGGCGATTTCTCCGGGACTAGGCTTAAATCGTGGGCTGACGTTCTCGCCACTCATGCGATCAAGGCGCACCAGAACTTTGCGTACACCAGCGGCAAGAATGCATCGGATATTGCTTTGGTCATCGACGCGATGGACCTTTTGCATACCGGTCGTTTCGACGGGTTTTGCCTTGTCTCTTCCGACAGCGATTTTACCGGACTCGCCTCGCGTATCCGTGAGCAGGGGATCGATGTCTACGGCTTCGGAGAGCAGAAAACTCCCGAGAGCTTTCGACAGGCCTGTCGTCGTTTCATCTACACCGAAAACCTGCTGCCAGAGGCGCCAACGTCAGATGAGCCAGGCCGACAGGATGCCCGTCCGGCTAGCGTAAAGAAGTCGCCCAAAGCTGCGGCACCTTTGATCCGAACCGCCATCTCACAGCTCGATGATGAAGGGGGCTGGGTACCTCTTGGGCGGGTCGGCCAACGTCTTGCAGCGCTCGCCTCTGACTTTGACCCTCGAACCTATGGTGAAGGCAAGCTGAGCGACCTGGTTGAGAAGGCAGGGGGCTTTGAATCTCGCAGAACTGAGACAGGGCATTTGCAAATCCGGGTCTCTCCGTCTGGCAAGGCTGGCGAGGTTAAAGCAAGAAAGGCAACACCCGGATGAAAGTCCGGATTCATCTCCAGCGCCAACCAATGCCGGTCTGATGCCCTTTGAAACGTGCGACCACTAATGTCGCATATGGATCGTATTAACACGCAATGAGCAGAAATCTTCGAACCAGCATCACTGATCCGATCCAGATTCCCACACTGTCAGCCGCGTCAGGACGCATCGGCATTTCCTTTTGTCCCGGAAAGCAAGGGCCTGCGCTCGCTGGCTTTGAGTGGAAGCGTGACCTTGCGGCGGATCTGGACGCGGTGCGTGAGTGGGGAGCCGCCGCTGTCGTCTCTCTTATTGAAAAGCACGAAATCGAGCTGCTGGGGGTCGCAGATCTGGAGACTGCGGTTGCAGCTCGCGGGATGGAGTGGTTTCATCTCCCGATCCCCGACGTCAGGGCGCCTGGCGAGGAATTCGAGCAACGATGGCACCAGTCCGGAGCCCGACTGCGCAGTCTCCTTACCAACGGAGAAAGAATTTTTATCCATTGCCGGGGAGGGCTGGGCCGTGCCGGCACAGTGGCAGCGAGACTGCTCATCGAACTCGGCATCACCGGCGCAGATACCGCAATCGCCAAAGTTCGACAGGTCAGGCCGGGCGCCATTGAGACGAAGGCACAAGAAGATCACCTGCGAGAGATCGAGCGTATCTACGATCGGTCCTATGGCTGTTTGGTTGGACTGGCGGTCGGAGATGCTGTGGGGACGACGCTCGAGTTCAAGCCGCGCGACAGCTATGCCCACATCACGGACATGGTCGGGGGAGGGCCGTTCGGCTTGGATGCGGGGACATGGACCGATGACACTTCCATGGCCCTGGCGCTCGGAGAAGCTCTCCTCGCCAGCGCGGCCAAGGGCTCGGCTTTTGAGCCGGGAGAAGCACAACTGCGTTTTGTCGATTGGTGGAGGAACGGCGCATTCAGTCCCACGGGAAGTTGTTTCGATATCGGGATCGCAACCCGGCAGGCCCTTGCTCGGTTCGAGGAAACGGGCGACCCGATTGCCGGCTCGACCGATCCGTACTCGGCAGGCAACGGCTCACTAATGAGGCTCGCGCCAGTCGCGATCTGGGGGATACAGCAAGATCCCGCAGTAGTGACACGAGTAGCCCGCCGACAGAGCATGACCACGCACGCTGCAGATGCGTGCCTCGAGGCCTGTGAAGCGTATGCACTGGTCTTGCGGGCGGCTATCCTAGGTGCCAGCTTTGAGGATGCTCTGGCGGTTCCCTCGGGTGAATATGGACCTGAGGTCGGTCCAATCATGGCCGGTAGCTGGCGCGGGAAAGCACGCGATCAGATTGCGAGCAGCGGATTTGTAGCGCACAGCCTCGAAGCAGCGATCTGGTCCGTGGCAAACACGACGAGCTTTGACGACGCCGTGCTGTTGGCAGCCAACCTCGGTGACGATGCCGACACTACTGCCGCAATTGCCGGGCAGTTGGCCGGCGCAATTTACGGCGCATCGTCGATCCGCCAATCATGGCTAGAAAAGTTGGCATGGCGCGAGGAAATTGAGACTCTCGCGCGTAAACTGGCGTTCCCGGCAGTCGCGCTCTCAAACTAACGTCGCGGCCGATACGTTGCAGCGATCGGCGGCGTTGCTGTTCGGCCCGCATTGGTGCCCATGGGCACATAATGTGTCATGCTTGATGCCCTATCGCTGAATTAGCGGATAATGCGTCAGGTTTGACCCTCTACAGAAGGCCCCCGGCAGCGGGATAAGACGGCAGGCTTGGCCCAATTACCTACAACGGGATCTTGGTCCCAGAAATACGTACGGGGTCCAAGCCTGCCTCCTCCGGCTGGAGGAACCGCGGTTTCGATTTGTCTGGATCAAACGAGGCGCCCGTCTTCCACATTGCCATCATGATCACAGCGAGCTTCCTTGCGACGGCAACGCGAGCCTTGAGAAATCCGATCTTTGTTGCCAGCCGGAGGCCCCAAGTACGCAATGAACTTTCGGTTTTGATTGTGCGAAGCAGCACGGTGGCTGCTGTGATTAGGTGCGACCTGGTCAGCTTGTTTCCGTAGCGGCTGATCCGGCCGCGGCGCGCGGTGGCGCCAGATTGATACAGATTGGGCGTTAGGCCGAGATAAGGCCCGACATCTCGATTGCTTCTAAAGCGGTACGGGTCTCCGACGGCGCTATAAAATGACAGCGCTGTGATTGTCCCAACGCCAGGAATCGTCTGAAATCTGGCGCAAACCGGGATGCTGGCGGCCATTGTGCGCATCTTTCGATCCATATCCCAGATATGAGAGCGCAGATCTTCTCCCATCCTGACCAGGGGATCCAAATCGACGCGGATCGTCACGCCGTTGGTGCTCAAAAGCCTGAGTTGGTTAGCGACTTCAGCTGCGAGCGATCCTCGCCCATTCAGGAGCTTGATACTGGCACCGTGCAATCTGAATATGGACTGGAGCAGCGCATCCGTCCTGGCTCGATGCTTTAGCAGGGTTCGACGGATGTTGATCATTATCCGGATGTCCTGGTGCTCCACCGGTTTGATGAAAACATGGGGACCTGCGCGGCGACTGACAGGATGCGAGCGTAGCGACAATCAAGATGAGAATCGGTTGTTGGGGTGTCG
>MKWI01000017.1 GCA_001899715.1 Sphingobium sp. 66-54
CACTTGAAATCCGTCATCGTTCCGTCCGTCCAATCTCCGCCAAGCATGCTCAAGCTTCACGATTTTTGCAACAGAGCCCGGCGGAGCCCTGATCTACGCGCTCCAGACACGCGATGGCGGACGCCCGAACGAGGAACTCTATTCGACAGAAAACCGGTCGACGGCCGATGGCCTCGCAGGTCTACCGCGAGATTACAGTGGCGTGCCGCAGCTTGGTCCGCCGCTACCTGGCGATCTCGGCCGACCGATCCTCAGCACCCAGGATCGTGGGCAACCGGTGCCCGCCCCCGGCATCGCCACGCCCAATCCCGGCATCAGTCCCGAAGAGCAGCGCCGCCTTCAGGAGATCGAGACCGCGCGCACCAGCCGTCTCTTCTCCGGGTCGGAAAGCCGGGGCGCACCCGCTGCGGCGGGAACTGCCCCAGTACTCCCGCCAGCGCCGGATTTGGCGAGTCTTGGTCTCGCGCCGCCGCCGGCGACACCCTCAGCGCAGGATCGGCAGAACGCGTTTCTGAACGCGGCGGCCGATCGCAGGACGGTCGCGCCCGATCGCGTTGCTGCGCCGGCGTCGCCGAACATCCTTCAGGCGGGAGCCGTGATATCCGCCGCACTGATCACCGGCATCCGGTCGGACCTACCGGGCCAGATCACCGCCCAGGTCACCGAGAACATCTACGACAGCCCGACCGGACGCATCCTGCTCGTGCCGCAGGGGACACGCGTCATCGGCCAGTACGACAACAATGTGCAATTCGGGCAAAGCCGCGTGCTGCTTGTCTGGAACCGGCTGATCTTTCCGAATGGCCGGTCGATCGTTCTCGAGCGCCAGCCGGGTGCCGACGCCGAAGGCTATGCCGGCCTGCAGGACGGTGTCGATTACCATTGGTGGGATCTTGCCAAAGCTGCCGGGCTTTCAACTCTGCTCAGCGTTGGCGCCGAACTCGCTGTGGACAATGACGACCGCCTTATCCAGGCGATCCGCAATGGCGGCCAGGACACCATCAATGACGCCGGCCAGCAGATCGTTAGGCGTCAGCTCAATATCGCTCCGACGCTGACGATCAGGCCGGGCTTTCCGGTGCGCGTCATCGTCACCCGCGATCTGGTACTCGAACCGTACGGAGGCACGTAATGACCAAGCTGAAACTGGAAGCACTCGTCGATGAGAAGCCAGTGAAAGTTACGGTGGAGCTTCCTGCGTCATTGCACCGAGACCTCACCACGTACGCGGCGATCCTAAGCCGGCAGCAAGGCGAAGAGGTTCCTGATCCCGCCCGGTTGATAGTCCCCATGGTGTCGCGATTTATCGCGACGGATCGCGAGTTCGCTCGCCAGCGGCGAGTCACCGCTTCTGCGGGTCAGTCAAAGCGCGACGATGTGCGTTCATAGCGTCAGCAAAGCCGGGTTCATTATCACGTCGTTGGCTGATGTGGGACAGAGCAACGTCCGGCCTTCGGGTCGCGGGATCGCATTTCCCGCGCGAGCCTCAGCAAAGTTGAGAGCGCGGGATTGGTATCCTTTTTCCGCTTTACGACGCTCCATGTCGCAACGGTGTCCGGCCCAATCAGTGGACGGAATTGGACACCCGGGTAGGTGGTTCCTAGCGTCGATACCGTCGTCAATGTGATGCCAAAGCCTTTCGCCACCATGTTCAGGAGATTTTCGCGGCCGACGCCCTGGACCGAAACCGTCGGAAAGAATCCTGGGCTGGATAGATGGCGGACTAAATAATTTTGAAGATCCGGCCCCGCTACGCCGGCTGCAACTAGGAAGGCCTCCTCGCGCAGCGCCCATAGGTCAAACGCCGCGCGTGTCGAGAGTGGGTGATGTTCGGGCATCGCAACGTACAGCGTTTCATCCCAAAGCGGCATGGTCTCACAGTCAGGCATTGACGGTTCACCAAGGATGAAACCGACGTCCAGGCGCCCTCTCGCGACTGCCGCGCCAATACCTTGCGAACTACACTCTTCGAGCTTGAGGTCAATTAGCGGATATCTTCGATGAAATTCAGCGAGGAGATCTCCGAGAAATCCGAAGGCGAGGGACGCCATGATCCCGACACGGAGCTCGCCGGACGCGCCCTGGCGATCACGCTTCAATCCTTCGATTGCCTTTTGGAGTCGCTCGACTCCATCGGAGGCTTGTTCGATGAAGCGACGGCCGGCAGGCGTCAACACTACCCCTGTCCTGCGGCGTTCGAACAATTGCACACCTAGCCTCCTTTCCAGGAGAAGCACGCGGCGGCTGACCGTCGACTGCGAAACCTCAAGAGTTTTCGCGACACGTCGAAAACTGCCATATTCCGCCGCGAGGATCGCATATTTCATGAATCGGAGATCAAGGGAGAGATCAGTCATTCCGGAAGTGCTGCTCGTCTTTTCGATTATCCGGACCCTTGAAACTAAGCATCTTGTTTTGATGCTCATCATCCGAAGCTGGGACCGTCTCATCTTCACAATCTTGTTCAAGCGCACGCGACGGACCGCCGAGAACGACAGGCTCGTTTGCCCGGCGTCCCGCGTTTACCGAGTCCGCCTGCATCGAGAACGGTCGCGGCGAACGGCGCATGCGACACTACCGATACGCACTAGACTACCCAAATGGAAGTATGCACTGTTTGGTGCAATAGGCACCGAATGGTAGGAATTGAGATGACCGAAAGAACGACTGAGAGAGAGCAAAACCCTTCATCCGCCTCGCCCTTGGACGCCAGTCCGGCCTCCGCCCCTTTGAGAGAGCCTAGTTGGGGGCGCGCGGTCTCGGCGATTCAGAGCATCGACGTGTTCAATGTCGAATGCGGGGCGCATCAGGTAATCGCTCGTTTGGGCAATAAATGGACCCTGCTTGTCATGTACTCACTGGTCCAGGGGACCAAGCGATACACAGAACTTCAAAGGCAGATCAAAGGGATCTCGCCGAAAATGCTGACGCAAGTTCTGCGTAATCTTGAAAATGACCAACTAGTGTGTCGAAAGGTGCATCCCGTCGTTCCGCCAATGGTAGAGTATTCATTCACCCCGTTGGGCAAAAGCATTGCGGAGCCGCTCGTGGAGTTGTGCATCTGGGCCGAGGAGCATGACAAAATGCTCAGGGCAGCGTGGCAACTGAAATAGCACTCGGGCTGACCGTCGGGCTTCCAGACCAACTGGTCCACCCCAGCGAAATGCGTCCCGCGAACCATCGCTTCAGAATCCACTTGCATTTAGTAGCCGATCGGTCTAATTAAATCACATGAACGTTGCCATCACACCCCGACGCCGTGGGCGTCCTCCAAAAGCTACTATGGGTTTCAGTGAAACCCGTGAGTCATTGGTGCGTGCGGGGTTAGTTGCTCTGACAGAAAAAGGCTTCTCGGCAACGGGGATCGACGAGATCCTGAAGGCAGTGGGAGTGCCCAAGGGATCGTTTTATCACTATTTCGATAGCAAGGAGGCGTTCGGCGCTGAGTTGATCGACCGCTATGGGAAGTACTTTGGGCGTAGGCTTGAACGATTCTTCGCCGATAGTGAGCGACCGCACTTGCAACGCCTTGAGGCGTTCACGCGCGATGCTGAAGACGCCATGGCCCGCTTCGCATTTTCCCGGGGCTGTCTCGTTGGGAATTTAGGTCAGGAGATGGGCGCATTGCCCGAATCCTACCGACAGCAACTGAGCGACGTGTTCGTTGATTGGCAGCATCGGACGGCAGCTTGTTTGCGCGCCGCGCAGGCGGAAGGCGAAATTGGTACAAACCACGACGTCAATGAACTGGCGGCATTCTTTTGGATAGGCTGGGAAGGCGCGGTGTTGCGCGCGAAGCTTGAACGCAACGCTGATGCGCTCAGGACCTTTGCGAACGGCTTTTTCGCAATGACCCGAGCCTAGGACTATTTTTTTGTGCATTTATAGACGATCGGTCTAATTAAACGGAGAAGCGACATGAGCACGTTCAAGGCGATCGTGATTGAGAAAAACGACGGTAAGCAAACCGTCTCTCTGAAGGACATCAGTGACGCGGACTTGATGGAAGGCGACGTCACAGTTCGGGTGACGCATTCGACCCTCAACTACAAGGATGGTCTCGCGCTGACAGGAAAGGGACCTGTGGTACGACGCTTCCCGATGATCCCCGGGGTTGACCTCGCTGGTGTCGTCGAAGCCTCAAGCAACCCTGATTTTCGCCCTGGAGATCAGGTGATCCTCACGGGCTGGGGTATCGGCGAAACCCATTTTGGTGCCTTTTCCCAAAAGAGCAGGGTCAAAGGCGAATGGCTGGTACCTCTGCCCGCAGGCATGACGCCTGCCGACGCCATGGCGATCGGCACCGCAGGCTTCACAGCCATGCTGAGCGTCCTGGCGCTGGAGAGGTATGGGCTGACGCCGGACGACGGTCCCGTCATCGTCACGGGCGCGGCGGGCGGCGTAGGCTCCGTGGCAATCGCGTTGCTTGCCAAAGCCGGCTGGCGCGTCATCGCCTCGACGGGACGCGCGGACGAGGCCAACTACCTCAGAGGCCTCGGCGCGAGTGAAATCATCGACCGTAGCGAATTGTCCGGTTCAGGCCGGCCGCTGGGAAAGGAACGCTGGATAGCGGGGGTCGACGCGGTCGGTTCACACACGCTCGCCAACGTCCTCTCTATGACGAAATATGGTGGCGCCGTAACGGCCTGTGGCTTGGCGCAGGGGATGGATCTACCTGCTTCCGTAGCTCCCTTCATTCTGCGTGGCGTCGCGCTTCTCGGGATCGACTCGGTGATGTGTCCGAAGCCACGCCGGCTTGAGGCATGGGGTCGGCTTTCCACGGATCTTGACCACGCGACGCTCGCCGAAATCACAACCACCATCCCTCTCAGCGAGGTGATCGATGCCGGCGAAGATATTCTCGCCGGGAGAGTGCGCGGGCGGTTGGTCGTTGAAGTCGAGCACGATGATTAGCCTGTCAGGACCGCATTCTGCGCCGCTCGGCCTCTGGAATTCATGCGGCACCTCGTCGTCGTGTTTCGACCGGATCTCCAATCTGAACTCGGCGCCGCAGTGACCCGAACGAGAAATAGCGAAATCTCGAAATAGCGATATTGACATATCTCGATATTAGGTTAGGGTGAGTTTGTCACCCAGAAAGAAGGAGACTGAGAATGCTGATGCGCAATGAGACGACCCCGAGCTACGCTCCGGACAGCAGCTATGGCCATTTCATCGACAACCAGTGGGTTGACAGTGAAAGCGGCAGAACCAACGACAGTATCAATCCGGCCACCGGTGCCGTTCTGACGCGGACGCCTCACGGCACCGCTGCGGATGTAGACCGCGCCGTGCAGGCCGCTCACCGGGCCTTTCAGACCTGGCGCAAAACATCTGCGATCGAGCGCTCGAACGCGTTGCTGAAGATCGCAGAGCTGTTGGAGGCTGACGCCGAGCGCTTCGCCGTTCTCGAGAGCATGGATGTCGGCAAGCCGATCCGCGAAGCCAACGTCGATGTGCCTCTGGCGATCGACCATTTTCGCTACTTCGCAGGTGTGATCCGCAGCCATTCTGACGAAGCGGCGATGTTGGACGACAAGACGATGAGCCTGACGCTCAGCGAGCCGATCGGTGTCGTCGGGCAGGTCATTCCCTGGAATTTCCCGCTGCTTATGGCGACGTGGAAGATCGCTCCGGCGATCGCGGCCGGCAATACTGTGGTGATCAAGCCGTCCGAGATGACGCCGGTCACGATCCTGGAACTCGCTAAAATCTTTGCGCAGGTCCTTCCTGCGGGCGTGGTCAATGTCGTCCCTGGCACCGGCGGCGAGGTCGGGCAGGCTATTCTCGATCATCCGCGGATTGGAAAGCTGGCCTTCACCGGTTCGACCCGCGTCGGCGAAGTCGTCGCGACCGCCGCTGCCAAGAAGATTATCCCCGCAACCCTTGAACTGGGCGGCAAGTCGGCCAACATCGTCTTTCCCGATGCCAACTGGGAAAGAGCGGTCGAGGCAGCGGCGCTGGCCATCCTGTGGAACCAGGGGGAAGTCTGCGAGTCCGGCTCGCGGCTCTTCGTGCATGAATCGATCTATGATCGCTTCGTCGGCGAACTCAAGGAACGGTTCGAGAAGGTCCGGATCGGCAACCCCCTCGACGAAAATACCCAGATGGGCGCGCAGGTCAGTCAGACGCAGACCGACCGCATCATGGGCTATATCAAGCTCGCGACAGAAGAAGGAGCGCGCATCCTGACGGGCGGACATCGTCTGACGGGCGGCGAGTACGACGCGGGCTTCTTTATCGAGCCGACGATCATCGTCGATGTGCGCAACGACATGCGCGTGGCTCAGGAAGAGATCTTCGGGCCAGTCGTTTGCGTGCTGCCGTTCAAGGACGAAAATGAGGTCATCTCGCTGGCTAACGCGTCGGACTATGGCCTTGCCGGCGGCGTCTGGACGCAAGACATCAATCGCGCCATCCGCGTAGCGCGCGCAGTTGAGACCGGACGGATGTGGGTCAACACCTATCACGACATTCCGGCTCACGCGCCCTTCGGCGGGTACAAGAAGTCGGGCATCGGTCGTGAGACGCATAAGTCGATGCTCGATGCCTACACCCAGAAGAAGAACATCTACGTCAGCCTGAATGAGGCTCCGTTCGGGGTCTTCTGAGGCAGGCCAGCGCGGGGTGAGGCTTTGCCTCATCTATTCGAAATTTCTAGATATTTAGGAGTACGAAAGTGGAAAACGCTGTTCTGTTTCAGGCCGCGCACCTTGGGCCTTACACGCTGAAAAACCGCATAGTCCTGCCGCCGCTCACGCGTTCCCGCAGCTCGCAGCCGGGGAACGTGCCGAACGATCTCATGGCCGCCTACTACCGCCAGCGAGCGAGCGCCGGCTTTGTGGTGTCGGAAGGCACGCAAATCGAGCCTAGAGGCCAGGGTTATGCCTGGACCCCCGGCATCCATAGCCGGGAGCAGGTCGAGGGATGGCGGAAGGTGACGGAAGCCGTACACGCCGAAGGCGGAATCATCTTCGCGCAGCTGTGGCATGTCGGGCGGGTTTCACACACGTCGCTGCAGCCGGGAGGAGCCGCTCCGGTCGCGCCCTCGGCGATCCCGGCGGACAACGTCAAGGTATTCATCGAAACGGGACCGGGCAAAGGAGCGCTCGCACTACCGTCGGCGCCACGTGCGCTGACCACGGCGGAGGTTAGGGAGCTGGTGCAGCTCTACGCTCAAGCCGCGCGAAACGCGCTCGATGCCGGCTTCGATGGCGCAGAGATCCACTCTGCGAACGGCTACCTCGTCAACCAGTTCATTTCCGCCCACACCAATCAGCGCGACGATGAATATGGTGGCTCCCTGGAAAACCGGCTGCGGTTCCTGCGTGAAGTGACGCAGGCGGTTGCGGACGTCGTCGGCAAAGATCGGCTCGGCGTGCGGTTTGCGCCGCTGTTCGAGAGCACCGAGGAAGATCGCGTCTACATCGGCTTGGTCGAGGACGATCCCCATGGGACGTATATCGAGGCGATAAAGATACTCGAAGATATCGGGATCGCCTACGTTTCGCTGGCAGAGGCCGACTGGGACCACGCGCCGGAATTTCCCGAGGCCTTCCGCACCGATGTGCGGAAGACCTTCAGCGGCAGCATCCTCTATGCGGGCAGGTACACGGCAGAGCGCGGCACGCGTGCCATAGAAGCCGGCTGGGGGGACCTGATCGCCTTCGGCAGGCCGTTCATCGCGAACCCGGATTTGCCGCGCCGTATCGCGAACAACTGGCCGCTCAATCCGGTGGACCCAGCGACCATGTATGGGGGCTCGGCAAAGGGATACACCGACTACCGCAACTATCAGCAGTAGGTGGTCGGAGCTGCGTCCAGACGAGCGGACGCGGCTCGAACCTGAGCCTTCGACGCTGAGAAGAGATCGCGCGGAACCGATGAGCACGAATATCCGCGACGCACTGAAGGCGCTCGATAATCCAACCCGTCTTGCCATCCTCGGATGGCTAAAGGACCCGCGTAGAAATTTTCCAGAGCAGGAGGTCGATCCCGAGGAGGTTGGCGTGCCTGTCAGTGCAATTCAGGAACGGACGGGGCTCTCGCAGTCGACGGTGTCCCATTATTTGGCGGCGCTGGAGCGCGCTCAATTGATCACGTCAAAACGCATCGGATCTTGGACCTACTACAAACGCAACGAGGAAAACATCTCATCGTATCTCGCGAGCCTTGAATCCCTGATTTGACGGATAGCGGCCTGCGAAACGCTAAAGAAAGAACCTGACGATGGATAAGCCAAGCACAATTCCTTATTTACGGCATCGAGGGTTTCAGTACACCTTCAAGGCTGGCCGTTTGAGCCTAGGGCTGTTCTTCCCGATCGAGGCGTTTCAGGGCGATATGCCGACGATGCTGAACCAGGCTTCCTTGGCGCAGCGCGCCGAAGACCTTGGGTTCTCGACGCTTTGGTTTCGTGACGTGCCATTGCGCGATCCTACGTTCGGCGACGTTGGACAGATCTTCGATCCCTGGGTGTATCTCGGCTTCATTGCCGGTCAGACGTCGAAGGTCGCGCTTGGTACGGCGTCGATCGCAATTCCCCTGCGCCATCCACTTCATACGGCCAAGGCAGCTGCGAGCGTTGATCAACTGAGTGGCGGCCGCCTGCTCCTCGGTGTCGCCACCGGCGACCGCCCCGTCGAGTTTCCCGCATTCGGCGTCGACCCCGATGAACGGGGGGAGATCTTCCGCGAGAACCTGGACATCATACGCCGAGCGCAGCGCACAAGCTTCGAGCCGCTGCAATGGACGCGCGGTCTGCTGGCGAATGCTGACCTGATCCCGAAGCCCACCACGACCGAGATTCCGTTCTTCGTAACGGGAAACAGTCGGCAATCCGTCGATTGGATCGCGCGGGAGAGCTCCGGCTGGATGAACTATCCACGGCCGCCCCAGGCGCAGCAAGGAATCGTGGAGAGCTGGCGGAAGGCGGTCTCTGCCGCAGTTGGAGATGTCTACAAGCCATTCCTCCAATCTCTGTACATCGATCTCGACGCACAGCCGTCCATGCCTCCGACGCCGATCCATTTAGGGTTCAAGCTAGGGAGAGACTATCTCATGAAACTCTTGGAGGCCCTTGAGGCGATCGGCGTCGATCACGTGATCCTCAACCTGAAATATGGCCGCCGCCCGGCTGCCGAAGTGGTGGAGGAGCTTGGGTCCCACGTCGTCCCGCGCTTCGGCGCGCATATGTCGTGAGGCACAAGCAATCATCGGTCGCGGAAAGCATCATGTCATGTGGCATCGCCGCGCCCGATAGCCTCTCAACGAATTCTCCGATGGTGGAGATGTTTAGGAAAGGAGACTTATTATGACTAAAGTTCTCGTTCTGGGCGCGGCGGGCAAGATCGCGCGGCACGCGATCCATCAGTTCCTTGAGGA
>MKWI01000018.1:0-92333 GCA_001899715.1 Sphingobium sp. 66-54
TCGTTCCGTCCGTCCAATCTCCGCCAAGCATGCTCAAGCTTCACGATTTTTGCAACAGAGCCCCGCCGTGCTCTCCTACAAGCCGACCCGCGACGTGATGGTCTATGGCAGCTACTCGCGCGGCTACAAGGCGGGCGGGTACAATCTCGACCGGTTCGAGCTGGGCAATACCGGCATCGCGCCGGGCCTCTCACCCTTCACCTATTTCTCGCCGCGCACCAATGCGGACGCGGCCTCGCTCAATTTCGGGGCGGAGACGGTGGACGCCTTCGAGATCGGCCTCAAGGTCAACAAGCGCACATGGGGCGCCAATGTGGCCGCGTTCCGGCAGGAGTTCAGCAACTTCCAGCTCAACACCTTCAACGGCACCAGCTTCGTGGTGCAGAACATCAACGGCTGCAAGGGCACCATGGCCGCCAACGGCACCTGCGCGGATACCAAGCCGGGCCTCGTCAGCCAGGGCGTGGAGCTGGAAGCCTATATCACCCCGACCCGCCACCTGCGCGGCTCGGCCGGCATCACCTACACCAAGGCGAAGTTCGCGGACCGGCTGGTCGGCAACGAGAATGGATCGGTGCCGCTCGACCCGGCGCTGTTCCTGCTGCCCGGCAACATCAACAGCAACGCGCCGCGCTGGGTGACGACCGCCAGCCTCGCCTGGACGCCGCCGCTCGGCGGTTCCGGCCTCTCGGGCCTCGTCTATGTCGACGGGCGCATGACCGGCGATTACAACACCGGCTCGGACCTCTATCCCGAGAAGATTCAGGACGGCTACATCGTCGCTAACGCCCGTATCGGCATCCGCGGGCCGGACGAGCGCTGGGCTATCGAGTTCTGGGGCCAGAACATCTTCAACAGCGATTATACGCAGGTGGCCTTCAACAGCCCGCTGCAAAGCTCCAGCCCCAACAACCAGTCGATGGCGCAGCTTGGCCGGTTCGGCACCATGTCGAACCAGCTTTTCTCCGCCTATCTGGCCGAGCCGCGCACCTATGGCGTGACGCTGCGCGGGAAGTTCTGAGGGGGGTTGGGCCCCTGCGGAGGGAGCGGCGCCAGTCGCTGCTCCCCGCGATCCGGCTTCCCCATCGGTTGCGTTCGTCAGGCGAGGCCGAGGGCATCAGCCAAATCGGCATAGCTGGCGAATACCCGCTCGACGCCCTCGGCCCGGAGCGCCGCTATTTGCCGGGGCCGGCAATGACTGCCCGCCGCCAGCCCGACGACGCTGGCGCCGGCAGCCAGCGCGGCACGAGCGCCGACCGGCGAATCCTCGATCACCAGCACGCGTGCGGGATCGAGGCCGAGCGCGCCCGCCGCGTGCAGATAAATATCCGGGAACGGCTTGCTGCGCGCCACATGTTCGCGCCCGCTGTAGATATGATCGCCGAAATGGCCGGCGATGCCGATATGGTCGAGATTGGCGCGGATATAGCCGGTCGAACTGGATGAGGCGATGGCGCGCGGCACATGCACGGTGCGGGCAAGGAAGGCCTCGACGCCGGGGATGGGCGGCACCGGCCGGGTGAAGGCACGCGTGGTCTCGGCGGCGAGGCGCTCGGCCATGTCCGCGGGAACGCGCGCGCCCCAGAGGGTGGCGATAGCGGCCAGCGTCTCCACCCGGCCATAGCCGGTGTAGCGCTCCAGCGCCTCCTCCTGACTGGTCGGCAGGCCGGCAGCGGTGAGCGTGCGGCCGAGCAACTCGGCCGAGCGGATCTCGCTATCGGCAATGACGCCGTCGAAATCGAAGATGATCGCGTCCGGCTTCACGCCGCCGCCGGGCGCCCACCGAACAGCGCGGTGCCGACGCGGACATGGGTGGCGCCGAGCATGATCGCCGTCTCATAATCGCCGGACATGCCCATCGAGCGGCCGGGCAGGTCATGGTCGCGCGCCAGCTTGTCGAGCAGCGCGAAATAGGGGGCTGCCTCCACGTCGAGCGGCGGCACCGCCATCAGCCCGACCACGGGGAGACCGGCATTGCGTGCCTGTTCCAGCAGGGCCGGCAGATCGGCCAGCGCGCAGCCGCCCTTCTGTTGCTCCTCGCCGATATTGACCTGCACGAAGCAATCCGGGCGGCGGCCGGTCTTGTCCATCGCTCTGGCCAGCGCCGTCACCAGCGAGGGGCGATCGACCGAATGGATCGCGTCGAACAGGGCGACCGCATCCTCGGCCTTGTTGGACTGGAGCTGGCCGACGAGGTGCAGCGCGATGCCGCCATGCGCTTCCCGGAGCGCCGGCCATTTGGCTTGTGCCTCCTGCACGCGATTCTCGCCGAACAGGCGCTGACCGGCAGCGATCAGCGGCATGATCGCCTCGGCCGGGTGTGTCTTGCTGACCGCGATCAACTGCACCGACCCCGCCGGGCGGCGCGCGACCCGCTCCGCCTGCGCGATCCGCTCGCGCACGTCCGCCAGCCGTGCGGCGGCGCTCATCTGCTTGCTGTCCCCGCTCATCGGCGCCGCTATAAGAGGCGCCATGCGGCAAGGCCATGACAAAAAGTGCGGGCAGGCACGGGCCAGCCGAAACCGGGCGCAGGTGCCGGCAATCTGGCTGATGACCGACGAGCGGATCGCGCAGGCGGACCTGCTGCATGCGGCCAGGCGCCTGCCGCGCGGATCGGCCATCGTGCTGCGCCATTATACGCTGGACGATGCGGCGCGGCGCGCGCTGTTCGACAGGCTCCGGACCATCGCGTGGCGGCGGCGCTGCCTCATCCTGCTTGCCGGCGACCCGGTCCAGGCCCATGCATGGGGCGCCGATGGTCATCATGGTCGCACACCGGCATCGGCGCGCATCAGTCGCGCGGGCCGGCAATGGCTGCACAGCGCACCGGCGCACGATAGCGCGGAGTTAAAGGCCGCACATAGGGCGGGTGCCGCTGTCGTCCTGCTCTCGCCGCTGTTCGCGACCCGCTCCCACCCCGGCGGCGCGGCGCTCGGCCTCGCGCGCTTCGCCGCGCTGGCACGCCGCGCACCGATGCCGGCGATCGCGCTGGGCGGCGTACGCCCCCGCCACGCACGCCTCGTCGGCCGGTTGGGCGCGGCGGGCTACGCCGCAATCGACGGGCTGATCGGGCGGGGATAGGCGGTCGAACTCGCAAAGGCGGACAAGCTGGGGGCGTTCGCGTCAGGTCGAACCTTGTCGTGCTCCTGCGCAGGCAGGAGCCCAGGGCGCACGAGCGGATCTTCTCCGCCTTGGGCTCCTGCCTGCGCAGGAGCACGGGAGGCTGGACGGGAGTGTCTCCTGAGCGGGATAGCCGTTCATGTCGGGCACATCGAAACGCGCCGCGAGGCGCCTCCGTCAACGCCGGAAAAGCACACTCAGAACTTGAAGGTGGTACCGACGTAAATCGCCTGACTGTCTTGCGCCTGGTCGGTCACGATAGGCGCGAGGCGGTTGCTCGGGCCCTTGTAGCGCACGCCCGCCTGCACGTTGAGGTTGCGGGTCAGCGAATAGGAACTGGAGAGATCGACCGCGTAGCTCTGCTCGCTGCCGAGCGTCGCGGGCGTATCTTCGGTCGGCGCGGTCGCGGTCAACTCACGATTCTGGACCTGGATCGCGGCCGAGAAGCGATCCTTCTTCGGGCGCAGCGTGTAACTGGCGACCGGCTCGGCAACCTGATGCTCGATGACCGGTGCCGGGACCGCCGGATCAAGCCGCGCGCCCGTGGAGAATTTCGCCAGACCCGAGGTCGGGCCAAGCTTGTAGGAAACCGGAGCGATGCCGAGATTGGGCAGCACACGCTCGGCCTTGCCGAAATCCGGGCTGGTCGGTGTGCGGACCAGAATGGTCAGCGACCGGCCGCTGATCGACCCGCTGGTCGGCGTGAAACGGAAGCTGCGGCTATGCGCTTCCTTCGCGGCCTGCGCATAGGCCTTGGCCAGCCGGTCGTCATGCGTCACCGGGGTGAACGAACCAATGCTGCCGAGCATCTTCAGCGAGACGGGCGCGGCCTCACTCTGGGCGGAGAGCGCATCGCGCACCGCAGCCAGCGCCGGCGAAAGCGCAAGCGAACAGGTCGCCAAAACGGCGCCCGTTACTGCCAGCTTCCCCTTCTGAATACGCACGGCAACTCGCTCCCGAATCCGGCTTATTTTACCGGAAACGCCTAATCATAACATGAGGAAACCGGCATAGCCAGCGGACGCAACGAAATTACCCGCAGCCGTGACCGATTCTCCACAGTCCGCCCGGTGCGACTCGCCGCACGCCTCTCCCGCCCTGACCCGTGAGCCTCCGCCGCGCACCGATCAAGGGCGGAATCTGTCGCTTGTGCCCCCGACGCGGTCGACTATAGAGGCACATCGACAGGGCCGGACATCACGGGAACGGAATGAACATGGTTCGCAATGGACGACTGAAACTCGCGACCGGCCTGCTGCTGGCGACGGCAACCCTGCTGGGCGCCTGCGGCGGCGGCAAGGAACGCCCCCGCGCAGATCTCGCCGCCTCGCGCATCACCAACATCGGTGTGAACAGCTATCTCTGGCGCGCCAGTCTGGAGACGCTCTCGTTCATGCCGCTGTTGCAGACCGATTCGAACGGCGGCGTCATCCTGACCGACTGGTATGTGAACCCCGGCGCCGATAACGAGCGGATGAAGCTGACCGTCACCATCCTCGATCAGGATCTGCGCGCGGACGCGCTGCGCGTCGCTGCTAGCCGGCAGACGCTGGAGAACGGCCAGTGGATCGACGCGCCGGTGCAGGCGGCGACGACGCAGAAGCTGGAGGAGGTCATCCTGACCCGCGCCCGCGACCTGCGCCGCCGCGCCATCGGCGGCTGACCAACCCCGTCCGCCTCCGGCGCGGGCGACACGTGAAGATGAGGCAAGAGGTGAGCGACAGACGCTTCAACCCGGCCTTGGCGGATGCCCGCTGGCAGGCCGTCTGGGACGAGCGACAGACTTTCAAGGCCGGGATGCGTCCCGGCGCCCCGCGCAGCTACGTGCTGGAGATGTTCCCCTACCCCTCCGGGCGCATCCATATCGGCCACGTCCGCAACTACTCGATGGGCGACGTGCTCGCCCGCTTCCGCCGGATGCGGGGCATGGACGTGCTCCACCCAATGGGCTGGGACGCCTTCGGCATGCCGGCCGAAAATGCCGCGATGGAAAAGCGGGTCCACCCCGGCGCGTGGACCCGCGCCAACATCGCCGCGATGAAGGCGCAGCTCAAGAAGCTCGGCTTCGCGCTCGACTGGAGCCGGGAACTGGCGACCTGCGAGCCGGATTATTACGGTCATGAGCAGGCGCTGTTCCTCGATCTCTATGCCGCCGGCCTCGTCTATCGCAAGGAAAGCGCGGTCAATTGGGATCCGGTCGACATGACCGTGCTCGCCAACGAGCAGGTGATCGACGGCAAGGGCTGGCGCTCGGGCGCGCCGGTCGAGAAGCGCAAGCTCAACCAGTGGTTCCTGAAGATCACCGATTTTGCCGACGACCTGCTCGCCGGTCTCGACACGCTCGACCAGTGGCCGGACAAGGTGCGGCTGATGCAGGAAAACTGGATCGGCAAGAGCGTCGGCATGCAGTTCCGCTTCGCGCTGGACACGCCAGTGCATGGGGCGGACAGTCTGGACGTGTTCTCGACACGGCCGGACACGCTGTTCGGCGCCAGCTTCGCCGCCATCGCCGCCGATCACCCGATCGCGCTGGCGCTGGCGCAGGACAATGCCGACCTCGCCGCCTTCGCCGAGGAATGCCGCCGCAGCGGCACCGCCGCGGCCGACATGGAAACGCAGGAGAAGAAGGGCTTCGACACCGGCCTGTCGGTCGTCCACCCCTTCGATCCCGAGTGGAAGCTGCCGCTGTTCGTCGCCAATTTTGTGCTGATGGACTATGGCACCGGCGCTGTGTTCGGCTGCCCGGCGCACGACCAGCGCGACCTCGATTTCGCGCGCAAATATATGCTGCCGGTCGAGCGCGTGGTGGCACCGGCGGGCGAGGAAACCGCGCCGATCCAGGATGAGGCCTATACCGGGCCGGGCCGTCTGGTGAACTCGCGCTTCCTCGACGGGATGAGCGTGGAGGACGCCAAGGCCGAGGTCATCCGCCGCGCCGAGCAGGGCGGCTGGGGCAAGGGCACCACCGTGTGGCGGCTGCGCGACTGGGGCGTCTCGCGCCAGCGCTACTGGGGCACGCCGATCCCGTTCATCCACTGCGGGGCCTGCGGGGTAGTACCGGTGCCCAAGGAGCAACTCCCGGTCACGCTGCCCGAGGATGTCAGCTTCGACACACCCGGCAATCCGCTCGACCGGCACCCGACGTGGAAGCATGTCGATTGCCCGAAATGCGGCAAGGCAGCGCTGCGCGAAACCGACACACTCGACACGTTCGTCGATTCGAGTTGGTATTTCATCCGCTTCGCCAGCCAGCCGGGCGACAAGCCGTTCGACCGCGCCGAGGCGGAAAGCTGGCTGCCGGTGGGGCAGTATATCGGCGGCATCGAGCACGCCATCCTCCACCTGCTCTACGCCCGCTTCTGGACGCGCGCGCTCCAGCATATCGGCCTGATCGGCGTGGCCGAGCCGTTCACCGGCCTGTTCACGCAGGGCATGGTGACGCACGAGACCTATCAGGCGCCGGACGGCCGCTGGCTCGCGCCCGAGGAGGTGCAGGTGCAGGGCGGCAAGGCCAGCATCGTCGCATCCGGCGAGCCGGTGACGGTCGGTCGTGTGGTCAAGATGTCCAAGTCCAAGAAGAATGTCGTGGACCCGGATGACATCATCGAGCGCTACGGCGCCGACGCGGTGCGCTGGTTCATGCTCTCGGACAGCCCGCCCGAGCGCGACCTGCCGTGGACGGAAGCCGGCATCGAAGGCGCGTGGCGCTTCGTCAACCGCTTGTGGCGACTGTTCGGGCAGGCCGGCGAGCGCGGCGATGGGGCGCAGGACACGGCGCTGGACCGCAAGCTGCACCAGACGATCGACGGCGTGGCGAAGGACATCGAGGCGCTGGCTTTCAACAAGGCCGTGGCCAAGATCTACGAGCTGACCAACGCGGTGGAGAAGGCCCAGCCTTCCGCCAGCCGCGCCGCTGCGATCCGCGCGCTCGCCCTGCTGGTCGCGCCGATGACGCCGCATCTGGCCGAGGAAGCCTGGGCCGAGATGGGCGAGAGCGGCCTTGTCTCCGATGCCGCATGGCCGCCGGTCGATCCGGCATTGCTCGTCGACGACGAAGTGACCATCGCCGTGCAGGTGCAAGGCAAGCTGCGCGACACGCTCACGGTCGCCAAGGGCACCGACAAGGCAGCGCTGGAGAGCCTTGCGCTGGCCGCGCCCAACGTTCAGCGCGCGCTGAACGGCGCGGCGCCCAAAAAGGTGATCGTGGTGCCCGACCGCCTCGTCAACCTGGTGATCTGATGCGCCGGGCTGCGCTCTCCCTCGCGCTGCTCGCCACCCTCGCCGGCTGCGGGCTGCAACCGCTCTATTCGGGCGGGCGCAGCGGCGCGGCCGCGCAGGCGCTGGCCGGCGTACGCATCGAGCCGATCGCCGGCAAGGAGGGCTGGCTGATGCGCAACGCGCTGGAGGACCGCCTTGCCGCCATGGGTCAGGGCGAACCGCGCTACACGCTCAAGGTGCAGCTCGATGATCGCATCGAGGGCCTCGGCGTGCGTGCCGACGATACGGTGACGCGCGCGCGGCGGACGTTGCGCGCGCGCTATCAGCTCGTCGACACGGCCGACGGCACCACCCTGCTCGACGAGACGACCGGCTGGGATGCGGGCATCGACGTCGCCAGCAGCGAATATGCCACGGTTGCCGCCGAGGATAGCGCGCTGGAGCGGCTGACCGAGATCGTTGCCGACCGGGTGCTGGCACGGGTGGCGCTGGGAGCGCAGCGATGACGCCGCGCGGCGGACCGCCGGCCCGATGAGCCTGCGCGCCGACAACGCCGCCGCGCTCAAGGCGCTGGACACGCCAGCCGACACCGTCCGCCTCTATCTGCTCTACGGTCCGGACGAAGCCGGCAGCGAGGCGCTGGCCGCCCGTTTGGGCAAGGCGATGGGCGAAGGCGCCGAGCGGATCGACCTCGATGGGCCAACCCTGCGCAGCGACCCCGCTCGCCTCACCGATGAAGCCGCCGCCATCTCCATGTTCGGCGACAAGCGCTGGATCCGCGTGCAGCCGGCCGGTGAGGAAGTGCTTCCCGCCGTCGAGGCGCTGCTGGAGGCGCCGGCCGCGGGCAATCCGGTCGTGCTGATCGCGGGCAACCTGCGCAAGACCAGCAAGCTGCTGACCCGCGTGGACGGCGATAAAGCAGCCATCGCCATCGTCAGCTATGCGCCGGAGGGCCGCAACGCCGATGCGCTGGCGGTGACGCTGGCGCGCGACGCCGGACTGGAGCTGCCCGGCGACCTCGCCCGCCGGCTGATCGCCCTGACCGGCGGCGAGCGCGGCCTGCTGGCGAGCGAAATCGACAAGCTGGCGCTCTATCTGGACGCGTCTCCGGAAGCACCCAGGGCCGCGACGCCCGAGGCGCTCGACGCGCTGGGCGCCGAGGGCGGCGAGCAGCAACTGTTCAAGGCGGCCGCGATCATCCTCTCCGGCAATGTCGCCGGTGCCGAGCGCGAGATCGCCTGGCTGCGCCGCACTGGTGGGTCACTGGCCGGGCTGCTGCGCATCACGCTGCAACGCGCCGTCGCGCTCGCGCAGGCCCAGGCCGGTCAGGGCCAGCGCTTCGGCGGCGGGCGCGGCGAGGAGGATCTGGGTGCCCGCTGGGCCGGCCCCAATCTCGCCCGCGCCATTCACCGGCTGGCCGAAGCCGAGCGCACCAGCAGGCTCTCTTATGCAGTCGGCGAGACCGTCATCGCCCACGAGCTTGTCACCATCGCGCGGATCGCTGCGCGGGGATAGCGGCACCGGCTTGCCACTGGCCGTGCCTCCTGCTCGCACGGCGCCCCGCATCCATCACCGTCCGGCTCCGATATGCTTCAATTGACGCGCTGCATCCGCACCGCCCTGCGTCCTTCGATCTTGCCGAAATAGCTGCCGATTGCGCCCCGTTTGATCTCGATCGTCTTGCCCGCCTCGGGCGCTCGGCCGACGATGGCCTCCGTGGTGGACCAGCGCGCACCATCGTCCAGCTCAAGCTGCCATTTACCATAACCGAGGCTGCGCACGGACGCGATTGTCGCCTCGATCGCCTGCAGGTCCGCCTCCTCCTGCCCATCATCGTCCTTGCCGTCGAAAAAGGGCAGGCGCGGTAATGAGAAGCCGAACAGCGACCGGCGGGTCTTGCGCACGGCATCCTTATCCAGAACGGTGATTTCATTTTTCTCGTCGGCGGCGTCGAGCGACGCGCTTTCCCGGTCGAAGCAGGCGAGTCGGGCCGGCGCGTCCGCGATCTTGCGGCAATCGAGCAGAGGCCGGATCACGGCGTTGCGCTCGGGAGGCGTGGATGCCGTAGCGGCAACCGGCGCCAGCACCGCCAGACTGCCTATCATGAGAGAGAATTTATAGCCGGTCTTCATGCGCCCTCCTGTGTCTTGCAGACACACATCTCCTGACGCGATTACGATAGATCAGCCTGTACCGAAGCGCAAAGAGGGACAATCCATGACCAGATCGGATGATTCTCAGCGGGAGGCACCCCGGATACGTTAACTATCCTTTTTCGTTCAATTCCTGCGGTGTAGCTCCGTTTTCCGGAAGGAACTGACGTAATTTCCACTTGGCGAGCAATATTCTATTGCAGCGCAGAAATCGGGCTGGCGTTGCACCCTCGCCATATGTTGCGGAAATGATACATTCGGTCCGAAAGACTGTGCTTATGATGTCGTTAAGCTTTACAGATCACATGGAGCTGCGCGATTTTGACGCGTAGGACGAGCAGGGGATCAATGGCCA
Source organism: Sphingobium sp. 66-54 (assembly GCA_001899715.1). Lineage (GTDB taxonomy): Bacteria > Pseudomonadota > Alphaproteobacteria > Sphingomonadales > Sphingomonadaceae > Sphingobium. The sequence continues at coordinate 9,847 of MKWI01000018.1, forward strand.
CGCCCTAACCCTTGCCGCCGAGCTTCGGATTTTTCGATGCTCGTATTCATTCCAGAGCAAGGGACTGGATCGTGAAAAAAATCTCATCGCAGACATTGTTGAAGATCGCCGCAGCGCCGGCCGTGCTGGGCCTGGCCCTGCTGTCAACGGCCGCTAATGCGCAAGAAGCGCAGAGCGCCGATGACGCGGACGCAGGCGAAGCCATCATCGTCACGGGCTCGCGCATCGCGACCCAGATGGTGGATGCACCGAACCCGGTTCAGGTCGTTTCGGCCGATGTCATCCGTGGCAGCGGCATCGTGAACGTGCAGGACGCGCTGGTGCGCAACCCGGTGTTCGGCACGCCCGCGATCAGCCGCAACAACTCGAACTTCTCGACGTCGAGCGCCGGTGTGGCCACTGTCGATCTGCGCAACCTCGGCTCGGACCGCACGCTCGTGCTCGTCAATGGCCGTCGTTTCGTTGCGGGTATTCCCGGCAGCAGCACGGTTGACCTCAACACCATTCCGACCCAGTTCATCGACCGCATCGACGTGCAGACCGGCGGTTCGTCGGCCGTCTACGGCTCGGATGCCGTCGCGGGCGTGGTCAACATCGTGACCAAGAAGAATTATCAGGGCGTCGAACTGAGCGGCAAGATCGGCATCTCCGAACGCGGCGACAATCTGGAGCAGGAACTCGGCATGCTCGTCGGCGGCAACTTCGACGACAACAAGGGCAATATTCTCGTCTACGCCGGCTATACCAAGCAGGGCGCTGTCTTCTCCCGCAACCGCTCAAATCTGGGCGCCGACATCGACCAGATCAGCTGCATTTACACAACATGCGACGTCGATCAGATCTTTGAAGCGACGAGGCCGTTCTATTCCGGTTTCGCCCCGCAGGGCAGCTTCACTGCGGGTCAGCGCTTTGACGGTGATGGCAGGCCAATTGGCTCTCGGTACACGTTTACCTATAGCCCGAGTGGCCAGTTGCAGCCCTGCTTCAGTTCGAACGGCGCTGGCTGCGTGAGCGCCAGACCCGCAATTCCGGACGATCCGGATACGCCAAACGTCAATGAAGCTTCTCCAGCCGTTCCAGATATCGGCACAGGTGTCGGCCCCAACGGCTTCAACCGCTCGGCCTATCGCACGATTGCCGTGCCGACGGAACGCTACCTGCTGGCGCTGAGCGCCAATTATGAGGTTTCCGACTCGATCAACCTGTTCGTCGAAGGCAACTATGCCTCGACCAAGGTTCGGACCGAACTGGAGCCGTTCCCGATGGATTCGGCCGGTCCGAATGGTATTTTCCCGGCATCGGGTGGCCTCTTTGCCATTGAGGGTTATGCCATAGATCCGGTGACGGGCGCCCGAACCTTGACCCGTAACCCTCTCGTACCGCTCGCTATTTACAATGCTGCGATCGACACTCCTGTCTACGACACGAATGGCGATGACATACCCGACACGGGTGATGGCTTCCGCGATATCGGCTTCACCAAGCGCCTGTCGGAGTTCGGCAATCGCGGCAGTTCGGTCGATCGCGATACGTTCCGCATCGTCGCCGGCCTGAATGGCAATCTGAGCGACCGTTGGAGCTATGAGGCCTATTATAATTATGGCCAGACCCGTGAATCCCAGCAGAGCGGTGGTCAGGTCAACGTCCTGAACTTCGCCAACGCGCTCAATGTCGTGCAGGACGTCTACGACGTGAACGGCAATGGCGACACCACCGATGCGGTCTGCGCCGATGCGACGGCACGGGCGCAAGGCTGCGCGCCAGCCAATATCTTTGGCTTCAACGCGCTCAGCCAGGATGCGATCAACTACATCATCGCACCTAGCTCGCTGACCAGCCTGACCTCGCAGAACGTTGCGGGCGCCGGCCTCGTCGGCAGTCTGCCAGGCCTTGCGGCTGGTGACATTGGCCTCGCCTTCGGTGTGGAATATCGCAAGGAGAAGTCCGAGCAGGTCTTCGACGCACTCACCAACGCAGGCCTGAACGGCGGCAACAAGCTGGCCAACACCTATGGCCAGTTCGATGTGAAGGAAGCCTATGGCGAAATCCGCCTGCCGCTGATCGCAGATGCGCCGTTCTTCAATACGCTCGAACTCTCCGCCGCCGGCCGCGTCTCGGATTATTCCACCGTTGGCACGGTCTACAGCTACAATGTGTCGGGCATCTGGGCACCGGTTCGCGATATCCGCTTCCGGGCTACCTACTCGCAGTCGACGCGCGCTCCGAACATCGGAGAGCTGTTCGGTGGCGCCGGTCAGGACTATCCGACCGATCTCGCCGATCCCTGTAAGGATATCCAATTAACGAGCACCGGTACGCTGGCAACCCAGTGCCTTGCCGACGCCGGTGTCCGGGCGAATATTGCCGCCAATGGCAAGTTCACCGTCAATCAGGCTGATATTCAGGGCATCAGCGGGTTCAACAATACCAACCCCAATCTGAACGAAGAGCAGAGCAAGTCGTGGACGGTTGGCGTTGCCATCAATCCGCGTTCAATCAACGCCCTTCGTGGCCTGCAACTCACGGTCGATTACTTCGATATCAAGATCAAGGATGCGATTGTTTCGACGCCGCGTTCGTTCATCCTCGACCAGTGCTATAATCAGGCTAATGAGGACTACTGCAGCTTCATCACCCGCCGCCAGGCTGCGGCTGGTGCCAACAGCGCGGGCTCGCTGGAGTTCATTGATACTACGCTGTTCAATAGCGGCGGCCTCAGGACGACCGGTCTCGATGTGACCTTGGGTTACAATCAGAATGTCGTAAATGGCGTTGCGAGCTTCAACCTGTCCTACACCCATGTCTTCAAGGGCTATGTGATCCCGCTGCCGGGTGCGGATATCGACCGGTTTGCTGGTGAAAGCGGTGCTTCCAAGGACCGCGCCACCGGCACCCTCGCCTGGAATAACGACCGCATGGGCTTCACGCTGGTTGGCACCTACATCGGCGGCGCCTATCTGGATGACCAGTTCATCACCGGTGCGCTTGGTGATCCGGACATCCACTCGAAGAACTATCGTCAGAACTCGCGCTTCTATCTTGATGCGCAGGTTCGGTTCACGCCGGGCGATCATTATGAGTTCTTTGTCGGTGCCAACAACCTGCTCGACACCTCGGCTCCCCGGTTCATCACCGGCCTGCCGTTCAACTTCACGGGCACGGAAACCGACGCGGGTACCTATGATCCGATCGGTCGTCGCTATTATGCGGGTGCCCGGATCCGGTTCTGATCCAACCGCACTTTGCCGAACAATGAGAAAGGGCGCCTCAATGGGGCGCCCTTTTTCTTATCATGCCATGAAGGACCGAGAGGGGATCACCCCATCTTCAGCGTCAGCCCGCCGTCGCCTTCGTCGATCCGCACCGTTGCGCCATCGGGCACCTCGCCACGCAGGATGAGGTCGGCGAGCGGGTCTTGCAGATATTTCTGCACCGCGCGCTTCAATGGCCGCGCGCCGTAGACCGGATCATAGCCCACCCGGCCCAGCCAGGCGCGGGCGGCGTCGGTGAGGTCGAGCGTCACCTTGCGATCCTTGAGCAGCTTGCCCACCCGAGCGACCTGGATGTCGACGATCGGCGCCATATGGTCCGCGCCCAGCCGGTGGAACAGGATGATCTCGTCCAGCCGGTTGAGGAACTCGGGCCGGAAATGCGCGCGGACGACCTCCATCACCTGATCCTCGACCTTCTCGACCGGTTCGTTGTCGGCCAGACCGGCAATATACTGGCTGCCGAGGTTGCTGGTCAGCACGATGATCGTGTTGGTGAAGTCGACCGTGCGACCCTGCCCATCGGTCAGCCGCCCATCGTCGAGCACCTGGAGGAGCACGTTGAATACGTCGCCATGCGCCTTCTCCACCTCGTCGAACAGCACGACCTGATAGGGCCGGCGCCGCACCGCCTCGGTGAGCACGCCGCCTTCCTCATAGCCGACATAGCCGGGAGGCGCGCCGATCAGCCGGGCAACGCTGTGCTTCTCCATGAACTCGCTCATGTCGATGCGCACCATCGCGTTGTCGTCATCGAACAGGAAGCCGGCGAGCGCCTTGGTCAGCTCGGTCTTGCCGACGCCGGTGGGGCCGAGGAACAGGAAGCTGCCCAGCGGCCGGTTCGGGTCCTGCAAGCCCGCGCGTGAGCGGCGCACGGCGGTGGAGACGGCCTTCACCGCATCGGCCTGACCGATGACGCGCTTGCCCAACTCCGCTTCCATGGCGAGCAGCTTCTCGCGCTCGCCCTCCATCATCTTGTCGACGGGGATGCCGGTCCAGCGCGAGACGACGCTGGCGATATCCTCGCTGGTCACTTCCTCGCGCAGCATCGCGCCCTTGGCGGCGGACTGCGCCTCCTCAAGCTGCTTTTCGAGCTGCGGGATGACGCCGTAGGAGAGTTCGCCCGCGCGGCCGAGATTGCCGGCGCGCTGCGCCTGATCCAGCTCGATGCGCGCGGCGTCCAGTTGCTCCTTGAGCCTAGCCTCGCCGGCGATTTTCTCCTTCTCCGCCTGCCAGCGGGTGGTCAGCTCGGCCGACTGCTGCTCCAGATTGGCGAGGTCCTCCTCCAGCGCATCGAGCCGGTCCTTGCTCGCCTGGTCGGTCTCCTTCTTCAGCGCCTCCCGCTCGATCTTGAGCTGGATGATCCGCCGGTCGAGATTTTCAATCTCCTCGGGCTTGCTCTCCACCTCCATGCGCAGGCGGCTGGCGGCCTCGTCCATGAGGTCGATCGCCTTGTCCGGCAGGAAACGGTCGGTGATGTAGCGGTTGGAGAGCGTCGCGGCGGAAACCAGCGCGCTGTCGGTGATCCGTACGCCATGGTGCAGCTCATATTTCTCCTTGAGGCCGCGCAGGATGGAGATGGTGTCCTCCACCGTCGGTTCGCCCACGAAGACCGGCTGGAACCGCCGCTGGAGCGCGGGGTCCTTCTCGACATGCTTGCGATATTCGTCGAGCGTGGTCGCACCGATGCAGTGCAGTTCGCCGCGCGCAAGGGCGGGCTTGAGCAGGTTGGAGGCGTCCATCGCGCCTTCCGATTTGCCCGCGCCGATGAGCGTGTGCATCTCGTCGATGAACAGGATGATCTGGCCCTCGCCAGCCTTCACCTCGTCGAGTACGCCCTTCAGCCGCTCCTCGAACTCGCCGCGATATTTGGCACCGGCAATCAGGCTGCCCATGTCGAGCGCCATCAGCGTGCGGTCCTTGAGCGTATCGGGCACGTCGCCATTAGTGATGCGCAGCGCCAGCCCCTCGGCGATGGCGGTCTTGCCGACACCCGGCTCGCCGATCAGTACCGGATTGTTCTTGGTGCGGCGGGCGAGGATCTGGATGGTGCGGCGGATCTCCTCGTCACGCCCGATCACCGGATCGAGCTTGCCCTCACGCGCCGCTTCGGTGAGGTCGCGGGCGAACTTCTTGAGCGCGTCGTAGCGGTCCTCGGCCGAGGCGGTGTCCGCCGTGCGGCCGCCGCGAAGCTGGTTGATCGCGGCGTTGAGCGCCTCCGCTTTCACGCCGGCGGCCGCGAGCGCCTTGCCGGCGGCCGTGGTGGTCGCGAGGGTGAGGGCGAGCAGCAGCCGCTCGACGGTCACGTAAGAGTCCCCCGCCTTCTGCGCGACCTGCTCGGCGGAATCGAGCACGCGCACGGCGTCATTGTCGAGCCCGGGCGCCTGCTGCGCGCCGCTGCCGGACACGGCCGGCACCTTGGCCAGCGCGGCATCCGTCTCGCGCAGCGCCTTGGCGGGGTCGCCGCCCGCTGCCTTGATGAGGCCGCTGGCCATGCCCTGCTCGTCCTCAAGCAGCGCCTTCAGGAGATGTTCGGGGCTGATCCGCTGGTGGTTCATGCGGATCGCCACGGTCTGCGCGCTCTGGAGGAAGCCTTTGGCGCGATCAGTGAATTTTTCGAGGTTCATAGAGTCTCCCTTCGCCAGCCAGAAAGGTAGTGTTGCCAATGTGCAACACAAGGGGAAGGAGAGAATTTTATGCTCGGGCCGCGGGCACGGTCCATAGCATAGATCAAACAACGATGACGCTAGCCCCGGAGCGTCCGTCCGAAACGTCCCCGCCCCACAGGCCGGTGCTCGATGCCCGCATCACCCCCGATCCTATATGCAACGCCACCAGCGCTCTAAATCAGCGCCCGACAGTCTCCGCAATCGCCCGTCCCTCACGGCGGGGATCGTAGCCGCCGTCGAACCGGCCATCGCGGATCATCACGCCCTGCACGCCCGAATCCTCGCCCTGTCCCGGCCGCAGCACGATGCCGCGCGCCGTAAGACCCTCCAGCACGGCGGGCGAGAAACGATCGACCTCGCCGCCGAAGCTGCCGCCGCGCGCGACGAGATTGGGCAGCGCCAGCGCCTGCTGCATCGGCAGATGCCAGTCGACCGCGCCAACCAGCGCCCGCCCGACATAAGCGAGAATGGCGTTGCCGCCCGCCGAACCAAGCGCACCGGCGAAATGCCCCTCGCGGTCGACCATGATGAGCGGGATCATCGAGGAGCGCGGCCGCTTGCCCGGCGCCACCGCGTTGGCGGCCGGCCGGCCCTGCGCATCACGCGGCAGGAAGGCGAAATCGGTGAGTTGGTTGTTGAGGAAGAACCCATCGACCATCCGCCCGGTGCCGAAGATGGATTCGACGGTGGTGGTCATCGAGACAACATTGCCCTGCGCGTCGCCGACGATGAAATGCGAGGTGCCGCCCGGCTCCAGCGTGGTATCGGCGGCCGCCAGTGCCGCGCCCGGCGGCGTGCCGGCAACGGGCGGCGGCCCGGCAGTGGTGCCGATGAGCTTCGCGCGTTCGGCGACGTAAGCGGGGTCGAGCAGGCCGGCGATCGGCACGGTCACGAAGGCGGGGTCGCCGACATAGCGGTCCCGGTCGGCATACATGAGGCGGCTCGCCTGCGCGAACAGGAACCAGGCCTGCGGATCGTCCGGCCCACGCGCCGCGATGTCGGTATGCTCCAGCAACATCAGGAGCTGGAGGAAGCCTACGCCGCTGGAGGGCGGCGGCGGCACGCAGACCAGATAGACGCGGTAGGGGTCGCACAGCGCTTCGCGCTTGAGGGGCTGATAGGCAGCCAGATCGGCCAGCGTCATGCTGCCGCCGAGCGGCCCGGCATGGGTTTTCTCGACGATGCGCTGCGCGGTCTCGCCAGCGTAGAGCGCATCCGGTCCCTGCGCGGCGAGGCGCTGGAGGAAGGCGGCATAGGCAGGGTTGACCAGCCGGTCGCCGGCTTTTTTGAGCCCCCCGTCCAGCCCGGCAAAATAGGCACGCACGTCCGGCGCGCTCAATTGCGGGAAGCCTCCACCGAGGAAGCGGCCGAGGCGCGGCGAGATGACGAAGCCCTCCCGCGCCGTCCGTTCGGCATCACCGAACAGGCTGTTCCAGGCGAGCGCGCCATGCTCGCGCTGCGCCATGGCGAGCATCTTGACCGCGCCGGGAACGCCGGTCGCACGGCCGCTCAGCACCGCCTGGCCGAAGGGCAACGGCTTGCCCTCCGCGTCGAGGAACAGCTCTGGCGTCGCGCCGGCCGGGGCGGTCTCGCGGCCGTCATAGACGACGACCTTGCCAGTCTTGCCATCGAAGAAGGTCATGAACGCGCCGCCGCCCATGCCGGAGCTTTGCGGCTCGACCAGCGAAAGCATCGCCTGCACCGCCACTGCCGCGTCCACCGCACTGCCGCCGCGCCGCAGCACGGCCAGACCCGCGTCCACCGCCAGCGGATTGGCGGCCGCGACGAAATAGCGCTGTTCCGCCATCGGCCGCGTCGCCTGCGCGCGCTCGGGCGATGGGGCTGTCGCCGTGCCGACCGCGCAGGCGCCCAGCGCAAGAGCAAGCAACAGGCCGGCGAGCGAGCGGAGCAGGATCATGCGGCAGGAACCTTCATGACAATACAGAACGATGCCGCAGCGCAGCACGCCGCACAGTGGAACCTCCCCGCCCGCAACGCAAGAGGGGCGGGGATGGCTCTCCCGCGGGCGGCGTTCTATATGGGACGACTGGGCGCCGCGCAGAACGGCGTATCCTCGTGTCGTGGAGAAGATGGTGCGCGCAGTCGAGACGATCCCGAGCCTGACGGCCCTGTTCTTCATCCGCGCGGCCGAGCGTGGCGACCGCCCCTTCCTCTGGGCCAGGCATGACGGCGCATGGCGCTCGACAAGCTGGGCGGAAACGGCACGGCTGGTCGCCTCGCTGGCGCAAGCGCTCAAGGCGCAGGGCATCCAGCCGGGCGACCGGGTGATGCTGGTGAGCGAGAACCGGCCGGAATTCTGCATCGCCGATCTCGCCATCATGGCCGCGGGCGCCGTCACCGTGCCGACTTACACCACCAACACCACGCGCGATCATGAGCATATCATCGCCAATAGCGGCGCGCGGGCGGTGATCTTCTCAACCAGCAAGATCGCCAAGGCGCTGATGCCGGCGGTGCTGCACTCCCACATGGAGTTCGCGGTGGCAATGGAGCCGCAAAAGGCGATGCAGAGCGCCTCGGTGCCGGTGCACGACTGGGACGCGCTGATCGCCACCCACCCCGGCGATGCACAGGCGTGCGCGGACGCGCTCACCGCCACGCGCGACGATACCGCCTGCCTCATCTACACCAGCGGCACCGGCGGCGCACCGCGCGGCGTCATCCTCCACCACGGCTCGATCCTGTGCAATGTCGAGGGCTGCGTGGACATCATCGCCAATGATTTCGGTTGGGGAGACGAGATCTTCCTCTCCTTCCTGCCGATCAGCCATGCCTATGAGCATTCGGGCGGCCAGTTCCTGCCGATCGGGCTGGGCGGGCAGATCTATTATGCCGAGAGCCTGGAGAAGCTCGCCGCCAACATCGCCGAGGTACGCCCGACCATCATGGTGGTGGTACCACGCCTGTTCGAACTGCTGCGCGCGCGTGTTTCCAAGGCCATCGAGAAACAGGGGCGTCTGCCCCGCTTGATGTTGGAGCAGACGCTGCGCCTTTCCGCCAAACGCGCCGAGCGCGGCAGCCTCGCCCCGTGGGACTGGCCCGTGCAGAAGCTGCTGGAGCGGGTGTTCATCCCGAAGATCCGCAAACGCTTCGGTGGGCGGATGAAGGCGCTGGTCTCCGGCGGTGCGCCGCTCAACCCGGATGTCGGCACCTTCTTCCAGTCGCTCGGCCTCACCCTGTTGCAAGGCTACGGCCAGACCGAAGCCGGACCGGTCATTAGCTGCAATCGCCCGTCGAGCGGGTTGCGCATGGATACGGTCGGCCCGCCGCTCCGGGGCGTAGAGGTGAAGATCGCCGAGGATGGCGAGATTCTCGTGCGCGGCGAGCTGGTGATGAAGGGCTATTGGAACAACCCCGCCGAGACCGCGCGCACCATCAAGGACGGCTGGTTGCATACCGGCGATATCGGCGAGTTCGACGAAGCGGGGCGGCTACGCATCACCGACCGCAAGAAGGATCTGATCGTCAACGACAAGGGCGACAATGTCGCGCCGGCCAAGCTGGAGAATATGCTGACGCTCCAGCCGGAGATCGGCCAGGTGATGGTCTATGGCGACCGGCGGCCCAATATCGTCGGCCTGATCGTGCCCGACCCCGAATGGATGAAGGAATGGGCCGAGGCGCATGGCAAGCCGGCCGACCTCGCCGCGCTGCGCGACGACCCGGCCTTCCATGCCGCGATCCGCGCGGCTGTGGACCGGGTCAATGCCGACCTGTCCGTGATCGAGAAGGTCCGCCGCTTCGCGCTGGCAGATGAGCCCTTCACCATCGACAACGAAATGCTGACGCCCAAGCAGTCGATCCGCCGCCACGTCATCCGTGCACATTATCAGGAGCGGCTGGACGCGCTCTACGGCGCGCGGGCGGAGGAATAGGGCGCGCGTCACGCCTGCCATGACAGGGGCCCGGGACGACACGACACTGCGGCTGGACTCCTGCTTTCGCAGGAGAACAAGGCTTCTATCAGAGTGGGCCTGTCCCTTGCCGCGTTACGCTTACTTGCCCGGCGTGCGATAGGGCACGAAATCGCCCAGCGCGCAGCTTCCCGTCTGCGATCCGCTCGGCAGATTGACCACCGTGGCGATATCGCCCCGGCAATATTGGCTGGTCGTCCGCCGCAGCACCAGCGTGTCGCCCATGGCCAGGCCATGGCACGCGCCGCTCAGCGTGTTGCGATAGACGAGGTCCTTGTTGACCCGGTAGATCAACGTGTTGTCGCCCAGCGAACGCAGGTCGCTGCTACGCATCGCGGTGATGCAACTCACCGGTTCGCCGGGGACCTTGCCCTCCAGCGCCCGCGCCAGATCGCGCGCCTCGCGCTCGCTGAGGCGCGGTTCGTTCGCCGTGGTCGACTGCGTGCAGGCAGCAAGGGGTAGCAGCATCAAAGCGAGAAACATGGTCTTCATGGCTTCACTCCTCTCGCCCCACCACTTCATGGCGCCGAGATTACCAGTGTTTGAACGACTGCGCACTACTTTAGACGGAGGCAGGTCGCCCCGACCTTGATGCTAGGAGTCCGCCAGGGCAGCCAATGCGGCCTGCTGCTTGCGGGTCAGACCAGCGCGAACGAGGGCATAGCTCCGCTCGGCCAGCCGCGCGATCTCCCCCGCCGGCACATCGGCTGTCAGATCCACGCTGATCCAGAAGCGCTTGTCGAGATGCGACCGGTGGCCGACGCCCTCGTAACGCTCGCGCAACAGATCCGCTTCGAAAAGATCGCATTTGAGGATGACATAGGCGTCCCCCCGCAGCGACATAATGGCGAACAGCTTGCCCATGACCTTGTATAGCGCGGAGAGCGGCGCCGCCGCGCGCGGCGGCACATAATGGTCGATATGAGCCCCCGGTTGGGCGGCGAGGAGCGCCCCGAGCGCCTCGCGCGCCGCCTGCGCGCTCACGCCGCATCCTTTTCCGCGCGGCGGCGGGCCAGTTCGGTGACGCTGCCCGCGCGCATGAAGGGGTTTGTCGCCCGTTCGAGCGCGATGGTGGTCGGCACGGTCGCCTCGCCCCGCGTCCGCATGGCCTCCACCTCGGCGAGACGCGCCTTCACCGCGTCATTGTCCGGCTCGGCCCGCAGGGCATAGCGGCCATTGGAGAGCGTATATTCGTGTGCGCAATAGACGCGCGTCTCGTCCGGCAGCGCGGCGAAGCGGCGCATATTCTCGAACATCTGCGCCGCCGTCCCCTCGAACAGCCGGCCGCAGCCCATGGCGAACATGGTATCGCCCACGAAGATCACGTCCTCATCCGCGAAATGATAGGCGATGTGCCCGGCCGTGTGCGCCGGTACCGCCAGCACTACCGCCTCGTGCGCCCCAAGACGCACGCGGTCGCCTTCACCCACCGGCGCATCCACGTTGGGGATCTTGCCCAACTCCGCGCGCGGTGCCGTCACCCGCGCGCCGGTGGCGGCGACGATGCCGGCGTTGCCACCGATATGATCGCCATGCCAGTGGGTGTTCCAGATCTGCCCGATCCGCCAGCCACGGTCCGCTACCGCCGCCAGCACCGGCTCGGCCACGGAGGGATCGACGGCGAGCGTCTCCCCGCTCGCCGCATCGTGGACCAGCCAGACATAATTGTCCGCCAGCACCGGCACCCGCACGATCTCCAGCGACGACGCCATCACGCTTCTCCCGGTCTTAAACCACCCTTACCATTCGCCGACATTGGGCATGGACGCCCACGGCTCGGCCGGCTCCAGCTTGCCGTCCTGCAACAGCTCGATCGAGATATTGTCCGGCGTGCGGATGAACGCCATGTGCCCGTCGCGCGGCGGGCGGTTGATCGTCACGCCCGCATCCATCAGCCGCTGGCAGGTCTCGTAGATATTCTCCACCTGATAGGCGAGGTGGCCGAAATTGCGCCCGCCGGTATAGACCTCACCCGTGCCGTCCTCGGGCGGCCAGTTGTAGGTCAGCTCCACCTGCGCATCCTCGTTGCCGGGGCAGGCGAGGAACAGCAGGGTGAAGCGCCCCTGCTCATGATCCATCCGGCGCACTTCCTTGAGGCCGAGCAGCTCGAAGAACCGCACCGTTTTGTCGAGATCGGTCACGCGGATCATGGTGTGGAGATATTTGGGCATGCGGCTTTCCTCCGTTCGTCGCTCGTCAGCAACGGTTCATCTCATGGATGGCAACTTCTGGCCGTTGAGATAAGCTCTCCCACAGGCGGACGAAAGAGAGGAATCAATTTCATGGGCTGGATGCAGGACATGAACAAGGTTGCGCTTGCCGGCGCCGTGGTGCTGGCCGGCGGTCTGGTGGTCGGCGGCTATCTGCTTGGCGACGGGCTGCGGCGCGCCCATGCCGCCGAGCGCTCGGTGACGGTGCGCGGCCTTGCCGAGCGCGACGTGACGGCGGACCTCGCCACCTGGACCATCGCTTACTCGGCCACCGGCAACGCGCTGCCGGCCGTCCGCGCCGAAATCGAGCAGAATACCGAGGCGCTCAAGGGCTATTTCAAGAGCCTCGGCTTCCCGGACAACGCGCTCACCGCCACCGGCGCGGGCGTCAACCAGTTCATGAGCAACGGCATCCCCAACATCACCATCACCCAGCGGATGCAGTTGCGCACCAACGACATCGAGCGCGCGCAAAAAGCGGTGGCCCAGCAGTTCGACCTCGTGCGGCGCGGCGTAACGTTGCAGGAAGGCTCGGCGATGACCTACAGCTTCACCAGGCTCAACGCCATCAAGCCGGAGATGGTCGCGCAGGCCACCAAGGATGCGCGCAACGCCGCCGAGCAGTTCGCCAAGGACAGCGGCACCGGCGTGGGCGGCATCAAGAGCGCGACACAGGGCTATTTCTCCATCGACGCGCGCGATGGCGAGCAATCCGGCGGCTACGGTGCGGCCGACACGCCGTTCAAAAAGGTGCGCGTGGTGACGACGGTGGATTTCTATCTGGAATGAGGCGGGAGCGCGAAAGGGGCCGGGTATCCCCCACTGCCGCGTGGACGGAATTCCGACACCACAGAGATTGCCCCAGCCCTGAAGGAGCACCGTGTTCCTGCGAGGGCAGGAACCCAGGGCGGCAAAGGACAGCGGCTGGGCCATGTGCTCTTGCCTGCGCAGGAGCACATCGGTGGCGCATGAGTCTCTTCGATCTTGATTGAGGCACCAAAGCCCCTCCTCTTTAGGGGAGGGGTTGGGGTTGGGCCTTTGAACTTGACGCAAGGCTGTCAGCCCCCGCCCCCTCCCCTAAAGGCGAGGGGTGATCCCATTTCGAACAAGTGGCGCTAGCGCCCAACCTCGCGCCCGGACTCCACCGGCAACACCGCACCGCCAAGCTGCGCCAGATAATCCGCCGCCTGCTTGCCCACGTCGCTCTCCGGCGCGGCCAGCTCCCGTGCGCGCTGGAAGGCGGCGCGGGCGGCGTCGTCACGGTCGCCGCCGAGCGCGTAGATGATGCCCTGCTCCAGTGCGACCGCCGCATCGTTGCGGGCGCGCCTGGCCGCCTCCTCGATATGCGCGCGGGCCAGCGGCAGATCGTTCATCCGCCGCGCCAGCGTCGCCGAGAGCAGCCAGGCGAGCGGGTCGGCACCGGCAAGCTGCACCGCCAGATCGAGATCGGCGCGCGCACCCGGCTGATCCCCGGCGGCGACGCGTGCCCGCGCCCGGTCGAGATGAATTTCACCGGTGGCCAGCGTCGCCGGCAACGCTGTTTCCAGTGCATGGTCGAGCGCCCGCACGGCGCGCGGGGCATCGCCGCCGATCAGCGCGGCGTTGCCGGCCTGCGACCAGAGCCGCGCGCGCGTTACCGCGTCCAGCCCGGCGATCGCCGCACCGCTCTCGAAGGCATCTGCCGCCTCCTTCCAGCGCTCGGCCTTGCCCAAGGCATAGCCATGGCATTGCGCGGCATATGCGCCGCCATCGTCGCGCGCCCAGCCTTGTGCAGCGGCGATGCCTGCCTCAGGCGTCTTGTTCGCCTCGGCCAGACAGGCCGCGAGCCGCTCGGCAATGGCTGGTGGCACGACGCCGACGAGTGAAGCGCGGTCGTCTCCCTGCGCCGACCCCTCGACCGGCCGCTGCATCGCCTCGGCCGCCTTGCGCTCGTCGCGGCGCTGGAGCAGCGCCTCGATCTCGCGATCATAAGGGGTCGGCGCCATGGCGAGCGCGGCGAGGATCAGCATGGCATCAGGGCTCCGTGAGGCTGGCGACCGTCCCGATCAGCAGTGCGATATCCTGCGGACGCGAGAGGCGATGGTCGCCATCCTTGACGAGGATCGTCTGCACATCGGCTGAACGGACCTGCTCGGCGATCCGCAGCGCTGTCTGCCACGGCACGTCCGGGTCCGCCTGCCCCTGGAGCAGCCGCACCGGGCACCCAATCGCGATGGGCGCATCCAGCAGCCGCAGCGCTTCGCCCGATTCCCAGAAGGCGAGGGTCGTCACATAAGGCTGGTCGCCATAAGGTGTCGGCTCGACCAGCCGGCCCTCGCGCCGCATCGTCGCCTTCTGCGCGGCGTCGAAGCCCCAGTCGGTGAAATCCGGTGCCGCCGCAATGCCGACCAGCCCCGCAACCCGCTCGCCCAGATCGCGCGCCAGCAGCAGCACGAGCCAGCCACCCATGGACGAGCCGACCAGCACCAGCGGCCCGTCCGGCACCAGCGCGTCGATCACCAGCCGCGCATCGTCGCGCCAGCTCGCCAGCGTGCCGTCCTCGAACGCGCCCTTGCTCTCGCCGCAGCCGGCATAATCGAGGCGCAGCAGCGCCCGCCCCTCGCGCGCCGCCCACTCTTCGAGCGCCTGCGCCTTGCCGCCCAGCATGTCGGACATGTAGCCGGGCAAGAACACGATAGTCGGCCCGGCGCCGGAGCGGTGGCGGCAGGCGAGGCGCAGCCCGTCCGGGCGAGCGACGAAATGGGGTGGCGGGATCGGCGTATCGGTCATGAGGCGGCGTTGTGATCCGTTTCGCCCGCGCGGTCAAAAGCACCGCGACGAACGGATTGGCCCGACCGCCTCAAAACAGGTCGAAGCCCTTCTTCGCGTCCGGGTCGTTCTTGCAGGCGTCGACGAGCGCCCGCCACTCCGCAGCCGTCAGCGCCGGGCGATAGGCGCGGCCCTTCACGGCCGAGCGGGTGAACGCCACCTTGCGCTCGACCGAAACCGGGTGGGAGGCCATCCAACTCGTCGCCCGCTCCATCCGCTCGCCGCCGGAAAGCTTGCCCAGCCGGTCGAAGAAGGCAGCGGTCGGCAGCGGCGAGATGTTCGCGATGCGCAACTGCCTGATCGAATAAGTATCGGCCGCCCGCTCGGCATCGCGGCTGTAGCTCATCGCCAGCAGCCCGTTGACCGCGCCGCCGACCTGCCCATTGAATCCGCCGAGCACGACACTCAGGCCGAGCTGGCGGACCAGCGCGGTCAGCGTGTCGCGATGGCGGACATGGCCGATCTCATGCGCCAGCACACCCGCCACCTCGTCCGGTGAGTGCGCTTCCTTGAGCAGACCGTTGAACAGCAGGATACGCCCGCCCGGCAGCGCGACGGCGTTGACCATGTCGATATTGGCGATGCCGATCTGGCGGATGCGCACATCGTCGCCCAGTTGCGCTTGCAACCGCGCAATGGCCGTGCGGCTCGCCGGCGTTTCGCACAGGCGCCCGCCGAAATCGCCGATCATCGCGTCGCCCAGCCGCTCCTCCCAGCTATAGGGGATGTAGGGCGCGATCCACTGCGGCGCGCGCAGCACTACGAACACGGTTGCGGCCGCCAGCATGCCGAACAGCGCGATGGCGCGCCATAGCCCGATGCGGTCGATCCAGCGGCCATAGCGCGCCGGCAGCGGCAGGTGGACGGCGAAGCCCTCCGGCGGTGCGCCGACAAAACCCAGCCGCCAGCCGGGCACGCCGCGCAGGCCATAGACCGAACGCGCGCCGGTGCCGCCGACCGGCACCAGATCGCCCCAGCGGTGCGGCCCGCTCTCCCCGCCCGGCCAGTGCAGGGTGAAGCCGTCCGCCATCCACGTGATGCGAGGATGATGCCGGGTCGCGCTCGTCCCGTCATAATGCCAGATGCCTTCGTCCGGGCCGACGCTCGTCATGATGCGCTTCTAGCGCCTAGATCGCGCCGATGTCGAACGCATCGGCCAGCCCCTCGCCCTGCCCCGGCGCGGCGGTGGTCGATTGGGTCAGCGCCGAGAGGCTGATCTCCCCGCTGGCATCGAGATGGGTCACGAAGAACTTCCAATGCCGATAGGAGAGGAAGACCCAGCCGATGCCCAACGTGCAGACGACCAGCGCGATATCGCCGAGGATCAGCAGGAACCAATCCTTGCTACGCGCATCGAAGCTGAAATCCAGCGTTGAGAGCGACAGGGCGGCGATCACGACCCGCATATATTTGGCGTAGAAGATGAGCGCAATCAGCGGCAGCACACCATAAAAGACGACGGCGACGATGATGAGGAGCGCCCAGAAGCCCGCGGGCGGCTGGCTGGGGTCAGCGGTAGGGTCCATCAACATCGGCATGGCGGAAGCCCCGGCGACGATCAGGCCGATGGCCAGCAGGAACGGCACGAGATAGAACAGCAGGAAGCGCTTGTAGACGTCCCCCGCCAGCGCCGAAGCGCGGAACGGGTGCGGGCCGAAGCTCATCGCGTTCCAGCGGTCGTTCCACAGCGAGGTCATCGCCCATGGCACGAGCAGATAGAACGGGATCATCCCCACGATGTTGCGCCAGACATAGGACCAGCCATAGCCCCAGCCCTTATCGTCGCTGCCGCCGCGAATGCCGTGCCACCATGTGCGGCTCAGCCGGTAGCGCAACATGCGGAACAGGGCGACGCCGCTCAGGTAGAAGAGCAGGAAGATGGCGAGCGCGCCGAGGGTGATCGCCAGCCCGGCATAGCCCTGGAAGATCAGCGCCTGCACGCCGAATTGCAGAAAGACGAACGGGATGAGGAACAGCACCAGTACGAGGATGAAGCCGATGAACAGCTCCAGCCCGGTGCCGCTCCACTCCAGCGGCTCGTCGATGAATCGGGTGCGGCTCCACAAGTAACGCCGCGTGCGCGTCGTCGCCCAGAAGCGGTAGATGCCGAGCGTGACGATCATCAGCAGCAGGTTGGTGAAGGCGATCGGCGCATAATCGCGCCATGTGCCGGAAAAGCCGAATGCGCGCGCGCCGCTGCCGTCCATGGACGCTCCCCCAAAATCCCATGGCAACAGACATGCGGCGGCGGACCCTGTCAAGCGCCGCCTGATGACTCGCCAGCCGCTTCATGCTAAAGGTCCTGCCATGCCGACGCGGATCGCCACCACGACGACCACCGCCACCGGGACCACTCCCGGGGGCTTCGGTACGCGCGTCACGCCTTACTGCTGACACGCCCCCCGCCGAAGCCCTTTCCCCGGAGAGGAATGGGCCGCCGGCGCGCTTCATTCCGCTCCTGCCCCTTTTCAATCCGGCCGCGCTTCCCTAAGCGCGGAAACGCCGCAGACAGGACGGACAACCGATGACGGAATTGCTGAAGATCACGCTCCCCGATGGTTCCCAGCGCGAGGTGGCGCGCGGGACGACCCCGGCGGACATCGCGGCTGGCATCGGCCCCGGCCTCGCCAAGGCGGCATTGGCAGCGCGCGTGGACGGTGAGCTGCGCGATATCAACCGGCCGCTGGAGACCGATGCCGCGCTCGCGCTGGTCACGGCGAAGGACGAAGCCGACGCGCTGGAGCTGGTCCGTCACGATTATGCGCACGTGCTGGCCGAGGCGGTGCAGGCGCTGTTCCCCGGCACGCAGATCACCTTCGGCCCGGCGACGGACGACGGCTTCTATTACGATTTCGCACCGGCCGCCGAGCACGGTCCCTTCACCGAGGAGGACCTGCCCGCCATCGAGGCGAAGATGCGCGAGATCATCGCCGCCGATAAGCCGCTAGTGCGCGAGGTGTGGAGCCGCGCGGACCTCATCAAGCGCTGGAGCGAGCAGGGCGAGCGCTTCAAGGCCGAGTGGGCGCAGGAGCTGCCCGAGCATGAGGAGCTGACCGTCTATTGGTCCGGCGGCGACTGGCTGGATATGTGCCGTGGCCCGCACCTCGCCTCCACCGGCAAGCTCGATCCGCAGGCGTTCAAGCTGACGCGTGTCTCCGGCGCCTATTGGCGCGGCGACCAGAAGAACGCGATGCTGAGCCGCATCTACGGCACCGGCTGGCTCAACAGGAAGCAGCTCGACGCGCATCTCACGCGGCTGGAGGAGGCCGCCAGGCGCGACCACCGCAAGCTTGGGCAGGAGATGAACCTGTTCCACCTCCAGCAAGAGGCGCACGGCTCGGTCTTCTGGCACCCCAAGGGCTATGTCATCTGGCGCCAGCTGGAGGCCTATATGCGCCGCGCGATCGACAATGCCGGCTATCGCGAGGTCAAGACGCCGCAGGTGATGGACGCGCGCCAGTGGGAGCAATCCGGCCACTGGGGCAAATATCGCGAGAATATGTTCGTCATCCCCGATGAGGTGCCGAATACCGAGGACGAAGGCCCGCTGGTCTCGGACGCCGCCGAGTGGATGGCCTTGAAGCCCATGAACTGCCCGGCGCACATCCTCATCTTCAAGCAGGGCATCAAGAGCTATCGCGACCTGCCGCTGCGCCTCTACGAGAATGGCTGCTGCCACCGCAACGAGCCGCACGGCGCGCTGCACGGCCTCATGCGCGTGCGCCAGTTCACCCAGGACGATGCGCATATCTTCTGCCGCGAGGATCAGATCGTCGATGAGGTGCGCGCCTTCTGCCAGCTCGCCGACCGCATCTACAAGGATTTCGGCTTCACCTATGCGATCAAGCTGGCGCTGCGCCCGGAGAAGCGCTTCGGCAGCGATGAATTGTGGGATCTGGCCGAGGCCGAGCTGCGCGACGCGGTTGCCAAAGCGGGCTTCGCGACCGAGCAATATGGCTGGGAGGAACTGCCGGGCGAGGGCGCCTTCTACGCGCCCAAGCTGGAATGGCACCTGACCGATGCGATCGGCCGCACATGGCAGGTCGGCACCATCCAGTCCGACCGGGTGCTGCCCGAGCGGCTCGACGCCAGCTATGTCGGCGAAGATGGCGAGCGCCACCGGCCGATCATGCTGCACCGCGCGATCTTCGGCAGCTACGAGCGGTTCATCGGCATCCTCGTCGAACATTATGCCGGCAAACTGCCGCTCTGGCTGGCGCCGGTGCAGGCGGTCGTCGCTACCATCGTCTCGGACGCGGACGATTATGCGAAGGACGTGGCGGCCCGGCTGACAGCAGCGGGCCTGCGCGTGGAGACCGACCTGCGCAACGAGAAGATCAACTACAAGGTGCGCGAGCACAGCCTTGCCAAAGTGCCCTGCCTGCTGGTCGTCGGCCGGCGCGAGGCGGAGGAAGGCACCGTCGCGCTGCGCCGGCTTGGTTCGGACGAGCATCAGAAGGTGGTCGGGGTCGACGATCTGATCGCGCAACTCGTGGCCGAGGCCGCGCCGCCCGACCGGGCATGACCATCACCATCCGCCACGGGACGGCGGCCGACCTGCCCCGCGCGCTGGAGATCTGGCGTGCAGCAGTGGACGCGACACACGGCTTCCTCAGCCGCGAACACCACGCCGAAATCGACGCGATGGTGGAGCATGAGCATCTGCCCAACGTGGATCTATGGGTCGCCACCGATGCCGCCGGCCGCGTGCAGGGCTTCATGGGGCTGAGCGTGGACGAGATCGACTCGCTGTTCGTCGACCCCGCAACGCATGGCCGCGGCTATGGCAGCGCGCTGGTCGCCCATGCGCTCGCCCGCGTGCCGCGCATCAAGGTGGACGCCAGCGAGCAGGCGCCGCAGGCCGTCGCCTTCTACGAACGGCGCGGTTTCGTGCGCACGGGACGCTCGCCGACGGACCCGATAGGGCGGCCCTATCCGCTCATCCATTTCCGCCATGGCGGCAAGATGGCTTGACCAGCGTTGGCAGAGCATTAACCGCACCGTGGCAAGAGCGCCGCAATCATGCGGTCTTCGTGGGCGCCCCTCTTTTCGCGGCGCTTAAAAATCGTTAAGTTGACCGATCAAGACCAGAATATGGAGAACAAGTTATACGACCCCCGATGATGCGCCGCCCGATGGCGCCCATGCCGGCCAACGGCCCGCGCTATAATGAATTCATCAACGTGCCCAAGGTGCGTGTCATTGATGAGAATGGCGAAAATCTCGGCGTGATGTTCACGCGCGAGGCGATGGAACAGGCGGCCGATGTCGGTCTCGACCTCGTCGAAGTCTCGCCCAACGCGGATCCGCCGGTCTGCAAGTTCCTCGATATCGGCAAATTCAAATACGAGGCGCAGAAGAAGGCCAATATCGCCCGCAAGACCCAGAAGACGCAGGAGATCAAGGAGATCAAGATGCGTCCGAACATCGACGATCATGATTATGATACGAAGATGAAGAAGGTCGTCGATTTCATCGAGGAGGGCGACAAGGTGAAGGTGACGCTGCGCTTCCGCGGCCGCGAGATGGCGCACCAGCAACTCGGCATGGTGCTGCTCCAGCGCGTGGCGGAGGAAACGTCGGAAATCGCCAAGGTGGAAGCCTATCCGCGCCTTGAAGGCCGCCAGATGCTGATGGTGCTGGCACCGAAGTGATCGGCAGAAGGGGCACCCCTTGAACTGAGGGTGCCCCGCGCAGCGGAGGCCATAGTCTTCCTGTGCCGGCCCCCATCCCGTCGCCGTCTTTTGACCGGCGGCCGCTTCCCGGTCGTCAAGCCCGGTTGACCGGAAGCCCGCGTCCGATCATGGCATGGCCATGACCGACCTCGCGCCCCTCCGCCTTTTCAACAGCCTGACGCGGCAGATCGAGCCGTTTACGCCCGTCCACCCCGGCGAGGCGCGCGTCTATAGCTGCGGGCCGACGGTCTATAATTATCAGCATATCGGCAACATGCGCGCTTATGTGTTCGCCGATACGCTTGGGCGCACGCTGCGCTTCAAGGGCTATAAGCTGCGCCACATCATCAACATCACCGATGTCGGCCACCTCACCTCGGATGCCGACGCGGGCGACGACAAGATGGAGAAGGCGGCGGCCAGCCTCGGCAAGTCCGCATGGGATATCGCGGCTTTCTACACCGGCGAGTTCAAGCAGGACCTGCGCCGGCTCAACATCCGCGATCCCCACCGCTGGACGGTCGCCACCGAATACATCCCGCAGATGATCGAGGCGGCGAAGGCGATCGCCGACAAGCATTGCTACGAGCTACCCTCCGGCCTGTATTTCGACGTCTCGACCGTAGCCGACTATGGCCGCCTTGCGCGCGCCGCCACCGAGGAAGGCGAGGGCCGCATCGACGAGGTGGAAGGCAAGCGCCACGGGGCCGATTTCGCGATCTGGCGCCGCACGCCCGAGGGTGAGACACGGCAGATGGAGTGGGACTCGCCCTGGGGCCGGGGCGCACCGGGCTGGCATCTCGAATGCTCGGTGATGAGCCGGGCGGAACTGGGCCTGCCGTTCGACATCCACACCGGCGGCATCGACCATCGCGAGATTCACCACCCCAACGAGATCGCGCAGAATCAGGCGATCCAGGGCTATGACGCGCATCATGGCGGGCTCGACTGCGCCCAGCATTCGGGCGCGCGCATGTGGATGCACAACAACTTCCTGATCGACCGCGGCGGCAAGATGAGCAAGTCGGCGGGCGAATTCCTGCGCCTGCAACTCCTGGTCGATCGCGGCTACCACCCGCTTGCCTACCGGCTCCTCTGCCTCCAGGCGCATTATCGCAGCGAACTGGAATTCTCCTGGGACAATCTCGGCGCCGCGCTCACCCGCTTGAAGCGCATGGTGATGGGCGTGGCAGCGCTCAAGGAGCGGGCGGCGAACCTCGCACTGCCCGCCGCACCGGAGGGCGGCTGGACAGCGGAAGCGCTTGCGGCCAGCGTCGGCGGCAAGCTCGCGCCATTCGTCGCACGCTTCGACGCGGCCGTCTCGGACGACCTCAACACCGCCGTGGCGCTCACCGTGCTGGACGAAGTGATCGCGCTCAAGAAGGTCGATCTTGTCGAGAAGCTCGCTGTCATCGCCGCGATGGACGGCGTGCTGGGTCTCGATCTTCTCGCCCTGTCGCGCACCGACTTGCGCCTGCGCCCGGCCAGCGCCACCCTCGGCGAGTCGGACATCGAGGCGACGCTGGCGGAGCGCAAAGCCGCGCGTGCAGAGAAGGACTTCACCCGCTCGGATGCGCTGCGCGATACATTGCTCGCCGCCGGGGTCGAAGTGATGGACGGCGACCCGCTGGGCTGGGAGTGGAGGCTCGACAATGGCTGACAAGCACATCCTCGTTTTTCCCGAGCGTTACCGCGCGCAACTCGCCCCGCTGCTGCCGGAGTCGGTAGAACTGCGCTGCTTCTCCACTCTGGCGGAGGCGCTGGAGTTGGCGCCGCAGGCCGAGATCGGCTGGTTCGACGAATGGGCATCCGGCGCATACAGCCAGGGGCCGCGCGCGGCGGTGAACGCCAAATGGATCAACACCGTCATCGTCGGGCTCGATGCCTTCCCGGTACGCGAGATGGTCGCGCGCGGGCAGATCTTCACCAACGGCGCGGGCATGATGCCGGACGTGGTGGCGGACTTCGCGGTGCTCGGCGTGCTCGCGCTCGCCAAGCGGCTGGACGAGGTGGTGCGCGCGCACGACCGGCGCGAATGGCTGAGCGGCCCGCCCGGCCCGATGGAGATGCTCGGCAGCAAGGCGCTGATTCTCGGCTATGGCGCCATCGGCCGCGAGATCGGCACGCGGCTGCGCGCCTTCGGCGTCGACGTGACGGGGGTGCGCCGCTCGCCCGATCCCGATCCGGCGATCATCGGCGCGGACGCCTGGCGCGCAAAGCTGGACGCATATGACCATATCGTCATCGCCGCGCCCAACACGGCCGAAACCCAGGCGATGATCGGCGCGGATGAGTTGGCGGCGATGAAGCCCACGGCGCGTATCGTCAACATCGCGCGCGGCGACCTGATCGACCAGCCGGCGCTCATCGCCGCGCTGGAGGAAAAGCGCATCGGCGGCGCGTTCCTGGACGTGACCACGCCCGAACCTCTGCCCCGCGATCATCCGCTCTGGGGCGCGCCCAACACGCTTGTCACCATGCATCTCTCCGGCCAGAGCCAGACCTCCGCCTTCCGCCGGGGTGCCGAGCGCTTCCTCAAGAACCTGAAGCATTATCTGGCCGGCGAGCCGCTGGAGCATGTCGTCGACCTGACGCGGGGTTATTAGAGCAGCCTGATTCAGGCGGGACCTTGTCGTGCTCCTGCGCAGGCAGGGGCCCGGCGCACGAGCGGTTCTTTTTTCCGTTTAGCTCCTGCCTCACAGAAGCACCGATCCCCTCTCGTGCGGACGAACTCTAGCGCACCGG
Source organism: Sphingobium sp. 66-54 (assembly GCA_001899715.1). GTDB lineage: Bacteria > Pseudomonadota > Alphaproteobacteria > Sphingomonadales > Sphingomonadaceae > Sphingobium. Next base: position 33,158 of record MKWI01000018.1, read on the forward strand.
GGTAAAGCTGCCCCCCAAGCTCGTCTTGGGGAGCGGGACAAACGCAACGCTGGAAGGATCCCTCCACTCGCTTCGGCCGGTCCCTCTCCCCCGAGCCGGCGCGCGGGGCGGATTGGCAACTCTCAGTCCGCCGCCACCTCTCCCACCTTGCGCGCCGCCGCGAGGGCATCGGCAAGCTTCGCGCGGAAACGCGCCGCCGGTGGGCGCACGCCGTGGGAGTGCAGTATGTGACGCACCGCCGGGCGGGCGCCGGCAATGTAGAGCTGGGCGTGGCGCCGCGCGATCTTGCGCGCGAACGCCTCTATGGTGGTCGCGCCGGTCGAATCGAGCACCGGTACGTCCGAGAGGTCGATCACATAGACACGCGGCGTCTCGCCCAGCCGGTCGAGCGCGGCCGAGACGGCGCCCGCCGCGCCAAAGAAGAACGCGCCGGAGATACGGCACACCGCCACGTCCCGATCGACCGGACCGGCCTTCGCAAACGGCACGTGGCCGTCCTCACGATCGCTGTCGGCACGGTCGGGCTCGATCATCGGCGAGCCGCCTTCCACCTCGATCGCCTGCGCCATGCGATGGAGAAACAGCAGCGCGCCCAGACTGAAGCCGACGAGGATGCCGAGGCTCAGATCACGGAAGATGACCAGCAGGAACGTCACCGCCAGCACCAGCGCATCCCCGCGTGAGGCGCGCAGCAGCGTCATCATCTGGTCGCGCGCCATCATGGTCCAGGCGACGGTCGCCAGCACGCCAGCCAGCGCGGCGAGCGGAATGTAGCTGGCGAGCGGCGCCGCCACGAGCATGAAGGTGAGCAGGAACAACGCGTGCAGCATCCCGGCCACCGGCCCGCGCGCGCCGGCGCGGACGTTGGTGGCGGTCCGCGCGATGGTGCCGGTCACGCAGATGCCGCCGAACAGCGCGCTGCCGACATTGGCCGCGCCCTGCGCCACCAGTTCGCAGTTGGAACGGTGCCGCCCGCCGCTCATGCTGTCCGCCACCACGGCGGAGAGCAGGCTTTCGATCGCGCCGAGCAGGGTGAAGGAGACGGCGGCCGGCAACATCTCCATGACGCGCGCGGGCGAGAGGTCCGGCAGATGCGGCGCGGGCAGGCTGCCGGGAATGCCGCCGAAGCGCGAGCCGATCGTCTCCACCGGCAGCGCCAGCAGCGCGCAGACCGCCGCCGTGGCCGCCACCGCGATGAGATAGGCCGGCCAGTGCGGTCGCCACTTGCGGCACGCAAAGATGACGAAGATGGCGAGCAAAGCTTGCGAGACCGCCGCCGCGTTGAGGCTGGGCAGCGCTCCGCCGAGCGCAACCAGCTTGGGCACCAGCTCGCCCGGCTCCGGCCCGCCAAGGGTCAGCCCGAGCAGATCCTTGAGCTGGCTCGCCAGGATGATGACCGCAATGCCGGCGGTGAACCCCACCGTCACCGGGTAGGGGATGAACTTGACGAAGATGCCGAAGCGCAGCCAGCCCACCGCCATCAGCATCAGGCCGGAGAGGAAGGTGGCGATCAGCAGCCCGTCGACGCCATGTTGCGCCACCGTTGCTGCCACCAGCACGATGAAGGCGCCGGCCGGCCCGCCGATCTGGAAGCGGCTGCCCCCCAGCAGCGAGACGAGGAAACCGCCGACGATGGCGGTGTAAAGCCCCCGCTCCGGTCCGACGCCCGACGCAATGGCGATCGCCATGGAGAGCGGCAGCGCGACGATCGCCACCGTCAGCCCGGCCAGTGCGTCGGCCTTGAGGCCGGCGAGGTCATAACCCTCGCGCAGCACCGTCACCAGCTTGGGCGTATAAAGCGCAGCAAAGGTCGGCCTGGCGGCGGGCGCGCTCATGCCTCGTCCCGCCGGACCGGCCGCTTGAGCCGCACGCCGCGCCCGCCCTCCAGGCTAGGTGCATCCTCGCCGATCAGGTCCACGCCCGCCGCATTCAGCGCCTCGACCACCTTGGTCAGACTGTCGACGATGCCACGCACATTGCCGTCGCTCGCCTCCATCCGCCGGATTGTCGGCAGCGACACGCCGGACAACTCGGCCAACTGGCGCTGGTCGATGCCGAGCAGGGCGCGGGCGGCGCGCATCTGAGCCGATGTCATCATACGAGTCGCTTATCAGATTTCATTACTGATATCTAGAATATCACTATCGGAGTTATTGATCCGATTATTAGGGATTTTCCATCGGACCTTCTTACCGGCTACCCCGCTTCAGCAACCGGCATGAAGAGAGGCGGCCCCTCCAGCGCAAAACCGTGCAACCGGCTTGCTTCGCAAGCCCCGAAAGCGTAGGGGCTTGCCCCCGGCTGGACGCACACCATCTTGTGGTCCGGCAGATGGAGTTCGTGACAGATGAAGGCGACCTGGAACCCCGCAAGCTGGCGGGACCATGAGGGGCTGCAAATGCCCGATTATCGCGACGCAGCGGCGCTTGCCGCGGCGGAGGCCCAGCTTGGCAGCTATCCGCCGCTGGTCTTTGCCGGCGAGGCGCGCAGCCTCAAGACGGATCTGGCCAAGGTTGCCACCGGCGAGGCGTTCCTGCTGCAAGGCGGCGATTGCGCCGAGAGCTTTGCCGAGTTCCACCCCAACAACATCCGCGATACCTTCCGCGTGCTGTTGCAGATGGCGGTGGTGCTCACCTTCGCCAGCAAGCTGCCGGTGGTGAAGGTCGGCCGCATGGCGGGCCAGTTCGCCAAGCCGCGCTCGGCCGCGACCGAGACGATAGATGGCGTCGAGCTGCCCAGCTATCGCGGCGACAATGTGAACGATATCAGCTTCACCGCCGACGCGCGCGAGCCCAATCCGCAGCGCATGGTGCGTGCCTACAATCAGTCCGCCGCCACGCTCAATCTGCTGCGCGCCTTCTCGACCGGCGGCTATGCCAGCCTCGACAAGGTGCACGGCTGGATGCTGGATTTCATGGGCCGCAGCCCGTGGGCCAAGAAGTTCCAGGAGATGGCCGACCGCATCGGCGAGACACTGGATTTCATGAAGGCGTGCGGCCTCAGCCCGGAGACGGTGCCCCAGCTCGGCGGTACCAGCTTCTACACCAGCCACGAAGCGCTGCTGCTCCCTTACGAGCAGGCGCTGACCCGGCAGGATTCGCTCACCGGCGACTGGTATGACACCAGCGCGCACATGCTCTGGATCGGCGACCGCACGCGCTTCGTCGGCTCGGCGCATGTCGAGTATCTGCGCGGCATCGGCAACCCCATCGGCATGAAGTGTGGCCCCAGCCTGGCGCCGGACGACCTGCTGCGCATGCTCGACATCCTCAATCCCGCGCGCGAGCCGGGGCGGATGACGCTCATCACCCGCTTCGGCCACGACAAGATCGAGACCGGCCTGCCGCCGCTGGTGCGCGCGGTGCTGCGCGAGGGGCATCCGGTGGTGTGGTCCTGCGACCCGATGCACGGCAACGTCATCAAGGCCGCCAACGGCTACAAGACGCGGCCGTTCGAGCGCATCCTCGCGGAAGTGCGCGGCTTCTTTGCCGTGCATCGCGCGGAGGGCAGCTTCGGCGGCGGCATCCATGCCGAGATGACCGGCCAGAACGTCACCGAATGCACCGGCGGCGCGGTGGCCGTGACCGAGCAGAGTCTGGCGGACCGCTACCACACTCATTGCGACCCGCGCCTCAACGCCGCGCAGAGCCTGGAGCTGGCCTTCCTGATCGCCGAAATGCTCAACGACGAGCTGGCCGAGCGCCGCAAAGCCGCCGCCTGACTCGGGTGTGCCGGCCTGTCGCCGGCAAGCCTCGCGACTCGCAGTTCGAATCCGCCTCACGCGGGGCGGATTCGGCTGCCTTCACCCTTGCGTAAACCGCATTCTCTGCCGATAAGGTAGGCATGCTTTCGCAACGCACGCGTTATTCGATCCGCGCCCTCCAGCATCTCGCGCGGCACTATGGCGAGGGGCCGATCCAGCTTGCCGATATCGCCACCGCGCAGAACATCCCGGCCAAGTTCCTCACCGTGATCCTCTCGGAACTGAGTCGGGCCGGCCTGGTCGCCACGCGGCGCGGGCGGGACGGCGGCTATTGGCTGGCGCTGGCGCCGATCGACATTCGCTACGGCGACATCTTCCGCCTGACCGACGGCGCGCTGGCGCTGGTGCCGTGCGCCAGCCGCTTCGCTCACCAGCCGTGCAAGAACTGTCTGCCGGAAGACGAGTGCGAGCTGCGCCGCATCATGCTAAAAGTGCGCGACGAAACAGCCGCCATCCTCGACACGCTCACCTTGGCCGACAAGTTCGAGCTGGCGGAGGAGGATCGGATCGCGTGAAACGGCTCGACATCATCGCAACCGGCGGCTGCCAGTGCGGCGCCGTGCGCTACCGGACGACGCAGCTTCTCGATAACGCCCATATCTGCCATTGCCGCATGTGCCAGAAGGCGGTCGGCAATCTGTTCGCGGCGCTTGTCGGCGCGCCCAACGACCGGCTGGAATGGACGCGCGGGACACCGGCAACCTTCGCCTCCTCCGATCTTGCCGAGCGCGGCTTCTGCGCAGCGTGCGGCACGCCCTTATTCTATCACGGCAAGGACTCGCCGCGTACCGGCCTCACCATCGGCTCGCTCGACGACCCGGACCTTGCACCGCCGGGCATACAGGTCGGCATGGAGGGCCGCCGCGCCGTTATCGACCTGCTGGCAACCCTCCCCGACTGCGGCACGACAGAAACCGACATGGCGCAGGAAGCGCCGGTCATCCGCGCCAGCAACCACCAGCACCCCGATCACGATACGGAGCAATGGCCACCACAATGACCATCACCCTGCACGGCATCCCCAATTGCGATACAGTGAAGAAGGCCCGCGCCTGGCTGGACGGGCAAGGCGCCACGTACGAATTCCGCGATTACAAAAAAGCACCGCCGAGCCCGGAGGAACTGCAAGGCTGGATCGCCCAGACCGGTTGGGAACCGCTGCTCAACAAGGCCGGCACGACCTTCCGCAAGCTGCCCGACGCCGACAAGGCCGGGCTGGATGAGGAGAAGGCCATCGCGCTGATGGTCGCCAACCCCTCCCTCATCAAACGGCCGGTGGTGACGGGCGCAAGCACCTTGCTCGTTGGCTTCAGGCCGGATCAGTGGAGCACAGTGCTGGACTGAGCTTCCTTGTGCTCCTGCGCAGGCAGGAGCCCAGGGCGGCAAGGAACGGCCGCTGGGCCTTGGGCGCCTGCCAGCGCAGGAGCACAGGCTGGCTGCGTTCCCCAATGCAGGCGAGCGCTCAGCTCTCCCAGCCGCCTCCCAGCGCAAGGAACAGCGCAATCGTCTGGTCCGAGAAATTCGCCTGCGAGACCGCCAGCAACGCTTCCGTCGATGCCAGCGAGCGCTCGGCGTCGAGCACGATCTGGAAGCTTTCCGCGCCGGCCTGATAGCGCAGGCGGGCGATCCGGGCGGCTTCCTGGCTCTGCGCGTGCGCGCGGGTTAGCGTCGCGAGGCGCTCGCGCCCGGCGGCATAGCGCGCCAGCGCGGACTCGCTCTCCTGTAACGCCGTCAGCCACGTGCCGTCGAATGTCGCCAGCGCACCTTGTGAGACGGCCTTGGCCTGCGCCAGCCGCGCCCGCGCCGCGCTCATATTGGGGAAGCTCCACGAGATGAGCGGTCCCAGACTGAAGCGGAAACCCCGGCTGGAGACGAGATCGTCCGCCGAGCCCGCCGTCGAGCCGACCGAGCCGCCCAGCGTCACCTTGGGGTAGAGATCGGCCGTGGCCACGCCGACCCGCGCGGTGGCGGCGGCAAGGCGGCGCTCGGCCGCGCGCACATCCGGCCGGCGCGCGAGGAGTTGCGCACCGTCGCCGACCGGGAGCGCCTCGGCGATCGCCGGCGGTGTCTCGCATTGCGCGACATCGGCGGGGAAGTCGGCCGGCGGCTTGCCGGTCAGCACGGCGAGACGATAGAGCGCCGCCTTGCGCTCCGCCTCGAAGGTCGGCACGTCGGCGCGCGTCTGCTCCAGCAGCGCCGCCGCGCGGCTGGTGTCGAGCCCGGTGCCCCGGCCGCCTTCCTCCAGCCGCCGGGTGAGGTCGAACGTCTGCTCCTGCACGCGCAGGCTCTCGCGCGCGACGGCAAGCTGCCGGCCGGCGCTGCACGCATCGGCATAGGCCCGCGCAGTCTCGGCCACGACGCTGATCCGCGCCAGATCGTAGGCCGCCTGCGCCGCGCCCAGATCCGCCCGGCTCGCCTCGATCCCGCGCCGGATGCCGCCGAACAGGTCGAGCTGGTAGGAGATGTCCAGCCCGGCATCATAGGTCTCGCCCTCCGGCCCCGGCCCCGGCAAGCCCGCCGCCGCACCCGAGGTGCGCCCGTAACCGCCACCGCCGTTCACCGTGGTCGAGGGCAGGCGTTGCGAACGCGTCTCGCGCAGCAGCGCCCGCGCCTGCTCCAGATTGGCGGCGGCGACGCGCAGATCGGTATTGGCCGCCAGCGCCTCCTGCACCAACCGGTCGAGCACCGGCGAAGCGAACAGGTGCCACCAGCTTTCCGGCGGCGCCTCAGCCGTGAAGGCCGGATCGTTCGCCCCGACGAACGGTGCTTGTGCGGGCGCCTGCGGTGTCGGCGAGACATAGTCGGGGCCCGCCGCGCAGCCACCCAGCGCCAGCGCGCCGACGAACGACAGCCATATAGCCCGGCTCATGCGGCGCCTCCCTCGGTTACGGCAGTCCCATCGTCGTGACGACCCCCGCCCCAACGCTGGCGCATCCGTTCGGCCAACCCACGCACCAGCGTGTAGAAAACCGGCGTGAAGATGAGGCCAAAGACGGTCACGCCGATCATGCCGGAGAACACTGCCGTGCCGAGCGACTGGCGCATCTCCTGCCCCGGCCCGCTGGCGATGACGAGCGGCACCACACCGAAGATGAAGGCGAAGCTGGTCATCAGGATCGGCCGCAAGCGCACCCGCACCGCCGCGACCGCCGCCTTGAACCGGTCCAGCCCTTCGTCCTCGCCCTGCTTGGCGAACTCGACGATGAGGATCGCGTTCTTGGCCGCCAGCGCGATCAGCACCACAAGGCCGACCTGCGTCAGGATATTGTTCTCCATGCCGCGCACATTGACGCCGATCATCGCCGCCAGAATGCACATCGGCACGATGAGGATCACGGCCAGCGGCAACGCCAGCGATTCGTAAAGCGCCGCCAGCACGAGGAACACGAACACCACCGCCAGCACGAAGATCAGCGCCGAGCTGCTGCCCGCCGCCTTCTCCTGGAAGGCGATGCCGGTCCATTCGTAGCCGAAGCCCTGCGGCAGCGCGCTCGCCGCCGTCTGCTCCATGGTCGCCAACGCCTGACCGGAGGAAATGCCCGGCGCCCCCTGCCCTTGCAACTCCAGCGCCGGGAACAGATTGTAGCGGATCACGCGTGCCGGCCCCGTGTCGTTCGCAAGCTGGGCCACGGCCGAGAGCGGCACCATCTCCCCGCTCGACGAGCGCACCTGCAACCGGCCGACATCGGTCACGTCGTCGCGCGAGCGCGGCTCCGCCTGCGCGGTCACGCGGTAGGTGCGGCCGGCGAGGTTGAAGTCGTTGACGTAGGTCGAGCCGATATAGGTGCCGAGCGTGTCATAGACCTGTCCCGGCTGCACGCCGAGCAACTGCGCCCGGTCGCGGTCGACATCGGCGCGCACGCGCGGCGTGCCGGTGTTGAAGGTGGTATAGACCTGCGAGACGAAGTCCGATTGCTGCGCCGCCGCGCCCATCATCGCCATGCCGGCGCCTTCCAGCGCGCGATAGCCGGCGCCGGAGCGGTCCTGCACCATCATCACGAAGCCGCTGCCGTTACCGAGGCCGCGCACCGTGGGCGGCGAGACCATGAAGATATTGGCCTCGTCCGTTACCCCCGCCAACTGGCCGCTCATCTTCTTGGCCAGCTCGAACGCGCTCAACTCCCGCCCGCGCTCCGACCAGTCGGTGAGGCGCATGAAGATGGTCGCCGCGTTGGATGAGGTCGCCTGCGTCGTGCCGTCGAGGCCGGCGAGGTAGATCGCCGCCTGCACGCCCTCCTGCTTGATCGCGGTATCATAGACCTTGTTCAGCACGGCATTGGTGCGGTCAAGCGAGGCACCCGGCGGCATCTGGACGACGCCAATCAGGATGCCCTGATCCTGCTCGGGGATGAAGCCGGTCTTGGTCGCGGTCAAGCGCCAGCCGGTCAGCGCCAGCAGCCCGGCATAGATGACCAGCATGATGAGCCCCATGCGGATCGTCCGCGCGGTCAGCCGGCCATAATTCTCGGAGAGCCAGTCGAACCCCTGGTTGAACTTGTCGGCACCCACGCGCAGCGGCCGCAGCCAGCGCGGCCCCTCGTCGACATGGCCGGGCTCGTGCGGCTTGAGCAGCAGCGCGGCCAGCGCGGGCGAGAGGGTGAGCGAGACGATCAGCGAGAACACCGCCGCCGCTGCGATCACCACCGCAAACTGCCGGTAGAAGATACCGGGGATACCCGCGACCAGCGCAGTCGGTACGAACACCGAGATCAGCACCAGCGAGATGGCGACGAGCGCGCCGGAGACTTCCTTCATCGTGCGGTGCGCCGCCTCGCGCGGCTTCATGCCCTTGCGGACATGGTTCTCCACCGCCTCGACCACCACGATCGCATCGTCGACCACGATGCCCACGGCCAGCACCAGCGCGAACAGCGAGAGCGAGTTGATCGAGAAGCCGAGCGCAAGCTGCACCGCGAAGGTGCCGACCAGCGTCACCGGAATGGCGATGATCGGAATGATCGCGGCACGCCATGTCTGGAGGAAAACCAGCACCACCAGCACGACCAGCGCCACTGCTTCGAACAGCGAATGCTCCACGGCGTTCACCGATGCGGCGACGAACTCGGTCGGGTTGTACGGCGTGGCGTAGCTCATGCCCTTGGGCATGTCCTTGCCCAGCGCCTTCATTTCCTTGAGTACCAACTCCGCGGCGTCGAGCGCATTGGCACCGGGCTGCTCGATCACCGCCAGTGCCACGCCGCGCTGGCCGTTATAATAAGCGCGGATGCCGTAATCCTGGCTACCCAGCTCGATCCGCGCCACGTCGCGCAGCCGCGTGATCGACTGCGCGGCCGGATCGGACTTGAGCACCACATCGCCGAACTGGTCTGGGGTCGCCAGCCGGCCCTGCACGTCCAGCGGCACCTCGAAGGCGGGGTTGCGCGTGCCCGAGGGCGCCTGCCCCAGCGCACCGCCGGCGACCTGCACGTTCTGCGCCCGCAGCGCCGCGACGATCTCGCTCGCGGTGATGTTGCGCGCCGCCGCCCGGTCGGGGTCGATCCATACGCGCATGGAATAGTTGCCGCCGCCGAACACATTGACGCCGCCCACGCCCTTCAGGCGCAGCAGCCGGTCGCGCACCACGGTCTGGGCATAGTTGCCGACATAATCGACATCGAGGCCAGCGCCCTTGTCCGCCGTCAGCGTCACGATCATCAGGAAGCCGGTGGCCTGCTTGTTGACCGTCACGCCCACCTGCCGCACCTGCTCGGGCAGGCGCGGCTCGGCCAGCGCCACGCGGTTCTGCACCAGCACCTGCGCGGAATCGAGGTTGGTGCCCGGCTCGAAGGTGACGGTGATCTGCGCCTGCCCCTGCGTCGAGCTGCTCTGGATATAGAGCATGTTCTCGACGCCGTTGATCTCCTGCTCCAGTGGCGCGGCGACCGTCTCCGCGATCGTCTCGGCCGAGGCGCCGGGATAGGGCGCCGAGATCACGATCGTCGGCGGCGCAATCTCGGGATATTGCGAGAGCGGCAGCAGCGGGAAGCAGAAGGCCCCGATCAGCGTGATGAAGATGGCGATGACGGCCGCGAATATCGGCCGCTCGATGAAATAGCCGGAGATGTTCATGGCGCGTTCCTCAGCGCCCGTCCGCGGGCTGGGCGACGGCCGATGGCGGCGGTGCGGCGGCGGCCGATCCATCCTCCGCCTTGCCCGGCTCAATCTTGCCGGCCTGCGGCGTCACCTTCTGCCCCGGCCGCGCGCGCTGAATACCGCCGATGACGACCCGGTCATTGCGCGTCACACCGCTGCGGATCACCCGCAGCCCGTCCATCAACGGCCCGACCTCGACCGGCCGCGCTTCGACCGTGCCATCCTTGCCGACGACATAGACGATGCGCCGCGAGGCATCGGCAATGATCGCCGTGTCCGGGACCAGCAGCGCTGGATAGGCTTTGGACGCTTCCAGCCGCAGATTGCCGAACATACCGGGCTTCAGGAACCCGTCGCCATTGGCGATGATCGCGCGCGCCCGGATGGTGCCCGAGCCGGCGTCGATGGCATTGTCGACAAAGTCGAGCTTGCCGGCATGCTTATACTCGCCCTCATCGGCCAGCCGCACCCGCACCGGCGTGCCCTGCCCGCCGGCGCCGCTGCGCTGATATTTGAGCAGCAGCGCCTCGGAGCCCTGGAAGGTAAAATAGAGCGGATCGGTGGAGACGATGGTGGTGAGCACCGTCTGGTCCGCCGTCACCGAATTGCCCGGATCGACCCGGCGGTAGGAGATGCGGCCGGAGATCGGCGCGGTCACGCGGGTGAAGCCGACATCGAGCGCGCGAGCCTGCAACGCCGCCTGCGCCGCCGCGACCTGCGCCGCACCGGAGCGCAGCGTCGCCTGTCGGGCCTCCAGTTCCTCCTGGCTCGCCGCGCGTGCTGCCGCCAGCGTCTGGGTGCGCGCCAGTTCGGTCTTGGCGTTGGCATAGGCCGCCTGGGCCTGCGCAAGCTGCGCGCGGGCCTGCGCCTGCGCGGCCTGCGCCGGGCGCGCATCCACGGTGAACAGTAACTGGCCCTTGGTCACATATTGACCGTCGCGGAAATGGACGGCGCTCAGATAGCCGGTCGCGCGCGGGCGCACCTCGACGCTCTGCACTGCCTCGAAGCGGCCGACATATTCGTCCCAGTCGACGACATTGCGCGTGACGGGGGCAGCCACGGTAACGGGCGGCGGCGGCGGTGCGGCGGTCTCCGCGCCGCCCGAGCAGCCGGCCAGCACGAGGGTCGCAGCGCCAATCGCGATAAGCTTTTTCATGATCATCGAGAAATCCGAGTCCAAACCGACGCGCCAACGCCCAGGCCTCTCCCGGACTCGCCTCTGGCGGGCGGGTCAACAGGCGATGACTCGCTAGTCTTGTGCCCGGCGGCTGTCAACAGGCGTGGACATAAAAAGTCAACAAACGTTGAATTGCGCGCGAGTGCTGCTAGATTGCGCTTATGGCAACCTCGTCCGCCCCTCCCGCCCGTGCCCCGCGCGAGCGCAATGCCGCAGCGACCCGGCAGGCCATTCTCGATGTGGCGCGCCGGCAGTTCGCGCGCGAAAGCTACGAGAATGTCGGCCTGCGCGAGATGGGCCGCGAGGCCGGCGTCGATCCGGCGCTGATCTGCCGCTATTTCGGCAGCAAGGAAGCGCTGTTCCGCGAGGTGCTGCATGCCGACCATGACGAGAGCCTGCTCGATGGCGTGGACGCGGCAGGCCTCCCCGCGCGGCTCGCCGCCCTGATTATCGACAAAGGCAAGGATGAAGAGGATCTCGAACAGCAGGCCGCCAAGATGGAGCGGCTGTTCGTCATCCTGCGCTCGGCCTCATCCCCCAATGCCAGCGCAATCGCGAGCGCGGCGATCAACGAGGATTTCATTGCGCCAATCGTCACCCGGCTGGACGGCGAGGAAACGCGGATGCGCGCGAGCCTGGCGCTCTCCGTCATGATCGGCAGCATCGTCGTGCGCAACATGATGAGCGTCTCCTCGCTGTGCGAGGTGGACCAGGGCCGCGTGCGCGCCCGTCTCACTGCCATTCTCGAAAAGGCGCTGGAAGAGGGCTGAGGCAAGCCATCCCGCCGCATCGCGAGAGCCCCCGACAGCCACGGCCCCGACCGACCCGATCCCCCGATCGCGCCGCATGCCCGCCGCTTCGGCGCCGACTCCCGGCGGCGGCACTGCTCGCACGCGCCCTACGCCGCTTTACTTGACCCGCCCTCGCGGCCTAAGCCTGTCCCAGCGCGGCAGGACGCCGCCGAAACCACGACGACGCCATGAGAGAGGGGATCATCCATGAAACGCGCCATTTCGCTTTCGATCGTTGCCGCCGCCATGCTGCTCGGCGGCACCATGGCCCATGCGCAGGCGCTGAATGCGCCCGTCACCGCCGCCGCCGACCCGGAATCGCTGTTCACCAGCCCGGACCCCAAGCTCCACGCCAACAAGCAGGTGGCGCTCAAGATCGTCAAGGAGCTGCTTGAGGCCAACCATTGGGACCGCGCGCCGCTGTATCTCACCAAGGAATATATCCAGCACAATCCGCTCGCCGCCTCCGGGCTGGACGCGGTGATGCACTATTTCATCAACGTGGCGAAGCGCACGCCCTCGCCGATCCCGGAGAAGATGCAGACCAAGGTCGTCGCCGTGCAGGCGGAGGGCGACTATGTCACCGTCAGCTTCGTGCGCGAGATGAAGGACCCCAAGGACGCGTCCAGGACCTACACCACCACCTGGTTCGACATGTGGCGCTTCAAGGACGGCAAGGCCGATGAGCATTGGGACCCGGCCACGCTGCCACCGGCGCAATAAGCTATTATTGAGGGGAGAGTGCGGGCACAGGCTCGCTCTCCCCGCTTGCCGTGCGGACGGTTTCGGGAGAAAACCGCGCCAGCGCAATCAGAGGGGGAGAGACTGCGATGAAGGGACCGGGGATTCTGCTCGCCGCGGCTGGGCTGGCGCTCGCGGCAACGCCGGCACAGGCGGAATGGATCGCGAGCTGGACCGCTGCGCCGGTGACGCCGTCCGCCGCCATGGGGCCGATACCCGCGACACCATCCTACGCCAACCGCACCATCCGCCAGACGCTGCGCCTCTCGGCCGGCGGCAAGGCGCTGCGGGTGCGCCTCAGCAATGCCTATGGGCCGGGACCGCTCCGGATCGGCGCCGCGCGAATCGCCCTGCTCGACGCGGCCGGCAAGGAAGTGCCCGGCACCAGCCGCGCGGTGCTGTTCGCCGGTGCAACGGGCGCGCTCGCCGCCAAGGGGGCGCCGCTGGTCAGCGACGTGATCGACCTCGCCGTGCCTGCGCTCGCCCGCGTGTCGCTCAGCCTCTACCTGCCGGACGAGACCGGCCCCTGCACCTGCCACACCACCGGGCTGGACACGACCGACATCTCCGCGCCGGGCAACTTCACCGCCGCGCCGTTCACGCCTGAAACCACCACCCAGATGCGCGCCTTCATCGCCAGCATCGACGTGGATGCACCGGACGACGCGGCGACCGTGGCGATCCTGGGCGATTCCATCTCGGACGGCGTGGGCTCCACTCCGGGCGCCAATCGCCGCTGGCCGGACCTGCTGGCCGAGCGGCTCGTCGCCCGACGCGGCCCGGCATGGGGCGTCGCCAATCAGGGTATCAGCGGCAACCGCATCCTCAACGACGGCTTTGGCACAAACGCCCTCGCCCGCTTCGACCGCGACATTCTTGCGCTCCCCGGCATCAAGGCAGTGATCGTTTTCGAGGGCGTCAACGATCTCGGCATCGGCTTCGGCGCCATGGCGCAGGGGCAGGCCGCCGCGATGCGCACCGCGCTACCGGGCGGGGCGATCACCGCCGCCGACCTGATCGCCGGCTATCGTCAGATCATCGCCCGCGCCCACGCCAAGGGCGTCAGGATATTCGGCGCCACCATCGCCCCGTATAAAGGCGCGACCTATTGGTCAGAGGCCGGCGAGGCGGCGCGGCAGGAGGTCAACCGCTTCATCCGCACGAGCGGCGCGTTCGACGCCGTGCTGGATTTCGACAAGGTGCTCGCCGATCCAGCCGACCCCGCCGCAATGCGGACCGACTACCATATGGGCGATCACCTCCACGGCACCGACGCCGGCTACAAGGCGCTGGCGGACTCGATCGACCTCGGCTTGTTCAAGGACGACTGAGGAGGCGCAAAGTCCCGGCTCCCTCAAAGCAAAGCCTCTACCCTTCCGAGATGGATCGGCGGGCTACCAGCCGAGCGGCATGGCCAGCGGCTTATCAACGGACAGACCATTCCTCGCCATTCACTCTGATTGTCGAACGGCTACATTTTTTCGACACGTCGGGCGAAAGGATCATTGCTTCGGCCACCTGCCTGCGGTGGTTGCTTAGTTGCTCTCCCGGCCGGGATAGAGTGCCAATACGAGCGCGGTCCCAATGCAGATCAGGAAGCCGGGAATCGCCAGCCACTCAGCCATGTCAGGCTCCAAGGCAGCCGCGTACAGATCAATGGCGACACCACAAGCAGGCGAGAGACCCCGCAGCCATGTTTGCAAAGGAGATCATCGCCAACTCAGAGCTTGTCGCCCCGTCTGGCCACACATAATCCGCTCCAACGGCGAACTTCACGCCCCTTCCCGATGGGGGCAACGCTGAGGGCTCGATCCCTCTCGGGAAGGCCATCAGCCGGGCGAACCTCGCATCGCCCCGCCACCCGCACAGGGCATCGCCTCGCTGCCCGCAACCGAGCGCGGGATGCCTCTCGCTCTGGCGTCAGCGCGCCTTCTTGACCCGGCCGAGCGGAACCGCTGCGAAGCCGGCGGCCGCCAGATCCACCAGCGCCGCCAGCATCAGCCGGCTTTCGTCGCTATCCAGCATGTCGTTGGCGGGGTCGGCCGCATGTCGCTCGCTCGGGAACGCAGACGAACGGCCCTGCCCGATCGCGGTTCCCCCGCGCGAAAAAGCTGGCCGATCCGTACCGCCGCGCAGGGCTACGCGGCCCGTATCCCCTCGCTGGTGCCGATCACAAACCATCGTCATGTCGTCCTCCCCGCACACGCGACCGAACTGTGACCCTAGGCGGCCTTGCCATGCCGCGCTTGTCTGGGCGTGCAGCGAGCCGGATCCGCAGTGCGGATCAACCGCATCCGGCCGCGAAAACCGGGCCCCCTTCGCCGGCGCCGCTGGACAGCCTCCGGGCCGCCCGGTATCTTCCGCTGAAAACGACCGCGCGAAAGAACGGCCCGCATGAGCCGAGGGGGGATCGGACAGTGTGTTATCTGAACTTCGCCACCAGGGCCGCCGACCGGCACGAGCGCAGCCGCCAATGGGAGCGCGTGACCGAGACCTGGCTGGCCGAGCTGGATGACGACCAGGAAGCCTCGATCCGCCGCTGCAACTTCGGCGAGCTGCGCCTGTGCGCGGTGTCGCTCGGCCGGCACCGGCTGGAGAATGGCTGGGCAGCCACGCCGGTCGAGGAAGACGGGCTGGTCAAATTCATCTTCCAGGAGGAGGGCGCCTGCGTCATCGAGCAGGACGGACATCAGGCAACGATCACCGCCGGGCAATGGTGCGCGCTCGACAAGACGCTGCCCTTCACCATCCATGCGGACGGCATGTCGCGGCAGATCGCCATGTCGCTGCCCCGGCGCAAGATCGCGCATTGGCGGGGCGTGACCGGCCGGCTGGTCACGCCGCTCGGCTTCCTGCGCGGCACCGGCCAGGTGCTGCATTCGAGCGCGACCGCCGCGATGAGCGCCGGTGCGGTGCTTGGCCGGGGCGACCGCGCGCGGCTGGGCGATGCGCTCGTCACCCTGCTCAACGTCGCCTGGCACGCCGAGCCGCTGGCCGAGCGCCCCGGCCCGCGCAGCCGCCGCATGGCGGTGCTCGCCTATATCGAGCGTAATCTCGCCGACCCGGATCTCGACATTACCGCTATCGCCCGCGCGCTCGGCTTCTCCAAGCGCACGCTGCACCAGCTCTTTGCGGACGACGTGACCACTGTCGGCCGCATCATCTGGGAGCGCCGGCTGGAGCGCTGCCGCCGCGAACTGGCCGATCCGGCCTGCACCGGCGAATCCATCACCGAGATCGCACACCGCTGGGGGTTCAGCGATTCGCAGCATTTCAGCCGCTCGTTCAAGGCCCGCTTCAACATGAGTCCGCGCACCTACCGGCAGAGCCAGCTCTTCAATTAAGGCGGCGCCGACGTTCGGCAGGCAGGAGCACGTCGCTCCATTTGAGCAAGGAGGTCGTCAACCCTAACGGCCCGGTTCGTATGGAACGGCGCTCACCGGCCCGCCGCAAATGCTCCCTGCACTCCCGCCAGCCGTCCGGCCCGGCTTTACCCCCCGCGCGGTTGCCGCCCTTCGATGGGATAGGCCGGATCCGTATAACCCGGCGTCGAGGCATGGCCGGGGCACACCAGCGAATCCACGAACGCTTCGTCTTCCGGCCCGAGCCGGGCATCCAGCGCGGCCATATAGCCATCCCAATGCGCTTGCGTGCGCGGCCCGGCAATCGGCGCGCTGACCAGCCGGTTCCTGAGCACCCATGCAAGCGCGAAGGTGATGGAGGTCATGCCCTTCGCTTCGGCATGGGCCCGCACGGCCTGTGCGATGGCGATGGATTCGCTGCGCCACTCGGTCTGCTGGATGCGCTTGTCGCCCCGCCCGGCGCGCGAATCCGCCGGCGGCGGCGCATCCACCGCATATTTGCCGCTCAGCACGCCGCGCGCCAGCGGGCTGTAGGGCACCACGCCCAGCCCGTAATGGCCGGCAGCGGGGAGCTGCTCCACCTCGGCCAGCCGGTCGACCATATTATAGAGCGGCTGGCTGGCGACGGGCCGATCCATGCCGATCTTGTCGGCCAGCCGGCACACCTCCGCGATGCGCCAGCCCTTGAAGTTGGAGAGGCCGTAATAGCGCACCTTGCCCTGCCGGATGAGGTCGCCCACCGCGCGTAGCCCCTCCTCCAGCGGCGCATCCACGTCCGCCTTGTGGAAATAAAGGATGTCGATGAAATCGGTGCCCAGCCGCTTGAGGCTCGCCTCGGTGTTCTGGAGGATCCACTTGCGCGACTGGCCCTGCCGGTTGGGCGCCGATCCGTCGCCATAGCCGAACTTGGTGGCGACGATCCAATGATCGCGCCGCGCCTTGATCGCGCGGCCGACCACCTCCTCCGACCGACCGCCATTATAGCCGTCCGCGGTGTCGATAAAGTTGAAGCCCTGATCGGCCGCCGTGTCGATGATCCGCCGGGCGGTCGGCTCGTCCGTCTCGCCGCCGAACATCATCGCGCCGAGGCAGAGCGGCGAGACCTTGAGGGCGCTGCCGCCCAGATAGCGATAGTCCATTCCGTCCAATTCCTTAATTCACACGCCGGCAGCGGAAGATCTTGCTGCCGAACTTGCAGCGATGGCCACCGAGCGCGCTTTCCTCGATCTCGATGGTGTCGCCCTTCACCGGCGGGATGCGCATGTCGATCGTTTGCGTCTGTCGCCACACCGCGCCTTCGGCCGTAGTGATGGTAAGCACCCGGTCGGCGCCCGTCCGCACGGCGGCGACCTGCGTTTGCAGCGCCTTCAGCTCGGGCGGCGCGGCGGGCGGCGGCGCACTCGCCGGAGCCTGGGCCACGGGCGCGGCGGCCGGAGCAGGTACGGGTGCAGGTGCGGGTGCCGGGACAGGCGCCGGCGCCGCGCGGCGCTCCTGCCCGAAGGACTGCCGCGCATCGGACAGTTCCCGCTCGCGGTCGAGCACGCCCCTGTCGCGCAGCACCTGGTCGATGCAGGCATGGCGCGCCGCCGCGCCGGAGCGGCCGGCGCATTGCACCACCGCCTCCCAGTTGGCGGCCGCGTCGCCGCCCGGCTGCGCCTGCGCCGCGCCCACCGCCAGTAGCGCGCCGCCCGCCAGCCCGGTCCATATCCTCATGCTCATCCGTCCTCTCCCCGGCTTGTCCGTTCCAGCCATCGTTCAATCCAGTCCCTCGGCCACATCGACGACGATCTTGCCCACCGCCGTGCCCGATTCCAGCAGCCGGTGTGCATCCGCCGCCTGCGCCAGCGTGAAACGATGCGGGTCGAGCAGCGGCCGCACCTTGCCGGCGTCGACCAGCGCCGCCAGTTCGCGCAGGACGCGGCCATGCCGCTCGCGCCCCTCGCCGGTCAGCATCGGCAGCAGCATGAACACGGCATGGAGCGAGAGCGCCCGCCCGTGCAGCAAAGAGAGGTCGAGCGTTGCCCGCGCACTGGTGGTCGCGACGCGCCCCTCCAGCCGGGCGGCGGCGAAGCTGTTCGCCAGATTGGCGCCGCCCACCGCGTCGAACACCAGATCGAAGCCCCGGCCGCCGGTCAGCCGCGCGACATAATCGGCGACCGCCTCCTCGCGGTAGAGGATGATCTCGTCCGCCCCCAGCGAGCGCACCAGCACCGCCTTCTCGGCGCTGGAGGCGGTCGCGGCGACCCGCGCCCCGCGCGCCTTGGCAAGCTGGATCGCGACATGGCCCACACCGCCCGCGCCGCCGTGAATCAGCACATGCTCACTGGCCGCCAGCCCCGCGCGTTCGAACGCATCGACGGCGGTGATCGCGACCAGTGGCAGCGCCGCCGCCGCGCGCATCGAGAGGCCGCGCGGCCTGGGCGCGAGCAACCGCGCGTCGGCCACGATATACTCCGCCAGCGTACCGCCCTGCCCTTTGACCCCGCCCGCGCAGCCATAGACCGCATCGCCCACGGCAAAGTCGGTCACACCCTCGCCCACCGCCGCGACCGTTCCGGCCAGATCGCAGCCGAGGATCGCCGGATCGGCGGGCGCGATCGGCAGGCCGGCGCGGATCTTGGTATCGACCGGATTGACTGCGCTCGCCGCGATCCGCACGCGCACATGCCCCGGCTTGAGCGCCGGCACAGGCACCTCACCCGGCACCAGCCGCTCCGGCCCGCCGGGCGCCTCCAGCAGCACGGCGCGCATCGTCGCCGAAGATAGAGTTGCGGAGGAGGGGGCAAGGTCAGCAGGCATGGGCAACATCTCCTCGCGCCGGAATGCGCCGGCCCTTTTCTCCCCTGCGGCACGGCTTGTCCACCGCGCCCCGGCGGCAAAAAAGAACCTCGCGGCATGAAGCCGCGAGGCGATCCAGTGGAGGATGAATCCGCGCGAAACGGAAGGGGCGCGGATATCTGCCGGACACCATGGAGGCGCCCGACGGATTCAGAATTCGACCTTGGCGCCGATGTAGAAGCGCCGTCCCAGCACATCGTAGGTGCCCGCCGGGTCCGGCTCACCGACAGCGGAGGTGGTGCCCGGAATGGCGCCGATGATGTTGGGATCGCGGTCGAACAGATTGTCGATGCCGGCCCGCACCACGAACATCTTGTTGATGCGGAACTGCCCGGCGAGGTCGACGATGTCATAGGCCCGCGTCTTGGTTTGCGTCGCGGTGCTGTTCGTCACCAGCGCCACGTTGCGGGCGCTCGGGTAATGCCGCCAGTTGACGCTCACCTGGCCCGGCCCGAAATCGTAACCGAGCGAAGTGTTGAGCTTCCAGCGGAACTGCGCGCCATAGGGCGGCACGAAGATGGTCGACCCGATTGAGTTGGCATAATCGAAGACCGGGCCGCCCGGATTGTTCTGCACCTTATATTTGTCGAGATAG
The DNA here is from genome assembly GCA_001899715.1 of Sphingobium sp. 66-54. Classification (GTDB taxonomy): domain Bacteria; phylum Pseudomonadota; class Alphaproteobacteria; order Sphingomonadales; family Sphingomonadaceae; genus Sphingobium. The sequence continues at coordinate 52,518 of MKWI01000018.1, forward strand.
TTGAACACGATGTTGGTGAACACCGCTCCGCTCTCGCCGCCAAAGCCCGGCGCGGGGACGCTCCAGTCGAGCTGGACGTCGAAGCCCGCCGTCGAGATCATGCCGAGATTCTCGAAACTGGCTTCGGTCGCGATCCAGTTGCCCGCGATGGGCGGCGTGCCGGTGCGCTGGATGCGCTGGCAATATTCGTTGTTGGGGTCGTAATTCGGGTTGTTGCCCAGGCTGTTGAAGCACTCCTGATAGACAAGCTGCGTCGAGGCCGGAGCAATCGCGCCGTTGATGGTGATGTTGTAATAATCGACCGAGAGGCGCAGCCGCTGAAGTAGCGGCGAGGAGCCGGCCGGTGCGGTGAGGACCGCGCCGATCGTCCACGTCTTGGCCTTCTCGTTATCGAGATTGGGGTTGCCGCGCTGGAGGTCGCGCCCGAGCGGGAAGTAGCTCGGCACGTTGCCGGAGAAGTTGTCGCCGATCGGTGCGCCGCCCGACAGCGCCGAGCAGAGCGCCTGCACCTTGGCGCGGTCCGGGTTGCTCGCGACGTTGCCATAGGTCGCCCGCGTAAACATCGAGCACGGGTCATGATCGGGCCACGGCACGGTCTGGAATACCGGCGGCTGATACAGCTCGGCGACGTTCGGCGCGCGGTTGGCCTGCTGGTAGCCGCCGCGGATCTTGAGCCAGCCCGTCACATCCCAATCGCCCGTCGCCTTCCAGGTGAAGACGCCGCCGGTGGTGCTGTAGTCGGAGTAGCGCCCGCCGAGGTTGAGCGAGAGCGAGCGGGCGAACGCCTGATCCTTGAAGATGGGGATCAGCAGCTCGCCGTAGATCTCCTTCGCCGTCACCTCGCCGTGCGTCGGCGAAGTATCGAACAGGCCGATGGTCAGCGAGGTGGTGTTGGTCGTCGAGAAGGCCGGGTCCGGCTTGTAGGCGAAATCATTGTTGCGATAGGCCGCGCCGATGGCGAAGCGCAGGTCGCCCGCCGGAATATCGGCCAGCGAGCCTTGCAGGTTCAGTTCCACCTGGTCCTGCGTCAGTACCGTCTCGGTGTTGATCGGCGCGCTAATGATGTCGAGGCAGTCCTGGCTCACCGGCGTGTTGACGAACGGATTGAGCCCGCTGGTGCAATGCGCCAGCATGCCGGTCCGGCCGTTGTTATAGTCCGCGCCAGCACCGTAATTGGGCTTGTTGATAAGCTCCTGATAGCGGGCGAGATCGGCGAAGCCCTTGTAGTTGGCGTTCATCGACGTGCGGCCGTGCGAGCCGAAGATGTCGTAGGTCCAGTCGCGCACGCCCAGTTCGCCGCGCGCGCCGAACACCACTTCATAGGTGTGGGTCGTCGTGGTGATCTGGCGCGGGCCGAGATAGTCCATCTGCTTGTAAAGCGTCCACGGCGCGGCCGGTGTGGTCCGGGCGTCGAGGATGGTCCGCAGTTCGTCCGGCACCGGATGGGCCGCGTCATACGGGATCGTCACCGACCACTGGTTGAACGCCGGTGAGTAACCGATGATCTCGGTGGTCGTCTCGTTCTGGTCGAATGTCGCCTGGGTATAGAAGGTCAGATTGTCGCTGACGTCGTAATAGGCCGAGGCGAACGCCGAGTAGCGGTCCAGCGGGCTGGACAGGAAGCCGGTGTAGGAGTTGGGCGAGAGCGAGCCGTTCGCCAGGAACTTGTTGTCCGGGTAAAGCGGCCCCGTGAAACCGGGCGCTTTCTCGCCGGAGACGGAGCCGGGCGCCACGCTGAACAATGTCGCGCCATCGGTGGTTGCAGCAGTATTGAAGAAGAGCTGCGCATTGTTCCGAACGTCGCCCGCGACATAGCCCTTGGGCATGAACACCGCGTCATAAGCGGACTGGGGCGCGTTGGTCGGCAGATAGCCGCCGAAATTCGGCCAGGCATTGCGGCCGGGCGTGTTGGGATCGGTGAACGCCGCCTCGTAGAACGGGCGGTCGCGCAGATAGACCTCGTTGCGCTTCTGGTAGGTGAGGCCGATCATGGCGTTGCCGCGCCCGTCCGCGAAATTGGAGCCGAGCAAGGCGGAGAACTTATATTGCTCCGCATCGCCCCGGAACGACTGGCCATATTGCCCATCGAGCTGGACGCCCTGGAAATCCTTCTTGAGGATGAAGTTGACGACGCCGGCAACCGCGTCCGCGCCATAGGTCGCTCCCGCGCCGCCGGTGATGATCTCGACATTGTCGACCGCCGCGTTGGGGATCGTGTTGAGGTCGACCACCAGGCTGGCATTGGCCGGCTGGGTGCGGCGGCCGTTCACAAGCACCAGCGTGCGGTTGCTGCCGAGGCCGCGCAGGTTGACGGTGGCGATGCCGGGGCTGCTGGTCGGCGTCGATTGCACGTCGGTCGCACTGGTGATCGAGTTGGCGCCGGTGCCGAACTGCGGCAGCTTGTTGAGGCTCTGGTCGATGCCCACGTCCGACGTGCGGCTGAGCGTCTCGCTCGACAGCGTCACGATCGGCGTGTCGGACGAATAGTCGCGCCGGGCGATGCGCGAGCCGGTGATGATGATCGCCTGCTCCTGGGCCTCCTCGGCCTCCTGCGGCGCGGCGGCGTCCTGCGCGTGAACGGCGGCAGGCGCGAGAGCAACGAGATAGATGGCGCTCGTCACGGCAAGTGACGCACGCACACAGCTTGAACGGAAATTGCCTGTCATGAGGTCCTCCCCTTTCCAATCTCAACCGCGCGGTTCCTGTTCCGCCGTCGGTTGTCTTGCTCGCACCGGGGCCGGAGGCGATCTGGTGGCAGTGGGGAGAACCACCGCGGTGCCGCCTTTCCGCGCCGCTCCCCACGGAGAGGCCGGTGCAGATAGGTAGCATAATACGTAGCTGGCTACCAATTACAACTCGTGTTATAGCAAAATTCATCCATATGGCTTAGCCTGTGGATTCGAGCCATTTTTGCTCTATTCGGCGTTCGTCCGCCGGCCCTTGAGGGGGAGCGAGCCCCCTTCCATCCATCCGTTTCCGCCGCATGCGTCGCTTGACGAATGGCGGGGCGGCTCATAAACGTAGCTTGCTACATATTTGCGATATGGACATGACCCGAGGCAGTCCATCATGGCAAAAGCCGCGACTCGGCCGCCAGAGCGGCGGCTTCGCGGCGGGCGCGCAGTCGATGAGGAGAAGGTCGTGAGTGAGAATCCAGAGCAGCCCAAGCTGCGGCAGGTCCGGCAGACCGAAGACAGGTTCCTCGCGTCCGACGTGTTCGAGGCGCAGGGCCGCGCCTTGCCGCCGCGCAACGGCACCGGCACGATCCACGAGGAAGCGCGCGAGATCGCCGTCTACCACCGCTGCGACGTGGCCGTGATCGGCGGCGGGCCGGCCGGTTGCGCCGCCGCTTATGCCGCCGCCAAGGCCGGTGCCGACGTGGTGCTGCTGGAGCGCTACAATCACCTCGGCGGCCTTTCGACCGGCGGCCTCGTCATCTGGATCGACCGGATGACCGACTGGACCGGCCGCCACGTCATCCAGGGCTATGCCCGCGACTTCATCGACCGCATGCCGCCCGAGGGCGTCGCCGGCCCGGCCAAAGCCGACTGGGGTTCGCGCGACCCGCTCAAAGCCGGCTATTGGGGCCAGCGCACCTCCGCCTTCCACGGCGTGGTCTGCTGGGCGCCCACGCTCGACCCCGAGCGCATGAAATTGAACGCGCAGGAAATGTTGCTCGAAGCCGGCGTGCGCATCGTGTTCCATAGCTGGGCCGCGCGCCCGGTGATGGACGGCAACACGGTCGCCGGCGTGGTGTTCGAGAGCAAGGCCGGACGGCAGGCACTGATGGCCAAGGTGGTCGTCGATACCACCGGCGACGGCGATATGTTCGCCCGCGCCGGTGCCGGCTTCGATACCGATATCGAGGAAGGCGACGTTCACCACAGCGCCAACACCAGCTTCGTGCTGGGCGGCGTCGATATGGACCGCTGGCTCGCCTTCCGCCGCGAGGATGCCGAGCAATATGCGCAGTTCGCCGCGCTCGGCCGCGAGCGGCTCGGCTTCTTCCAGCCGCCTTACGTCTCATGGCGCAACGACATCGGCTTGTTCCTCGGCCCGCGCCAGTCCGGCCTCTCCGCGCTGGACGTGGACGACCAGACCGAGCTGGAGATCCGCTCGCACCGCTTCATGAAGACGCACTGCGACTTTTTCCGCGAAAACGCGCCCGGTTTCGAGAACGCTTACATGCTCCAGAGCGCGCCGCAGCTCGGCGTGCGCCACACCCGGCGCCTCGCCGGCGTCGGCCGGATCGAGCGCAAGGATTGGGGCGCGGGCGTGCCGGTGGCGGACGAGGTCGGCGTCAGCCCCTCGGTCTCGCCCAAGTTCCCGATCGTCTCCGTGCCCTACGGCGCGCTGGTGCCGCGCGCGCTGGACGGGCTGCTCGCCGCCGGCCGCCACATCTCCTGCGACGCCAACTCGCACGGCTTCATGCGCGAGATCCCGCAATGCTGGCTGACCGGTCAGGCGGCGGGTGTCGGCGCGGCGGTGGCGGCCAATCACGGCGTCGCCCCGCGCGACGTGGACGTGAGCGAGGTCCGCAAGATCCTGCGCGCGCAAGGCGTGTTCCTGCACGACGATGAAGCTGTGCGGGGCGCGCAGACCGGCTCGGTCGCCGCCGAATAAGGCTCCGGCTTCCCGGCCGGGGGCCGCTTCGGCCTACCCGCCTCTCCATTCGTGTCGAGCGCAGGCAAGACACGCCGAGCGCCGCCTCCGCGGCTCGCGACAAACAGGGAAGCTGTTCGCCGATCGCGATCCCCGCCCTACTCCGCCGGTGCCGGCCGGGTTCCGCGCGCTTCGGGATGGAAGCTGGGGTCGCGCGTCACCCGCGCGATCGCCAGCGCCACGACCGCCAGCACCGCCGGGCAGATCGCCAGCACCGCATAGGAGCGGATGATCGGCAGGCCGCTGGAGAGCACGATGGCGCCGACCACCGGGCCCAGCACGCCGCCCACCTTGGCGATGGATGAGGCCCAGCCGGCGCCGCTCGCCCGGATCGCGCTCGGGTAGAAGATCCCGCAGATCGACTGGATGCCGAAATGGCCGCCAGCGATGACCGTGGTGGTGAGCACCACCATCGGCAGCAGATAGCTGCGGTCGACCATCTCCAGCCCGAGGATCAGCAGGATCGGCACCGAGATGGCGGGAAATACCGCGACCGCGATCGGCCCGTAGCGGTCGGTGAAGCGCATCAGCGCCAGCCCGGCGGCGGCGCCGAGCAGGCCCGAGAAAGCGGTGACGGTCGCCGCCGTCTGCCGGTCGACTTCGAGAAATTCGAGGATCAGCGGCCCCCAGGACGAGGCGAAATAGATGCCGAGCGAGCTGACCGCATAGCCGAACCAGATCAGCGGGGTCAGCCACGCCAGCTTGCCCGCGAACAGATCCGACACATGGAATTTGTGGCGGATCGCCGGCTCGTCGCCGAGGTAGAGGCCATCCGTCTCGCGAATATCGAACGCCGCGTCGACGCGGTTGAGCGTATCGCGCGCGAGCGGCAGCTTGATCTGCCGGCTGACGAGAAAGCGCACCGACTCGGGCAGGAAGAACAGCAGCGCCACCGCGCAAACCAGCGTGCCGAAGCCGCCGGCGATATACACCGCCTGCCAACCGTGATCGGGCGCCAGCAGGTTGGTGAGCGGCCCGGCCGACGAAGTGCCGACCGCATAGCCCATCATGATCGTCGTCACCACGGTGGCGCGGACATGGGCGGGCACGAACTCGATGTTGAGCGCCCAGGCAAGCGGCAACATTCCACCGATCGCCAGCCCGTCGGCAAAGCGCAGCGCCAGCAGTTGCGGCACATTGTGCGCGAACGCCGTCGCCAGCGTCAGCACGCCGAACAGGAAGGCGGTGGCGATGATCGTCGGCCGTCGCCCGATCCGGTCCGCGATCCAGGAGAACAGGAAGCCGCCGGCCAGCATCCCGGCGATGCCCGCCGAGACGATATAGCCGATCTCGCCGTTGGTGAGGCTGAACTCGTCGCGCATGTAGGGCGCGGTGAAGCTGATCATCATCTGGTCGAAACCGTCGAACGCGGTAATCAGCCAGGAAAGGCAGATGAGCTTGATGTTGAAGGCGTTGAGCTTGCGGTCATTGAGCAGCCGCGCGACGTCTATCCTGCGGCCGCCCTGCGCGTCCTGCACCTGCTCTTGGCTCATATGGTCTCCACGACTCGGGCTTGCTTTGCTTATCGGGCGCCCTTGGGACGGTCCGTGGCGGCCTGATAGCGTTGAAAAACCGAGGTCGTCACATCGCATCGCGACGCGGGATGCGGCCTTGTGGCATAAGTAGTTTCCTACGTAAACAGGCCGATGCGCGCGGCGGCCACGTCCGCCCTTAGGGCGGATCGACATTCAGGAGATGGCGAGCCGAAGATGGTGGATTTTCGTGACCCGGAGCGCAGCGGACTATAGGTCCGTGAGCACCGGAAGCGCGGAAAGCCGCCATTTGCAGGCCGCCAGAACTGAATGTCGATCCGCCCCTATCGGACCAGCGTCGCCAGCATCTGGTCCAGCACCCGTTCGCTGGTGATGAGGTCCTCCGTTGCGATCCCGGCCAGCCGGACCGCGCGGAGCGGATTGGTGATCTCCAGCACCTCGTCCAGCAGCGCCCGCCCGGCGGGGGTGATCGCGATCATCCGGTAGCGCCGGTCGTCGCTGGACTGGGTCCGCTCGATCAGCCCCTCGGCCTCCATCTCGTTGAGCACCCGCACCACACCCGGCCACTGCACGCCCATGCGCCCGGCAAGCTCCAGCGTGGCAACCGGCCCGCCGGCAAAGGCGATGGCCGCCAGCGTCTGCCAGCGCGAGCGGCTGAAGCCGGTTTTCCGCTTGACCCTCCCGTCGAGAAACGCCGTCCATTTGCGCGCAGTGATGACCAGCTTGCGGGTCAGGCGGAACTCGTAATCCGCGCGCGACCCCGGCTCGTAATAATCGTGGAAGGTCGTCGCCCAGCGATCGAACTCTCCCTTCTCCTCGCTCATACCCGTCCCCTCTGCCGGCCCGTATCCGCCGCAAATCCATTTCTTCGCATCGCAGCAATCTGGGGGAGCGGAGAGGCACTGGCAAGCCCGGCCCCCATTCCGGACCATGCGATTTTGCGAGACGGCAAATAGATACCATGCTAATCATTTCCGCAAATCAATGAGAGGAGAGGACCCCATGGTTCAGTTGCGCAGTCTCGCCGCGAATTCGCCGACCCGCCGCTCGCATTGGTATGCGCTCGGCCTGAGCGAGGAGGACATGGCCAAGCCCAAGATCGCGGTGGTCAATTCCTCGTCCGAGCTTGCCGTCTGCTATTCCCATCTCGACGGTATCGCCAGGATCGTGAAGGACGCGGTGCGCGCCGCCGGCGGCGTACCGTTCGAGGTGCGCACCACCGCGCCTTCCGATTTCATCACCGGCGCGGGGCGCAGCGGCAGCTACATCCTCTCCGCGCGCGATCTCGTCACCAACGATATCGAGGCGCAGGTGGAAGCGGCGATGCTGGACGGCATGGTCTGCCTCACCTCCTGCGACAAGACGCCGCCCGGCCACATGATGGCCGCCGGCCGGCTCGACATTCCCACCATCCTCGTCATCGGCGGCTATCAGGCGTCCGGCATGATCGGCAACGAGCATGTCGATCTGGAAGATCTCTGGTCCGGCAGCATCGGCACGCGCTTCGGCAAGCCCTATCCGCATGACGAGCAGGAGATGATCCGCCAGGCGGTGCGCGGCCCCGGCGTGTGCGCGGGCATGGCCACCGCCAACACCATGCATTGCGTGGTCGAGGCGCTCGGCATGTGCCTGCCCGGCTCCGCCCCGGTGCGCGCCAACAGCGACAAGATGATCGACGCCGCCCGCCGCTCCGGCGCGCGCATCGTCGAGATGGTGCTGGAGGGCCTCAACCCGCGCAAGGTGCTGACCCCCGCGGCCTTCCACAATGCGGTGGCGACGGTGCTCGCCGTCTCCGGCTCGATCAACGCCATCAAGCATCTCCAGGCCATCGCCAGCGAGGCGCATGTGGATATCGACATCTTCGCACTGTGGGACGAGATCGGCCGCAAGGTGCCTGTGCTCTCCGCCGTACGCCCCAATGGCGAGGTGCGGATCGAGGAGTATGAGGATGCCGGCGGCGCGGCGGCGACGCTCAGGCAACTTGCCCCGCTGCTCAGGACCGACGCCCTCACCTGCACCGGCAAGACGCTCGCCGAGAATCTGGAGAGCGCGGCCGTCGTCGACCCGGAGATCATCCGCCCCCTCGACCGGCCGATTTCGGAAGGCCCCTCCATCGCCATCCTCAAGGGCAGCTTCGCGCCGGAAAGCGCGGTGGTGAAGCTCGGCATCCGCGACGGCAAGCGCCCGGAGTTCTTCGAGGGCCCGGCGCGTGTGTTCGAGAATACCGCACTGGCGCTGGACGCCATCGAGACCGGGCGGATCAAGGCCGGCGACGTGCTCATCCTGCGCGGCCAGGGCCTCAAGGGCGGCCCGGCGATGGGCGGCGGCGCGTCAATCGTGCTGTTCGCCATCGACGCGGCCGGCATCGCGCGCGAAACGGCCTTCATCACCGACGGCCAGCTCTCCGGCCTCTGCCTCAAGGGGCTGACGGTGGCCGAGGTCGCGCCGGAAGCGGCGGTGGGCGGCCCCATTGGTCTCGTCCATGACGGCGACCGTGTCCGCATCGACGTCCCCAACCGCTCGATCGACCTGCTGGTCGACGCGCAGACGCTCGCCGGCCGCGCCGCCGAGATCCATGGCCCCGCCAAGGCCGAGGGCTATCTCGGCATCTACCAGCGCGACGTGCAGCCCATGTCGACAGGTGCCGTGCTGATCGACTAGCCTCTCCGCCGGCGCGCCGGTCCATCGCGGCCGGCGCCAACGGGAGAGGGGCCATGAGGATCATCCACGCTCTGGCGCTATGCGCGCTGTTCATCGGGCCGGCCACCGTGCGCGCCGCGCCGCCGGCGCCCGGCACCGTCGAGGCGCGGCTCCAGCGCGTCGAGGACGAGCTGGCCATCCGCCGCGTCCTCGTCGACTATGCCGCCTCTCTCGATTCGCGCGATTACGATGCCTATGCGGCGCTGTTCACGAGCGATGGCGAGTGGACCGGCGGCGGCGGCAGCCACAAGGGCCGCGCCGCGATCCGCGCGATGCTGGCCGATGTGCTGGGTCCAGCCGGGGCGGCGAACCGCGCCAACTTCCACCTCATCACCAATCCGCGCGTGACGGTGGATGGCGACAAGGCGCGCGCGACCTCGCGCTACCTGTTCGTCATGCGCGGCGCGGACGGGCGGCCCCAACCCTCGCTCGCCGGCATCTACACCGACGATCTCGTGCGGGTGGACGGGCAATGGCTGATCCAGCGCCGCGTCGCCGACGACATCATGCCGACGCGCGAGGAATGGGCGAAGATCATCGCCGGGCAGGCCAAGCCATGATTCGCGCGCTGTTTGCGTTCACCGCCCTTTTCGCCTCCTGCCTCGTCTTCACGGCACCGGCCGTCGCCCAGCGCGACGAGGCGGCCGACCGCGCTGCTATCCACGCGCTGCTGGTCGCCTACGGCACCACGCTCGACGCACGCGACTTCGATAGCTTCGGCCGGCTGTTCGGCACGGACGGCATCTATGCGGCCGGCGGCGGCATGGAAGCGCGCGGCGCCGAGGCGGGGACGATGATGCGCCGCATCTTCAGCGAGAACGCGCTGGGTTTCCGCGAGCCCAACTACCACCTGTTCTTCAACGAGGTGGTGACGTTCGCCGGGCCGGACCGCGCCCGCGCCACCTCCATGTCGCTCTACATGGTGCCGGACGACGCTGGCCGCCCAACCGCCGCGCTGATGGCGCGCTATGCCGATGACCTCACCCGCGTCGACGGCCGCTGGATCTTCGCCCGGCGCACCGTGCAAAGCCTGATGCCCGCGCCCGCCAAACCCGCCCGCTAGCGGCGGCGCGGCGTTCACGACGCTCGCATATAGCCTCACAAGCACGGTCGCGGCCGGCCCAAGGACGGCCATAGCCTTCCATCCCCGTTCGTCCTGAGCTTGTTCGGGAACCGTTCTTTTCTTCACCCCTGCAAGGAGAGGACATATCCCCAAGCTCCATAGAGTGTGCATGATCCAGTGAACCGTGCTCCTGCGAAAGCAGGACCCCGGGGAGCACAAACCGCTTCTGTCCCCCTAGGCTCCTGCCTTCGCAGGAGCACTGATCCCACCTCGCGCGGACGGGAAACGCCGCTCCTCCCCTTCAGGCACCACCATTGCCCGCACGCGGCCGATTATTGCGCCACCCCGCAACCATCCACGCGGAAGATGCGATTCCCCGCGCAAAAGCAAATCTTCATCGCTTCCCTATTGTCAATTCAAGTGATTGAGTTAAGTTTAATCGTCGCTGCACGCGACTCGCAATTGACCGCGTTCGAGGAGGCACCATGTCGCAGTCATCTTCCCGCTCGTCGCTTTCGCCGCCCGCCGGCGCAGGGCGCGACGATCATGAAACGGGCGCGCTCGCGCTCGTCCGCCAGGCGCTGGAGAAGCTCCGCTTCGGTGCGGTTCATCTCACGGTCCATGAGGGCCGTCTGGTGCAGATCGAAGTCACCGAGAAAACCCGGCTGACCGCCTGACAATCCGGCTTGCCCGGCTCGTCTCATCGGGGCGCGCGCAGCCGTCATTCCTTCCCATAGCAGATGCTGACCGGACCACTGGAGGCATCCCTTTTTTGATTCAAAGGGGGTTCCGAACATGGTTCGCAGGTCCATTCTCTCCACGAGCGCGCTCGCCGCGGCTCTCGCTTTCACCCTTCCGGCCCACGCGCAGGAAAGCGCCGCGCCGCCCACGGACGATCCGTCCGTCGCACCGGCGGAGGCGCGCGGCGGCGATATCGTCATCACCGCCCGCCGCCGCAGCGAAACCGCGCAGGAAGCCCCGCTCGCCATCTCGGTCGTCAGCAGCGCGCAGATCGAGAATACCGGCAGCTTCAACATCGGCAAGCTCCAGCAGCTCACGCCGACGCTGCAATTCTACTCCTCCAACCCGCGCAACTCGGCGGTGAATATCCGCGGCATCGGCGTGCCGTTCGGCCTCACCAACGACGGGTTCGAGCAGGGCGTCGGCATCTATGTGGATGACGTCTATTACGCCCGCGTCGCCTCCGCCGTGTTCGACTTTCTCGACGTGGCGCAAGTGGAGGTGCTGCGCGGCCCGCAGGGCACGCTCTACGGCAAGAACACCACCGCCGGCGCCATCAACATCACCACCGGCCAGCCGACCTTCGATTTTGAGGGCAAGGCGGAGATCAGCGTCGGCAGCCTCGGCTTCAAGCAGGCCAAGGCGGCAGTCTCCGGCCCGTTGTCGGACACGGTCGCGGCGCGAATCGCCGTCTCCTCCACCAGCCGCCGGGGCACGATCTTCAACGTCGCCAGCGGCAACTGGATCAACGAGCAGGACAATCTCGGCATACGCGGGCAACTCTTGTTCAAGCCGAGCGAGGATCTGCGCATCACGCTGGCCGGCGATTACAGCAAGCAGAACCCGGAATGCTGCGGCACCGTTTTCGTACGCACCGGCGCCACCCAGCGCCCGCTCAGCCGCCAATATGAGGCGCTGGCCGCCGCGCAGGGCTACACGGTGGTCAGCACCAACCCGTTCGACCGCCTGACCGATGTGGACGCCAACCTCAACGCCGGCAACAAGACCGGCGGCGTCTCGCTGCGGGCGAACTGGGATTTGGGGCCGGGCACGCTGACCTCCGTCACCGCCTGGCGCTTCTGGGACTGGAAGCCGGAGAACGACCGCGATTTCACCGGCCTGCCGATCGTCACCAAGTCGCAGAACCCCTCGCAGCAGAACCAATATTCGCAGGAGTTGCGCTACAGCTATAACGGGCGCCAGTTCAATTTCGTCGTCGGCGCCTTCGCCTTCCACCAGCGGATCGACACGCAGGGCACCGAGCAGCACGGCCCCGCGTCGAGCCGCTGGACGCTCAACCCCGGATCGAACCCGGCCACGTTCGATCCGCCCGTCACCGGCTGCGGCCCCACCGCCGCCAACCAGCAGGCGTGCGATCCGTCGATCCTGGACGGGCTGACCGCCATCAACACGCAATATCTCAAGAACACCAGCCTTGCGCTGTTCGGCCAGCTCGACTGGAAGGTGACGGACAGCCTGACCATTCAGCCCGGCGTCCGCCTCAACTATGACAAGAAGCAGGGCCTCTACCAGCGCGAGGTGTTCGACGGGCAGGGCAATCCGGTGCTGTTCGGCCAGACCGATCCGGTCAAGGTCGCCCAGCGCGGCGTGTTCGCCCCGCAACTCGTCCAGCCCACCTTCAGCGACTGGAACTTCAGCTACGACCTGACGCTGAGCTACGAGCTGCTGCCGGACGTGCTGGTCTACGGCACCTACGCCAAGACCTTCAAGACCGGCGGCATCAACCAGAACGGCGTGCCGGCCGACGCCGACGGCAACCCCATCCTCGCCGCCGGCTCGATCAAGCCGGAGTCGGTCAACCACTGGGAGGCCGGCCTCAAGACGCAGTTCTGGGATCGCCGCGCGACCTTCAACCTCGCGGCCTACCGCACCACCATCGACGATTATCAGGCGAACGTCAGCAACGGCCAGTATGGCGTGCTGCGTGGCTACCTCGCCAATGCCGACCGGGTGCGCTCACAGGGCTTCGAGGCGGACTTCTCGATCCGTTCCAGCGCCCGCTTCAATGCCTATGCCAACGGCGCCTATACCGACGCCAAATATGTGAAGTTCATCGACGCGCCCTGCCCGCCCGAGCTATCCGGCGGCACCACCGTCACGGCCGGCCAGACGCCCAGCGCGCCCGGCACGCCCGGCGGCCTCAGCCCGGAGAATTGCGACATTTCCGGCCAGGTGTTGCCGGGCGTTTCGAAATGGTCCTTCTCCTACGGGGCGGAGGCGAACGTGCCGGCCAAGCTGCTCGGCAAGGAAGGTGAAGTCTATGCGGCGGTGGACGGCAACTACCGTTCGCGCTTCTCGTCCAACCCCTCGCCCTCGGCCTACACTTGGGTGGCGGGCTACGCGCTCACCAACCTGCGCGCCGGCTTCCGCACCGATGGGCTCGATCTCTACGCCTGGGTCCGCAACGCCTTCGATGTCGAGTATTTCGAGCAGCTCGCGGTGGGGCCGGGCAACACCGGCCTGATCGTCGGCCAGCCGGGCGATCCGCGCACCTGGGGCGGCACGATCAAGCTCAGCTTCTGAGTGAACGGCCCGCCATCGCCAACCGGCGAAGGATGGAGCAAGCTTATGGGGCCGCGCCGGTGTGGGAGCCGGCGCGGCCCTTGCGACCCGTCAGACCCTCTCGTGCGTCATGACGAGAACCATGAAAAGCGGACGCGCGCCGCAAGCGCGCAAGAAATCTTCCGGAGCGGCAAGAGAGGCGGCCATGCCCGTGAGGCCGGCCGAATCCACCGTCATGCCCTGTGCTTCACCCCCCAACAGGCCTCTCCGCTATGCCACCGCATCCGGTGGCCGTTGCAACATATAGGCGATTTAACCATTGCAAAAGCAAGCGATTAGGAGCTTATCGGTGTCATAAGCCTTGGCTTGTGTCTTGTTGGATGGCTTTTCCATGCGGCAACGGTTCGGCAGCTTCACCCTGCGGCAGCTCGATACGTTCGTCTGCGCCGCGCGCACCGGCAGCTTCGCGCTCGCTGCCGATCAGCTCGGCATCTCGCAGCCCGCGGTGAGCGACCATATCAGTACGCTGGAGCGCCACCTCGGCCATCGCCTGTTCGAGCGGCGGCGCGGCACGACCCCGACGCTGACGCGCGAGGGGCGCGACATGCTCAACCGCGCCGAGGCCCTGCTCTCCACCAGCCAGGCGATGCGCGCGGAGGGCGACCGCGCCCGCGCGGACGGCAAGCTGCGCATCCGCCTCGCAATCGGCACCCGCACGCGCGACGCTTACCTCAAGCCGCTGCTGCTGCGCATCTACCGGGAGATGCCGCATGTCGAGCTGGAGATCCTGCCCGCCCCATCGGCCGACGATGTCGCTGCCGCGCTGGACAATGGCGAGATCGACCTGCTGCTCTGCGCCATCGGCCGGCCCCCGCTCGATCTGCCGCATATCCATCTGCTCGGGGAGTTGCCGATCCGGCTGGTCGCGGCGCCGGCGATGGCGCGGCGGATCGAAGCCGGCCTGCTACCGCCCGAGGAGTTGCGTTTCGTCCTCCCCGATTTCGGCGCCATCGCCGGGCAATGGCTGGAGCGCCAGCTCGGCCTCGCCGGTATCCGCCCACGCGAGCCGGTCCGCTCCCTCGAATTCGCCGATATGGTCCAGGCGCTGGTCGAGGACGGGCTGGGCGCCTCCATCCTGATGGACGAGCAGACCGCACCCGCCATCGCCGCCGGCCGGCTGGCCCCGTTTGGCCCACCGCTGGAGCCGATGTGGCGGATCGTCGCGCGCGCACCGCTCGCCCCGCGCGCCGCCGAGGAGATCGAGCGACTGTTGGTGCAGGAAATCGCCCGGCGCGCATCCTCGCGCTGATGGGGGCTCTGGTCCGGGCCGACAAGCCGCTGCTATGCGGGGAGTCCCATCATGCCGGAGAACGAGTCCCCATGGCCGATCAACCCCCACCGCTGCGCATCGCGCTGATTTCCCCCGGTGCCATGGGGAGTGCGCTCGGCGCGGCGCTGTCCGCCGCCGGGCACACGGTGCTCACCTCGCTCACCGGCCGCAGCGCCAAATCCCGCGCCCGCGCCGAGGCGGCCGGCATGCTCGATGCGGACGATGCGACGCTCGCTGCCTGCGACACCATCCTCTCGGTGCTGCCGCCGGGCGATGCGCCGGCTCTCGTCGAGCGCTTGCTGCCGCATATCGCCGCGCGGGCGGAAAAGCCGCTGTTCGTGGATGCCAACGCGCTCAGCCCGGCGACCAAGACCGCGCTCGCCGCCCGCCTCGCCACCGCCGGCTGCACGCTGGTGGACGGCGCCATCCTCGGCCCGCCACCCGGCACGTCCCCGCGCGGCGCGGTGCTGCTGCTTTCCGGCGCGGCCGCGCAGGATGCGACCCGGCTGGCGACCGTGCCCTGCCCCACCAGGATCGTGGGAGAGACGGTCGGCGGCGCCTCCGCGCTCAAGATGTGCTACGGTGGCATCAACAAGGGCGTTGCCGGCCTCGCCGCCGCGCTGCTGCTTGCCGCCGAGCGCCACGGCATCGCCGATGCGTTGAAGGCGGAAATGGCCGAGCACATGCCCGATCTCTTCCAGCGCTATCAGCGGCGCATCCCCGACATGATGCCCAAGGCCTATCGCTGGGTCGCCGAGATGCAGGAAATCTCGGCCTTCCTCGCCCCGGACGATGCGGCCGGAGCCGAGATCTATCAGGGCCTCGCCGGCGTCTTCGCCACCATTGCCGAGGATGTGGCGGGCGATGGCAAGGCTTGCGCCGTGCTGCACCGGGCCATCGCCGCCCCATGAAGATCCTCGCCGATCCCGGCCATGTGCTGGAGGAGGGGCTGGCCGCGCTGCGTGCCGAGGTCCAGCTCCCCGCCGCCTTCCCGCCCGACGTGCTCGCCGCTGCCGATCTCGCCGCCGGGCGCACCCCCGCCGCCCATGCCGACCGCACGGATCGGCCGTTCGTCACGCTCGATCCGGCCGCTTCGACCGATCTCGATCAGGCCTTCGCCATCGAGCCCGCCGGCAGCGATCTGCTCCTCCATTACGCCATTGCCGATGTCGGCTGGTTCGTCGACGATGGCGAGGCGATCGACCAGGAGGCATGGCGGCGCGGCACCACGCAATATCTGCCGGACGGCAAGGTCAACCTCTACCCGCCGGTGCTGAGCGAGCAGGCGGCAAGCCTGCTGCCAGACGGACCGCGCCCGGCGGTGGTGTTCACCGTCCGCATCGCGCCGGACGGCATGGCGTCGCTCGACGGCGCCGAGCGCGCCATCATCCGCAGCCGCGCCAAGCTCGGCTACGAGACGGTGCGCGAGGCCGATCTGCCCGCCGGTTTCGCCGAGCTGGCCCGCCGCGCGGGACTCGCCGAGGACCGGCGGGGCGCCAGCCGCATCGACACCGCCGAGCAGGAGGTCGAGCGCACGGCGGACGGCCATTTCGACCTGCGCTTCCGCCCGCGCCGCATCGCCGAGGACCGCAACGCCACCCTCTCGCTCGCCGCCAACCTCGCCATCGCGCAGGCGCTGCTCGCCCACCAGACCGGCCTGTTTCGCACCATGGCCGGCCCGGACGACCGCGCCATCGCGCGCCTGCGCAACACCGCCCATGCCTATGGCCTGATCTGGCCGCACGGCGCCACGCTGGCGCAGTTCCAGCGCATGCTCGCTCCCGCCGATCCGCGCCGCGCGGCGTTCGCCCAGGCGGTTCACCGCGCCGGATCGGGCGCCCGTTACGAACCGTTCGAGCCGGGCGCGCTGCCATGGCACGCCGCCGTCGCCGCGCCTTATGCGCACGCCACCGCGCCGTTGCGCCGACTGGCCGATCGCTATGTGGTGCAGGCGACGCTCGCCATCGCCAACGGGCAGCCGGTGCCGGAGGCAGCGCGCGCCGCGTTCCTCACCCTGCCCAAGGTGATGGCCCGCGCGGAGTCGCTTGGCGGGCGGATCGAGCGCGCGGTCATCGACCTTGCCGAAGCGGTGATGCTGCACGGTCAGGAGGGCCGCCGCTTCGCCGCCATCGTCACCGATGTCGACGAGCGCGGCGCCCGCATCCAGCTCCGCGATCTGCCGATCGTCACCCGGCTGGCCCGCGACGGGCTGGTCCCCGGCACCGCGCTCGACGTGCGGCTGGCCGAGGTCGATGTGGCCAAGCGGAGCCTGTGTTTCGAGAGCGATTGAGCCGGTCCAGCACGGCGCGTGGCATGCATCGTTAACCATCCGCGCTTAAGGACCGGAGGATGCGAAGGGAGCCAAACAAAGGGCAACGGACCATGCGGCAATGGAGCAGATATTCGGCCGCCTCGGCCCTCGCGCTGATGCTCGCCGCGTGCGGCAGCGGTGGCGGCGTCAATTCCACGCCGGCACCCACGCCCACGCCGTCTCCCGCGCCGACACCGACGCCGAGCCCCGCGCCGACGCCAACCCCATCACCCACACCCACGCCGACGCCATCGCCGATCAACTTCCAGACCGCCGAATATAGCCGCTCCTCCGGCCTGCCCTATCACGGCGCGATCACCGCCTATCAGGCCGGCGCCAGCGGCGCGGGGGTGACGGTGGGCATCATCGACAGCGGCATCGCCGATCCCACCGGCGAGTTCACCGGGCGGATCAGCCCGCTTTCACGCGATTTCGCCGGCAATGCGAACGTCACCGACGTCTCCGGCCACGGCACCGCCGTCGCCGCCGTGCTGGCGGCCGGGCGCAACGACCGGCAGGTGATGGGCATGGCGTGGGGGGCGACCGTGCTCGCCCTGCGCACCGACGACCAGGCCGATTGCGACGATGACGGCTGCACCCACTCCACCCGCGCCATCGCCGACGCGCTCGACTATGCGTGGCGCAACGGCGCGCGGGTGGTCAACATCTCGCTCGGTGGCGGCGCGGCGCCCGCCCATCTGCTCCAGGCGGTGAGCCGCGCGACGGCAGCGGGCACGATCATCGTCATTTCCGCCGGCAACAATCCGGACGGGGAGGCTCCGCTCACCGCGCCGGACGAGCTGGCCCAATCCATCGCCGATCCGGCCTACAGCCACGGCCTCGTGCTCATCGCCCCGTCGGTCAACGACAACGACACGGTGAGCAACTTCTCGGCCGGGGTGAGCGGGTTCGAGGGGGTGAGCATCGCCGCGCTCGGCAACCGCGTCCGCGCCTTCGATCATACGGGCGATGCCTTCCTGTTCAGCGGCACCTCCTTCTCCGCGCCGCAGGTCGCCGGCGCCGCCGCGCTGCTCGCCCAGGCGTTCCCCAATCTCACCAGCCGGCAGATCGTCGAGCTGCTGCTCTCCAGCGCGCGCGATGTCGGCGCGCCGGGCGCCGATGCGCGCTACGGCGTCGGCATTCTCGATGTCGCCGCCGCCTTCGCGCCGCGCGGCACGCTCACCCTCGCCGGCACCGCCGCCACACCCGCGCTCGCCGGCACGACCAGCCTCTCCGCGCCGATGGGCGACGCGGAGCCGGCCGGCCTCCCCGCCGTCGCGCTGGACAGCTACGAGCGCGCTTATTCGGTCGATCTCGCCGCCGGCATCACCCGCCGCGCGCCCACCGTCACGCTGGCGACATCGCTCGATGCCCGCCGCCGCAGCGTGGCCCTCGGCGCGCCGGACCTGCGCCTCGCCCTCTCCATCGCGCAGGACGGCGCGGGCCCGGCGCGCGTCGGCCTGCTCACGCTCGACGACCGCGATCAGGCGCGCGCCCGGCTGCTCTCCGGCACCATCGCGGCGCGCCTTTCCCCCCGCACCAGCCTTGCGCTGGGGCTGCGCACCGGCCTCTCCAGCCTTGAGCCATCGCCTGCCGGTCGCCCCGCACCCGCCTTCCTGATCGCTCGCGACGGACTCGATCTCCAGCAAGGCGCGATGCGCGCGGACGGCGCCATGGCGCTGACCCGCATGCTGGCCGGCGGCTGGTCGCTCACCGGCGGACTCGAAAGCGGCGAGATCGACCGCGACCAGTCAGCCCTGGCGGGCGATCTCGTCGCCCTGCGCCCCGCCCCTTACCGCGCCATGGCGACCACGCTGCGCTGGACGCACGGGCCGCTGACGCTCGGCACCGGCCTGACGCTGCTCGATGAGCAGGCAACCACGCTCGGCGCCCGTTTCGCCCCGGCCTTCGGCGCCCAGTCCGCGCGCAGCCTGTTCGCGCGCGCCGCCCTCGCGGCGGATCTGCCCGCCGGCCTCTCGCTGACCGCGACATGGCAGCGCGGCTGGACCCACGCGGCAGCCGGCGCCGCCCTGCGCGAGGGCGGACTGCTGGTCAGCCAGAGCTGGTCGGCCGACCTTAGCCGGCGCGATTTGTTCAGGCGCGGCGACCTCATCGGCCTGCGCATCGCCCAGCCGCTGCGCGTAATCGCCAGCCGGTTCGAGCTTACCCTGCCGGACGGCTGGGACTGGGAGAGCGGCACCGCCACCACACGCATCGTCCCGCTCGACCTGCGCCCGCATGGCCGCGAGCGCGCCTACGAACTCAGCTATGGCACCGGCCTCGGCGGCGGCTGGCTCGGCGCCAACCTGTTCCTGCGGCGCGAAAGCGGCAACATCGCCGGGCGCCCCGACGATCTCGGTTTGGCATTCCGCTGGTCGCTGGGGTTTTAGAGCTTGTTCGTATGAGATGGACTCAGTGCTCCTGCGCAGGCAGGAGCCCAAGGCGACAGGAACTACGATTGGGTTCTGGGCTTCTGCCGACGCAGGAGCGGCGTTGCCATACGGTCAGGGTCAGGCGCCGATGATCGCCAGACGGACCCTTTCTCGTTCGTATTGAGCGCAATCGAGACACGCAGCGCGCGCTTTCAGGACTCCGCTCGAAGCGAAGCCGCCCCACCCCTCAAACGGTAAAGCTCTCGCCGCAGCCGCAGCTTCCCTTGGCGTTGGGGTTGGTGAAGACGAAGCCGGCGGCGAAATCGTCCTCCACCCAGTCCATCATCGAGCCGATGAGATACAGCACCGAGGCGGCGTCGATGAAGAACGCGCCGCCCGGCGTCTCGATCCGCTCGTCGAACTTGCCCGGCTCCATCACGAAATCGACCGAATAGGCCAGCCCCGAGCAGCCCCGGCGCGGGGTGGAGAGCTTGACGCCGATGGCGCCCTCCGGCGCCTTGGCCATCAGATCGGCGACGCGCTGCTCGGCGGCCGGCGTCAGCGTGACGGCGGCGGGGCGCGCGCGGGTCGCCGTGCTCGTCGGTGCGTTCATCGTCTCAACTCCTGCCGCCGGACTCTATCACAACCGGCGGATGGCTACAGCATGCCCAGCTCAAGCTTGGCCTCATCGCTCATCTTTTGCGGGTCCCAGGGCGGGTCCCACACCAGATCGACATCGACGATGCCGACGCCCGGCACCGTGCCGACCCGCATCTCCACCTCGCCGGGCATGGATTCGGCGACCGGGCAGTGCGGCGTGGTCAGCGTCATGGTGATCGAGACATGCGCGTCCTCGTCCACCTCGACGCCGTAGACCAGCCCGAGATCGTAAATATTGACCGGGATTTCCGGATCGTAAATCTCGCGCAGCGCGTCGATCACCGCATCGTAGAGTGCCCCGCCCGGCTCGCCCGCCGGCGTCTCGCCCGGCTGCTGCTTGAGGAAGCCCTCCAGATAATCGCGCTTGCGGTTGACCGTCTCGGCCGCGCTCTCCACCGGCGCCGGCTCCGGCGCATCGGTCACGCGCGCGCGGCGCGGCGCGGCGACCCGCTCCACTTCCTCCACCTCAATCCTGCGTTCCTCGTTCATCCGAATATCGTCCTCACGCGATCGAGCGCGGCCACCAGCGCCGCAACGTCGCTCTCGTCATTGTAGATGCCGAAGCTCGCCCGCGCCGTCGCCGGCACGCCGAGATGCGCCATCAGCGGCTGCGCGCAATGGTGGCCGGCGCGGATCGCCACGGCGCTTTCGTCCAATATGGTGCCGATGTCGTGCGGGTGCACCCCCGTCATCGCAAAGGAGACGATGCCCGCCCCGTCCTCCGGCCCGAGCAGCCGCACCGAATTGATGCCGCGCAGCGCCTCGCGGGTCTGCGTCACCAGCCGCGCCTCGTGCGCGGCCACCGCGTCCAGCCCGATCGCCTCGACATAATCCATCGCCACCGCGAGGCCGAGCGTCTCGACGATGGCCGGCGTGCCCGCCTCGAACCGCGCGGGCGGCGGCGCATAGGTCGTGCGCGCGAATGTCACCTTGTCGATCATCGCGCCGCCGCCCTGCCACGGCGGCATCGCATCCAGTATCCCGGCGCGCGCCCACAGCACGCCGATGCCAGTCGGCCCATAGAGCTTGTGGCCGGAGAACAGGTAGAAATCGCAGCCGAGCGCCTGCATGTCGAGCGCCATGCGCGGCGCCGCCTGGCAGCCGTCGACCAGCAGCAGCGCCCCGGCATCGTGCGCGATGTGCGCCGCGCGCCGCACGTCCAGCACCGATCCGAGCACGTTGGAGACATGCGCCAGCGCCACGATCCTGTGCTCGGGGCGGATCATTGCCGCCATTGCGTCCAGGTCGATCCGGTCGTCCTGCGTCAGCGGCACCACGTCGATCGCCGCGCCGGTCCGCTCGGCGATGAGCTGCCACGGCACGATATTGCTGTGATGCTCCAGCATGGAGAGCAGGATGCGGTCGCCGGGCTTCAGATTTGCCCCGCCCCAGCTTTGCGCCACCAGATTGATGCCCTCGGTCGCGCCGCGCACGAAGACGATTTCGTCGCTGCTCGGCGCGTTGATGAACCGCGCCACCCGCGCCCGCGCCGCCTCATAGGCCAGCGTCATGTCGGCCGAGCGGGCATAGACGCCGCGATGCACCGTGGCATAGTCCACGCCCATCGCGCGCACCGTCTCGTCGATCACCACCTGCGGCTTCTGCGCGGTCGCCGCGCTGTCCAGATAGTGCCACGGCTTGCCGTCGGCATCCCGCAGGCCGGGGAAATCGGCCCGCACCGACAAAGGCGCTGACAGGGGCGCTGACAGGGGCGCCGACAATGGCGTCGACAGGGGGGAAGCGAGCACGGTCATCCCAGAGCCTCCAGCTTGGCGAGGGCGGCGGCCTCGAACCGCGCATGCTCGCCCTCATCCGTCATGTCGTCGAACAGCCCGGCGATGAACGCGCGCAGCAGCAGCGCCCGCGCGCCCGCCGGGTCCAGCCCGCGCGAGGCCATGTAGAACAGGGCCGCCTTGTCCAGCTCGCCCACTGTGGCGCCGTGCGCGCACTTCACGTCGTCGGCGAAGATTTCCAGTTCCGGCTTGGCGTTGGCGGTCGCCGTGCGGTCGAGCAGCATCGCCTTGAAGCTCTGTGCCGCGTCGGTTTTCTGCGCGTCGCGCGCCACGCGGATCTGGCCGAGATAGCTGGTCGTCGCGTGGCCGGCGGCGATGGCGCGCACCGTCTGCCGGCTGGTCGCGTCCGGCTCGGCATGGGTCACGGTCGTCACCAGCTCGATGGTCTGCGCGGCGTTGCCGACCAGCGCCGCCTTCAGCTCGAAGTGCGCGCCGCGCGCCAGCGTGACGTCGAACGTCACCCGCCCCAACGCACCGCCGATGGCGAGCAGATGCACGCTCAGTGTCCCGCCCGCACCGATCTCGACGGGGTGGTCGCGGATCGCCACCGCCTCGGCGCCGTCGTCCAGCAACAGCGTCATCGTGCGCCGCTCGCCGGCGGGCACGATCAACCGATCCGGTTCGTCCACCGGCCAGACGCGCGCCACCGCGTCGAGGTCGCTGTAGCGCCATGCCTCGTCGCGCCGCGTGGGAAGGGCGAGCGCCTTGTTCATGCGGCGATCACCTCGGCATAGCCCTCGCGCTCCAGCGCCAGCGCCAGCTCCGGTCCGCCCGAGCGGACGATCCTGCCATCGGCCAATATGTGCACGAAATCGGGCTTCACATAGTCGAGCAGCCGCTGATAGTGGGTGATGAGCAGCACCGCCTTGTCCGGCGCGCGCATGATGGCGTTGATGCCGCCGCCCACCGTCTTGAGCGCGTCGATATCCAGCCCGCTGTCGGTCTCGTCGAGAATGGCGAGCGTGGGGTCGAGGATCCCCATATGAACCATTTCGGCACGTTTCTTCTCGCCACCGGAGAAGCCGACGTTCACCGGCCGCTTGAGCATCTCCATGTCCATGCCGAGCAGCTTCGCCTTCTCGCGCGCCAGCCGCAGGAATTCCGCCGCCGAGAGCGGCTCCTCGCCGCGCGCCCGCCGCTGGCTGTTCAGCGCCTCGCGCAGGAATTGCACGTTGGAGACGCCCGGAATCTCCACCGGATACTGGAAGCCGAGGAACAGCCCCGCCGCCGCCCGCTCGTGCGGCTCCATCGCGAGCAGATCCTGCCCCAGCAGCGTCGCGCCGCCGCCGGTCGGCTCATAGCCCGGCCGCCCGCCCAGCGTATAAGCCAGGGTCGATTTGCCCGCCCCGTTCGGCCCCATGATCGCGTGGATCTCACCCGCATTGATCGTGAGCGACAGCCCCTTGAGGATGGGCTTGTCCGCGACAGTGGCATGAAGGTTTTCAATTTTGAGCATCATCAAATCCAGTGGCTGTTCCCAGTGGCTGTTCATTGCGCGGCGAAGGTCGCCGCAGTCGTTGGACGGGTCCGAAAAGTCACCCCACGCTCCCTTCCAGCGAAATCCCCAGCAGCTTCTGCGCCTCGACCGCAAATTCCATCGGGAGCTGTTGCAGCACCTCCTTGGCGAAGCCGTTGACGATCAGGCTCACCGCGCTCTCCGCGTCCAGCCCGCGCTGCATGGCGTAGAAAAGCTGGTCGTCGCTGATCTTGCTGGTCGTCGCCTCATGCTCGACGATGGCGCTGGGGTTACGCACCTCGATATAGGGCACGGTATGCGCACCGCAGCGGTTCCCCAGCAGCAGCGAATCGCACTGGGTGAAGTTGCGCGCATTCTCGGCATTGGCAGCCATGCGCACCAGCCCGCGATAGGTGCCGTTGGAGCGCCCCGCGCTGATCCCCTTGGAGACGATCGTCGAGCGACTGTTTTTACCGTTATGGATCATCTTGGTGCCGGTGTCGGCCTGCTGGAAATTATTCGTCACCGCCACCGAGTAGAACTCGCCGACGCTGTTCTCGCCGTTCAGCACGCAGCTCGGATATTTCCAGGTGATCGCCGATCCGGTTTCCACCTGCGTCCAGCTTACCTTGCTGTTGCGCCCCTGACAGAGCGCCCGCTTGGTGACGAAATTGTAGATGCCGCCCTTGCCCTCGGCATCGCCCGGATACCAGTTCTGCACGGTCGAATATTTGATCTCCGCATCGTCCAGCGCCACCAGCTCGACCACGGCGGCGTGGAGCTGGTTCTCATCGCGCTGCGGCGCGGTGCACCCTTCCAGATAGGAGACATAGGCCCCCTTGTCGGCGACGATCAGCGTGCGCTCGAACTGGCCGGTATTCTCCGCGTTGATGCGGAAATAGGTGGAGAGTTCCATCGGGCAGCGCACCCCCTCGGGCACATAGACGAAGGTCCCGTCCGAGAAGACCGCGCAATTGAGCGTCGCGAAATAATTGTCGTGCATCGGCACCACGCGGCCGAGCCACTTTTTCACCAGATCGGGAAATTCGCGGATCGCCTCGCTGATCGAGCGGAAGATGACGCCCGCTTCCTCCAGCTCCTTGCGGAAGGTGGTGGCGACCGACACGCTGTCGAACACCGCGTCCACCGCCACGCGTGGCGCGCCCGCGACGTTGGCGAGCACCTTCTGCTCCTCGATGGGGATGCCCAGCTTCTCGTACGTGCGGCGAATCTCGGGGTCGAGATCGTCCAGGCTGCCGAGCTCCTCCTTCTTTTTCGGCGCCGCATAATAATAAGCGTCCTGATAGTCGATCGGCGGCACGTCCAGCTTGGCCCAGTCCGGCGCCTCCATGGTCAGCCAGTGGCGATAGGCCTTCAGGCGCCAGTCGAGCATCCAGCTCGGTTCATTCTTCTTGGCAGAAATGAACCGGACCGTTTCCTCGCTCAATCCCTTGGGCGCGAATTCCTGCTCGATATCGGAGACGAAGCCCCATTCGTAGTCGCTCGCCTTGCGAACGGCTTCGAGCGCGTCGGCATTCTTCAGGGGGGCGCTCATTGCACAGCCTCCAGCGTTGCGGTGCGCACTCGCTGCACCACCCCGGCGGGTAGCGCATCGGGCGTCGCGATGAGATCGGCCAGCGTCACCTGGCTCAGCACTTCGCGCACCAGCCGGTTGACGCCCATCCAGTGCGGCCGGATGGCGCAGGGGCGGTCAAGCGCGCAGCAGTCCGATCCGTCGGCATCGAGGCAGGCAGTGAGCAGGATCGGCCCGTCCACCGCTTCGATGATGTCGGCCAGCGTGATCGCCGCGGCCGGGCGCGCCAGTTTGAGCCCGCCGCCGCTGCCGCGCGTCGCCTTGAACAGCCCCGCGCGCCCCAGCACGCTGGCAAGCTTTTGTGCGGTCGGCACCGGAATTCCCGCTTCCTGTGCGAGCGCGGCGGCGTTATGACGCGCGCCGCCGCAATGCAGCGCAGCGGTCCGCATCATCAGCACGGCATAATCGGCAAGGCTCGACAAGCGCATTTGAGACTGACTCGCAATAAATCGGACCAAATTGGTCTGATTGCGCACATGGGCCCGGAAATCATACAAATCAAGTCCGATTTGCGCGAAATCAGCGAATCTTCCCTCAAGTTTGCTCGGGGAGGGAGACCGGCAGGACGGATCGCCATTCAGGAGATGGTGAGCCGGAGTCGGTAGCGGCCGCAGGGTAAAATGGTGGATATCCGCGACCCGGAGCGCAGCGGACGATAGGTCGGTGAGCACCGGAAACGCGAAGGACGCCATTTGCAGGCCACCGAAACTGAATGGCGATCCATCCTAAGCCAGTGAAGGAGCTGGCGTCCAACGGCGAACCACAGCGCTTCCGCAATCCCCCCCCCCCTGTTCCATCCGTGCTCCTGCGCAGGCAGGAGCCCAGGGCGGCAAGGGACGGCGGTTGGGCCATGGGCTCCTGCTTTCGCAGGAGCACGACGTGGCCGAATCCGACCCCCTCCACCATTCCTGCGGATGCCCCCTCCCCAAGAGGGGCTTGGGGAGGAATTGGGCGCCAACCCATCCCAAAAACCCCGTTCCCCTGAACCCGTCGAAGCCTGTCATGAGCAGCGACCGCAGACAGACGGCCGCAGGGGACTCCCCCTCTTGCCTCCGATGGATTGAAGGACAGAGGCAGCGCGCGCCCCGCAACCGCCGCCGCTAGCTGATCCGGCTCAACCGCGAGATTCCCTCGTCCAGCTCCGCGCGCTTCATCGAGAGGCGGATGACGATGCTCGCCCGCTCGCGCAACTCGGTCGGCGTCAGGCCGGTGAAGTGCTTGAGTTCGCGGATGAAATGCGATTGGTCGTAGAAAGCGTCGCCGCTGATCTCGGACCAGTCCAGTTCCTCCCGCGCCAGAATCTGGGCGCAGCGCAGCGCGCGATATTTGCGCGCCAGATATTTGGGCGGGGCGCCATACAGGCGGTTGCACCAGCGGGCGAGCTGGCGGGCGGAGAGGCCGGTCGCTTCCTGCAACGCCTCGACGCGCGGCGATTGCTCGTTGGCCAGCCAGCGGTCGGTCTCCTCGACGAACCGCCGCTCGGCCTGCGAGACTTCGTGGATCTGCGTGCGGATGAACGTCCAGAAGGCATCGGCCGCTTTCTGCGGGTCCTCGACCGAGCGCAGGAAATGCAGCATCTCCCACCAGGCGGTGCCGAAGCGGGCGTTGAGGTCGACCACATCGTCGGCAATGCTGTCCGCATCGCCCGCCCGCAGCGCCGCCCAGCCGAGCGGCAGCACGGTGACGCCCACCACCTGCATCGGCCCGGTCACGTCGAAATGCGTCGCCATGCTGGTCGGGCCGAGCAGGCAGCACTCCGGCGTCTCGACCTGCCGCCCATCGCCGAAATGATAGGCGCCCGTGCCGGCGAGCATGAAGCGAATCTGCGCGCAGTCGGCGCGTGTATGGTCCGCCACGCGCGGCTGGTCGGCGGTGAACAGATACATGGCACCGAAAAACTCCGCCAGATCGGCCGGTGGCACGAAGTAGCTGAGGGCGACCATGTTGGCCGCGTCGGCGATGGAGAATCTGTGACGCATATGCGACCCTGGCCACTCTCCACGAACGATGACACGAGGCTTCGCCCGGACAGGCGGAGCGTGAAGGATGGCGGCAAGGTCCGCCGCCACTCCCCATCTACGGCCGCTTTTCGCATGAAATCCGCGGCGAGGGAACGAAAAAAGCGGTCCAGCCGATGAACACCGGCCGGACCGCCCAGTTCAAGGTCTCTAAGCCGGACGACTGAGAGCCCTTCGGGTCGCACAGTCTCTCTAGCTCGATTCGCCGCCCGGTGATTGGACGGAATCGACATGACCCCCTTTCTCTGCGATTTTTTTGGAGATCGCCTGCAATTCCCTTGCAGCACGCAACGCCTTGCGCTGACCGGCGGAAGCCATGCATAGGCGGCCGCATGTATCGGCTGATCCGCCCCCTGCTGTTCGCGTTCGATGCGGAGACCGCCCATCACCTCGCCCTCGCCGCACTGCGCCTGCCGCTGCCCCGCACCGCCGCGCCGGATCCGGTGCTGGGGCAGACGTTGCTCGGTCTGCATTTCGCCAGCCCGGTCGGCCTCGCCGCCGGGTTCGACAAGGATGGGCACGTCGCCCACCGGATGGGGGCGCTCGGCTTCGGCTTCGCCGAGCTGGGCACGCTGACGCCGCGCCCGCAGCCCGGCAATCCCCGGCCGCGCCTGTTCCGGCTCGCGCAGGATGCGGCGATCATCAACCGCATGGGGTTCAACAATGGGGGGCAGACGGCGGCATGCGCGCGGCTCGCCCGCCACCGCATCCCCGCCGGCTTCGTGCTCGGCATCAACATCGGTGCCAACAAGGACGCGGCCGACCGCATCGCCGATTACGAAGCCGGTGTGCGCGCGATGAGCCCTTATGCGCACTATCTCACCGTGAACATCTCCTCACCCAACACGCCGGGCCTGCGCGCCCTGCAAAGCCGCGCCGCACTCGACGAGCTGCTCGGCCGGGTGATGGCCGCGCGCCCGGCCGGCGGCCCGCCGATCCTGCTCAAGGTCGCGCCCGATCTGGAGCCGGCGGATATCGAGGACATTGCCGAGCTAAGCCTCGCCCACGCGATCGACGCGCTGATCGTTAGCAATACAACGATTAGCCGCCCCCCGCTCGCTTCCCGCCAAGGGGGCGAGACCGGCGGCCTCTCCGGCGCCCCGCTGCATGATCTGGCGCTCGCCCGGCTGCGCGATTTCCGCCGTCTGCTGGGGTCGCGCCTGCCGCTGATCGGCGCCGGCGGCATCACCACGGCCGATCAGGCCTATGCCCGCATCCGCGCCGGCGCCAGCCTCGTCCAGCTCTATTCCGCGATGATCTACGAGGGTCCCTATCTGCCCGCGCGCATCAACAAGGGCCTCGTCGCCCTGCTCAAACGCGACGGAATCCAACAGCTCAGCGAGGCGGTCGGCATCGACGCGGCCTAAGAGTGATTTCGAGGCAGGCGGAATCGCCTGCCGGCTCGGAAATCACGGTAAACAAATGAAAAGCTGGACTCGATCCGGTTCAATCCAAAGCGGATCGAGTCTAAGTCGCCAAAACCCGTTTTCGTTGGTGATAAGTTTCTAATCCGCCGGCTCGGCCTTGGACGCATTCGGGGCGAACAGGTCGCCGAAGAAATCGCCCTTGATCCAGCGCGGCGGTGCGTCCCCGTCAGCCATGGCGCGGGTGATGCGGTAATTGGCCTCGGCGAAGCGCGCCCCCGCCCGCCAGATGATCGGCTGCTTCAGATCGTCGCCGACCTGATGGTAGTTGTGCTCGTTGAAATAATTATAGGCCGCCTCGCCGCCATTGCCGAAGCCGGTGGCGAGGAACACCGCCGGCACACCTTGTTTGACGAACATGTAATGATCGGAGCGGACGAACACCGTCTCCTCGGGAATGGGGTCGGGCGCCACCACCAGCCGCATCGGTGCCACTGCGTCGGCAGTGAGCTTGCCGAGCGTCGAGTGATCGGCGCCATAAGCGGTGAGATCGGTAAAGGCATAGGTCAGCACCGGCATATCGAGATCGACATTGCCGACGATCTTGCTCACAGGCACGCTGGCATGACGCGCATAATAATCCGCGCCAAGCAGACCCTTCTCTTCCCCGGTCGAGGCGAGGAAGATGACCGAGCGGCGCGGCTTCGTCCCGCCCTTGCTCATCGCCTCCTGGCTCATCACATGGGCGACCTCCAGCAAGGTGGCGATGCCGGCGGCGTTATCCAGCGCGCCGTTGTTGATCCGGTCGTTGTCCGCCGGATCGCCCGGCCTGGCGGGGCTGATGCCGATATGGTCGAGGTGGCCTGAGAGGACCACATACTCGCCAGCCAACGCCGGATCGCCGCCGGGGATCATCGCCACGACATTGGGGCTGGTGACGCGGCTGCTCTTGCTCTGGCCGAAGATGCGGGCGCTGGTCTTGAGCGCGAAACCCTTTGGCCGGGCGCCCTTGCGCGCTGCCTCCTTGAGCACCTGCGCAAGTGAACGCTGAGCGCCGGCGAACAGGGCGGCCGCGCCCTTGCTGTCCAGCCCGGCGCCAGCACGGATACCCGGCGTCTCATCGAACGGCACGCCGTCCGGCCCGACCCAGGTGAAGCTCGGCTGGGAGGAATAGAGCATCCTCCGCTCCCACGGCCGCTGGCGGGCGGAGGCATCGGTGTCGATCTGGATGACGCCGATCGCCCCATGGTCCTGCGCAATCTCGTATCGGGCGTTGACCAGATAGGCGGCGGGATCGTTCGGCAATCCCTCGGGGAACCCGCGCAGGACGACCACGATCTTCCCGCGCACGTCGAGGCCGGCATAGTCGTCCAGCCCCAGCCGCTTGTCGACCATGCCGTAGCCCACGAAGACCAGCGGCGCGGTCACGTCCAGCACCGGCTCATTGGCGTTGACGGAGACCAGCGCATCGACGCCCTGGCTGAACGTGGCGCTGCCGGAAGGGCCGGTAACGGTCACGCCGGAAGGGGTATCGAGCCGCTCGGTTTTCTGGAAGGTAATGCGCTGGAACCAGCCGCCATCGTCACCCATCGGCTTGAGCCCCATCGCCGCGAAACGCTGGGCGACATAGCGGGCGGCGATCTCATAGCCCACGCTGCCCGTGTCGCGTCCCTCCAGCAGATCGTCGGCGAGAAAGGTCACGTCCGCCTTGACCCTGTCGGCCGAAAAGCGCGGATCGAGAGGCAATGCCCCCTCCGGGATCAGCGGCGAGGCCGGGCGGGTGGCGGCGGGCGCCGAGCCTTGCGCGCGCTCATGGGCAGATACCGGGGCGACAAGCGGCAGACAGAACACCACAGCAGCTGCGGACAGCAGGGACGAACGGAAAGAGAGCATGAAACACCTGACGACAAGGGACGGGCCGGAACCGGCCGAAGTGGCGGAATTCTACCGGCGCGTCCCGGCCTGTCCAGCAAGAAGGCGGATTGCGCCGCCGGGGCACATCATTATGGTGCGGCGCTAATCCATCCGCCCGCAGTTGAAGGCCCCCTCCCCATGCGCCAGCCCCGCTCCCTCACCCGCTTCATCGCCGGCCTGCTGGCAGGCGCCGCGCTCATTGCCACCGCGCCGGCTTTCGCGCAGGCGAAGGCGAAACCGGCTGCCACCGCCGCGCCCCCGGCTGCCAGGCTCGCACCGCTCACCGATCTCATCAAGCAGGTCGATATTCCCTATGAAACGTTCACGCTCGCCAACGGCCTGCGCGTCATCGTGCATACCGACCGCAAGGCGCCGGTGGTGGGCGTCACCGTCTATTATCGCGTCGGCTCCAAGAACGAGCCCATGGGTAAGACCGGTTTCGCCCATCTGTTCGAGCATCTGATGTTCGGCGGGTCGGAGAATGTGTCCGATTTCGACGAGCCGCTGACCACCGCCGGCTCGACCCCGACCAACGGCTCTACCTGGTTCGACCGCACCAACTATGTCGAGACCGTGCCGACCGGCGCGCTCGACCTCGCCTTGTTCATGGAGGCGGATCGGATGGGCCATCTGCTTGGCGCGGTGACGCAGGCCAAGCTCGATGCCCAGCGCGCAGTGGTGCAGAACGAGAAGCGACAGGGCGACAATCAGCCCTACGGCCTCGTCCAATATGCCCAGCTCGCCGCCCTGTTCCCCGACGGGCATCCTTATGCCCACTCGACCATCGGCTCCATGGCGGACCTCGATGCCGCGTCGCTCGACGACGTGAAAGCCTGGTTCCGCGACAATTACGGGCCGAACAACGCCATTCTCGCATTGGCCGGCGACATCGATGTCAAGACCGCGCGCGAGAAGGCGGAGCGCTATTTCGGCTCGATCTCCGCCGGCCCGGCGGTCAAGCCCGTCGTCTCTCCGGTGCCGACACTGCCGGCACGCATCGACCAGGCGATGAAGGACCGCGTCGCCAGCACCCGCCTCTACCGCATGTGGGTGACGCCCAACCGCAACGATAAGGATTCGCCCCTGCTCGCGGTCGGCGCGGCGGTGCTGGGCGGCCTCGCCAGCTCGCGGCTGGACAATGAGCTGGTGCGCAAGGAGCAGATCGCGGTCGGCGTGACCGCCGGCCTCCAGCAGTTCGAGCAGATCGGCATGGTCGAGGTGACGGCGGACGTGAAGCCGGGCGTCGACCCGGCGCTGGTCTCCAGGCGGCTCGATGAGATCATCGCCGATCTCATCAGGAATGGCCCCACGGCGGACGAGGTGCAGCGAGTCGCCACGCGGCAGGTTTCGGCCGAGATTTCGGGGCTGGAAGTTGTCGGCGGCTTCGGCGGCAAGGCGGCTACGCTGGCCGAGGGGCTGCTCTATTCGGACGATCCGGGGCGGTATAAGAAAGATCTGGCCGCCATCGCCGCGGCCACGCCGCAGAGCGTCAAGGCGGCGATGCAGCGCTGGCTGACCCGACCGGTCTATGCGCTCAAGGTCGAGCCGGGCGAGCGCGAGGCCTATGAGGATGCGGCCGTCAGCGCGCCGGGTGCCGCTGCCGCAGAGGCGGAAGCTGAAGCGCCCGCGCCAACCCTTCCGCTGCCGCCAGTGCAGCCGAGCCCTGCGCTTGATTTCCCTACCGTGGAAACGACGACACTCAGCAATGGTATCAAGCTGCACGTTGCCCGGCGGACGACCGTGCCCACAGTGCGCGTGGCAGTCAGCTTCGACGCCGGCATGGCAAGCGACCGGCGTGATCGGCTGGGCCTCAGCGCGCTGATGCTGAGCCTGCTCGAAGCCGGCACGACGACGCGCTCGACCATCGAGATCGCCGAGGAGCAGGAGCGACTCGGCGCCAACATCGCAACCGGCCAGAGCATGGATCGCACGTCCGTCTCGCTCTATGCGCTCAAGGCCAATCTGGAGCCGTCGCTGGCGCTGCTGGAGGACGTGATCCGCAACCCCGCCTTCGTGCCGAGCGAGGTGGAGCGGCTGCGCGCCATCCAGCTCACCGGCATTGCGGCGGAAAAGACCCAGCCGCAGGGCCTCGCCAGCCGCGCTATCTTCCCGCTGCTCTACGGCGACGCCCACCCCTATGGCGTCTCCGCCAGTGGCCGGGGCGAAACGGAGACGGTGCAGGCGATCACGCGCGACGACCTCATCGCCTATCACAGCCGCTGGATGGTGCCCGGCAAGGCGGAAATCTTCGTCGCGGGCGACGTGACCATGGCCGAGATCAAGCCGCTGATCGACGCGCATTTCGGCACATGGCCGCAGAACCGCATGGCCTCGCCGCACAAGGATTTCACCGTGCCCGTGCCGCCGGCCAGGCCGGGCATCTACCTCATCGACCGGCCGCAATCGCCGCAGTCGATCATCCTCGGCGGTTTCGTGACGCAGGCCAAGGGCGGCGACGATCTGGTGCCCTTCTATGCCGCCAACACGGTGCTGGGCGATGATTTCCTCTCGCGCCTCAACACCGATATTCGCGAGGTGAAGGGCTGGTCCTACGGCGTGCGTGCCTATCTCGCCACACGCGCCGAGCGCAGCCCCTATATCGTCTCCGCGCCGGTGCAGGCCGACCAGACCGGGCCAGCGATCGCCGCCATGCGCGACGACATCACCCAGTTCCTCGGCTCCAGGGGCGTGACGGCAGCCGAGTATAACCGTGTCATCAAGGGTGAGATCGCGCAGCTTCCGGCACGGTTCGAGACCGCCAGCGCCGTGCTCGGCCAGATGCAGGCGGATGCGCTCTACGGGCGGCCGTTCGACTATGTCGAGAGCCTCGGCCGGCGCTATACCGAGTTGACCCCGGAGAAACTCGACGCAGCCGCGCGCGCGATCATCGACCCCACCCGGCTGAGCTGGATCGTGGTCGGCGACAAGAGCAAGATTGCCGGGCAGCTCGACGCGCTGGGCCTGCCCGTAACCGAAATGGACGCGGCCAAGCCAGCCGCCAAATAACAGCCCCCACCCCTATAGGAGACGAAAACATGGCCAAGGTCGACGGCGCCTATGACTGCATCACCAAGACGCCGATGGGCGACCAGTCCAGCGTGTTCACCATCGTCAGCGACGGTGACCATTTCAACGGTACCAACGCCGGGCCGCTCGGCTCGCTCGACGTGAAGGACGGCAAGGTCGACGGCAACCGCCTCACCTGGACGATGGAAATGACCATCCCCATGCCGATGACGCTGCGCTGCGAAGCCATCGTCACCGACGGCACGCTCACCGGCACCATCGACGCCGGCGCGTTCGGCACGCTCACCATGAGCGGCACCCGGCGGGGGTGAGAGGCGACGACCGCCAGCCAAGCCGTTCCACGCCGTTGAAGCCGCGCGGCAATCACGTGGCTAACCTCGCTTCTTGAGCCACCCATGTGCTCCTGCGCAGGCAGGAGCCCAGGGCGATAGGGAAGCGCGGCTGGGTCCTGGGCTCCTGTCTGCGCAGGAGCACTGCTGGAGCCAGTCGCGTTGATCCGTCAGGCTATGCCGGCGCAATCCCGCATGCGGGGGGCTGGGCACGTCTCGAAACGACCTCACGCCAATCACCACCCTCAATGCAACACAGGGACGGCGAAGCCGCGCCATGCGCCGCCTCGCCGTCCCCATCAATCGGGCATGGCCGCCCCGTCGTTCAGACTACGCCGAGCGAGCGCATCGCGTCGGCCACGCGGACGAAACCGGTGATATTGGCGCCCAGCACGTAATTGCCCGGCGCGCCATATTTGTCGGCGGTCTCCGCACAGCTATCATGGATGCGCCGCATGATCGTGGCGAGACGGCGTTCTGTCTCCTCGAAGGTCCAGCTATCGCGCGAGGCGTTCTGCTGCATTTCCAGCGCCGAGGTGGCGACGCCGCCGGCATTGGCCGCCTTGGCTGGGCCAAACAGGATGTTGGCCTCCTGGAACTGGCGGATCGCATCGGGCGTGGAGGGCATGTTGGCACCCTCACCTACCGCGATCAGGCCATTCTTGATGAGCGTCTGAGCATCCGTGCCATCCAGCTCATTCTGGGTGGCTGATGGCATGGCGACCTCGCACGGCACGGCCCAGATCGAGCCTTTCTCGGAATGATGCACGCCGTTGCCGCGCAGCGCGGCATAATCGCGCACGCGGCCGCGCCGGTTGAACTTCACTTCCTTGAGCAGCTCCAGGTCGATGCCGTTTTCATCGACGATGTAGCCGGACGAATCGGAACAGGCGATCGCCTTGCCGCCGAACTCATGGATCTTCTCGATCGTGTAGATGGCGACGTTGCCCGAGCCGGAAACCACGGCGCGCTTGCCCTCGAAGGAGGTGCCGCGCGTGCGCATCATCTGGTCGACGAAATAGACGGCGCCATAGCCTGTCGCCTCGGTGCGTGCGCGCGAGCCACCGTAATTCAGACCCTTGCCGGTGAGCACGCCCGCCTCGTAGCGGTTGGTCAGGCGCTTATACTGGCCGAACAGGAAGCCGATCTCGCGCCCGCCCACACCGATGTCACCGGCCGGCACGTCCGTATATTCGCCAAGGTGGCGATACAGTTCGGTCATGAACGACTGGCAGAAGCGCATGATCTCGCCGTCCGAGCGGCCACGCGGATTAAAGTCCGAGCCGCCCTTGCCACCGCCGATCGGCATGCCGGTCAGCGCATTCTTGAAGGTCTGCTCGAAGCCGAGGAACTTGATGATGCCGACATTGACCGACGGATGGAAGCGCAGGCCACCCTTGTATGGCCCCAATGCCGAGTTGAACTGGACACGAAAGCCGCGGTTGATCCGTACCTGCCCCTTGTCGTCCACCCACGGCACGCGGAAGATGATCTGCCGCTCCGGCTCGCAGATCCGCTCGATGAGGGCATTGTCGGCATATTCGGGGTGCTTGCTGATGACGCAGCCGAGGCTCTCCAGAACCTCCTCGACGGCCTGGTGAAATTCCGACTCGCCGGCGTTGCGCCGCAGCACATCCTCGAAAATCGGCAATAGTTTCTCATCAATCCGGGGCAATTTCCGGCTCCTTCGCAAATTCGAATATGAATGAAGTTGTCTTCGTGCGCCTTCTTGCGACTCATGCGCCCGCATGCAACCGTCGAATGCGGAATATGCATGCGGCCAGCATGAATCTTTGCCGGACGACAAATCCCCCTACTTTCGCTCAACCCCGGCGAGGCTTGCCCGGTCCGGTCCCCGATCCGCGTGGTTTGCCCGGCCGAATCGGCTTGCCGGAGCGCGCCGCCGGGCCGCCTGTCCGGTCCTTCGGCGCAACCGGCTTGCCCTTGGCGCCAGCCCGCCCGCGCCGCTCGCCGCGCCGGGCCTTGCGCACGTCCTTGGCGTGGGCGGTCGCGGCGCGCTTGGCGGCCACTCTTTCATCCTGCTTCGATGGCGCCTTCTCCTCCAGCGGCAGGTCGCCATCGGCCCTATCGAAGCCGAGATCGGCCAGCGTCTCGGCAAAATGGCGGGGCGGCTCGGCCATCACGTCCAGCGGCGAGCCATCCGGATGGTCGATGCGCAGACGGCGGGCGTGGAGGTGCATCTTGCGGCTGATCGTGCCGCTGAGGAACGCGTCCTTGCCGCCATATTTGCCGTCGCCGACGATCGGATGGCCGATCGCCGCCATATGCACGCGGAGCTGGTGAGTCCGCCCGGTATGCGGTTGCAGCTCGACCCAGGCAGCGCGGTTGCCGGCTCGCTCGATCACCCGGTAGCGGGTGCGGGCGGGCGCGCCCTCCGCCTCGTCGACATGCATCTTCTCGCCACCGGTGCCGGGCTGCTTGGCGAGCGGCAGGTCGATAAAGCCATCATCGATGGAGGGCACGCCGACGATGATCGCCCAATAGACCTTGCGCACGCTGCGCGAGGAGAACGCCTTGGCGAAATGCGCGGCGGCGCGGGCCGAGCGGGCGAGCAGCAGCACGCCGCTGGTATCCTTGTCAAGCCGGTGGACCAGCCGGGGCCGGTCGTCCCGCTCGAACATCAGCGCGTCGAGCAGCCCGTCGACATGATCCTTGGTCTTGGTGCCCCCCTGCGTGGCGAGGCCCGGTGGCTTGTTGATGACCAGCGCCTGCGCATCGCGATGGATGACGAGACTCTCGGTAAAGGCGATCTGGTCCTCGCTCAGCACCGGCCGGGGCCGCGCCGCGCGCCCGGTCCGCGTAACGGCGGGGTCGAGCGGCGGCACACGCAGCACCTGCCCTTCCGCGAGGCGGTCGCCGGGCGTCGCCCGTGCGCCGTCCACCCGCAACTGCCCGGTGCGCGCCCAGCGCGAGACGGTCGCGAAGGGCACGTCTTCCATATGCCGCTTGAACCAGCGGTCGAGCCGGATACCGTCATCCTCGGCGGTGACGGTGAACTGACGGACGGCGGCGGGGTCGCCCGCCTTGGCCCGGCTCATGCCGGAACGCCGCGCATGACGAGCAGGCCGAGCGCCAGCGCGCCGACCGAGACGATCACCGACAGCAGCGCATAGACCAGCGCAGACACCCACTCGCCGCGCTCGATCATCAGCATCGTTTCCAGGCTGAACGAGGAGAAGGTAGTGAAACCGCCCAGCACGCCGACGGCCACGAACAGCCGGATCTGCTCGCCGCTGCCGTGGGCGCGCATCGCCAGCCAGCCGGCCAGCAGCCCCATAGCAAAGCCACCCAGCACGTTGACGGCGAAGGTGCCATAAGGCCAACCCACACCGAACAGGCGCAGCGTCGCGCGGCCGAGATGATAGCGCATGGCGGCGCCAATCGCGCCGCCGAGCATAACGAGGAGGGTGTGGACCATGGCCAGCGCCCTAGAGCATTTTCACGCCCGGCGGAACTGCCTGCTGCGCAGCGGCGCCAATTCACGCCTGGCCCGGCTTGCCCTCGCCATCGTCGGGCTGCTCCACCCAGGCGCGCGCCTCGTCCATGTCCTGAAACACCGCAATTTGCGGCTCCGTCACGTCGCGCTTCACTTGCAACGCGTGCAACGCATTGGCACCAACGAAGGCCACGCGGTCCGCCGCGCGATGCACCCGATCCGAGCCTTGCGCCATTACCGCCGAGGTTTCCGGCGTCTGTACATGCGCCGCACGCAGATCGACCAGCACGCGGACCGGCCGCCGCATCCGGCGCAGGGTGCGCACCGATTGCTCCATGCGGGCGAAATGCGCACGCGCCTGATCGGGCGTCCACATCCCCTCACAGTGGACCAGGAACAGCCCGCTGCCTGGAACGATCTCGAAACCGATGCTGCCCGCCATGCTCATCTGGTCCATGCCATGCGCCAACCCGGTCACGCTAGGACCGGGATGCTTTCCGGCCGGTAAAGATTCGCAAGGGCACCCGCTATCCGCCGCACCTCAGCCACTTCCCGGCCAGTGCATTAGCTGCACCGGCAGGCGACCGGCCGCGTTACCCCGCGACGGGGAGCAGCCGCTTCTCGCCGGCGAGGCGCATCATCGCGCGCTGGAGCTTCTCGAAGGCACGCACCTCGATCTGGCGGACACGCTCGCGGCTGACGCCATAGACCTGTGACAGTTCCTCCAGCGTCTTGGGCTCCTCGGCCAGACGGCGCTCCTGGAGAATGTGCCGTTCGCGGTCGTTAAGGTCGCCCATCGCATCGAGCAGCATGGCATGGCGCACGTCGCCCTCCTGTGCCTCGGCGATGATCTGGTCCTGCAACGGCCCTTCGTCGGCCAGCCAGTCCTGCCACTGGCCCTCGCCGTCCTCGTTCACCGAGACATTGAGGGAGGTGTCGCCACCCATCGCCATGCGACGGTTCATCGAGACGACGTCTTCCTCGGCCACGCCGAGATCGGTGGCAATCTTCCGGACATCGTCCGGGTGCAGATCGCCGTCCTCGAACGCTTCGAGATTGTTCTTCATCCGTCGCAGGTTGAAGAACAGCTTCTTCTGCGCAGCGGTGGTGCCGATCTTGACCAGACTCCACGAACGCAGGATGAACTCCTGGATGGAGGCGCGGATCCACCACATCGCATAGGTGGCGAGGCGGAAGCCCCGATCGGGCTCGAATTTCTTCACGCCCTGCATCAGGCCGATATTGCCCTCGGAGATCAGCTCGGCCACCGGCAGGCCGTAGCCGCGATAGCCCATGGCGATCTTGGCGACGAGGCGCAGATGGCTGGTGACCAGCTTGGCCGCTGCCTCCGGGTCGCCATGCTCCTGATAGCGCTTGGCGAGCATATACTCTTCCTCGGGCTTCAGGATCGGGAATTTGCGAATCTCGGAGAGATAGCGGTTCAGGCTGGCATCGCCGCCAAGCGCGGGGATCGTCGCGGGGACATTGCTACCATTGCTCACGGATTGGGTCCTTCTGGGAGACGCGGGAGGGGTGGCGGTCGTCTCAATCGACTCTCATTTCTCTAATACGCAAAGATGGCTGAACAGTTGCTGCATGTCACCCGCAATCGGGCTTTCAAAGCGCAGAGTCTGGCTTGTGACGGGGTGGATGAAGCCGAGCAGCGCGGCGTGCAGCGCCTGCCGGCGGAAGCCCAGCTCGGCAAGCAGCGCCTTGTGGGGCCCGCCACGCGCATAGGTGGGATCGCCCAGCAGCGGATGGCCGAGATGGGCCATATGGACGCGCACCTGATGGGTCCGCCCCGTCTCCAGGCGGCATTCGACCAGCGCGGCGCGATCCAGCGCCTCCAGCATGCGATAATGAGTAACGGCATGCTTGCCGCGCCCTTCGCGTTGCACCGCCATTTTCTTGCGATCCGCGTCCGAGCGGCCGATCCACTGGTCCACCGTGCCGGCCGGCGGCACCGGAATACCGTTGACGATCGCCAGATAACGCCGCTCGATGCTGTGATCCTTGAACTGGCGGGCCAGCCCCTCATGCGCCGCGTCGCTCTTGGCCACCACCAGCAGGCCGGAGGTATCCTTGTCGATACGGTGGACGATGCCCGGCCGGGCGACGCCGCCAATGCCGGAAAGCTGACCGGCGCAATGGTAGAGCAGCGCGTTGACCAGCGTCCCGTCCGGATTGCCGGCGGCGGGATGGACGACCATGCCCGCCGGCTTGTCGACGACGATGAGATGCGCGTCCTCATAGGCGATGTTAAGTGCGATCTCCTGCGCTACCGCCTCGGCCGGCGCGGCGGGCGGAATGGCGAGCGCGAACGCTGTCTGCGCCTTGACCTTGAGCGCCGGATCGCTGGCCGGCTGCCCACCGGGCCCGCGCACATGGCCGGCGAGGATGAGCGCCTTCACCCGCTCGCGCGACAGCTCGGGCACCAGCGCCGCGAGCGCGCGATCGAGCCGCGCGCCGTGCAGCGCAGGCGTGATCTCGGCTGAAATTGTGGCGACCCCCTCAGTCATCGCCTAGCATGTGGGGATGAGCCTCGTCATTTCAACGGCCCTGCTGGAGAGTATCCGCACCCACGCCCGCACCGCCGGGAGCGAGGAATGCTGCGGCCTGCTGCTCGGCGCGCGGGAGAGCGGCCATGTCGCCGCCGTCCTGCCCGCCGCCAATGTCGCCGCGGAGCCCCGCCATTTCTTCGAGATCGACCCCGCCGTGCTGCTGCGCGCGCACCGTGAGGCACGGACCGGCGGGCCGGCGATCCTCGGCCATTACCACTCGCATCCGGAGGGAAACCCTACGCCCTCGCCTGTCGATGCCGCCATGGCGCAGGGCGATGGCGAGATCTGGCTGCTCGTCGGCAGCAACGGCGCCGCGCAGGCCTGGCGGGCCGTCCCATCCGGCCGGCTGCACGGCCGGTTCGAGCCGATAGCGCTGGTCGAGGCGGACGCGCCGCCTGCCGCCGGCTGATCCCATCCCGCCGCCCGGTTGGCCGCATCGGCGGGCTCT
>MKWI01000018.1:92347-142445 GCA_001899715.1 Sphingobium sp. 66-54
GCATGAGGGCGCGGCGCCCGGCGTCCCCCCATTCGCCGCCGGCCCGCCCGACCCCGAAGAGGAAGCTCCGATCTTGGCCCAATCCACCGCGCCCAACTCCATTGATTTCGCCAGCCTGCTCTGCTCGCGCCTGTGCCACGACCTGCTGAGCCCCGTTGGCGCCCTCAACAACGGCATCGAGCTGATCGCCGACGAAACAGACCCGCAGGTGCGCGAACAATGCATCGGCCTGCTGGAGCAGAGCGCGCGCACCACCGCAGGCAAGCTCACCTTCTTCCGCCTGGCTTTCGGCGCCGCCAGCGGGTTCGGCGAGGCGATTGCCCTGCACGAGATTCGCAGCGCGGTGGAGGGCCTGTTCCCGCCCGGCGGCAAGCTGGCAGTGCAATGGGTGATCGCCGGCGAAAGCCTGCCCAAACCGGCCGCCAAGTTGCTGCTCAACCTCGTAATGCTGGCCGGCGAGGCGCTGCCGCGCGGCGGCACGCTGGCGATCGGCGCCGAGCAGGGCGGCGGCGTCACCGAGATCGCGGTGCGCGGAGAGGGTAGCCGCATCACCTTCGATCCCACGATCCGCGCCGCGCTGGCGCAGGACGGCGGCGAGGTGACGAGCCGCACCGCGCCCGCCTTCATGATCCGCTCGATCGCTGCTTCATCCGGTGGAGAGTTGATGATCTCCGCCGAGGGCGAGCCCTTCCTGATGTTCGGCGCGCGCCTGCCCGCGCGCTAGAACGGATCGACATTCAGGGGGTGGAAAGGCAGTTCTGTCAGGCTGAAACGATGATTCAGCCTACAATCCGAAAATCCTGGATGCCGCTCCGCCCCCCGGACGGATCACTTCGGCTAATCACGGTGCATGGGCAGGCTTAACCCGGAATTAAATACTCTGCCCCATGACGGCGATCCTGAAACCAAGGTCGCCGGCGCATGGACGAGATTCTGGGAGAATTCATAGCGGAGACGCTGGAAACGCTGGAGACGCTCTCCAGCGAGGTGGTCGCGTGGGAAGCCGACCCGACCGACCAGTCACGCCTCGCCGCCTTCTTCCGCTTCTTCCACACGGTGAAAGGAAGCTGCGGCTTCCTCAACCTGCCACGCTTCGAGCGGCTCGCGCACGCCGCCGAAGATGTGCTGGCGGCGGTGCGGCGTGGTGAGCGCGGGGCCGATCCCGCCACCGTCAGCGCCGTACTGGCGGTGATGGACCGCATCGGCGCGCTGGCACGCGGCCTCGGCGGCGACGAAACCATCCCCGAATCGGACGACGACGCCCTGCTCGATGCGCTGCTGGCAAGCGCCGGCGGGTTCGAGATTTTCGAGCCGCTGCCCGAGGCGCACGACGACACGCCGGCCTCCATCATCGCGGACCCTCCCGCTGGTGAGGCCGAGGGGCATGGCTCCGAACCGGATGCAGCCGGGCCCGCGCACGCCAAGGCCGGCGAGCGGGCGCCGCGCACCATCCGCCTGCCGCTCGCGCTGATCGACCAGCTCATGAGCGGCATCTCGGACATGGTGCTGGCCCGCAACGACCTTGCACGGCGGATGCGTGAGCGCGCCATCGACCCCGATCTGGAAAGTAGTTTCGAGCGGCTCTCGGCCAATGTCGCGGACCTGCGCGATATGATCAGCAAGACCCGCATGCAGCGCGTCGATCGGCTCTACGCCGCCATTCCCCGCATGGTCCGCGACCTGACGCGCGAGCTGGGCAAGAAGGCCACGCTGGACCTGGACGGCGGCGAGGTGGAGATGGACCGCGAGATGATCGAGATGGTCGTCGATCCGCTCACCCACATCGTCCGCAACGCGCTCGACCACGGCATCGAGACGCCCGCCGAGCGTCGCGCCGCCGGCAAGGCCGAGGCGGGGGCGCTGCATGTCGTCGCCCGCCAGTCCGGCAACCAGATCGTTATCGAGGTGCGCGACGACGGCCGCGGCATCGACCGCGCCGCGCTGGTCGAGAAGGCGATCGGCGCCGGTCTGCTCACCGCCGCCGACGCCGCCCGGATCGGCGACGCAGAAAAGCTCAACCTCATTTTCCACGCCGGCCTGTCTACAGCGGCGGAGGTCACGTCCATCTCCGGGCGCGGCGTCGGCATGGACGTGGTGCGCGCCAATATCGAGCAGATCGGCGGCGTCATCGCCATCGCCAGCGTGCCGGGTCGCGGCACCACCATCACCATGCGCGTGCCGCTCACGCTCACCATCATCCCCGGCCTCATCGTGCGTAGCGGCCAGCATTTCTTCGCGATGCCGCGGAACAATGTGGTCGAACTGCTCCACCAGACCAGCGGCATGGTCGCCATCGAGGAAGTGGGCGGCGCCCGCATCGCCACGATTCGCGGCCAGCGTCACGCCTTCATCGACCTGGAGGACGTGCTGAAACTCGGCCGCGCGAAAAATGCGTCGGGGCCGCGCACGCTCATGGTCATCCGCTCGCCCGCCGGCCAGCCTTATGTGCTCGGCGTGCAGGCGGTGGAGAGCAACGAGGAGTTGGTGATCCGCCCGGCCTCGCCCTCCGTCACTGCCGCCGGCGTGTTTGCCGGCATGACCCTGCCGGACAACGGCCAGCCGATGCTGCTGCTCGACGCGGCCGGGCTCGCCCACGTCGCCCGACTTGCCTTGCGCGAGACCGATGCGTGGCATCGCACCGCCGCACCGGAGGCCGAGGTGCAGGCCGAGCCGACCATGCAGGCGCTCATGTTCCGCGAGCGCGACGGCACCCGCCGGCTCATCCCGCTCGCCGTGGTCGACCGGGTCGAGGATATCGCCGCCGAGCAGATCGCACCGTGCGGGACCGCCGCCTTCGTGCGCATCGAGGAGCGGCTGGTGCCCGCGCTCAACGCTGCGGAGCGGGCCGACAGCGGCCTCAAGTCGCTGCGTCTCTACGCAGGCGACGAGCAACTCTGCTACCTCATCGCGGACGTGATCGACATTGTCGACGTGCCGCTGACGGTCGATGCCGGGCTGGCCGGCGGCCGGCTCGCCGGGCTGGTGATGGTCGGCGAGGGCCAGTTCGAGATGCTCGACCCCTTCGCCCTGTTCGCCGAGGCGCGCGCTCAGGGCACTATTGCACGTGCAGGTCAACCGATCCGCTGCCTGATCCCGGACGAGGACGATGCCTGGATGCGCAACATTTTGGCGCCGCTGCTCGTCCAGGCAGGGCATGAGGTGCGGTTCGGCCCCGTGACCGAGGTCGCGACTGAAGCGGATGCAGCCCATGTGATCCTGCGCGGCAAAGCGCATGACGCAGAGGGGCCGGACGCCGGCGAAATCCCCGTCGTCACCCTGCGCGAAGACGCGGTTCCCACCGCCGCCGCGCCGGACACGGTCTATCGCTATGACCGCGCCCAGATTTTCGCCGCCATCGCCCAGGCTGCGCGGAGAGTCGCATGACCGAATCGCTGTTCCTGTTCGCCAGCATCGCCGACGTGCCGGTCGCCGTACGCGCCGCCGAGGTGGAAGCGGTCGTCCGTCTGGGCGACATCGTGCCGATCCCACTTGTTCAGGCGCATGTGCGCGGCCTCGCGGCCCTGCGCAGCCGGGTGCTGACGGTGATCGACATGGAAGCGCGGATCTTCGGCAAGGGCGGGCTGGACGAAAGCGCCTCGCTCGCCATCGTCGCCGATATCGCGGCGCACAGCTACGGGTTCCTGGTCGATGCGGTGAGCGATATCTGCCTGGCGCCGGAAGAAGCCCAGCCGGTGCACGGCCGCATCGACCCGGCGTGGGCGCCCTATGTCTCCGGCGTCGTCCAGCGCGAGGGGCGCAGCCACCTGCTCGTCACGCTGGCCGATTTCGCGGCGCCGCCCGGCGCCGGCGCGCTCGCCGCGTGATCGTTTACCGAAAGCTTACACCCCGGCCCTAGGGTGCGAGCCCAAACAGGGTCTTGAGAGTTGCATACGATGCCACACTGCCTCGTCGTCGATGATTCCAAGGTGATCCGCAAGGTTGCGCGCCACATCCTCGAATCGCTCCACTTGCAAGTGGACGAGGCGGGCGACGGCCGCGAGGCCCTGGAGATGTGCGACGCAAGCATGCCCGATGTCGTGCTGCTCGATTGGAACATGCCGATCATGAGCGGGCTCGACTTTCTCAAGGAGCTGTCGCGCCGCAACCTCGCCCATCCGCCCAAGGTTATCTTCTGCACCACCGAGAACGGCGTCGACTATATCCGCGCCGCGGTCGATGCCGGGGCAGACGAGTATGTGATGAAGCCGTTCGACCGGGACACGCTGGAGAGCAAGCTGCAGATCGTCGGCGTTCTCTAAGGCGGAAAGACCCCCCACTATGCCCGCCACCCGCGCCACCGCCAAGGATGACGCCCCCAGGGATGACGCCATGTCCGAGCGGCCGGCGATCAGCGTTCTGATCGTCGACGATTCCGTCGTCGTGCGGCGGATCATGACCCGGGTCCTCGCGCACGATCCCCGCTTCGCCGTCACCGGCGCGGTCTCCACCGGCGACCAGGCGCTGGCCTTCGTGCGCAAGCAGGCGGTCGATCTGGTGCTACTCGACATGCAGATGCCCGGCCTCGACGGCTTGCAGGTGCTCCCCCGGCTGCTGGAGCGCGGCACCGCCACGCAGGTCGTGCTGCTCTCCGCCACCTGTCGCGAGGGTAGCGAGGTCGCCCTGCAGGCGTTGGCGATGGGCGCCAGCGACGTGGTCGCCAAGCCGAGCGCGGGGCATTTCAGCGATGCTTTCGTCGAGCATCTGCTCGACCGGCTCGTCCACCTCGTCCCCTCGGCCGAGCGCAGCCGCACGCCCGAGCCGGTCGATCAGGCGAGCGCGCGCCTGCGCCCGCCGGGCGCGCTGGTCCGCGCCGTCGGCATCGGCGCCTCGACTGGCGGCATCACCGCAATCATGGAGCTGATCGCGCGGCTGGAAGGGCAGCTCGCGGCGCCGATCTTCATCACCCAGCACCTGCCCGCCAATTTCCAGCAGCTTTTCGCCGAGCAGCTCCGCCGTTCGACAGGCCGCGCCGTGGTCGTCGCCGAGGACGGTATGGCTGTGCGCCCCGGCGCCATCCATGTCGCGCCGGGCCTCGCCCATCTCTCGCTCACCCGCGACGCCCGCGGGGGGAGCGCCATCAAGCTGACCACGGAGCGCTGCCTCCACGG
Organism: Sphingobium sp. 66-54; assembly: GCA_001899715.1. Lineage (GTDB taxonomy): Bacteria > Pseudomonadota > Alphaproteobacteria > Sphingomonadales > Sphingomonadaceae > Sphingobium. The sequence goes on from MKWI01000018.1 coordinate 97,456, forward strand.
TGGCTTCCCCGCCGTCGACCCGATGTTTGCGGCCATGGCGCGCGTTTATGGTGCCGGCGCGTGCGGCGTGATCCTCTCCGGGATGGGGCGCGACGGGCTGGCCGGCGCGCAGGCCATCGTCGAAGCGGGCGGCTGGACGGTCGCGCAGGACCATGAGTCCAGCGCCGTCTGGGGGATGCCCGGCTCGGTCGCCAAGGCCGGGCTGGCCAGCGCCATCCTGCCGCCGCCGGCCATTGCCGACCTCATCCTCGCCCAATGCAAGGCGGCCGCATGACCGCTGCCGCGCCGCATCACACCGCCGAAAAACTCTGCCGGCTGCTCAGCGACATGACCGGCCAGACCGTAAGCGAGGGCCGGCGCTGGCGCATCGAATCCTCGCTGCGCCCGCTGCTGCGCGCACGCGGTCTCACCTCGCTCGATGCGTTGATCGCCGCCATCGAGCGTGATCCGGGCGGGCCGCTGGCGGCACAGGCAGTCGATGCGATGCTCAACCATGAAAGCTCGTTCTTTCGCGATATCGGCGTGTTCCGCACCATCGAGCAGAGCGTGCTGCCGCGCATCCGTGATGCCGCGCGCGAGAAGCTGCTGCGCATCTGGTGCGCCGGCGCCTCGACCGGGCAGGAGGCCTATTCGCTGGCCATGATGCTCAAGCGCATGGGGCCAATGTGGGACGACTGGCGGATCAGCATCCATGCGACCGACGTGTCCCCCGCCGCCATCGAGACCGCGCGCCGGGGCCGCTACACGCAGATGGACATGCAGCGCGGCCTGCCGATCAACGAGCTGCTGCGCTGGTTCACCGCCGTGGGCGACGATTGGCAGCTCTCCGACGAGATTCGCGAGATGGTCTCGTTCAGCGCCGACAATCTGCTCGACCCGCGCCGCGTCTCGGGCCTGTTCGACCTCATTCTGTGCCGCAACGTGCTGTTCTACTTCCCCGAGGAGACGAAGCGCGCGGCGTGCGCGCGGCTCGCCGCCTTCGCCCGGCCGGGCACCTATCTCGTGCTGGGCGCGGGCGAGATGCTCACCGGGCTGGGCAGCCGGTTCGTGAGCTGCCGCGACCTCAACTGCATCTACATCGCGGACCGGCGGTCCGACCCGACCCGACCGGACCGCTACGCCAGCGAAACGCTGGCCTCCTGACCTGATCCGATGGACCGGCACGCGGTTCATCCGGCCTATCCCGTCCAGCGGGCTTGAAAACCCCCTGCCCTTCATGTCACAGCCGGAGGCGAACGGAAGGAACCGCATGATCGAGACGCCGTCGCCCAATTTCGATGAGCGCAGCCTGCCGGTCTCGATCCTCGTCCTGCATTATACCGGCATGCCCGACGCGCCGAGCGCGATCCACTGGCTGGCCAATCCGGAGAGCAAGGTCTCGGCCCATTATGTCGTGACCGAGGATGGCAACGTCGTCCGCATGGTGGACGAGTCCAAACGCGCCTGGCACGCCGGCCTCTCCTACTGGCGCGGCATTACGGACGTGAACTCGGCGAGCATCGGCATCGAGATCGTAAACCCCGGCCACGAATGGGGCTATCGCCCGTTCCCCGACACGCAGATCGACGCGCTGATCCCGCTGGTCCATACCATTATCCAGCGTCACCGGATCACGCGCGGCAATGTCGTCGGCCATTCGGACATCGCCCCGGCGCGCAAGCAGGATCCAGGCGAGCTGTTTCCCTGGCACAAGCTCGCGCGCCTGCGCCTCGCCTTGCCGCGCCCGACCCGCAATCTCATGGATCCGCACTGGACCGACAGCGGTTTCATGCTTGCGCTGGAGCGCTTCGGCTACGACATCGCCGATCCGCAGGCGGCTGTGCGCGCTTTCCAGCGCCGCTTCCGCCCCGAGCTGATCGACGGTGTGATCGACGGCGAATGCCGCGCCATCCTGCTTGCCCTGCTGCTCCCCCGCCCGCGGGGGGACGATTAGGGACGCCCGGCTCCGTGGATCACGGCGCTCGTGCGCAGGCAGGAGTTCAGGACGACGAAGCGTGACAACCCGGCGCTCCCGCTACAGTCCGCCCAAGGGGGATGACTCCGCCCGCCCCAGCCCCTATATCCGCCCCGCCAGGCGGTCGGGCGATCGCGGCGGTCCTTCGGGGCCGGCGAGGAAAGTCCGGGCTCCACGAAACGACGGTGCCGGATAACATCCGGCGGCTCCGGTCCGCCGGGGTCAGGGACAGTGCAACAGAGATCAGGTCGCCAAAGGCTTCGGCCCTAAAGCTTCGGCGAGGCGAACAGTGAAAGGGTGCGGTAAGAGCGCACCGCGTCCCCGGCAACGGCGGGCGGTCCATGCAAACCCCACCGGGAGCAAGACCGAATAGGGGCGGCGCGCGGTTTCGGCCGCAGGGCATGTTTCGGCCCCGTCGCCCGGGTTGGTTGCTGGAGGCGGCGCGCAAGCGCCGTCCAGAGAGGAATGATCGCCCATCCGCCCGCACGTCCCTCGGGATACGGCGGCGGTGGACAGAACCCGGCTTACAGACCGCCTGGCATGGATTTATTAGGGCCGCGAACCCGGCGGCGATGACATTGGTTGGGGCATGGTGGTGGATTTCGCCCTGCCGGAGGATTAGGCTGGCCGGATGGCGCGCGCAGGACGAACGAACGACTGGGGCTTTCCCAGATGGCGGGGCTACGGCTCCGCGCGCGAGGCGCAGAAGGTACGCCTGTGCGACCGGCATGGCTGCGACCGGCCCGGCGACTGCCCTGCGCCCAAATCGCCCAACAGCCCCGAGCGCTGGTATTTCTGCCAGGAGCATGCCGGCGAGTATAATCGCGGCTGGGATTATTTTCAGGGGCTCGACGAGGAAGAACGCACCAGCCGCATGAAGGCCGAGCAACGCGACGCCTCGGGCTATCGGCAGAGCGCCCATCATAGCTGGGCCGGGCCGGGCGACGGCAGCCGCTCGCGCGACGAGATGCGCGCGCTCGACGTGCTCGGGCTGGAGGCCGATGCCGATTTCGAGACGGTCAAGCGGAGCTGGCGCGCGCTCGCCAAGGAATGCCACCCGGACGTGCGCCCCGGCGACGCCGAGGCCGCCCAACGCTTCCAGGCTATCCAGGCCGCCTACGACGTGCTGCGCGTCGCTGAGGAGCGCAAGAGCTGGAAGCCGGCATGACCACGCGCAAAGCCCGCGCCAACTGGTCGACAGCAGTGCTCGTCTGCCGCAAATGCTCTAAGAAACTCAAGAAGAACGGTTTCGGTCCGGATGGCGACAAGCCGCTCGCCAAGGCGCTACGCAAGCATCTGCACGTCGGAAAAGGCCGCATCGCGCGCGCCGGCATCATCGAGGTCGGCTGTCTCGATCTCTGCCCCAAGCACGCCGTCACCGTGGTCGACACACGCCATCCTGATCGCTGGCTAACCGTCCGCCCCGGCGCCGACCTCAACCAACTCGCCCACGAGTTGGGCCTCACGGGAGACGCCTGATGCGCACCGTCTCGGGCGGCGTCACCGTACGCCTCTACCACCTGTCGGACGCCGAGGACGGCGGCGCGCAAACATTGCTCTATGGCCCGCTTGCCGATGCGCTGGCTTTGGCTGCCCAGCAGTCAGAGGAGATCCAGGCCGGCCTGTTCATTGCTACCGATAATGATGTGATCGCCTATCTCGATCTGGTCGAGGGGTGAGGGCGCATCCCCCGATTCGATCACCTGCCGATGGCGAGCGGTCGCCCCTAACTCCCGTCACCCCGGGCTTGACCCGGGAGCCCGCTTTTCATCCGCCGCCATAAGAATTGGTCCGTCCGATCCTGGCGAGGTGTGGCGACGATCAATCTGATCGAATCCAGATTGGCAGGACCTGCGCGATCGGGCTGGATAACCGGAGAAGCGGGACCCCGGGTCAAGCCCGGGATGACGATGGTTGCGACTCGATGGCGGCTTGCTCAGCAGCTTGAATGGCGGAGACGCTCATCTCAATCGGCCACCTTCATCACCGGCCCACCAAACTCATTCCACCGGAACAGCACCAGATGCCAGCGGCGGGGATCGCTGCGTGCCGTATAGATCAGGCCATCGGCACCAGCCCGCCGCGCACCGTCCGAGACGGTCCAGGTCGCGGGGCAAATACCCTCGGCCAATTGCGGCTGCCAAGGCACGGCGGAATCGGCCGGGTCGATGTCGAGCGCCCGCCACAGCGCCGCATCCCGCACGTCTACCCGCGCGCTATCCACGGACAGACACCACATCGTCCGCGGCGGGTCGTCCGGTCGCACATAAGGCGCGACCGCCATGCGCGCCCATTCCGGCCGGGGCGATATGTAAAGCGCCGGCTGCTCGTCATGATGATAGCGCCCGCGCGGCGAGACAGCCCCCCCCCCCGCAGCGGAGTGGCTTCTGGCTGCTCGAACAGGATGCGGAAGAACGTGCCTGAGATCGTCCTCAGCGCCCCATCCTCGCCCGTCATGCTCTCTCGCCGCCCCGTCCCTTGAAGCCCTGCGCCACCACGAACCACTCGACCGAGCCCTTGCGGCTCGATGGCGGCTTGGCGTGCTTCACCGTCTTGAAGGCGGCCTTGAGCTGGCGCAGCAGCGCGTCGTCCGTGCCGCCAGCGAACACCTTGGCGACGAAGGCCCCGCCGGGTTTCAGCACCTGCATGGCGAAATCCGCCGCCGCCTCGACCAGCCCCATGGTCCGCAAATGGTCGGTCTGCTGGTGGCCGACGGTGTTGGCCGCCATATCCGAAAGCACGAGGTCGGGCGCGTCGCCGAGCGCTTCCAGCAGCCGATCGGGCGCCTCGTCCGCCATGAAGTCCATCTCGAAGATAGTGACGCCGGGGATGGGGTCGACCGGCAACAGGTCGATGCCGACCACTGCCGCCTTGGGCACCTGCTTGCGCACCACCTGAGACCAGCCGCCCGGCGCGATACCCAGGTCCACGACATGGCTGGCGCCGCGCAGCAACTGATATTTCTCGTCCAGCTCGATCAGCTTGTAGGCGGCGCGGCTCCGATAGCCCTCCGCCTTGGCGCGCTTCACATATGGATCGTTAAGCTGGCGCGCGAGCCAGCGTGTCGACTGCGCGGTGCGGCCCTTGGCGGTGCGGACCCGCGTGCCGGCCGGTTTGTCGCCCCGCGCCATCAGCGCAACTGCCGGTTGACGGCGCTGTCGAGCAGCGAGCGCAGGATACCTTCACGAATACCGCGATCGGCCACGCCCAGCCGCTCGGCCGGCCAGATATCGAGGATGCACTCCAGGATCGCGCAGCCCGCCACCACCAGATCGGCGCGCTCGTCGCCGATGCAAGGCAGCGCCACCCGCTCGGCCAGACTCATCGTGGAGAGGCGCTGGGCGATGGCCCGCATCGCCTCGGCCGATACGATCAGCCCGTCCACCGCCCGCCGGTCATAGCGGGCGAGGCCGAGATGCACGCTGGCCAGTGTCGTCACCGTGCCCGAGGTGCCGAGCAGCCGCAGCGATCCGGACCCCGCCGGCAAGCGCGCTGCGAAGCCGGCGAAGGCCGCGCGCATGCGCTCCAGCATCTCGGCATAGGCAGCGGCGCGCTCCGCCGGCCCGTCGCCGCGATGCGCCACGGTCTCAGCCAGCGACACCACGCCGAACGGCGCGCTCAGCCAGTCGAGGATGCGCAGGCCCGCGCCGCGCCCTTCGATCAGTACCAGCTCCGTCGAACCCCCGCCGATGTCGAAAATGAGCGCCGGCCCATCGCCGCCCTCCAGCAACGTCTGGCAGCCGAGCACCGCGAGCCGCGCTTCCTCGCGCGCCGAGATGATGTCGAGCATGATGCCGGTCTCGTCCTGCACGCGCGCGACGAATTCGGCGCCGTTCTCCGCCTGCCGGCATGCCTCCGTCGCCACCGACCGCGCCAGCATCACCCGCCGCCGGCAGAGCTTGTCCGCGCAGACGGAGAGCGCCGAGATCGTCCGCTCGATCGCCGCGTCGGAGAGGCGCCCGGTCCCGGCCAGCCCCTCGCCCAGCCGCACGATGCGCGAGAACGCGTCGACGATGACGAAATCCTCACCCTCCGGCCGGGCAATGAGCAGGCGGCAATTGTTGGTGCCAAGGTCGAGCGCGGCGAGGTTGCCGCGGAACGGCACCCGCCGCACCAGCGATCCGCCAGTCCCGCCGCCGCGCAAGCCCGGCGCGTCGGGCTGGAGCCCGATCCGCGGCGCGGGGGGAGCGTTGTGCGCCATAGAGCCTGTATACCTTCCTCACCGGCGGGCAGTCCGCCGGCACTTGGCGCAAACGCTAAACGCGCCCGGTCTCCCGCGCAAGAGCGCTGCATGCGGCCCGCCGCGCGATGGACGGAAACGCCGCCCCACCCGCCGGCCGAAATCCCCTTGACCCGCAGAAATCCGCGCTCTATCAGCGCCGCCTCTTGCCCCGTCGTCTAAAGGTAAGACTACGGACTCTGACTCCGTCAATCGAGGTTCGAATCCTCGCGGGGCATCCATCTCTTCTACGCGAACAGGTGCGCGGCCGCGCGCATCGGCACTGGCGCGCGCCCCGCGCCGGCCTTGCCCGGCGAGCGCGCCGCCTTATCTTTCCTCCATGGCCAACGGCGCACTCCTCGCGGAAGACCGGCAGCTGACCGGCGCGGAGCGGGCGCTGGCGGCAGGCATGTTCGGCACCGCGATCGACCTCGATCCGGTGCGCATACGGCGGCGCAAATGGTGGCCGTTCCAGCCGCGCGGCACGGTGATGGCGCCGCGCGGGCACATCCATTTTCACCCGCAAAGCGCATGCTATTGCGCCTGCTTCGGCACCGGCATGACCAACGGACAAGGGCTGTTCCTGCACGAGATGACACATGTCTGGCAGCACCAGCACGGCATCAACCTGCTGCTGCGTCGCCACCCCTTCTGCCGCTACGATTATGTGTTCGAGCCGGGTCGGCCGTTCACGCGCTACGGCATCGAGCAGCAGGCGGAGATCGTCCGCCATGTGTTCCTGATGCGGCAGGGTTATGCGGTGCCGGGCAAGCCGCCGCTCGCGGTGCTGGAGGCGATCCTGCCCTTCGCCCCACCGAGCGGCGAGCCCGCGAGCTAGGATCGGAAACCGGGCGCTACGCCCGCTCCTTCTCGATCTCTGCCAGCGTGTGATAGCCGCCGCGATAGAAGATCAGCGGCTGGCCTTCGCCGCGCCGGTCCATGGCGACCACGGCACCGACAACGAGCAGATGGTCGCCGATTTCCAGCACGCGCTCCACCTCGCAGTCGATCCACGCCAGCGCATCGTCGAGCAGCGGCAGGCCGGCCGGGCTCTTGCCGTGGGCGATGCCCTCGAACTTGTCGTCATGGCGCGAGGCGAAACGGCGGCAAGCGTCGAGCTGCGCGCTGGCGAGCACGTTGACGCAGAATTTACCGGTCCGCTCGATCTGGGCCCAGCTTCGCGAGCGCTTGTCCGGCAGGAAGCCGACCAGCGGCGGATCGAGCGAGATGGAGGTGAACGACCCCACCGCCAGACCCCAGCGCTCGCCGCTGCCGGCCTGTGAGGTGACGACGCACACGCCGGTCGGATAAGCACCCAGGACATCGCGAAAATGCAGCGGATCCAACGTCACTTTGCCTTTCTTGCCGTTCCGGCGCGCTGGCGTGCACCCCGCATGCTCCGCCGACTCGCCTGCTTTATAAGCTCAAAAATCTGCGCTTTGACGAGCGCGGCCCGGCCCGCTCTCTCCACACACCGCCAATGTTGGGATGGCAGGCACGCCTTGCTAGCGCGAAATTAGGTAGATTGCGAATAATCTTCGCATGTGTTCATAACTTGACTTTGTCCACCAATCAGTCTGAATCCGGGCACGCCTCACCCTTCGCTGACTCACACGCGCGAGCTGCTCTTGCCCTATCGACACAAACGGATCGCCGGCACAGTCCTGATCGGCCCCGCCGCCCTGCTGCTGGCTTTTCTCTCCGGCTGCGGGGCGCAGAACACATCTGGGCGGGGCGGCGCCAATGATGGGCCGCTGGAGGTGGGCTACGTCGTCGTCCGGCAGCAGGACGTGCCGCTCGTCACCGAGCTGTCCGGCCGCACCAGCGCATGGCGCAGCTCGGACGTGCGACCGCAGATTTCCGGGGTGATTCGCCGCCGGCTGTTCACCGAAGGCGCACTGGTCCGCGCCGGCCAGCCGCTCTACGAAATCGACCCGCTGCCTTACCGCGCCGCCGCGGCAGAGGCGGAGGCCAATCTTGCCAGCGCCGTCGCCAGTGCGGAGGCCGCCCGCGCCACCGCCGAGCGCTACAAGCCGCTGGTCGAGATCGAGGCGATCAGCAAGCAGGATTACACCAACGCCGTGGCCGCCGCCCGGCAGGCCGAGGCCGCCGTGGCGCAACGCCGCGCCGCGCGCGAGACGGCCCGGATCAACCTGGGCTACACCGCCGTGCCCGCGCCGATCAGCGGGCGGATCGGCCGCTCCGCCGTTACGGTGGGCGCGCTGGTGACGGCCAACCAGCCAGATGCCCTCGCGCAGATCAACCAGCTCGATCCCATCTATGTCGATATCCAGCAAAGCTCGGCCGAGCTACTGACGCTGCGCAAGCTGCTCGCCCAGGGCGGCGCCGCGCCGGCATCGGCGGACGTGCGCCTCGTACTGGAGGATGGCAGCGTCTATGATGCGGCCGGCAAGGTCCGGTTCGCCGAGGCGATCGTGGACGAGGCGACCGGCACGGTGACGCTGCGCGCCGAGTTCCCCAATCCGCAAGGCTGGCTGCTCCCCGGCATGTTCGTGCGCGCGCGTTTCACCCAGGCAGTGGATCGCGGCGCCTATCTGGTGCCGCAGACCGCCGTCTCGCGCGACGAGAAGGGTGAGGCGCTGCTCTATGTCGTCGGCAAGGACGGCAAGGCCGAGCAGCGCAAGATCGTGGCACCGCGCACCCAGGGCGAATATTGGGTAGTGACTGGCGGTATCCAGCCGGGCGACCGGATCATCACCCAGGGCACAGGGCGCCTGCGTCCGGGCGCGCCCATCAGGGCGGTGCCGGCCGATACACCGCAGCCGGTCACGCCCAAGGGACGCAATCCCGCCAGCCCCGCGGCGCGCTGAGATGCTGTCCCGCATCTTCATCGACAGGCCGATCCTCGCCTGGGTTCTGGCCACGATCGTGATGCTGGGCGGCGTGGGTGCCATCTTCTCGCTGCCCATCGCACAATATCCGGACATTGCCCCGCCGCAGGTCAGCATCAACGCCAATTATCCCGGCGCGTCGGCCGAGGCAGTGCAGAACAGCGTCACGCAGGTCATCGAGCAATCGCTGAACGGCATCGACGGGCTGCTCTATTTCTCCTCCTCATCCAATTCGCGCGGCGGCGCCAACATCACCGTCACCTTCGACAAGGGCACCGATCCGGACGTGGCGCAGGTGCAGGTGCAAAACCAGCTCCAGCAGATCGTCCCGCGCCTGCCGCAACAGGTGCAACAGCAGGGGCTGCGGGTGCGCAAATCCAACCCGGACCAGTTGCTGCTCATCGGCGTTTACGATTCATCGAGCCGGATGACGCCGCAGCAGGTGTCGGACTATCTCTCATCCAACATCCAGGACCCGCTCAGCCGCATCGAGGGCGTGGGGGACGTCAACGTGTTCGGCGCGCCCAATGCCATGCGCATCTGGCTCAACCCGGACCGGCTGGCGAGCTACCAGCTCATGCCGGGTGACGTGATCGCGGCGGTCCAGGCGCAGAATACGGAGATTTCGGCCGGTCAGCTCGGCGCCGAGCCGACGCCGCCGGATCAATATCTCAACGTCAACGTCACCGCCCAGTCGCGCCTCCAGACCCCGGAGCAGTTCCGCGCCATCGTCGTCAAGACCTTGCCGAACGGCGCCACCGTGCACCTTTCCGACGTCGCCCGCGTGGAACTGGGCGCGGAGAGCTACAACGCCACTATCCATGTGAACGGCTATCCCGGCGCCGGCCTCTCCTTCATGCTCGCGCCCAATGCCGACGCGCTGACCACCGCTCAGCGCATCAAGGACCGTCTGGCCCAGATGGCCAAGGATTTCCCGCCGGGCTTCCAATACAGCTTCGCGCAGGACACCACGGCGTTCATCAAGCTCTCCATCTCCGAAGTGACCAAGACGCTGGTCGAGGCGATCATCCTCGTCGTCCTCGTCATGTACCTGTTCCTCCAGAACTGGCGGGCAACGCTCATCCCGACCATCGCGGTCCCGGTGGTGCTGCTCGGTACCTTCGGCGTGCTCTACGTCGCCGGCTTCTCGATCAACACGCTCACCCTGTTCGGCCTCGTCCTGTCGATCGGCCTGCTCGTCGACGATGCCATTGTCGTCGTCGAGAATGTCGAGCGGCTAATGGCCGAGAATCCCGGCATGAGCGCGCGCGAGGCGACGATCGAATCGATGCGCGAGATCACCATGGCGCTCATCGCCATCGCGCTGGTGCTCTCGGCGGTGTTCATGCCCATGGCTTTCTTCGGCGGATCGACCGGCGTCATCTACCGCCAGTTCGCCATCACCATCGTTGCGGCCATGGCGCTCTCCGTCTTCGTCGCCATCGTGCTCTCGCCGGCGCTCACCACCAACCTGCTGAAGCCGCACCTCACGCCGGAGGAGCGCGCGGCCCGCAAGCAGGGCTGGCTGGCGCAGCGCTTGCCGGCCTGGGTGCCCGCCACCCGCGCGCGCCTCAACCGCATATCGGCGGATATGTCCGCGCGCTATCTGGTCGCCATCCGCAAGATGGTGGACCATCGCGGCCGCGCGCTGCTCGGCTACGGTCTCGTCGTCCTGCTGCTCGTCGTCATGTTCCAGCGGATGCCGACCGGCTTCCTGCCCAACGAGGATCAGGGCACCGGGGCCGTGCAGTTCCAGCTCCCGACCGGCGCGACGATCAATCGCTCCAAGCAGGTGCAAAAGGCCATCGAGGATTATTTCCACACTTACGAAGGCCACAACATCCAGACGCTCTTCACCATCGCCGGCGGCGGCGGCGGTGGCGGCGGCACGGGCCAGAATCAGGGGCGCGGCTTCATGATGCTGGTGCCGTGGGACGAGCGGCCGGGCAAGGACAACACCGCCGAGGCGATCACCCGCCGCGCCAGCCAGGCGCTCTCCAACCTGCGCGATGCCGAGGTGTTCGCCGTGGTGCCGCCGCCGATTCGCGGACTCGGCCAGTCGACCGGCTTCGAGGTGCAGTTGCTCAACTCCGGCAATCTCTCGCCGGACGCGTTCGAGGCTGCCAAGGACAGGCTGGTCGCCGCCGCGCGCGCCGATCCGGAGCTGGCCGCCATCCGCGTGAGCGAACTGCCGGCGCCAAGTTCGCTCAACGTCCAGCTCGATCATCAGAAGCTCGCCGCGCTGGGGCTTAGCCAGAGCGACGTCAACACCACCCTCGCCACCGCCTGGGGCGGCCGCTACGTCAACGACTTCGTCGACGCCGGCCGTGTCAAGCGCGTCTATGTGCAGGGCGATGCCGAGTTCCGCACCAAGCCGGAGGATCTCTCCGAATGGCACGTGCGCGGGCGGAACGGGGAGATGACCCCCTTCTCCTCCTTCGCCACGCTGAGCTGGTCGGTCGCACCGTCGAGCCTCTCGCGCTTCAACGGCATCCCGTCCTTCCAGATATTGGGGCAGGCCGCGCCGGGCTACAGCTCGGGCGAGGCGATGCTGCGGATGGATGCGCACGCCGCCGAGCTTCCGGGCGTGAGCCTCGCTTATTCGGGCCTATCCTATCAGGAGCGGCTCTCCTCCGGGCAGGCGCCGATGCTCTATGCGCTTTCGCTGCTCGTCGTTTTCCTGTTCCTCGCCGCGCTTTATGAGAGCTGGAGCATCCCCATCGCGGTGCTGCTGATCGTGCCGCTCGGCCTCGTCGGCGCGGTCGTCGCGGTCACGCTGCGCGGGCTCACCAACGACATCTTCCTGCAAATCGGCCTGCTCACCACCATGGGTCTCGCCGCCAAGAACGCGATCCTGATGATCGAGTTCGCCGAGCAGGCGGAGAAACGCGGCATGCGCATCATCGACGCCGCGGTGGAAGGCGCCCGGCTGCGTCTGCGGCCGATCCTGATGACCTCGCTGGCCTTCGTGTTCGGCGTGTTGCCGCTCGCGCTCTCGACCGGCGCGGGCGCCAACGGTCGCGTCGCCATCGGCACGGCAGTGGTCGGCGGCATGCTGACCGCGACGGTGCTGGCGATCTTCTTCATCCCGCTGTTCTTCGTCATCGTGCGCCGCGCCACGCGCGACGTGCTCAAGAAGCTGAGCGAGCGCATTCTGGCGCGCCACGCGCGGTCGACGGAGGCCGGGTGATGCGCGCGCTCCCCCTCACCGCCGCCCTGTTGCTCGGCGGCTGCACGCTCGCCCCGGCCTATGAGCGCGCTGCCGCACCGGTGCCGGCAAGCTGGCCGGCGGGCGACGCCTATGCGCCTGCGGCCGATCTCGCCGGAGTAGCCAGCGCCAGCTATCGCGATCTGTTCCGTGACGAGCGGTTGCAGACCCTCGTCGCGCTTGCGCTCGACAACAACCGCGACCTGCGGCAGGCCGCCGCCAATATCGAGCGCGCCCGCGCCCAGGCCCGCATCCAGCGCGCCCAGTTGTTCCCGCAGATCGACGCCGGCGCGGACGTCACCCGCCGCTCGACCGAGGGCACGCCCGCCGCCACCAGCAGCTCGGCCGATCTCTCGATCACCGCCTACGAGCTGGACGTGTTCGGCCGCCTGCGCTCGCTCTCCGATGCGGCGCGCAACGATTATCTCGCCAGCCAGGCCAATGCGCAGGCCGTCCGGCTCGCGCTGATCGGCGACATCGCGAACGCCTGGCTGGCCTATGCGGCGGACAGCAGCCTGCGCGAACTGAGCAGCGCGACGGTGGAGACCGCGCGGAAAAGCGTGGATCTGACCCAGGCGCGCCTCTCCGGCGGAATCGCTCCGCGCACCGACCTGCGGCAAGCGCAGACCATCCTCGCTACCGCGCAGTCGGACCTCGCCCGCGCCGTCACCGCGCAGGCGCAGGACCGTAACCTGCTGGAACTGCTCGTCGGCGCCCCGGTCGACGCCGCCCTGCTCCCCGAGGGGATCGAGCAGGCCGGGCCAACCATCGCCGAGCCTCCCGCCAGCCTCGCCAGCGACGTGCTGCTGCGCCGGCCAGACATCATGGCGGCCGAATATGCCCTGCGCGCCGCCAATGCCGAGATCGGCGCGGCGCGCGCGGCCCTGTTCCCGCGCATCACCCTTGGCGCGCTATTCGGTCTCGTCGGCACCTCGCTCGACGGGCTGTTCGGCAATGCCGGCTCGGAGGTGCGACAGGGCACGGCCGCGATCACCTGGCCGATCTTCTCGGGCGGCGCCGCGCGCGCGGGGGTGGACGCCAGCAAGGCCCAGCGCGACGCCCTGCTCGCCGCTTACGAGAAGGCGATCCAGACCGGCTATCGCGAGGTCGCCGACGCGCTCGCCCGCCGCGGCACCATCGACGACCAGCTCGGCGCCGACCGGCTGCGCATCACCGCCGGCGAGGACGCCTACCGCCTCGCCGACGCGCGCTATCGCGGCGGCGTCGACAGCTTCCTGCAAGCGCTGGATGCGCAGCGCAGCTTCTACGCGGCGCAACGCAACCTCGTCGCGAGCGAGCTGGACGCCGCCACCAACCGCGTCACCCTCTACCGCGCGCTGGGTGGCGAGGACGCCATAACCCCGCCGGCACCCGCGACCGAGTAGGCGGGGTCGAGGACGAAAGGATGGCTCCTGAAATCCTCCCCGAGCTTGCTCGGAGAGTGGGAGCGGCGCAGCCGGTGGAGGGCAAACGCGCCCGCCCTCCCCGCCCCGGCTCACCCCATTAGAACTATGTGGTCCTGCGCAGGCAGGAGCCTATGGCGGAAGGGAGTTGCGGCTGTGCCTTGGACTCCTGCCTGTGCAGGAGCACAAGTCACTCCCAAACCCGTCACATCGTCCTGAAAAGCGGCATCTCTACCTTAAGCCGCTTCCTTCCGCTCTACTTCGCCCCTTCCCCCGCCAGCAGGCGCGTCGCCGTCTCGCGGATCAGCGCGATCATGTTGGGCAGCCCCTGGGTGCGGTTGGAGGAGAGCTGACGCTTGAGGTCGAACGGCACCAGTGCGCCTTCGATGTCGAACGCGGCGACCTGCGCCGGCGTGCGATCCTGCACGGTCAGCAGCACCAGCGCGATGATGCCCTTGGTGATCGCAGCGTTGCTGTCCGCCAGGAAATGCAGCGCGCCGTCGGCACGCCGGGTGGGGTAGACCCACACCGCCGCCGAGCAGCCGCGCACCAGCGTCGCGTCGGTCTTGAGCGCATCGGGCATGGGTTCAAGCGTGCGGCCGAGGTCGATCAGCAGGCGGTAGCGCTCGTCGCCTTCGAGCAACTCATAATCGTCCTGCACCTGTTGGAGCGTGGTCATGGTCATGCCGCCCATATAGGCCGCTGCGCCCGCTGTGCCAGAAAAACACGCGCATCGCTCGGACCCGAGCTGGAGCAACCAATCTCTCGAATGGAGAGCCGCCATCCACGCACATCGTCAAGCTGAGTTCGTTTCAGCATCCATGTTGCCGTTTGGAGTGGATCGCGACCAAATAGACCTGCGCGCCCTGAGCGGAAGAGAGGTCTTCATCCGGCCGCAATCCCCTCCAGACCTGATTTTGAAAGGCAGGATGAATGCTGAAACAAGGTCAGCCTGATGTGCTCCCAAGCCCTCTCGAACGTCGCCCCAACGCACCCCCGCCTACAGGTCGATCCCGGCGGCGATCGCCTCCAGCTTGCGCACGCGCTCCTTCAGATCCGCCACGTCGATGCGGGTGGCGGCGGTGAGCGGCGCGGGGCCTGCGCTCGCGGCGGCGCTCTGGCCGGCCACGATGTCCAGCTCGGCACGCTTGAGCGCCAGCCAGCCGTTCCAGCCCTTCAGCCCGGCATAAGCGAGGATGCCGATCCAGCCCGTCACGGTCAGCGCGATGGCGCCGTAATGAATGATGCTCAGCTCCGTCGTCATGACTCAGCCCTTTCTTGCATCTGCCCGGTCGGGCTCCATTCAGTCTTTCTGCTTGAGTTTCTCGAACTCGCGGTCGAGCGCGCTGCTGCTGTCGGTCGCCAGCCGCTCCAGTACGGCGACGCGCTCCTTGAGCTGCTTCACCTCCGCGCGCAGCCGCTCGGCTTCCGGATCGGGCTGGCCCATGGGCCGGCCGACGAAGCGCTCGCCCCGGTGGGTGCGAACCACGCCGTATTTGGCGCGGATGACGCTGGCGATGGCACCGATCGCAACGATGGCGACGACCATTTCGAATGGATTCATCTCAATTTCTCCCATGTCTTTCCGCGCCCTGGGCGCGCCAGTCTCAATGCTCGATCCGTCCCTGCACCGGTCGCTCGTCCAACTGGTCGATCTGCGCGGCGAGGTCGAAGCCCCTGTCGGTCACGATCCGCTCCAGCACGCGCACCCGCTGCTCCAGCCGCTCGGTCTGCGCCGCATATTGCGCCGCCCTCTCCGCCGTGCGGGAACCGAGCACCTCCAGTTCGCGCGCCCGCAGCCTGATCCGCTCCTTCTCGCGCGCCGACCACATGCCGGCCATAACCGGGATTCCGATCGCGATGGTGACGATGGCGAGAACGAAGAAGGCTGCACCCATGATGTCCGCTCCTGCTAGTTGCTCGGGCCGCGCAGGCCCTCGATCTCGCGGGTGAGATTAAGCGAGCTGTCGGTCACGATCCGCTCGACATTGGCGAGCCGGTCCTTGATCGCGCCCAGTTCCGCACGGAGCTGCGCATTCTCCTGACTGAGCAGGCGCACGCGCTCCACCGTCTCCTCGTTCTTCACCGGGTAGACGGCCTTGCCCCAGCTATTCTCCAGCGGATAGCCGTTGCGCACGCGTAGCCAGGTGTTGAACACCCAACCGCCGATGCTCATGAAGCCAAGCAGCAGGCCGCCGCCGATGATCCATGGCAGGTTGGGAATGATGGTGGCTGCGGCAAGATGGTCCATATGTCTGTTCCCTGTTCCGGGGGCGCGGCGGACAGAAGGTTCGCGCGGCCCTGATGCTGTCCGTCCGTCTCAGCGCAGCGCCTCGATGGCGCGCGCGGTTCGGTCTGCCGGGTCGGTCGCGATCCGTTCGAGCACGGCGATCCGCTCCTCCAGCCGGCCGATCTGGTCCCTGAGCCGCCCGTTCTCGTCGCTCAGCAGCGCGATCTTGCGGTTGGTTTCAGGGTCTTCCCGGTAGGTCACGCCGCCCGCACCATCCTCCAGCGGATAGCCATGCCGCGCACGCACCCAGTTGTTGGCGAGCCAGGCCAGCGGGAACACGATCCCCAGCCCTATCCACCAAAATGCCATATCACGTCTCCCCGTTCCCCGTCAGCCGCGGCTCAGCGCAGCTTGTCGATTTCGTCGGCCAGGCGCGTGTTGCGGCTGGTGTAGAAGGTCTCGATGTCGGCCAGCCGGCGGTCGATGTCGCGGAACTTGCTGCGCACGTCGCGGGTCGAACGCGCCGGGTTGGTCCGCACGCCCTGCCAGAACTTCTCGTCGTCCTGGCTGGCGTAGAGGCCGCTCGGCTTCACGTCCGCCATCCAGGCGACGAGGTGATAGGCGATGATCGTCCACGGGAAGGCGCCCATCAGGGTGACGAGCACCGCGCCGATGCGGACCCAGAGCACGTCGATCCCCGTATAGTCGGCTATGCCGGCGCAGACGCCCATCCATTTGCCGTTCTGCTTGTCGAGATAAAATTTGGTGCGGCGGGCGCTCATCTCACTTCCTCCGGTCAAAGCTGTAATCGTCGGCCTCCAATGAGCGGGCCGGACGAAAATCGGGATTGTCGGCGGCGACGATCCGCTCGATGGTCTGGAGGCGCTCCTCCAGCCGGCGGGCGAGGACGTGCATCTCGTCGAGCAGCCGCTCGTCCTCCTCGGTGATCCTGGGGGCCTGCTTCCACTTGGTAACGTAGTGGAAGATCAGCCAGGGCATGCCGATGAACAGCATGCCGCAGATGAAAATGGGGACGACCACGTCTTCCATCGCTTAATCCTTCTTCGCCTGCGCGGCCTTGAGCGCCGCGAGTTCCGCCTCGACCTTGTCATTGGCCTGCAAATCGGCGATTTCCTGCTCCAGCGTCTTGGGCTGTGCGCCCAGGCTCATCGCATCGGCATGGCCTTCCGCCATGTCCACGCGGCGCTCCAGCATCTCGAAGCGGGCGAAGGCGTCGTGCACCTTCTCGCCGGCATACATCTCCCGCGCCCGCAGGCGATTCTGCGCGCTTTCCATGCGGGTGACGAGGCTGGTCTGCCGGGCGCGCGCCTCGCGCAGCTTGGCTTGCAGCTTGGCGATATCCTCCTCGGAGGCCCGCAGCGCCTCGTCGAGCACGCCGATCTGCTCCTTGAGCTGATCGGCCATGTCGGCGGCCTTCTGCTTCTCGACGAGGGCGGCCTTCGCCAGATCCTCGCGGTCCTTGGAGAGCGCCAGCTCGGCCTTCTCGGTCCAGCTCGTCTGCAAGGCGTCGAGCTTGGTGATGTGGCGGCGGATTTCCTTCTGGTCCGCGATGGTGCGGGCGGCGGATGCTCGCACCTCGACCAGAGTCTCCTCCATTTCGAGGATGATCATGCGGATCATCTTCGCCGGGTCCTCCGCACGATCGAGCAGATCGGTCACGTTGGCGGCGATGATGTCGCGGGTGCGAGAGAAGATACCCATGGGTTCGATACTCCAGTCAAGCGTTCAAGGTGCCGGGGCGGATGAGGGGCTTCCCGCCCCGGCAGGATAGCGAGCCGTCAAGCAAGGGAGTTTGCCGACTCGCCGGTTGCATTGGCAAGTGTCGTCGTGGCCTGGCTCGTCGCCGATCCGGTGAAAGCGGGGGCCACCGCGCCCAGCACAGCCATGGTGCTGAACAGAAGCGTGAGAACAACGGCCGATACGCGGCTGCTGATGTCGTGGGTGAAGTGTGTCATTGCGGTCTTCCTGATCCTTGGGCCTTCATTGGGGTCCACCTTTTGCGGTGGATTGCTTCATGCTCCGCAAGGCGCGTGCCAAATGCAGGAAAGGACGCAAATCAGCCGGTTTCAGACAGGGTATATTTCGACCACAAATATAGTCGATCTATCGAATATTGCCAATCATTGGTGAAAATCACTATTGTTGCGCGCCATGGAGAAAGTGACCCATTTCGTCGGCCAATCGCTCGCGTTTCTCGACGCCGTCGAGCAGGCGGGGCGGGCCGCCGAGCTGATCCGCCCGGTGCTGGTGATCGGCGAGCGCGGCACCGGCAAGGAGCTGATCGCTGAGCGCATCCACCGCCTCTCGCCGCGCTGGAGCGGGCCGCTCATCATCATGAACTGCGCGGCGCTGCCCGAGACGCTGATCGAGGCCGAGCTGTTCGGCCATGAGGCGGGCGCCTTCACCGGCGCCACCCGCACCCGCGCTGGCCGGTTCGAGGAGGCGGACGGCGGCACGCTGTTCCTCGATGAACTGGGCACGCTCTCCATGGCCGCGCAGGACCGGCTGCTGCGCGCGGTTGAATATGGCGAGGTGACGCGCATCGGCAGCTCACGCCCGCTCAATGTCGACGTGCGCATCGTCGCGGCCACCAACGAGCATCTGCCCGACGCCGTCGCCGCCGGCCGTTTCCGCGCCGACCTGCTCGACCGGCTCTCGTTCGAGGTCATCACCTTGCCGCCGCTGCGCGGGCGCGAGGGCGATGTCGAGGTGCTGGCCGATCATTTCGGCCGGCGCATGGCGACCGAGCGTGGCTGGGCGGGCTGGCCGGGCTTCTCCGCCATCGCGCTAGCCGAGTTGGTCGCCTATCCCTGGCCGGGCAATGTCCGCGAGTTGCGCAACGTCGTCGAGCGCGCCGTCTATCGCTGGAACGAGCCTGACCAGCCGGTCGGCGCCATCCAGTTCGATCCCTTCGCCTCGCCCTGGCAACCCCGGCCCCCAACCATCTCAAAGGTGCCGACTCACCGTCCCAACGGCGCCGCCGATCCCACCCCCGCCGCCAGCCCCGCGCCGCCCGAGGAACGCGAGGATCAGGTGATGGTCGCGCTCGATGAGATCGGCGATTTCCGCGCGGCGGTCGATGCGCACGAGGCGGCCATCCTCAAGCGCGCCCTTGCCCGCCACCGCTTCAACCAGCGCGCCACGGCCAAGGCGCTCGGCCTCTCCTACGACCAGCTCCGCCACTGCCTGCGCAAGCACAGCCTGCTGTAAGGGATCGGGCGGGGGCTACGAACCGCCATCTCCGAGAAAAGGAGCCCGGCAAACTCCCATTCCCAAGCTCATCCCAAGATGCATTGCAGTCATATCAAAATTAATATCGCTGCTGATCGAAAGAGTTTGCTGGCATAGGATGCCCCCCAGCGTCATCTCGCGGTGGCACGCTGAACGATTCGCGGCCCTGCGCGTTTCGCCCTTCGAACGACAACCTCAACAAGAAGGAACATTTCCATGGCTTTCACTCTGCCCGATCTTCCCTATGCCAAGGACGCCTTTGGCAAGGACATGTCCGCCGAGACGTTCGACTATCACCATGGCAAGCATCACAATGCCTATGTGACGAAGGCCAACGAGCTGGTCGGTGCGGATGCCAGCCTGCAAGGCAAGTCGCTGCTTGAGCTGATCCAGCTCAGCAAGGGCGGCGCCAAGCCGGGCCTGTTCAATCAGGTCGGCCAGATCTGGAACCACAGCTTCTTCTGGCTCGGCCTTTCGCCCGAGACGCAGGAGCCCACCGGCAAGCTCGCCGATCTTATCAAGGAAGGCTTCGGCTCCACCGAAGGGCTGGTCGAGAAGCTGAAGGCGGCCGCGGTCGGCCATTTCGGCAGCGGCTGGGCGGCGCTCAACCTCGTGAATGGCAAGCTGGAGGTCGCCAGCTATCATGACGCCGATACGCCGGTCGCCCACGGCGCCGCGCCGCTGTTCATCCTCGATGTGTGGGAGCACGCTTATTACATCGACTATCGCAACGCGCGCCCCGGCTATGCCGATACCATCCTCGGCAAGCATGTGAACTGGGCCTTCGTCGCCGAGAATCTTGACGGCAAGGGCGCCGAGCGCGCCAACCAGCCGGGCTGAGCCGGGCGCTTCAACGCACCACAATCACCGGAAGGGGTCGGCATCGTCCGGCCCCTTTTTCAATCCTCTCCGAGTTTGCTTGGGGAGAAGCTTGAGACAGGCCCTCTCAGCTCAGCCGCTCGATATCCTCATGGCTGAGCGCGCCGGGGATAATCATCAGGGGGCACGGCAGGCTGCCGGGATCGTGGCCAAAATGCGTCACCAGCGGGCCGGGCGCCCCCTTGGGCGCGGCGCCGAGCACCAGCGCGGCGATCGGCTCGCCGGAGGCCAGCATCTCCTTCACCGATGCGATCGGATCGCCGATCTTCACGGTGATCTCGGGCTGGATGCCGGCTTCCGCCATCAGCGTGCCGGCTGCGTTCATCGCCAGCGCTTCGGCGCGGGCGCGCGCCTCCTCCTCGATGGTCGCCTGGACCGAGCCCCATTGCACGAACTGCGCCTTGGGCACCAGCGCCAGCATATGCACGCCGCCGCCGGTCTTGGCGGCGCGGCGCGCGGCGAACAGCAGCGCCGACTCCGCCTCGCTGCTCTCGTCCACCACGACCAGATAGGTTCGCCTCATCGCGGCTCCCAAGCTGCATCTCCCCGCCGAACCGTCCCGGCCGGGGCCGAAACACGCAACTAGGTGGTGGATTTTCGCCCCCGATGCAAGCGACGGCCTTGACCCCGCCCGGCAAAGTGTGAAGGTGGCCCCCGATTGTCCACCCGCAAGAAGCAGGAAGCCCGGCCACAATGGCGATCAATATCCAGATGCCCGCCCTCTCGCCCACCATGGAAGAAGGCACCCTGTCCAAATGGCTGGTGAAGGAGGGCGACACGGTCCGCTCCGGCGACATCATGGCCGAGATCGAGACCGACAAGGCCACCATGGAATTCGAGGCGGTGGATGAGGGCGTCATCGGCAAGATCGTCGTCGCCGAGGGCACCGACAGCGTCAAGGTCGGCACGGTGATCGCGGTGCTGGTCGAGGAAGGCGAGGAAGTGCCTGCCGATGCCGGCGCCGCCGCGCCGGCCCCCAAGGCCGAGGCCGCGCCTGCCAAGGCCGCCGAGCCGGCCGCGCCCAAGCCGGAGCCTGAAGTCGCCAAGGCCGCCGCACCGGCGCCGGCCGCATCGCCCGCTCCCGCGAGCGGCGACCGCGTCAAGGCTAGCCCGCTCGCCCGCCGGATTGCCGCACAGACCAATGTCGATCTCGCTGGCCTCACCGGCTCGGGCCCCAACGGCCGCATCGTCAAGGCGGACGTGGAAGGCGCCAAGCCCGGCGCCGCCGCGCCGCAGCCGGCCGCCGTGCCCGCCGCTGCCCCAGCGTCTGCGCCCGCGCCGGCCCCCGTGGCCGCGCAGGACTTCGGCATCCCGCACGAGGTCGAGAAGCTCTCGAACATGCGCAAGACGATCGCGCGCCGCCTCACCGAATCGAAGCAGCAGGTGCCGCACATCTACCTTACCGTGGACGTGCGTCTCGATGCGCTGCTCAAGCTGCGCGGCGAGCTGAACGCGGCGCTGGCGGCGAGCGGCGTCAAGCTCTCCGTCAACGATATGCTCATCAAGGCGCTGGCCAAGGCGCTGCTCGCCGTGCCCAAGTGCAACGTACAGTTCGCCGGGGATCAGTTGCTCAAGTTCAGCCGTGCGGACATCTCGGTCGCCGTGTCGATCCCGGCCGGGCTTATCACCCCGATTATCGTCGATGCCGGCGGCAAGGCGATCAGCACCATCTCCACCGAGATGAAGGACCTCGCCGGCCGCGCCAAGGAAGGCAAGCTCGCCCCGAATGAATATCAGGGCGGCACCGCCAGCATCTCCAACATGGGGATGATGGGCATCAAGCAGTTCGAGGCGGTCATCAACCCGCCACAGGCGATGATTATGGCGATCGGCGCGGGCGAGAAGCGCCCCTATGTGATCGACGAGGCACTCGGCATCGCCACCGTGATGTCCGCCACCGGCAGCTTCGACCACCGCGCCATCGACGGGGCGGACGGCGCCGAGTTGATGAAGGTGTTCAAGGAGCTGGTCGAGGCGCCGCTGGGTCTGGTTGCGTAACATGCCCGGTGCCGCCGCACCGACTTCGCTCTCGTTCAGGACCCTGTTCGGTCTGGCCTGCCTGACGGCCTTTCTGGCGAGCGTCGCCGGCCCCGCCCTGTTCATCGTGGGCGCGGCGCTGGTCGGGCCCGCCTCGCAGGGGGATATGGGGTGGAGCACAGTGCTCCTCCCCTTCGCACTCATCGGCTTCCTGTTCACCTTCCCCATCGGCCTCGCCGTGCTGCTGCTCGTCGGCCCGCTCGCGACATGGCGGCTGGGGACCCTCATCCGCGACCGGCGCGGCCCGTCTACACTCGTCGGCATGGTTGTCGGCGCGCTACTGGGGTTGGCCACCGCCACCCTGCTGTTCGGCGCGGCCGGCGGCGCCATGGCCGCCTCTGGTGCGGTTTCGGGCGCCTGCTACGGCCTGCTCTGGATCTGGTTCTCCGCATGGCAGTTGCGGGACGCACAGCACGGCAGCGAACGGCTCCAGGACGCCCAGCACGGGGATGAGCCGCTCGGCGATGGAGTCGCGCATGGCTGAAGACCCCGCCTGCCCCACCGACGCGCCGACCATCCGCGTCACCACCATGCCGGCCGACGCCAACAGCTATGGCGACATTTTCGGCGGCTGGCTGATGGGGCAGATGGACATGGCCGCCGGGCTTGTCGCCGCCCGCCACAGCGCCGGCCGCGCCGTCACCATCGCCGTGGAGGGCATGCAGTTCCTGCGCCCGGTATCAGTGGGGGATGAGGTCTCGGTGTTCGCCACGCTGGTCAAGGTCGGCACCACCTCCATGACCATCGACGTGGAGGCCTGGCGCCGCGACCGCCACGCCACGCAAACCAGCAAGGTCACGCAGGCCCGCTTCGTCTTCGTCGCGGTCGACGGCGCCGGCCGCCCGCGCCAGGCGCCGCCGCTGGCGCGCGGCGCATGAGTCCTTCCATCACCACCCTCGCCGGGCGCACGCATCCGGCATGCAGTTCTGGGGAGCCAATACGTGTCTGACAGTTACGACCTCATCGTTCTCGGTTCCGGCCCCGGCGGCTATGTCGCGGCGATTCGCGGCGCCCAGCTCGGGCTCAAGGTGGCCATCGTCGAGCGCGAACTGCTCGGCGGCATCTGTCTTAACTGGGGCTGCATCCCCACCAAGGCACTGCTCCGCTCGGCCGAGATCTTCCATTACATGAACCATGCCAAGGATTACGGCCTCGCCGCCGAGAAGATCACCGCGGACATCAACGCCGTGGTGCAGCGCTCGCGCGGCGTCGCCAAGCAACTGAACGCCGGCGTCACGCACCTGATGAAGAAGAACAAGATCGCCGTACATTTCGGCACCGGCACGCTGACGGCTCCCAACAGCCTCTCCGTGACGGACAAGGACGGCAAGGCGAGCACGCTCACGGCGAAACACATCATCGTCGCCACCGGCGCCCGCGCCCGCGATCTGCCCTTTGCCCCGGCCGACGGCAAGCGCATCTGGACCTATCGCCACGCCATGACGCCGCCGGAAATGCCGGGCAAGCTGCTCGTCATCGGCTCGGGCGCCATCGGCATCGAGTTCGCCAGCTTCTACCGCGACATGGGCGCGGAGGTGACGGTGGTCGAGATGATGGACCGCGTCGTGCCGGTCGAGGACGCGGACGTCTCCGCCTTCCTGGAGAAAGCGCTGGTCAAGCAGGGCATGACCATCCTCACCGGCGCAAAGCTGGAGGAGCTGAAAGCCACCGACAAGGGCGTCTCCGCGAAGATCACCGCCAAGGACGGCAAGGCCGTGCCGGGCGACTACAGCCACTGCATCGTCGCCATCGGCATCGTCCCCAACACCGAGAATATCGGCCTGGAGAAACTCGGCGTCACTACCGACCGCGGCCATATCAAGACGGACGGTCTGTGCCGCACCAACGTGCCCGGCCTCTGGGCGATCGGCGATGTCACCGCGCCGCCGTGGCTCGCGCACAAGGCCAGCCATGAGGGCGTCATCGCCGCCGAGGCGATCGCGCAGGCGCTCGGCAACAAGGATGTGCACCCGCACGCCATGGACGCGCGCAACATCCCCGGCTGCACCTATTGCCACCCGCAGGTCGCCTCGGTCGGCCTCACCGAGGCAAAGGCCAGGGGAGCCGGCTATCAGGTCAAGGTCGGCAGCTTCCCGTTCATCGGCAACGGCAAGGCGATCGCGCTCGGCGAGGCGGAGGGCTTCATCAAGACGGTGTTCGACGCCAGGACGGGCGAACTGCTCGGTGCGCATATGGTCGGCGCGGAAGTGACCGAACTGATCCAGGGCTACACCGTCGGCAAGACCGCCGAGCTGGTCGAGCAGGACTTCATGCAGACGGTCTTCCCGCATCCCACCCTCTCGGAGATGATGCACGAGAGCGTCCTCTCCGCTTATGGGCGCGCGCTCCACTTCTAGGCCGGACTGGCCGGGCGCGCTCGCGCGCCTGTCCGTCCGCCGCCGGCTGCTGCTGGCGCTGGCCTTGGCCGCGCTCGTCGCCGCCATCGGCCTCGTCCAGCCGCTCGGCCTGCTCGCGCCGGTCGACCGGCTGGCGATGAAGATTGTCGCGCATCTGCGCTGGTGGCCCGGCGCAGAATATGCCACCGGCGTCGCCCGCCTGCTCGACCGGGTGGGCGAGGGCGGCGCGCGCATCGCCATCGCCTGCCTCGTCGCCTTGTTCCTCGCTTATGCCGGCCGCCCCGGTGCCGTCCTCTGGCTGCTGGTCGCCACCGCCGGCATGGCGCTCATCAACCCGCTGGTGAAGCTTCTGTTCCTCGCCCCGCGCCCCGATATGCTCGACCCGCTGATCGCGGTGAGCAGCTCCAGCTTCCCCAGCGGGCATGCCGCCGGCACCATGGCGCTCTACGGCGCGCTCGCGTTGCTCAGCCGCTCTCTCACACTCTGGCTGATCTGCGTGGCGATGATCGCGGCGACCGGCGCCAGCCGCGTCTGGCTCGGCGTCCACTGGCCAAGCGACGTGATCGGCGGCTGGGCGGAAGGCGCCGCATGGCTGCTCGTCCTGTCGCTTTGGCTCCCCCGGAGCGAATCGACACATAAGCGATAAGGATCGCAGGGTTCCTGCGCAGGCGGGACCACAAGGCGCAAGGGCGCTGCGCAGGAGCCTGTTTCCACTGATCGGCCTCCACACTGTGCCCGCGCGGCTCAGCGGTATCCGACGCTAACGGGAATAAGACACTATGTGCTAGGGCCCACGCCCAACCGCGTTTCCCCGTACCCTGTGCGCCGTACCCCTACCCGAAGATCATCTTGAAGCCCGTCAGCCCCAGCACCACCGCCAGGATGATGCGCAGCAGCGTGGGCGGCATCCGCGTCGCCACCAGCGAGCCGATGATGATGCCGGGGATCGAGCCCACCAGCAGCGAGCCGAGCAGCGGGAAATCCACATTCCCCATCATGAAATGGCCCATGCCGGCCACGATAGTCAGCGGAATCGCATGGACGATATCGGTGCCGACCAGCCGGCTGCCGGTCATGCGCAGCGGGTAGAAGGCCATCAGCATCACCGCCCCAAGCGCCCCCGCGCCGATCGAGGTGAGCGTCACCATCGCGCCGAGCAGCACGCCGGCCAGCACGGTCAGCGCCGGTTGCCGCCGGCGGCAGGCAGCCGCCTGCGCCGGTTCCAGCCGCAGCACCACCCTCTGCACCTTGCTCCAGGCGAACATCGCGCCCGCCGTCACCAGCAGGATCGTGCCGAGCGCGGTGATGATGAGCCCCTGCTTGATCTGGCCGGAGGCGATCTGGGAGAGCAGCAGGCTGGTGACGATGCTCGCCGGGATGCTGCCCAGTGCCAGCCGCTTCACCACCGTCCAGTCGGGATCGCCCACGCTCTGATGGACGACGCCGCCGACGATCTTGGTCGTCGCGGCGAACCACAGGTCGGTGCCGACGGCGGTGGCCGGCGAGACGCCGAGCAGCAGGATGAGGATCGGCGCCATCAGTGAGCCGCCGCCGACACCCGTCATTCCCACCAGCGTGCCGACCAGCAGCCCGGATAAGCCGTGAACCAGATCCATCCCGTCTCTTCGCGCCCAACCCCGTTTTTACGCATGGCGCCTGTGCGCGGGCGCCATGCGGAGCCTAGCTGCCACGCCACGCCGCGTCACCCCACTGATAAATGCTATGCCCGGCCAAGGCAGATCTTTGCGGGGCGCGGCGAATCGGCGCTGCACGCACCCCTTGAAATCGCCTCGCAAACCCGCCAATGCCGCGCCATGGACAACAGCAGCATACTTGAGGCGATCGCGCTGCGTCACTGCCTTGAGGCCCAGTATAACAAGCTCGCGCTCGTGCTCGCGCCGCACGTGCTCTACAAGCGTAACGACAGCTATTTCATCGACGCGATCACCATCAGCCGCGATGGCGCCGAGCCGCGCGAAGCCAAGGTCGGCAGCTACAACCTCGCCGGCCTCACCGGTCTCAAGGTGCTGGAGCAGGCGTTCGACATCCATCCGCTGTTCAACCGCATGGACCCCAAATATCGCGACAATACGCTGTTCATGATCGACGCCGACTGAGACGGCCGACGGACGGAGCGGGGGATAAGTTTCGCCGAGGTCGAGCGCATGATCGCCGATGGCCAACTCAACCCACCAAGGCCGACGAGGCGCTCGACCGGCCAGTGACTCGCTCCAAGCAGGAGTGTAGTCATAAACCATGACCGGCCCCATCGCTGAAGAATTTGCACCCGCTGAGGAATCGATCAGTTGGGCAGAGAGCGCAACTTCTGAACTTGACGTGCTGATCCGCACCTTTTTCAAGGGAGACGTCGCAGAGATCGTTGTCGAGTTCGATCCTGATACCGGAGAGAATGTTCAGAAGCTGAAGTTCAAGGCAAAGATCCCCAAGGACTTCAGGAGGAAAGTCACCGAAGCAATCAACAACGCTCGGCATAGCTTCGACCAGTCCATCTTTGCCGCTCGAAATGTGCTGGGCCAAAGGGCCGCCAAGAGTGTGTATTATCCTTGGGCACAAAATCCCACTGACTTGGACGGGTTGCTGAAGGCGAGGGCGATTGATCCTCGGTTGTGGGACACCATACGGGCGCATGAGCCATATCCCACTTCGGATACTTACCCCGGCGGTGATGACTTGATCCGAATGCTTGCGACCATCGCTAATAACAAGCACACAGTCGGACTCTCCGTGAACGGTCTCATCGCGGAAACGAAATTCCCCTCGATCGTCGGAGGCTTTGTTGAGAGCCTTAGCGTTCTCAGTCCCAGATGGGATGCGCGCAAACGCGAGGCTGAACTTGCAAGGTGGAAAGGGAATGTCCAAATTGATGGAGAGTACCAATTCGCCTTCGTGATATGCCTTGAAAATACCCCGCTCTCTAAGCCGGTAGATGTGATGTTGGCGCTTCGCTCCTTCACGCAAAGGGCCAAGACGGTTTGCGAAACTATCAAGGCTAAATGTCTCAAACTCACTAACTAGGTCGGCAATAACACCGAAGATAAGCCCCCCGGTCAAACCGGGGTGAAACCTTGACCACAAAGAACTGCCCGCCACCGGCATGACGCCAAAAAAAAGGGCCGGCACAAGCGCCGGCCCAGGTCGTTCGCAGGAGGAACATCGGGGAGACTGGGCGGCCGTCCCACCGGCCACCCCGCCCAAATCGGTCAGTTGTAGGCACGCTCGCCATGTTCGCCGAGGTCGAGGCCTTCCAGCTCGACATCGGGAGCGACCCGCAGGCCGGTGAGCGCCTTGGCGATGGTGATGGCGATCGCGGTGCCGATGGCGGAGACGACCACCGTCGCCGCCACCGCCGAGACCTGCGTCACGATCTGCCCGCCGATCGCATAATCCGCGCCGCCGGGGCCGCCGAGCGAGGGCGCATAGACGATGGCGGTGCCGATGGCGCCGACCATGCCGCCGATGCCGTGGATGCCGAAGGCGTCGAGCGAGTCGTCATAGCCCAGCGCCGGCTTCACCCTGGCAACGAACACGAAGCAGACGACCGAGGCCACCGCACCCAGCACGATCGCGCCGAACGGGCCGCTATTGCCCGCCGCCGGAGTGATCGCAACGAGACCGGAGATGATGCCCGAGCAGAAGCCTAGCGCCGAGCCCTTGTGGCCGACCACCCGCTCGGTCGCCATCCAGGCGAGACCGGCGGCGGCGGTCGCGACGAAGGTGTTGATCATCGCCAGCGCCGCCGATCCGTTGGCCTCCAGCGCCGAGCCGGCGTTGAAGCCGAACCAGCCGACCCACAGCAGGCCGGTGCCGACCATGGTGAGGGTGAGGCTGTGCGGGGGCATCGGCTCATTGGGATAGCCCTTGCGCTTGCCGAGCATGATCGCGGCGACCAGCGCCGAGACGCCAGCGTTGATGTGGACCACCGTGCCGCCGGCGAAATCCAGCGCGCCCATGGTGAAGAACAGGCCGCGCCCTTCCCAGACCATGTGGGCGATGGGGAAATAGACGATGGTGAGCCACACGGCGGCGAACACCAGCACGGCGGAGAATTTCATGCGCTCCACCACGCCGCCCAGCACCAGCGCGATGGTGATCGCGGCGAAGGTCATCTGGAAGCTGATAAAGACATATTCGGAGATGACCTCACTGGTGAAGGTCGCCGCCGTGGAGTCGGGCGTGACGCCGCTGAGGAAGAATTTGCCCCAGCTTATGAAGGCGTTGCCCTCCGGGCCGAACGCAAGGCCATAGCCGTACGTCACCCAGATCAGCATGGCGAGCGCCGCCACCGCGCCGATCTGCGTCATGGTCGCGAGCATGTTCTTGGCGCGGGTGAGGCCGCCGTAGAACAGCGCGAGGCCGGGCAGGATCATCAGCAGCACCAGCACGGTCGCCGTCATCATCCAGGCGTTGTTGCCGGGGTTGGGCATGGATGCGGCCTGCGTCGCCACGTCCTGCGCCCAGGCGGGCAGTGCGGCGAACAGCGAGAGGCCGGTCGCCGCCGCTGCACGGATCATTGGTCTTGCGAGAATCATCGTTTCCCCCTTTCGTTTACAGCGCGGTTTCGCCGGTTTCGCCGGTGCGGATGCGCACGGCGTGGGCAACATCGAGGACGAAGATCTTGCCGTCGCCGATGGCGCCACTGTTGGCGGCTTGCTGGATGGCTTCGACCACGCGGGAGGCGAGGGCGTCGTCGCACACCACCTCCAGCTTGATCTTCGGGACCATGTTGGTGCTGTATTCCGCGCCACGGTAGATTTCGGTCTGGCCCTTCTGCCGGCCGAACCCCTTCACCTCGCTCACGGTCATGCCGGCGATGCCGACGGCGGAGAGCGCGTCGCGCACATCGTCCAGCTTGAACGGCTTGATGATTGCCATGATGAGTTTCATGCGGCCTCCTTGCCTGGTGTGCGGAGACACCCAAGCAAGGCCCGTGCCAAACGCTTAAACGCGAGTTAACGCGGCCCGGCCCGCGGCCGGTCATGCCGCACCGCACAAATTATGAGCAGCGCGTAGGATATGCCTATTTTTTAGGCAGATGGGCGACGCGGAGGGGGAGCGTAAAAACCCCGAATCGTTCGCTAAAGTGTCTAGATCGACCGAGACCGCGCCTGCCGGTAGCTCCCCAGCAGCCGCACCCATTTGCTGTGGAACGCCAGTTCCTCCAGCGCCCGGTCGACGGCGGCGTCGCCCGGCATGCCCTCAATGTCGGCATAGAATTCCGTCGCGGAGAAGCTGGCGCCGCGCTGGTAGCTCTCCAGCTTGGTCATGTTGACGCCATTGGTCGCGAAACCGCCCAACGCCTTGTAGAGCGCCGCCGGCACGTTCTTCACCTCGAACAAAAAGGTCGTCATTACCGGCCCGTCGCGCGACGGCACGCGCGACTCGCGCGCCAGCACGACGAAGCGGGTCATATTGTCGGCGCTGTCCTCGATGTTCCGGTCATGCACCTTGAGGCCGTAAAGCTCGGCCGCAAGCGGCGGCGCGATGGCGGCCGCGCCCGACTCGCCCGCCTCCGCAACCAGCGCGGCGGCGCCGGCAGTATCGTCATAGGCGATCGGGCGAATGCCCCGCGCGCGCAGATAATGGCGGCACTGGCCGAGCGCCTGCACATGGCTGAGCGCGCTCACCAGCGGCGCATCGTCGATGCTCATCAGCGCATAGCGGATCGGCAGGAAATATTCGTCGATGATCGCCAGGCCGGACTCGGGCAGCAGGAAATGCATGTCCGCGACACGCCCGTGCAGCGAATTCTCGATGGGGATCATCGCCCGGTCGGCCCGGCCCTCGCGCACCGCATCCAGCGCATCCTCGAAGCTGAAGCAGGGCAGCGGCCGCGCGTCGGCCGCATAGTCGAGCACGGCCAGATGGGAATTGGCGCCCGGCGCCCCCTGGAAAGAGATTGCCAGTTCAGGCGCTTGCGCCGCGGCCTGCGCCATATCCGCCACGAGGCGCTGCGCGGGAAGGGGATAATTGTCCATGTCGGCCGCTGCGCTTACGGCTTCCGCCGGCCACGCGCAAGGCGCGCACGCATGGCTTGCACCCAAGCCGTGCAGCCATTAAGGGAGCGCCAACAAGGGGTATCGGCCGGAGATAATGGGCGCATGAGCGATCGTTTCAACACCGCTGCGGGCTGGGCATTGTTTGCCGGCATCATCGCGCTGGGCGGTGGCATCATCAGCAGCAAAATGTTTCATTCCGAACGGCCGGAACCGATGGGCTACGAGATTGCGGGCGTCGAGGCCGAGGGGGACGGCGGCGCGGCCAGCGGCCCCAGCCTCGCCACCCTGCTCGCCAGCGCGGACGTGGCGGCGGGCGAGAAGGTGTTCGCCAAGTGCAGCGCCTGCCACACGATCAATCAGGGTGGCGCCAACGGCATCGGCCCCAACCTTTACGCCACGATGGGCGAGGAAATCGCCGTGGGCAAGGGCGGCTTCGCCTTCTCCGATGCGCTCAAGAAAGTGGGCGGCACCTGGACCTTCGAGCAGATGGACCACTGGCTGACCAGCCCGCGCAGCTTCGCCAACGGCACCAAGATGAGCTTCGCCGGCCTCAGCAAGCCCGAGGACCGCGCCAACATCATCGCCTATCTGAACGCACAGGGCTCCAACCTGCCGCTCCCGGCCGCCGATGCAGCGCCAGCAGCGGACGAAGCCGCCAATGCGGCAGCACCGGCGGATGAGGCGGCCAACGCAGCCGCTCCCGCGGAGAATGCGACGGAACCCGCAGCCAAGTAAGCAGCGCGGCGCTTCATAGCGCCGGTTGACGGAAACAGACGGAGAGGCGGGTGCGTCAAAGGCGCCCGCCTCTTTCTTTTTATCCGCGCCTAACCGCTATCAGCGCGGATTGCGGTTCAACACCCGAGCGGTTCGCCATCGGCATAGAATTGCTCGACCACGTCCCATGCTTCCTCCGCCGTCTCGACCCAGTTGATGAGATCGACATCGCGTGGGCTGATGACGCCTTCTTCCGCCAGCGCCTCGAAATTGACGACACGCGTCCAGAAATCGCGGCCAAAGACGAGGATCGGGATGGGCTTCATCTTGCCGGTCTGAACCAGCGTCAGCACCTCGAAAAACTCGTCGAACGTACCGAAGCCGCCGGGGAATACCGCAAGCGCCCGCGCGCGCATGGTGAAGTGCATCTTGCGCAGCGCGAAATAATGGAACTGGAAGCTCAGCTCGGGCGTGACATAGGAGTTGGGGCATTGCTCATGCGGCAGCACGATGTTGAGCCCGATCGTCTGCGCACCGACATCAGCCGCGCCGCGATTGGCCGCCTCCATGATCGACGGACCACCACCCGAGCAGACGACGAAATGATGGCATCCCCCGGCATTGGTCGGAAACTGCGCGGCGATGCGCGCCAGCTTGCGCGCCTCGTCATAATATTTGGACTTGGCGACCAGCCGCTCCGCCACCGTACGCTCGGCGTCCGTGCGCGCCGCTTCCAGCAGCGCCTGCGCCGCCTGCGGCTCCGGGATGCGAGCGGATCCGTAGAATACGAAGGTAGAGGCGATATTGGCCTCCGACAGCAGCAGGTCGGGCTTCAGCAGCTCAAGCTGGAAGCGCACCGGCCGCAAATCTTCGCGCAGCAGAAACTCGGTATCCTGGAAAGCCAGCCGGTAGGCCGCGCTTTCGGTCTGCGGGGAGGAGGTAGTGCGCTGCGCATCGACAGCTTCTTCGACGGCGGGGCGGAACTTGCGCTCGTCGACATGGACATGATCGGTCATGGGCCGGCGCTAGACGATTTCGCGCGGGAAGGAAACCGGCGATCCGGTCAGCGGCAATAGCCCCCCTTGCCCCCCATATCGAAATGGAAATGGTCATGGTGTGCGGCGTTGTAATCCGGGCTGAGCACGGTCGGGAAGCGCTTGCAGGCGCTCTGGTGGATGATCTTCAGGAACTGCGCGGTCGCGCCGCCCGCATGCCAGTCCGACAATACGCTGACCCGCCGGCCGTCGGCCAGCACGAAGGCCGCGACATCCACGGCATTGGCGTGGGCATGCTCGCTGCGCTTGCCGGCGATGGTGCCGCCAGTTCCGCGCACGTCACGGCAGGCATAGGTGCCGAACGTCTCGATGCGGACCACCTCGCTGCCGAGATAGAGCCGCGCCGCCGGCCGCACGGCATAGCGCGCCCAGGCCGCGAAGGTTGCCGCGAGCGGGCAGGTCATCGCGCCCAGATTGGCGGTCGGCGTGCCGATATCCATGAGCTTGACGGCGTCGATGACTGTGCAGCCGCCACCGTGATTCTGGTTGGGAAGCGGCGTATAACGCACCTGCGCTGCATCCAGCCGGGCCGTGCATTGGCGGAATGCCGCACTGTCGGGGAGCGGAGCCGGTCGGCTCGCCGAGGCCATCGGCCGCTTGTGGACGATGCTGTGGTCGGCGCAGGCGGCAAGCCCCGCCAGCGCCAGCAGCGCTACCATCCGCCCGAAAAGCGCAGACTTCCCTTGCCCTACCATCTGCTTGGATATGGGTTCCAGATGGTTAACAAAATATAAACGACCAGTGCAGCGGTGCGGCCGGGCGAGTCGCTTTCACGGCGACACGAAGCGGCAGCCGCTCCAGCCCATGATCGCTGCGCCGCAAATAAGCGGCATTGGCGCAGCAGATACCGTCCACCGCTTTCGCGAAGCGGGGGGTAGTCGGCGTCACAGTAACCTACTGTTTTGCAATATATCACCGATGCGATCTGCCCCGCACGGCCATGAGGCGCGCGCGAACTTCGCTTGACTTTGTCCCGCAGCAGCCTAGGGCCGCCGACGGGCCACGCGGTCCCAACGCCGCGCGTGCTCTCTGCAAGGAGACGCAACACATGACTGAGGTTATCAAGCCGGGCGTCAAGCCCGCGCGCCCCTATTTCTCGTCCGGTCCCTGCGCGAAGCCGCCCGGATACAGCCCCGAAAAGCTGGCTACCCAGGTCCTCGGACGCTCTCACCGTTCCAAGCTCGGCAAAACGCGCCTCGCTTATTGCATCGACCTGATGCGGGAGCTGCTGGGCCTGCCCGAGACGCACCGTATCGGCATCGTACCCGGTTCGGACACAGGCGCATTCGAGATGGCGATGTGGACCATGCTCGGCGCACGCCCGGTGACGGCGCTGGCATGGGAGAGCTTCGGTGAAGGTTGGATCACCGATATCGCCAAGCAGCTCAAGCTCGATCCGACGACACTGCGGGCCGATTATGGCCAGCTCCCCGACCTCACACAGGTCGATTGGTCGAACGACGTGCTGTTCACCTGGAACGGCACGACCTCCGGCGCGCGCGTGCCCAATGGCGACTGGATCGCCGCGGACCGCGAGGGCCTGTGCTTCGCCGACGCGACCAGCGCGGTATTCGCCTACGACATTCCGTGGGACAAGATCGACGTCGCCACCTTCTCCTGGCAGAAGGTGCTGGGTGGAGAGGGCGCGCACGGCGTGCTCATCCTCGGCCCTCGCGCCGTCGAGCGGCTGGAAAGCTACACCCCCGCATGGCCGCTGCCCAAGGTCTTTCGCCTCACCAAGGGTGGCAAGCTCAACGAGGGCATCTTCAAGGGCGAGACGATCAACACGCCTTCGATGCTTGCCGTTGAGGATGCGATCTTCGCGCTGGAGTGGTCCAGGTCGGTCGGCGGCACCGAGGGGCTCATCGCCCGCGCGCAGGCCAATGCCGATGCGCTCGATGCCATCGTCTCCGCCCGCCCGTGGCTCGGCCATCTCGCAGCCGATCCGGCCAGCCGGTCGATCACCAGCGTCTGCCTGACGGTGGAGGGCGCCGACGCGGCCTTCATCAAGAAGATGGCATCGCTGCTCGAAGCCGAGGACGCCGCCTATGATGTCGCCGGCTATCGCGACGCGCCTCCGGGCCTGCGCATCTGGTGCGGCGCCACGGTGGACGCCGTCGACGTCGCCACGCTCGGCCCCTGGCTCGATTGGGCCTACGCCGAGACCAAGGCCGCGCTGACCGCCGCCTGACCATTCCGGCGCTCCCGCATCCGCGGGCCGGGGCTTCATCGCATGATCCTGCCCCGGCCCGCCGTCCGCGCGGGACGCGTTTGCCCATATTCAAAGGACTTCAATCCATGCCCAAGGTACTCATTTCCGACAAGATGGACCCGCAGGCCGCGCAGATCTTCCGCGATCGCGGCGTCGACGTGGACGTCATCACCGGCAAGACGCCGGAAGAACTCAAGGCGATCATCGGCCAATATGACGGCCTCGCCATCCGCTCCTCGACCAAGGTGACGAAGGAGATCATCGACGCGGCGACCAACCTCAAGGTAATCGGCCGCGCCGGCATCGGCGTCGACAATGTCGACATTCCCTATGCCAGCGCCAAGGGTATCGTGGTGATGAACACGCCGTTCGGCAACTCGATCACCACCGCCGAGCACGCCATTGCGCTGATGTTCGCGCTCGCCCGCCAGCTTCCAGAGGCGGACGCCTCCACACAGGCAAGCAAGTGGGAGAAGAACCGCTTCATGGGCGTCGAGGTGACGGGCAAGACGCTCGGCCTGATCGGCGCGGGCAATATCGGCTCGATCGTCGCCAGCCGCGCGCTCGGCCTCAAGATGAAGGTTGTCGCCTACGATCCCTTCCTCACCCCCGAGCGCGCCATCGAGCTGGGCGTGGAGAAGGTGGATCTCGACACGCTTCTCGCCAGGGCGGACTTCATCACCCTGCACACGCCGCTGACCGAGCAGACCCGCAACATCCTCTCTGCCGAAAATCTCGCCAAGACCAAGAAGGGCGTGCGGATCATCAACTGCGCCCGGGGCGGCCTGGTCGACGAGGCAGCGCTCAAGGAAGGGCTGGAGAGCGGCCACATCGCCGGTGCGGCGCTGGACGTGTTCGCGGTCGAGCCGGCCAAGGACAACCCGCTGTTCGGCGTGCCCAATTTCATCTCGACCCCACACCTCGGTGCGTCCACCAGCGAGGCACAGGTCAACGTCGCACTACAGGTGGCCGAGCAGCTCAGCGATTATCTGCTGACCGGCGGCGTCACCAACGCGCTCAACATGCCGAGCCTCTCCGCCGAGGAAGCGCCGAAGCTCAGGCCCTACATGGCCCTTGCCGAAAAGCTGGGCAGCATGATCGGCCAGCTCGCACATGACAATCTCACCGACATCTCGATCGAAGTGGAGGGCGCCGCCGCCGAGCTGAACATCAAGCCAATCACGGGCGCCGTGCTCGCCGGCCTGATGAAGCGCTATTCGGATACGGTGAACATGGTCAATGCGCCGTTCCTCGCCCGCGAACGCGGGCTGGACGTGCGCGAGGTGCGCCATGACCGCGAGGCGGATTATCACACCCTAGTGCGTGTTTCGGTACAGACCAGCCAGGGTGAACGCTCTATCGCGGGCACGCTGTTCGGCAACGCAAACCCACGTCTGGTTGAGATTTTCGGCATCAAGATCGAGGCCGATCTTGACGGTCACATGCTCTACATCGTCAACACCGATCAGCCGGGCTTCATCGGGGCCGTCGGCTCGACGCTGGGCGAGGCCGGCATCAACATCGGCACCTTCCACCTTGGCCGCCGTGAGGCTGGTGGCGAGGCGGTGCTGCTGCTCTCGGTCGACGAGCGAGTCCCCGAGGAACTGATGCGAAAGATCGAGCAGGCCCCCGGCGTGCGCATAGTCCGCGCGCTCGAATTTTTCTGATGAATTGGCTTCTTCCGTTCGCGCTGCGGCGGGAGAGGCATTCGGGACGGGGCAGCGATGCAAACCGCTGCCCCGGTTCGACTACGCGAATTTTCCCTCCCCAGCGCGGCGAAATCCGCTAAAGCCCGGCGCATGACCGAGACGATTGCCCCCGGATTGCTTCCTGAAGGTCTGGCCGACCGGCTGCCGCCACAGGCCGAGGCATCCGCACGCCTCGTGCGCGAGGTGCTCGATACCGTCGCCTGCCACGGCTACCGCCGCGTCATGCCTGCCCTCGCCGAATTCGAGGAGACTTTGGTCGCGCGGCTGCAATCCGCCAAGGCCGAGGATCTCTGCCGTGCGGTCGATCCCGCCTCGCAGCGTACGCTGGCGATCCGCCCGGACATGACTGCACAGATCGGCCGCATCGCCGCCACCCGCCTCGCCTCTGCGCCGCGCCCGCTACGCCTGTGCTATGGCGGCCCGGTGCTCAAACTGCGCACCGACCAGCTCCGGCCGGAGCGCGAGCGCATGCAGGTGGGCGCCGAAATCATCGGATCGGACAGCGTCGCCGCCGCCGTCGAGATCGTCAATGTCGCCATCGAGGCGCTGCAACGCGCGGGTGTGCGGGGCATCACCATCGACTTCACCCTGCCCGATCTGGTGCCAGCGCTCGCCGCCGGCCCGCTGCCGGTCGCGCCCCAACAGGTCGAGGGGCTACGCGCGCGGCTGGACGCCAAGGATGCGGGCGCCATCGCCGCCATGGGCGCGGATGCCGCGCCCTACCAGGCGCTGATCGAGGCTACAGGGCCATTCCACCCGGCCATGACACGGCTCGAAGCGATCGACGCCGGTCCCGCTGGCGGCGCCCTTGCCGAGCGGATCGCCGCCCTGCGCGCCATCGCCAAACCGATCGGCTGGGACATCACCCTCACGCTCGATCCCACCGAGCGGCACGGCTTCGAATATCAAAGCTGGTTCGGCTTCTCGATCTTCGCGGAAGGCTTCATCGGAGAGATCGGGCGCGGCGGCAGCTACGCGGTCGCGCATGGAGATGGGACCAGCGAGCCGGCCATGGGTTTCTCGCTCTATCCCGATCCACTGATCGACGCCGGCTTCGGCGAGGAGACGGGCCGGCGCCTGTTCTTGCCGCTGGGCCACGATGCCGCACGGGCCGCGGCCCTGCGCGGCGAAGGCTGGATCACCGTGGCCGCCCTGTCCAACGAGGACGATGCTGCCGCCCTCGGTTGCGAGGCCATGCTGGCGGGGAATGGCATCACGCCGATCTGAACGCGCTGGCATGTCCTTGAGCCGGCGAGAGTACGGGTGGGTTCTGAAAGGGCAACGACTCGCTTCCCCGCCAAACCCCTAACCCGCAGGGCATTTGACTATGCGGCGGGTTCGTGAAATCAGGCCCCGCAACAGAGGAGAACAAAATGGCTGGCTTGCGTTCCGATATCGACCCCGATGGTCTGCTCGAATATTCGGTGGTCTTCACCGACCGCTCGCTCAACCATATGAGCCAGGCGTTCCAGGGCGTCATGCGCGACATCCACGCGACGCTGTGTGAGGTCTACAACGCCGAGCGCGCCGTGCTCATTCCGGGCGGTGGCACCTATGCCATGGAAGCAGTCGCACGCCAGTTCGCCACCGGCGCCAAGGTGATGGTCATTCGCAACGGCTTCTTCTCCTATCGCTGGACGCAGATCTTCGAGTCCGGCGCGATCCCTGCCGAGGAGATCGTGATGAAGGCACGGCGGCAGGGTGACGGGCCGCAAGCACCCTTCGCGCCCGCCCCGGTCGACGAGGTCGTCGCCCGGATCAAGGCCGAGCGCCCGGCGGTGCTGTTCGCCCCGCATGTCGAGACTGCATCGGGCATGATCCTGCCGGACGATTATATCCGCGCCGTGGCGGATGCCGTGCATGAGGTCGGCGGGCTGTTCGTGCTCGATTGCATCGCCTCTGGCTGCGTGTGGGTAGACATGGCCGCGAGTGGCGTCGACGTGCTGATCTCTGCCCCGCAGAAGGGCTGGTCGGCCGCACCGTCGGCCGGACTGGTGATGATGCGCGAGACGGCGCTGGAACGCTGCCGTGCTACCAAATCGACCAGCTTCGCCATCGACCTCGGCAAGTGGCTGGCGATCATGGAAGCCTATCTGAGCGGCGGCCACGCCTATCACGCGACCATGCCGACCGACGCACTGCGCGCCTTCCGCGACGCCATGCTGGAGACCAAGACCATCGGCTTCGAGAAGCTGCGCGATGCGC
Source organism: Sphingobium sp. 66-54 (assembly GCA_001899715.1). Lineage (GTDB taxonomy): Bacteria > Pseudomonadota > Alphaproteobacteria > Sphingomonadales > Sphingomonadaceae > Sphingobium. The sequence continues at coordinate 135,759 of MKWI01000018.1, forward strand.
AGTGGGAGCAGGGCAATGCGGTGCGCAAGATGCTCGCCGACCGCGGGGTCCCTTCGGTGGCGGCGGAGGGCTTCGGTGCGCCCGGCGTCGTCGTCTCCTACACCACCGATCCTGAGGTGCAGAGCGGCAAGAAGTTCGGCGCCATCGGCCTCCAGATCGCCTCTGGCGTGCCACTGATGGTCGATGAAGGCCCGGATTATCACAGCTTCCGCCTCGGCCTGTTCGGGCTGGATAAGTTGACCGACGTCCCGGCGAGCCTCGCCCGGCTCAAAGGCGCCTTCGACCGCGTCTTTTGAGGCATGACGCTGAGCGGAGCGGGCCGGCGGTCCGTATCCGCCCAGCCATTCGATCCGGCGATGCGTAGCCGTATCCCGGACGTGCCGCTGGTCCGCCGGGCGACGGCGGCATAGGTCGCACGCATCGTAATAAGCATCCGCCACATTTCCAGTGGCTTGCGCTCCGGCCGGCATTGCGACATGTTCTCATGTGCAACGCCACGCCAGGAGAGAGCCCCCATGTCCCCCCTGCGACCCCATCTGCTTCTCGCCGCTACACTGCTGGCGACGGGAGGTTTCGTCACACCCCCTGTCCAGGCCGAGACGGCCTCAATCCCGGTCAACACGGAGATCGCTGCGGCAATCGCGGCGCCGAGCCGCACGGCCGCCAATATCGCGCGCGACAAATATCGTCATCCGGGCGAGACATTGAGCTTCTTCGGCATCCGTCCGGACCAGACGGTCGTCGAATATATGCCCGCCGGCGGCTGGTATACGGAGATACTGGCGCCACTGCTAAGGGGCAGAGGCACATTCTACGCCGCGCAGCCCGCCGGACGCGGGTTCGATGCGCTCAAGGCCAAGCTGGATGGCGATCCCGCCGTCTACGATAAGGTACATCTCGTGCCCTGGCCCGAGACCGGTATCGCGCCGGGCAGCATCGACACGCTGCTGACCTTCCGCAACATTCACAACATGGTGATGCGCGGTAATGAGGCGGCAAGCTTCAAGACCTTCTACGATCTGCTCAAGCCCGGCGGCACGCTCGGCATCGTCGATCACCGCCTGCCCGAGGAACGGGACGGCGCGCTGGAAAAGACCAGCGGCTACCTCAAGGTCTCCACGGTGCGCCGATTGGCGGAAGCGGCTGGCTTCGTCTTCGAGGAGAGCACGGAGGTCAACGCCAACCCCAAGGATACGGCCGATTGGGAGAAGGGAGTGTGGATGCTGCCCCCCACGCTCAGCAACGGCGAGGTTGACCGCGACAAATATCTCGCGGTCGGCGAGAGCGACCGCATGACGCTGCGGTTCAGGAAGCCGAAGGGATAATCGCCGCACCGAGCGGCCGCTCAAAACGGAAGCTCGGGCGCCATCAACCTATATGCCCGACCAAATGAGATGGGCTCCAGCTTGCGCCGGAGCCCACAGTCTCATGTCTCTGTTCGCACGGGATTGCCCGTTGTCAGCCCGGTCGCCCTCAGGCGGCAAGCTTCCTCAGCACATAATGCAGGATGCCCCCGTTGAGGAAGTAATCCAGCTCGTTGGCGGTATCGATGCGGTTCAGCGCCTCGAACGTGAAGCTGGAGCCGTCCGCACGGGTGCCCTCCACCGTCACGATCTGGCGCGGCTTGAGCGCGCCGACGTTGCGGATGGTGAAGGTCTCGTCGCCGGTGAGGCCGAGGGTCTCGCGGCTTGTACCCTCCGCGAACTGGAGCGGCAGAACGCCCATGCCGACCAGGTTGGAGCGGTGGATGCGCTCGAAGCTTTCGGCGATCACGGCGCGCACGCCGAGCAGGTTGGTGCCCTTGGCCGCCCAGTCGCGCGAGGAGCCGGTGCCATATTCCTTGCCGGCGACGACGACCAGCGGCGTGCCCTCGGCGGCATATTTCATGGCAGCGTCATAGATGGGCATGACCTCGCCCTGATAGCGCGTCATGCCGCCCTCGACGCCGTCCAGCATCAGGTTCTTGATGCGGATGTTGGCGAAGGTGCCGCGCATCATCACCTCGTGATTGCCACGCCGCGAGCCGTAGCTGTTGAAATCAGCCGGGGCGACTTGCCGCTCCTGCAACCAGATGCCGGCGGGGCTGGACGCCTTGATCGAACCGGCGGGCGAGATGTGATCGGTGGTGATCGAATCGCCGAACACAGCCAGCGCCTTGGCGCCGACAATGTCCGCGACCGGTGCTGGCACCATGCCCATGCCGTCGAAATAAGGCGGGTTGGCGACATAGGTGCTGCCCGCGCGCCAACTGTAGGTGGCGGAGCCGGTCACGTCGATCGCTTGCCAGCGCTCGTCACCCGTAAACACGCTGGCGTAGCGGCTCTGGAACATCTCGCGGCTGATCGCACCGTCCATCACCGACCGCACCTCAGCATTGGTCGGCCAGATATCCTTGAGATAAACGTCGATGCCGTCCGAACCCTGGCCGATCGGCGTGCTGACGAAATCAGTCGTCACCGTGCCCTTCAGCGCATAGGCGACCACCAGCGGCGGCGAGGCGAGGAAGTTAGCGCGCACATCCGGCGAGATGCGTCCCTCGAAGTTGCGGTTGCCCGAGAGGACGGCCGCCGCGACGATGTCGTTCTCGTTGATCGCCTTGCTGATCGGCGCGGCCAGCGGGCCGCTGTTGCCGATGCAGGTGGTGCAGCCATAGCCAACGAGGTTGAAACCGATCGCGTCGAGATACTGGGTCAGTCCCGCTTTCTTGAGATAGTCCGTGACGACCTGCGAGCCCGGTGCGAGGCTGGTCTTGACCCACGGGCGGGGCTTCAAGCCCTTCTCCACCGCCTTCTTGGCGACAAGGCCGGCGGCGACCAGCACACTGGGGTTGGAGGTGTTGGTGCAGCTCGTGATGGCGGCGATCACCACGTCACCGTCACCGATGTCGTGGCTGGCGCCATCGACCGGGACACGCGTCGCCGCCTTCTTGTAAACCTTCTCAAGATCGGCATTGAACAGCTCGTCGACCTGCGAGAGCACGATCTTGTCCTGCGGGCGGCGCGGGCCGGCAAGCGAAGGCTGCACGGTGCTCATGTCGAGCTGGATCACATCGGTGAAAATCGGGTCCGCAGCATGAGCGTCGGCCCACATGCCCTGCGCCCTGGCATAGGCTTCGACCAGCGCGATCTGGTCCTCGTCGCGGCCGGTAAGGCGCAGATAGTCGAGCGTCTTCTCGTCGATGCCGAAAAAGCCGCAGGTCGCGCCATATTCCGGCGCCATGTTGGCGATGGTCGCGCGGTCGGCGAGGCTGAGCGAGGCAAGGCCGGGGCCGAAATACTCGACGAATCGGCCGACCACGCCCTTGGCGCGCAGCATCTGGGTGCAGGTGAGCACCAGATCGGTGGCGGTGATCCCCTCGGGCAGAGCGCCGGTGAGCTTGAACCCGACGACCTCGGGGATCAGCATGGAAACCGGCTGGCCGAGCATGGCCGCCTCCGCCTCGATGCCGCCCACGCCCCAGCCAAGCACGCCGAGGCTGTTGACCATCGTGGTGTGGCTATCCGTGCCGACGCAGGTGTCGGGATAGGCGATGGCGGCGCCGTCCGTGGCCGTACTTGTCCACACCGCCTGCGCGATATGTTCGAGGTTTACCTGATGGCAGATGCCGGTGCCGGGAGGCACCACCTTGAAATTATCGAGTGCCTTGCTGCCCCATTTGAGGAATTCATAACGCTCGGCATTGCGCTGATATTCCAGCGTGACGTTGTCGCCGAACGCCTTGGGCGTGCCGAACTCGTCGACCATCACCGAGTGGTCGATGACGAGATGGACCGGCACCTGCGGATTGATCTTGGCGGCGTCCGCGCCCAGCGCGTTCATCGCGTCGCGCATCGCGGCCAGGTCCACCACGCAGGGCACACCGGTGAAATCCTGCATCAGCACGCGCGCGGGGCGATACTGGATCTCGTTATTGGAAGCGGCGGGATTCTTCTGCCAGTCGATGATCGCCTTCACATCGTCGACCGTGACGGTAACGCCGTCCTCGAAACGCAGCATATTCTCCAGCAGCACCTTCATCGAGAAAGGCAGGCGCGAGACGTCGCCCAGCTTGGCCGCGGCCTTGGCCAGCGAGTAATAGCCGTAGCTCTTTCCCCCGACTTGCAGCGTATCCCGCGTGCCAAGCGTGTCCTGTCCGATCGCGGTCATCAGCTCAATCTCCTCACTGTCAGTGTCGGGTCGCTCGGCGGGGAAGGGCGAGCGATCGCGGCAAGGACGCGCGGCCACCCACTTCCGGCCTGATCGGCTCGATCATGGTTCCGGCAAGATGGGACCGCCGGGGGCGGCCCTTCGGTCCCACGGGCCATAGCGGTTCAAGGCAGCGTGTCAACGGGCGAGCCGGCTGGGGTGGAGCACGCTCGCATGGCAGCCCGGCGAATCCATCCTCTCCATAACGGAGCTAATTCCCGGCAGTCCTCGTGCGGAGAGTCAGGCTTCCACCAAATCCGAACAAAAGGGGTTCATTATGGCGCAGAAAATGCGCATAACCGGAACAAACGCGGTACGAAAGAGAGGGGCGGCGATGTATAACAGCGATTGCAGGGCAGAGAGCGCAGTATCCGTATGGCCGCGCGCAAGACATGAAGGAGAAAAGGTCAGCGCACTAGCCGGACCGCTTGCTCACGTCGAGGTCGATACCCGGCCGACCGTGTTGCTCGTCGGCGACGGGCAGGCGACAGCGGTACTAGCCGACTGGGCCGAGCGGGCGGGATTGCGGTGCATCGGACGGATTGCGCCGGAAGACGCGGCCGAACGATTGGCCCGGACGGCGATGCTCAATCTCATTCTGCTCGACGCGCGCGATATGGACATAAGGCAGCGGCTCGACCGGGCGGGCGGGCAAGCGCTCGCAGGGCATCACGGCCTGCCGGGCGCGCGGCTTGCGGTGATCACCGATCTCGCCGGGCTCGATTGCGCACTGGCCATGCTTGACGGGCCGGGGACGGACTTTCTCTGTCAACCGGCGGCAAGCGAGATTATCTCCTTGCTGGTCATGGCTGCGCTTCACCAGACACCGGCGCCGGCCCTGCCTCTGCACGATGCCGCGCGGGATGGCGATGTAGCGCGCCTTGAACGGCTGAGCGACGAAGTGCGGCGCCTCGCTGCCACCATCGAGCGTATGACGCTAGGCGAACCGCCGCTGACTCTGGCCGGGGGAATGGTGCTGGACAGGCGCGGCGGCTATCGCGGCGAACAGGGCACGACCGACTCCGTCGACCGCATCCATACCCGCGCCCGCCAACGGCCTACAGGCCCGACCACCGGGGACGAGCCCAGCGCAATCGAGATTCGCCGGTTCATCCGCGCGCGGCGGATGCGTGATCAATATCTGCCCGCCGATCTCTTCGCCGATCCGGCCTGGGACATGATGCTGGACCTGTTGGCGGCGCGGCTCGCCGGGCAGCATGTTTCCGTCTCCAGCCTATGTATCGCGGCCGCTGTTCCGCCCACCACCGCACTGCGCTGGATCCGCCAGCTCACCGACCGCGCGATCTTTGCGCGGATCGACGATCCGGCCGATGGGCGGCGTGTCTTTATCGAGTTGACCGAGACCGCGGCTGAAGCAGTGCTCGCGTGGGTACAGGCAGTCCGGCACAATGGCGGCTTGTTCGCGGAACGACATTGAAAGAGCACGCCGGAAGGAGAGCCCGGCCATCCTTCCCGCAGCCCCCTCCGGCGATGAGGGTCCCACCCTCCCATCTTAGTGATTAGGGCGAAACGCCGGGGGGCTTGCAACGATTCTGGCCGGCACACGTCATGCCTGTCATCTTTGCCCGTCGCCGGCGCCCCAAGATACGCCATCGCCACCGCTTGCCAGTGGCCCCCTACCCGGATATGGCGAGCGCCCGGACCGCGCGGCGGCAAACGCCGCGCTGAAGGGCGATTAGCTCAGTTGGTAGAGCGCTTCGTTTACACCGAAGATGTCGGCGGTTCGAGCCCGTCATCGCCCACCATATCCCCCAGTTTTATCGACCGTAGTGGAGAACTTCATCTGCCACGATGACCGTGGGATATGGCGCTCGGAAACAACAAAAGCCTCAGCGTGTCGACGCTGAGGCTTGAAAGGTCTTAAATTGGTTGCGGGAGCAGGATTTGAACCTGCGACCTTCAGGTTATGAGCCTGACGAGCTACCGGGCTGCTCCATCCCGCGCCAAATGCGGCATCGGGGCAAGACTGCCGTGCCGCTGTCTCGAGAAGACATATGTGAATGGGTTTTGTTCCTGTTCAAATCTCATGAGCGCCGGCTGCAATGCCTGGCGACGACCTACTCTTCCGGGGCTTGAGCCACAGTACCATCGGCGCTGTCCGGTTTCACGGCCGAGTTCGAGATGGGATCGGGTGGGTCACGGACGCCATGGTCACCAAGCAATGAAGCAGGCGCTCATGCGAGCGAACAGGGTTTTAATCGATGCACCTTGCTCGATCCTCGGAAGGATCGAAAGACCAAATATCGGGCGACGAGCTTATTCATCCCGCATCGCCGTCCTGATCCCAGGACTGTCGATGATGGTGGGACTCTAACAAGCGCGAAAAGAGCAATTAGGACCGGTTAGCTCCACGCATTACTGCGCTTCCACACCCGGCCTATCAACGTGGTGGTCTTCCACGGCTCGATGAAATCTAATCTTGAGGGAGGCTTCCCGCTTAGATGCTTTCAGCGGTTATCCCGTCCATACATAGCTACCCTG